>JANSXP010000119.1 GCA_024742875.1 Planctomycetaceae bacterium | reverse complement strand
GAAGCCGTTGTGCTGACCGGCTCCGCGGGCGTTGCAGCCGGCAAAGCGGCGATTGCGGTGGCTGCGGCGGGCGTCTACACAGAGAACACGATTCGCAGTGATGTAAAGGGCCGCATCATTGGTGGCACGATTGTCGCCAAAAGCGTTGACGTGACGGCGGATGATGGATCGTCCATCAACGCGATCGCCGGGGCGGCGGCGGTCTCTGCCGCTGTGGGCAAGGTGGCGGTTTCGGTCAACATTGGTCTGTCACTGGCGTTCAACGAAATCAGCAGCGAAGCGGACGCTTCCATCAGCGGGAATGCAACCGTCACGGCAACCGGAACGGGCACTGGTGACGGCGTCCACGTATCCGCTCTGTCCAGCGGCACCAAGCTGTTTGACTTTACGTTCAACAGCGGTGCGGTCACAGCGGCTTCGCGACTGGATGATGCGGCCACGGCCGACGGCGATAACGGCAATACTTCGGGCACCAACGAAGCGCAGGCGGACGCCACAGGGGATGCGGCCATCCTCAATGCTCTGGCGACCGCCATTTCCACGGCGCCGAGCAACGCCATCACGTTGCCAAAAAAACACGGTATTCTGGCCGACTGGCGTTACGAAACCGTCAGCAAGCGGGCCACGATTGCCGCCAATCAGACGGTCAGCGTTCCCGAAGGCTATACGGGCGGTGGCGTCACCGAGCGGGTGTATCGCTATCTGGGGGCCTCCGATCTGTCGATTGATCTGACGACCGAGAACTTCGCGGTGACTGGGCGCTGGCAGTTGCTGGCGGCATCCGTTACGGATGCCGATCACGAAGCCGTTAATGCTTCGCAGGCACTTGTGCAGGGCGATCAGATTCGACTGCACAGTGGCTATGCGGGCGGTGGTGTGGGCGGGCAGATCTATCGCTTTAAGCTGGCCTCGGGCACCATCAATCTGGCCACCGAGAACTTCGCCAACACGACGCGCTGGGAACTGGTGCAGCCGGACCTGAAGCTGTCCACGCTGAAAAAAGGCGTGTCGTGGCTGTTGGTGACTGGCAGCGGGCACAGCTATACACTGAACGTGCATCCGACGGATGCCACAAAAATTGAGGTGTCACGCACCAACGTGCAGGCGGTCGGCGCCGCAGCGGCTGCAGGAGTCGCCATCGGCAAAACGGGCGTCGCCTTTTCCGGCGCTGGTGCGGTTGTCAAAAACAGCATCCTCACAAAGACGGATGCGAAGCTGGACAATGCGGTTATCGCCAGTGCGGGGCAGGTGACGGTGAATGCCACCAACTCGGCTGTTATCAACTCCGCCGTGCTGGCGGCTTCACTGGCGGTGGGCGGTGGTGCGGCCGGTGTGGGCGTCTATCTGGGCGTTTCCTTTGCGGATAATTTGATATGCTCTGATAACGGATCCGCCAACGTAGCTCGCACGACGGCCACCGTCACCGACAGCGAAGTGGATGCCGTCGGACAGATGACCGTGAAGGCCATTGCCAATCAGCGCATCGGCACGCTGGTGTTTGCCGGGGCAGTGGGCGTTGGTATCGGAAAAGCGGGCGTGGGTGTCGCTGGCAGCGGTGTCTACACGAGCAACACAATTCGCATGGATGTGCTGGCCGAGATCAATGGCGATGGGACCACCAGCGGTACGCGAAAATTCGAAGCGGCCGGTCTGGACGTGATCGCCACCGACAATTCGTCCATCAGCGCCTTCGCCGGAGCGGCCTCTGTGGCGGCCGGTTTTGGTGTGGCGGGCATTGCTGTTTCTATTGGGGCAGCCATCGCCCGTAACGATATCACCAGCACGGCCATCGCGCAGATCCGCAATGCCAACGACGGCATCACCACACAAAGCGGTCATCTCAATGTGAAGGCCAGTTCTTCGGCCAGTGTCGATGTGATGGCGGCCGCCGCGTCGGTGGCGATCGCCGGCGGCAAAGTGGGCGTGGGTGTCAGTGGAGCGGGCGCTGATGCGGCGAATTACGTCAATACGTCCACGCAGGCGATCACCAGTGCCAGCGTGCTGACGTCTGCCGATGACGTGGTGATTGACGCCACGGGCGACAGCGACATTTCGGCGTTCATCTTCAGTGCGTCTGCGGGAGTCGGCGTGGGGGCGGTCGGCGTGGGGGCTTCCATCGGTGTGGGGCTGGGCCGCAATATCATCGGTAAGAAGGTACTGCCGGTGGTCTCGACCAACTACAGCACCGGACAGACGGTCACGTCGCTGACCAGCGGACAGACGGTGCGTATTGGCGATGGCGTTCGCAGTGGTGAAGTCTATCGCTATCGGGGCACCACGCGCAGCAACGTGGTGCTCAACAATGAAGACTTTGGCAATCGCGCCGCCTGGGAGCGTGTCGATCTGCAGGACGCCACCTCGCAGGTGGTGGCTCGTTCGCTGAACTCTCAAATCACGGCGGCCGATGATCTGAAGATCAAAGCCACGGCCACGTCGTCCATTGACGTGACACTGTTTTCCGGCAGTGTGGCGCTCAGCGCTGGTGCCGTGGGTGTGGGCCTCAGCGGGGCTGGTGTGGGGGCAAAAAATCGTATCGCGATGGATGTGATCGCCGAAATCGACGGCGATGGCGCTGGCATCGTGGCGGACAGCATTGAGGTGGCGGCCAAAGATACGTCCATCATCGAAGCGGATGTGGGCTCAGCGGCTGTGGCCGCTTCGGCGGGGGCGGTGGGCGTGGCTGTGTCTGTGTCCGTTGCCGTGGCGTCCAACGAAATTGACAATGACATCCGCGCGAATATCACCAATGCGGACACGTCTGTCGCGTCCCGCAGCGGCAATGTGACCGTCAAGGCGGAAGACGCGGCCACAATCACTTCACAGACGGCGGCGGCCAGTGTGTCGGTCAGCGGTGGCGGCGCGGCCGTGTCGTTTGCGGGGGGCGGTGCGGACGCAACGAATGTGATTCGCACGGATGTGGATGCCTACATCAGCGGCGGGTCCCGCGTGCGATCGGCCGGAGATTTGAATCTGAACGCGGCCTCCACGGGAGATATCGACGCGAAGATTGTGGCAATCTCGGCGGCTGCGGCCGGAGGCGGGGGGCTGGCGGCCGGTGTGGCCGTGGGTGCCAGCGTCGCGGAAAACTATATTGGCTACAACCTGGACGGCACAGCAGCGGCCGGGGCCAATGTGCGGGCCTACATCAGCGGGTCAGAAGTGCTGGTGGATGGCAGTCTGAATCAGACGGCCATCACCACAGCGACCGTCGACACCACGGTGGCGACCGCAGCGGCCGCCTTTGCCGCCTCACCGGGTGTCGCGCTGGCGGGAGCCGGCGCCGGCACGACCACCAAAAACAAGATCAAGCAGACGGTCAAAGCGTACATTGACGGATCTTTGGGCGCTGGCGTGCAGAGTGCCGGGGGCACCATAAAGGCACAGGACACGTCCACGATCAACGCCAATGCGGGTGCCGCGGCCGCTTCCGTGGCGGTTGGTCTGGGCGGCGCGGGCGCGATTGCCGTTTCTCTGGCAGAGAACGAAATCGGCAACGTGGTGGAAAGCTACATAAAAAATGCCACGGTCTCCTCACGCATTCATCATCTGTCCAGTGCGACCTCCAGCACGCTGAATGCGGGCGATCGGGTGGAGATCGCCAGTGGCGCGCTGCCGACAGGCGCAGCGCGGGCAGGAGCCGTATATCAGTTCCAGGGCTTCACCCCCGATCATCAATCCAATGCCGCGTCTGCCGTGGCGGTGGGCCCCGGTCAGATCGTGCAGGTGGCAGGCGGTCACCTGGGCGGGGGAACGGTCGGTGGTTTTTACCAGTTCAAAGCGCAGAAGACGCTGCAGTCTCAGTCCGGCAGTCAGGCCATCAAGACGAACGAACGGGTGCTGGTCGCGCTGGATCATGCTGCCGGGAAAGGGGTTCGCGGTGGGCTGTATCAGTTCCTGGGATCCGACGCGACGGTCGATCTGACGGCGGAAGACTACACGGTGACGTCAAGATGGCGCAACATTGACACCATCACGTTGTCCGGCGAGAACTTCACCAACACGGCCTTCTGGACTGATCTGTCCAGCCAGAATCTTTCGACGCAGAACTACGGCGACACGAGTTTGTGGGCCAGGGTGTCAGAGGCCCTGCGGGTGGAAGCCGTAGAGAACGCCACGATCACAGCCACCTCCGTGGCGGCCGCTATTTCCGGCGGTCTGGCGGGCATTTCCGGTGGCGGAGCGTCCTCGATCAACACCATCAATGGCACCACGCGTGCGTACACGGATGGCGGCACACTGAAGCTGGGTGGCAATCTGGCGCTGTCGGCCACACACACGGCCACGGCCACCAGCAACACGGCGGCGGCCAGCATTGCGGCCAGCCCGATCTCGGTAGCGGGCGGTGGATCAAACACGCAGATTACCATTTCTCCCACCGTCAGCGCGACCATCGACACCAAAGCCGGCTCACTGACAGCCGAAGGCGTGAGTGCAGCGGCGACGATGACACCCAAAGCCACGGCCACATCGGTCGGCTTCCAGGCGGGAGCGCTGGCCCTGGGCGCTTCAAAGAGCACGATCAACATCTCGCCGGTCGTCACGGCTACTGCCAAAGGCACCATCACAGCCACCAGTCTGTCTCTGGCAGCCAATACCAAAACGCCGACAGTCGGACGCACGGTGACGGCGTCCACGTTTGGTGGATCGGGTGGTCTGATCGGCATTGATTCTACCAGGACGCAGGTCACACACGGCGGCTCGGTGACCAGTGGTCTGCTGGGCACATCTGTGATGAATGTTTCCGGTGCCACCAACATTGTGGCGTCCAGCGTGGCAGATGAATACGCGCGAGCTGACAGTTACGCGGCCGGTCTGCTGGCCGCAGGCATCAGTTCCTCGTCGCTGACCTCCAACACGCCGGTCACGGCCAGCATCGCTGACAACGTGACGCTGACCGGCGGGAGTGTGGCGATCGGAGCCACCCGCAACCACACCCAGTTTGCCGAAAATAAGGCGGGCAGCGGCGGCGTGGCGGCCGGCGCTTCTGCCTCGGCACGGACAAACCAGACGGGCGCTGTGACCACAAATCTCGGTGATGCCACGCTGGTTTTGACCGGCGGGTTTGCGGCGTCGGCCATCAGTCGTTCACAGCTGAACGGCAGTGTGAGTACGTTTGCCGGTGGCCTGCTGGCAGGCTCTGGAGCATCCGTCGCCAATACCGTGTCCGGACCTGTGATGGTCGATTTTGATGACAGTGTCGACATCACTGCCACAGAGTTCGAAATCGATGCCGGCAGTGTGTACCGCAAGCCGTCGATCGGCAACAACATTTCCGGCAAGGCGGGGGGAGCCTTCTCATTAGCGGGAGCAAAGAGCGAGACGGTCCTGGGGCTGAACTCGAAGGTCAACATTCAGGGCGGTGCCCGCCTGACGATGACCGGTTCCGAAGCGGATCCCGGGGATTTCTATGTGCGGTCGCTCAACGACGTCATCGCGCACGACAAAGTCAAGTTTACCACGACGATTGCTCTGGGCAGCGGCGTGGGTGCGGACAGCATCATTCGCACGGCGCAGGGCTCTTCGCACGCGATGGACTCGGCCGTTGTCATCGGCGAAGGGGCGAACCTCACGAGTGTGGGCGACATTGAGCTGTCGGCCCGCGGCAAAGGCACGGCTCGCACCACCACCTACGTGGAAACGCTGGGAGGACTGGCGTCTGTCGCAGATGCCGACGCAAAATCCGACATTCGTCAGAACAACACGGTGAGTGTGGGCGGGAGCTCCAACCTGACGGCTGATGGCGACATTGTGCTGCTGGCCGGGATGGACGAGGACTTCAATCGCGACTGGTATCAGATTTCTTCGGAAACCGACGCCTTTGCCGGCACCGCCATTCCGGCTGACAGCGTGGACGCACGGGCGAACGTCGCGCAGGCAAACCTGATTGACATCCAGAAGAAATCGACGGGCACCGACCCCGAGGCCCATCTGGCATCCGCCGGCGATATCAAACTGTACGCCAATCAGTTCAAACAGGCCGACATGAAGGCCCGCGCCAAGGCCACCAACTGGGCCAGCGCGGCGGCCGACGCCATCGACAGTGCGCTGGGCGGTTCCTCGGAAATCGGCGGTACGGTCGACACGGCAGCCACCGGTCTGGTGCGCGTGGATGGCAAGCTGGAAACCGGCACCAAACGTGTGCGTTCGATCACACTGGGGACGATCAACGCCACCAGCGGTCAGCCGGAAGGCTGGGACGTTAAGGACGGTTCGATCAATCCGTCAGCCATCGTGGCCACCCCCGGTCTGGTCGTGCGTCAGGGACGCGAACAGCTGCAAAGCGGTCTGGCCGCTCAACTGCAGACACACCGCAGCAATCTGGCTCAGTATGGCGCGGATGATCCGGCACTGGCCGCTTATTCCCGATCAGAGATCAAGCGTCTGGAAAGCGAACTGTTCAGTCGGGGGCTGGGTGAGTTCCGCAATTCCACAGGAACCATCATTACGTCCACAGACAGTCAGACGGCCGCTCAGATTGCCCACGCTTCCGGCAATTACACGTTCACCACCAAAGAGGTCTACGTGATGACGGCCACTGTCGCGCCGTTTCGTGCGACGGCCGGCGGTGTGGATGTCCGCGGTGGCGCGTTTGTGGGATCCGGTGGTCTGACCGCGCCGGGTGATTCCAATGTGACCATCACCAACAACACGCCCGCTCAGCTGGAACTGGAAGGCATCACCATCCCCACCACCAACGGCGGTGTGAAGTTCAACGGCGTTGGGGTGGCCAATAATGCGGAAGTGACGGCTCGTAATCAGGCGGGCCACGGCACCGGCTCGGCCGGATTCAGCTTCAGTGGCACCAGTGGTGCGGCCACGCCGGCCATCAGCGTGACCAATACATTCAACGCCAATACCTTCGTTTACGACCCCGCGCTGTTCCCGGCCGGTTTTGAATATCCGAATCCGGCGCTGATTGTCTCGGGAGAAATTGACGCCCGGACCTCGGACGTCACGCTGACCAACTCGCGCGGCGATGTTGTCGTGGATGGCACGATTGATGCGAAGACACTGTCGATTGTCGGTAAGGAAACTGTGTCGATCAACGCAGGTGGCAGTGCGTTCAGTGTGGGCGGTGATCCGTACGGCGATCTGAGCACGCTGGGCAATGGTATTGCCGCCTACGATAAGACGGCCGCCCTGAACTCGCTGGCATCCACGACCAACAAGGGCAACGGCATCACGGCCAATACCGTGCTGATCACGGCTGAGTACCTGAACATCAATGGCCTGATTCAAAGCGGCAAAGAAGATTACACACTGGAACTGGACGCCGACGTGCAGGCGCAAATCAACACCATCAAAAACAGTGGTTCCAGTGTGCGGTTCACGCGACTGACTGTGGATAACACCGATTTTGATGTGCTCTACGACCGTACGCTCGACCGCATCATTGTGAAGGATCTGCGGGTCGCCGGCGGCAATGTGGTTCTCACCGGACACATCCTTAGTACCGGGGCGGGCACCATTCGCGTGCTCAGTGGCTACGGCAAGATCAACATCGAAAATGAGACCACGTCAGATATCGTGGTCGATGACCTGGACGCCTCTCAGGCGGGGCCGGGCAGTCTGGCCATCATTGACAAGGCCAAGCCCAACGGCGCCGGCAATCCGACGTCCACCATTTATGGCAACACGCCCGGCGCGCTCACGCCGGCGGACGGCACCTACAGCCCCGCCGACAACTGGCGCTACGGTTTCGCCATTGGCCAGACAACAGAAACCCGGACAACAACCACCTACGGAACGTCGAGCTGGCTGAGCTTTGACGCACTCGCCGCCGACCCAGCCAATATTCGCTCCGGTCCGCACACCGAAGTTCTCAGCGGTCCGCATCTGCTGGAGCAGGGGACATACTTCTATAAGTCTGCCGCAGGTCAGGCCGAACACCAGAAAGACTACCACTTCAAAACCAAAACGCCGGCCGATCCAGCGCCGGTGCGAACACTGGATCGTCAGTGGTCAGAAACGACCTGGTATGGCAAGAAGACCGAGTTCCAGCGGTGGACGGTGACAGAAAGAAGGCAGACCACGTCCACGCATTCGTTCCAGGCAGACAAAGACATCACGCTGGACTTCATTGGCCACGCAGAAGCCGCAGTGACGATCACGTCCAACCATGGCGGGAAGGTGATCATCGATGGTCAGATTCTGAACCCCAGTGGAACCACGACAATTACGTCTTCCGCCGGCATTGAGCAGGCTAATGTCTCGGGAGCCGTCGGTGGGCGGGTGATCGATCTGACGTCTTCCGGTGGTGCGATTACGGGCGTGCGAACCAATACGGCCGATGTGTCCACGGCAAGCGTTTCTGCCTCTGCGCTGGGAGTGATCACAATCACAGAAACCGCCGGCGTCCTGCCGGTGGACACCATTGTCTCGACCGGCAATGCGACTGTGACGCTGACCGGAGAGGCGGGCATCTCTCAGGTGAACGGCACAGTGGCCGCCAATGTCAAAGGCGGAACCATTTTGCTGGATGCCGGTTCAGCAGGCATCGGTGCCAGCGCGGCGATTCTGCGAATCGACACGGGAGCCGCCAATACGCAGATTCTGGATGCGACGGCGGAAAGCCACATCTATCTGCAGGAAGTGGTGGGCGATCTGCACGTGCGATCGATCCACTCGGCGACGGGCAACGTCGACCTGAATATCAAGGCCGGTTCTCTGATTGACGCCAACAATGCAGAAGAGCGGGATGAACGAACGCGCAATGAACTGGCCAGCGGCCTGTGGCAGGATCTGGAACTGACGGGCGCTTCAGCCCTGGCCAAACGTGCGGAGATTAAGAACGCGTTTCGGGTCAACAAGCAGAACGAATACGATCTGTACTGGCAGTGGCGTGAGCAGCCCGGCGGCGTGATTCGTGATGGCGACGGCAACGTGCTGCGAGTGGCCTTCACGGCAGAAGAGCGTGCGGCGTACGTGCTGATTTTTGATGAGCAGGGCCGGGCGGCCGGTCATACGGGCGCCGCCCTGACGAATTACATCAACGACGCCATTTTGACGCTGGAGAACAGTCGCGGGGCGCAGTACGTCGCCCTGGAAACGGAGTGGGCAGCCTATGATCGTGGCACCTATTCCGCCGGCGATCTGACGGCCGCGTACGTGGAGAACTTCGTCTATGAGCTGTCGACTGAACAGGATACTGCGCTGACCAACAGCGTGAAGGTGTGGACCGAGGACGAACTGCTGTACTCCATTGGTGCTGGTCTGCTGAAACAGACGACCGACACGGTGCCCACGGTGGAAGATAACAATATTCATGGGGCCAACGTCAAAATTACCGTGGAAGCAGGAGCCGCCGGGCGATTCCGCGCTCCGGTCACTATCGATCTGACAGCCGGGCTGACGTCTTTGACAACGGATCAGCGGGTGACGCTGGCAGCCGCCGAACGCGCTGACGTGCTGTTTGTGGCCGGTCAGAAAGTGACCGCTTCCCTGAACTTTATAACGCATGCCGATGGCGACATCATTGAGCGGCCTTCGGGCAGCTGGCTGACGGACGGCTATGTGGCCGGCCAGTTCATCCGACTGGAATCCGCTTCGGCCAATGCCACGCCCGCACGAACGCTGTGGGAGATTGGCTCCGTGACGGCCACGCGTCTGGTGCTGAAGCACATGGGACTGCTGACACCGGAGAATGGTCGCACGGCCACGGTGACTCAGGTGGCCCTGGATCCGCGCGATACCGATGTGACGGTCACAGCCATTGAAGTGCTGCAGCAGGATGACATTGACCTGCGGTCGCTGGCTCTGGATGTCAGTGTGACGGGGACGGGCGACAATTCCGGCTCGCTGGCCGATAAGGGGGCCGTGCTGCTGGGGTCGGAATCGGCGCTGAATATTCGCACGTTCAATGCCACCGGTGAGGCCACGCTGAAAACCAGCAGCGGTATTTTCTACATAGGTTCCGGCGCGGCCGCCGTGACGTCCGGCAGTCTCATTCTGGAGGCAGGGACCGGAGGACTGGGATCGGCCGCCACGCCGTTTCGCGTCAACCTGCACGATGGCGCTTCACTGACGGCGCGCGGCACGCTGACGATCAACATTCAGGAACTGTCCGGTAACCTGCCGGTGGAGACAATCTATTCCCAGGTCGGCGATGTGAAGCTCTCGACGGTGTCCGGTTCTATTCTGGACTTCCTGAACAACGATCTGGTCAACATCCAGGCAGCCAACAGCATTACGCTGGATGCCGTGGGTGGCGCGATCGGGACGGCCACCAATAGGGTGGACGTAGACGCCGGTTCAAATTCGACCGACCTGCTGACGGCCACCGGACCGAACGGCGTGTATGTATCGGAAGCCGACATTCTGCGACTGGACCGCGCTCATGCGACGGCCGGGGACGTCCATCTTAGAGCGGTGGGCAGCATTCGGGATGCGGTCGCTGACGGGGCCGTCCATGACATTATTGGTAACAACCTCAACCTGCTGGCCGGTTCCGGCGTGGGCGGGATTGGTGCCGAGCTGGAAATCGACAGCAGCGCGGCTGCCAGCGGGGGTGTGACGATTGCCACCACGATTGGCGATATCGCCGTGAATGAGATGGCGGGCGACCTGCTGGTCAAGAGCATCGGCACGGATTCGGCGACGACCGATGCCAGTGTGCGTGCGTTTATCTCCGCGGCCACAGGAAAGATTCTGGATGCCCGCTCGACCACGGCGGAACTGACCAAAAAGAACATTCTGTCCGGTCAGGTAGAACTGTTCGCCGCGCAGGATATTGGTACGTCCAGCAAGCCCATCACGTCACGAATCTCCACGGTGAAAGGACGGTCGACCGCCGGAGTGACGTATATCCGCAACACGGGGCATCTGTCGGTGGTGGATACGGGGCTGACGGCCGGCAGCGACGTTAATCTGGTGGCGGAAAGCCCGGTCACACTGGCGGCCAATGTTTCGTCTGCCGGTGACGTTGTGATTACAGCCACAGAATCCGCAGGTGCCGGTGATGACATTACGATTAACGACGGCGTACAGGTGACGTCTTCCGGCAGCATCACACTGCAGGCTGGCGACAATATTTCCATTGGTGAAAACAGTGTGCTGCAGGCGGACAATCAGATTACGGTTGCCGCGGCCGTCGGTGATGCAGATGCCGTGCCCGTGGGGGCCAGCATCACGGCCGAAGGTGCGCTCACCGCGCCGCTGGTCGACATCTATGGGGGCACCCGCAGCGATCAGATCTCCCTGACCAGTACCGTCAGCAACTCAGGCATCGTGATCATTGAAGGCGGGCTCGGCAGCGATACCATCAGCAATGCGGCGCCTACCTCATTCACGGCCCCCGTTATTATCTTTGGTGACGAAGCCGTCTTCACCTATGACACGGCAACGAAGAAAGTCACTCAGGCCCGCACGGACAATGCCGGCAGCGGTGGTGCGGACATCATCACCAATTCGGGCAATGGAGATGCTGTGATCGTGGGTGGCCACGCGGGCGATACCATCACGGGCGGCAGCGGCGAAGATGTGGCCATCGCTGGCGAGGCGACCATCGACTTTAACGGCAATCAGGTGGTGTCAATCACTGTCACCGGCACAGATACGGCTGCCACAGAAACGATTGACGTCAAAGATGGCGACAATGTGGTGATTGGTGGGACCGGGGCAGACGTGATCTCGGCAGGCAATGGCCGTAACGTAGTGCTCGGTGACGAAGGCCGTGTGACGTTCAGTGCGGCAGGCACGCTGACTCTGGCCGAAAGCACAAACGCCACACAGGGTGCGGCGGATACGTTCACGCTGGGCGCAGGAACATATTTTGTGATTGCTGGAGCGGGCCATGAAAACATCACGCTCGGGGACGGCACCAACTACGTGATCGGCGATGTCGGACGGTATCGACTCAACGGCGACGGCACCCAGACGCTGCAGTCGTTTGCGTCATCCATCGCCGGCAATGACACGATCAGCGTGGGTGACGGCACAAACGTGGTGATCGGGGGCAGCGGCGCTGATGCCATTTCCACCTCGGGGACCGGATCGGCGACAGCCATTGGTGTGGTCGTGGCGGACAACGGAGAGCTGCTGCTGGATGCTGCCAATCGACTGTTGTCTGTGGTCAGCACGGAGTTTGCGTCCGGTGCCGATGACGTGGTGACACTGGGCAGCGGTATCAACACCGTGGTCGGTGGTCGTGGTACAGACACCATCACAGCAGGCGGCGGCACGAATACGATTCTCGGTGACGACGGCCAGGTGCTGTTCTTTGCCGACGGCACAGTTCGCAAAATTGAAACGCTGGACTTTGGCAATGGCGTGCGAGACATCATCAGTCTGCAGGACGGAACCAACACAGTGATCGCCGGAGCGGGCAATGACAAAATCACGGCCGGTGGTGGCACCAATTTCGTGCTGGGGGACGAGGGTCAGCTGGAAGTCCTGACAGACGGGGGCGGTGCGCCCACAGGAAACACAGAAGTTAAAACCGTGCCCGATGGTGGCGGCACGATTCACGGAGCTGCTGACGACATCGATGTGTCCGCCGGACGCAACGTTATCATTGCTGGTGTCGGAGCGGATACGGTGGACGTCACGGGCACAGCCACCGGGGCTTCTGCCGTGGTGCTCGGTGACAACGGCACGCTGCTGATGACCAACACGGGCGTTTTGCTGTCCCTGGCCTCCAGCCATTTCACGTCCGGAGCGGGCGACATCATTAACCTTGCCGCTGGGACCAATGCGGTCATCGGTGGTCGCGGTCAGGATCAGGTGACTGCAGGAGCCGGGCAGAATACGATCCTGGGCGATGATGGAGCGGCCAGCTTCTACGCCACCGGCGTGCTGCAGAACATTGAAACGACAGACTCTGGCAACGGAGATAACGACATCATTCAGCTGCAGGCCGGCACAAATGTTGTTGTGGCAGGCAGCGGTGGCGATACGGTGACGGCGACCAATGGGACGAATACCGTCCTGGGTGACGAAGGCCGCGCGGAGTTTGCGGCCGATGGCAGCGTGACGCTGCTGGAAACACGCAATCACGGCATTGGCGGCAACGATACGATTACGCTGACCGCCGGGATCAACCGAATTTTGGCCGGTGCCGGTCGAGACATCGTCGGAGCCGGTGACGGCGACAATGTGGTCTTCGGTGATGAAGGTCGGCTGCAGGTCTCAGGCGGTCAGATTACCGTGGAGACGGTGACCGATGGTGGCGGCACCATTCATGGTGATGTGGATGATCTGGACGTGGGCGTCGGCAGTAATATTGTGGTCGGCGGTGTTGCCGGTGATGATATCGACATCACGGGAGCGGCCAGCGGAGCCAGCGCTGTGGTGCTGGGTGACAACGGGCGGGCGGTGCTGGATGAGGCGTCCGGAAACCTGGTCAGCATCGAAAGCACGCACTTTGCCTCCGGTGCGGCCGACCTGATTGACATCACGGCCGGCGTGAACGCTGTCGTGGGCGGTCAGGGGGCCGATCAAATCACGGCCGGTGGCGGACAAAACACGATTCTGGCAGACGACGGTGCGGCCACATTCTTTGCCGACGGCAAACTGCAGCAGATTCAATCCACCAATGCGGGCAATGGCGGCAACGACATCGTCAGTCTGCAGGCCGGTGTAAATGCCGTGATTGGCGGTGCGGGTGAGGACCGGATTACGGCCACCAGCGGCACCAACACAATTCTTGGTGACGAAGGACTGGCCGAACTGTTTGCCGCCGGCGGGCTCGCGCGGATCGCCGCCACGAATCTCGGCTTCGGAGCCAATGATACGATCGATCTGCAGGACGGCACCAACAACGTGATCGCCGGATTTGGCGATGACAACATCACGGTCGGAGCGGGTACCAATTTTGTGCTCGGTGATGAAGGTCAGCGGGAAGTGGTGACGACCGGTCCGGACGCGGGACGTACCATTATCAGCACGCTGAACGGTGCCGTTGGCGGACAGGACACGATTGGTGTCGGCAGTGGCTACAACGTAGTGGCTGGTGGTGCCAGTCAGGACGGCATCACGGTGAACGGCACCAATGCCGCGGCCCGCGGCATTGTGCTGGGTGACAGCGGTCGCATGGTGATCGACACGGCCACCGGCAACCTGCTGAGCATTGAAAGCACAGATTTTGCCAGCGGAGCGATGGACACAATTCAGCTGACCGCGGGCGTCAACGCTGTGGTGGGCGGTCAGGGGGCCGATCAGATCACCGCCGGTGCCGGCCAGAACACGATTGTGGGTGACGACGGCCGGGCGACGTTCTTTGCCAGCGGCAACCTGCAGGCGATCGAGTCGATCAACGAGAACAACGGCGGCAACGACACGATTTCGCTGCAGGCCGGCGTGAATGCTGTCGTGGCCGGTCACGGCCGCGACATTGTGTCCGCGACAACCGGCACGAATACGATTCTCGGTGACAACGGCCGTGCGGAACTGAACGCGGACGGCTCGCTGAAGCTGATGGCCTCGCAGGCATTTGGTATTGGTGATGATGACACGATCACACTGACGGACGGCGTCAACAACGTGCTGGCCGGT
>JANSXP010000001.1 GCA_024742875.1 Planctomycetaceae bacterium | reverse complement strand
CATCGTCCGAACCTTCATCGTCCGAACCTTCATCGTCCGAACCTTCATCGTCCGAACCTTCATCGTCCGAACCTTCATCGTCCGAACCTTCATCGTCCGAACCTTCATCGTCCGAACCTTCATCGTCCGAACCTTCGTCGTCCGAACCTTCATCGTCCGAGCCGTCGTCGCCCGTGCCATCATCGCCATCTCCGCCCCCCCCGCCTGGGCCGTCAAAGTTGGTCAGAGTGCCGGGGTCGACGAGGATCGCTGGCTGTGCCTCTCCAATCATCGAGTACAGTGGGGGGTACGTAGCCGGCGGCGCGGCAGCGCTGCCGACCACTCCACCGGATACCCAGCTGACAGGTGTGGCGTCTGCCGGCGTGATGGCTCCACCAAAGGATGTGCCGTAGCGGTCTTGCAGCTGCTGATTCGTCTGGCCGACAAACTCAGAAGAGACGGGGGCGATCAGCGAACCGTTGTCCAGTGTCTCCAGGGGCACATGGCTGGCGGCCTGCTGATTGAAATACAATCCCTGACCATTCAGCGTGGTGCGATTCTCCAGCAGGAACCAGTAGGGCTGCGCTGCGTCGGCTTCCAGATCGGCCTGCATGACCACGTTCTGTCGCTGACCCTCGTTACCAGCCACAGCCGTGCCGTCCAGACTGCCAAAAGTAACGTTGTTCATGTCCAGCTGTCGCGCGGCCGCACGGGCTTCCGTGATCAGCATGTCGGTCGTGTTGCTCAGGGACACATTGCTGACGGACCACGAATCGTGTCGTGGCATCAGGATGCCCATATTGAAGCCCTCGACCTGGATATTCTCCAGCACACCGGGACCGCGACTGACTTCGTTGTACATATCGATGCCCACACCCGTATCTGCCGTGCCGCCATTCTGCACATAGGGCGCTCCGGTACCGATGATGCGGGCGTTCTTCAGTGACAGCCGTTCGTTGTAGTTCAGGAGTACGCCGTCGCGTGAGCCCCATACCGTCAGCCCATCGACGACGGGATTGAGTGTATCGATATACGCCTGATCGGGCGGCGTATGAAAGGCACTGCCCTGCTCTCCCAGGTACACGGCCGAATGTACGTAGCGAGAACGAAAACCAATCGTGGCTCCGTAGGATTCGTTGTTGGTCATTTCCGCCATCGGCGCCCACCAGGTGGGAATGGTTTCGCGGCCAGTGATCAGATGACCGTTGGCGACGTCTGCCACTCGCACGGTCGCCCTGCCACGGTCCGCTTCCACCAGACCATCACTCCAGATGATGATGCCATGTCCCGTCGCACCAGCTGACACATTGCCATTCATGCTCACCAAATGGCCGGACAGCCAGAACCCGTCTCCGTCCACGCCAAAGTCCTGCACGTCAGCCCGGAGGTCCGGATCGATGGCCCCTTCGTCTCCCAGTCGGAACGTGGGACTGACCGTTCGAATGGCGATATTGCCGGTCATCGTGCCGATTTCATCGCCCGCCTCGGTGTAGTAGGCCGAACCGGCCACGTTGTAGGCAACGTTGTCAATGAAGTTCACGTTTGACGTGTGATTGACAAATCCGTACCCCGGACTGCCAACCACGACGCTGCCAGAAACGACGGCCGGTGTGCTGGTCGGCGACGTGCCGCCGCGATGAAAGTGAACGGAGTAACGGCCACGCACATTTGTGCGGGCGCCCGTGGTGGTTGTGAACACCACACCCGCACTGGTTTCGTTGCCAACAGCCCCTTCGGTGAAGTCAAAATTGATATCATCCAGTGGCCGTGACTTGTCGGTGCGACCGAGCGCCAGGAAGCTGGCGTGGGCCACACTGGCATCCAGTGTGTGCATGAACATGACGTGGCCGCGACGATCCAGCTGTGTGTTTTCTGATTCCAGCTGCACATTGCGGGTCGTGTTGGCCACGTAGACATTCAGATCTGACCGGGGGGGCACGTGATCGGAATTGAGGGCACGGTCCAGTGTTACTGTGGTCCCATCGATGGCAGAAATCGTACGGACCTCGTCGCTCGTCGCACCCTGTGTGCCGGTGATCGTCAGCGAATCGCCCATCTTCCAACCGGCCGGAGCTGTTGTCAGCTGCAGCGTCTGTTCACCGGCACGCGGAAACGCGGCCAGCGTACTGCGATGCGTTTTGGCGGCTCCCTGGATTTCTGTCTGCCCCATCAGCAGGGCCCCGCGACTGAGCTGCTGCGGATCCCAGTTGGTGTCGATGGCACCGTCGTCGGCAAAGACAATCCGCGCAGTCACGTTTTCCTGAATCGGACTGGCGGCCGTCCCCATTTCGAGGCGACCGGACATTGTGGTCACGAGCGTGTCCACGCGCAGTTCTGTGTTGACGTCTGCCTGAAATCGCAGGGTGCCGTCGACACGCACAGTCTTAAATTCTTCCGGCATCACGCTGTCCACAGTTACCGACTGTCCGGCGGGAATCACCACGCGCGCGCCGCTGGTCGGCAGTGTGCCATTCTGCCAGATGGCGGGGTCCGTCCAGCTGCCGCTGGCCACCACTGTGTGCGTGGCCGCAGACGTATCGACCAGGGCAAGCGCGGCGCCATGCCCGCCACCGCCCATCATGCTGGAACCGGACAGCAGCACCCGGCTCTCGCAGACTTCAGCCGCCACGAGGCTGGTGCGGTTCCCTTTCTTTCGCCG
The DNA here is from genome assembly GCA_024742875.1 of Planctomycetaceae bacterium. Lineage (GTDB taxonomy): Bacteria > Planctomycetota > Planctomycetia > Planctomycetales > Planctomycetaceae > Fuerstiella. Next base: position 568,051 of record JANSXP010000001.1, on the reverse strand, counting down.
CTTCCGCGAAGAGCCAGGTGCTGTGAGTTGACGACGAAGAGGTTCCAGCCAGCGATTTTTCATGACAGCATTTCCAGTTTGTCAGCCTCAGAAATGGCGCAGCAGACGCGCCAGCAGAACGAACGCTGCAGCATCTGTGCTAAGCCGCGAACGGGCGGTGAATGGGTGATGAGGCTTCGTGAAAGAAAGGTGTTCACTGCTGTTTGTCGTCCGCCTGCACGATCTAACACGGCGGCGAAAACTTTTTTCCAAAATGGTCGTTCCCTCAGGAACTGTCGGAGCCATCGGCCGCCCCGGTCTGCAAATCACGGATCCCGGATACGGATTTGCGGAACGTGTTCGCGTATCAGACAAATCGAAGTAAGATTGCCGCAGCCAGAATCCCGAGCGCCTGATCCATCAACATGCAGAAGTTTGTCACAACCCGACTGAGCCTGCTGCTGAGAATTCGCGACCACCGCGACGCTCAGTCGTGGAGTGACTTCATGCAGATCTACGCACCACTCGTGTTTCGTTATGCCCGGCGGATGGGGCTGCAGGAAGCGGATGCGGCGGATGTCACGCAGGACGTCCTGCGGGTCGTCTCCGAGTCGATTGAGAAGTTTGACTACGACCGCAGCGTGGGGCGATTCCGTGGGTGGCTGAAGAAAGTGGCCTTCTATACGGCCAGCCAGCTGAAGCGGCGGCAGCAGCGACAGGCCGCCGGCCATGACTCCGCCGTCATGGATCTGACGGAGGCAGACCCCGGGCAGGCGGACGCCCGCTTCTGGGATGAAGCGTATGCCCAGCGTCTGTTTGAACTGGCCTGCGAACGCGTCCGCCCCAAAGTTCAGAGCAACACGTGGGACGCCTTCTGGGCCACGGCCGTTGAGAACAGAGATCCCGGCGATGTGGCGGCGGAACTGAACATGAATGTCGGCACTGTGTACGTGGCCCGCAACCGAGTCTTTGCCAGAATTAAAGAAGCGCTGCAGGAACTCGATGACCGATAATCGCCACGCTCATTCTGACTGTCGCTTTACGGAAGCACTTGGCCAGCTGGTGGCTGGCTCGCTGCCAGCCGACGAGGAACGGCGCCTGACCGATCACATCTCATGGTGCGAGGAGTGTCAGCAGGCTCTGGACGCACTGCCTCCTGCCGAACTTGTCCGTCAGGCGCAGGGCAGCCGCCACCGCACCGGAAAGATGCCGCAGGCGCTCTCCCAGCTGCTGCACCACGCACTCGCCGATGTGCGGGAGTCACTGACGGACACGCGACCGGACGTGAGTGACCTGCACAACGCTGGTGCAGACATCCTGCCGTGGCTGGACACAGCGGACGACGGCTCCCTCGGCAAAGCGGGTCCGTATCGTCTCACCAAACTGCTGGGTCGCGGCGGCATGGGGGCCGTATTTCTGGGACACGATGACGAACTGGATCGCCAGGTGGCTGTCAAGATGCTGTCTCCGGGATTGATCGCCGACACGACGTCACGGGAACGATTTCTTCGCGAAGCCCGCGCGGTGGCCGCCATCGCCCATCCGTCCATTGTCGCCATCCATCGGGTGGAGTCCGGTGACAAACTTCCGTGGTTTGCCATGGAATATGTCCCAGGCAAATCACTGGAACAACATCTGACCGACGGGCGACGAATCTCGGCCACTCAGGTCATTCGGATCGGGTATCAGGTCGCCACAGCGCTGGCGGCCGCCCACGGGGCGTCCCTGATTCACCGCGACATCAAACCTGGCAACATTCTGATCGAAGACGAATCCGGCCGGGTGCGTCTGCTCGACTTTGGGCTGGCCAGAAACACGGCCGGCACCGGGCTGACAACTTCCGGCACACTGCTGGGCACTCCCTCCTACATGGCGCCCGAAACCATTGCCGAGCAGCCACAGGACGAGCGGACCGATCTGTATGCACTTGGCGCTGTGCTGTATCACCTGCTGGCTGGAGCACCGCCGTTCCAGGCGGACACGGTTGTGGGCACCATCTATGCCATTTCCCGAGGCGAGTTCCCGCCACTGGCCCGCAACAGTAACGCCCCCGTGGAACTGCTCCGAATTGTGGAACGACTGCTGCAAAGCGACCCCAATCAGCGATTTCAGACAGCCAGCGAGGTGGCCACAGCACTGCGAGCGCTCAGAAAGGGGGGCACGTCTGCGGCGGCGACAGAAAAGTCGGGAACGCTCTCCGTGACTCCCGCGCAAATGATCGGTGCGGTTGTGGTCGCTCTTTTGCTGATCGTCGCCGTGGCCCGACCATGGGCGGATCGCCTGGACGATTCCTCTGCGGCCCCCTCGACTGGTCCGACTCCATCGCCACCTGCCGATCCGGCTGTTCCAGGTATCGAAGAGTCTCGCATCGCCCAGTCAATGAACGCTCAAGCAGCGAGAGGGAAACAGACGGACACCGACACCAGCGGTGGTGTGGACCAAACGCCTGGCGAACATGATGATGGCGTACGCGATCAGGGTGCCACCGCAGATGTCGATCAAGCGAGCGATACGGACACTGCTGCGGCATCTGAGCAGAATCGACTGGCGGCGACCGACATGGACGAAGATCCCATCGGCAGCAGCTTTCGATTTTGTCGGGAAGACGGGTCGATCGCCGGGCGTGCCACTTCACTGGAAGATGCCGTCCGCGGCGTTCCTGATGGCGGCACCGTTTACATTGCGACTGCGGAAACCGTTGTGCTGGAAGAACCGATCTTTATCGGTGACAAATCTCTGGCCATCGTGGGGGACCCTGAGCTGTCCCAAATTGAAGTACGATTTCGCGAAGCGGCGCCCGTGTTCGAAGCTGAGCAGACACTGAAACTGGAACGGCTGAGGATTGTTCATCAGCCAAACCTGGCCGATGAGGAACAGGAGGACCTGGCACTGGTGGCATTAAATGGAGGTCAGTTGTACTGCCATGGCTGCGAGTTTGCGCAACCGGACGGCGCCGTCTGCTGGATCAACGCCGCGGCGTCCGCGGAGTTTGATGACTGCCGACTGTGGGTGCCTCTGGGATCTGCCGTGCGGTGCAGCAGCGACCAGGCTCCGCCGCAGATTGAGTTTTCCGAATGTCAGATTGTCTGCTACACGGCCCTGCTGGTGGAACCGGCGCTGCCCACAACCATCACCATCGAGCAGTCTCAGGTGGTCGGCGAGTTCCTGATGACAATTGATCTGGACGAGCAGGACGCGCCTTTGTCCCCGCTGACAGACTGTCGCGTCACTGACAGTGTCCTGTGTACGTCTGTGGGAATCTGCCAGGTAATCACGCACAGGGTCAGTCAGGCGGCCTCGGGAATCTTCCGGTGGCGCGGCGACCACAACACGAGCACCAGCCCGCTGCTGCTCGTCAGTGGAGTGGATGCCGAAGAAGACGACCCGATTGATCGGACGGACGTCCTGCTCCGTCGGCCGGAAAACCGATCGGACAATGGCGTTTACGTCGCCTTTGAACAGGTGGAAGATCTGCTGGACGATGAAGGGTTGCTACAGGACCCCGACGAGGCCACCGAGCAGTTCGCCAAAGTCATGGACGAACTGCAGCGTCACCGACAGCAAAATCAGTAGCCGAGCCTCCGCCGCCTCGAAGTTTGCGGGCGCAATCAGCAGGCGCAATCAGCGGGCGCAACCGACGAACCTGGTCAGGGACCAACGATTGAGGAAAAACGACTTGTCGTCGTCTCGAGAAACGCTCAACCAAATAGTTGACTTTCCCTGCGCAACTGCCGATACTCAACCACATGGCTGAACATCAGGAACAACTCAACGCCGTTTTTGGCGCTCTCGCCGACCCCACTCGCAGGCACATGCTGGAGGCACTGCGATCCGGCGAACAAACGGTGAGCCAGCTGGCCGAACCGTTCGACATGTCACTCGCTGGCGCCTCCAAACATCTGCAGGTGCTGGAAAAAGCGGGCCTGATCACGCGTCGCAAACAGGGCCGCACGTATTTCTGCGCTGCCAACGAGCGGGCCCTGCAGTCCGCCCGCGTGTGGCTGGAAACGTGGGCGAAGCTCTGGCATCAGCGACTGGACACACTGGAATCTCTCTTGCAACAGGAACAGGAGCTCAAACACGATGACTGACTACGCCCATCTGACGGCCCCCGCCACTTTGGAAATCTACCGTTCGCTGCCCGCTGCCCCCGAACGGGTGTGGCAGTATCTGACGGACCCGCAACTCAGACAGCAGTGGTTCTGCGGCGGTCCCACCGGCTCCGCGGCCGGTGAAGAATTTGTGATGGACTTCGACCACTCCCGACTGTCCACGTCTCCCCCACCGGAAAACGCCGGTTGCGGTGACCCGGTTGTGATGCGCGGCACCATTGTCCGTTTCAACCCGCCGCATGAGCTGGCTTACGAATGGCCCGATGAGCACGGCGGCGGAACGCTTGTGACGATTCGACTCACGGCCGAAGACGGCGGAACGCAGCTGCACCTGCAGCACAGTCGACTGACAAATCCCACATTCCGTACGGCCGCCTCGGCTGGGTGGCACGCCCATCTGGATTTACTGTGTGACTTGATCTCAGGCAACACGGCCCGCGATTTCTGGCAGCATTATGGCAGCCTGAAACGCGAATACGACGAGCGGGAAGCGGCCGTCTGAACGGCTCGGTGAGGCAGACAGGCGGCAGGTCTGTCAAGGCGGCATCAGCGATGATTGGCAGAAACGCAGACCGGTGAACTCCCTTCCCGATCGACAGTTTCGCACAGGCGCGCAGCGGCGTACGATGCTGATCCTGCCGGTTTCTGTTTTCCCACTGCCGTCCGACGGATTTGCCCATGCGTTGCCCCTGCCTGCGTGTTGTGATGACTGTCTGGCTGACTCTGTGCTTCGCCCCGTTGTCGCAGGCTCAGGTGGACTATGAGACAGACATCAAGCCGCTGCTGGCAGAAAAATGCGCCGCCTGCCACGGTGTACTCAGGCAGGAAGCCGGACTGCGTCTGGACGCCCGAACGCTGATGGCCAAAGGGGGAGACAGCGGACCGGCCATCCTGCCGGGACGACCGTCCGCAAGTCTGATCATCGAACGTGTTTCTGCCAGTGATGACCTGCAGATGCCTCCCCACGGCGAAGGCACTCCCCTGAGCGACGCACAGATCGCACGGCTTTCGGACTGGATCGCCGGCGGCGCGGTGGCGAAAGACGAAACAGTTGCCGCCAGCCCCATGGAACACTGGGCCTTTCAACCGATCGTCAACCCGGCTCCACAACGGCCACCCGCACGGGCCATTGATACGCTCATTCGCGACGCATGGCCCGAAGACATCCGGCCACAGCCGCTCGCGCCGCGCTCGGTGCTGATTCGCCGACTCTATCTGGATCTGATCGGCCTGCCGCCCACTCACGTTCAGCTGCAGGATGAGCGGCCCCTGGAACACATCGTCGATGAACTTCTGCAAAGTCGCCAGCACGCAGAACGCTGGGCGCGACACTGGATGGATGTCTGGCGATACAGCGACTGGTACGGTCTGAATCAGCAGCTGCGGTACAGTCAAAAACACATGTGGCACTGGCGGGACTGGATCATCGATTCCCTCCACGAGGACAAAGGCTACGACCGCATGATCACAGAGATGCTGGCTGGTGATGAACTGTCACCCGACGATGCCGACGTGATCGCAGGGACGGGATTTTTGGCGCGCAATTACTATCTGTTCAACCGCACCACATGGCTGGATGCGACAATTGAGCATACGGGCAAAGCGTTTCTGGGACTCACCCTCAACTGCGCGAAGTGCCACGACCACAAATACGATCCGATTTCCCAGCGAGACTACTACCAGTTTCGCGCTCTGCTGGAACCCCATCACGTCCGGCTGGATCCGATCCCGGGCCGTGACCTGTCCACGGACGGTCTGCCGCGGGTCTTTGATCATGATCCGGCGGCAACAACCTGGCTGCATCGCCGCGGCAACCCCAAAGACCCGGACCAGCAGACAAAGCTCACGCCCGCCGTGCCCGCGGTCTTCGCTCATTTCCAGCCAGACATTCACCCCGTCGATTTACCTGTTACTGCACGAGTACCCATGCTGAGGCCCGACGTACACGCAGGTCGTATCAGGCAGGCACGAACGGAGCTGGAAACCGCACAGCACGAGCTGGCCGCAGCGGAAGCAGCGGCAACCGTGCGCCAAACGACCTCTGTCCAGGCGGACGCACCGGCTCTGTCCCAACCAGACGATCTTGCTGTCCACGACACATTCGACACACTGGACAGATCCCGCTGGAACGTCGCAGGTGGCAGATGGCAGGCGGTTGATGGGAAGGTCGTGCAGACGACCGCCACGACAGAACGCGCGGCCCTGCAGCTGATTGCTGCGCCGCCGGAGGATTTCGAAATGTCCTGCCGCTACACCACGACGGGGGGAAGTCGGTGGAAGTCGGTCGTGTTTCGCTTTGACGAGAACGAAGACGGCACCCGCGCTCATGCGGTGTACACCAGCGCCCATACGCCCGACCCAAAAATCCAGGTTTCCGTCACTCGTGACGGCCAGACCAGTTACCCGTCACAGGGACGTCGTTCCTATCCGATCAAAGTGGGAGTCAGCTGCGAACTGCGAATCGCCGTGCGTGGCTGTCTGGTCAATGTGTGGGTCAATGACGATTTCCAGCTCGCCTGGCAACTTCCCGAACGACCACACGGCGGCCGCTTTTCCATTGCAGCATTCGATGCCACAGTCTCTTTGGACGACTTCCATCTGCGCCCCCTGTCGGCTGACGCTCGGCTGACCGGAGCCAGCGGCAGCGGCGCGACCACACCGGCAGAGCGGGTGGAACGGCTCAGGGCGCAGGTCGACGTCATGCAGTGCCGTTTGACGTCCATCGAAGCCATCTGGCGGGCCGAACAGGCACAACACAGACATCAGCCCGACGCCGCCCGGCGGGCACAGTCAGCGGCCGTGGCGCAGGCTCGCACACGTCTGGCGGAAGCGCGGTGGGAACAATTGCTGGCCGGCGCAGACTCTGCTCGAAAAAAGGCGGCGCAGGCCAAACACGACGCCGCTTCAAAACAACTGGAACGGGCGCAGAACGGTACCCCCGAATATGAACGCCCCCGTCTCTCCCAGCAGGCGCTGGAAGGCCCGGATCACAAGCCGGACGAGTATGGACAGGTTTATCCGGCCACCAGCACGGGACGGCGGCTCGCCCTGGCCGGATGGCTCACGACAAAGGAAAACCCACTGACGGCCCGGGTCATTGTGAATCATGTCTGGCTGCGACACTTTGGAGAACCGCTGGTGGATTCGGTCTTCGACTTTGGCCTGAGAACACCTGAACCTGTCCACAGACGACTGCTGGATTTCCTGGCCTGGGACCTGATGAACCATGGCTGGAGTTTCCGGCGGCTGCATCGACAGATCGTACTGTCAGACGCCTATCAGCGGACCTCTTCTGTAAAGGGCGCCGCTGCCAAAACCCAGCAGCTGGACCCTGACAACACCTGCCTGTGGCGGATGAACGCCCGGCGAATGGAAGCTCAGGTGGTTCGTGACAGCCTGCTGCACCTGGCCGGCACACTGGATCTGACTGGCGGCGGGCCGCCTGTCGACAGCGAGCAAAGTCGCCGCCGCAGTCTGTACTTCCGTCACTCACGCGATGATCGCAACCGATTCCTGTCCATGTTTGACGACGCCGACCTGCTGCAGTGCTACCGTCGCAGCGAAAGCATCGTGCCCGTGCAGGCGCTGGCGCTGGCCAACAGTCGCCTGTCGCTGCAGTCGGCCGGTCAGATCGCCGAGCAGATTGAAAACAGGCTGCCGCCTGCTGCTGCCAATCCTGTTTTCATTCAGGCGGCCTTCAAATTGCTGCTGGGACGCCCGGCCCGGCCAGCGGAAGCACGGGTGTGTGCCACGTTCTGCCAACAAATGGCGCAGCAGCGGGAAGCCTCAGCCCCCCTCGCACAGGAACGTGGGGTCGATCGCCAGCGACAGATTCGCACCCGACTGATTCATTCCCTGCTTAACCACAACGACTTCATCACGATTCGCTAGCGGGAGCTCCAATATGTCAGCGTTCGACTCACCGCCAGACCGATTCACCCGGCTGCAGCACAGACGCGCATGGCTGACGTCCGGCCTGGGCTTTGGCTCGGTGGCGCTGCACGCACTGCTGCGTGCAGAAGGAACGTCTGGTGCCCCGCCGACAGCGGACAACCGACCACAGACCACCCCCAAAGCGACGAACGTCATCTGGCTGTTCATGCGGGGTGGACTGAGCCACATGGAGAGTTTTGATCCCAAACCCGCGCTCAACCGGTACGCCGGGCTGACGATCAACGAAAGCCCGTTTGCCGATGTGCAGGATCCGGAGCGACTGAAGCGTGTGCGCGTTGTTGTGGTGAATGATGCCAACGGTCAGCAGCGCAATCGGCTATATCCTCTGCAGGTCGGCTTCCGTCGTTACGGACAAAGCGGCCTGCCGGTCAGCAACTGGTTTCCTCACATCGGCGGCTGTGTGGATGATCTGGCCGTGGTGCGTTCCATGTGGACGACCGATGATAACCACGGGGCTCAGGTGCAGTTTCATTCCGGCCGGCACATGCTGGACCCCCGCGTCCCGACACTCGGAGCGTGGGTCACCTGGGGCCTGGGGACACTTAACGAGAATCTGCCTCAGTTCATTGCCATGGGGCCGCGGTTTTTTGATCGCCGGGACGGTCATTACCTGGGACCAGCGTACGACAGCGTGCCGCTGAAAGTCGACCCCGCCAATCCGCTGGACTATGCCAAACCGGAGCTGACGCTGGAGCGGGAAGAGCAGCGTTTGTCGTTTGATCTGATCCGCCGACTCAATCAGCTGTCGGCGCAGGAGTATCCGCACGACGCGGAACTGATGGCACGAATGAAGTCGTACGAACTGGCCTTTCGTATGCAGACGGCTGTGCCAGAGGCGATGGACTTTGCCACGGAAACGCAGGACATGCAGCGGCTTTACGGTTTTGATCAGCAGGAAACACGTCCCTTTGGCCAGCAGTTGCTGGCGGCCAGACGACTGGTCGAACGGGGTGTGAGATTTATCCAGATCCAGCACGGCGCAGGCGCTGCCGGCGCATGGGACCAGCATTCCGGCCTGAAAGCGGGGCACTCCCGACTGGCCCGCCAGGTGGATCAACCTGTGGCCGGGCTGCTGACGGATCTGAAACAGCGCGGTCTGCTGGATCGCACACTGGTGGTGTTCGCCACCGAATTTGGCCGCACGCCCGGCTCTCAGGGAAGCGACGGCCGCGACCACCATCCCTATGGATTCAGCATCTGGATGGCGGGTGGCGGACTCAAAGGCGGTGTTGTGGAAGGAGCGACGGACGAAATCGGCTTCCACGCTGTCGACAGGCCGCACTATGTCACAGACGTCCACGCCACTATTCTGCGGCAACTGGGACTCCAGCCGGAACAGATGCAGATTCCCGGCCACAAGCGGCTGGAGCAGGACTTTGGCCACGCCATCGAGTCCCTGATTGCCTGATGGTGTTCCTCGTGCGAACCAAAGGACCAAGTGGCCTGTCTCTGACGAAACAATGGCCCTCTGGACGCGCTCATGACTACTCTCATACTTTCGGCCCGACACTCCGAAGACAATCAGGCTCTCTGGCGAGCCGCCATCCAGCGGCAGTGGAAAGTGGTTCGCCTGCGCGGGCTCACGGTACCGCCGCTGGATGACGAGGATGTCGTGCTGTATGTGGAGGCATTGTTAGCACCAACAATCGCCGCAAACCTGAGGCACCAACTGCTGTCGCCGGCGGAAGACTGGCTGCCGTCACTGCCTGATGTGTTCACACGACGCAGCATTCGGCTCACCACCCTGGGAGCGCTGCGGTATTCGACCGAGCCGCAATTCGTAAAGCCCCCAAATGACAAGCTGTTTACGGCCCGCGTATTCGCCAGCGGCGACGATCTGCCGGCCGACTTTGAAGACGACCTGCCAGTCCTCACGGCCGATCCGGTTGTCTGGTCGGTCGAATTGCGGTGCTTCTGCCTCGATCAGCGTGTCAGAGCGGTGTCACCCTATCTGCGTGACGGCGTGCACGCCCGACGCAGCGACTATGCGGCCAGCGAAGACGAACTTCAACAGGCCATTGGTCTGGCAACGCAGGTCCTGCATCACGCTGAGGTGGCGACACCACGAGCGATTGTGATCGATGTGGGACGGCTCAGTACCGGTGAGTGGGCCGTTGTGGAGGCCAACAGCGCGTGGGGATCGGGAATATACGGCTGCGACCCGAACAGGGTGCTGGACGTGGTGCAACGGGCAACGGTGCCGATGTCGTGAGAAGGCCGGCGGAGGACATCGGCCCGACCGTCCCCTGGCGGGGAGGTTGGTCGCACGCCAACCAGCACTCGTTCTCTTACTGCCCGACCAGAAACTCCCACATACGGGCCGACTGTGTGCGCCAGCAGACCCAGTCGCTGCCAACCGGGGTCTGCTCGGTCGTCACCCTGTGCCCACCCTGTTTGAGCATCGCGGCGATGGCTTTTGCCTGGTCGGTCATGTCCCAGTTCTCCGAGGGATTGCGAAACTCGTAGGTGCCCCACTGAATAAGAACGTCACACCGGTCGTTGGGGATCGAGGACAGCTGTTTGATCGCCGGGTGCAGCATCTCGAACGCAAACGGAGAATGACAGCCGATCCGACCAATCTGGTCGCTGGCCGGCAGCGTGCCCATCAGGGCCAGCGTGGCCCCAAAACCTCCACTCAGACTGGCGCGATCCTTCCGCTCAAATGAAATACGATAATCGCCCGCCACTTTGGGCAGCAGTTCGCCGCCGAACATCTGTGGATATCCGTTGGCCCCCATCATCGGGTAGAACTTCCGCTGAATAAAAACTGCGATCGCCGGGCGAATTTTCCCGGCAGCGATGAGGCTGTCCACAATCAGCAGCTGGTTGCCGCTGTCCATCGCCACGCGCCCCTCATGCACAAACACGACCGGGTAACGCTCATCACTTTGCTCATAGCCAGGTGGCAGGTAGACGGAGATCGGAATCTTCTCTTTCATGTGCTGACTGTCCAGCACAAACTCTTCGACCTTACCGCGGGTGGTCCCGGCGGACGAATCTGTGCCTGGTGGCAGACGCATGGCAGGGCGTCCCTTGTCGAACCAGGAGAACGGAAGCGGTTTGCCGGGACCCAGAAAATTGGGCTCCATTTCTCCCACCAGCGTGGAGCTGACCACTTTCCGTTTATTGCGAGGATCCAGCATTGGCTGGTAATCCGCGTAGAACGCATAGGCAGCCCGCGTATTGCCGGGGACACGCAGTCCGTAGTAGAAAAGGTCAGTTCCAGCGACACGACGCATGGAACGCTCCTGTCGAATGCCCACCAGTTCACTGGCCACAGCCACATCGTCGTAATCCCCCTGCAGCAGAAACTGCACGACATCGCCTTCGACCAGAGGCGTCCGCAGGCCGTCCATAAACCGGTCGACCACCGCCTGCCTGTCGTCCGACGATTCCACCTGCTGGAGCAGCGCCGCCAGTTTGGGGCCTGTGACAGATTCAGATTCGGCCAGCGTTGATGCCTGGCCGGACTGCACGTCAATGCGCGCGATGGCGCCCAGGCTGCGCAGATAGATGGATCGTCCCGCCACACCTGGCAGGGCCCACATCAAGCCATCAGGGCTGCCGGCCGAGCTGTCAAACACCTGTGTGGACACCACTTCGGAGAATCCGTCCGCTGAAACATCGCCAATGTGCAGCGACCCATCGAGTGTGGCCACCACAAGTCGATCGGCCAGCGTGGCCAAAAACCCGTTGCCCGGCTTTCGACTGCGAAACACGCGCTTGCCGGTCACCGGATCCACGGCGACCAGAAAGCGTGATGAGTAAGAGCACAGCAGACCGCCCGACATCACGGGCACGCAGTAACTGTTGCGAATTTCACGACCGGCCCACCGCGGTGTTGCGGCAGCGGATGTCAAATTCAGCGCCGTCGTGGATTCACGCCCGTCACTGACAAACACGCCACCACCGGGCAGTGGTACGGGCACGACCGACCAGGCAGGCATGCCCTGACTGCCACCGTGTGGCTGCGACCAGATGACAGTTCCTGTCTTGGCCTCAATGGCGTACAGCATCGTATTGCCTGCAGCAACAACGGCCGAGCGACCGCCAACTTCCACCGGCACCGCCGCCTGAAACGCGGCTCCGTCCTGCCCGGCTTTCCACAGCACTTTACCACTCACCGGATCGAATCCCATATAAGCGGCGTCTTTCGCACTCACCGCCACAATCACGACACCCTCGTGAACAATGGGCGAGGCGCCAAAGCCGTAGAAGTTGGGTTCCGCAGCGAAGTCCTCGACAAAGTTGTGGGACCAGACGACGGAGCCGTCCGTCAGCGAGCAGGCGAAAAAATCGCCAAAAGGAGACAGGTGATAGGCGCGCTGCGAATCAACGGCGGGCGTCGCCACGGGGCCGTCAAAAGACCCGTTTTCGCCTTTCATCACACGGCCGGTCTCTGTCTTCCACAGCGTTTTCCCGGTCGCTGCCGTTAGCGCGATCAGGTACTCTTTGTCGGCATCCACATCGGCCATGGCTGTCACCAGCACATCACCCACTTTGACCACTCCCGAATACCCACTGCCCAGCGGCTTTTTCCAGACAACCTTCAGCTGCAGCGGTCCCGACGACAAAGCGGCGTCGCCCACAGCGGCAGAACCATCGAAGCGGGGGCCCCGCAGCGACGGCCAGTCATCAGCAACCGCCGACAAACAAAAGACAACAGCACCAGCGACACAGACAACACCGCGAAGCAAACGAGGCAACATATAACTCACGCTCAAACGGGCGACAGAAGTGAATCGACACAGCGCGTGTCGACAGAATCCGAGCCGCACGAGGGTTGGCCTGCGGGCGGCCCGACGAGGCATCCTCACAGCCTCCCCTCACAAGTCAAGGGCCGCTGTGGCAAATGTTGTCCGACGAGCGAGCATCGGATTCAGCAGCTCGCAGACGGTGGATTTGTCGGGAAATTTTCGCCAACCGGCCGAACAGTCTGTAAGGCGCGGATGGCCCGTTTCGTCATTTCGCTTCGTCAGTTCGCCTCGCGAAACAGGGGGCTGTCAATGACGGCGGCGATCGTGTCGATCATGCGGTACTCGTGGGCAGCCGACACAGACACAATGCGATCCACTTCTGTGAAGTCCGTTGGCTCCACACCGTTGGCATACATCAGCAGCTTCACCACAAAACAGCGTACGAATCGATTGCGGCTGGCTGGTTGCCGCATCACCTCACGAAACTGGACAATATCGCGATAACGGGTGCCGCTGCGAAATTCGGCCGATGCATCGACAGGGATCCCGCCTTTGGACGGCCCCTGTTTCTGTTCCGGATTCTGATAGACATCACGCCAGCCACCCACCGGGTCAAAATTCTCAAACGCATAGCCCCAGGGATCAATACTGCGGTGACAGGCCGCACATGACTTGTCGGACCGATGCGCGGCGAGAACCTCACGAATCGTCCGCGCGGATCGGACGTCCGGTTCCTGAATTTCCACATCCGCCGGCGGAGGATCCGGATGCAGGCCCAGAAAGTTCTCCATCACGTAGACGGCGCGATGGATGGGAGACGTGCCCAGACTGTCGGCCGTGATGGTCAGAAACGCGCCCATGCCCAGCAGCCCGCCACGGCGGCCGTCGGAGAACTGATACCGTCTGAGCGTGGAATCGGCGGGCACGTCGGACAGGCCGTAAACCACCGCCAGATCGGCATTTACGAAACTGTAATCGGCGGTAAGCAGTTCGGGGACAGGACGATTTTCTTTTACCACATGGCGGAAGAACGTGAGGACTTCGCGGACCATGTCCTCGCTCACTCGTTTGCGATGATAGTGTCGATAGGTGTCCGGATCGGGCGCCATAAAGTTAATGTCGTTCAACTCCAGCCACGCGGTGGGAAACGCGGTTAGAAACGGCAGTTCCTCACTGTCCGCGATTTCTGACGCCACGGCACGTCGAACATCCTCGTAGTTTGTCCAGCCGGCCGCGTCACGACGGAGGCGATCGGATGGCCCGGTGCTGTGGAAGAAGCGGCTCAGCCTGGCGGCGAACCGCTCGTCATCACTCAGTTGCGGCTGATCGACAAGCAAAAACGGGGGCGAGACCAGAATGGCGACCACGCCTTCTTTGAGGGCTTCGACGACACCCAGTGACTTCGCTTTCTCCCGGACCAGTGTGACAATCGGATCGAGTTCCTCAGGCAGCACCTCCCGTCGCCACGCGCGACGGGCGATCGGCAGTAAAATTCGAGTCGCCTGGTCCAGTTCCGGCTGTGAGCCCAGCAAACGCGTTTGCCGCTGCGGGGGCCACTGCTCAAATGTCGGCCCGACTACCTCGGCACTGAGGATCTGCGGCCGCGGCCCCATCCAGTGATCAACCCAGTGGTGCCAGTCATAGGCCGATCGTTTTCGACCGTTCCGCGCAGGTCTGGCGGACGCCAGAACGGACTGGAACAGGTCCGGGTTGTGCTGTTCCAGATAGTGTCCGGTGATCGCATTTTGAAACTTGAAATTGCCGTTGCCCCGCATCCGTAAACCGTCTGTGGGATGCCGCAAACGCAGGCGGGTTCCTGCCGCCAGCCATTCCTTCAGCTCCAGTTCCACCACATCATCATCCGGCAGATCAAACGTTTTGCTGCGACCGCCCATCTGGACGGTCAGCTGAATGGGGTCCGCGTCGTACATGCCGGTTTCCTCCGACGGATACCGACCACGGTCGCGACCCGTGCAGCGAATCCGGATGCGGTACCATCCGGTCTCCGGGACAACTTCAAAGGGCTCAAAGTAGGCGGCCTTCAGAGGATCCAGAAAATCGAAGCGGTCACGTGTTCCCCGACGTTCCGGACGCGTGGTGTTCTGACTGGTATGCGCCTCCGCGATCTGCCGCGGCGTGATGCGATACGTTTGGGACGGCGGGCGAGGCGTGGACAGAATCGTGGCATCGACAATGCGTCGCGTGGACTCCAGATACTGTTCGAGATGGAACTTGCTGAATCCCAGCGTATCGCCGTGGGTGTCGAATCCGTGGTGCAGCGAATCTCCGATGAGGTTGGCCGTGGGCAGATGCGTGCCGACATCCTCAATCAACAGCACATCACGGATGCTGTTTTCAAATTCCCGATTGTTCAGCCGCCGTACAGGAACCCGCTGCACCGTCTGCTGCCGGTTGTAGGCCCGCAGACCCGCTTCCAGAAACTGCACTATCTCTTCGCGCTGCGCTGGCAGCAAACGACTTTCGTCAGCCGGCGGCATTTCCCCGGCCCGCACATAGTCGAGACTGCTTTCCCAGAGTCCGACCGTATCCGCTGTCACCGCCGCGGCAAGGGTGGACACGGCAAAGTCACCTTCCGGCTCATCGCCACTGTGACAGCGGGAACAGTGAGCTTTCAACAGGGCCGTATCAGCAGCAGCTGGCAGTGCTGACAGGCAGATGATCATCAGAATGGCACAACGCATGATGATTCCAGCGGGGACAGCAGGGAAGAAAGTCAGACGCGAAACGGACACGCTCGATCAGGCAAGGTCAAATCGTCCGGTGCTCGTATTGAAGCGATCACGCTCCACACCGAACCGCTGCAGCAGCGCCACAAACAGATTGCAAAGCGGCATATTGCGACCACTGTTGTCACGCGCGTCCACATGACCGCGATGGGCAAAACCACCGCCAGCGACCATGATGGGCAGATCCCGATTGGAATGCGTGCCGCCGTACCCCATGCCGCTGCCAAACAGAACAATCGTGTGATCCAGCAGACTGCCTTCGCCTCCCGGCTCAGCGATTGCGTCGAGCGTCTTCAGACATCGCGCCAGACGCTCCACCTGAAACGATTCGATGGCCACCAGCTCACTGACAAGGTCTTCTTTGCGACCATTGTGCGTGCAGCCATGATAGCTGCGATTCACCCCGTCGATGTCGGTGTATTTCAGGGCGGCGGGAAACTCCACGCTGGCCACACGCGTCAGATCGGTCTGAAACGCATAGGCAATCATGTCAAAAATCGCGTCATAGCGATTGGCGATCGTGACCTGACTGGTGAAGTGTTCGGAAATATCAAATGATGGCTTTTTCTTCTCCAGCCAGGTGGTGCGATCCGCGAGCGTCTGCTCCAGCTCACGCACAGATGTCTGAAACTGATCGGCTCGCTGTCGGTCCGATCGACTGGCCTGTTTCAGTGCACGCTCAAACTGGCTGCCCACCGTATCGAGAATACTGCCGTTGCGTTCCAGCATCCGACGACGGACGGCCTTCTGCTCGGGCGTGAGATTGAGAAACAGATGGTCGAACAAGTCCTGCGGATCGGTGATGGGCAGCTTCTCCACGCCGTTGGCCGTCCAGCTCATACGGATGCCAGCCTCCAGTGAAGCGCCCACGGAGGGGTAGCGGACCTGACTGCCCACATGCCGGGCAAACAGCTGATCCAGCGACATGTTCTTTTCTGCAAAGGCCTGAGAGTCGGCTGGCAGTACGCCACTGAGAAACGAAATCTCGCGCCCGTGACCACTGACCATATTGTGGTCCGTGTGCGACAGAATTGTCATGCGGTCCTTCAGCCAGTCGAGCGAACGCAGCGTGGGCGAAATTCGAAAGTCCGTGCCGAAGTCACGCGGAAAAAAATGGTCCGGATGGGCGCCGTATGGATTGCCGACCACCAGAAACCTCATGGGCGGTCCGGACGAAAGCGCGGCATCACCAGCGGAAGCCTCCAGCAGTGGCAGCGAAAGGGCGCCCCCGATCCCCTGGAGAACAGTACGTCGTGTCGCTTTCATGGGCCGTCTTTCCAAACAGGTGTCACTCAATGCCGTGCGTTACGTCACAGGATGTCGCATAACTGACTGCCAGTGTGAGCCTGATCATTCACTTTTCCGCGCAGATTCTGATGATGCTACGACGTTTCGTAACTCTTTCGCGGGTTCTGCTCGTTTTCTGCGGCCCGATTGCTCTGTCACAGTAGATCTCGTCATGCCTTCTCCCGCCCCCCACGACGGCCCCGACAACCACGCAGCCGCCTGCACGATGGTCGAACAACTGAACGACCGGCAGATCGAAGACGTCTACCGCCTCATGCGACAGCAGTGGTGGGGCCGCCGGCGGACTCTCGATCAGGTGAGAACCATGGTGGCTCACAGCAGCCTCACGATCGCCCTTGCCGAACAAAACACGGGCCGCATCGTGGGCTTTGCACGGACGCTGACAGATTTTGTATTCCGCGCCACGATTTACGATGTGATGGTCGACACAGAGTTTCAGCAGCGTGGATTTGGTCGGCAACTCCTGGACTCGCTCTGCTCCCACCCTCGTCTGCAGGCCGTCAGTCTGATTTACCTCGCCTGTGACCCGGACCTGTTTTCCTTCTATCAGCAGTGGGGATTCGAAGTCTATGATGAGCGAGCGCACTGGATGATTCGCGTGCAGCAGCCAGAAAGCTGATCTCCCCTGTCCTCGACAGGCGACCTTGTCATTTGCAGCCGTGATCACCGACGCACCCGGCCACCACGAGGATGCGCCATCACCGAGGATGCTCCATCAAACAGACTCCTCCACTGCCCGAGTCAACCACCACGCAGATCAACCACCATGAAGCTTGCCCCTGACGAACAGACGGCTTTGAACGAACTGGCCCACCGCAGCCGCTGGATTACGCCCGACACGACCATCATGTCACTCAGCAGTGCGGGTGAGGGTAACATGAACATCGTGCTCCGCGGACGACTGTCAAATGGCGGCAGTCTGATCTTCAAGCAGTCACTGCCGTTCGTGGCGCGGTATCCGCAGATCGCCGCTCCCGTCGAGCGCCTGCAGTCAGAGGCCCTGTTTTACGAAACAATCCGATCGATTCCCGCACTGGTCGAATCGACGCCCCACATCCTCGGTTTCGATGCCGACTCACACATTCTGTGCATGAGCGACCTGGGCCCGGCAGCCGACTACCTGTTCGTGTATCAGCAGCAGACCGATTTCGACACTCTGCGACCGACCCTTGTCACGCTGCTGCAGTGGCTTAGCCGGCTGCATGCGGTACCGGTCCATGCAGGCAACGAGTCCAGGCTGAGCAATGAGCAAATGCGGCAGCTGAATCACGAACACATCTTCGACCTTCCCTGGCGACCTGAGAACGGGCTGGAATATTCGGAGCCTGTGGCCGAGACGGCAGACGCTCTGCAGCAAAACGAAAGTCTGCGCAGCGCGATCACACGACTGGGCGACATCTACCTGGGGCGTGCAGAGGCGGACAGCGGACGGCAGCTGCTGCATGGCGATTTCTATCCCGGCAGCTGGGTGCGGGACTCCAGCGATCGTGTGATGGTGATCGATCCGGAATTCTGCTTCTGCGGCGCACCGGAATTTGACGTGGGAGTCTTCTGCGCCCATCTGACGTTCGCCGGATTTGAACAGACGGAGATCTCCGATCTGCTGGCGTCCTACGGTCCGCCGCCGGGTTTCTCCCTCGGACTGACACGACAGTTCGCGGCCGCTGAAGTGATTCGCCGCATCCTCGGTGTGGCGCGGCTTCCCCTGCATGTCGACGAACGTCAGCTCGTCGAGTGGCTGACATGGGCGGCCGCCATCATGGAGGCGAACATCAGCGGAATGGACGCCTGAGCACAGGTCCGCTAAGCCTGTCTGTCAGGCGGCGCCGGAAGGGATGGAGGTCTGCCCTCATCTGCACGGCAATGCTGGACCGGCCGATTGACAATCGCCTGCCGTGACCACAGGATCGACCGACTGGCTGTTCGCTACACTCTTCACCACAGGAATCCAGATGTCCGCCTCTGTTCTTGACCAGCTGAAGTCCGTCACCACAGTCGTGGCCGACTCCGGCGATTTTCAGTCGATCAAAGAATTTGCGCCGATCGATGCGACGACCAATCCGTCGCTGATTCTCAAAGCCGCCACCCAGGCCGAATACGAGCCGCTGATTGACGCGACTCTCAGTGGCGGCGTCGCAGACGTGGAGGACGCGCTGGACCGCATCGCCGTACGTTTTGGCCTGGAAATTCTGCAGGTGGTGCCCGGTCGCGTCTCCACAGAGGTCGACGCGCGTCTGTCCTTTGACACGGCTGCCAGCGTGGCCAAAGGTCGGCGGCTGATCCAACTGTACGAAGCGGAGGGAGTTGCGCGGGAACGTATTCTGATCAAACTGGCGTCCACATGGGAAGGCATTCAGGCTGGCATCCAGCTGGAAAAAGAGGGCATTCACTGCAACATGACGCTGCTGTTTTCACTGGCCCAGGCAGTGGCCTGCGGCGAAGGCGGGGCAACACTGATTTCGCCATTTGTCGGTCGTATTCTGGACTGGTACAAGGCCAGCACCGACCAGCCGTTCACTGCAGCCAGCGATCCGGGCGTCGCCTCTGTGACCGAGATCTATCACAGCTTCAAGCAGCGGGGCATCGCCACCGAAGTGATGGGAGCCAGTTTTCGAAACACGGGCCAGATCACAGAGCTGGCAGGCTGCGATCTGCTCACCATTTCTCCTGCCCTGCTGCAGGAACTGGGTGAAACCACCGGCGAGCTGCCCATCAAACTGTCGGTCGAAAGCGCAAAGGCGGCTCCTGCTGTCACGCTGACAGACGTTGATGAGACCACTTTTCGATGGTTGATGAACGAAGACGCCATGGCCACCGACAAGCTGAGCGATGGAATACGCCGCTTTGCTGCCGACCAGCGAAAACTGGAAACACTCGTGGCCGAAAAGCTGGCCGTGACTTCCTGAGGGAGGTGGTCAGCATTCGTCAGTCGGCCTTCCTGCACGAGACGGCTTAACGAAATCAGGCCGCCATAAAAAGTTCGACGGCAGGAGGCCAAACGCTAAAGGACCGAACGCTAAAGGACCGAACGACCATCCCGACAGACTTCCCACGCCTGTCGAGCGTTCGCCTGAATCTCGCAGTCACAAAAGCCGCTGTTATCGTCCAGCCAGCCCAGCACTCGCGATTCGTTCAGCCCGATGTGGTGAATCTGCTCGATGGCAAACCGCCGCGTGTGATCACAGCCAGATTGCTGCAGGCTGAGCAACACACCATCAAAGAACTGCTGCAGTTGCTCGTCCGTTGCCGGCAACGCGGCAAATGCCGCGTTCATTTGTTCGCGCTTCAACTGACGAAGCCGTTCTCGACGCTGCTGACGATCCGGACGAGACATCAGATCCCCTGAGCGGGCGTCAGGTCACTCAGCGACAGCGCGATCTGCTCTTTGACGTGTCCGTGCTCGGTGATCAGTCGGAAAGTGACCTGCGGATCTTTCGTCGCCATGTCAAATGTAAACTCGCCACACGCCACAAAGTTCTGACCGGCGGCATCCTGGCCACTGTAGCCAAACAGCTGTTCCGGGCAATCCTTCACCAGGCCGGCCGGACCGGAAACTCCTCCCAGCGTCGCCGGCTCAAACTCATAGAACGTATGACCGGATTCCCGGGGGATGCGAAAAGCGCGGGCACCGTGACGATCTCCGCTGACCAGCAGCACGCCACCAATGTTCTCCTGTTCGATCAGTCCGAATATTTCCTCACGCGCCTGAGTGTCCCAGCTGCCCCACGAGTCTTTGGCCCGACTGACATAGTCACTCCACATCGTGCCACTGCTGATGATCTTAAACGGCGCAGTCGAGTCCTTCAGCGTCTGTTTCAGCCACTCCAGCTGTCGATCCCCCAGATAAGAGCCGTACTGCCGCCGCTGTTTGCCGCTGCGATACGACCGCGTATCCAGCATGATGATCTCGACCGGCCCCACCCGGGAATTGAAGTAGATGCCTTTGCGGCCATTGGGGACAGTCGGATTGTTCCAGTTCTGCTTCCAAACCGCCCGCACGCGATCGCGGTCTTCGGCCGTGTACCGCTTCGGGATGCCGCTCAGGTCGTTGTCAAAATAATCGTGATCATCCCAGGAGGCATACAGTGGCACGTGAGAGGCAAGGTGACGCCAGGCAGTGGACACATCACGCAGCTGATAGTCGGCGCAGTGCATGTTGATTTCGTTATTGCGATCATCGACGGCAATGTCGCCCAGCAGCATCATCACGTGCGGCTGCCGCTGCACGATCTGGCTGAACAGATTGGGGTTGTGCACGCCGATCTTGTGGCAGCAGGAACCAAAGGCCACGCGAAATTTTTCCGGCGACTGCTCCTGTGGTGCAGTCGTGAACTGCCCCTGCGCCACCTCTGTGCCGCCCAGTTCCACCTGGTAGGAATAGCGGGTGGCCGGCTGGAGTCCCCTGAGCCGAAGTCGGGAGTCTTCTCCAGGCACCGGCTGACGGAGTTCCACACTCTGACCTCCCGCTCGCACAGTGATCGGAGCACGGGAAGCGGGTCGCAGCCAGACGGTGACCCCTTCGCCTGTCAGGTCACCGAGCATCGGCCCTCCCATGAAGGGTACCTGATGACTTTGCGCCAGATCCACAATGGCCGCGTCCTGAAAGCCAGCCTGTGCGTTCTCAAAAAACGCGGCTCGCGCATCAAGATAGTACTGCCGCAGAGGCTCCGGTGGCGGGCCGTAGCTGTCCAGCAGTTTCGTGTCGATGGCCAGCGTGCCTTTGTGAGCTTCCGGAAGGGTGACGCGAAACTTCGGGGCAATCGCTTCCGCAGTGGCCGGCCGTGTGAAGCTGCCTGCCAACAGCCGAGTCAGAGGTGACATCAGGGCGCCCAGAGACAGCAGAAAAGGACGACGCTTCATGACAACAGCCTTCCAAACGACCAAAGGAATCTGCCCGCAGAACACACGAGCGGCCAATGAGAGTACCGCCTCGCTCAATCTGCTGCCAGCGATCCGGCTTTCGTGTACTGGTGTGAAGAGCGGGAATGGCTATGCTGTGAAACCATGACAGGGCGACAGCTGTCGTCTGTTGAGAGACGGGTATGTGTTGGGAGCCGTCACTTCTGTCAGCCTCGCCGGGGTTCAAAGCATTCAGGGAAATCTTATGCGTCTTCTGCTCTTTCGTCTGACGGTCGTACTGCTGCTGGCGGCAAACGCAACGGCCGCCGATCGTCCGAACATTCTGTTTCTGTTTTCTGACGACCATGCCATCAACGCGATTTCCGCTTACGGCGGACCACTGGCCGACGTGGCGCCCACACCCCATATCGACCGCATCGCCAAAGAAGGCAGCGTGTTTCTGAATTCGTTCTGCGCCAACTCCATCTGCGGGCCGTCACGCGCCACGATTCTTACGGGCAAACACAGTCACAAGAATGGTTTCATGCGCAACGGTAACAATTTTGATGCCACGCAATGGACGGTCGCCAAAGAACTTCAGCAGGGCGGGTACAGCACGGCCGTCATTGGCAAATGGCACCTGAAGTCCAGTCCCGAGGGCTTCGACCACTGGGAAGTGTTTCCCGGCCAGGGCAACTACTACAACCCGGTGTTCATCCAAATGGATGGCAGCCGCAAAAAGTTCGAAGGATACGCCACCGATCTGACCACAGACAAAGCGATCAGCTGGCTTGAGCAGCGGGATCCGACAAAGCCCTTTTTTCTGATGTGCCAGCACAAGGCGCCCCATCGCACGTTTTCTCCCGCGCTGCGACACCTGGGCGTTCTTGATGACGTGACCATACCCGAGCCCGCGACGCTGTTCGATGATTACGCCAACCGCAGCAGCACACTGCGGGGCAATGAGATGGAGATTGATCGCCACTTCGACTGGGCCTACGACGCCAAGGTTCGCAAAGACGAACGCGGCAGCGTGCAGCTCCCCAAACCGGATCGCTACGGCACTCCGGAATACAACCGCATGACCGACAGCCAGAAGGCAAAGTGGGATGCCTACTTTGGTCCTCGCAACAAGCTGTTTCTCGCCGACTTTGCAGCCGGAAAACTGAGTGACGAAGACGTGGTTCGCTGGAAGTACCAGCGGTACATCAAAAACTACCTGAGTACGGTCCGCGCCGTGGATGAAAGCGTGGGCCGCATGCTCGACTATCTGGACCGGCACGATCTGACCGACAACACCATCGTGATCTACTCCTCAGACCAGGGGTTCTTTCTCGGAGAGCACGGCTGGTATGACAAACGATGGATGTTTGAAGAGTCCTTTCGTATGCCCTTTCTGGCCCGCTGGCCGGGCCACATTCGTCCCGGTTCCCGCCCCTCGGGTTTGATTCAGAACATCGACTACGCGCCCACTTTTCTGCAGATCGCCGGCCTGCCCTGCCCCGACGACGTCCAGGGACGATCGCTGGTCCCCCTCATGAAGGGCGACGATTCCCACTGGAGATCGTCACTGTACTACGCGTACTACGAACTGGGAGAGCACGCCGTGCCGCAGCACTTTGGCGTGCGGACCGATCGGCACAAGCTGATCTACTTTCCTCTCACCGACGAATGGAATCTGTTTGACCTGCAGCGGGATCCGCAGGAACTGCAAAGTGTGCATGCATCGGTCGACTACCGACAGACCAGAGCCGAGCTCGAGGCGGAGTTCCTGCGACTGCGAACTGAGTTCGAAGCTCCCCCGTTTCCCGCGCGTCGCTAGCCAGCTGTTGCGCAGGAGCCTTGCGTGGACATCCCCACATTCACAAAGGAAATCATTAACCAGCCCCACGACGAGGGGTTGCGAATGGTGTTTGCCGACTATCTGGAAGAACGCGAAGACGCTCGTGCTGAGTTGATCCGGGCCCAGCTGGACCGCGAACGCGTGCCGGTCTGGGATCCACTGCGAATTGAACTGGCCTGGCGGGAACGACAGGCTCAGCGTGTAGCGGACTTCGCTTTCTTCGGGCGGTTGCCGGACGGATGCCCGCCGTTGTGCTCTGAGGGCGGCTTTTACTCAGGCGTCTCCCTGTCTATCTCGGCTTTTCTCAAATGTCGTTCGTCACTGTTTCGCACCGCCCCCATCACGTCGCTGGCGATCGAAGGGCGAGCTACGCGACTGGAAGCACTCGCCCGTGCGCAAGAGTGGAATCAGATTCGTCACCTGACGTTTTGTGTCGAAAGCAGCATTCCCGAGTATGTTCGTTTTTTCTCCAGTGCTCACCTGCAGCATCTGGAAACACTTGAGCTGCGGTTTCGCCCCCGGCAGACTGCCGTTGTGAACGATCTGGTGAGTGCGGCCCTGCGATCCCTCAGAACAGACTCTCTGCAGCAGTTGATCATCAGTGAAGGTGATCTGCGTGCGCCGACACTGCTGGATCTTCTGCAGGACGTGTCGTTTCCGGCACTGCGTTCACTGGATACCGGGGAAACGTTTTTGGGCGACGGCAGCCTGGCCGCACTCTCGGAACAACAGACCGTCAGCCAGCTGAGGTCCCTGAGCCTGACCGGACGGTTCAGTGGTGCTGCGCTGGCCGCCTTCCAGCAGCACGCGTGCTCGCAGCAGCTGGTCAAACTGTGCCTGAATAACAGTCAGCTTTCCCGCGACGCCTTTATGGTCGAACGGCCGCCATCTCTGAGCTGGCTCAGGCTGCGCACCTCATTGACCGACGAACACCTGCCGGCCATTGTGGACGGCTACCCGCAGCTGGAAGTTCTTGAGCTAAGTGACAACAAACTCCAGTGTGCTGGTGCGACCTGGCTGGCGGAACACCCCGTCTATCAACAACTGCGACGCCTTGACCTGTCCTGCAATGCCATCCGGAACGAAGGCGCCGAAGCGCTCGCCTCCGCACATAATGAGCGGACAGAGGTGCTGCTGGCTGGGAACGACCTGCAGAGAGACGAACTGCGCGGGCTGCAGCAGCGCTATGGAAACGGATTTGGCGGACTGCGAATGTGAGGCGGCTCTGAATTCGATGGCGAGGGCGGGCAGGTGAACCTGATTTCCGTTACGCTTGCTCGCCCGGCAGCCCGTCACGCCGCGACACTCCCGACCCCTGAGAGATGATCCTGTGAAGTCGTTTTTTGCCATCGCTTCAACACTGTTTCTGTTTGCCCACCAGCCAGCCCCCCTGCCTGCCACAGAGTATCATGTGTATCTGCTGGCAGGTCAGTCCAACATGGATGGCCGTGGGCTCACGGCCGACCTGCCCGCCGAACAGCAGCAGCCGGTCGACCAGTGCATTATCTTTTATCGTAACGCCCTCGCCTCCAGTGAAACGTGGAAGCCGCTGAGCCCGGGGTTCAGTGTGCCTCCGCGTTTCAAAGACCGGCTGCCTTCGCCAAAATTCGGCCCCGAGATCGGTTTCGCACGCACAATGAGGGCCCGATTTCCCGGCCAGGCGCTGGCCCTCATTAAAGGCTCAAAGGGGGGAACCAGCCTGCGTGCCGACTGGAATCCGGGCGTCAGGGGAAAGCCGGAAACCCAGGGCCGCCAGTACCGCGACTTGATCGAGACGATTCGATTGGCCACAGAGCAACTGGAGCAGCAGGGGCACTCTTTCCAAGTTCGCGGGCTGCTGTGGCATCAGGGGGAGTCCGACGCCAAACAGACGCGGCAGACATACCGCACTCAGCTGACAACGTTCGTGGCACGAATCCGTGAAGACGTGGGCATCGCAGATTTGCCGATCGTCACCGGCGAGGTGTTTGACAACGGCAAACGCGACAGCGTCCGAACAGCCACACAGGAGGTAGCGGCCGCCGACTCGACAGTGGGTTTTGTTTCTGCCAAAGACACCACCACCTGGGACAGCGGCACGCACTTTGATGCCCGCAGCCAGTTGCTGCTGGGAGAGCGGTATGCGCGACAGATGCAGCTGCTGCTTGCGCCGGAATGACGGTCACCGCCCGCCGCGCTCACTCAACGCGAACGCTGCGGACCGCTTCAGCGATGCGCGGCGGATACCGTGTCTCGCAGCTGTCTTCTCATCACTTTGTTGGAGGCTGTGCGGGGCAGCTGATCCAGCAGCAGCACTTTTCGCACGCGAAACAGGGGGTTGATCTGACTGCTGATGGCCTGCTGCATCAGCGGCTGCAGCCGTTCAGGCGAGATGTCCGCACGCGTCACCGGCCCCTCTTCGGGAACCACACAGATCACCAGTTCGGAGGGTCCGCCGTCGGTCGCACACGCAACGGCCGCACATTCCCGTACGCCGTTTAACTGATTCAGGCAGCGTTCCAGCTCCACCGCACTGACTTTGATGCCCCCCAGATTCATGGAATCATCCGTGCGACCGCCGGCTCGATAGACGTCGGCCGCCGGTTGCTCCATCTCGTCACCGTGACGTCGCAGCCGCGAAAGCCCAGGCAGATCCGGCGTGTCGGCAAAGTAAATCTGTTCGTGATCCGCGTTGAGCAGTCGCTGCGAAAGGCCGATGGACGGGCCTGCGAGAAACACTTCCCCCTGCCTGGCCACCCGACCCTGATCCAGCAGCACCAGGTCGATCCCCAGAGCGGGCGTCGAGAAGCACGATGGGCGGTTGGCCTGAACGATCGTGCTCGTGATGTATCCCCCGCCAATTTCTGTACCGCCGCAATATTCAATCACGGGTCGGTAACCAGCCTGCGCCATCAGATACAGCATATCCTCCTCACTGGAGCATTCGCCCGTGGAACTGAAGGCGTCGATGCCCGTCCAGTTCACGCCTGACAGCATGTCACCGGTACGCCACGCCCGCACGAGACTGGGAATCACGCCCAGCATCGTCACCCCGGCCTGCTCCACGAAGCGGCAAAAGGCAGGACTGTTGGGCGCACCGTCAAACAGGGCCATGGTGCCCCGATTGAGGAGCGTGGCAAAAATGAGCCATGGCCCCATCATCCAGCCCAGACTCGTTGGCCAGGCGACAACGCTGTCCGTCCCGATATTGTGGTGGTAGCGAGCGTCCGCTGCGCACTTGAGTGGTGTGGAGTGCGACCACGGAATCGCCTTGGGCTCTCCGGTAGTGCCGGAGGAGAACAGAATGTTGACTTCGTCGGTCGCCTCGCCGACAACTGACGTGAAGTCTGTGACAGTCGATAAGAACTGCGACCATGACACGTCCCCATCACGCAACTCTGCGGTGTCTGACGTGGCCGGCAGCACGATGGCCGTCGCCCGATGTTCGGAGGCCAGAAACTTGTCGTAACAGGGCAGCTGCCGTCCGGCCCGCCGCACCACATCCACTAGGAATATGGCTTTGGCTTCGGAAAGACGCAGACGAACGGCAATTTCCGGAGCCGCAAAACTCTCGGCAATGGAGACCGGAACACATCCGGCTTTGATCGTCCCCAGATAGGCGGCCACCGCCTCGGTCGTCATCGGCAGCATCATGCCCACGCGATCTCCGGGGACCAGTCCCGCCTCCCGCAACCCGCCGGCTACGCGATTGACCCGCTGCAGAAGCTCGCCATAGGTCGTCACCGTCTGGTGTCCGGATTCCTCACGACAGACAATGGCCGGCCTGTCGGCGGCCGCAGAAAAACAACTGTCAACAATATTGAACCGTCTGGACGGCAGCCATGCGTGCGGATCGTCCGCGGGATAAGTGTTCTGCGCCGGCTGATCAGAAAAGCGGATTGCCAGCTCGCTGACAACCGCCTGCCAGTACGCGGCACGATGAGCGATCGACCACTCGTAGAGCGCCGGATAATCGGGCAGTCCCAGCGACGCCGCCAGCCGGGTGACGTGAGCCGACGCGATATCGTCCGGTTGCGGAATCCAGGCGGCTCCGGGAACTTTACCGTCCCGGTAGACGCTGGCGTACAGCCACTGATGTACGGCAAACGCATCGGCTGGCTGCAGCGCGCTGCTAATCGCCTGCCAGCAGTTCTGAGGTGTCGACTGCTGCATCGCCACCGCCACGCGGTCGGCCAGATCAGTCGCTCTGGCAGTCGTCAGACCCAGTTGCTGCAATTCAGAGGCCGTGACAGGCTGCTGCAGCAGATCACGCGGACGTAATTTCACCGGTCACCTCACCAAAGCCAATGCGATAGCCGTCTCCCTGAGCAAAGCCGCTCATGATGACCGTATCGCCGTCCTGCAGCATCTTTCGTGATTCGCCGCTGGGCAGTGCCACGGGTCGTTCGCCCTTCCAGGCCAGTTCCAGCATGCTGCCCAGTGAGTCGGCCGTGCTTCCGCTGATCGTACCAGACGCCAGCAGATCACCAGGATTCACGTTGCAGCCGTTGCACGTGTGGTGCGCCAGCTGTTGAGTCATGCTCCAGTACAGATAGCGAAAATTGGAACGGCTCAGGACGTGCCGCGCTGGCATCTGTGCGGTCGTCAGCGCCACCTCCAGCTGCACATCAAACGCGTGCCGCGCGTTGCCGCCAAGATATGACAATGGGGCGGGCGATTGCTCTGGTCCATCGCAGCGGAATGGTTCGAGAGCCTCCAGTGAGACAATCCACGGTGCGACCGATGTCGCAAAGTTCTTGCCCAAAAATGGCCCCAGCGGCACGTACTCCCACCGCTGAATGTCCCGCGCGCTCCAGTCATTCACCAGCGACATGCCAAAGATACGATCTTCGGCCGTGTCGGCAGCCACCGCCTGGCCCACTTCGGTCCCGGGCCCAATGTAAAAACCCATTTCCAGTTCAAAGTCCATCGCCTGGGAAGGACCAAACACGGGCGTGTCTGCGTCGGGCGGCATCTTTTGACCGGATGGACGTCTGATCGGATGCCCGCTGACCACCACCGAACTGGCGCGTCCGTGATAGCCCACCGGCAGATGCAGCCAATTCGGCTGCAGGGCATTATCCACCCCGCGAAACATGATACCGACGTTGGTCGCATGTTCTTTCGACGAGTAGAAGTCGGTGTAATCGCCCACCTCCATCGGCAGCAGCATGTCCACCGCGGACTGTTCAGAGAAGACCTGCTGCTGCCATTCGGCATTGTCTCGCAGCACACTGTTGTCGACATCCAGCAGATCGCTCACAGCACGGCGGACGGCCGACCATGCCGTTCTGCCCAAAGCTGCGAAGGCGTTCAGCGAGCTGACGGAAAAAACGGGCTGTTCGCTGATGTCGGGCAACAGCCCCAGCGACTCCAGGGCCGCCAGATCGACAATCCGATCGCCAATCGCCGTGCAGCAGCGGGCACTTCCTCCAGCGCGAGGTCGACACACGCCATACGGCAGATTCTGAATCGGAAAGTGCGAGTCCGGAGCAACTTCCACAAAACTGCGGCGGGAGGGGTCGTTGGTGGGATTGGTCATTTTGCAGATCGAAGAAAGTCAGAATCAAAAATACCGTGATGAGACAGCAGAGGCGTGTTGTGCCTCACAGCCACGACAGTTCCTGCAGATCAGCCACCGGCTCTTCGAAGGAACATGAACCGATGGAATGAAACAGGTGACGCAGCGCAGGGTTTGGTCGAGTGGTCAGACGCTCAACAAACGGTGCAGCCTGAGTGTTGTCCAGCACGGCCGTCACCTGCTCGATGGTTGCACCATTGGTGGCCGCTGCCACCGCGCCCAGCACATTGACAAACCCGTGCATCATCGCCAGCGGCGCGTCTGCTGCGGCAGTGGTACGTCGCAGAGAACGCAGCGGATGGTGCAGCCCGGCCGTTGCTTTGAATGGCACCCCGGCCTGACAGCAGACGGTCAGAAACCGGGCCACCGCCTCACAGGTCGGGAAGGCATCCGTCGTCAGTCCGCCCGTGCGGATCTTGGCGCAGGCCCCGACCTGTGACAGTGAAGCCACACTGTCGGACAGTCCGTCATCCAGCGGCAGCTCGATGTAAACGGGAAAAGTGTGGCGAATCTCGGCCGCTGCCGACAGCTGCCGCGTTTCCACAGAAACAATCTGGAAACCCGCCGTCTGCTGCCGAAACTGCTCAATGCACTCGCGATCAGCGGGCCAGTCGCCACTGAGCACACTCAAACGCCACGGGCTGCCTGCCGCTGAAGTGACCTCAGATTTCAACTCCACCAGACGCGCCGCGGGAATCACAAACGCATTAAGCATCCTGCAATGCTTCCCCGCCCGATAACGCTCAAAACCGGCCACCGCATCGGCCATGGGCAGTCCAGCCGGCGGAAACAGGCCCGCGTAGTCAAACAGCCCCGTCAGCAGAGCGGATTCTGTCAGCAGTCCCATGATCACACCTGCCAACTCTGGAAGTAGTCCGGATTCTCGAACGTGGCCGCCGCTTTGGTCAGCCGCAGCGGTCGGAAGGTATCCACCATCACGGCCAGTTCGTCGGTCGCCTCTTTGCCAATCGATCCCTCATAAGTGCCAGGGTGCGGACCATGAGGAATGCCGTTGGGATGAATGGTCAGCGCGGCGCGATCAATGCCTTTGCGTGACATGAAGTTACCTTCCACGTAGTACAGAACTTCATCCGAGTCGACATTGGAGTGATTGTACGGCGCGGGGATGCCATCCGGGTGATAGTCGAACAGTCGCGGCACAAAAGAGCACACCACAAATCCGGGCCCGTCAAACGTCTGATGCACGGGTGGTGGCTGATGAATGCGTCCGGTGATCGGCTCAAAGTCTTCAATATTGAAAGCGTACGGCCACAGGTGCCCGTCCCAGCCCACAACGTCGAGCGGATGATGCGCGTAGCGATAGGCACTGATCACGCCGCGCGCATTGACGCGGACTTCAAACTCTCCCGCTTCGTCCCGTGGTTCCAGCTGTTCGGGCGGGCGAATGTCTCGTTCGCAATAGGGGGAGTGTTCCAGAAACTGACCGTAGTTATTCAGATACCTTTTGGGGGGCACGATGTGCCCGTTCGCTTCTGTGACCAGCATCCGCTGCGGCCCATCATCGGGTAGAATTCGCCAGATGACCCCGGTGGGAATCACCAGATAATCGCCCGGTCGATAGGCCAGCAGACCAAACTGCGAATCCAGCACGCCCGTGCCTTCATGCACAAAATGCAGTTCATCGCCATGGGCAAAACGGTACCAGTACGGCATCGGCTCAGTGGGACGCACGACAGAAATGAGGCAGTCTGAATTGCCCATCAGTGGCAGGCGTCCATCGATCGCATTTCCCCCAGCCGGACAATCCAGCGTATTCAGCAGGCGATGCTTCAGCGGGCCTGGCTCTTCGTACTCCAGTGCTGTCGACCGCACCACACTGACATCGGCCACAGCCGTCGGCGGCCGCAGGTGGTACAGCAGCGACTGGATTCCGGCGAAGCCATGGATGCCCATCAGTTCTTCGTGGTACAGATCGCCACTGGCCGACCGAAACTGCGTGTGCCGCTTGTGCGGAATGCGGCCGAGTCGATGGTAGAACGGCATTACAGATTTCCTCGCAGCGCCTGCTCCTGCTCAATGGCTTCGAACAGTGCCTTGAAATTGCCCACACCAAATCCTCGTGATCCGTGTCGCTGAATGATTTCGAAGAAGATCGTGGGGATATCTTCAATGGGCTTGGTGAAGATCTGCAGCAGATATCCTTCTTCGTCGCGGTCCACCAGAATATTGAGATCCGCGATGCGATCAATGTCTTCTTTGATGTCGCCCACACGCTCGGTCAGGTTTTCATAGTAGGTGGGAGGCACCTGCAGGAATTCAATGCCCCGCTGCCGCATCGCGGCCACCGTGCTGATGATGTCACCCGTGATGATGGCAATATGCTGCACGCCAGGACCGCCGTAGTAATCCAGGTACTCCTGAATCTGCGACTTGCGGCGGCCTTCGGCCGGTTCGTTGATGGGGAATTTGATCTTGCCGGTGCCATCCTGCACGACTTTCGACATCAGCGCGGAATACTCGGTTGAGATGTCGTCATCATCAAAATGAGTCAACATGGAAAAGCCCATGACTTCTTCAAAGAACCTGACCCACTTGTCCATGCCACCAAGTTCCACGTTACCCACAATGTGATCAACAGACGCCAGGCCAATGCCCGGATGCGTCTTACCTTCAATCACTTCCCGCTGCTCGTAGCCCGGCGCGAACGCACCGTTGTAGTCAGATCGGTCCACAAACTTGAACAGCGTGTCGCCATAGCCCTGAATGATCGAATAGCGATATTCACCGTGATCGTCTGTCAGGCACTGCAGCGGAGTCACGCCTTCGGCACCACGTTCTGTCGTGAAGCGATAAGCGTAATCGGCATCCGGAACTTCCATGGCAATAACGGCCACGCCGTCGCCGTGTTTGTGCGCGTGATGGGCGATCTCGTGATCGCGGACTGTGGCCGCAGAAACCACAAATCGCACATGCCCCTGCTCCATCACATAGGAGGCCACTTCGCGGTCGCCTGTCTCCATGCCCCGATAGGCGGTCTTCAGAAAACCGAATCCGTCACGGTAGTAAGCAGCCGACTGCTTGGCATTGCCCACATAAAATTCAATGTGATCCACACGCTTGATAGGAAACTGGTCTTCGACACTCATGACTGGCTTTCCGACGGAAAAAGGTGAAACCGACAGGGTGGCAACAGGGGCCCGCCCGATCTTCAGACCACATGGTCATTGGGCAGGTCGCGAAACGTACTTCTTAAATGAAACAGCATGGCCGCGTGGGCCGTGTCCGCATCGCCAGCCTGCACGGCCTGAAGGATTTCCAGATGTTCGCGATGCGATCGATCCAGCCGCTCGGGCAGATCATTGGGAATGCGATAGGCAAAGCGTTTGAAACTCATGCATTTGGCAATGATCGAGCGGATCATCAGATTGCCCGATTTTTCCGCGATGGCCGTATGCAGCGCGAAGTCGAGCCGATAGGCCGTCTCTCGTCGCGCCTGCCAGTCAGACTCTGCTTCATACTGGCGGGCCACCTCGTTGAGTTCCTCCAGCGTCTGCCGGCTGAGTTTCCCGGCGGCCGCCGCCGCGGCAGCGGGTTCCAGCAATATACGGACTTCATGCAGACTGACAAACCAGCGTTCCGCGCCGGCCGCAACAATCGCCCGGCGGTTCAGTTCCTGATTGAGGACCCCTTCGGCCGTCAGTCGCGCGATGGCCTGCACGACGGGCGTTCGACTCACCCCCATTTCTCTGGAAATGAGGGCGCCCTTGATGGGCTCCCCTTCCCGCAGTTCTCCGCTGACAATGCGGCGCAGAATCTCATCGTAGGCAAGGTCAACACTTGACCCCGACTGCTCCGACGCGGTTTCCAGAATGGACGACAAAGACGACATAACAACTCACTAAAGACTAATGGCTTCTTCCAGTTCCGCACGCCGCGGTTTGATGTAGGTCTGCGTACCGGTTCGCAGCACAGTGTCAGAAGTCTGCAGATCGAACGGCAGAAACTCTTCCGCTTTGTCCATACCGTTTAAGCCTTTAAAGCGGGCGTACATTGGACTGAAATCGGTCTCGACAGCCTGCTTAAACAGGTCTTCAAAACTGTCAATCACAAAATAGCACGGCTGCATGTCATTGATGTAAACGCGTGTTCTCATGCAGCGCTCCAGGTGGAACTGAATGTGATGAGCGGAATCATCGTCCAGACAGTACTGCCCTTCACTGAAAGACGACAGCAGACCGGCGCCGTAGATCTTCAATCCCTCCGGCGAGCGGATCAGTCCGAACTCAATCGTCCACCAGTTGAGCCGCGCCAGGTGTCGCGTTGTTTTATATTCCAGAGCCCGCGCTCCCCCCTTGCCGTACTCGTGCATATAGTCTGCATAAGCGGGTTCGGTCAGCAGAGGGATGTGACCAAACAAATCGTGAAAGATGTCCGGCTCTTCGAGGTAGTCCAGTTGTTCGGGCGTGCGGATGAAGCGGCCTGAAGGAAACTTGCGATCGGTCAGCATGTCGAAGAATGCGCGGGACTTGATGAGTCCGTCCGTAGCCACAACCTCCCAGCCGGTGCGTTCACACAGTCGCTCGTTGACGCGTGCAAAATTGGGGATGTGGTCCGCCGTGAAACCAAGAATCTCCAAAGCGTCCAGATACTGCTGACAAGCGCGGGGCCGCAGAATCTTCATCTGTCGTTCGTACAGTTGCCGCCAGGTTTGATGCTCTGTGCTGCTGTAGTCGTCCCATCGCTGGTCCGTCATCAGTGCGTCGTAGCTCGTCGATGCCATCGTTTCCCCTCGCCACCGGTGAAATGGACTCGATCCGCAGGCCGGTACCACTGTTTGTGTCCCGGCCAGACTTGCATTAAATGCATTCATTACTGCATTTCAATGCCGGATTATAGCAATTATCGACCTTTTGACCACAAAAGTGCATGCACTTACTGCGATGCGGCCGTATTGTGGCGTTTTGTTGCCAGCACCCCTACTGCGAGACAGCCGATGCCCCAATCCGCCTCAAAGCCCCCCGAAACACGGCAGCCGGCGAGCCCTGGTGTGCTTTCTGCCGCCAGTCTCAATGAGCGACTGAGCGCCCTGCCCAACTGGGCAGCGTCCGCTGATGGCACGGCCATTGTGCGGAAGATTCGCATGAAGAATTTTCTGCAATCGCTGGCCTGGTTCGACCGCATCGCCGAAGTCGCGGAAGCGGACAACCATCATCCCGACCTGCACCTTGTCGGCTACCGCAGCGTCACCGTGGAACTGTCAACGCACTCGCTCGGCGGCGTCACGGAACAGGATCTCGCCATGGCAGCAAAGATCGACGCCGTTGCGTTACCCTGAGGCGTGCCCCGCGCGTGGCCGCTTCTTTCACCACATGAGCACGAAAGAACGTCAGGAAACCACCGACGTGTGTTGGTCGCCCGCTACTCTTCAAACTGCGGCGGTCGTTTTTCCACAAATGCGGCGATGCCTTCGGCAGCATCGGCATCCGCAAACGTCAGCCCGAACGCCGACTGTTCCAGCTGACGACGCTGCGCGACGTCAGCCATGCGTGTGGCCTCGATAAGCTGCTTCAGCCGAGCAATGGAATGCCGCCCCTTGCCGGCGATCGCCTCTGCGGTCTGACGACACTGCAGCAGCAGGTCGGCAGGCTCCGTCACCCGATTCACCAGCCCGGCCGCCAGCGCGTCAGCGGCGGAGAATTTCTGACTCGTGTA
Source organism: Planctomycetaceae bacterium (assembly GCA_024742875.1). Classification (GTDB taxonomy): domain Bacteria; phylum Planctomycetota; class Planctomycetia; order Planctomycetales; family Planctomycetaceae; genus Fuerstiella. The sequence goes on along the minus strand of JANSXP010000001.1, from coordinate 533,339 downwards.
GAGCGCTTCGCGGGCCCGACTTTCGCCAATGCGATCCACCAGTCGACTCACACCCGCATATCCGGGAATCAATCCCAGGTCCGCCTCCACCAGTCCCAGCACGGCCGTGCTGGCAGCGAAAATGAAATCACAGGCAAGCGCCAGTTCCAGTCCGCCCCCCAGCGCATAGCCGTTGACTGCTGCGATGACGGGTACCGGAAGATCGCGCAGTTGCTGAAACAGTGCCTGCACACGCCCGCTTTGCTCTGCCGCTGCGGCGGGCGTGAGTGACTGCAACTCTTTGATATCTGCCCCCGCGACGAATGCTCGTTCGCCGGCGCCGGTGATTATCACAGCCCGCACTGCGCTGGAGCCGTCCGACGTGACCGCGGTCTGTTCCTGCAGCCGTCCCACTTCCTGATGCAGCCGTGCCAGCACGGCATGATTCAGGGCGTTCAACTGCTCAGGGCGATTGATTGTCAGCGTACGCACTCGGCCTTCATCCGCCGCCAGAACAACGTCTTGCATGGCTACTCTCCGTATGTGAAGACACCGCGTCCCGATTTTCTGCCCAGCCAGCCGGCCGCCACGTAGCGACGCAGCAGTGGACAGGGACGATATTTGGAATCACCCAGCTGAGTGTGAAGGATTTCCATGATGGACAGGCAGGTCTCCAGGCCGATCAGATCGGCCAGAGCAAGCGGTCCCAGTGGATGCCGCATGCCGAGAGTCATCGTGCGATCGATATCCTCAGCCGTGCCGACCCCCTCCATCAGGGTAAAGAACGCCTCATTGATCATGGGCATCAGAATGCGATTTGACAGGAAGCCGGGATAATCGCTGGCAACCGTCGTTTGCTTGCCCAGTTGCCGTGCCAGCTTCAGTGTGGTCTCACAGACCTCATCGGAGGTCGCCGCGCCGCGTATGACCTCCACCAGTTCCATCACGGGCACCGGATTCATGAAATGCATGCCAATGAACTGCTCGGGCCGCTGCAGATGCGCGGCCAAACGGGTGATGGAAATGGACGACGTGTTGCTGGCAAGAATCGTGTGGGCACCACACACACGTTCCACGGCCGTCAGGATGCCGGCCTTGAGCTCTTCGTTTTCGGGCACCGCTTCCACAATAAAAGGGCAGTCCTGATGGGCATCAGTTTGCGTGCTCCACGTCAGACGTGACTGCACTTCATCCGCCTGCTCGGCCGTCAGCTGCTGCTTTTTCACCAGCCGGGCCAGAGACCCGGCAATCGCCGTCCGACCACTGCTGAGTCGTTCGTCATTCACATCCGTCACGCTGACAGACAATCCGGCCTGTGCGGCCACCTGAGCAATTCCGGCCCCCATCTGACCGGCCCCAATCACTCCCAGACGCTGCTCGCTCATAGAACCACTCCTGATCAATCGCGAATTGCTCAAACCACTTTACGAGCCACAAACGTATGTGCGGCGATAAGACCCGACTGCAGTGCCAGCCGATGGTTGGCCACTTTCTCTGCTGCCTGGTCCCCCAGCAGCACATTGGCCGACTTTGGCGTATCACTGCCGGCTGCCGTCGGCGCTGGTGGCGCGGAGAACGACCGGCCGACAGACAGGACCATTTCAAAACCCGCTTCCCCAAGCAGGCGTTCGGTCTGTTCAACGGTCGACAGAAAACTGGTGTCAGACGATGCACTCCACGGCAGCGGGAAACGCAATTCGCCGGTGGCCCCCGAACACACAATGTCGTAGCTGGCGAAGACTCCGTCGGCCGCCAGAACACGGTTGATTTGGTCATAAAAGGCCGCGCGTTGGCGGATATTCATGGCCACATGCAGCGACAGACACACATCAAAAGACGCTGCCGTAAACGGCAGATCGAGCACACTGCCCGTTTGAAAAGAGCACTGTGACAGCAGATTCTGTTTCTCCGTCAGCTGTGTGGCCACGCGAATGTAGTCCGCTGTCAGGTCGATGCCCGTCACCTGACAGTCGAACCGCTGTGCCACACGTCGCGCGGTGCCGCCAATCCCACATCCCGCATCCAGCACTCGGGAAGCAGCAGACAGGGAAAGTCGGTCCAGCAATTCGTCGGTCGCCTGCGCTCCCCCGGTATGAAATTCGTCAGCAACAGCCAGCGCATCCGCAGTCAGTGGCTGTTGGGGCAGACCTTCCTCTGAGGCACGCTGCGCGGCGTGATCCAGCACCGACTGCAGCAGGCCTGCCTGCCGGTAGTGGTCTTCGACGCGTTGCTCCAGTGCGACTCTCATGCCGGTTCCCGCTGCCTCAGACTTCCGGATTCTCCACAATCATGGCCACCGCTTCTCCCCCGCCGATACACAGTGACGCACAGCCGTAACGTTTGTTCTGTCGTCGAAGCGCATGAATAAGCGTCACCAGCACGCGCGTTCCCGAACAGCCGATCGGATGCCCCAGACTAATGGCGCCGCCATTCACGTTCACACGATCCGCGTTCAGACTCAGCTCGGAAATGGCGGCCATCGCCACGACAGCGAACGCTTCGTTGATTTCAAACAGGTCAATCTGCTCAACGGACAGGCCCGCCCTGTCCAGCACACGACGGATGGCAAAAGCGGGGGCCGTCGTAAACCACTGTGGCTGATGGGCAAACGAAGCGCTCGAGATGATCCGGGCCAGCACGGGCGACTGGCGCTCTGCGGCAGCCTTCTGATCCATCACCACAACGGCCGCCGCACCATCCGAGATCTTGGAGGCATTGGCCGCCGTCACTGTGCCCTCTGCAGAAAACGCTGGACGCAGCTGCGGTATCTTTTCCGGCAAAAAGCGCGACGGTTCTTCGTCGGCCGCAATTGTGTTTGTCGCTTTGCGAGTCACCACGTCCACTGCAGCGATTTCCGCCTCAAAAGCCCCGTCCACCTGCGCAGCACGAGCGCGTTCGTAACTGCGAATCGCGTATGCATCCTGCGATTCGCGTGAGAATCCCCTCTCCTGCGCGCACAAATCGCCGTAGGCACCCATGCCGGATTTGCCAAAGGGGTCCCACAGGCCATCGTGGATCATCGCATCGACTACCTCACCTGGCCCCATACGGTAACCGCCACGAGCCTGCGGAAGCAGATAGGGCGCCTGACTCATGTTTTCCATTCCACCGGCGACCACCATCTGGCAGTCGCCAACCGTGATGCAGTGCTGCGCCAGCATGACCGACTTCAGCCCGGAGCCACACACCTTGTTCACTGTTGTGCAGGGGACCGACTCCGGCACACCGGCGCCGATGGACGCCTGTCGCGCCGGTGCCTGGCCGACTCCCGCCGACAGCACCATTCCCATGATCGTCTCGTTGACATCAGCCGGCATGACGTGGGCTCGCTCCACCGCACTGCGAATGGCGATCGCGCCAAGGTCGACGGCGGAAACGGAGGACAACGATCCCTGAAAGCTGCCAATGGGCGTGCGAACGGCCGAACAAATCACTGCGTCATTCATCAACAGGCTCCCGCTGGGGATAAGGTCCGTCGCCGTCCGGGAGTCTTCCCGCCGTCCATACTGACGACGAGCTTTGATCGTCCCAACCTGCGACTTTTAGGATTTACGATTCCACATAGTTGGGCAGCACAGAACCCTTCACGTATTCAAAGATCAGTGCCGTTTCAATGTGGGCCACTTCGTGCCGCGCGGTGAAACGGTCGACAACAAGAGTCCGCAGATGTTCGACATCTCGCACGGCAACATGCACCAGGAAGTCATTGCCACCGGACAGCAGGTAGCAGTTGACCACTTCGCGCGTTTCTGACATTTCCCGCATCAGCGCTTCAAAATCGATGGAGGCATGCTGCCGCAGGCGAATCGAAATCATGGCCTGCACGGCGATACCCAGCGCCTGTGCCCGGACGGTCGCATGATAGCCCTGAATCACACCCGCGTTTTTCAGTCGTCGCACACGTTCCAGGCAGGTCGACGGCGAGATGCCATTGGCCTGGGCCAGTTCTTTGTTCGAAATTCGCGCATCATTCTGCAGCATGCTCAGGATTTCGAAGTCGATTCGGTCCAGCTTCACGCCAGCCTCCAGATTTGAACAATATTCGGCTCACACACCCAATAAAGAATATAAAACAGATTGTCGACATACACATAGAACAAAGACGAATAAACTTATACAATTTTCGAAGAGACGCCAATTGGCAATCGGCCAGAATTGCCAGTTCGTCGCAGACTTAATCCCCATAGAAAGAATCGCAACGGCCGTTCCTCACCCACCACTGTGCCGTTGAAACCGCAGATGTAGACACCACCGCCTTTCACAATTCGATCCCACGCCATGGAGCCTGTCATGTCGAGCACCCATCACGAACTGCCAGTCGCAGAGGGAACGGAACTCATCGATCGCCTCGAGTTCCTGAAGTTGATGTACGCCAGCCGTCATGGGGATCGACGCGAAGGGATGCTGTTGCGGCAAAGCAAAGGCTGGTTTCAGGTGTCCGGCATGGGGCACGAGGCACTGGGAGTTCTCGGTGTCCTGCTGCGCGATAACGACTATCTGTTCCCCTATTATCGCGATCGCGCGATGGTGCTCGCACGCGGGCTGACCAGCTACGATCTGGCCCTGGCTTACTTTGCCAAGGCGGGCAGCAGCAGCGGCGGGCGCCAGATGCCCGGCCATTACTCCAGCTACGAGAAAAACATCTGGAGTGTGCCCACACCAACGGGCGCCAATCTGCTGCCGGCCTGCGGCGTGGCGTGGTCACAGCAGTTGCAAAACGAGTCGAGCGTGGTCATTGCCACCATCGGCGATGCCGCCTCGCGGCAGGGCGAGTTTTATGAGGCCATCGCGTTTGCTGTCGAGCGACAGTTGCCCGTCATCTTTGTGGTCGAAGACAACCGCTATGGCATCAGCACCTGCACGGACGCCTTCAATCCTTTCAAGCTGGGCGTGTTTGCGGATGCCATTGGCATTCAGCACGTGAACGGCCGCCGAGTGGCGGATGTGGAAGCCGCCGGCCGTGCGGCGATCGCCCGAGCACGATCAGGCGGCGGCCCCTCTGTTCTGGTGTGCGAAATCGATCGCCTGTGCAGTCACACCAGCAGCGACGATCACCGCTCCTATCGTTCGACAGAAGAAATCAGTGAAATGCAGGATCGTGATCCGATCACGCTGCTGGCCGCAGAACTGATCAGCGAAGGCCAGTTGACGAACGAACAGTGGGAAGCGGCCAAAGTCGAAATTGCTGCCAGCGTGGACTGGGACTACGAACAGGCGGAATCCGCAGCTGATCCACACGCCACCCAGCTGCGCCACGAACTGCTGGGCGAAGAACCACGAACCACAGCGCCCCCTCTCATCGGTGGCCAGACCATGCGTATGGTGGACGCCGTCAACAGGACGCTGAAAGCCGGACTGGCAGAAGACTCCTTCCGCGTCATGTTTGGCGAAGACATCGAAGATCCCAAAGGCGGTGTCTTCAAGCTGACCGAGGGCCTGAGCACGCAGTTCCCCAATCGCGTGTTCAATTCTCCACTGGCTGAAGCCACCATCGCCGGCGTGGCGTGTGGCATGGCAAGCGTCGGCATGCGACCTGTATTCGAACTGCAGTTCGTGGATTTTGTGGGCCCGGCATGGAATCAGATTTCGCAGAACCTGGCCACCCTGCGTTGGCGCAGCAACGGCGACTGGACGTGCCCAGTCGTTTTCTACGCACCCTACGGCGCCTATCTGCCGGGCGGATCGCTGTGGCACAGTCAGTCCAATGAAGCCTGGTTCATGCACACTCCAGGACTGCGTGTTGTAATTCCGTCCACGCCGGAAGACGCAGCAGGGCTAATGTGGACGGCCATGGCGGCCGACGACCCGACCATTGTGCTGCTCCCCAAGCACCTGATCCGTCAGCAGGTGCACGTGGACCGCAACATCCCACCAGTACCATTTGGCAAAGCGCGCATTCGACAGTCGGGCAGTGATGTCACGCTGGTCACGTGGGCCAACTGCGTGGAACTGTCAATGCAGGTGGCCGCCGATCTGTCCGGTGAGGTTTCGGTGGAAGTCATCGACCTGCGTTCACTGCAGCCGTGGGACCGCGACACCGTGACGGCTTCGCTGGCCAAAACCGGACGGCTGGTGGTCGTGCAGGAAGATGCGGAGTCCTGCAGCGCGGGCCAGATGTTCATTTCCGAACTGACGTCCCGTGACGACAGCTTCTACAGCCTGCTTAGTGCGCCCCGACTGGTTTCAAGACCGGATGTGCACATCGGCTACAACCCCGTCTACGAATACGCCGCGCTGCCGTCTGTCGATGATGTGACGGCCGCCATTCGTTCCGTGATGGACAACTAGACAGCGAGAAGTCGAGTCACCCGGGTCACACGATCACAGTCAGAGTCGGAAAGGCGAAACGATGGAACAGGTATCCGTCAAGATCCCACAACTGGGGGAAGGGCTGCAGGAAGCCCGCCTGGTGGAATTTCTGAAGCAGCCTGGCGACGTCATCAGGAAAGACGAGCCGATTTACGAGATCGAAACCGACAAGGCGATCACGGAAATCGAATCGCCCTATGACGGAACGCTCATCGCCTGGGTGGCCGAAGTGGACTCGGTGCTGCCCATTGGGGCTGACATCGCCACGATGGAAGTCGCAGACGGGACGCCGGAAATGGGAGATGGTCACGGATCACCAGCTGTGGCGTCCGCTCCGCTGGAATCAGCGCGGGAAGAATCGGCTGTCGCGGAAGCGGCTGCCCCGCCATCGGCGCCTGCTGTCGTCTCCACAGAGCCTGCGCTGGCCGGTGGTGCCCCTGTGGCTGTCGCTGTCCCGCCACGCCCCGCGGCCGCACCGCTGTCCATTCCGTTTTCGCCAGCCCACACAGCGGCCAACGGCATCCCCATCCCTCCGCGGGTCAGGCGGCTGCTGCGAGAAAAAGGCATCGCCCATCTGGCCACGGAAATCCCTGCCACCGGCAAGCGTCTGTCGCCGGAAGATGTAGACGCATTTCTGGCCAAACAGCAAACGCCGACCAGTGTCATCCTGACCGAGTCAACAAATCGGAACGCAACCCACGGGGCGACGGTCGCCAAAGAAGAATACAGCGAGCGGCCGCTGAATTCGCAGGAAAGAACGCTCAACTTTCGCATGGCGCGGGGCGCCCAACTGGTGCTGCCGGCCACACTGGAAACGGATGTGGACTGGACGGCCATCCACGAGGCGCGACAGCAAACGCGGGAATCCGGAGGACCAACCGGATTCGCCATGCTGTCCTGGTGCGTGGCCCGCACGCTGGCCGATTTCCCGCAGTTTCGCAGCTCGCTGACGCCCGATGGCAACACGCTGAGAACCTACAAACACGTCAACCTGGGCATCGCCGTCTCACTGGAAGATGACCTGCTCAACACGGCCGTCATCCGCCACGCCGACACCCTGAACCGTGCGGCCTTCTTTGACGAAATGGTCGACCGCATCTCTGATGCCCGCAACGGCATTGATCAAATTGACGCCACCACCACTGTCAGCCTGTCGAACATCGGTCGTGTGGGGATGCGGGTTGGTATTCCGGTCGTCGTCACGCCGGCGGTGGCCACACTGGCTGTGGGCGCGGTGCGTGATGAGCCGGTTCCACTCGATCGAGGTTTCGAGTTTCGCAAGATGGTGTCTCTGACAATGAGCTTTGATCATCGTCTGGTCAACGGTGTGGGTGCCGCCGAGTTTTTGAATGCGATTCGCAAACGCGCGGCCGAATTCCGTCTGACGGAAACCGTCTGAATCACGACTGGCCGATCGCTCTTTGAGGAGTCCCATCATGACTGAATCCACCCAAACGGCAGGCAGCCTGAAGTCTGTGACGTCGCAGCTTCTGGCCGAAGAACGCGTGATCCGTACGGGCACCGGCGAGAAAGGACGCGCGCGGCAGCAAAAGCTGGGCCGACTTACAGCGCGGGATCGCATCGAACGGTTGCTCGATAAAGGCGCCGAACTACTGGAGCTGAATCTGTGGGCCGCACACGGTATGTATGACCGCTGGGGAGCAGTTCCTGCCGCCGGCGTCATTACGGGCATCGGCTCCATCCACAATCGGCCCTGCATGATCATCGCCAACGACGCCACCGTGAAAGCTGGTGCCTTCTTTCCGCAGACGATCAAGAAAGTGCTCCGCGCGCAGCGAATCGCGTTCCGCTGTGCTCTTCCAATCATCTATCTGGTGGATTCGGCAGGCGTATTTCTGCCGATGCAGGATGAGGTCTTCCCGGACGAGGACGACTTTGGACGTATCTTTCGTAACAACGCCGTGCTGTCCGCCGCCGGTCTGCCGCAGTTTGCCGCCATCATGGGTAACTGCGTGGCAGGAGGCGCTTACCTGCCCGTGCTGTGCGACAAGATTCTGATGACCGAAGGCAGCGCGCTGTATCTGGCGGGCCCGTCTTTGGTGAAAGCCGCCATTGGGCAGGTGGTCAGCGACGAAGAACTGGGCGGTGCGATGATGCACGCGCAGGTCAGCGGGACGGTGGATTTCTACGAACCGAACGACGAATCGTGCCTGGCGAAGACGCGTTCACTGGTGGCAGGTCTCGATCCCGAGCGCTATGAGGAACGACCGGAGGCGGGCAGCCACGGCCCCATGGTGGATGCGGACGCGCTGTATTCACTCGTCAGTCCTGATGGCCGCAGGGCCTACGATCTGCGGGACGTGCTGCAATCGATTGTTGATGCGGACTCACTGAACGAATACAAGCAATACTACGGTCAGACGCTGGTCACGTGCTATGCGCGCATCGGCGGGCGCACAGTGGGCATCATTGGCAGCCAGCGACAGAACATTCGCACCGAAGCCGGCATTCAGGTGGGTGGTGTGATCTATGCTGAGGCAGCCGACAAGGCGGCCCGCTTTGTGATGGACTGCAACCAGACACAGACACCGCTCGTCTTCCTGCAGGATGTGACAGGATTTATGGTCGGTCGCGCGGCCGAGCAGTCGGGCATCATTCGCAGTGGTGCCAAAATGGTCAGCGCCATTGCCAACTCCACGGTCCCCCGCATCACCATCATCCTTGGTGGTTCTTTTGGGGCCGGGCACTACGCCCTGTGCGGTAAAGCGTTTGATCCTCACTTTGTATTTGCCTGGCCGGGAGCACGCTACGCGGTCATGGGGGGCGCTCAGGCGGCTAACACACTGGTCGCACTCGAAAAACGTCAGGCCGAACGCGGTGGTGAGCCGCTCACAGACCACCAGCTGGAAGACCTGCAGCAGCGAACCACGGCCGCTTACGAACGTCAAACAGACATTCGCTACGGCGCGGCTCGCGGCTGGATCGACTGCATCATTGCGCCGGAAACGACACGCGACGTGCTCATCGAAACGCTGGCGCTGGCCACCCGCCAGCCACCCGAAGCCCACTTCCATACGGGAGTGTTTCAGGTATGACAGACACCAGTCTTAAAAACACGGGTCGATCGGACACCATCCGCATTGCCAACGTCCAGGCATTCTGGGGCGACTACTCCCAGGCGGCCGCCGATTTGCTGCGACAGGAGCCGGACATCGATTTTTTGACGCTGGATTATCTGGCGGAAGTCTCGATGTCGATTCTGGCCAAGCAGCAACGGCGGCAGCCGGATCGTGGCTACGCGGCCGATTTTCTGGACGTGGTGCGATCCATCGCTCCCTTCTGGAATCAGGGCAGCCGGGTGAAGGTCATCGCCAACGCGGGTGGTCTGGCACCACGCCAGTGTGCACTGGCCTGTCAGGTGATCCTGCGGGAAGCCGGATGCCCGGGCAGAAAAATCGGCGTGGTGACCGGTGACGATGTGCTGTGTGTGCTGCAGGCCGAGCCCCACAGTGAGCTGTCTCGCAATCTGGACACGGGCGAACAGCTGGGCGATCGCGCGCAGCAGCTGATCACGGCCAGTGCTTATGTGGGGGCCGCCGCCATTGTCGAGGCGCTGCAGGCGGACTGTGATCTGATCATCACCGGACGGGTGGCCGATCCCAGCATGGTGGTGGCTCCATGTCAGTATGCATTCGGCTGGGCAGATGACGACTACGATCGCCTCGCCGGCGCGACCATTGCCGGGCATCTGATCGAATGTGGCACGCATGTGACCGGCGGCATCAGCACACAGTGGATGGACCTTGAGGACGTCTGCCAGATCGGCTACCCGATTGTGGAGGTTGACGCGGGCGGCGGATGCGTGGTCACCAAACCGAAAGAAACAGGCGGTGCAGTCAACGTTCGCACTGTGAAGGAACAGTTGCTGTACGAACTGGGAAATCCCGACAGTTATCTCAGCCCTGACTGCACCGTCTCTTTTCTTTCGCTGTCGGTCGCGCAAATCGGACCGGACCGGGTGGCCGTTCGCGGGGCCAGGGGATCGTCCCCTCCGGCCACTCTTAAAGTCAGTGCCACTTTTCCGGCCGGCTTCCAAAGCTCAGGCAGCCTGGTGATCTTTGGCGAACGGGCGGCGGAAAAAGGTCGCCGCGCAGGAGCCGCCGTGCTCAATCGCCTGCAGTCCCAGGGACTGGCACCCGACGAATCCCGTATTGAATGTCTGGGCGGCGGCAGTACGGTCCCCCTGCCCCACTTGCAGCGCGATGACCTGACGGAAGTCGTGCTGCGGGTCTCCGTCGCTGATGCCCAGCGGGCACCCGTCGCGCAGTTCGCCCGTGACTGGACGTCACTGGTGTGCAGCGGGCCCCAGGGCACCACCGGCTACGCGGCCGGACGTCCGCGTGTGTCTGAAACATTCGCCTACTGGCCGTGTCTGGTGGCCGCGGATCGTGTGTCTATGGAGATAGAGGTGCTGTCATGAACCACACACTCAAAGACATCGCTTACGCCCGCAGTGGCGACAAAGGGCGGCACGCCAACATCGGCCTGATTGCACACACAGACGCTGGCTATGCGTTTTTGCAGCAGCACATCACGGCCGAGCGTGTGCACGCCTATTTTGAGGCGCTGCCCGTGACAGACGTGGTGCGGTATGAACTGCCCAATCTGGGGGCACTCAATTTTGTGCTGCACAACGTGCTGGGCAAAGGAGGCAGCCAGTCTCTGGCCAGCGACGCCCAGGGAAAAGCGCTGGGGCAGGCGCTGCTGATGATGCCCCTGGAAATCACGGAAACCGAACTCGCTCCGGCTCGAGCGGAGGTCACAGCATGACGAGTCTTGTCCTCACAGAAACTCTGCGTCCAGGCGTTTGCCGACTGACTCTCAATCGCGGCGACAAACGCAACGCCCTGTCCAGTGCGCTGCTGCGGCAGTTGTGTGATGCCGTTCGTGCGCTCGAAGAGGACGACAGCCATCGCGTCCTGATCCTGCGAGGAGCGGGCAGCGTTTTTTGTGCTGGACTCGACCTGCAGGAAGCAGCCGATACGGACAACGCTCAGCAGTCGGCCCAGCTGGTCGGTGAAATGCTCCACACGGTGTATGACACGCGACTGATCACCATTGCAGCCGTGCAGGGCGCCGCCATCGCGGGTGGTGCAGGACTGATGTCGGCCTGCGATTTTGTGCTGGCCGAAGCGGGTACCAAAATCGGCTACCCGGAAGTTCACCGCGGACTGGTGGCCGCCCTGGTCCTGGGCCTGCTGTGCACTCAGGTACCGCGCCGCACCGCGCGGGAAATGCTGCTTTTGGGAGAAATTTTTGACGCCGATCGCGCTGCCCACATAGGGTTGATCAATCGAGTGTGTGACAGCGGCACCACCTTAGAGCGTGCCGACGAACTGGCCGATCAGGTGTTGCTGGGGGGCCCCCAGGCTGTGCGTCTGTCCAAGCAGGCTGTCAATCAGTTCACCGGAGACGACTTTCGTGCTCAGCTTTCGCGAGCGCTGGACGGTCATCTGGCAGCCCGTGACTCCGAAGAGGCGAACGAAGGTTTTGCCGCGTTCTTTGAGAAACGCCCGCCCGCCTGGCAGGTGCCGGCAGCGACTACGGTCCCCAGGAATTCGGAGCCATCATCATGACGGCCACTCCTGGAACACAGCTGCGCGACTTGTCGGTCGGCAGTCAGCCTCTGCCGATCGCCGGCACCATCAACGCGTACTGCGCTCTGCTGGCTCAGCGTGCAGGCTTCACGGCCCTGTATCTGTCTGGTGCCGGCGTGGCCAACGCGGACTTCGGCCTGCCGGATCTGGGACTCACCAGTCGGGCCGACGTGGTCGAGACGGCGCGACGGATCACGTCCGCCGTGCCTCTGCCCCTGCTGGTGGATGCGGACACCGGCTGGGAGGATGAACCGGGCGGCATTGGGGAGACCATTCGTCAGCTGAGCGATGTCAAAGCAGCTGGCTGCCATCTGGAAGATCAGATCCCCCGCAAACGCTGCGGACATCGCGCGGGCAAGCAGCTTGTGTCGGCGAACGCCGCCCGCGACCGAATCGCCGCCGCCGTCGAGGGTCGCCGTGATACGACGTTCGTCATCATGGCACGAACCGACGCCTACAGCGTGGAAGGGCTGGACGCCGCCATCGCCCGCGCACAGCAGTACGTCGAGGCGGGAGCCGACATGATCTTTGCCGAAGCCATGCAGAACCGCGAGGAATATCGCACCTTTTGCAGCACTGTGAGCGTGCCCGTACTGGCCAACATCACGGAGTTTGGCGTCACGCCTTTGATGCCTCGCCCGCAGCTTCAGGACGCTGGCGTCAGTCTGGCGCTGTATCCGCTGTCGGCGTTTCGTGCCATGAGCCAGGCGGCGGAAAGTGTTTACCGGGCCATTTTGTCCGACGGCTCACAGCAGGCGATGCTGGGGCAGATGCAAACCCGTGAACAACTGTACGAGGTGCTCAACTACGAGCAGCAGGAACAGCGTATCGATCAGCTGCTGGCCGAAGCCAGACAGCCGTCAGACGGAAACTGAATCCACCACCCTGTGTTTCGTTCGATCTGTGGGAGGCCATGATGACAACAGATACTCGAGGACTCGCCGGAGTGATTGCCGGACAGACGGCCCTGTGTACTGTAGGACAGCAGGGTGTGGGGCTCACCTATCGCGGTTATGCGATTGCCGATTTGTGTGCGCATTCCTCTTTTGAGGAAGTCGCCTGGCTGCTGATGTACGGAACACTGCCCACCGCGGCAGAGCTGTCGGCCTACCGCGCTCGACTGCAGTCCCTGCGGAGCCTGCCCCAGGAACTGAAAGACGTCCTCGAACGTCTGCCGGCCACTGCGCACCCGATGGACGTACTGCGAACCGGCTGCAGTATGCTGGGAACTCTGGAACCGGAAGAGGACAACGTTCGCAGTCAGCACGATGTGGCCGATCGACTGATCGCCGCTTTTCCCGCCATGCTGATGTACTGGCACCATTTCCACACATCCGGACAGCGCATCTCGGTGGAATCAGATGCGGCCAGCACGGCCGCCCATTTTTTAAGCCTGCTGCACGGCACGCCCCCCACCGCCGAACACGAGCGGGCGCTGGACGTATCGCTGATGCTGTATGCCGAGCACGAATTCAACGCGTCCACATTTGCGGGTCGCATAACGTCGTCGACACTGTCGGATTTCTATTCGGCCATTACCAGCGCCATTGGCACGCTGCGCGGCCCGCTGCACGGCGGTGCGAATGAAGCCGCGATGGACCTCATCGACCGGTTTGCTGATCCCGACGCGGCTGAGCAGGGCGTGCTGCGGATGCTGGCGGCGAAATCGAAAATCATGGGTTTTGGACATCGGGTGTACCGCATCAACGATCCCCGCAGCGACATCATTCAGCAGTGGGCTCACCGACTGAGTGCCGGCACGGACGGCCGTCTGTATGCGGTTTCGGAGCGGATCGAAGCCGTCATGCGACGCGAGAAACGCCTGTTCCCCAATCTCGATTTCTATGCGGCCTCGCTGTACCACTTCCTGGGAATTCCCACGGCCATGTTCACGCCAATTTTCGTCATCAGTCGCACGTCCGGCTGGGCGGCCCACATCATCGAGCAGCGAGCGGACAACCGATTGATTCGCCCTGGCTCCGAGTACATCGGTCCTGAGCCGCGCGACTACACGCCCGTCGAACTTCGCTAACACGCTCCAGGGGCACCGCCCCAACCAATTCATCAACGACCCGCGGCTCCTTCCAACAGATTCATGACTGCCAACATTGCTGACAACAACACGCAGCTTCCCGTGGACGCTGTCATCACCGACATCGCAGAGTATGTACGGGCCGACCAGGCATTTTCTGACGAGAGCCTCGCGACGGCCCGCCTGTGCCTGCTGGACGCGCTGGGGTGCGGGATGCTGGCGCTCACGGATCCGAAGTGTCGCCGCGTTCTGGGACCGATCGTACCCGGAGCCGCCATGGCGGACGGCTGCCTGGTGCCGGGCACCAACTGGCGACTGGATCCCCTGCAGGCCGCCTTCAATGTGGGCGCTATGGTGCGGTGGCTGGATTTCAACGACACCTGGCTGGCGGCCGAATGGGGCCATCCGTCCGACAACCTGGGCGGACTTCTGCCAGCCGCTGCCTGGCTGTCGCGGCAACACAGCAGACAGGCCGCAGCGGGCGCCGGCATCGTGCCCCGCCCTGTGACATTTCGTCAGTTGCTGGAGATGTTTGTGCGCGCCTACGAAGTTCAGGGCGTGCTGGCACTCGACAACGCGTTCAATCGTGTCGGACTGGATCATGTGCTGCTGGTCCGTGTGGCCACCGCCGCAGTCACGTCCGCCATGCTCAGCGGTCAGCGGCAGCACGTCATCAGTGCGGTGACCAACGCGTTTGCCGATGGCGGCGCCCTGCGGACCTATCGCCATGCACCCAACACAGGCTCCCGTAAGAGCTGGGCGGCCGGAGATGCGACCCGCCGCGGGCTGTGGCTGGCAATGATGGCCGCACGCGGTGAGATGGAATATCGCACGGTGCTGTCGGCACCCCGCTGGGGCTTCCAGGACACGCTGTTTGGCTCCGCTGATATCACCCTGGCGCGGCCGCTGGACAGCTACGTTATGGACAACATTCTGTTCAAAGTTTCTTATCCGGCCGAGTTTCACGCGAAGACAGCCGTGGAAGCGGCCGTGCAGCTGCATCCGATGATTGTCAATCGTCTGGACCAGATCGACCGCATCGAGCTGCACACTCAGGAGTCGGCCATACGAATTATCAGCAAAAGCGGACCACTGCATAACCCCGCGGATCGAGATCACTGCCTGCAGTACATGGTGGCCATTGCGCTGCTGAAAGGTGATCTGACGGCCGCTGACTATGAAGACGATATCGCGGCAGATCCACGCGTCGATCAGCTCCGCGACCGAATGCACGTCACAGAAAACGAAGCCTTCTCACGCGACTACCTGGATCCTGATCGCCGCTCCATTGCGAATGCCGTGCAGGTTCACTTTCAGGATGGATCCTCCACCCCACGCATAGAAGTCGAGTATCCGCTCGGTCATTGTCGCCGCCGTGACGAGGCGAGGTCTGTGATCGAGCAGAAATTTTCCCGGAACGTGGCCCGTCATCTGCCGTCTGGGCAGTGCGACAACCTGAGTCGCTGGATGACCGAACCCACCTGTTTCGACGACATGCCGGTTCACGAGTTTGTCGAACTGTGGCACCACGAGGCTGACACCTGACAACACGAGGCTCGTCCGACTCACCCGTTCACACCGCCCGCATCTCGAGACACATTGCACTCCACTGGTCGCATTCACAGAAAGCCAGACATGAGCAACACCACACTGACGCCCCCCAGTCGGGATCGCCGCACAGATGATGAAGCAGTGGCCCTGATTCTGCAGCAGGCCGGCAAGTCGGCCGAAGAAATTGCCGCCCTGACGACCCTCGACGACGCTGACCAGTCGGCCGAAACGCAGTTCAGCGGCGAAGCGCCCACCATTGCCTCGCTGTTTGGCACCGGTCGGGCGCGGGAGTTTGACGCGGGACGATTTTCGCCCTCGCCCAAAGTGGCCAAAGTCATGGGCGATTCCGTCGACTTTCTGCTGCAGCGCAAAAAGGCGGGCACGCTGCTGAACAACAAGTGCATGCTGTTTGAAAAGAACGTCATCAGGGGACTGGCCGAGCGTGGTTTTTTCGGCCTCGCCATTCCGGAACAGTACGGCGGCAGCGGCGCCCGACTGGGTGACCTGGGCCCTCTGCTGCGGGCCCTGACGTTCGTGCATCCGGACCTGGCGGTTATGTTTGAAGTCCACAACTTTCTGGGCCCCGTGACGCCCATTCTGGATTTCGGCACCGAAGAACAAAAGCAGTATTACCTGCCCAAAATGGCGGCCGGAGAATTGCTGGGCTCGTTCGCGCTCACGGAGCCGGGCGTCGGAGCTGATCCCAGCAAGCTGTCGATGACAGCTCGCCTCGAGGACGGTCAGTACATTGTGAACGGCGTCAAGTGGCCCATCACCAACGTGATCTACGGCGGCATCTGCGTGCTGATTGTGAAACTCGTGGGCCACGATCTGAAGCCTGGTCGTGATTCGGGCATGCTCATCTACGAAGTGCCCCGCACGGACACCGACACGTTCCGCATGAAACGAAATGACCTTACGGCATTCGACTATCTGTGGAACGCCCGCTTTCGCCTGACCGACTGCCCGGTGCCGCAAAGCAACCTGCTGGGACCTCCCGGAAAAGGTCTGGCTCAGGCATTCAGCTCACTGGCGAAAGGTCGCGGCGGCATTGGCGTCAACAGCGCGGCAAAGACGTTTAAACTGCTGGCTCAGATTATCCTCGATCCGGAGCTGCAGCGAGACGATCCCCAAAGTCCCGTGCTGAACGCGGCGGCCGGAGAACCGAACGGCGGCGGCTGGACGTCGTTTCGCAGTACGTTTGGCAAACCCATCGGCAGCGCGCCCCGCATCCAAACGTGGATCGGCCGCGCCACGGCACAGGGACTGGCCGGACGGACGCTGGGGGACCTCTGTTTTCGGCTGGCGGCCAATGGTGTGCGCGACGAAACGCAGGGCATGATCGCCAAAGTCTACGCCACCAAGGCGCTGCTGCAGACGGCCATCAACTGCTATCAGATCCAGGGTGGTCGCTCCGTCCACACGGACGAACGCCGCAAGTATGCCCGACTGGAAGCTCGCATTGGTTCCAGCACGGCCATTCGTCCCGCGCATCTGATTGAGAATTACATCGGCGAGAACATGCACGAGTTCACCATCGCCACCGTGTACGAAGGTCCCAATCCGGTCCTGGCGGATGTGGGCGCACCCAATGCCATGACGCGGGCCATTCGCAGTAAATACCTGCAGCCCATCGGCGTGGCTCAGGCGAGCGGTGGCTGGGGGCTGACCGAAATGGCAAAGTTCGGCTGGTTCACCGCAAAAACAGTCATCGGTTCGCTGCTGCCATCGCACGGTGACCTGTCCGGTATCTCGGACCTGTTTCCCGCCAAACGTCGTCTTGTCCGACGCGCCTTCAAACGCAATCGTGTGCTGGGCCGGGACATCCTGACGATTATCGCCCGCTACCAGACGTCGTTCATGGACCAGTCGTTCCTGCTGGGCGATGAAGGGGGCGTGTTTGACAAACTGTGCCACAGCCTGGCGTCCCTGTGTTTCGCGCTGTCTTTGAAACCAGATCAGCACGAATACCGGCTGGTGGCCGAAGCGCTCGATCTGGAGGCCACGATTCGGATGACGGGCCGTGAAACATCACCCAAACTACAGGCGGCTTGGGCACAGATCGGCCGGCGGATGATGGATCGCAATTCGCAGCTGCACCGAGACCTCATCGGCGACATGGAAGTGTCCGACATCCCCCTCGATCCGCGATTCATCGATCGCTTCATTTAACGACGGATGTCCAGTGGCCCGGGTTATGCGGCCGTGGTGCGAACGGGCGTGTCGCCACACGCTGAGACGGCCCATCCTGCCGAGCCATCCGCCCATTATGTGGCATGCGTCACAAACGGTTGCCCACGTGCTGCGGCCCGTGCGCGCGGAAAATACGCACGACCCTGTGTAAGGATGCCTGCGGTGAAAGCGTCCTGTCCGGCAAATGCCGCGCTGGACTCCGAGTTGCCGTGCTAAGTCGCGGCAGACGGTCACAATTTCCGATCAGTTGCTAACATCCTGTCCCTGCTTCTGCCGTTCGGATGTTAGACAGAACCGCCATTATTGCACAAGGAAACCAATCCATGGACGTTATCGACGCCATCTACAAACGCCGCTCCGTCAAACACTTTGACGCTGACCATCAGATGACGGCCGAAGAAGAGACCAAACTGTTCGAAACCGTGATTCAGTCACCCACCAGCTTCAACATTCAGCACTGGCGGTTCATTGTGCTGCGAGATCCTCAGCTGCGGGCGAAGATTCGCACAGAGTTCGGCAATGACCAGGCGCAAATGACCGACGCCTCATTGCTGGTGCTGTTCACGGCTGACACCAAGGCCTGGCAGAAAGAGCCCTCCCGCTACTGGGCCAATGCGCCGACCGAAGTGGCCGAACTGCTGGTCAACTGGATGGGCCCGTTTCATGAAGGACGGGAAACGCTGCAGCGCGATGAAGCCCAGCGATCCATCGGCATGGCCATGCAGTCGCTGATGCTGGCCGCTCAGGGGCTGGGCTACGATTCCTGCCCCATGATCGGCTTTGACCTCGATGAAGTGTCCACGCTGATCAACCTGCCGGACGACCACGTGATCGGTCCCATGGTGGCGATCGGCAAGGGCACCAAAGACGCGTGGCCCAAACCCGGGCAGCTGCCACTGAGTGAAGTCAAATTCGACAACGGGTTCGCTTAGGCTGCCGCGCCCCGGCTGGTCGCTGCGAAGTCAACGATTTGTGAACGCCTTCGTCAACGCTTTCCAAAAACTGAGCTGTACCGCCGTGTCGCGGTACAGCTTTCTGCATTTACACGAGCTGGAAATCGACAAACAGACTCCACGGCCCCGCTTTGGACAGGCTGACCGCCCGCACCCAGACGCGGAACGAAGCTCGGTCAAAATCAAAGTCCGGCGTGAACTCAGTTCCCGTCAGCCCCGTTTCGTTGAGCACCTGCATGCCCGTGTCCCGATTTTCCACATACAGGATATACTCGACTGCACCTTCCACGACGCCCCAGGTGAACGTCGGTCGCAGGGCCGATTGCGCTCCGGTCGGAGCCAGCACGATCGCTCGCCCCGAGGTGTCGATCGTGGCCGGATCGCTCCACTCGCCCGTCTGGCCGCCCTCGTTTGCTGCCTGCACGTACCACGTCCAGAGGCCTTCCGGCAGGTCCGTCGTCACGGTCCACTGCGTACCTTCGATGCTCTGCTGTAATATCGTGGTGGCGCCTCCGGTAATATAGACGTTGTATGTGGCGGCGCTGGAACCAGTCCATTGCAGCGTTGGCCTCAAAGCGAACGTCGTACGCTGCGAATCCGCTGGCTGCGCTGTCAGGCCGGCGGCCGACACCACATCAAATCCCAGCGGTCGACTCCACAGACCAGGCGTCCCGTCCGCGTGAGACCGCACCCAGACCACATAGGAATCATCCTGCAGCGGCGGACTGTCGAAGGTGGTTCCCGTCAGCCCTTCGACATACCGAATCAGCTGCCCGCTGGTGGTCGCCAGATACACTTCATAAGACACGGCACCATCGACCGGCAGCCATTCGATCACAGCCAGCCCGTTGTCAACTGGGCCGGACGGCGCGGTGATCGTGGTCTGACCGCCCACATTGAATTCGCCCAGCGGTGACCAGCCAGCGGAGCGACCGTTGGCCGCCACCGGACGGATCCACCAGCGATACAGACCAAATGCCAGATCTTCCGACGGCGTGTAAGACGTGCCCGTGAGGCCCGTCTCATTGATCACCACCGTACTGCCCCGCTGCACCCACAGCTGCACAGATTCGACTCCCTCCATTTGCGTCCAGGAGAATGTGGGACGCACGTTGAGAGTCGGCTCAAACGGCCCCAGCTGCTGCGGCTGTACCTGATAATCGACCGAATCCGACCACTCGGCCGTGAAGCCATTGATACCGGTCGCCTGGACCCAAATGCGATGCCGTCCGAACGCCAGATCGGTCGTGATGTCCAGTTGACTGACGGACACCCGCTCATCCAGTACGGTTTCCAGCGTGGTGGTATTTTGAATGTACACGCGATAATCGACAGCCCCTGGTACGTCGGACCAGTCGATGGTGGGTGTGAGATCGCCCGTGAACGTCAGTGGCACAATGGTGGCCGGCACGGTCACGGTGAATGTGACGGAAGTCCACACAGACTTCGATCCCCCCTCTTTATTGGCCCGCACCCACGCGCGATAGCGACCGATGTCCAGATCCTGCAGCAGCGTATAGCTGGTTCCTGCCACCGTGGGATTAATCACTGGATTGGCATCACCACCAATGTGCTCCAGCCACAGCTCGTAGGACTCAGCCTCTGTCGATGCGTACCACTCGATGGTGGGCCGTGTTTCCCGAGACGTTCCGGATGGGGAATACACCACGGGGTTGACGGGGACAAACAGGCTTTGACCGGAAATGATGTAGGCTTCGCCTGCGTCGGGTCGGGAGTTGTTCCAGGAGTCCGCCTTATGGGCGCCCACCATCAAGTCATCGATGCCATCATTGTTGAGGTCACCGACCCCCCTCACATGAATGCCGGCCCCATCTCCGGCATCGATGCCGTACAGAGTAAAGTCGGCTGTATCCGCCACGTTCAAATCGAAGGAGGACGGCCAGCTCCCGCGCCCGAGGAAAATTGACACTTCACCAGCAAGACCCACGGCATCGTTCAGCCCGCTGGAGTTGTCAGCACCGATCGCGATGTCATCGTAGCCGTCCGCGTTCAGGTCGCCCACGATGTCCACCGATCGGCCGGCCGTATCGTTGGTGTCAGCGCCGAAGATCGTGACCCCCTGGTGACCCAGATTGTTGGTGTGGATCTCAGCCGGCAGAGCGGGACCACCAAAAATCAGATACACCTCACCAGCGTTGATCCTCGCATTATTCACGGAATCCGCGCCCAGGGCGCCGATGAGAATATCGTTGTAGCCATCTGCGTTCACGTCACCGCCGGGATCCGCCCTCCAGCCGCTGAAGTCATAGGCGTCCGTACCGTAAATCGTGACATCTGCGTCGCTCCCCAGACGTATGACTTCCGGGATCGTGGCCGATCCGTAGATGATATAGCTCTCGCCCGCACGAAACGCAGCGTCGCCGGGCCCGTCGGCATACCGGGCTCCGATCAACAGGTCATCGATGTCGTCACCATTCACGTCGCCGAGTCGCTCCACGGAAACACCCGTTTCATCGTCGGACTGATGGCCATAGATCCGCGTTACTCCCGACGTCACCGTCGCCAGGTCGATTTGTTCGGGCAGTGTGGCGCCTCCATAGACGATGTACGCTTCTCCCACACGTTCGCCCGTGTTGTCTTCACCGTCCGCCCAGATGGCTCCCAGTCCGAAGTCCGGATAGCCATCGTCGTTGAGGTCACCGACATGTGCCACCGGGTTGCCGACCAGATCATCGGGATCCGGCCCGTAGATCGTCACTCCCAGACTCCCCAGTGCGGCCAAATCAATCACACTCGGCAGACTGGCTCCGCCCCAAATCACATAGCCACCGCCCGCGTCGTGTTCATTGTTGATTCCTTCACGACGAAAAGCGCCAATCAGCACATCGTCATAGCCGTCCTGATTGAAGTCGGACGCATCCACAAAGTGACCTGTGGTGTCGTATGAACCTGCCCCCACAAACAACACGCCGTACTGGTCGATGTCGGCCAGATCAATCTGCGATGGCAGATCGGGACGTCCGTAAATCAGATACACCAATCCGCTGCTCTCGGGTGCGTCCCCTGGTCCCTGTGCAAAGTTTGCAGACACCAGAAAATCGGGCTGGCCATCACCGTTAACATCTCCAGCCGCACTGACCGAATGGCCAGCTGTACCTTCCGGGTCTTCACCAAAGAGCGTGATACCCGTGGAGGCAAACTGATCCAGTTGGGCGTACTTTGGCACATTCACACTGGCGGGCAGCGTCAGCACAATGTCATCACCATCGCCGCCCACGTAAGAAATGGTGGCGTTAAAAAACGACGTCAGGGTCGCGCCTTCCGCCAGGCCGGCAAATGTGCCGACACCTCCTGTGCGCTGCACGATGGTCAGACTCTCACCGCCCTTCGGTCGCCAGGCAGGTTCCCACACGGGCAGCAGTTCTACACCGCCGGAAATGTCGACGGATCCTGTCGTCTTCAGCTGATCAAAGCCAAGGGGTGCCATGCCCGGCTGGTCTCCGGCGAAGTTCAGTTGCAAAGAACCGGATGCCAGCGTCACGTCGGCTGCCGACGACAGGCCCCCGCGGGGCAACGTCACCTGCCCATGGAATGTGACATCATTCAGATCAGCCCCGGGAACGTCGGCGCCCGTGATCGTCCCGCCATGCAGAACCACAGGCAGGGTCAAAGGCAGTGCGTCGACGGTCACGTAGTTGCGATTGTCGGCCAGTTGCGGCGTGCCGAATGTGATGGACTGAAAGCCGGGGCTAAGCCGCATCAGTTCCTGCTGCGTAAGATTCAGGTCTGTGCGACTGTCGGTGTCGGCCGCCCCCAGCGTGATCCGCTGATCGGCGGTCCCCGCTGTGCGAGGCTGAATCGTCAACGGCCCCTGGGAATGAATCCAGCTGGTTGCGTCCAGATCAATCGTATCTGTGCGGATCGTGATGTCGCCGCTGGCATCACGACCACCGACAGTGCTGTTGGCGTACAGTTTGAAATCATCCTTTTCGCCACTGCCCTGCCCTTCGGCGATGATTTCAATATCGCCCGACTGCGAATACACGCGACCACCAGCCGCCTGAGTGCCGAACAGCTCCACGCCGTGGCTGTTGTTGCTGCCGGAAATGCCGTGCACCAGAATGTCGCCCGACGTCGATTCCACGGCGCCGCCATTGACCACCACAACCCCTTCGTTTTCATTGCCGCCGCTCAGCTGCGAGCCACGGCCGATCACACTCAGGCTGCCGGAGTTTGTCGAGACTCGAGAGTCGGCGTTGATGCGCACGCCTCGATTCAGATGCGCTCCGCCAGCCGACGTACCATCGATGGACACGTTGCCGATCCCCGTGACCGACACGCTTCCCAGCAATGTGACTCCGGGATTATTGTGCCCGGTGGCTCCCGCCACCGCAGAACCGACAATAACAACATCGCCATCGACGCTGTAAATGCCGTCGTTGGGAGTGTCCGGGTTGAACGAGACGACGCCGATGTTGAAGTTTGTCCCGGTGCCGGACGTTCCATTCAGCAGAATATCGGCCGCATCTGGCCCGGTGCCCGTCGATTCCAGCCGGTAGTCGCCGGAAAGATCAATCCCGCGATTGCTCTCCTCGGTTCCCTGACCGCCGTTCCCCGTGATCACCAAATTACCTTCCACAGACTGGATATGGGTGTCTCGGATCGACACACCGTAATTCCATTCCGCACCACTGCCTCCGGTACCGGTGATGGAAATGGTGCCGGTTTGCGTGCTGAACTCGGCACCGGTGAAGATGTCGACTCCGTGGCTGAAGTCGGTTCCACTGCGACCGATTCCGGTAACCGAAATGAAGCCCGTGCCAGTCGCATGGATGCCGGATCCGATGGACACACCACGATTACTCTCACCAGAGACGGCTGAGCCTGCATCTCCTGAAATCTCGATATTGCCATCCACGGCGCTGATCTGCGTGGCGTTCCCCTCAATGATTCCACCGGTGCCGAACGACGTGCCTCCTCCGCCGTTACCAGTCAGTCGAATGTCGCCGGCGTCTGCCCCAACACCCGTTGATTCCACGACTGAATCGCTGATACGAAAACCATTGTTACTGTGTCCTGTGCCATCACCTCCGCGACCATCCAGCGTGATGTCACCGAGGACTGTGCTCAGGCGAGAGCCATTCAGCAGGCCCACGCCCACTCCGAAGTCAGTACCCGCACCGCCCGCACCATGAATGGCAATTGATGCGGCGCTACTGCCGGTGCCCGTCGATGAGATCACAGAGGAACTGATACTCACACCAAAATGGTCCGTCCCCGAACCATCGGCCCCCGTGCCATCAATGGCGACTGCTCCGACCACACTGGTCACCGTGGAATCTGCGATCCACACGCCCGTTTCAAAGTCGTCTCCACCACCAGAGAGGCCTGTAATACGAATCTCGCCGGCATCTGTGTCGGAGGAAGTGGACTGGACCGTTGATGTCGCAGAGATCGCCACTCCATCAAGGTTATCTAACTGAGTTCCACCAGACGCTGTGCCATTGAGCACGATATCACCAGAGCCGGTTGTGGTGATCTCACCCCCGGTCACCGTGATGCCGCGTTTCACAACAGCCCCATCTGTCTGGTTAACGGCGGTGAGCGATATTCCACCGTCGCTGGTCCACAACTGTGCGCCATTGCCGATCACAATGGCTCCATCAACCGTGGCATTCACAGGGTAGCTGCCAAAGGACGCACCGCCCGTGAATATCAAAGCCTCCGGTGCTGCAAGGTCATCCAGCACAATGTCAAATTCGTGCTGGAAGATACCGGCCCCGGGGGCCACAAATTCCACGGAAGCGCCTGCCGCTGCATCCACAATCTGAATTGTGACGTACTGCGGCGGTTGCACGAGCGTCAGATTGTCAGAGCCGAAGCCCGTGAAATCGCCCGCGTCGAAAACGCCACCATCGGTAAACACAGCATTGCTGGAGCCGAAGGTGTACGAACTGCCGTTGGACTGAATGTCCAGCTGCTCTCCCGCTTCCAGTTCGATCCGCAGCGTGTTGCCCGCATCCGTGACGGCCGCCAGCAGCGCGCGGCACTCCAGCTGTTCGGGCGAAATTTGCAGCAGACGACGGCGCGAACGACGGGAGGCGACCTGACGAAACGTGCGAAACTGATTGACAAATCTGCGGACGAAATCCAACTCATCACTCCTGAAACACGGCGGATGCCACGGAAAGCCTGGACGGCGGACGAAGCACCAGATTGCTCATCAACACGGGAACCAATTGTACTGCCCCCCAGGGTCGTTAAAACAGGTGCGGTCACGAATCCCCGGATCGCTGGCAATTGGTCCGCTGAACTGGCCGCTCGGCCCGGCGCCCTGCTATGGTGGGATGTGTGTGTTGCATTCTTCCAACAGGTGGGCCCCATGAAAATATCACTGATCTCCAGAATACCCATTCTGCTGCTGACAATTTTCAGTCTTCGTGCGGACTGCCTGGCCGAACGTCCCAACGTGGTGCTCATTCTCGGTGATGACCAGGCCTGGTCCGATTACGGATTCATGGGACATCCAGACATCCAGACGCCCCATCTGGACAAACTGGCAGCCCGCAGTCTGGTGTTCCCCCGCGGTTATGTGGCTTCGCCGCTGTGTCGTCCTTCGCTGGCGTCGATGATCACCGGACGTTATCCGTTTCAGCATGGTGTCACGGGCAACGATGTGGATGGTCGCAACAACCGCGCCGCGCTGGACGTGCCGCTGCGACAGCAGTTTCACACTCAGCCCAGCTTCATTCGCCTGCTGACGGACAACGGCTATCTGGCCCACCAGTCGGGAAAATGGTGGGAAGGTTCGTTTGCTGACGGCGGCTTCACGCACGGCATGACACACGGCGATCCTCAGCGGGGCGGACGCCACGGTGATGCGGGGTTAAGCATCGGCCGCAAAGGCATGCGACCCGTCACGCAATTCATCGATGACGCCGTGGCGGCTGACAAGCCCTTCTTCGTGTGGTACGCGCCCTTCCTGCCCCACACGCCCCACAACCCTCCCGAAAGGCTGCTCAAAAAGTACACGAAAGACGGTCGCGCGACCGACGTGGCCAAATACTACGCCATGTGTGAGTGGTTTGATGAAACGTGCGGCCAGCTGCTGGATCACCTGGACGCGAAGGGCGTCGCAAACAACACGCTCGTGCTGTTCATCTGCGACAACGGCTGGGCGGCCACCAGCACCAATGCAGAAGATCCTCAGCAGAAAACGTGGAAAGGCTTTGCTCTGCGTTCCAAGGGGAGCCCGTATGAAAACGGCATTCGCACACCCATCATGGTGTCCTGGCCCGCACGCGTGAAGCCTGAACAGTGCGAGGATCTGGCCCACGCCATTGACCTGTTCCCCACGATTGTCGCTGCCACCGGCGTGGATGCTCCCGCCGACCTGCCGGGCATTAACCTGATGAATCAAGACGTTCGCCGCGATCGTCAGCAGGTGTTTGGTGTGACCCACGCCATTCACAACATGACGCTCGGCAATCCCGACGACACGCAGAAATATCTGTGGTGCGTCGGCGCGCGGTGGAAGCTCATCCAGCGTTTTGAAGGTCGTGACACCACCAAATACAAAAATGTGCACGCCTGGGATACGGCGCCCACCCGCCTGTATGACGTGCAGTCGGACCCGCACGAACAGCACGACGTGGCGGCCGACAAGCCCGAGATCGTGCAGCAACTTAAGCAGTCAATCACCAACTGGAAACGCCATGCCTCTCATTAACACGGTTGTCCGCACTGCGGGACTTTGCCTGGCACTCCTGTCCGTCGTGGCTCCAGCAGTGGCCAACGAGCGGCCCAACGTCATTTTTATCATCTGCGATGACCTGAATGACTACGTCGAAGGCTACGGCGGACATCCGGACGCCATCACGCCCCACATGGCGCGACTGGCCCGCAGCGGTGTCCGCTTCACGCAGGCGCACTGCGCGATTCCCATCTGCGGACCTTCTCGCGCTGCGCTGTTCACGGGCGTCTCTCCGCACCACTCCGGCTGCTACGGGTTCACCAAATGGGACACGTATCCGGTGCTGAAGAACTCCCGCACGCTGATGGATCACTTCCGTGCCAACGGCTATCGCACGCTGGGGACCGGCAAGCTGATGCACCACATGGTACGACAGGAATGGCAGCAGTTTGGAAATCGTGCGGACTATGGCCCATTCGCATTCGCCAACGGTGAAAAAGTGGCCCACCCGGATGTCCCGGCTCCGTTTCGCGACATCGGCGCCATCGACGGCTCGTTTGGCCCGTTCGTCAACCTGAGCAATCGGACCACGCCTGACGGCCAGTCGGTGCGATGGCAGAACGGCGGCTGGGGAAACTTTGCCCAGCCGCTGCGAGTGGACTCCCAGTCCGACCGGGATCAAACACCCGACGAACGCAATGGCGACTGGGCCGTGGAGAACATCAGGCGACTGGCAGACGGCACCAGTCAACAGCCGTTTTTCCTGAGCGTCGGCTTCATTCGCCCCCACACACCACTCATTGTGCCGCAGCGATTCTTTGACCTGTTCCCGCTGGAAGACATCGACCTGCCCGTCATTCGCCCCCACGATGTGGACGATACCTTTGCCAGTTCCGTCCGCGGCCTGCCCAATGGTCGTGAGCCGGAGTCTCCCCGCTCCGAGGACATGGGCACTCGGCTGTTTCGCGCTCTGGTCACCTCCTACCCCACACGGGAAGAAGGCCTGCGACGGTTCATTCAGGCTTACCTGGCCAGCGTGGCCTCAGTGGATGAGCAGATCGGACGCATTCTGGATACTGTGGACGCCACACCGCTGGCCGACAACACCATCGTCATCCTCACCAGCGACCACGGGTGGGGCATGGGCGAGAAGGACTATCTCTATAAGAATTCACTGTGGCAGGAGAGCACACAGGTGCCGCTGATTATCCGGGCTCCCGGGATGGCCACCAACGCAGACTGCGACACGCCCGTGTCATTGATTGATCTGTACCCGACACTAATCGATCTGTGTGAGCTGACGGGCGAAACGAAAAAGAACGCCCAGGGCCACGCACTGGATGGCCACAGCCTGAAGCCTCTCCTGGCTGATCCGGCAAGTGGCACCTGGACGGGGCCGAACGAAGCGCTGACCGCGCTGTACAAGTGGCGCATGAGCTATGTGCCCGCGGCGGAAAGCTACTCCCTGCGGGCAAAATCATGGCGGTATATCCGCTACGAAAACGGCAAAGAAGAACTTTACGACACGACCGAAGATCCCCACGAGTGGACCAACCTCGCGGGGCAGCCGGAGCACCAGCAGCAGCTCACGGAACTGCGGCAGCGCCTGCTGTCCCGCCTGCCCAAGGCCGACGCCATCCCGCCACAACCCGCCTGGCAGCCCAACAAGACGAAACCGGATGCTGAACAGTGGAAAGACGCTTACTTTCGCAAACACCCGGAAGCTGACACGAACGGCGATGGCAAACTGACGTGGTCGGAATACAAAACCTATCGAGCGCAGTTCGACCCACCGCCGACAAAGAACCAGTAGCAGTCTTCGTAAAGACGATTTCACGCAGCTGCCGGAGCGTCGCCTATTTTTTCTTCTTCAGCTTTACGGCTTTCCGAATCGCACCTTCGTTGGCGGCGAATCCCGCGGCCGCCCGTCGAGCCAGCAGTCGCTTCTTCATCGTCCGCAGAACGTTTGCATAATCCGGATTCTTCGCCAGGTTGGTGAACTCTCCCGGGTCGTTGTTCAGGTCGTACAGCTCCTGACCACGCCCCCCAAAACCCCACTGTGTGTAACGGAAACCCTCGGTTCGCAGTGACTCTCCACCACTGCGACTGATGGTGAAGGCGCTGTCCTTTGCCCACGTCGTCGACTTCGTAACCTGCAGCAGCGGGACCAGACTGTCTCCCTGCAGTGCGGCGGGCGCTGGCAGTTTCGCCAGATCCGTTAGCGTGGGATACAGGTCGACCAGCTCGGTGATGTGCTGCGTCCCACGACCATGCTGTTCTGACAGCCACGGCACACTGACGATAAACGGCACCCGCGTGGACTCTTCAAACAGGTGCTGCTTTTGAAACTTGTGATGCTGGCCCAGCATATAGCCGTGATCGCTGGTGAAGACCACAATCGTGTTGTCTGCCAGTCCGTTCTCTTCCAATGCATCCAGCACACGACCGACCTGCGCATCCATATAAGAAACGCTGGCGTAGTAGGCCTGCAGCAGTCCTTTGTGCAGCTCTGGAGTCACGCCATACGTGGTCATGTTATTTTTGTAGCCGCGGATAATGGCCGGCACATCTGCCAGGTCATCGCTGGGTACCACGGGAGCCACCATGGCCGCGCGATCGTACAGGTCGAAATACTTCCGGGGTGCCACCAGAGGAACGTGCGGACGCACAAATCCGACCGCCAGAAAGAACGGACGATCTTTGACCTCCCGCAGAACGCGAATGGCACGATCAGCCGCCATGCCATCGGCATGCAGGCTGTCGTCCCCCTCTGCAACCACGCCCGTAAAACTCTGCGAGCCCTTGTCTTTGGGCGACCAGTTGGTGGAGATTCCGACTGCGTTCTGTTCCGGAGCGCGCATGTTGAAGGTCTCGTTCCACGATCGCGGATCGTCTGATTCGGCCGTGCCGTCAATGACCTCAAACGGAATCCGCATGTGATAGATCTTGCCGATCCGCACAGCATGATAACCGTGGAGACGAAACGTCTGCGACAGCGTCACCACGTCCGGCATGCTGCCCCGCAGTGTGCCTTCGTTGGCCAGCGTGAGCGTTGTGTAGGGATACAGGCCAGCCATGAGTGACGCCCGACTGGCCCCACAAACGGGGTACTGGCAATGCATGTTCTCAAATTTCACGCCCCGCTCTGCCAGCCTGTCCAGATTCGGCGTGTGACACTGCGGGTGTCCGAATCCGCTCAGGGCAGTATTCAGATCGTCGGCCATCAGAAACAGCACGTTGGGCTTATCGGGCCGTGGCGAAGGATCCGCCAGAGTCGGTTCACAGCACAAAACAAACGCCAGAACCAGCAGCAGGTTGCGACAGAGCATAGAGTTCTCACCACAAACGAATATGGGCGGCGGACGGTGCCACCCGATTCTGACAGCATACAAAAAACACGGGACACATGTAGAGTGGCGGGGGCAGCGCACGCATTGCGAAGCCGTGAACCGCGCAGCAAAAAGGGCCACGATAATTCGTGACCCCTGCGAGGTGTTCTTCCGCTGCGGTTGTGCCGCGTCAGGTTGAGCTCGATGCTCCGCCTTAGACGACGCCCCGCTGTGGGCGACGCTCCGCTCAATTCGTCTGCTGCAGTGAAGCGGCCTTCAGCCAGGTGACTTTGCCTTCCTGCTTCAGAACTTCGCCCTGAGCAACGAGCTGCAGTTCCTTGAAGCGGCTGTTGTAGATCTGCGGGTGCGTCTGGTGGGCCCCTTCCACAACCGTGATGCGGCCATCATCGCTGACAATGGCCAGTCCAAGTTCTTCGGGGTCGTTCAGCGGAGACACGCCAAACTCACAGGCCGCACAGCCACTGAGGCCACTGACGGTGACCATGCCGGCCTTCATTTCGGGCAGACCCGTTTTGATCATCTGCCCTTTATCGCCCTGCATCTTCATGGCAGCAGACACAAATTGCGCGGGGTCTTTGCGGAACATGTCCGCTTCTTTGGCCGAAGGGAACAGGTAACGCAGGCCTTTGTGCACAACTGTGTGTTCGTGAGATCCCGGTACGTGCTTGTTCATTTTGGCAAGACACACAATGCACTCGCCATTGGCCGCCAGGTCCGTTTTCTCAAACGCTTCGGGCGATCGACTGAAGGCCTGCTTCTCTTTTTCGCTGGGGAACAGATACAGGCGATTGTTGTGCAAAGCCGCATGATAAATGCTGCCGGGGACTCGCTTGTCCGCTTTCTCCAGGCACACGATGCAGTCGCCATTGAGAGCTGGCACATACCGCTGGGGATTGCGATCGAACTTTGTTTTCAGCCCGGTCGATGGGAAGTAGTAGGTCAGTCCGTCAAATGTGGAGCTGATGCGAGGGTTGCCTTTTTCCCATTTGCGGGCGTCAACGATGCAGACCGGACAATAGCCATCCAGGCCCACTTTGGCCGTCATCATGCGTTTGTCAGATCCGGCCATCTGACTTTTTTTCATCATGGTGCGGGACTGGGTCTGACGTGCGCCGCTCTGGGCCAGCGTGACATCAGTGGCAGCAACAACAAGGGCGGCGGCCGCCATCGATTTGAGAAGGCGGGTGGTGGTTTGGGAGACGTTCATGGCGTGTTTCTATTCTGGCAGGCAGTGCGGATGAAAACCGGCGTCGCCGGCACGACATCTGGATGCCGCATCGCCAAACGTTCTTACCCCTGGAAAGAGATTTGTCTCAGGACACAGCGACGTGGGGGAGGAACTGTCGGCCGTCAAACATTCACTGACGCGGTCCGTGAGTCGTCTCTCACAGACGATGTTGCCTGCGGCATCTTTGTGAGCCGCCCCACACGACCTGTCGTCGCCAGAACCCGTTACTTTGCAGCCTGCACTTCAATCCGCAGTCCGGTGTCTCCCGTCTCAGAGACAGTCGCTGTCAGGCTGGACGTTCCATAATTGGCGTAGCGAGGGTCCACAGGTTTGCCGTGATCCAGCGTGTGGTCAACACGCCCGTCGTTGATGACCATCTGCAGTATAATCACGCGATGCTCGCCCGGCACGGCACCGTCGCTCGACCCATAAGTTCCCAGTGTAAAGCTGCCGTCCTGCTGAATTCGGCCCGATGCTGTGATTCCGTGCTCCACACTTTCAAACTCGATGGTTCCCAGCCGAACTGGTTCACCACCGGCAATCACCACTTTGCCCCCGGCCGGTACCGTGGGTAACTGATCAGACCCACAGCCGGCGCCGAGCACGCAAAGAAGAATTGACACTGGCATCAGACGGTCGTTCATCGTTCTCAACTCGTTTCAGCCGGGGCATCAAAAACCACTGGCGCTGACTCCCTCAGCCCGCGTGGCCAGATGGCCGGCGACTTTGCTGCTGATCGACGTGGACACCATTTTCACACTGCCGTCCACGAAAGCAAACTGCACGCCTCCCGCATGACTGGATCCAAACGAATATGCTCCCGCGCGTTCGTCCTGAGGGCCGCTGGCCAGCGGGACACCAGGTCCTGCAATGCGGGCGAAATGCGTGAAGTGGCGACCGAAATAGGCTGGACCATTCGCCGGAGACGTATTGAGCTGCCCGGATGGCACATGCGACTCTCCGACCATGATGGTGTTCGAAGTTCCATCGGTCACGTCCGTCATGCCAATCTGCAGGTCCCAGCTGTTCCAGACCTGTGCAGGGACAAAGCCGCGGGACTCGACGAATCGCGGCACACTGCGATACGTGGGCAGCGGTTTGCCCGAATCAATTTTCAGCGGGCGAGCAGCAATCAGTACCCCCGTGCCTTTGCCAGGCCAGTAAAAGTCATTTTCGCTGCCCGACGCTCCAGGCGATGTGTCACCCATGCACGCCGCGTAATCTGTCACTGCACCTCCCGGGATCAACTGAACCCGTCCGACGCAGCCTCACAAGAAGGTGTTTTGAACCACACTGTCTCTGGTGACCGCGTTCGACATCGAATGCCGCGAAGGACACAGGAACACTGGTACAGCCGCCGATCGAGCGGCCACCGAGTGAGCGCCAAACGGTGTGTAAACATCAAACAGCTGGTACTCGTTGTCACGTTCGAGATACGGGAACAGGTGCACCAGCCAGGATGGCTCGTCAGCACCCAGTATCGTCGCCTCGTCGTTCTCAGGAATCGGTGTCGGCAGCATCAGCCGGGCAGGTGGAAACGCGCCATTGGTGTCATGAAAACCGTGCAGCGCCAGGGCAATCTGCTTGAGGTTGTTTTTGCACTGGGTGGTCCGTGCTGCCTCCCGTGCGTGCTGCACGGCAGGCAGCAGCAGAGCAATCAGGACGGCGATAATCGCAATCACCACGAGCAACTCGACGAGCGTGAATCCTCGCCGGCGATTTGGCGCCTGACGGCGCTGAGCGACCCGCATTGTAAGCCCTTATTCAGTACTGTCTGGTTGCCGGATTCTCGCAGGAAACAGTGTGGTGGCCGAGCCACCCCTACTGCAAGAGGATGCTTTCCCACTGTCCCACATCGACAAAAAAAAGGGCGAGTGGAGGCCCACTCGCCGGGAATCTGGTGCTCATTGACACAAAACAGCAGTCAGCACGACTGAACGGATTATCCGCGGAATAACGGCTCTGAAGAAACGGTCAGCAGGCCTTAAAACTCTCCCACCACCTCTCGCCCGGCTCGTGTGCCCAGCGCGTTGTACACGCCCGCATCGATGTTCTCACTGATCGCCCGCACAGACCCATCGCACATCGCAAACTGCGAAATCCCCACGTGAGGTGCCGACAGACCTTTGTCGTCACCGCCCATCTGATTGGGGCGGAACTGAGTTTCAAACAGCACCATGTGACCGTGGTCATCGGGCAGATCGTCCACATCGCGGACGGCAGCCGACCATGCTGTTTCGAACACCGCATGACCTCCTCCGGACGCCCCACCGGGAATCGGCCCATTTGTGCGCTCGCCCAGTGCCAGTGTGTTGGACAGTCCATCGGCAATGTCACGCACGCGGGTGTTACTGTTGCGATAGAAAACACCCTGACTTCGCAGCGGCGTATCATCCAGATTCACGCTCGCATCTGAGGGCCCCCAGTTGGCCGCATAGCTGGCTGTGGCGTACCGCTCCACGGGACTGCTGTTTTCATCACGCACGACAAACGTGTCGGCCGAATAGGGATCGGATGGACACAAAAAGACGGACAGGTGGACTTCCCGTGGCTCCAGGTTGCGGATATCCCAGACGGGAATCTCGGCCACAAACTGATCATACAGGGCCGTCTGCTCCAGTTGCGGCAACAGCATTGCGCCCCAGGCCAGTCCCGCATGATTAGCCTGCTCCAGGCCGGACCCGGACGGACCAAACTTATGAATATAGCCGGGCGGCAGTATGCGAAACGACGACTCGTAATTGTGCATCGCCAAAGCCAGCTGCTTCATGTTGTTCTTGCAGGCCGAGCGACGTGCGGCCTCCCGCGCCTGCTGCACGGCGGGCAGGAGCAGGGCAATCAGAATGGCGATGATCGCAATGACCACCAGCAGTTCAATCAGAGTGAAGCCGTTGCGAAACGGCCGGGCGCGAACTGACATTTGTGTCTCCAGAGATTTCTGTGGGTTGCCGGCCCGGCTTCCACAAGAACTAGTTTGCGACATCCCATGTCGACCGAAACTCCTCGCAACAGCTGCGATACAGACGATCCACGTACGACTTCATCATGCGGGCATCGTCGAACTGCCCGGTGGCCATATGGCCTTCCAGAGTCTTCAGACCGTAGAGAAATTCGGCCAGGCCTTCTCTCGCATCTTCCGACACCTCGATTCCGCGAATCATGCTGCTGGTCGGCAGCTTTTCCGCCTGTCGGCGCCACTGGGCCGTACGACGCTGGAATTCCTCAACATCACCCGCGCGTATGGCATCGTACGCTTCCACGCGAATGATCCGCATCTCGTCCATGAGGTTGGCGGGATCCGGGTAAAAGACGAACAATCCGATGCCTGCCAACACGATGACACCAACCGCGCTAATCGCAACCAGCTGACGTGGACTTAACGTCGGATCCCAGGCGGGCGCCGTCAGTTCTTCATCTTCGCCGCCGGACTTCAGCAGATGATCCACACTGAAGCGATCTCCGGTCAGCCTCAGGATCGCCCCCACGACGAAAATCAGTCCCAGCAGGCACAGTCCCACAATTTCCGCCATTCCGGACGCTTCATGCTGCTCAATCGAGGCGCGAACTTCACGGACCACCCAGGCGGGACCCGCTTCGTCAGCAGAAACTTCCGCCAGACGCGTGAACGCGTCAAAGGCGTGGGTGTGATCTTCTTTGGTCGCATTGCCATGCACGATGGTCCGATCGGCCGTGAATCCGATGACAAGGGTGGAACCAATCAGCAGGCCGACAAACAGCAGCAGGGGTTTGAAGCCGTAATCGCGACGCAGCCAGTTGGCCACGCCCACGTTGGCGCCCGCTCCCAGAACAATCAGAGCGAAAGCAGCGCCCAGTGAATAGCCGTCGCGGACGATGTGCCCAAAGTGCATCATCACATCGGTGGGCGTGACATAGACGGGAATGGCCACAAGGCCCATGATGACGGGGGCAAGTACGTTGTCCCGCGTCATGCCGGTCTGCAACACGCCGTGTGGCAGAAAGGCGCCCAGAAATCCGACCGCCAGGAGTGCCAGCCCGTAGTCCACCATGGCTGGGCCGACGAGCGAGCGAGCGGCCGTATCACCCACCACAGCCACGCGATGAATGCTGTGTCGCGGTGCCTGTTCGAATGTTTCGGGATCCCCATCCTGCTCACTGGAAACACACCAGTTCCAGATCATGCCGATGCCGGTGGACACCACAAACGTGCCCACGGCAAAGTAAATCAAAGTCACGGGCTCAATATGGCTCAGCCCGTAGATGATCGACACGGGATTCAAAACCGGGGCGACCAGGACAAAGCTCAGTACGGTCCCGCTGGGAATCCCGGCACGGCGCAGTTCTCTGGCGACCGGCAGTGCGCCCAAAGAGCAGATCGGCAGCAGCACTCCCAGCCCCCACGCACGAAATGGTCCACTCCAGTGCCCGACCCCGAGGATCTTTCGCACACGTGAAGCGCCCACCATGCCCCGCAACATCCCGGCGGCCAGCACTCCCGCCACCAGAAACGGGGCTGCGGCCACCATCGCATAGGCGATGCGCAGCATGCCACTCCAGAACGTCGTATTGAAATCAGCAAACAGGCCCGTGTAGCCAACCCCATCTGCCAGCAGGATCTCATTCACTGTCTGCTGACTCCTCGGATGAAGGCTGGCTGTCAGCATCTGCAGCCGGAGCTTCACTTGCCTTCACGCCGTCGCCCTCGGTCGGTTCGGTCACAGCGGGCACGTCTGCTTGTGTGCCGGAATCGGCTTCACGGCTGATTTTGAAGCTGAAATTCTGTCGCTGGCCACCGAGCTTCAGTTTCGGCACGATGACCGAAAACTCTTTGCCGGAAACCAGGTCCTCTGGCAGCTGCAGGACAAATTCGGACCCGTTTCCACCGGCAACGGCCTCAAACCGAACTTCCTTACTGGCCGCCTCCATCCCGCGAACACTGATCAACGCTTCAATTTCTGCATCCTCAATGGCGCAGTCCATGGCCTCACCGTGCGCATCTTCTGTTTGCAGAAAGAAGCGAATGCTGTCATCGGTCATTGGCATCAACTCCACGTGAAAGTGGGTGGCACCGCCCTTGTGATGGGTGTGGCCGACAGACAGGACGCGGCCGCCGTGCAGTGGCTTACCATGGCGATGACCATGCTGGTGACCGTGTGAATGCGAGCCTTCAAAATCATTGTCGTGCTCGTGTTCATGTCCGTCGCCGGTGCCATGCTGATGCTGATGATCGTGAGTGAAGTCTTCCTGCATGTCCGTGGTGAGGGGGCCTTCACCGTCGGAACAGCCAGCCAGACTCAGCAACAGGGCGGACAGCAAAGCAATCGTGGGGAGCGTCAGTTTCATGATGGTGATTTCTCTGAGTAGGCAGGGACAGTCACAGCGTCAAGGACTTCCTGCGTCACACGAGCAGCTTCACGCACTTCCAGCCCAAGGCGTACGCCCAGAACGGGAAAGATGACGTCCAGTACGTCATCCGGCGTCACAAAATCGCGCCCGGCCAGAAAAGCGCGGGCCTGAGAGGCACGTTGCAGCGTCAGCAGCCCGCGGGGACTCAGGCCCAGCGCGATGCTCATATGGCTGCGGGTTTCTGTGGCGATACGAACCAGATAGTCCTGCACGGGTGTCGCCACAGAAATGGCGGCCACGCGTGCCTGCAGGGCCTGCAACTGACCGGCCTGTAGACAGGCGTCCGAACTGACTGTCGGCTGACGGCCATCGACCACCGCTTCGGCCAGCATCCGGATCTCATCATCCATTGCCGGGTAGCCCACACTGAGCTTCATGGCGAAACGGTCCAGCTGCGCTTCCGGCAGAGGATAGGTGCCATGCTGGTCCACTGGATTCTGGGTGGCAATCACAAAGAACGCATCGCTCAGATCATATCGCTGCGTATCGACGGTGACCTGACGCTCGGCCATGGCTTCCAGCAGTGCACTCTGGGTCCGCGGTGTGGCGCGATTGATTTCATCCGCCAGCAGCACTTCCGAAAACACGGGGCCTTTTCGGAATTCAAATTCGTGGGTCTTCTGATTGAAGATGTTAAAGCCCGTAATGTCGCTGGGCAGAAGGTCGGGCGTGCACTGGGCCCGGGCGAAGTGACCACCGATGGATTCCGCCAGCGCTTTGGCAAGTGTCGTCTTGCCCAGCCCGGGCTTGTCTTCCAGCAGCAGGTGCCCCCGCGACAGCAGGCAGACCAGCACCATTTCGATCACATCCGCTTTGCCTTTCAGCGATGCGTTCAGCCGCTGACGGATGCCATCCACCGCCTGCAGGTCGGATTCAGCGGAGGGTTGTTTCTGAAGTTCTGAGGTCGTCATTGTGTGTCTGTTATCTACGCGGCATGAGTGGATTCATTCGCAGCAGCACGGCTGCGAAGTTTGCATAGTTCGCTGTAGCTGAGTTGCCTGGCCAGCAAATCCAGTTCGGATGTGTCAACCTGCCCGGTCCGCTGGGTTTGGTACATCACTTCGTCAGCCAGGTCGGCCACGCGTGCCAGTTCCTCGCGGACCGGAGCCAGCACGGGCTGACGCGCCCAGCGACGCAGCGTCGTCCCACCGGATCGTCGGATTCCGGCCAGTCGCAACCGGTGATCCACCAGCCGGGCAAGTCCAATAGCGAGGGTGCTGGGCGACTTTCGCAGAGTGAGGCGCCACCGCAGGGTCAGCAGCATGTTCTGAAGGCGACGACGATTCAGTACGACAATTGTCGCCGCAAGACAAAACAGCGTCAGCAAAGCCATGTTGTCACGCGCCAGCTGCCCGATGGCAGCGATGACAGCCCAGAGTCGCGCCAGTAGTCCGGGGGGTGGCTGCAGTATGTCATAGCCCGGCGAGGGCTCAATGGTCAGCCACATTCCGGCGCCCAGAGAAACTTCACACCAGAAGTGAGCGTCTTCGGCCATCACGGGTGTATGACGGCTGTCGGTGTCGTAGCGATCAGGGCGGGCATAAAAGCCGCTGACGAGTCGAGCAGGATAGCCGATCGAACGCAGCATCACGGCCGCCGCACTGGCAAACAGGTATTCTCCACCGGTGCGTGTTTCGAACAGAAACTCGTGCACCGGAGACGTCTCACTGGTGGCAGCCACCTCACGGTTCAGCGCGTACTGTTCACGCAGCCGCGACTCAATGGCGGCAATCTGCGGCCAGCCACGGGGCAGATGATCTGTCCACTGCACGGCCAGTCGGCGAATGGCCTCCATCTTTTCACCCGGCGGCAGCGACACCGTCAGATCATTGAGCGTCCGCACAGTCGTGCGACGGACAATCGTCACGCGATGACTGTCGGCGATGAGAGATCGATCCACGCAGCGGGAAACGAAACTGATGGGCGTCATCGAAGGAAGAGAATCGCGATTCATGCGAACCACCTTCGTGGAATCCACCTGATACATGTCAGCCCGGTCCACTTTGTCGATACTGACACCAACCGGATGTGCGGGCGTCGGCACAATATTGCCATTGAGGTTGGCGTTCTTCACGCTGTGCGCCGCCGTTCCGGCGTACACCTCAAAACCTTTTCCGTCCTGCGGTATATTGAGCCAGTGACGGTCCTCGGTTTTGGTTATGTTCAGACCCAGCACAGGTTCCGCGTCACAGGGCGCCCATTCCATGCCGTCAAAAATGTCATACACTTCCATCCGCAGATGCAATGGCGTGCGACCGGCGATGTAAAACAGGGCTTTGGTCTTCAGGTCACGAATCCGATCCCTGTTGCCCCGTTTTTCGCTGCGCAGCAGCGAAAATTCCCGCCCCGCCTTTCGTGCTTCGGCCATTTTCTGATGGATGTGCTTCATCATTTCCGGCGGAAGCGCAATCGCCCGCTGCTGGTTTTTGATTTTCTTTGGCGGGGCGTCGAACTGATCGTTGAATACGTCGTACAACGACGGCTGTTCACTCTCCACAAACGGTGCGTCATCGAGCGGTCCAAAGCTTTTGATATTTTCGTTGCCGGCAATCAGCGCATCACCATCGTTCACACCGCCACGAGAGAACGGATCATTCTCCCCCGTTCCGCCGGAACTGGGCATGAAGCCCTTCAAAGCTGTGGTGACTTTGTTCGATCCGAAACCGCTGGCCGCCAGCAGGGCCAGCAGCGGTAGCGCGGCGGCTGTTGCCAGCCAGGTTTTCGGAATTTTTCCCGTCTCCGACGAGACGATCCGACGGTCAACAGTCTCCCACCACGCAGCGACCAGCCACGTCACGGCGGTCGCTACAAACAGGAGTGTCAGCGGCATCAAACCGGAGGCATCGGAAATTGTGCAGCAAAAGATGGTGGTGAACACGGCAATCATCACAGCCAGACGCTGAAACGCCATGCGAAATCCGCACACGGCCAGTGCCAGCATCAGATTGCACTGACTGTGCATGATGAGCATTTCGAAGGCATGGCCGGTGCCAAACAACAACCGCTGAATGGGCTCACAGATCAGGCTCAGACTGGCCACCATGACCAGGACTGGAGTCACCACGCCCGTTTCATTCAGCAGCGAAATTCGTACACGAAAATAGATGGTCGCCAGACTGGCCAGCAGAGTCTGCATCACGATCTCAAACACACACCAGAGGGTGTGCTCATGATCGTCGTGTTCGGTCAGCGTAAAAATGAAGGCAGCCAGCAGCGACAGCACCAGGCAAATGATGTGCAGCCGCAGACTGGTAATCAGCGGCTTGTCGTCAGCGGATGCCGAGTTTTGACGCTGCAAGCTGCGCGGACCAGCCAGCGTACGAGATACGACGTCAGGCGCCATGACACACCTTTCTCCAGCGATCAGCCAGCTGAACGCCCGCATCATCCACGCGAAGAGCCACCCACGCTGCCGGATCCTCGCCACCAACCACAATCTGATGCGGATGACCGGACGTGACACCATGCGGTGTGGTGACGCGAATCTCAAACCCCCGACCGGCTCCGGCATCCGTGAGGTCGTCCTGCGGCAGGACCGTTGCCAGTTCGTCCATGACACGCCCAAAACTGCTGGTGGAGTTGCCGGCAGCAATCAACTTCGGTCCCGCCTGCAGTTCCACACGGGCCTGCTGCTGATGCAGGGACTCGCACAGACTGGCGGCGACTCTCACACAGGCTTCAAATGTCCGTTCGTCGTGGTAATGATCAGCCATCACGTCGAGCACCACGCGAATGGACGTCATCGCCGGAGCCTGACGCTCCGTCACGATCAGTGACTGCTGCCGGGCGGTCTGTGCCCAATGGACACGACGAAGCGAGTCCCCCGCGCGAAACGGACGGGTGCCCATCATATCGCCAAAGTCTCCCGCACGACGTTCGGAAAACTCATCTTCGGACGGCTGCACGTCACTGGCATCCGGCACCCCCTTTAGCGCCACGGTGGCCGGCCAGACGATAATTCGTCCATCCACGACCGCTTGTTTCTGAGCGCGATGCAGGCCGAAGGGAAACCCGGTTTCCACCATCGCCGTTTCATTGGGGTACAAGCCACGACGCCGGGGCACGAAGGACCATGAATACTCCACCGTTGACCAGCCTGGCACTCGCGCGAGCGCAACCCCCTCGTCGCCTTCCAGTGAGGCGTCGTTGGCGAAGCCTCGAATCAGCGACAGCCCCCAAACCGGCAGGGGCCAGCGATTCTGAATGGCCAGTCGCACAATCACCGGCTGACCGACTCGCGTTCGGGGAATGTCGAACATGACATTGCAGCGAATGCCCCGCACGGCCACCCACGGCAGCGCGACGCCAATCACGGTAATGAGCACCAGCAGCCCGGTCAGGATGAACACGAGCGGGTTCAGGAAGAGACCGCACAGCGCAGATCCCCCTACAGCCAGCGCCAGCACAGCAACAGGATTTTTGAGCCAGTAGACGTATTTGTTCGCCCAGGGACAGAAGTCTGTCGTCAGAGCGGAATCCGCTTTTTCCAGTAAAGCGATACTCTTGCGTCCCACTGACTCGTTGTGGTCAGTCGACATGGCAGCCTCGTCATTGCAACGCCCGCGGGGTCGAACACGCCCCATCAACAGCGTCAGCCAGTGTGAATCACACCCACACGAAGCCGTTGGCGTCGTGCGGCACAGCAGCAGCTACTGCCGGCGGCCCTCGGGAGCACGAGCACTGGGCCGATTGTTTTGAGGTGCATTCAGACACGCGTGTCTCAAGATGACACAGCACAGCGGACGCCTCGAACGTCACAAACTCCACGCAATCAGGGACTTGGGCCAGCAGACAGCAAACCACACACTGGCGGCAGTCATGGGAGGGCAGCAGGGGATCGGAGTCCGGTTCGCGGGTGGATCCATCTTCTCGGGCGGATGTATCTTCGCTGTCCGATTTACTGTGATGTTGTTCACAGTGACACGAACAGCAGATCGCGTCTGTCCGGCAGTCGGCCCCACAGTCAGGCCCGCATTCCTGGTGCAAATGCACCGTCTTGCCCAGCAAAAACACGGCCAGACTCAGGATCGCCGCAAAGCGACCGAGCAGACCGGGAGTCAGGATGTGCAGATTCTGAAGCATAAATGAGCGAATTTCCTGCGCCGTCAGCCTAATCCGACGACAGAAGGATTCACAGCCGCAACCTCGCCACACGGCGATTCTATCTCGCAATACGCCCCAATTGGTCCTGTTGTTGGACGAATGTGGTTTCTGCCGGCTGGTTGAAACGGCCATCTGCATGGTCGGAACGGGCACTAAACACGCGTTCCGATGCGTTCTGACGGCCGATCAACCGGGGACTGCCCCCGCATGAGTGCAGACCTGAGCCGCGACAGCACACGCGCGACGCAGTGTGTCGGCTCGGGGGGACTGTTGCAGCTCTCCGCAGAGCAGAGCCGCCGTGAATGCGTCTCCGGCCCCCACGGTGTCAACCACGTTAACGGGGCTTCCCGGCTGTTCCACCACGTGGTCGGCTGACACAGCGATGGCACCGTCGGCGCCACGTGTCATCACCACAAGATCCAGATCATACTGCTGCCTCAACTGCGCGAGCATCTGGCTGGGTGAGGCGAGCGGCACACCGCAGGCACGCCCGACTTCAGGAAGTTCCTCATCGCTGAGTTTCAGGACCGTGCACAACTGAACGGACTCGCGAATGAGGGCCGCATCGTAAAAGGGAGAGCGCAGATTGACGTCCAGCAGGCGAATTGCGTGTTCTGCCACGGACAGCGCTCGCCGAATCACCGACCGTGACGGCTCGCCGCGCTGCGCCAGTGTCCCAAAATACACCGCGTCAGCCACCGACAGCCGGGTGGCCAGTGCATCGTCCCAGGTGAGATGGTCCCAGGCGACATGGTCGTGAATGGTGAATCGTGGCCGACCCTGATCGTCCAGATCCACGCCCACTGTTCCGGTCGGACGCCCGTCGATGGTCTCCACGCACGTCACATCGACGTTGTTGTCGGCCAGCACGCGCAGTGCCCGCCGACCCCGTTCATCATTTCCCACGGCACTGGCCATCACCACGCTGGCAGGCTGATGTTCCGCCCCCTGACCGCTGTGCCGAGCCGCATGACAGGCGAAGTTGGCGGGCGCACCTCCAAACTGTGGTGCGTCAGGAAACAAGTCCCAGAGGACTTCGCCCAGAGCAATGATGGTGGGGTGTTGCAAACGGGTCGCCCGTCTTTACGTGTGCTCAGAGCAATCGGGTATTTATGGAGTGGAGCAAGACGTCCGTCGACCGCGTCTGCTGGGAAGCTCAGTCGACTACGGTCATCGCCACATCGCGAGAATACCCCAACCGTCCGTACAGTAAAAGTCGGACACCGTGGCGGGCAGCTGGCAGCCGTGCGAACAGATCCCCGTCCCTCGCACGTGGGCGCACCCAGGCACACGTCGTCCGACCAGCCCGCCCCATGGAAGCAGACAGCTAAGCGAGGATGTCCGCAGATACACGGACTTCGGCAGGCACTGTAATTGTCCCCGTGGGCCTGGCCACAGGCAGTTCCTGTGATGTGTTGTGCAGTTTTTTTGGCGGGGCCGCACGAGGGATCGACTGAGTCCGACGGGGAACTTTGGGACGGGACCCGGCGACGGTCTGGCGGCTGACACCATTTGCCGTCTCAGCCGCCTGCTTCAATGAGGGCAGGTCCGGCTTCTGCGATGCCAGCAGACTCACGTCACTGCGGCCGTCCGTCCGCGGTGAGGCGTCGGCCACCGACTTATCCGAACGCGCGGCCGCCTCAGCGGAATGAGACGGTCGGAACAGTGGCTCGCTGGACGCCGCTCTTTGAGATCGCTGCACGTAATTGGCAGACGCCTGCATGTTGCGTTGCTGCTGCGTGTACTGATTCGCGTAGCGGGCGTCGTTTGCCTGCCTTTTTTTGCCAAACAAGCCGGGCTTTTCAATGGGTCGCCCGCTTGCGTCCACCTTGTTCTTATTGAACAGACCGCCCGTTTTGGGCTCCTTCGGCTTACCAAACAAACCCGTCTTCTGATTCTGTCCGCTGCCGGCCGCTGGCCGCTGAGTGCTCCCGCCGCCGCGATTGAGCAGTCCCCCTGTCTTCGGTTCTTTGGACTTGCCAAACAGTCCTTTTTTGGGGGGCTGATATTGTCCGGACGCAGCTCCCCCCTGACGGCTGGCCCGCCGTTCGGCCGCCTTCTTAAACAGCTGCGCCTCACATCGGCCGTCCGCACCGACGAGCAGCAGCAGGAGTACGGCCAGAACAGCGAGGTGGGATTTCATCGTCCTCTCCACTAAGGACCCTGAACGGCCCTGCTTCGTTTCGTTCTGAGCACTGGCCATCAATCTCGCCCACTCAAAGTAAAGGCCGCCCAGAAAAATGGGTGCGCGGCGCCGTTACGCTCACGCCGCGAGCGAATGCGCTGCAGCTGTGCCTGCCGCAGCGCTTCGGACTTGGTCATCCCAGCCGCAAGATTCTGGAAAAAATCGTTCATCAGACGCGCTGTCGCGCGGTCCTCCACCTGCCAGAGCGATGCCACCACCGACTGCGCGCCGGCCAGCTGAAACGCCTGTCGCAGTCCGGCAACACCTTCACCGCTGCGAACATCTCCCAGACCCGTTTCGCATGCACTCAGCACGACCAGCTCAGTTTGCCGCAGGTCTGTGCCAATGATTTCCATCCCGGTGAGAATGCCATCGTCTTCACCGTCGGACGCCTGGTCCGCATAGTGGCATCCGGCCAGCAGCAAACCACATCGCAACAGCGGATTTTGCGGCACCACCGCGGTCTGCCCCCTGGCATTGGCCTGGTAGCGCCGCGGCGCCTCAAAAAAGAACCCATGCGTACTCAGCACCAGAGTTTGTGGACTGCGGGCGGACTTCACAGCCGTTTCTGTGGCCGCATTCTGCAAAAACATGCTGGGCGCTGCGCCGGCAAACCTGGCCACCGAATCTCGAATCGCGGCCGCCTCAGTGGCCGTCCCCGGCAGACGCTTCACCTGGCGAAACTGCTCGCCAAAACGAGTCACCGCTGTGCGTGTCCGCAAAGTGGGTCCTTCATTCAGGGCCACAGACACACCCGGACTGCGGTCGAACCCAGGATCCGCCACAATCAGCGGAGCCGACGGTTGTGTTTCCACTGAGGGCGAGTGAACCTCTGTCAACAGTTCGCGACCACTGACAGCCAGCCGGATCTGATACTGCTCAATGGCGTGTCGGCCGTCGGGCAGTGGCAGAGCGGCCCAGGGAATCGTCCACAACTGACCGTCCGGACTAAGGACCAGCTGGCGGAAATCGCGTACGTGTGGCAGCAGAGGGGCCAGCACCTGGGCCGACAGTGACTGCAGGGCGACATTCGCTGTGCCGGCCGCCTTTTGCTCACCATCCGTCCGCAGTGCGGCAAGGGTTTCCGGAGAATGCACGGCCGTCCGGGCGGCCGCGATGTGACGATCGATCGGCTCGGCCAGCCCCAGGTCGATCGCCACAATCTCGCCTCCCGGAGGCGGGATCACGAATGCCACATATCGTTCGCCCTTCCACTTTGTCGTTTCACTGGAATACGCGAAGTTCGCATTACGGATGCGGGCAAAGTTAACCAGTACCGAGTTCTCGCTGAGGGCCGCGCGAATGGTGTCCGCCACAATCCACTGGCGTGCTTCGCTCAGCCTGCTGGCGGCATCGCCAAGTTCACGCGACAGCCGCTCTTCTTCGCCCGTCAGCCGCGCGATGGCTTCCCGGTGCGCCACTCGCGCATCAGGCGGAAC
The DNA here is from genome assembly GCA_024742875.1 of Planctomycetaceae bacterium. Lineage (GTDB taxonomy): Bacteria > Planctomycetota > Planctomycetia > Planctomycetales > Planctomycetaceae > Fuerstiella. Next base: position 488,360 of record JANSXP010000001.1, on the reverse strand, counting down.
GGTCCGCAGACTCAGCCGCGCCAGTTTTTCCCGGACGGCAATCAGAGCTTCGAAGGCCTCCCGATTTTCCACATCACTGCTGTCACGGGCTAGGCGAGTCTGCGTGGCCAGAAGTTCATGGGAACTGGCCTTCATGTTGAGGTGCCAGACAGCAGCGGCGGCCGCCGCGCGGGAACTTTGCTGCACCACGGGCAGCGACATCCAGGCGTCCTGCATTTCCCGCAGATCTTCCTGGAGAAACAGCAGCTGCTCCTTCTCTGACAAAGCCGGCAGCACGGTCGACATCAGAGAGAATGTGTCACGAGCCGCCAGCTGGAAAGCGTCGACCGCGGCCCGCGTATCCCCCTGGCTGACATCGATGTATCCCAGCATCGTACGTGCCAGACAGGCGGCCGTGCCGGTGGCCATGCGTTCCTGCTGCAGTCCGTCAATCGCCGCTTCGATGCGGGGACGGGCGGCCACATAGTCTTTGGCCATCAGGGCCACCTCACCGATATTCAGCAGACACGCACTGGTGTCGGGGTGATCCGGCCCGAGAACCTGCTGCGCCAGTCGCAGTGCCCGCTCATAGTTCATTCGGGCCACATCCAGCCGCCCGAGGGCAGCGCTGTACACACCGACCGCCCGGAAGGCGTCAATCGTTTCGCGTGTCGTCTCGTCAAATGAGGTCCGCAGCCGATCGGACACGTCCTGAGCGCGCGTCAAAGCGCGCTCCGCCTGACCATCCAGATACAGAGCATCAGCCAGCAGCATCTGATACTGCAGTACTTCCGGATGTGCGTCTCCCAGCCGACGCGTCGCCCGCTGCACCACAGACTCCAGCATCGTTCGGGCGGCCCGCCCATCTGCCACGCTCAGAGCCACAGAGGCAACCGCTGCATCTGACCGAATGGTGGACACGTCCATCGGACCACGCTCCCGCAGATTGATGCGGGCCGCTTCGTCAATCAGCCGGCGGCCTTCGGCGATCTTCTGGCTGGCAATCAGGGAGCGGCCATACCGCACCATGGCACGAGTGGTGTCTGCACTGGCCGGACCGGCCACCCGCTCGGCGATGCGATACGCTTTTTGAAAACTGGATTCTGCCTCGGCGAATTCTTTCAGCTGAGTGTGCAGTCGTCCCAGATGCAGATAGCAGCGGGCCGTGCCAAAATGGTCTTCGCCGCTGGCCGTCAGACTCAGCTTCAGTGCATAGTCAAAATACTCACGAGCCGCCTCATAGTGCGTCAGCGCCAGCAGTGCCAGCCCCACGTTGCCCGCCACTTTGGCCTGAAATTCTCGCTGCCGATCGCCAAAGCCGCTCGCGGTCTGCAGCGCCTGAGCGGCCGGACGCAGAGCTTCTGCCGGCTTTCCCGAAGACAGCAAAGCGTCGGCCAGGTTGTTGCGGGCTTTTGCCGTCTCGAAATGCGATTCTCCCAGCAGATCCGCCAGCGCAGCTTCCGCCTTCCGACATTCCTCCACTGCCAGACGAACATCACCGGCGCCCGCCAGGACGCCACCCAGAGTGAATCGCGCGGCAGCCGCGGGCGCACTGTCTTCGCCCAGTTCCGTGTCAAAAACCTGCAGCGCGGCGCGAATATTCTGCAGCGCCTGCTGATTGTTGCCTTCCAGGTGCTGCTCCAGCCCCAGATCCAGACGCGCATCGGCGTCGGCCAGCTTCTCCAGCAGCGGCGGGGAATACTGAATTTCGGTGACACTGCCCTGCCCCACCCAGCCGAGCGTATCTTCTCCGGGCAGCTTGATTAAGGCCTGATCGCCCTGTGCACGAAAGGCATAAACCACCGTTCCCGCTGGCAGTGATTTGGGAACCGGCTCGCCCGTACGAATACTGGCGGCCGCAGCTGTGATCTCCAGCGCAAAAAACTGCGTTTCCGGCTCCAACTTCTGACGTCCGGCGAGGATGCGCTGCAGGCGGTATTCGGCCGCAATGCGATCCAGTCGATAATCCGTTCGCGGAAAGTCCTGACGTATTTGCAGTCGCATGCGACGACGGGAGTCTGCCAGCAGAGCGTCCAGCTCTGCGTGGACACCATCCGTTCTGTCAATCAACTGCCGCAGTGCCCGTACATCTCCGCGTGTGCTGGGATGGTCCACTCCCGCAACGGCCGCCTGAATGCGCACACCCTCGTGGAGATGGCGCCGGGCCGAATCAAAATCTTCCCGCGCTATGTCCACGTCCGCCAGCAGACGACGCACTTCGCACAGACTTATGTCTGCGGCACCTTTCGTGCGTTCACGGATCTGCAGCACCCGCTGAAACGTCCGCTGCGCCTGGTCGTATTGTGTTTGCTCCAACTGCAGACGCCCCAGATTCTTCAGCACAAAAGACGCGGCAAAAGAATCGGCGCCGGCCGCTGACTCCATCAGCGGCAGACTCTCTTCCAGTACACCACGAGCCCGCGACGGATCCGTGGATGTGAGCGCGAGTCCCAGGTTGTTCAGCGATGAGGCCAGCGGGAATGCGGCGGCATCCACCATCCTGCGCTGAATGGTGACCGCTTCCTGTGCCCACTTTTGTGCCGAGTCAAAATCACCCGCCCGTGCAGCAGACGCCGACAGTCGGTTGAGTGTATCGATCATCAAAGGATCTTCAGCGTCCACAATCTCCCGGTAAATCACCAATGCCGCCTGCAGCTGGGCCACAGCCGTCTGGTGCTGCCCCGCCCGGTCCATCGCACGAGCAAACTGCGTCTGGACGTGGGCCACTTCCCGCGAGCGTTCCCCATGGCGTGCCGTCACCGCGCGGCGCGCTTTTCCAAAAGCGATGCGGGCGTCAAAGATTCGCTGCTGCTCGGCCAGCGCCGTGCCATAGCGAACCAGATAACCGGCCAGAGAGACGCGCTGATCTGCCTGCTGTTCCAGCACAGGCAGTACCGCATCGAACTTGAGAATGGCTTTCGCAAACTGCCCCGATCGCGCCAGCGCATCGCCCAGATTGGCCGCATACAGGCAGGTGTCCGGATGACGTGTGCCCAGCGACGCCTCGGCAATCTGACACGCACGCTGCAGCAGTTCGACTGCCGCAGCCACCTGGTCTGCGCGGAGTCGGGCCACGCCGGCCTGATTCAGAGCCGTCGCTGCCGGAGGATAGCCCGGATAGACGGCCCCGATCGATTCCTGCAGCGCCGCCTGCATTTGCGAGGCAGACTGTTCGGCCAGTTCGGCCGCCTCAGAGTACAGCTGCGCGTCAACCAGTTCCTGCCACTGAGGCAGATAGCCATGAGCATCTTCCCAGGTCTGACGCTGTCCGGCCGGGATACGAATATTCTCCACATCCGCGACGCTGATCCAGCCGGTTCGGTCGGTCGCCGGCACTTTCACGTAGGCCCACTGCTGATCGGGACTTTGACGCGTCACCCACAGCAGCATGTCCTGCCCGGCCCGCCCCAGCACGCGGTCCTGATCTTTGATTCGGGCCCCGTTGCGAAGCACGCGAACCGGAAACGGCTCTTCGGCCACGACCGGCGGCCGCACCAGCAAAAGCGTGAGGAAGCAAAATCCGGCAGACAGGGAGCAGGTTCGCATCAGGAAATCCGTCAGGGCGTGTAGTACGTCACGGTGGCCGACATGATGGGAGTCTGCGCCGGCTCAAACGACACACTGCGAATTTTCCCCCCGCGCTGAGCGCCTGGCACAATCAACCCGCCCCGCGTCTTCACGGTCGGGTTGCGAATCAAGCCTTTCAGAGCGCTCAGATTGCCAGGGGGCTGAGCGGGCTGCACCCCCCGCAACATCGCAGCCAGGTCTTCTTCCGTGTCATTCAATTCGGGCACGTGAAGTGCGCGTTCCTCAAGCTGAGGAAAGACGGTTAGCTGAATCTGGCCCACATACCGCCCGTAGTTGATGGCTCTCTGCTGTGACTCACTGTCTGACAGAACGCGAAACGCCTCGATCGTATCGCCACTGATCTGATAACCGCGAATCACGGTTCTGTGATGATCGGGGGTCAACAGCCATTTGCGGCATTCCAGATCACTCAGCGTCTGCCGCCCCAGCGTGTTTTCGCCATTCACGCGAACAACCACACCCAGCACCCCCTGCGCGGCGGCTCCGCGAACAATGGCCAGCTCCACCGTCTGCCCGGCCGTCGGTTCGCGGACGAACGCCTTGCCGTCCCGCACCCGCAGGGCAACCGGCTGACCGTCATAACGGATTTCCAGCTTCACCGGAGCGTCTTCGGCCAGCAGAGGAAATTCGACCAGCTGCGTTTTGACCGCATGTGTCTGCTGCACAATCTTCTTTGTCACTTCTTTTGCGGCGGCTCTGTCCGCCAGGCGGGTGGCCCCACTGTCAAAGGCGCCTCGCAGCACGAAGCTCTCTCCCAGTTCTCCCAGCAGCGCCGGATCCAGATCCGCATCAAACACCTCGCAGCAGCGCTGCAGCGGTCCGCCGGATCGATCAAAGGCCAGCACGCCCACCGTGCATCGCGCGTTGTCTTCGTGGACCTGCACGACACCGGTCAGGAAAACGTCGGCCGGCAGACTTTCCTGGCCCCAGGCCAATCGGTACGGCCGTGCAAACAGGGCCGTTCGCCCCGCGTCCTGCAGGTGACTGACCCCCGCTCGCTGCGCCGCCTGTGCGGACGCATCCCGAATGATCCGCAATTGCTGCGAGGGTTGGAACGAATTGGCCAGGATCAGACCCACCTCCAGCCGGTCCGCCATCAGAGAATTCAGCGGCCCCGCGCTGTCCGTCGCCGGATCGCCATGTTTTTTGACTCGAAACTTCAGCACGCCCACCGTGCGATGCCCCTTATCATGCAGAAATTCGATGATCTGCGGGATCTGCTGCTGCAGCTGAGCATGCAGACTCTGCGCCGTTGCGGCGGAGGGCCACGCGCTGGCGGCCGCCACGGCGATCACGAACAAAACAGGACCGAGTTTCTGTGTCATAGCTTCGCCATTGGGAGGGGGATACGGGTGAATGGCCGTCGCACGGCGTGCTCCGACAGCAATCCCTGAGAAATGCGACGATGGCGACCAATCAGCGGGTCTGAATGGCGATCGTGGTCTTCCGAGTGGGCAGCTTTCCGGCGGTCGCTGACGTGATCCTGTTAGGGGAGTTGTCCTTCGAAGACGCATAACCGTGCACAAATCGGTCTGCCACACGGTGGCCCCGCAGCAGGGTTCCGGGCGAGAAAGCCGTCCTGTCAGCAAATATGGTGAGAAATTCGGTGCCCAGTTGCGGCTGGATGCGCAGGGAGGCCTGTTCCGGGAAGCGGTAGCTCTGGCCGGCGCCCACGCGGACCACGGGAGTCAGCACCGTTTTGGCCCCCCGCACATCCGTCCCCACCAGCTCAACAAACCAGTCGTGGTGTGACGTGTTGGCCACAGTGACTACCATCTCATCACCGGGAGCAAACGTGTTGTCGCTGCGGTTGGTTTTGAGTGTCAGCCCGGACGGCGACTCTCCCAGGTGATCCGAGCGAATCAGGCCGTCGATAGGGACAAGGGGCTGCCCCAGCCCCAGCCTGCGAACCACGCGGTCAAAGTAATCCTCCCAGGTGTCCCGGCGGACCACGCCGCCGGTCGTCAGACCGGCCAAACCCAGCTGCGTGAATTCCGGAAGACGGAACACGTCTGCAAGGACACCCCTGTCGCTCAGTCCCAGCTCACCAGCCGCCTGCGACAAAGTGATGGGCGCATCCAGAAATCGCCGCGAGACAGGAATCAGAGGTTCCTGTCCTTGTGGCTGCCCCAGCGCGGTCCGCAGCGCATTGAGAAAGCGGTCTTCGTCTTTGCGCAGGTGGTCATCCATTTGGGAACGCGCAACATACAGTGACAGCACGGCCCGCTGATCGGCGCGTGAGGCGTCCGGCAAACCTTCAAACGCGGGGCGAATGTTGTCCACGAATCGCTTCATGCCCCGATCGTGACATCGCATGCAGGCCAGCCCGTTGCGGACCACTTTATCACTGGCAAACTTGTCCGTCACAATGGATGTGGGAGCCTCGTTAATGCGTCGCCCCTGCGCGTCGGTAATGAGATAACCCTGCAGACCGTTGGGCAGATTCCAGATCATCTCGCCGCCGGCAAAATGAAAATTGACCGGGTCAACAAACATGTTCTGCCGACCGCGACTGGTTTCAAAGTCAAAGCTCTTCCAATAGGCCCCAAACCGAGCCGGATGCCGCTCGACGACACGGTTGTTCTGCGACACACCCGACACCGTCACGCCCGCGCGATGAACCAGCTCCGCTTCAGCATTCGTGGCGAAATGCACGCCCAGTTCGCGTTCCAGTTCGGGCAGGCTTTCCGGCAGCTGCAGCATATCCTCGTACAACGGAAAGCGAGTGGCCGTGCTGACCAGCCAGTCCACACGCAGAAAGGGAATCGGCCGAGCCAGCTGAGCGGGCCGCAGGTAGATCTCCTCCAGTTCCTGCCACGCATCGGAATCTCGCAGAATCAAACCGTACGGGTACTCGATCAGCAGCTGATCAAACAGCGTGAAGGAAGCGGGCCGGTCAGGCTGCCCGTCGTGGACCACACGCCACGGAGTGGCCAGCCAGCCCAGGCGGCGCACATCAATGGCAAATACACTGCCCAGCGGCTCGTCGATAGCCACAGGCACCACAATGTCGGCAGACCAGGACAAATGATTGACGGCCTTGGCCAGCGCCTGCCGCTGCAGCATCAGGTCCTGCCGGGTGGCGCCGGCTGTGAGCAGATGGTTGCTGCTGAAGAAGCGGTAGAATCGCCGCTGTTCGCGGGGCAGCCCACGGACAAACTCGACAATTTTCTGCAGCACATACTCGTGCCCGATGACTGTCGCATCCGGCTGCGGCTCGGTCACGATGTCCTGGGGAAACTCGGCTGCGCCGGCCGCGATCCACCGGCGAATGGTCTCGATATCGTCAGACGGCAGCGGGGGCAGCGGACTGCGGGGCATTCGCGCGTGTTCGTCGTCAGTGGTCAGCGTATCAAACAGATAAGACGCATCGACGTCGCCCGCCACCACGTAACCATCGGACGCCACATAAGTGCTCGGGTCCAGCACATTCACGCCCGCTTCCGCGTGCGCAGTACCGTGACACTCATAGCACCGTGTTCGAAAAATCTGCTTCACCTGCGCCGGCAGCTGGTCGGCAGAGACGTCACTGGCCACCGGTCCACCGGCCGCTCCGTCGGCCTGCGCCACACGGCAAACAGCGACACTCACAGCCATCAGGACGGCTGTTATCGTTCGGCCCCCGGCCGCCCTGCCACGCCAGGCCCCCCAACCCATTTCCATGTCGCACACTCTGCTGCCATGACCACAAAAACCGCAACAACGCGGCGACGCAGTGCCATGTCCGACTGCGCCCAGGGGTTAATTCCCAAACGCTCTGAGCAGCAGACAGCAATGTTCAGAAAATGGCAAACTCTGTGGAAATTGTTCCGCGACGGGCCTGGCCTGCATCAGGACAGGACACAAGACGTCTGGCAAATCGGATTACTGCTCAGGCCGCCATGGCTGCCGGCCGTCCTTTTCCTGCAGGAATTTCGCGTCCACCACCCGGTACCAGTCATGGAGCGACTGCCGCATAGCGTCCACGCGTTCCGGCATTTCGCTGGCCAGATCTTTGGTTTCACCAATGTCCTCGGCCAGATTGTAAAGCTGCACGCGGCCGTCTTCGAAGCGTTCAATCAGCTTGTAATCGCCGACACGCACGGCTGCGCCCGGAATACCGCCCTGGTTGCTGTAGTGCGGGTAATGCCAGAACAGGGTGTCTCGATCCAGCGGTCCTCCTTCCAGCGCCTCACGCAGATCGATGCCATCCACATTCGCAGGCAGCGACACTTTGGCCGACGCGGCGATGGTGGGAAGCAGGTCAATGGAGCAGATGGTTTCGTCGCTCACACTGCCAGGTTTCGTCACGCCCGGATAACGAATGATCCAGGGTTCACGAATGCCACCTTCGTACAGCCAGCCTTTGCCGCCTCGAAGTGGCAGATTGCTGGTCGGCGACCCTTCGGATGTCGACAGGCCTCCGTTGTCCGAGGTAAAAACGACTACCGTGTGATCAGCGACACCCGCATCTTCCACCGCCTGCAGCACGCGGCCCACCGCTTCGTCCATGGCTTCCACCATAGCGGCGTAAACCGCATGCTTTTGCAGCAGGCGAACGCGGCGGGGTTTGTTGCCAAAGATCTGTTCTTCCGGACCAAACTCCTCACCTTCAATTTTCGCGGCCCGCTGTTTGTATTTTTCCACCAGGTCCGGCCGCCCCATCAGGGGCGTGTGAACGGAGTAGAAGGAAAGGTATGCCAGGAACGGCTCGTCTTTGTGATCTTTGATAAATGCGGCCGTGTCCCGCGACAGCCGCGCGGGCAGATGATCGCCCGCCGGGCTTTCGACCTTCATCTGTGGATTCTCGAACGGCGCGAAGTACTTTTTTCCGGTGTAGGGGCCGCCGCGATGGTAGCCGCCCACGTTGATATCAAAGCCCTGCGCCTGCGGATACCAGGCCTCCTCCGGGCCCAGGTGCCACTTGCCGGCAAAGTATGTGGTGTAACCTTTGTCTTTGAGCAGCTCGGCCACCGTGACTTCCTCAAGCGGCATGCGGTTGTTGAGGGGAGCCGGTTTGAAACGACCTGATCGTGCGCCGGAAAAGAAGTTGGTCGCATCCACCCGCGATGGATAGCGGCCCGTCATCAGACTGTACCGCGTGGGCGAACAGACCGGGTTGGCCGCGTAGCCGTTGGTGAACCGCATGCCGGACGCTGCCAGCCGGTCGATATTCGGCGTTTCGTAAAAGCAGTCGGGGTTGTTGGCACCAATGTCCATGTAACCCAGATCATCCACCAGCAGGACAACATAATTCAGTGGCCGATCGGACGATTGTCTGCCAGCGGCCGACAGAGGACCGGCCGACAGCAAGACAAGGATCAGGCAATACAACGGGCGAGACGGCAGGTGGGCGCGGAGCATCAGTCGTTCTTTCGTAACAAAGGAGATCCTGATCTTAGGCGCCCGGGTATCGAGATTGAACCCTCCGCCGCTGACTGTCACTGCAGACCCCATGAGCAGTCACGCGAAAATCTGTTTACCGGGTGCGACCGGCTCGCTGTTGCCAGAGCCAGAATCCGCTCAGGAGAATGGCGGCCGCGCAGATCAGCGTCATCAGTGTGCCAGGCACAAAGTGGACGTGTCCGCCCAGGTCCATGAACAGAAAATAGCCCACGTCTGCCAGACCGGTGATCAGGGCGGCCAGCCAGACTGCCGCGTGGGACTGCCGCCAGACAAAAGCCGCACATATCGTGGTTACAGCGCCTATCCACAGCAGGTTAAAACCATGCTGATTGATGACAGCCCCGGCCGCCGGGGGGTAGTCCATTTGCAGCGTGTCTGGATCCACAGCATCCGCGATTCCGGCGACGGCCTGCGGCGTATTTCGGGCGATCGTCATGACACCAGCCAGCACGTGAACCAGTCCCCAGATCACCCACAGGATCGCCGTAATTTTCAGCAGCACGGGCGCAGCAGAGCGCGGGCTGTTCGCGCGAGAATCCTTTGCAGACATTGTTGTGGAATCCATTTCGTAACCCACACTGTTACATTAAAGGGCAAAAAAAGAGAAACTAGTTTCTTCGCCTGAGGAGTTCGCAAATCCGCGGCTTCACGACGGCGTCCATCTGTTTGACGCTCACTTTTTCCAGTCGTCGCAGCAGCGCTTCCTCAGCCTCGCCACACAGTTCGTTGATATAGTCAGACAGCACATCCGCCACGCCACTCGTCTGGCCCGGGTGCCGTCGCAGCAGCTCCGGATTTCTGGCGACAGCCTCGTAGACCTGTCGCAAATTGATTTGCGAGGCCGCGCGCGCCAGCACACTGCCGCCACCGGCTCCGCGTTTCGTTTCCACCAGCCCCGCCTGATTTAACCGTGACAGGACACGCCGAATCACCACCGGACTGGTGCCGTAAGTCTCTGCCAGCAGGTTTGAGGTCAGTGGCTCCCCATCACGAGCAGTCAGGAACCCCACGATGTGCAGCCCAACGGCCAGATCACTGTTCATTGCTTATTTGTAACACACCCAGATACAATATCAAGTGGAACGGTCACATCAATGGACCGCGCCATTGGTGTTGTCACGGTCGCGTGGGCCGCATCACCGGCTACCGCGGCTTTGTCAGCCAGATCGCACCGATCTTCTTTTTCCACAGCTGGTTGTTAAACGCCGGCAGGTCCCTGTCCAGCAGTTGGCGGGCATCTCGCTGCAGGGCGTTCCACCGCTTGTCCAGTTCAATCCGCCGCTGCCGGCTGGACTGCGTCACCCGCGGGATCGCACTCTCCGTCTGATTGATCAGGAACAGATAGTCGGCCGTGAATTTGTTGGGGTAGTTTTCCACGTCGTCATACGCTTTGGATTTTCGCTGCACCATTTCCTCGTCCCACAACCTGAGACGTTTGACCAGTGACTCGCCGGCTTCACGCAGTCCCTTGTACGCATCATCCTGGGGAAGCGTCTTTTGCAGTTCTTCCAGCTGCGTGCGAATGCCGTACAGGTGATTTGTCATCTCGTGCATCGTGGTGAGTGTCGCCTCCATGTCACTCATCGCGGCGTGATATTCGGCATAGTCTTTGTCTGTGGTCGGATACAGGGGATTGGACAGAATTTCTGCCGTCGCCTCACTGGTGCGGTCGGCCAGTTTGAGCGTCAGCTGGTACTGACCTGGAATGGCCTTGTGGCCGCGATAGCTGGCCTCGATATAAGCCTGGGGAATGCCGGGCATGCCCGCGTGTCGCATGTTCCAGACGAAACGATTCAGTCCCTCGTCTTTGGACAGAACGGGCGGAGCGGACGGCCCGCCCGCGTACTTCTGAAAGTCCTCATTCTTTTTTGAATGGAAGCGATTGACCGTGTTACCGGCGGCATCAGTGATGTGCAGTTCGACGTGCTGGGCTTTATCCAGTTCGGGCAGGTTGTAGTAGATCACCAGACCGTTGGCCGGATTCACACCCTGCTGCGCTGCCGCGCCGGTAAATTCTTCGCTGGTACTGTTCAGTTCGCTCCCGTGACTGGACAGCCTGGCGGATTCCGGAGCAAACAGATGAAACGTCCGGTCGGTGTCTTCGATCTGTCGAATCAGGCCAAGATCGTCGAGAATCCAGAAGGAACGCCCGGAGGTCGCCACGATGATGTCATCATGTCGGATGGCCACGTCGAGAATCGGCGTGACGGGCAGGTTCAGCTGAAAGGGCTGCCACTGCTGCCCCCCATCGATGGACAGGTAAAGGCCCGTTTCAGTGCCGGCCACCAGCAGATCCTGGCGTTCGTGGTCTTCACGCACGACACGAGTGAATGCATCATCGGCAATGCCGCGACATATGCGGGTCCACGACTGACCGTAATCGACCGTCTTATACAGGCCCGGTTTTTTGTCATTAAACTTATAGCGGGTGGTCGCAATGTAGGCGGTCGCGGGATTGTGGGGAGAGACCTCGATGGCATTCACGAGGCACTCATCCAGATCCTGCGGCGTTACATCGTTCCATGTTTTGCCCCCATCACGGGTCAGATGCACAAGCCCATCGTCACTGCCCGACCAGATCACACCAGGCTCATGTGGCGACTCGGCTACGTAGCTGAGGGTCCCGTAGTTTTCAGCACCAACCGCCTCCACGGTATAGGGGCCGCCGCCTTTGCCCTGCCGGTGATCCTGATTGCGGGTCAGGTCGGGTGAAATCTCTTCCCACGACTGCCCGCGGTCTCGCGTTCTGAGCAGATACTGTGCGCCATGGTAGAAGGTGTCTTTCTCGTGCTGCGACCAGATGATGGGCGCGTTCCAGTTGAACAGATACTTCATGTCACGCGCCGCTTTGCCCAGGTACTGGATGGGGGAGGACATGATGTTGGTACCGGCGGCCGCCTGAGTATCCAGCAGCTCAATCGTACCCAGATAGCTGCCCCCCATGACGTACCGCGGGTCGTCCGGGTCGAACGCCAGAAACGCGCTTTCTCCGCCCGCCGAGGCTTCCCAGCTGCGTGTGGAGATGCCGGAACCTCCCAGCTCCATGCTGCTGATCACAACCGACGTGTTGTCCTGCTGACCACCATAAATGCGATAGGGAAACTGATTGTCCACGTTGACCCGATAGAACTGTGCGGTGGGCATATTGTCCTGAGCGGACCACGATTTCGCCCGGTCAAAACTGATGGCCGCCCCGCCGTCATTGGCGATCACCATGTTGGTGGAATCGGCCGGATTGATCCACAGGTCGTGATAATCGCCATGCGTGCCGGACAGCGTCTCCCACGTCTTCCCTCCGTCGATGGACCGCAGCGCCGGGGCACTCAGCACATACACCACGTTTTCATTCTGCGGATCCACGAAGACCTCTGTGTAGTACCACGCCCGCTGAATGAGTCGATGATCGCCGCTCACACGTGACCATTTTTTCCCCGCATCATCCGACACAAACAGCCCGCCCTGCTCTTTCCGGCTGTCGCTCTCTACCAGCGCGTACACTTTTTGAGGATTGGACCGGGCGACAGCGATGGCCATCTTGCCCTTTTCTTCCGGCAGACCTTCGTGAATTTTCTGCCAGGTCACGCCGGCGTCTGTGGACTTATAGACGCCACTGCCAGTTCCCCCACTGATCACAATCCAGGGCTTGCGCTGATGCTCCCACATCGTGGCATACAGCACGTCCGGGTTGGTCAAATCCATGGACAATTCTGAACACCCGGTGAGCGGGTTGACGAACAGCGTCTGCTCCCACGTGCGACCGCCATCGATCGACTTGTAAATGCCGCGTTCCGAATTTGGTGCGTGCAGCGCCCCCTGTGCGGCCACATAGACGACGTCCGGATTCTCAGGGTGAATGACAATGCGGGCAATATGCTGAGTGGCCGCCAGCCCCAGATGCCGCCACGTTCGCCCTGCGTCGGTCGACTTATAAACACCATCACCGTGCGACGTCATGACACCGCGCGGTGCGTGTTCGCCCATGCCTGCATACACCACATTCGGGTGACTCTCTGAGACAGCCACGGCGCCCACAGAACCCGTCCTGAAATATCCGTCCGATACGTTCTTCCAGTGATGCCCCGCATTGACGGTTTTCCACAAACCACCGCCCGTTGTCCCCATGTAATACGTCTGCGGCTGACCAACCACGCCCGATGCACAGACGGAACGGCCGCCGCGAAACGGGCCAATGCACCGCCATTTCACTTTGCTGTAAGCATCGTTCAGGTCAAAGGCTGGCGGCTCATCACCGTACAGGGGTGTGAGCAACAGCGACAGCAACAGGGTCAGATGAACGGCGGCAGGGCCCGAAGTGCGCATGGCGAGGAGTCGGCGAAAGAAAGAAGGTCGGTTCGTGGAACGTGTATCGTGGTCGCCGCAGCAGGCGCATGCCATTGGCTTTTCGTCGGTCAGACAGATTATCCGGCCAATCATCGCCGGCGGACCCCGCGGCCACGCCGTGGCGGGACTGATCCGCAGAACGGTCACCGGCTGGCTGGCTCCGACCGTCGAATCGTGCCGTCTGTCGCGTTACACTGAGTGACCACAAAGAGCGTCGTCGCCTGACGCCTGTCACCGCCTGCCTTCTGAGGCCAACAGCCGCACGATGAGCCAACCGCCCGCCGATCACGACACCGACCGCACCATCCTCAGTCATGAAGTTTCCGCCGAACAACGGCAGCGGGCGTCAGGCGGCGACGACAATCTCATGCTGGGCATGCTGGCGGTGCAGACATCACTCATTAGTGGTGATCAGTTTCTCTCCGCCTGTTCCCGCTGGATGGGACAGCAGCACACGCCGCTGGATCACATTCTCATCGCGGAAGGCTGGTTGTCAGAGGCGGACGCTGCCGCGATTCGCACCCTGCTGCGTAGCCGCGCGTCCGGTCAGCAAACGGCAGAACGGTCGACCGACATGCTGCCGGACAATCCGAGCGGTCCGCAGCAGACAATTGTGCTGGGGCCACTGGGAGAGAGTCGACTCAAGCTCAGTCACCTGCATTCGTCAGGCGGGATTGGTCGGGTGTGGCTGGCTCGAGATGAAGTGCTCAATCGCGACATCGCCGTAAAGGAACTGCTTCCTGAGCAGGCGGCGACGCCGGCGAGTCGCTCCCGATTTGCCCGCGAAGCTCAGATCACGGCGCAGCTGACCCACCCGGGAACTGTTCCCGTATATGACTATGTCGACGACGGGACCCGCCACTTTTACACAATGAAGTTTGTGCAGGGCCAGACTCTAACGGAGGTCATCTCCGCCTTTCATCAGCAGGCCGGCGAAAGGGACAGTGACAGCGCAGTGGTGGGCCTGAACAGACTGCTGAATCAGTTCCTTTCTGTCTGCCGCACGGTTGCCTACGCACATTCGTGTTCGATTCTGCACCGGGACCTGAAACCAGACAACATCGTTGTGGGCGACTTCGGTGAAGTTGTGCTGCTGGACTGGGGCCTGGCCAAACAACTCGATGGACAGACAGACACGGTCGTTGACGTGTCTGTGGGAACAGAGGCCGGCAACACCATTCAGGGAGAGCGTCTGGGAACACCGGGATTCATGGCGCCCGAGCAGGCATTGGGGCGTGTCGACCAGATCGACTATCGGACAGATGTTTACGGCCTGTGTGCAGTGCTGTACGAAATTCTGACCGGACAACCGCCCTTTCAGGGACAGCACGTGGCCCGCATTCTGGCGGATGTCGTTGACTGCCCTCCCCAATCCCCGGGGAAACTCGTTGACTGGGTGCCGCGGGAACTGGAACAAATCTGCCTGCAGGGGCTGGCCAAAGATCCGGATGAGCGACAGCCCACAGCCGAAGCGCTGATGCTGCAGATCGACGGCTGGATGATGGATCAAACCCGTCGCAAACGGACCGCCCAAATGCGTGAGCACTTTTTTGGACTGTCCCTGGACCTGCTGGCCGTCATGGAATCTGACGGACGCATCCGAGAGGCCAGTCCGGCCTGGGAAACCGTGCTGGGATGGCCGTCGTCAGACGTCATCGGCCGAAACATCAAAGAGTACATTCATCCGGAACACCACGAGCAGCTGGCGGCAAACCTGTCACAGCTCGCATGTGACGGGCCTCTGATTTCCGTCGAGCACCGCGTCCAGTGTCAGGATGACACATGGAAGTGGGTATCGTGGAATGCCAGCCTGCTGCCGGACCAGACGGGCGTCTACATTGTGGGTCGCGACATTCAGAGTCTCAAACTGGCAGAAGCCCGGTTCGCCGGCTTACTCGAATCGGCACCTGACGCGATGGTGATTGTCAACACGGACGGAGAGATCCAGCTGGTCAACCGTCAGACGGAGCGACTGTTCGGCTATGATCGTGCCGAGCTGTTCGGACAGCCGGTGGAACGGCTCATTCCGGTTCGGTATCGCCCCGATCATCCGTCCAAAGTGCAAAGCTTCGTGGCCGATCCGCACACCCGGCCGATGGGTTCCGGGATTCCGCTGTCGGCGCTCAGAAAAGACGGCTCGGAAATTCTGGTGGAGATCAGCCTCAGTCCGGTTCCTCAGGCAGACGGACTGCTGATCTGCAGCGCCATTCGCGAGGTCGTCAGAGATCGTCAGGCAGAGGAGTCACAAGGGGACTGATCGCGGCTTCCCCGAGGCCATGCCTGACTGAGAGATTCGTCAGGGTTGGTGGCCGGACAGGGGTCTTCTTTCATGAATTGACAGGAAATGACAGTGACGAAAATCCCATCGGAAACGCAAATATGAATATGCCCCGTCCGAAGCCCCTCTGGCGGCCACTTTCCCCTGCCCCAATTCTGATGTGCTGCCTGGTAACGGGGCCTGTCGCACGTGCGGCGGAGGAATCCACCCCGAGCAGCGCGACGCGTCCCAACGTTGTCGTCATTCTGGCCGACGATCTGGGGTACCACGATCTGGGATTTCAGGGTTCCACCCGCATTCACACGCCTCACCTGGACCGACTGGCGGCCGAAGGAACCGTATTTACCGACGCCCATACGACTGCTTCGGTTTGCAGTCCGTCCCGCGCGGGATTCATGACGGGGCGTTATCAGCAGCGTTTCGGTCACGAGGCCAACGTTCCCCCGCCCAATCGGGGAATGGACACCAGCGAATACACCATGGGCCAGGCGTTTCAATCACTGGGATACACCACGTTTGTCGTCGGCAAGTGGCACCTGGGGGACCCGGATCGCTGCTATCCCACACAGCGCGGTTTTGATGAATTCTGGGGGCTGCGCGAGGGCAGTCGGCAGTACTGGCACGATCCCAAACGTTCCGACAAACCGGGCAGTCGCAAGGCCATTGAGCACAACGGACAGCAGGTCGCGTTCGAAGGATTCCTGACCGATCGCTTCACAGACCAGGCGATCCGCATGATTGACGGGACGGACCAGCCGTTCTTTCTGTTTCTGTCTTACACCGCGCCGCACGGACCTCTGGAAGCCGAAGAGGCGGACCTGGCCCGCGCTGCTGGGCGAGACCCGTATGTGGCCCTTGTGCAGAACATGGACGACAACATCGGTCGGCTGCTCGCTCACCTTGAGAAACGAAATCTTCGAGAGCAAACCCTGATCTGGTTCTTCAGCGACAACGGTGGCGTTAGCGCATCTGCTTCCAATCAGCCGCTCAATGGCAAAAAGGGGATCAAGTTTGAAGGGGGCCAGCGCGTTCCTTTCATTATGAACTGGCCAGGTCACGTTCCCGCCGGTCAAAATTTTGCGGGCCTCACCTCCACCATGGACATCTTTCCCACCAGTTACCGACTCGCCGGAGGCGACACGACACCCAGGCCACTGGACGGCGTGGACCTGATGCCCTACGTCACAGCGCAAAAAGACGGCTCACCGCATCAGCAGTTGTTCTGGAAGAAGCTGGAGGGGGCAGCCGTGCGCGTGGGTCACTGGAAGCTGATCAAAACGGCCGGACTGCCGGTGATGCTGTACAACCTCCAGGACGATCTGCGTGAATACAACGACCTGGCAAAGAGTCGTCCGGATAAGGTGGCTGAGCTACTCACACGATATGAGTCCTGGGATGAGAACACGATCCCGCCGCAGTGGGGTGAAGGCAAACAGTACGTGGAAATCCGCCGCAACGAGTACATCCGGTTTCGAGACAGTGGCCGTCCTGTACCTTTGAGTGTGCCGAAACGAAAAAACGGTCAGCGCTGAGGCCTAGCCGTTGTACGCTGACCGACCATCCGCCGCTTGTTCACGCACCGCGAATGAGCCACTGCACGGCCGCTGCGCCTTCACTCTCGGCCGAGCCGCTGTAGACGCTGATTTCCGCCATCACCGACTGGTGCCCGGCGGCCGCCTGATACGCCGCGGCCGTCGTGGCCGGGGCCGACGGACCTTCGCCGCTGAGCCACAATCGGGTGGGGGCGATCAGCGCCAGCACAGCGGGCAGATCTCCGTACCTGACGGCTCCCGGCAGCAGGTTGACATCACGAATGTCTGTGATGGTGCCAAAACGATAGCCCCGCGTGCCAATGGCAACACTCGACAGGACCTCGCGTGACAGTGCCGCTGCGGCCGCTGTCAACGGACCTGCCTGGCCCAGCCCCATCAGATGCACGGCCTGCGGCTGCGTTCCGTGGTGCCGCACATAAGAAACAACGGAAAGGATGTCGTGCACGCGCTGGGCAAACAGCGGGTGATTGTAGCCCAGCGTGTAGCCGGCAAATTCCCGTGGATTATCAACCACACGCGACTGCGTCAGCGGCCGCCCATCCGGCAAAAACTCGCCCTGATACAGCAGGTCACTGGAGGCGATCGCGAAACCCGCCTGCAACAGCCGATCTGTCGCGTCGGTGGGCGTTCCGTCATTCTGCAACAGGCCCGCCTTGCCGTCTTCGCCCACCACAATCACCACCTGCCGATTCCACCGCTCCGGGTACAAAAAGACGGTGGGCAGCGACTCCTGATGTTGTGCACACTTCAGAAGTGCGGTGTACGCCCGATAGCCGTTGCGCTCGGTTTCGGTCAGTTGCTCGTACACGATCTGCTGCGGACCGGGAAGACGGCGCCCGATCATAGCCTCCCACGCGCCCCCCACAACGGCCCGAAATTTCGTCAGCGATTGGCGATCCGTGGGAGTGAGCGCTGCAATCTGCTTTTGGGAGATCGCATCCAGGGCTCTCAGGATGGCAACTTCGGCCTCCTCCGTGCGCTCGGGCGCCGCGAATGGCTTCGTCCAGACGGTCGCTTCTTTCTGAGACAACGGGACGTAGTCACGCTCCACAATTTCGTCGAACCCCAGATCCAGATGCTCGTTAAAAAAGTCATACATCATCGCCCGGCTGTGCTGGTTAAAGTTGTGCGGGTAGTCGAACCACTTCGCATGTACGTGGTCCGGCACACCGAGCATCCGAAAATGCTGCCGCAGTTCCGGCAAACCCTTTGACTCAATGTCCTTCGTCCAGTCATTCGCGCCACTCATAAACACAGGGCGCGGCGCGATGAGGGCGGCAAACTCAATGTTGCCAGTGTGCACACGCAGGTAGCTGGCGTTCTCGCACGTGCATCCGCCCTGCATGGCCGTGGAAACCATCACAGCGGGAAAGGCGGCCGCGATGCGCTCATCCAGGGCGGCCAGCATGAATGTCTGTGTGCCACCACCGCTGGCCCCCGTGACTCCCAGCTTGTCGCTGTCGACGTCATCACGACTGGTCAGCCAGTCGACAGCACGCAGGGAGTTCCACGTCTGGATGCCCAGCGCGTTGAGCAATCGCAGTTCCGACTGAGCACTGAACAACCCCCAGCGCTCCGGACCACTCAAATGCGGCCGCTGCCGGGCAAATCCGTGAATCAAATCCTGAGTGAATGATCCGCCATCGGCATAGCCCTGCATGTCGTACAGAAATACGTTGCAGCCCATGCGGGCCAGCTGGACGCTGCGGGCCTGCAGCGGGTTGCGACCACCGACGGCAAAAGTTTCCGCCCCGGTCTCCAGTTCAGTCCTGATGCCGGCATCGCCAACATCGTAGAAGCGGCCGTTTCGCCAGTGACCGTGCGGGGAAAGGATTGTGGGGCGAGGCCCAGTGACACCTTTGGGCCGGTACAGACTGCCCGTCACAAACAGCCCGGGACTGCTCTCAAAAAACACCCGGTCGACCGTGTAGTCATTGCGGTCCACCCGCCCATGAACGGTCGCCTCAATCGCGGGGCGCGGCGGCATAGGCCACAGGCCACAGGCCATCTGCAGCTGTCGGAGGAGAAATTCTTTGCGAACCTCCCAGGCCTCCACGGACGCACTGGGCACAAAGGGGAAATAGCCATTGAGATCCTTCAGTTTGCCCAGGCGAATGTCCTCGGGCAGCCGTGGTTGCTCGGCCTGCTGCAGCCCAGTCCCCGCAGCAGCGGCAGACGCTCCCGCAGCCGCCCCGGAAGCGACCGACATAGCCAGTTGATGAAGGACCTCACGACGGGAAAGCGGCGAATTCATGGTCATGCCTCGCAACATATGGAAGAGCGGTGCAATTCAGGATACGCGGCGCACGCGCGACTGACAATGCCGCGGCGCGCTCTCTGCCTGGCGGCCACAGCTCCGAGCGACTTAACAATTCCGCGTGGCGTTTTTACTCTGTGCAGTTGGTCGCGTGCAGGCAGTCGGCACAGCAGAATTCTCATCGCCCAACACAATCGCCAGCATAGTCATCTCTCCATGCCCAACAGCAAACCTAAGTACGACGCTGTCATCATCGGCAGTGGCCACAACGGACTCGTCGCCGCATGCTACCTGGCAAAGGCCGGCAAATCGGTCCTGATTCTTGAGAGGAACGCGGAACTCGGTGGTGCCACCCAATCACGCCGCGTTTTTGATGGCGTCGACGCGCGACTGTCGGTCTATTCCTATCTGGTGAGTCTGCTGCCGGAAAAGATCGTGAACGACCTGGGCCTGAACGTGACGCTAAAGCCACGCCAGACGGCCTCCTGGACGCCCGCTTTTCGCGATGGAGCGTACCGCGAACTTCTCGTCCGCAACGACGATCCCGACGCCAATCGCCAGGCCTTTTTTGATCTCACCGGTGACGATCGGGATTACAGAGGCTATCTGGAACTGCAGCAACTTTCACACCAGATAGCGAGCGTCGTCTGGCCGAGCCTCACCGAACCTTTGGCAACCCGTCGCACCTTGCGCGATCGAATGGGCTCTGCTGGTGACAGGGCCTGGCAGGCGCTCATCGAAGAGCCACTGGGTGTCATCATCGAAGAATTGATTCAGGACGACCTGATTCGCGGGATGGTGTTCACCGACGGTCGCATTGGCGTTTCGACCTGGCCGCACGACCCCGGCCTGCTGCAGAACCGCTCGTTTCTGTATCACGTGATCGGCCGTGGCACGGGCGAATGGCGCGTCCCTGTTGGCGGCATGGGCGCGTTGACGGCCGAGTTGATCCGAGTGGCCCAAAGCACGGGCCGCGTCGACTTTCAACAACGCGCACGCGTCACGCGCCTGCATTCGACTTCGGCCACCTGCAGCCTCGAATACGAGGGGGACGACCAACAGCAACATGTGGATGCCCGTGTCGTGCTGTGCAACGCGTCAGCAGACGTCCTCGCTGAGCTCACAGGTGCAGCCGCCCCGGAAGCATCGCTCGAAGGCGCAGGATTCAAAATGAATATGGTGCTGGAACGCCTGCCGCGACTGCGCTCGCCGCGCTACACGGCTGCCGAGGCGTTCGCGGGAACCGTTCATATCGACGAAGGATACGAGCAGATGATCGCCAGCTACCAGGAAACGGAAGCCGGACAGTTGCCCACGACTCCTCCTGGCGAAATCTACTGCCACACGCTGACTGACAGCACCATCCTCTCGGACGACTTGAATGAGCGAGGTTTTCACACCATCACACTGTTTGGCCTCGATCTTCCCTATCGTGTCTTTCAGCAGGACAACGATCGCCTCCGCGAACACGTAATGAAGAAGTTTCTGGCGGGAATCAATCAGTTTCTGGCAGAACCCATCGAAGACTGCCTGGCCAAAGACGCACGCGGTGACCTGTGCGTGGAAGCCATGAGCGCTGTCGATCTGGAACGCAATGTGCACCTGCCGAGAGGCAACATATTTCACGGGGATCTGACGTGGCCGTTCGTCGAAACTCAGGACGAAGCGGGGGCGTGGGGCGTGGAGACGACACACGAGAACATTCTTCTGTGTGGATCAGCGGCCAGACGTGGTGGCGCAGTCAGTGGAATCCCCGGACACAACGCCGCCCAAAAGGCGCTGGAACTGCTGTCTGCGTCCTGACGTTCACGGACGGGCACCTCCAATTTGCCATTGCCCTGCGGCGAACCGGACGTGTATTGAAGTGTCTTCAGGGCGGACGTTTCCGAAGAAAAACCGGCCCGGCTGTGCCCAGCGTTTTTCGTTCAGGCTGGTGTTGATGTGTCTGGAGATTTGATGACTGACCCATCGCTGAAGCTGATTGTCCTGAAAACCACGGACACTGAAGCGCTCAGGCAGTTTTACACGCAGATTGGTTTTGAGTTTGCCGAAGAGCAGCATGGTAGCGGCCCGGTTCACTGCTCCGCTGCCCTGGGCCATGGTGTCCTGGAGATCTACCCGTTGCCCGACGGAGCCCACGCTGATGCGACCACACGTCTCGGGTTCGGTGTTGCGAATCTCCATTCGGTTCTGACCGGACTCGGCGATGACTGGACGCCAAAGCAGACAGAATGGGGATTGCGAGCCGTCGTACGTGATCCCGATGGGCGTGCCGTTGAGTTGTACGAAACCATCGGAAGCGAGTCGTAAACCGAGAACTCGTTAAGAACGACCTGATTCTGAACGCGCGATCTTCAAAACGGGCCACCGACATCATCGGCAGCGAGTGCTGACGGCGCACCAGATAAAGTTCGGGCGACGTGTTTGAAGACCCGTTCGTGGGCGGTGCCCGCGACGGCCCCAGGGCCGGCCTCCATGAAGTGCCAATCGCCTTTTGTGTCTCGCACAAAGTCAGCGGCAACCAGACGCGACGAAAACGGACGAGCGACTGCTGACGCCAGCCCCTCGATTCTCCTGAGATCGCCAGCAGCAGGCGGGAACCCCGCCGGTGAAGAGATAACGTGCAGGTAATGAAAGCTCCAGGCCACCGGTGTCCCGTCCACAACCCACGTGCGTATTTCCTGCGGAGCATCGCCAAACATCCACTTTCCGGCAGACGCAATATCCAGCCATTCCCGCGCGATAATTGGTGTGTCCCAGCCAAATGCGCGTCGCAGAAGTTCCGCTTCGGCATACAGTTCCCTGAGATTACCAACGCGTCCCTGGCCACCTCCACGTTTCCAGGAAGACTTCAAAGTCCGTACGAACAGTGGAAACTTCAAATCCGCAGGTATCTCTTCATCAACTTCCATCACCCACGTCTTTGGAGTCGGAATGCTGATTCCTGCCGCACTGAGTTTTTCCAGGACATCGTTCAGGTTGACCAGTTCACGGCGCTCGTCTGGCCGGTCGTGAACACTCGGCAACGCTCCCACCTGACTGCACAAGCGCTCAGGGCCGTGCTCGTAGCTGAACAGGAAGCCGCGTTCATCTGCCTGAACATCGGCAAGTTCGACGGCCCCCAGTTCCCGCAGCCACTGCAATCGATCATCCTTTAGTTTTCTGGCGAAAGGCACATCATTCAGATCGTAAATCAGTCTCACGGGCAACCTTCTGCGTTTGATAGCGAACCTTGGGGGCGATAACACGTGTCAGCGATGCGAAGAAACTGCGCACAGAGTAACAAAGACAGATGACGACGAAGCAGGTTCGTCATCAGGAGGAAAACTGCGATGGCACGTTCACTGGATGTCATTCTGGTCGTCGATCTGGAATCAACTTGCTGGGAGGGTTTACCGCCGCCCGGTCAGTCCAGCGAGATCATCGAGATCGGCCTTTGTCCGGTTGATGCAAAAACGCTGACTCGTATCGAGAAACGCAGCATTCTCGTCAAACCCGTCCGGTCAGAGATCTCTCCGTTTTGCACAGAGCTGACAACGCTGACGCCGAATATGTTTCATGAGGCGGAAAGTCTGGCCGATGCGGTCAGCACGCTGAAGAAACAGTACGCCTCCAAACAGCGGCTCTGGGCCAGTTGGGGTGACTACGACCGCCGCCAGTTCGAGCGCGTCTGCCAGGATCAGAGTGTCGGCTATCCGTTCGGGCCCAGCCATTTGAACGTCAAGTCGCTCTTCGCCGCAGCGGCTGGCGTCAGTCATGAGATGGGGCTCGACGGTGCTTACAAACGTCTGGGCCTTACGATGGAAGGAACGCACCATCGGGGCGACGACGACGCCTGGAATATTGCCGAAATCCTGTGCCGTCTGCTGCGGACGATGAGAGACGGTGGCAGCAAATGAGTGCCCGCAAACAGTTTCCTCTTGCCACCACCAGCTACGCGGACCAGTGGCAAACCTGGCCCGACTCAGGTCGGCACATTCTTGCGCAGCTTGATGATGATACCATTGTGGTCTACCAGGCTTATCGAGAGCAGATCGGCCATTTCGCCGCTGAGCATGGCTACTTTGGCGGCGAGTTCAAATACACACGCATGAGCTGGATCAAGCCAAATTTCCTGTGGATGATGTACCGCAGCGACTGGGGGCGATCTCAGGAACAGGAAGTCGTTCTGGCGATTCGCCTGCGTCGAGAATTCTTCGACTCGCTGCTGCAGTCCGCCGTGTATTCATCGTTTGGAGCATCCCGCTTCCAGGACATCAACACATGGAAGGACGCCGTGAACAACTCCAGCGTGCGGTTGCAATGGGACCCGGACCACCTGCCGACAGGCGGCAAATGCGAACGACGAGCCGTGCAACTTGGGCTGCGTGGTGACGCTCTTGAAGCATTCAGCAAACGGGAGGCGCTTGAGATTATCGACGTGAGTGAGTTTGTTGCCGAGCAGCGCGCCCATATCGATAACTGGCAGGCGGGCACCTTACAGACGCCCCGGGAGCACGTCTACGTTCCCGCCGACAGCAGCATCGCGACCCATCTCGGGCTCGATGTTTCGCCTTGAGAGGTCCTGACAGGCTTTGTCCGAGGTACAGCCCCGCCCGCGCGGGCAAATGGCGGAACCTGCCGGAAATATGCCCCTGCGTCACAAGAGCCAAACCGACCGCGCATGAAAAAAGCCCTGAAAAACAGGGCTTTGCGAGTGATCGCGAGAAACCGCGAAGGCTTCCGATGGAAGGCCGTGGACACCAGTTGAACTCTTTCTGGTCGCTTTGAGGCAAGTGAGCCTCCAATGCAACATTTGTCGCAGGCATGAAACCATGACTGAGTCATTCCGCCGAATGATGGCTGTCACCTGAGGCAGGTCCTTGTCGTCGCTCCAGTCGTTTTCCTGTTGATGGCGGCCATCATGGCCTTGTTGGTGCCATTGGGTGTTCTCGCGGCAGTTGTCGCTGTTGCGATGGCCCCATTTGGCAGGGTGACCACAGCTAATGAGCAGCGGTTCTCGATTTCTCGCCGATACGGTCGCGTATTGAGAACCGTTGGCTGGGACGAGATTGCTCGCATTGACGAAGAGCGGACCTGCCTGATACCAACCTTCGTTGCCGTTCTCTGCAACGATCATTTCGTTCAGCTATCCAATTGCCAGGATATTCTCGTCGACGTTTGCTCAGCTCACGGTGTGAAGTACAACGTCAACGATCCGTGAGTGTTTCACCACGGCGACAAAGACAGCTGAGGTAAGCATGGACACCACAGACTCCTCATCAAAGTTAATTGCGAAGAGAGTTGTCGAAGCGGTCTTTGTCAATCAATCGAAGCCCTCGTCGTACTTTCCGACATGGGTATCGAATTTGCTGCGATATCGAAGAAAAAACGCCGCCAACTCCTGAAAAGACTCGATTGACTTCAGCAGTCTGAAATTCGCAAAAACTAAAAGCCGGATCGGAATTTGAGGTGCCAAGGCGTTGCACCAGACTCATCCCCGATCCGGCGTTGCTCCATGTATGCTAGCGGCAGACTGCACGGCCCCCCTCGATGGAGATTCTTGGGTTCGGCTTGTCGCTCTCCACAATGTAGTAGTTCATCCTGTAGATGCTGCCATTGGCCTTATGGGCGATCATCGCCGTCATACCACCCACAGCCTGCGTCACTGGCGCGTTTGGGTTGATGATAAACCCACCCAGGGAGTCGTTTTCGATTCGATCGTATTCCATCAGCTCGATCTTCGTTAAACCTCTGAGATGCACCTTATGGTTCACCTCTCGCTGATCATCCTGATCGAGTCTGGTCCAGAGACCGCCATCATGCCCAACTCGGATATCACGGTCGTTCACTTTGAAGTAGAACTCGTCGGCGCCAGCAAAGACCTTGTCGAGGGCCACCAGGACGTCTTCCCCCGACTCCCCCAAAGAGTCGTTGTTACCCTGCGCGAAACAGACGTAGGCTTCTGAGAGCATCTCACCGCAGTGGGGCACGAATGCCAGTCCTACCTGTGGTACGTATGCAGCGATATGGCTGGCGATAAGTGCCGGATCGTTAATGCCTGACGAGGGTGAGATGCACTTGAAGCTCTTGATGTAGAGCCACTTCCGGGATCTCGACGTCCAATTCCTGTAATGATCCGGCAGGACGGTGGCCAAGTCGCGCTGACCGCGCTCATCCAACTTGAGTAAGAGCTCGTCTCCATTGCGAAGGAAGGGGAGTCCGGGCGGGAAACGATAGAAATCCAGGGCTTGCCGACTGGGATCCAGCGGACCTGCACCTTCTGTCTTCCAGCCGGGATAGGCAGGGTCGCGTGGGCCAAGGACGTAGACCATCTTCGGCCCCCAGCCATCATCGTCGCCGGCGAGCCTAAGCTTCACCTGGGTGATGCGACCCAGATCCTTTGGGTGGCTGAACTTGTAATAGTCCCACTGCCCGGCTTCGAGGTCATCGTGGTCGGGTTTATCGAGTTCGAACTCCGCCGTCTCGCCACGCTCACCGTACAATGTGATATAGACAGGTTCGTTGGTGCCGGCAGCATCGTCGTCATTGGTGAGGACATTGACATAGTAAGTTTCTGCGGACGCGGCGCGCAATCCGCCGACCACGGCAGTGAGTGTAAAAATGGCTGCTGCAAAGGTTCTGCTCATAGTGTTTCTCATTCTTTACGATTGATGGTGCCGCGTGCGGCGTTTGGCAGGTCGTTACGTTAAGCCTGCCTGCTCCAGGTTCCTGATGTTCAAATTCATTTCAGGGTGGACACAGTCCGCCAGGGTTTTCCAAAATTTGTCGCAGTTGATGGGAGCTCGGTGAGTTCGTTTGGCCCATGCGTGGTGAAGGCTGCTTCGGTACATCACCAGGGGCTTTATTCAGCACACCTGCCTGCGAGTGGAATTGAGCCGACACAGCGTTCTGCGAATCAAAATCCGGGTTTCCGTCGGGAATTCTCTCTAACTGCTGGCAGAGCTCCGGAATGCCTGAGAGGATTGGCTCGGCGAGCACCTACGACTATGGAAAACAGATCAGTTACAGGCTGGATCGATCAGCTATCAGATGCGGATGCCGCAGCGGCCGATGAACTGTGGCGACACGTCTCTGTTCGGCTTCACGAATTTGCACGTCAAAAGCTCGACGGGCAAACGCGCCGCAGCTACGACGAGAACGATGCCGCCAACAGCGCCTTCCACAGTCTTTGTCGCGGTCTCGCTGACGGGCGGCTGGAAGCGAAAAATCGCGACGCTCTGTGGGGATTGCTGGCGGTCATCACGTCTCGCAAGATCTCTGCTCAACGGCGATACCTGAATCGTCAGAAACGAGGGGGCGGCGCCGTGCGCGGTGAGTCTGGGTTTGGAGAAGCCGGGCTGCAGGAGGTTGGCGGCGATCACCAGACTCCGGATACTCAGGCAGAAATCACGGAGAGCTGTTCGCAGCTGCTGGATGCCCTTCCCGATGAAACCCTGAAAAAAATTGTACTTCTGAAATTCCGGGGCGCCATGAATGGGGATGTCGCCAGCGAAATGGACTGCACCGTGCGAACCGTTCGTCGGAAACTGGAAGCGATTCGACGGATTTGGGTCGACGCGGGTCTGCACGACGGGGAGTAGGCAGCGAGTGCCTGTCCGGGTTTGCTGCGTTTTGGACATCTGGCTGTAGAACAACTCAACGCCGTGCAAAACCTATGAATCTGCGAGACCCGGAATACGACTCACAGTCTGAACAGCAGTTCGTCGAAATCGATCGCCTCTGTGATCAATTCGATCAGGAAATGCTGAGCGACCAGAGTCCGCGCATCGAGGAATTCATGGCTGAAGCGTCGGAGTCCGCCCGGGAAGGGCTGCTCGCGGAATTGCTGGCGATGGAAATCGAACATCGCGTAAGCCGCGGCGAGGAACCTCGACTCGAGGAGTACGCACCACGGTTCCCCGATCACCCGGATGTCATCGCCAGAGTTTTCAATCTCAATGCCAAACAGACGTGGGTCGCTCGGACGCCCGCTAATCCTGACCACGTTCCGCCCACCCTCGCCAATTTCGATGTGATTCGGGAACTCGGTCGAGGCGGCATGGGAGTCGTGTGGCTCGCCGAACAGACTCAGCCTGTGAAGCGTCGGGTAGCGCTCAAGCAGATCAAGCGCGAGTTAACATCGAAAGAAGTCATCGCCCGATTCGAGGCGGAAAAGCGGGCCCTCGCGCTGATGGACCATCCGAATATCGCCCGCGTGCTGGATGCCGGGGCGACAAACGACGGCCAGCCCTATTTCGTTATGGAACTGGTCGATGGAATTCCCATCACACAGTATTGCGACGATAACAAGCTGAGTGTGGACGAGCGGCTGAAGTTGTTCGTGCCGGTTTGCAAGGCTGTGCAGCACGCTCATCAGAAAGGTGTCGCCCACCGCGATCTTAAGCCATCGAACGTCCTGGTGACTGTCGTCGATGGGGAACCGGTTCCGAAGATCATTGACTTCGGTTTGGCCAAAGCCGTCGGGCGCCAGTTGCAACTGACCGATGCCACGATGCACACTGAGTTCGGCAAAGTCGTTGGCACGGTTCAGTACATGTCGCCCGAGCAGGCGGAACTGAAAGGCCTGGCCGAGGAAGACGTTGACGCTCGCACCGACGTCTATTCGCTGGGCGTCATGTTGTACGAACTGCTGACCGGTTCCACCCCACTTGATGAGGAAACCGTTGCACGAAACGCGTTGCTGAAGGTTCTCGAAATCATTCGGGAACAGGACCCACCGCGCCCCAGCAATCGATTGAGTTCCTCGTCGCACGACGTAACTTCAATTGTTGGCGACCTGCGACGTCTGCACCCGGCCAGACTGCAACAGCTTCTTCGAGGGGAACTCGACTGGGTCGTCATGAAGGCCCTGGCGAAGGAACCTGATCGCAGATATCAGACGGCAAATGACCTCGGACAGGATTTGTCCAACTATCTCACCGGCGAGACGGTCACTGCGCGACCACCGTCGACATGGTATCAGTTGCGAAAGTTCGCGAGGCGGAACCGGGGACTTGTTACCGCGACGCTCGCAGTTCTTTTCGCATTGCTGGCTGGCATCGCGGGAACGACTTACGGGCTCATCCGGGCGAACGAGAAGACGGAACTCGCGAACGAAAAAGCGGAACTGGCGAACGAGGAACGCGGGAAAGCGTGGGCCAGCGAACAGCGTGCCATGCAGGCCAGGGACAAAGCCGAATCGAATGAGCGCCGCGCGGTCAAAGCGGAGGGCGTTGCATCCAGCGAAGCTCAGCGCGCCAAAGACGCCGAAGCGGCTGCGAAGTTTCAGCTGGCGGTGGCGAGGTTCGATGCCCACCGGGCCGTTGACGCTCGGCAGTTGCTGCACGAGATGCCGGACGAATACCGCGACAACTTCGAGTGGCACTATTGCAACCGGCGATTTCAGGGCAGCGACATCACGTGCTACGGCCACTCCACCGACGTGTACAAGGTCGCTTTCCTCGCTGATGGAAAGCAAGTGGTTTCAGCAGGCAAAGGTGGGACGATCCGGTTCTGGGATTCGTCCACCGGGAACCAACTGGCCGCAATCAAAGCCCACGAAGGCAAGGTGCGGGGACTCGCGGTCAGCCCGGATGGTTCTCGAATAGCCTCAGGCGGTGCCGATAACGTGGTGCGAGTGTGGGACGCGAAGTCGCATGAAATCATTCGCTTCATGAGCAGCCGCGACTCGATCCGCGATCTTGTTTTCAGTCCTTCCGGCGATCAAATCGCGGCAGCACTGCACGACAAAACCGTGCAGGTCTGGAACACAGACACGGGTGACGAAGCCACCACAATGACCGGGCATTCCGCGTCTGTCACGGGAGTCGCATTTAGTCCTGACGGCAGGACAATCGCCTCCTGCGCCGAGGACGACAGGACAGCGAGGATCTGGGATTCACAGACGGGGGAACAGATTGCAAGCCTCAACCCGAATGTACTGGCCCTGCGGCACCCGGCCTTCAGCCCTGACGGGAGCCGGCTCGCGATCGCCAGCTACGCCAGATTTTCTCTGTGGGACACCGAGACGTGGGAATCGATCGCAATCGATATCGCCCACAGTCAACATACGCACTGCGTCGCTTTCAGTCCCGACGGAACACAGTTTGTCACTGCGGGAAGATCGGCGGAAATCAAACTGTGGGATGCTCAGGCAGGCAAGCTGAAGGCGACAATGAGTGGGCACGCCAGTGATGTTTGGAGTGTTGCCTTCAGTCCGGATGGGAGGCGACTTGCCTCGGCCAGCTCCGACGGGACTGTCAGGATCTGGAATACCCATGGTGACAACGGTCTCAACTTTCCCGGGCACGTTCACCATGTCTACTGCGTCGACTTTAGTTCCGACGGGACACAACTTGCATCCGGTTCGCGTAAGTTTGCGATTCTGCGTGACGCGAGGACGGGCGAGGTGAAGTTAAGGCTGGATGGGCGTGACGGTGAGGTGGGCGACGTGGACTTCAATCCGGAAGGCACACGACTCGCCACAGCGCACGACAGCACCGTCCATATCTGGAACACTGAAACAGGCGAAGAAGCTGCCGTCCTGAAGGGGCACCGTCACTGGGTCAGCGGAGTCGACTACAGCCCCGACGGCAGGACGCTGGCATCATCGAGCAGAGATGGCACGGTCAAACTCTGGGATACACGAACGAACGACGAGATCGTGACGCTCACCGGCCATCGCGGCGCGGTGTACTGCGTGGAATTCAGCCCGGATGGTTCGTGTCTCGCATCCGGAGCCCTTGATGGCACAGTCAAGCTGTGGGACGCGGACACGGGCGCGGAAATTCGCACGATTACGGGCCACACCGATCGTGTCAGGCGGTTGGCATTCTCACCCGACGGAAAGCTCCTTGTGTCCGGTGGTTATGACCCAGATGTCCGCGTCTGGAAAGTTGCTTCCGGTAAGCAGATCGCGACCGCGTACCTGAGTTGCGGTGCGATCTTCGGAATCAGTTTCACGGCGGACGGAAAGCGGTTCGCCGTGTGCGGTACAGACAATATGGTTCACCTGTGTGAGGCCACGACCGCTCGCGAAATCCTGGCAATCTCTCCGGGCATTGGTGTTTCATCCGTCAGGTTCGGTCCGGATGGGCAACGTCTGGCCGCAGGTCTGTCTGGCTCGGGCGGTGTGAAGATCTGGGACGCCTCGCGAGAACAGGAGACCGTAGTGCTGAAGGGGCACACCGGCACCGTAACAAGCGTGTCGTTCAGTGCCGACGGTTCGCGAATCTATTCAGCATCCGAAGAGCAAAGGCTGGTTTGGAATGTCGCGACGGGGGAGCCTGTTCCTGACGCAGTATGGCAGCCACCGGCAGTCCCCATCCGGACTTCTCCCGACAAACGATGGTTTGTGGCGGCAGAAATGAGTCATGTCATTCTCATTGACCTTGAGAAAACAGAGCCACTGCACGCCCCTTCAAACTAAAGGAACCAAAGAGCATTCGCGGGCGAACCACCCGATACCGCGTCGGTAAAACTTGGCACCACTCAAGGTAGAATTCGAAAACCTGGCCGTCGGTGGCGACGTTTCGCCCGACAGTGTCTTTCGCAGCCATGAGGTCGTGGTACTTCTCCCAAGCAAGCTTCCTGTCGTTTTCCAGGTTGATCTGGCGTTTGGAATCTGGACGTACGACGTGCGTGTGAATTCACGAAAGCGCATGACTGGATGACGGTGGAAGAGGACTTCCGGAAAGCCGCCAAAACCAAAAGTGTCCATTTTGTGTCCATGCAGGTTACGGAAGATGGCGGAAATGAGCCGCACGCCGAACCGACCGCGCATGAAAAAAGCCCTGAAAAACAGGGCTTTGCGAGTGATCGCGAGAAACCGCGAAGGCTTCCGATGGAGGATAACGGACGTGAACACAGTGCGGTTTCCTCGGGAGAAAGCGGTCGCACGAAACCTTCTGTCCCTTTCCCGTCCCAAACCAGCCAGAAGAGGCTGGTGGATATGCTGAAAGCGGAGGGATTCACGGTCGACCAGTTGCAGGCACTGAGCCGGTGTCTGGATCGGGCTGGCCTGACAATCGCGCCCGCTACTGCCCTCCGTCCGCTTCGGGATTGAGATCCCGTGACAAAAAAAGCCCAACCGTCTACGCCCCGTCCGCAGCAGCATCGCCCTGGGAGGACCCACAAGCTGTCTGCTGGCCATTCTGTATCCAATGAGCAGGCAGGCGCAGGGATAGCCGCATTCCACGCAGACGCTAAAGCTGGACGCTGGCAACGGTCGCTGCACCCGGCGTTGCCATCATGCTGACCGGTCGCATCCTCACTGGCCTTCTTGCATCCGGGTGGAACGGGAACATCAGGGAACACGTGGCAATACGTGACCGCCCCGCCTGTGGTGAGGGGACCCCCGCTGTAGGTACCATATGGCTGGAGAGGGGGAGGCGCTGTCTGGACTTATTCGGCTAGTCTCAAAGGCGTCCCTACAAACGATTCCAAAACCCACTTCCTTCCTGAAGGCCGATGGCACCGCTGCCCGTGGGGTAGTGCGGGCCGTTCTATTCTCGCAAATCCCCGCACCCTAGGTGGTAATCTGAAATTGCCATCCATTTTGCCTGTGGGACAATGGGAGCAGCACGGGATAGGCCGGCCAGCCGAACCGCGGAATCATCGACCGCTTTCCCTGCTTTTTTTTTCATCGATGTGGCATCGTGATGGGATGCACCGCGCGTGACGGATACGCAATGGATTGAAGCCGGGACCGTGAAAGCCGGTCTGGACGCCCTCCGGAAAGCTGAAGCCGAGGGCATTGATTCGCTGGGGCCGCTGGAAGTGAAGGCCGCCTACTGCTGTTTACAGAGGGTGCGGTTCACCTATGAGGACACCCGCACCCGGCTGGAATCGGGTATGGCAAGCAAGTCTGCGCTGGGGGTGACGTACCGGGAGTTGATGAATGCTTATCGCTTCCCTGTTCCATCCAGTTTTCTGGAGTTCAGGCAGTTGCTGATAAACGCTGGAGTACCCAACCGGGACCACGGTTTCTTCTTGCAGGATGGGGATTCCATCTGGCCGGGCCGCTTTGTGAAAGGCTTCTGCCTGCACTTCGATGCAGAGGCGTTTCTTGACCTAACTCGGCAAGTCCATTTCCTTCTAGACACTCCGTACCGCTGCAGGAGGCGAATCGAGGACGTGGC
The DNA here is from genome assembly GCA_024742875.1 of Planctomycetaceae bacterium. Lineage (GTDB taxonomy): Bacteria > Planctomycetota > Planctomycetia > Planctomycetales > Planctomycetaceae > Fuerstiella. The sequence goes on along the minus strand of JANSXP010000001.1, from coordinate 455,858 downwards.
AGAGATGGATCGAGATTACATCGACTATCACCCCTTGATAGCCACGCGGCTGGGAGATACAGAAGACCTGTACGACCGCTTTATGGCGGACATCCGTGCTGATCTAAAGCACGCAGCGTTTGACGCGGGCGAACTGCCCACACGCCGGTGGGAAGTGACAAGCCGGACAGAACCGGTCCGATCTAAAGCAGAGCTGCGGGGCTGGCTATCTGCCATTCTTGATTCACTGGATCCAGCATCCGATTTATGCCAGAAGATCTGGCTTGAGCCACTGCACGTGGAACTGCGCAACGCGAGGCGAGCCCTGCGGTGTTTTAGGGTTCAATCAGAAGTGAGGGATTCGCCAGAGTCGCTACTGGAAGCAGAGCGAGAACTGGAGCGCCTGATTGACCTGCTATCGCCAGAAGTTTCCGCTGGACAGGCGGACAAAAGTTTACAGCCGGAGCCCAAACCTAAGCCGAAGCGGGCGGGGAGTCGCGAGGTAACGCAAAAAGAGCGACTGGAGGCATTGGACTTAGCGGGAATTGCGATTCTTGAGGAATGGCATTTTTCCAAAGGTGAGTTCACGAATGAGGCCGCTATTACTTATCGAGTTATGGGCAAGAGGCTTTGCGAAGCAGAGCCAAAGCATACGAGAGATAAGGAGCCGAGATCAGTCGCAACCACCTTTTTTGACAGGGTGTTCAAGCAGACTGACGGCAGGGGCACCGGGCACAGTCGCTACAGGCAGATGCTGGAAGCAGGAGGCACCGCCCTGCGGGTACACCTAGACCTTGCCACGGGCAATTTAGCGGACGCATATTCTGGTCTGATGGAAGTAGCGGGGAAGGCGCTGGCCGATTCCCAGCCGGTCGCTTCTGAGCCTGATGACGGTCCGCATTGCTCTGAATGCGGCGAGCCATGCACGGCGGGAGAGATTGAATACTACGGGGAATGCAGGGCCTGTAGCCTGTCCGAAAACTAGCGTCCGAAATTCCCGGCAGAAAAACGGACACCAATAGAATTCCGCAGGATTCCGAAAGCCTGCAGGGGAAGCCGGAAACAGCGGAAACCTGCTGTCCGAAATTGCCGTCCGCCCCCAAATTTCGGACACGCCCCCTATGTAGAAGGCGAGTGAATGCCACTTGCCGCCACCATCTACTTTGGGAGCTGACAATGTCTGCACCGAATTCACGTCTGAAGAACACCCGCGAAACAGCCACCGGGTTCTTTGGCAAATCTGAACGCTGGCTGTGGGAGAACACCGTTCCGCGCGGGCCGATCCCCTGCGTTCGCTTTGGCCGGACCGTTTTGTATGACTGGACTGCGCTGGAGCACTTTGTGGCCAGCCAGACCGCCACCGAATGCGAGGTGGCCAAATGAGCCGGAACGCAATCTATCGCCTGCAGTTTGAGGCAGCCGCCCTGTACGGTCTGCTGTGCCGCCGAATGGGAGTCACCATCGACCTGCCCTATGAGGTGGTGCCCGTGGCTGAAGATGAGTCGCTTCCCAGCGATGTCTCAAACACGATGAGTGAGCTGGTGCTGGCTGGCCTATGCCATCGACACGGGCTGTGCACCAGCATCCGCGAGAGCAACCACGCGGGCATCATCCGGCGTTACATGCTCGACAATAGACCCGCTGCAGAGGCCCGTCTGGAAGAACTCAAACGCAGTCTGGGTAGTGCCTACATTCAGCCCACCCGCGAGCAGTTGAAGCGGACACGGCCGCGGGACCTGCACCTGCCAATGCGAAGCTTTACGAACGCGCTGTTCGGCTAAGCCAATTGCCCGGCAGTGCGCTGGGCGGCTTCTCTTTTCCTTCCGGCCTGATGGCCGGGCTCTTTTCACCCTTGAGGTAACAACAAATGAAATTCACCATGGAAGCAAATTCCGGCGTTCCCGCCGGCGGATACCCCGCGGAATTCATCGGCGCGGAGGCATTCGAAAACGACTATGGACCGGGCGTCCGATTGAAGTGGCGCGTTCTGGAAGGCGACCACACCGGAACCGAAACATCCCGCATCGTCAGTCAGAAGCTGAGCCCCAAAAGCAACCTGTGCAAATTCGTTAAGTCGCTGAAGGGCGCAGACATTGAAGCAGGCGAGCAGATTGACCTGATGGCCTATGCAGGCACCCGTGGCCTGATCGTTGTGGAAGAAACCGAGAGCGGCAGCACCCGCGTGGGCTCTTTCATGCGGCAGCAGTAACGCCAAAACGAAAGGGCCATCCCCTGTGCCGGGATGGCCCTTTCTTCTTTCCCTTTGCTCTACCAACCTCTGTAGAACGGACTGATTTTACCTGATGGATACCAAACGAGAAACACTATTTGAGGCCGCCAGCCAATACGCAGCCGATGGCTATCGCGTGTTCCCGGTCAATGCTGGTAAGCGCCCCTTGATTAAAGGCTGGCCGAAGCTGGCCACCACTGACAGCCACCAAATACGGCAGTGGTGGTCGCAATGGCCATCCGCAAACATCGGAATTGCCACCGGCGAAAGCAGCGGTCTGCTGGTGCTGGACATCGACTGCAAAGGCGAGGGTAACGGATACGCGGAACTGGAAGCCTTTGAGTTCCCCGTTGATCAACTGGAAGCCCCACGCTATCAGACGCCCTCTGGTGGTGCCCAGCTCTGGTTCTCATATCCGGCAGGCAATGACCGGGGCATCGTCACCAAAGCCCACATCGGTGGGCTATCAATAGATACCCGGGCGAATGGTGGCTTCTGCCTGTGCCCGCCCTCCAAAACAGCGGATGGACGGTATGAGTGGATTCTGGAGCCGGAAGAATTCGAGGGCCTTCCTGCCTGCCCTGCTGACCTGCTGGAGCTACTGCGGGAACCGGGCCGGGCCAAAGGATCAAAGGGAGGCGGACAGCCGTTGTCCGTTGTGGCGGACGCTGAAGGGCATACTCTGGAAAGCCATCCGGGCGCGGGTGAAGGCCTGCGGAATGGCCTGCTGGTGGTTCTGGTGGGACGGTGGCTGTCTGACCATCCGATCGCTGAATGGGACGAACTGGAGCCGCTGGTCATTGGATGGAACAACCGCTGCCAGCCGCCTAAGCCCGCAGCTATGGCATTGGAGCCTGCCCGCTATCTGTGGGAGAAAGAGCAGACCGCGCCGAAGCTAAGACTGGACAGCCTGCCCACTGCGTCTGGACCATCAAAACCCGCAACCCCGCAGACGACAACGCAGCCGAGCCTAGCCGTACCTCAAAAGAAGCTGGTGGTCCGGTCGCTATCGCAAATCAAAAGTAAACCCGTCCGCTGGCTGTGGAAGAACCACCTGCAAATCGGAGGCGTGAACATTCTGGCCGGACCACCGGGACAGGGAAAGAGCACGCTGGCAGGCGACTTTGCCGCTCGGGTATCGACTGGAACACCGTGGCCAGACGGCACCCCCTGCCCTCGGGGGAAGGTGCTGGTTTGCAGCGCGGAGGAAGAAAAGGAATCAACGCTAAAGCCGCGGCTGGTGGCCTGTGGTGCAGACGTGGAAATGGTGCAGGTGGTCTATGGTCTGGGCATCGAAAGCGAGAAGCCGGAAGAGGCCGACCACATCGATCTGGAACGCCACCTGCCAGCCGTTTATGAGCACCTGAAGGCAGACGGTGGCTATCTGCTTTGCATCTGGGATACGTTCCAGAGCTGCGCCCTGCAGACCGACCATCGGAACAGCGCCAGCCAGAAAGTGATCGTCCAACCGCTGGCCACCATGGCGGAAGAACTGGGCCTGTGCCAATTGACGCTGGAGCATTACAGCCGCGGTCGCATCAGTCTGGACAATCCGGATAACGCCATTCTGGGAAGCGGATTGCATAAGACGGCCAGAGCTATCTGGCATTGCCTGCCTGATCCCGATGACGACAGCCAGAGACTGCTTTTGCATGGCAAATTGAACAACTCCCCGCACGATGCGGAGGGGATGAACTGGGCATTCCGCCTGAAGTCTGTAGACGTGGGAATGGACGATGGCAGCACCGCACCCTGCGGAAGCATTGACTGGCTGGAGGCATCGTCCGCCACGGTCCGGGATACCATGGCCGCCATTCAATCCGAAGGCGATGGCCATTCCGGCCGACCATCGGCAGAACTGGATTCCGCCCGCCAATTCCTGCTGGAGCAATTGACCACACCCACCAAAGCCAGCGAGCTAAAGGAAATGGTGGAACTGGAACCGTTCTCATTCCGCACGCTGCAGACCGCAGCCATCGGGCTGGGCATCCAAAAGGAAAAGCCAGCCGCGGACAGCGCGGAAGCCATCGCCGAAAGAACGGGACTACCGGTCGACAGCCTGCCCGCATTCGATGGGAAAAGCTGGTGGTGGTTCCCGCCCGCAAAGCTGGTCACTGAGCTACCAACCCGCAGCTAGTCGTCTTTTCTTGCATTCTTGCGAGTTGATTTAAGCGAGTTGCTGAATGCGGAACCGCCCCGCCCGCAGCCGCATCTTTCCGCACGTGACGGAAGAAACAACTCGCAAGAATCAACTCGCAAAAACCCAAAGAAAGGGGTCCGCCCGTAACATGATTGATCTGACCGAAGTTGTTTCTGCCATCAACGCCCGCCACCTGAGACTGGTGCGAACGGCAGACACCATCAAAGTGGAAGGCGATTGTCCGCCTAATCTGGCAGCCGCCATTCAGCAGCACGCGGACGCCCTGCTGCCCTTTGCTGCCATCGATCCCGAACACCGGGAGGCTATCGCAAAGCAGACCGCAGCAGCCGCTGCAGACGCCATCAGAGACCAGATGGAGGCCTTTGGCGAATGGATCGCCGAACACCACCTGTGGGCTGTGGGAGGCTATGCCCAGCAGTGGCTGGACGGCCGTCTCACTGTGCTGGTCGACAGGCAGCAGCCATCCGAAGTGGCCGCGGAAATTGTCCGCCTGAAGGCTGAGCTGGCCGGTATCGACTGGGCCACGCTCTGCTTTCCTGTGGCGATGGAAACAGAAGCCAAACACGCCACCGCGAATGGGGCATTCACCGCGGTTCCACCAAAAGCCGATGACGTCCCGTTCTAGCCGCCTGCCCTGCCCGATATAAGAAACACCCCCTTTGATTCGCACCCCTGAAAGAACAGCCGATGGCCAGTGTAAACTACGATCCAAAGAAGACCCGTTTCCGTATTCGCTTTGTGGCCGCCGATGGCATCAGCCGTTGCCTGAGCATCAGCCAGCGGAAGAACGAACGTAAGGCCGGAGCCAGCAAGCGAGCCTATTCGCTGGCCGGCAATATCGAATGCCTGATCGAATGCAGGGCCACCGGAACCGCATTGAGCCCGTCACTGCGGAAGTGGATTGAAAGCCTGAAGACCAGCCACCGCAAAACGCTGGAAGCCGCTGGCCTGCTGGAGGCGCAGACGGGAGAAATGCCAAAGGTACTGGGGCCGCATCTGGAACGCTGGATGGCAGACCGGGCATCGCAAAAGAAAAGCACCCTGCTGGTCTGGGGCCACGCCAAGCGCAACCTGCTGGACTTCTTTGGGGCAGACAAGCCGCTGGCAGAAATCACCGAAGGCGATGCAGAACGCTTTGAACGGTGGCTGACTGATTCCGAAGGGCTGGCCGAATCAACGGTCCGCAAACGCTGTGGATTCGCCAAACAGATGATGCAGGCCGCGGTGGCCGATCGCATTCTGGAAACCAACCCTTTGCAGTCGCTGAAGGTGGCCGCCGAAGGCAATCCAGACACGCAGTATTTTGTCAGTCTGGAGGAAAGCCTGCGGGTTCTGGACGCCTGCCCGAACGCGGAATGGCGTTGCGTGTTCTCGCTCGCTCGCTGGGGTGCCCTGCGGATTCCGTCCGAAATTCAGAAGCTGCGGTGGTCAGACATCAATTGGGAGCACGATCGGTTCATCGTCCATGCCACCAAAACGGAACACCACAAGCAGAAGGGCAAGCGACTGGTTCCGCTGTTCCCGGAATTGAAACAGGCCCTGAATGACCTGTGGGACGAGCTGGGCAGCCAGCCATCGGAGTACGTGCTGCCCAACATCCGACAGATCACGAACGTGAACCCACAGCTAGGCCGCATCATCAAACGGGCCGGGCTGGAAGTCTGGCCGAAGCGATGGCAGAACCTGCGGGCCACGCGGGCCACCGAACTGGAACGGGAGTTCCCCAGCCATGTGGTGACCGGGTGGTGCGGGCATACGGAGCGAATCGCGAAAGAGCATTACTGGATGACGGTGGAAGAGGACTTCCGGAAAGCAGCGGCTGGCGATTTTGTCCCATTTCTGTCCCAGCAGGTTACGGAAGATGGCGGAAATGAGCCGCACGCCGAACCGACCGCGCATGAAAAAAGCCCTGAAAAACAGGGCTTTGCGAGTGATCGCGAGAAACCGCGAAGGCTTCCGATGGAGGATAACGGACTTGAACCGATGACCTTCTGGCTGCCAGCCAGACGCTCTCCCAACTGAGCTAATCCCCCGGAGACAGAGACGAACTTCTCTGCAGATCGGAACGCTACCAGTCGGCTCAAGGAGTGTCAAGCAGATGTTGGTCGTCGTGCCAAAACTGAGGACACGGATTACCGATCAGGGTTCGCGAATGGCAGAAAGCCGCCCTTCGCAGCCCTGCCCGGTGGATTCTGCCTGTCCCGCAGCCAGACAACAGCGGTAGCGATCAGGATCAGCACCAGGGCCCCCACAGCCAGCCCGTCGGCCGCCAGCCGGCTGATCGTCACACCCGGCAGCCGATGCAGGGCCAGCTGCACATACGAAGTTTCGGTCCCGTGAATTCCGAGTTCCCGCCGGATCGCAAAGTGGGCGTCCGTGCAGGCGCAGTAACCCCAGCCGTAGAACGCGCCCATGATCAGCCAGGAAAACAGCGTGGCGCCCATCGTCAGCAGGTGCCAGCGGCGGGTTGACGGCCAGATCCAGCCAAACAGATTGAAGACGATCAACAGGTCGTGAGCGACGAAAAACAGAACGTTCAGCACGGGTAACATTAGCACACCTCGAAACAGCCCAGGCAGAGACTGTTGTCTGCAGTGCACATCGGCCGCCCGCGGTTCACAAATTTCAGGACGAACATTCGAAAACGTGCGTGATGCCCGAGGGCGGCACGCCACACCCCAACATCTTTCCCCGCAGCATCTTTCCACCGTGTACGAACGCGTCTCTGAGCGTGTGGTGCTGCCGAGCGACAGCCGTCTAGTAGAACAGTTCCACACCGGCCGTCAGTGAATGCAGCACCATCGTGCCGTTACTGTGATACCCGGACTGCGACAGAAAGTTGGTGGCTGCCGGCTGCTCGGAGGCCAGACCGAGGCCATCGAGCACAGTCACCTGATAGCCAAGAACCAGGCTGGAAAACTGCTGAAATCGCCACCGGGCTTCCACGCCCGTTTCGCAGTGAAACGCCAGCGAGCTGTCATCACCGGTCGCCGGAAAGGCCACAGCGGGTGTGGCCAGCGAAAGCAGCTGCCCCGAGTGACTTCCCTGGTTGCCATACAGGCCGATGCGACCGTTTACCCGTAGACACCAGTGGCAGTTATGAAACACTGTGTAGTCGCCTCCCAGCTGAAACCCATACAGTCGATTGCGCACACTGGACTGCACCACCTCATCGGGCAGCACACCCGCCGGATCCGTCAATCGCCCCGAAAGTCGTTCATCAAGCCGGAACGCCCGAAAACCGGTCAGCCATGTCAGCCCCGGCATTTGCCGTGAGTGGTGCCGCGCATTGACCTCCCACGAACCAAACTGCGACGCATAAGCGGTGACGGCATTTCGCGGTCCGGACGTGGCCAGCGGAGGACTGCCGGCGACCTGCACCACGCCACCGGTCAGGGCCTGCGCCGTCGCGTCCGACCAGAGATCAACAAGGGACGTGCGAAACTCAAGATCCGTGCGCTGCTCGGGATCATAGATCACGAATCCCAAATCCACCGCCGACGCCACCCCAAACGCAAACTGCGATGCGTCGACCACACCTGTGCCTGTGCCGGCCGAGGAAAACAGCCGCTGTGGACGGGGGGCGGAGCGAAACGCGAAACCGGGTTCAACGGACACCGCCAGTCGGCGCCCTGTCTCGTCGCAGGGCCCGCGGCACGGCGGACACGCCGTGGCACAAGCCGACTCTTCAGGTGAGCAGCACTCGGTGGAGGAGAAGACGTGGCCGACCGGCACGCTGGAGACTCCTGACGTGGGCTGCGGAGCACTCAGCCGGGAGCGATAGCTGGTCCACGGATCGGAGTAGCCAACGTTTTGTGCCAGAATTCTCTGGCTCATCAGCAGCAGGGCCACACTCAAAAAAACAGGCAATCGCCGCGCACGAACGCTGGGGACGCCAGGAACGGAAGGCGCGCTAAATGAGCGAAACAGACTGTCGAGGCGGCGTCGATGCATGTCAATCCAGGTGGGGCCCGCTGCCAGACGAGGTGCGGCGAGGCTCTCTGATTCCACCATCTGCAGCAAGTGTCAACAGTGCGTGTTTTCCTGCGAATGCGCGTTGCAGTTTCGTGAAGCGACGCACTTCTGCCCTTTACTGCTGGGCAAAAACCCGAACGGCAGAATCTGCTTCCGGCAGACTCAGCCGATTCTTGAGCGCCCGCAAGGTCACGTTAACCCGAACATTTTGCCAAGCCACTCTATGCCACCATCCGATGTGATTCGCTATCGCCGGCAGCAGATGCTGCGCGACGCGACAGACAGGACGCGGGCCGCGAACGGAAAGTCGGAAGGCGTTGAGGGTTCATGAAATCTGTCCGGGAGTACCTTGCCCAATTGTCACCGCTGCTGCGGCGCGGTCATCGCCCGTCTGCTCGGCGGAGGCGGGCCATCATGGCCGAAATTCGCCAGGTGGAGCGATTTGAACGTCGCTGTCTGCTGTCCGGTGCCACCGGTGGGGCCCCCGATCTGCTGATTACCAAAGGCGTGGTCAGCTCCAGTCAGTCAGCCGCTGTTTTCGATGCGCCCACGGCACCGGGATCCGTCACCTTTGCTGCCCCGGGCACCGATCAGCCATTCGTCGGAACGCTGTCCAGCGAGGCTGTTCGCAGCGGCACGGCGGCCGTGCCAATTAACGCCAACCTGATTAACGCCCGCCCCGGAGAAACGATCCGCCTGGCCATAGTGGTGGAGAATCAGTCGACGGTCGGCGGCGCGTTTGATGTGACCATTCAGGATACGCTGCCCGCCGGACTTGCTTATGTCGCCAATTCCCTGCGCGTCGTCTCAGGCTCTGGGGCGCGACTTTCGTGGACGGAGGCGGGGCTGACGTCGGACGGCAGCGGACTGTTCGCCGCTGGGATTGAAATTGATGACCCAGGAGCCACCAACGGGACGCTGGCCGCCGCCGACCACTGCGGATCCCTTGATGCGCTGTCCACCGGACTGACGGGCAACAATATCGCCGTCCTGACCTACGATGCGACGGTCCGCAATCCCACAGGCAACACGGGTACATTCAGCAGTGATGTCACGCTGCTGGCGTTCGCGCAGACCGAAGGGGGAACCAATCTCAGCGCGCAACCTGGCGATGTGGTGTCAGTGGGCCTGGAACGCATCGATCTGCAACTGACGACCTCAGTCAGCCCCTCTTCGCCACTGGCAGGTGACGTGGTGACATGGACGGTCAATGCGGCCAACAACAGCGCGGAGGCCACAACGGCGGCGACAGGTGTCGTGGTATCGGTCGCCGTTCCGGCCGGGCAGCAAATCGTGCCAGGTTCCGTCACACCGCCTGGCGGAGATGCGTTTGATGAGTCCACCAGTCTGTGGACTCTGAGCGGAAGCGTCACTCCCGGACAAACGCGACAACTCACCTTCCAAACCATCGCAGCGGTGAGCGTCACGCTGCCCAGCGACTTTGTGGACGTGGAAATCGACGCTGTATTCGACCGCACTTCCCTTGTTGCCGGTCAGACTGTCACCTACGAGATCACCGCCTTCAACAACCCGGAAGGAGCCACCACGGCCGCCACCGGCCTCACCATTGATGGACTGCTGCCGCCTGGCCTGTCGCTGGTCTCCAGCAGTACGAGTGCCGGCAGCTTTGCGGCCGCCACCGGCGTCTGGGACCTGACTGCCGTGTCGGTTGGTCGTGGACAGTCAGAAACGCTCTCAATCACCGGCACCGTCGATGCTGCCGCAGCGGGAACCACCATCAACCTCACGCCGGAAGTCACCGCGCTGACACAAACAGACGTCGATTCGGTAGCTGCCAATAGCTCGACAGACGAAGACGACGATCTGCAGCAGGCGTTCCTCATTGCCCCAGACTCCACCACTCGCAACGTTTCCGGGCGCGTGTTTCTGGATGCGAACAACAATGGCATCAACAACAGTGAGCTGGGTGTCGCAGGGATTACTGTGAGTGCCTTCGACGAAAACGGCGCTTTGGCGGCCACGGCCGTCACGACAGCCGGCGGCGATTACACGCTGGTTGGTGTGACGTCGGCCCCTCTGCGTCTGGAGTTCACGGGACTGAACGTCGATCAGAGCGTCACCACGGCCCTGTCGCCGCCGGCCAGCAACAGCACCTTCAGCAGCATTGCATTTGTTTCCGCCGGCAGCGCGGCGGTCACCGCCGATCTGGCCGTGTATCGCCCGGCCGATCAGGCACTGTTTGTCACCACGTGTTTCATTTACAGCGGCCAGAGCAGCCTGGATCCCACCACCGAACCGGCGGTTGTCGTGTTCAATGCAGATGGCAGCATCAAAACTACAATCGCCACGATTGCCCAGGTGGGTGCCACCAACGGCCTTGCCGTGCACCCGTCGAGTGGCGATCAGTTTGTGGCCGCGTTTCAGAAGCGTCATGCGGATATCGGGCCCGGCGGCAACAGCACCATCTACCGCATCGATGCGTCGGGAGGCGTCTCGACGTTTGTCCGGCTGGAGGATTTCTTTGGAGCTGACTACGCCGGCCCCGCCAGCCATGATCCGAGCAACTGGTTCACCGATGCACCCGCGTTCGGAACGTCCGGGAAGATGGCTCTGGGTGATGTGGATGTCAGCGACGACGGCGATTTCCTGTACACCATTAACCTGGCCACCCGCGAGTTGCTGCAGATTCCCATCCGCAGCGGCGGAGACGATCCGGTCGACTATGTCGCAGGTGACTCCCGCACCATCGAGCGCTTTGCCATTTTTGGCGATGATCTCGTCACGCCCACCAACGGCGGCATTGCGACCGGGCAACTGGGCGCGGACCCGGTCGCCAACATCCGCCCGTTTGCCCTCACCGTCCGCGACGGACTGGTGTACGTGGGCATGGTCAATTCGGCAGAATCCACGACCTTCACCAGCGACCTGAACGCCTATGTCTACGCGTTCAACCCGGCCACACAGACGTTTTCCACAACAGCCGCCGTCGATTTCCCTCTGGGGACCCGCAGCACCGGAGGCGGCTGGCAGGCCTGGACCAGCGACTGGGATGACCTGCCCAAATTCTACGACGCCGCGGGCGACTATTTTGCGGTCGGCCGCAATCAGCCGTGGCTGACCGACATCGAATTTGACACCAATGGCGACATGATCCTCGGGTTTCGTGACCGCACGGGAGACGAAGTGGGCCACATGGTGGGCGACCCCACAGGCGCTGACTCAGACGGCATTGGCGGACCGGACCGTTTTTTTCACGATACCAAAGGAGACATTCTCCGTCTGCGGCAAGCTGCTGGGGGCACGTGGACGCCGGAAGCCGGACACACGGCGGGCGACGGCTCCGAATACTACGCAGAGGACGAAGCGACGTTCGACCCGCTGGCCGCCACACTGCATCCGGAATCCGCGCAGGGTGCGCTGGTCCAGGTGCCCGGCGCTGGCCACATTGTGACAACCGCCATTGACCCGCAGTCTTTCTGGGCGGGCGGCGTCATCGCACTGGACAATGCGACGGGGGAGCAGGTCGATCAACTGGACATCTACAGCGGCTCAGACGCCGCCGATATTCTGACGTTCGGCAAGAACAACGGGCTGGGAGACCTCGAGTACGTCGGCAACCTCTCCCACGAGATCGGCAACCGCGTCTGGCAGGACGTGAACGCCAATGGCGTGCAGGACGCCGGGGAACCGGCCCTGGCCGGCATTGATCTGCAGCTGATCGACATTTCCGATCCCGCCGTTCCCGTCATTGTGGGCGCGACCACCACGAATTCCGCTGGCGAATACGCGTTCAATGACAGCAATGTGGTTTACACGGATGGCGGTGCCGCCGTGGGTCTGCGCTCGCTCACAGATTACCGCGTGCAGGTCGTGACGGCCGAACTGCAGCCAGGGGGATCACTGTTTGGCCAGGTCCCCACGCTTTCTGATCAGTCCCCCGTGCTGGTGCCACGAACACGGCAGGCCGTTTCCGGCACGGCGGAGTTTGACACCGATCAGAATACGACTCCTGACACACCCCGCAATCAGCGTTTCGATCTGCTGACCACAGCAGGTCTGCGCTCGAACGGTGTTCGTATTGTGATCACCAACATGACGGGTGGCTTTGCGCGGGTGGATTCCGATCAGTCTGTAATCTTCGAATTCGCCGCGGGCTCAACCGCCGGGTCCTTTGAATATCAGATTCTGGATGAGCGACTGGACTCTGACGCACTCGGAAGAGACGACAATGAAGATGGTCTGGTGGATCAGGTGTTTGCCGAGGTGACGACGGGAGCCGCGGGCTGGTCAGATCACTCTGTGGATCTGGGCTTTCGCCCCGCGTCTGCCGATGTGTCACTCGTCACCACGTCCAGTCAGCAGCAGGCAGTGTCCGGTGATACCATCCGCTTTCAGCTGACCGTCACCAACAGTCTTCAGGCGGATCTGACAGCCAGCGACCTGATCATCACCAATCGCATCCCTTCCGGTTTGACCCTGCTGCCTGGCAGTGTGACCACGACCAGCGGAAGCCTCAGCGGAACAAACGTGACCACATGGACACTGGGCTCCTCGCTGCGTCCTGGCGAATCGGCCAGCCTGCAATATCTGGCCACCGTTGATGGCGGCCTGGCGGATGCCGTGCTGATCACGGCTGCCGAAGTGTCCGGGCTGTCAGTGCCCGATATTGACTCAGAGACGGGCAACGACAACGGCGATCGCAGCGAAGACGACGAAGACGATGTGGTGCTGCTGGTGGGGACGCTCGGAAATTCCACGGTGACCGCGCAGGCGCAGGTGGTGGCCGCCGATCAGTTCGATTTCGACTCGGTGCCCGGCAATGACGATCAGGACCAGTCAGAAGATGACGAGGGGCGTTCGTCCTACACGCTGTCCACCGTCACCAACGCGTTTGATTATGGCGATCTGCCGGACGTGTATCGCACGACGACAGGCAGTGGTGGCCCGTCTCACCGGCGCGGGTCCCCCACCTTTCTGGGGCAGACCGTGGACGATGAAGCCGACGGACAGCCATCGCTGACAGCCTCAGCCGATGGCGCCGACGAGGACGGCGTGCGTTTTCTGACGCCCCTGATTCCCGGCAGCACCGCCTCTGTGCAAGTCACGACCAGCACGGCCGGTTTTCTGAATGCGTGGATCGACTTTGATGCCGACGGCACACTGGACGAACTGCAAATCACAACAATTGACGGCACCGCCCTGGGCACGCCGGTCGCCGCCCGTGATCTGCCGCTGACCGCTGGTGTGCATGTGCTGTCTATCAATGTCCCCGCCACAGCCGGGGGGCAGATGGCGGCCCGCTTTCGCTACACCAGCGATGCGATGGGCGGCCTCCGATCGACGGGCGGCGTTTGGGAAAACGGCGAAGTGGAAGACTATGTCCTGCGGGAGCTGGGTGATCGGGTCTGGTTCGATCACAACGGCGATGGTGTGGTGGATGCGGGAACCGAAGCGGGACTGCCGGGACTCACCGTCATCCTGACGGCCGATCTCAACGGCGATGGCACCCCGGAGACATACACCACACTCACTGATGCGAACGGCCGCTATCGATTTTCCGGCCTGCCCGCGGGACGCTATGACGTATCCGTCGTGCCACCGGCCGCGGCAGTGGCCACCTTCGATGTTGACGGCGGCACCGACAGCACAGCGGCCATCGAATTTGGTGCAGGCGACAGCAGCCGTGACGATGTCGATTTCGGCTACCAGGGCACGGGCCTGATCGGAGATTTGGTGTGGCAGGACGTGAATGCCAACGGCTTTCGTGACGGCAGCGAATCCGGATTTGGCTCCGTCGCTCTAGTCCTCACAGGAGATCTCAACGGCGATGGCGTGACAGACATCACGCACACCACCGCCACTGATGCGAACGGCGCTTACGACTTTGGGGCACTGGTCTCCGGAGATTACACGGTCACCGTCACGCCACCGGCCGACACACAGCCCACGTTTGATGCAGACAGTATTGCGACGCCAAATGTGTCCGTGCTGGCCCTTGCCGCTGGATCTGTCAGCCGTACTCAGGATTTTGGCTACCGCATACCACCATCGGGACCGTCAGGACGCATCGGCGATGTGATCTGGAATGATGCGAACGGCAACGGACTGCGCGATCCGGGGGAATCAGGAATTGCCGGGGTCACCGTGCAGCTGGCCGGTGACATCGACGGTGATGGCACCAGTGATGTCACCCTGTCGACGAACACGGACGCCGACGGACGCTATGAATTCGGGGCACTGGCAGCGGGCAACTACACGATCACCGTGGTGCCTCCGGCCAGTGCCAGTGCGACATTCGACGCCGACGGGATTGCCACCCTGCACACAACCGAACTGACTCTCACCTCCGATGAGCAAAACCTGACCATCGACTTTGGCTATCTTGTGACATCCACATCCGCCGTGGATCTGGCCGTGTTGAAGGAAAGCGATGCCGCTGCGGACGCGGCGCCGATGGGCAGCGAGGTCGTCTACTCTGTGCGTGTGACCAACAACGGGCCGGACGATGCTGTTGACGCTGTCGTCACCGACGTGCTGCCGAGCGCCTTCGCGTCGGCCACCTGGACAGCCTCCGGCACTTCGGGGGCGGTATTCACCACAGCAGGCAGCGGCAATCTGACCGAAACCGTCTCCCTGCCCGCCGGCGGTGCCATCACGTGGATTGTGACGGCCACGCTCGAGGCCACATTTTCAGGAACGGTCAGCAACACGGCCACCGTCTCCACGTCACAGACAGACTCGAATCCCGACAACAACCAGTCGACCGACACGCTGACCGTCTCGCCGCTGACACTGACACCGGAAACTGATCCGCAGCCGGGGGCCCCGTTTCAAATTGGCGCTCGCGGCATGTCACACGTGTCGCTTGTTCCGTTTGTGGTGGGTACCGTACCCGGGACCGGAACGATCAATGGCGTGACGGTGGATATCGCCGATCCGCAGATTTTTATGGTGGGTTTTGTGTGCGTGGACGATCGCATCATCGCGGTGTACGACATCCCCGAAACGCTCAGCGGAGAGACGCTGTATTTCCAGGCTTACGAAACCACGCCCGTGCCACGGCTCAGCAATCTGGTGACGGCAGTCGTCGGCAGTCCGGGGCTTGTCATTGCCGCAACCGGAAATGCCACGACCATCACGGAAGGCTCCACTCAGGACAGCGTCGCCGTAGCGCTCAGTGAGCCGCCTTCCGGCAGTGTGACGGTCGACATTCAGAACGAACGTCCTGATCGAGTCGTCACGGACCAGACCTCGCTGACTTTCACGGCCGCCAACTGGGACACGCCGCAGGTCGTCACGCTGTCCGCCGTGGATGATGGTCTTGTGAACGGCAATGAACGCACCAATGTGGTCTTCAAGATCCGCGCCGGCAGTGACCAGGCGTTCGCAAACGCATTCTCCAAAACGGTCCGGGTGGACATCACAGACAATGATGTGCTGCAAACGCCTGGACTGACCGACAGTCACACGTCGACCCCGGAGCCTCAGCCGCTGATCACGTGGGGCACTGTTGCGGGAGCAGACAGCTACGACATCTGGGTCAGTCCCTCAAACAGCGTGTCCACACCGTCCGATGACACGACCGTGCGTGGAACGTCGTTCACGCCACAGCAGCCGCTGAGCATTGGTCGGCATGTCGTGTGGGTCCGCGCGCGTTCTGATTCCGGCGACGTATCCAGCTGGAGCGCGCCGGCGACCATCGACATCACCACAGCACCGACCGTCAGTGTGTCTTCGCTGACCGCTCAGTTTCAGATGACCGTCACGTGGACACCGGTTCCTGGAGCAGCAACGTACGAGGTCTGGGCCAACAACCTGACAACCGGCACCTCGAAAGCCTTCCATTCCACCACTGAAACAGATTTGTCGTTCACAACGGCCAGTCTGAACCTGGGACGATACAGCGTATGGGTACGCGGTGTTACGGCCAATGGGCGGGCGGGCAGCTGGTCGGCCGCCCAGCCGCTCAGCGTTGCCGCCGTGCCCCAAACTCCGGGTGCGACGTTTGACCGTCAGTCCCAGTTTACCTGGACGTCCCCCTCGGGTGCCGCAACCTGGGAGATTTACCTGCAGCAGGGCAGCAGCGTGATCCGTCAGGCGGGGCTGACGACAACCTCGTTCACTCCCGGCTCGCCACTGGCAAACAATACGGACTACCGCTGGTGGGTCCGCGGATTCACCCACGGCGGCGAAGCGGGTCCGTGGTCGGCGGCGGCACTGGCCCGCATCGGCGGTCGCCCCACGATCACCACCCCGGGCGATGGACAGACCGTTTCGTTGTCGCCCGTCTTCACCTGGACGGCCGTCGATGGCGGCATTAGTTACGACCTGTTTGTCTTTCAAGTTGACACTGGCACTCTCGCCTTCCGCCAATCCGTCAGTGAACCCCGTTACGCGCACGGCACCGCCCTGTCGGCCGGCTCTTACCGGGTCTGGGTGCGAGCTTTAAGCAGCACAGGGGCGTTCAGCCCGTGGAGTACACTGGTGGAATTTAACGTAGCCTGATGGCAGAGTGAGCGTCCGTTTGACGCAGTTTTTCCGATTGCACGCCCTGCCAGTCGCCCAAAAAAGCCTGCAGCACCGCGCGGCAGATCGTACGCCCCGCGTTGAATACCATCGATGGGCGATGCTCGCTGGCGAATCACGTCCGCCTGACAGGTCGTTCGGCGATCATCGCCGGAGCAAATGGTCACAGCACGCGCGGTCGTATCGATTGGGCACACAGCAGAAGGTTGGACGCGTGGAGTCGGCTGCATCAGCGCTCCCGCCGGCAGGGTCGATAGATTGTCCGTCAGCAACAGGCCGACATGGCGCAGGGACCGCGCCTCGGATTTGCCCCAAACGCACGTCCGCCGCCACTTTGCCGACTCACATGTGATTGTGACAGCGGGCCAACGTGACACATCCATAAACCTGAGATGTTCGGGAATTCGAGCGATGGAACGCTGCCGCCCTGCTCTTGTCTTTGTTTTGATGTTTCTGCTGCCAGGCTGTGCGGCAACCTCCAGTCTGCTGTGTGAGCCGGACGTCCGTCCGTCCTCCCAGGCACTGCAGACACAGACGGTCAGCCGGCCCGCCTCACTGCTGCAGGCCTGCCCCGACGCTGCCACCCCATGGCTGTCGCTGTCAAAGAGCCAATCGGACGCTTCAGTCGCGACGACCCCGGTTTCCCAAACACGGGCCGTCTGTGGCGAGCAGGTTTGCGGCGGCTGCACGGATGGCGTGGAAGGCTGCGGACGGGTGAGCCATCGCAGCAGCCGTTCGGGACTGGAAGGCGGCTTTGTCCGCGGCCAAAAAAACATCCTGCTGGATGGCACCGGCTGGGTGATGGGCATTCCCTCGAAGATTCTGCTGTGGAATTCCAAAGTCGACAGCCACGATGTGTCACCTGAGGTGGAGCGTGCGCTGCGTCAGTATCTGGCCGCCAACGGACTGACCGACGTCAAAGTCCGCGTCAATCAGTACGACCCTGTCGGTGAGTGGAAGCGCCTGCTGACCAACCGCGCCATTCATCCGGCGTTTAAGTACACCGTGGGCGCGTGGGCAGTTTCCAAATACACGCTGATCCCTGGGCGGCTGTTTGGAGCCGACGAATACAATCCGTTTACGCAGTCCATCAGCCTGTATTCTGACCGCGCCAGTCTCGCCCTGCGGGAAGGCGCCCACGCAAAGAACGCGATCGAATCCCGCTATCCGGGTCTGTGGGCTTCCTCGATGTATGTGCCCGGCAGTCCTATGTGGGTTGACACCCTGTCCACACGCGAAGTCATTCGCTACACAAAACAAACGGGCAACCGCAAGCTGGAGCGTGAAGCCTACCTGGTCCTGTTTCCCGCATTCGGCTCACGTCTGGGTTCCAGTGCCACTTTGTTTCTGGATGCCGGTGCCGGCCAGGCGGCTCAGGGCAGCCTGGCACTCGTGGGTCATGCCGTAGGCCGCACGATGGCCTTCCGGGTGTCCGACACGCCCGTCGACATGGTGAAGTCCGTTTACGGAATCGTGAAGAAACCACGGCCCGACGATCAGCCGGTTGCCGATCAGCCACCCGAGGACAACACACCCGTGGCGGAAAAAGACAACGAACCACGGCCACCGCAGGACATTCTGCCCGTACACTTTGTCCCCGTCACACTCGTTTATGAATGACGTTCGTTGCTGAACGGCAACCGTTGGCCACCAGCGCTTGTTTGCTGATATCGATGAACCACGCACGGTCACCTGACAGAGCGCTCGTTTACGTCAGGCGGATATCGGCCACTTCCGCCACGAGCTGAACAAACAACTGCGGTGACTCCACATAGCGAAGGGCGAAGTTGTGGCGGCCGCGTTTGGTCACCGTGCTGGCGCCTTTCTCGGCCACACGGAAGATGCCTCCACTGGCCGATGCGGAATCAACATTCTCACGCGTCAGCCGATGCGACTTTTTCAGCAGGTTGAGTGTCAGCACTCCCGGCTTGATGACGGCTGTGCCAAACTTTCCCACCGTGAATGTCGTCGCCCCCGACTGCCGGATCTCCACTGCGCGACGCTCGTGATCATGCTGGTACCAAACCGCCTCGACCGCTTTTGAGAACTGATAAACGTCTTCCTGGCCGGTCACCACGTCTTCGGAAAGATAGTGGGCGCCATGGATCGTGAATTTCGGCTGGCCATCTTTTCGCTGCCTGGCACAGTGAAACGTCGATCCCCCATACTGCCCGTCGATCAGGTGAATCGTCTCGTTACAGTCGTACTGCGATACGTCTTCAAAACGCACCGTTTCCCATGCGACGCCCCCTGATTGGTACCGAGCAACAGCCACCCCTTCGCGGCCAACGAAGGTATTGGTCGGACTGACGTGCCCAAACCGACGGGACAGCAAGCCCACGACGATCACGCCCGCCAGCAGAATACCAATCGTAGAAGGTGCCGGCAGCTGCAGCAGTGCCAGCAAAATGATCAGTGGCATCATGAAGGCGACGAAGCAGAAAACGAGGTTCTGAAAGACGCCCGTGCGGTGGACGGCCTGCTGACCTTCCATCAGGTTGCTGCCCGCAGAAATCGGTGCACCAATCTCCGGGGGAAACTCTGCGAAGAACCGACAGTCCGGATTCAGTGAGGCATCATTGTGCCCGGTCACATCCGTCGGCGGCGCCACAAAGTGCACAACCTAGGCCTTTCGCTCACTGAGTTCCTGTCGCAGGCGATACAGTTCATCCATGGCCTGCCGGGGCGACATCTCGTCCACATTCAGCTGCCGAATTTCGTCCAGCAGAGGATCTTCGGGGAATTCAAACAGGCTGAGCTGTCGCTTTTGCTGTCGCCGGGTTTCGCGCTTCGGCACGCTGCTTTTGCCCTCATCCGTGACGTGCTGATTTTCCAGCGCCTCGAGAATTTTCGTCGCGCGTTCGGTCACGCTGCGTGGCACGCCCGCCAGTCGCGCCACGTGGATGCCGTAGCTGCGGCCTGCCGCCCCTTCGATCACACGATGCAGAAAAATCACGTCATCGTTATTTTCCTGCACCGCCACGTGCCAGTTGCTGGCGTGCCTGAGTGTCTGCGTCAGGTCGGTCAGTTCGTGGTAATGAGTGGCAAACATGGTCCGACACTGGGTTTCGTCATGCAGAAACTCGGTGATGCTCCAGGCCAGACTGATGCCGTCGTAGGTGCTGGTGCCCCGGCCGATCTCATCCAGAATCACCACGCTGCGTGCGGTCGCGCTGTTCAGGATGCGAGCGGTCTCCGTCATCTCGACCATAAACGTACTTTGCCCTTTGCCCAGTTCGTCGCTGGCCCCCACCCGGGCAAACACGCGATCCGCGATGCCAATACGCGCTTCGCTGGCCGGCACGAACGAGCCCATCTGAGCCATCACTGTCAGCAGCGCGGCCTGTCGGATGTAAGTCGATTTACCCGCCATGTTGGGCCCCGTGATGATCTGCACGCGGCCGTTCTCGTGGCCCGCGGCAGAGGCAGTCGACGGTTCACCCTGATCCACCGTCAAGGCATCCAACCCCAGTCGCACATCATTGGGAACAAACTCCC
The DNA here is from genome assembly GCA_024742875.1 of Planctomycetaceae bacterium. Taxonomy (GTDB): domain Bacteria; phylum Planctomycetota; class Planctomycetia; order Planctomycetales; family Planctomycetaceae; genus Fuerstiella. Next base: position 435,528 of record JANSXP010000001.1, on the reverse strand, counting down.
CGGCAGGCATCAGTCGGTCCAGAACGGGATGACGACCTTCACGAATATCCAGCACGGCTTCTTCAGTGACTTCCGGACGGCAGTATCCGGCGGCCGCAGCCAGTGAGGCCAGCCCGGCAAACACGTCGACTTCGGCCAGAGCATCGGCCGTATTCAGCAGTCGTGTCACATGCTCAGCCACCTCGGTTCTCAGCTGGGCATAAATCTCCTGCTCCAGCGCCTTGCTCTGGTCTTCGGCACGCAGCACCTTGTCTTCGTACTCTTTCAGTTCCGGTGTGATGTACCGTTCCTGATTCTTGAGGGTCTGTTTGCGAATGTAGTCCTCCGGAACCTTGCTCCAGTGCGCCGCAGTGACCTCCAGGTAGTAGCCAAAGACTTTGTTGAATCCGATTTTCAGATTCGGGATGCCCGTGCGTTCGCTCTCTTTGGCCTGGTAGGAAGCAATCCACTGTTTGCCCCCCTGCGCCAGTTCCCGCAGCTCATCCAGCTGCTCGCTGAAACCGGGACGAATCACGCCACCGTCCGCCACCGTCACAGGCGGTTCGTCCACAATTGTCTGGGCAATGGCGTGCTGCACCTGGCCACACAGATCAATCCGCTGCTCAAGTGTCACCAGCCGCGCCGCGCGGCGCTGCGTGAGCTGCGCTTTCATCCGCGGCAACTGGCCCAGCGTGGAAGACAGGCACGTCAGATCCCGTGGCGTGCAGCGGCCAGTGGCCACCCGCGATGTCAGCCGCTGCAGGTCGTACATCCCCTTGAGCGCTTCCCGCAGGTCATCCCGCAACGACAACTCTGACACCAGTTCCTGCACGGCATCCAGTCGGTCTTCAATCTGCTTCAGGTTCATCAGCGGGCTGGACAGCCAGTCGGCCAGCAGCCGCGCACCCATTGGCGTGCAGGTTTCGTCGATGGTCCCCAGCAGACTCTGCTGCCGCTGGCCATCCCGCATCGTGTGCGTCAATTCCAGGCTGCGGCGGGTGGCTTCGTCGATCGTCATGTGACGACTGCGACGGTAACTCTCCAGACGCCCGATGTGCCCCAGAGCCGCTCGTTGCGTATCGCGGATGTACTCCAGCAGAGCACCGGCCGCCGTGACGGCCGGACTGTCGTCTTCGATGTCGAAACCTTCCAGCGTTTTTGTGCCGAAATGCTCTGTCAGCAGCCGCCTGGACTCCTCTTTGGAAAAGCACCACGCCGGTCGACCGGTCAGCACAGGGCCACCCAGATCGGGGCGCGGCACGGGCAGCTGACCGGCACCCGCCACTTCATCGGGGACGATGCACTCGGCCGGGCGAATACGGGCCAGTTCATCCTGCAGTAGTGCCGGTTCAATTTCGGCCACCAGAAATCGCCCCGTCGACACTTCCAGCCAGGCCAGCCCCAGCGTCTCTTTGGCCGGCGCGACGCTGGCGATGAAATTGCTTTCACGGGGGTCGAGCAACTGATCATCCGTCAGCGTGCCGGGCGTCACCACGCGTGTCACCTCACGACGGACCATGCCCTTCGCTTTTTTGGGGTCTTCCACCTGATCGCAGATGGCCGCGCGAAACCCGTTTTGAATCAGTTTCTGCAGGTAGTTATCCAGTTGATGATAGGGAAAGCCGGCCATCGGAATCGGATTTTCCGAGTTCTTGTCCCGACTGGTCAGCGTCAGCCCCAGCACCCTCGCGGCGTTCTGAGCGTCCTCGTAGAACAGTTCATAGAAGTCGCCCATCCGAAACAGGAGCATCGCGCCTGGATTCTCGGCCTTCACCTCCTTATAGCGTTCCATCATTGGTGACAGCTTAGCGGCCATAAGGCGGGGCAACTCCATTCAGATCTGACAACTATCAGGACAGACGGCGGCTGCACAAAGCAACACCGCGGGCCGATCGATCAACTGGGACCGAGCAGCCAGACAATCGCTAGGTCTGTTTGTCATCGGGGAACAGCATGCTCACGCTGGTACGATCGTGAATGCTGCGGATGGCTTTCGCAAACAGATTGGAAACAGAAATGACGTCAATCTTTTCACACAGCGGTTCGACGGGCGTTTCAATGGTGTCCGTCATGAACATCTTTTTAATGAGGCTGTCCTGAATGCGTCCGGACGCACCTTTGGACAGCACACCGTGAGACACGGCCGCATAGATGTCTTTCGCCCCACGCTGCTTGAGCACTTCCGCCATGCTGCACAGGGAACCGCCGGTGATCGTGAAGTCATCCACCATCAGCACATTGCGACCTTCCACCTGCCCGATGACTTCGAGAATCTCAGCCTGCTCAGAATGATCGGGCCGCGTCTTGTTGCCAATGACAACCGGCACAGCCAGCAGGTTGGCATAGGCGGCCGCCGCTTTGGCAAATCCCGCATCCGGACTGCAGACAACAAGGTTGTCGATGTTGAGCGTCTGAATGTGCTCACAGATCACCGCGCGAGCGTAGAGATGATCGACCGGTTTGCTAAAAAATCCCTGAATCTGCGGGCTGTGCAGATCCATGGTCAGCACACGATCGGCGCCAGCCGCCTCGATGGCATCGGCACACACACGCGCGCGGATGGAGACGCGGGGTTCGTCTTTCTTGTCACCCTTCGCGTAGCTGAAATAAGGAATGACGGCTGTGATCTGCTGAGCGCTGGCACGCTTCAATGCGTCAATCCAGAACAGCAGTTCCATAAAATTGTCATTGACCGGCTGATGGACGCCCTGCACAAGAAACGTGTCCCGCCCACGCACGTTTTCCAGGATGCGGACAAACACGTTGCCCTCACTGAAGACCTGAGCGTGGCAGGGGGTTAGACGGACCCCCAGTTCGTTAGCGATCTTCTGAGCAAACACGGGATTACCGGACCCCGCCAGAATGGCAAGGTTTCCCTGAGCCGGCTGAAAAGGCTGCAAACGCGGCCCCAGGCGACTGTCGGCTGAGCTTTCCTGATTCATAGTCTGGCTTGCATGCCGTGGCGACCACTACTGCAAAAGGGGCCACACACCACAATGGAAAAACATGGATCTCGCGGGCTTGTTGTTGCGACAACTTCCGGATCCCCTACCACCACGCGGCAATGCAGAAGCAGTCGCTGCAGGGCGAAGCGGACATCTTATCGCTGCCCAAAGTGAACTCAAGGCTGCCCCCGGTGTCACACAGATTTGCCCGGGACCCCGCCCGTCATCACGTGCGGGACGGCTGCGGATGCCCAGTCTACAGGTCGTTCTTTCGCGCAGGACTCGTGCCCGACGGCTGCGGGAAAAACGGTGACTCCAATGGCCACCGCTGGGAATTCTGCAGACACTCTTTAAGATTCGTCGTGAGCGGGCGTGAGAGCCTGCGGCGGGCCGCCCCCACAGGCCGATGACTGTCCAGGGAACACACGCCCGTTGCCCGCAAAACGGCGGCAGCATCCGACAAACCGGATCCCACCAGCAGTATCCCGCTCCCCAGTCCTTTGCCCGTTGATTGAGTGAAACAGAAAGCAGGCGAGATGACAAATCGCATCTGGAATTTTTCCGCCGGACCGGCCGTTCTTCCTGAAAGCGTCCTCGCTGAAGCCCGCGATAATCTGTTGTCTCTGGGCGACACGGGAGTGGGCGTTTGCGAGCACTCCCATCGCGGAAAGCCTTTCGTGGCCGTGGCCGAAGAAGCCGAGGCACTGTGCCGTGAAATTGGCGGCATTCCGGACAACTACAAGGTCCTGTTTCTGCAGGGAGGAGCCTCCTCGCAGTTTGCAATGGTACCCATGAACTTTCTGTCTGCCGGGCAAACGGCCGACTACCTGGTGACAGGCTCCTGGTCCAAAAAGGCGGTGAAGGAGGCAAAACTGTTTGGCAATGTGAACGTGGCCTGCAGCAGTGAGGACACGACATTCAACTACATTCCCAAAACCCAGTCGTGGAGTGAGGCCCCTCGGTATGTGCACTTCACCTCCAACAACACCATTTACGGAACTCAGTTTGCCAGCGAGCCGACCGGCTATGCGGACGACGCGTTTCTGGTGTGTGATGCCAGCAGTGACATCTTCAGTCGCCCCATCGACGTTTCCAAATACGGCCTGATCTACGCGGGTGCTCAGAAAAACCTCGGCCCCAGCGGCGTCACCCTGGTGATTGTTCGTGAGGACCTGGTGGAATCGGGCAACAGCGAGCTGACCTCTATGCTGCAGTACCGCACACATGCCAATGCTGATTCCATGTTCAACACGCCTCCGACATTCGGCATCTATCTGATGATGCTCGTCTTCCGTTGGATCAAGGCGGGTGGTGGCCTGGCGGCGATGGAACAAAAAAATAAAGCGAAAGCGCAGTGCCTGTATGACTATCTGGACAGCAGCAACCTGTACTCGGCCACGGCTGCTCCGGAAGACCGTTCGCTGATGAATGTCACCTTCGTCACCGGCGATGCAGACAAAGACGCGGACTTCATCGCCAAAGCCACCGCCGAGGGCTTCAACGCGCTGAAAGGTCATCGCAGTGTGGGCGGCATGAGGGCCAGCATCTATAATGCGTTTCCGGAAGCCGGCATCGACGCGCTGCTGCAGTTCATGAAGGACTTTGAGGCGACCGCCTGACAAAGAGCCGCGTCGCTGAGATTGCGGGACTCCACTCTCGTTTTCCACTTCGGTATTCACTTCCTGTTTTCCACTTCCCGCTGAGCGCGCCGCCGGTGATGTCAGACGCGACTCCCTCACAGACAGAAGCCGCCAGTGACCGTCGGTCTGCCGACATCGCAATCGTCTGCAGCCACATTGACGAGATCCGTCCGTTCTTAAAGGCGCTGGACCGTGTTCGCAAATACGCCGACGGCAACCTGACATTCCGCGGCGGATTCATTGAGGAAGTGTTGCGCATCGCCATCGTGGAAGCCGGACGTCAGTTTCCCGATCATCGCCGCGCGGCAGAAACACTCATCAACGAGCACAATCCGGCATGGATCATCACAGCCGGATTCAGCGGCGGGCTGGATGAAGACCTGAACCACGGCGACATCTGCCTGGCGGATTCGCTCTGCGATCAACACGGAAACAGCCTGCCGGTGCGTAACCCGATTCCTGAATCCAGTCGCATCTTTGTTCGCCAGCATGTGGTGGCCGACGAGCAGCCGCAATCAGCGGCCGACAAACGGGCCCTGCTGCAGACCCACGCAGCGCAGGTGTGTGACACCACATCGCTGGCGGTGATGCAGGTCTGCCAGGAGAAGTCCACCGAGCAGAACCGCATTCACACGCTCGTCGCGCGGGTCATTGCGGATCAAGCCACCGAATCCCTGACGCTGGAAGGCTGGGAACATCTTTACCGGCGGCCTCCCGGGCAGGCCCTGAGCGGCGTTTCCGGGTGGCTGGGAAAAATTCGGCGGCAACCACAGGATCCGTGGAAAGAACGCAGTGAACAGGTGGCGAAAAACCTGAGTCGGTTTTTGTTCAGTGTCGTCAAGCAGATCGGCGAAAAGCTGGGCAAGTCGGTCCTGTGAATTCCACCACCAGGCCATTTCGCTTCAAGCATTTCAGCGTTCACCACGAGCGCTCCACCATGAAAGTGGGAACGGATGCAATCGCTCTGGGGGCCTGGGCACAGTGTCAGCATCCGACCCGAATTCTGGACGTCGGCACCGGCTGCGGATTGATTGCGCTGATGCTCGCCCAGCGATTCGGAGACGCCATGGTCGACGCCGTGGAACCAGACATCTCGTCCGCCGAACAGGCACGGCAGAATTTTGCCGACAGTCCCTGGTCAGAGAGACTGCACTGTCAGCCATCAGACATTCAGCAGTTTCAATCAGAGTCACCCTACGATCTGGTTGTCTGCAATCCGCCTTTTTTTCAGGGCGGCCCGATCTCACCGCAGTCGGCTCGTGCGGCCGCCCGTCACGAGATCACACTCACCTGGCATGACCTGCTGGACGCCGCCACTCGCCTGCTGTCAGCGTCGGGCAGTCTGTGTGTCGTGCTTCCATCGGAGTCCGAACCAACGGCCATCGCCTCTGCTCAGGCCGCCGGGTTGTTCCCGCGTCAGTGCTGCCGAATTCGAGGTCACGCACAATCGCCCGTTCGCCGAGTGCTGCTACAATTCATCAGGACATCGTCTGCGTGTCGGTATGACGAGCTAACCATCGAACTCAGGCGACACGAATACACGCCCGCCTGGGCCACCCTGACGGCCGCCTTTCTGCTGAATACGCCTGACCCAGCCTGAAAACGCCCGCTTCCACTTCAACAAAGTGACCACCGTGAACGTGCCACAGGAATCGCCCATCAACACCACCTTTTTGACGCTCGTGCGTCGACTGGGACTGATCGAAGGCACATCGACTCTGGTGCTGTTCGGCGTTGCCATGCCGCTAAAATATCTGGCTGGCATGCCGACAGCCGTTCGAATTGTGGGCTCGGTGCACGGTTTTCTGTTTGTTGCGCTCGCCTTGCTATTGTTGCTGGCCGTCTCCAAAGTGCCGATCAGCCGCGCGGCCGCATGGCTGGGCGTCCTGGCGGCCATCGTCCCCTTTGGCCCTTTCGTTTACGATCGCTGGCTCGTGCGACAGTTCCCTCCCATTGCGGACGATCTTTCTGATCCACCGGCGGAACCGTCTGCCTGAAGCACGCGTCCGCTGGCCCGTCGGCACCCGCCTGCTCTTTGGCGTGCGCAAAAACAAACCCGAGGGGGGCACCTCGGGTCTGCAACCGGAATCGGTTTCGATTGTGGACTTCTAATTCACTTCCACAACCTGGATGGCATCGACGTGAGCGTTGCCCTGAGCCTGTCTGGCAGACACCTCAACCCGGGCCACTTCTCCCTGCTTCAGCTCAAACTGCCCCAGGGAAATGAAGCCGTGTTTCAGTGGGGCTGGCTGGGTCATGTTCACTTTCATCTCTTTGGCCGCTCCACCGACAAACACGGTCACCGCCACAGCCTTTCCGCGATTCTCGTGCGGCAGATAACCCAGCCGAATCTCATGTTGACCGGCCTTCGGTGCGGTGAATTCGAAGCTGGCCGTGGCGGCCGGATCACTGGAGTAACGATACCCATAGCCCACGAATCCCTTCAGTCCGGTGCCGGATGACCACTTGCCGGTCAGCTTCGCTCCGGTGTCATCGATCACGAGGCCTTCCATTTGGCTGGGCTTCAGTCCCTGCATGGGACCTTTGGAGGAGGCCAGCTCCATAGCGTCATCAGGAATGGTGATTTTGTCGTATACCGTGCCGCGTCGCGCTTTGCCGGGCAGCTGCAACAGTTCCAGCAGGTCCGGCAGATAGCGGTGGTAAACTTCCCGCGGCATACAGTCATGCAGTGTGCAGATACTGGCCGCTCGGCCCACCACTTCGCCCATCATGCCGCAGGTTTTCATGACACGCGTGGTGCCCAGAGCCTGATGCGTAACACTGATGTTGCGCCCGGCCATGAACAGATTTTCGATATTGCGACTGTAGAAACAGCGATAAGGGACGGGGTAGCCGTAGCTGCGATCGACGCCCTTGCCGTGCACGGCAATGCTGATGAACGGGTTGTCCGGAAACTTCTCGGCATACTGTTTTTTGGGATAGTGTAGGTCGATGGACCAGGTGCTGGGCACACAGCCGTCAGGAAACTGTCGTTTCGAGACGATGTCTTCCTGATTCAGGACAACATCGCCCATCAGCCGACGTGACTCACGAGGTCCCCCGATATAGGCCACCCACGTCAGCTCAGCTGTTGGGTGGTCGGCCGCCCCATCACGATTCTTCATCGCATTAAAGGCCCCATACACGGCACGCAGATTGTGATCGCGAATGCCTTCCGCATCGTTGATGGCGTCTTTGTCAAAGCCACTTTCCCAGAACCACTGACCGTGATGATCACGCGGGTACGGAAAATCTTCCATCATCAAATCCAGCGCCCAGGGAGTCTGCGGGAACTCGGTCTTGTCTTTACCTTCCGCCCAGGCCCACATGTTGCTCATGCCCATGCGCCCCTTGTCTTCCATTTCCCAGTCGGCTTCCGCCAGATACCCAATGGTGCCGTGGCCCGTGCAGTCACAGAACAACGTGCCCTGAAACTTCGTATGCTGACTCGTGCGAGTGTCAAAAGCGGTCACCGACTGAAGGCGCTTGCCGTCACACTCGGCCGCATAAGCGTGATGATTCAAAAACAGATCGATGTTGTCCTCAGCACGGACAATCGCCTCTTTCACGTCATCACCAAACTCCTCGTAGGTGCCGGGAGACTTCTTCGCGTGGTCGCAGAACTCTTCGATGATTTCACCGATGCGCGGAAACTTACCTCGGCGAATGTTGCCCATCGCCCACACGCGAACCTCGCTGCTGCCGTTGCCGCCGAGCACAGGTCGGTTTTGAATCAGCGCCACCTTGCAGCCCATGCGGGCAGCCGACAAAGCGGCCCCCATGCCTGCGTAGCCGCCACCCACCACGACCAGATCATAACCGGATTTCACTTCCGGCTCGGCCGCCAGTCCCAGTTGAGTGAGGCGCCAGTCAGACAGCACTTTGGAAGAGTTGGGAGGTGGTTCAGTGCCGGTGGTAAAATAGATGGCATCACAGCGACCATCAAAGCCCGTCAGGTCGTGCAGGGTGAGTTGCACCTGACGCTTGTCGATTTCAACTGTCCCACCTTCGTGCCAGCTCCACTGTTCTCCCTGAGTGCCAAACTCTGTTTCCAGCCGTTTGCCATCGACAGACAGCTGAAATCGTCCTGGACTGCCTTTCGCCCCCCATCGGGCCACCCAGTCTTTTGTGCGGACGTAAACGCGATAAGTGCCCGTTTCCGGAAACTCAACAGACGTAGTGGCGTCTGCCACGGGACGGCCAAGGCCGTGAGCCAGCAGATAGGGAGACCCCATCTCATCAATAAACTGGGTATCCAGCTTCCAGCCGCCTGAAGCCTGAAAGCTCTCTGCTTCGACCAGCAACTCGCCACCGCGGGCCCAGGTCGGGAACAGGAACGTAGAAAGAACGAGGGCGCAGAAAACGAACCGCATGCATGAACTCCGAAACTGAAAAGCCTGAGACGCTATTTTGGCGATACGTGTGCCAGGAATCAAACTGTTCGACGGCCGTTCAGCTGAACTCCTGCCCTCAGACTGCCTCTCGATCCTCGGATTCCGTCGCCGGCAGCGTGCCAGCCGGTGGTATGCGGGACTCGTCCTGCCGCCACACGTAAAACGAGTAGATCACCAGAAACAACGTGCCTCCCAGTGTCCCAACCAGCGTAGCGCCAATAGCCCACTCCGACTGAAGGAAGCCGCACGCCAGAATGGCGATGCCAATCCCCATGAACAGCCACCCGCCCACGCGGTGCGTGCGTGTCCACGAGAGCTTGCTGGACAGTGTCCACGGTGTGCGAATCCCCACAAACCAGTTGGGCCGAATCTTGCCCATGACGTTCCCCAGCAGCAGGAACAGGCCTCCGACAGAAATCGACACGACGGCCCCCATGTTCATGCGATACCCCAGCGCCCAGGCCAGTGTGACCCCGTGAACGACAACCATCACGAGGGTTGTCGCCACACGAATGAGTGAATAGACCTTCGAGAACTGCACATAGTTGGCTTTGCCTGGATCGACGGCCGGAATAAATCGCAGCAGCAGATACAGCCCCGCCGTAATGGCCGGCAGCAGAAACAGGCCTTCCAGCTTGCCGCCGTATCGATCCACCTCGCCCTTCACGTTCCAGTGCATCGGAATTTGGTCCGGAGCCGACGACCAGCACAAAGCGGACGCAACAAACAGGCCCACCACCAGCGCCACGTGCAGCCATTCCAGCCCAGTGTTGGGGGCGTAGGTGGACACCGCTGAAGAATCTGCGGAAGCGTCAGCCGGACCTTTGTTGACTCCCTCATCTGTGGAGGAAGTCGTCACAGTGTCTGTCGCGTCAGAATCAGTCATTGGGTTTGCCTTCCCCCACATCCAGCATCCTCATCACAGACGACACCACGCTCTCCAGCACCGAGACATTCAGGCTGTAAACAATCGTGGTGCCGTTGCGTTCGGGCACGATCAGATGGGCATGCTTGAGGACTCGAAAATGGCCAGACATTGTCGATCGCGCCAGGTCAAAATGGGCGCAGATCTGACCGGCTGACAGATCGCCGTCTCGCAACAGCGAAAGAATCTGCCGGCGAGTGGGATCGCTCAATGCCTGAAACACGTCGTTCATACTTCGGTATTTCGCCAACTAGCGAAATATATTGCCAGACAACGACCGGAATTTGTCCAGATTTCGCAAAACCCGCGCAAAATGGCCATCATGCGCATGCAGACCGCATCGTCCCGCACCGCTGGACACGGCAGACCGACAGTTGGACCGACGCGCAGCGGCCCTGGCTCCGCATGGCCACCCACAGAAATCAGAAGCTGTCACGAGAAGCTGCCCCGAGCCTCAAGCGGGCGCAGGCAATGGGACGCACGGGATGCGCAGGCAACAAACGGTCTCATAGACGCGAACAGGCAGCGCGGCCGATTCACCGCCTGGCACAATCACTCCCGACACGTCACCGGAAGGTGGGCGGCTTACAACCATGGAAGCGGCCAACCGTCACAACAGCACCTCGCTGCGGTTCACTGTCAGGCCAGCGGATCGGCGTTCTTGTTGACCCGGAATTTGCACAGCTGAATGCCGCCGATGTAGAGAAACACGAGCGGCAGCATCATGAGCAGCATGCTCTGTGGATCTGAGGGAGTCAGCAGCATGGAAACGATGGCGATCACCAGCACGGCCATGCGCCAGTTTTCCGAGTAGCCTTCGACCGTCATGATGCCGATGCGTTCCAGAAACAGCATCACCAGCGGCAGTTGAAAACTGATGCCAAACATCACGGGCATCATGATGACGAAGCTGATGTATTCGGACAGACGCGGCTGCAGTGCAATCCCCATCCACTCGTTAAAGCTGATCAGAAAATCGAGTACGAACGGCAGCACAAGAAAGAAGCAGAACGCCGCTCCGGCCAGAAACAGTGTCAGGCTCATCGGCAGATATGTGTGGACATATTTGCGCTCATGCGGGAACAGGCCGGCCGCCACAAACAGCCAGATCTGATAGAAGATCCAGGGAGAGGTCAGCGCAAAGCCGGCCACCATGCTGACTTTGATATAGGTCAGGAAGGCCTCCTCCACTTTCAAGGCCACAGGCCTATTGCGTGCCTCTGACGTGGCCCGAAACTGGGCGATCTCCGGTGATTTCAAAATCAGCGGCACCATGACCCGTGGATCGCTGTCGACCTGCTCTGGCGCCTCGTCGGCAGAATCTCCATCGGTCTTATCAGCCTCATCGCCCCCAACAGCAGGGCCTTGATCCTCTGTGGTCGGCTCCTGTGAATCGCCCTGCTCCGGCGGTGCAGAGGGAGCCACTGTTGTTCCCGGCGCGACAGACTCGATGGCGTCCCGCAGACTTTCCAGCGGAACCTGCACGATCAGCTCATCGTTCTGCAGCTCTCCGGGTGCCTCCTGGGGCTCCTGGGAAGTTTTTTCTTTGTCCTTCCCGGAAAAAAAGTCCGTCACAAACGACCAGAACTCGCCACCGCCCAGATCGTCCGTCGCGACCGCCTTGTTATTGCGGCGCAGGGCGTCGTCGATGGGGATCCGCAGGAACTCCACCAGATAATTGCCCAGGAACAAACACAGGATCACGCCGATGATCATCCCAATCAGCGCTCGCCAGACATGCGTGCGAAGCACCTCCAGGTGTTCGCCGAATGTCATCGTCGAGTCGTCAAACAGATCGCGGTTTCGAGGCATGAATCAGTGGGCGGGGCTGCGGAAGGAAAACAGAACAGGGATCGCCGGTGGCATCAGCCTTGAGTCAGAGCTCGGAAACGCTCCAGCAGATCTTTGGTCACCGGTCCCGGCTTACCGTCGCCGATGACTCGACCATCCAGACTGACAACGGCGATCACTTCGGCGGCCGTGCCGGTAAGAAAACACTCGTCAGCCGTGTAAATATCATGACGGACCATGGTGGATTCACGCACTTCCACTCCGGCTTCAACGGCCAGCTTCATCACGGCATTGCGTGTGATGCCTTCCAGAATACCGGCTTCCGGTGGAGGTGTTTTCAGCACGCCGTTTTTCACGATGAAAATATTGTCGCCCGTGCACTCAGCCACCTCTCCATTGTGGTTGAGCATCAGCGCTTCCATCGTGCCCGCATCCTTGCCCTCCAGTTTGGCCATGATGTTGTTCAGATAATTCAGCGATTTGATACGGGGGCTCAGCGCACCACTGTGATTGCGAATGGTGCTGGCGGTGACCAGGGCGAGTCCGTTGTCATACAGTTCCTGAGGATACAGGCTGATCGTATCGGCAATGATGATCACCTGGGGATTGCTGGTCCGCTGCGGATCGATGCCCAGCGTCCCTGCGCCACGCGTGATCACCAGACGCACGTAGCCATTTTCGATGCCATTGGCGGCGACCGTATCGCGAACCGCCTGAATCATGTCCTTAGGAGTCAGCGGGACGTCCAGCCGAATCGCACGCGCACTTTCGTACAGCCGATCAATGTGCTCCTGCTCCAGAAACACTTTGCCCCCGTAAATGCGGATGCCTTCAAAGACACCGTCTCCATAAAGCAGGCCATGATCAAAAACACTGACCACAGCTTCCTCTTTGGGAACAAGTTTACCGGCGACATAGACCTGAACAGACATGGTGCTTCCCGCATTCAGATGAACTCGAACTCTCCGCGTCTGTGAACGGCCGACGTAAAAGATAACGTCGCAGCCACAGAGAATGTTCGACGATTTTATACCACTGCGACACAAACCAATCACGGCCGGGCCAGACTAATTCGGGCGATCGCGTGATTCCATCCTTGCCGCGTGCCGCAATTTTGCTGCATCCGACACAGAACGCCGCCGAATCAGCGGGAGGCCACACACGGGGACGGTGACCGCCCGCCGGAACATGCCCTCACGTCACAGGGGCACCACATCACGGGGAGCATCGGGCGTCCAGTGAAACGTGTAGCCATGTCCCAGTTGCTGACGTGTCAGCGCCACGATCTGGTGAGTGTGTCCGACAAAGTGCGGAATCGTATGCAACAGCGCGCCAAGGCCCGACACGCGGAATCCCTGAATCGTTCGCTCCTGCTGCAACTGCTCAGTGGAAAGCCCCTGCATCGCACGCCCGACATCGGCCACCACAGCCTCAAGCCCGGCGAGCAGTTCCGGAGCTGATTGTTGTGCGTCGCCGTGAAATTCTTCCGCACGATCCCTGTGATCTGCGGCACCCGTCAGGCCACAGATGGCCCACTGTCGAAGATTTCCGGTGACGTGCCGCAATATGATTCCCACGCTGTTCTGATCGGGACCTGGACGCCACCACAACTGCTCAAACGACAGCTGGGTCACGCAGTGGCGCGTCCGCGACATCGCCTGATCCAGCAGACACTGACATTCCCGAATGATCTGTTCGCGCATAACGACTCCAATGATGGACACGGGCACAGCACCCGGCGGCTGGGGAACGCTGATTTGAGTCGGATAGGCGACGGCACCGTGAGGAAAATTCTCATAGGTCGCCGGCGCCGCGCCCCTTTTCCGCGCGAACTCAGCGGTAACGGAAACCCCTCTGGCAGACCGCCTGGCATCGAGGGAACGCGTCCGGGGCCCCGCGGAGCATGGCTGATCCGGGCGTTCTACCGATCGATCTCACCCATCACGACATCCAGCGACCCAATAATCGAGGGAATGTCGGCCAGCGGAATGCCGCGGCAGATGTGGTCTGTGATCGACAGATTGCAGAAAGAAGAACTCTTCGCGCGAGCTCGCAGTGGCTCGGCCGTGCCATTGCCAACCAGATAGAAGCCCATCTGGCCACGGGGGCATTCTGTTTCCAGATACACTTCATCTTTGGGCAGCTTGGTGTTCATTTTGAAAGCGTCACGATGTGAGCCTTCAGCGGCCTGGTATTTGGGAATGGACTGCCGCACCAGACGAATGGCCTGCACCACTTCCATCATCCGCACATAAAAACGACACCAGTTGTCGCCAAGTACAGCTTCCGGCGGGGCATCGGCAAACGGAGCGACGGGGATCTCGAAGTCATAGCCTTCGTACATCCGCGTATAGATCGCTTCGCCGTCACGACGCAGGTCATAGTCCACTCCGCTGCCTCGCAGAACGGGTCCCGTGCAGCCGTAAGAAATCGCCATCTCACGTGACAGCTCGCCAATACCGGCCGTGCGACTGATGAAAATCTGATTGCGAGTCAGCAGCGTGTGATACTCGGCAATCCGCTTTTCCAGCCACTGCAGAAACATCTCTACGACTTCAAAAAACGGAGCCCGGCGACCGGGGTCTATTTCCAGCAGAGCCGAAAGTCCGTCGGGAATTTCGATCTCTTCAGGCAGATCGTGGGTCGCTCCGCCAACCGTCACATAACTGCATGTCAGACGTGCGCCACAGACTTCCTCAAAGAAGTCGAGGATAATTTCACGTTCACGAAAAGCGTACAGGAAGGGGCTGAACGTGCCCAGGTCCAGACCGTAGGTGCCCATCGCCACAAGGTGGCTGGCAACCCGCCCCAACTCCGCGATAAAGACCCGCAGGTGAAGCGCCTTTTCGTTGACCTCCATATCCACCAGCTTCTCGACGGCCAGCGCGAACCCAAGGTTCATGTTCATCGCCGCGAGGTAGTCCATGCGGTCGGTGTACGGCACCCATTGCGGCGTCGCCAGATTCTCGCCGATTTTTTCCGCACAGCGATGCAGGTAACCAATGTGCGGCGTGCACTCATGAACAATTTCTCCGTCGGTTCGCAGCAGCAGACGCAGCACGCCGTGCGTACTGGGGTGCTGTGGGCCCATGTTGACCAGCATCTCGTCGGTCTGGACGTCGAATTCTACGACGCGTGGGTCTTCTACCTGCATGCTCATGATATGTGTCTCTTGTCTCGCTCCAGTGCCTGCCGCACCCCTGTGTCTTCCGGCGGTCACAACGACCATAGACCGGACTACTTGCCGCGAATGCCGTGATACTCCAGAGGAAAGTCATAGTCCTTCCGCAACGCATGCCCTTCCCAGTCTTCCGGGCACAGAATCCGACGCAGATTGGGATGGCCGGTAAACAGAATACCGACAAGGTCGTAGGCTTCCCGCTCGTGCCAGTCGGCAATTCCCCACACGCCACTGACTGTCGGTACTTCCGGCAACTGGCCTTCCACGTCGTCTTTCCAGCGGGGCACGACGACTTTGAGTTTGAGTCGATGGTTCAGCTCGATACTGGACAGCTGGTAAACGACTTCCACGTGCGGATCGTGACCGAACTTTGCGGCCTTTTTCGGATCGGGCTCAAGGTAGTCGCAGCCGCACAGATCATTCAGATGATTGAACTGCAGTCGCTCATCGTCACGCAGAAAGACGGCCACCTGAGCAAGAGCGGACGGAGCCACTTCAATCCAGGGATCCTTCGCCTCATGAGGACCGCTGCCCACATCGTCGCCAAATTCTTCAGCGAGGATCGAATGAATTTCCTGAATGTCCATGAGGTCTGTTTCGAATGAGTCAGATGGTCAGTTGGGTTCGCCTGCAGAGCAGGACGGTCCGAAGACAGACAGACGTTGCCGCCGGAAACACGGCCGCACCGCCCGAGCCTGCCTATGGGGCCAGCGCAGTGGCCGGTTCAGAACTGGGCTGAGACCCACCGGCGCTGGACGGCAGAGTCTGGTCGGCGGCAATCTCCGAACGCCTGGCCAGAGCGCGAATCCAGTCGAGGTCGCCCCGTTTCCAGATGTACGCAAAGCCCACCAGCAGCACGGCAAAAAATACCAGCAGGTCCACAAAACCTGTCTGCATCAGCAGCTGAGCCGTGGGAGCGGAAATCACTTCCGCAGTCTCCACTGGCTGATCCAGCATGCGGGCGCTGATCACCTGACGGGCGCCTTCATCCAGTCGCGTGTCGGCCAACTGGGCCGCGTTGCCATAAATTGCGACCCACGGGAAGAAAAAGGCCACTTCCACATCAAACACGATGAACAGCAAAGCCACCACATAGAAACGCAGGTCGAACTGGATGTAGCTGGAACCGATGGCCGGCTCACCACATTCATAGATCGCATCTTTCTCGGGTGTCGGCAGACTGGGACGAACCCAGCGGCCAATGATCATTGGAAGTGCCAGCAGCACGCAGACCGAGCCGCCAAACAGCAACAGGTGACCGACAAGATTACTCATGAGATTTCGTCCAGCCTATCAGTTATCCGGCTTCCGTCAGCTGCAGCGGCTTTCGGTCAATCGGCTCTTCATCTTCTTCACGCCAGAAACAGACTTCCGGCTCATCATACTTCCAGCTCAACCGTACTGGACGGCCTTCCAGCACAGAGTCAAATTCCACCAGACCCTGTTCGGCATTCATTAGTTCGGCGGCCACGTCTTCCAGCTCGATCGCGAAACCAGCAATCTTCTGCTCGTCCGCGTGCAGTGACTTCTCCATATCGTGAACTTCTTCAGAGTACGGAGATGCCTCGTCGTCCTTCTCCGGATATCGCTCACGGAGCTCGATCAGGCGGTCCTGACGGGCCAGCACATCCTGCTTGAGCCCCACGGCGTCCCTGACGATCGCGCGGACGAGGGGAAGACGCAGATTGGCTTCTTCAACGGTTAGAACTGTTTCACCGGCTGACATGACAGTTGCTGCCCCATTAACCAGACCAAAAAACGGATGCTACGCTTCCGCAAACTCGAATGGGCTCTCCTCGCCTTTCACCCACACAGGTTCGTGAAGCACCTTGGACTCAGCCACGGCCGTTGGATTGATGCTTGCACGTCCCCAGGCAATCTCCAGCGGCAGCTTGGCATAATCCACCACACATCCGTCGCGGCTGTAGCAGCTCAGGTCATGATTGGACCCCATAAAAATGCAGTCCACCGGACAAGGCTCCACACACAGGGCGCAGAACATGCACTTGGTGTAATCGATCGCAAAGCCGTTCAGTCGAAACCCCTTGCCAACGGGACTTTTGACTTTCTCGATGTAGATGCAATCCACCGGACAGGCCTGCGCACATTTCTCGCAGCCAATGCAGGTGGTCAGATCAAAGCGATGAAAGCCGCGATAACGGGGCTTCACTTTGATGGGAACCTCAGGGTAAGCGTAGATGTCAGTAAACGTCTGACGCTTGCGTCGGAAGGTCTTCAGCATGGTGATCAACGTCACGTACATGCCCTGCAGGACCGTGATCACTGAGCTGAAGAGGTTGCGAAACCAGGTGAACATTGGGAATGGTCTCTTAAAAGCCCCGGCCAGGACGATGGCGGAGGGGATACGGGCCAGTTTTCCAGCAAAATTTCAGGGCTTCCACGTGATCCGCCCTGACCGCGATTATATGCCGGTGCCCCCGGTTCGCAACCGCCAGACACAGCATCCCAGCATTGAGAAGCAGTCAACAGCAGACCGAATCAGGGCAGATCGGAGCAAAACAGTCGCGCCTTCGACGTCCCCGATGCCGTGTCTTTTGCGAAGACGATTTACTTCAGCAGATAGCGGTTGGCAATGGTGATTCCCGACAGCATCGCCCCCACAATCCCCAGAAAGCCCTGATCGGTGCCGCACAGGTAGAGGTTCCGGAAGGGCGTCTGACCGTTGACGAATTTCTCGGGCGCGCCGTAAACACACCCGTTGTCGTGCCCGGTAAACCGCCGAATTGTCCGCGGCGTGAATACGTCTGTATCGATGACGTGGGCTCGAAAATCGGGTATGTGTTTTAACGCACTTTCAATGATGCGGTCGTTCCACTCCATCTTGACGCGCTGGTACTCGTCCTCCGGAAGATTGAGCCAGTAGTCCGGTTCCGCCAGAGCCGTGATGCGAATGCGCCCGTCCTCCAGTGGCCGGGAGTAGTCAAAATTGTTGGGCGAGCAAATGATTCCGCTGCGCAGATCCACGGGCACGTCCGGCCGCTCATAGTGGAATGAATCGGCATCGTTATAGAACACAATCGTCTGGTCATGACCCAAATCCGAAGGCTCTCGGTCCAGCACGGAAATCGATTCCACAAAGGAAATATCACCGGGCTCCGGACGCACGGGAGTGGCAGAAGGGTCAATCAGCCGCATGGTCTCGGCGGCACCCGCCGAAGAAAGAACGTTGTCTGCTGTGATCTCCGTGCCATCATCCAGGACCACGGCCCGCGCCTGGCCATCCTCCTGTCGAATCTCGCTCACGCCGGCACGCAGCTTCAACTGACCACCAAGAGATTTGAAATGTCGCACCAGCTTCTTGAGGATCAGCCGAATGCCGTCAAACGGCCGCCCAAAACCCTCATAGAAGATACTCTTGAACATGATGACAAACTGGCTGAAGTCCATGTCGCGCGGCGTAGGACTGCCGTAGAACATCAGCGGACAAAAGATCATGTCGATCAGGCGGCTGTCGGTCAGATGCTCCGACAGAACCTCACGCGCCGAGGCGGGCTGTCCGCCGGATCGGTCCAGGTTCAGCGCATCGTGCTGATCAATCACCGTCAGCAGCCGACGAAAACCATCGATCTGTCGCGGAAAACTCGACGCCACTTCATCAAGGAAGCATTGAAAATCGTTGGTAAAACGCAATGTGCAGTCGGGAAACACAATCGAGGAATGCAGCTGCGGCCGCAGGTCGAAATCTTCCCACTTCATACGCAACTGTCGCAGCAGCTTACTGAGCGGTCCGCCTTTGGTGCCAGGCTCCGCATAGTTGGTCACCGCATGCAGACCGACGTCATAATTGCGTTTGCGCAGCCGGTAAAACGAATTCAGACCACCAATGGTGGTGTGTCGTTCCAGGATGCAGACGTTTTTCTCGTAGTAGGCCAGACGAACGCCTGCCGACAAACCGGACATGCCAGCACCGATGATCACGGTATCGTAATGCACGTCGAATTCTCCAACACGATGCGAAGCTCAGAGGTATCGTCAACAGCCACCGGACGTGACGTCGAGCAGCCTGGTGGTGGCTCAGGCTGCCCCGGCCATGGCCTGCCTGTCAATAGAAACGCCCCGAAGTCCAGACTCCGGGGGCGATGTGATCATTTTCTGTTCCGGTTCGTATGCCGACCTGGCGATTAACCGGCGTGCCCCGAAAGACACGCAGGTGCCAGCCTGCGTGAGCCGATGTCAGCCAGCGACAGGAACGTCCTTGAGTTTGGGCGTCAGGTAACTGACCGTCGAATCCATCGTGTTCAGGTTGTGATAGTCTTCTTCGGGAATCTGGATGCGGTAGGCCTTTCGGAGCTCCATGACAATGTCCAGAAAGTCCATGCTGTCGAGTTCCATCTGCTCGCGGAACGCAACGCTGTCGTCCAGATCGGACAGATCTTCGTCCGGAGCGATACGCTCCAGAATGTCAATAATGACCTGTCGGATCTCCTCAACCGTCATTAATTATCCCCTTGAACACGATGACGCTAAGCGTGGTTGATGCGCCAATGGGCGCGTCGATGGATGAAATCAGGACTCAAATCGCTTGACGATCACCACAGAGTTGATCCCCAGCATCCCAAACGAGTTGTTGAGTATATACTTCACTTCGCCAAGATTTCGCGGCTCATTCGCGACTAAATTCGGCAAAGCACATCTTGGGTCAGGATCCTGCAAATTGATTGTAGCGTGGGCCATACCATCGTCAAATGACGGCAGATTGCCCAGCAATTCGAGAGCGCCAGCCGCCCCCATGGCGTGACCAATAAAGCTCTTGGTGTTGTTGATGGCCGCTTTTGTGCCATCAAAAACGGCCTTAAGGGCAGAGCCTTCTTCAATGTCGCCCTGCTCTGTTGCCGTCGCATGACTGCTGACGATGTCAATATCGCCCGCTGAGATTCCTGCTCGGCCCAGTGCCAGATTGACACACTCCGCCTGCCGTGTGCGACTGGGCAGCACAAAGTCCGAAGCATCAGAATTCATGGCATAGCCAATGATTTCTCCATAAATCTTCGCGCCGCGGGCCTGAGCATCCTGCAGTCGCTCCACCGTGCAGATGCCTCCCCCCTCCGCCACAACGATGCCGTTGCGAGCTGTGTCAAATGGCCGACAGGCCAGTTCGGGGTCCTCATGACTGGCCAGGGCGCCCTGGCTTTGAAAGCTGGCAAAGATACCAAACGTGTGAATGCTCTCTGAGACACCACCAGCAATCGCGACGTCACATTCGCCCAGTCGCAGCATCTGCGCCGCCTGGATGAACCCCGCATTGCCCGCCGCACAGGCCGCACCAATCGTCAGATGCGGCCCCGTGATCCCCAGGCTCAGCGTGACTTCGCCCGCCGGATTATTGGCCACAGTGCGGGGATTGTGATGGTGAGACCAGACTTTGGTGTCGTAATCGAACTGCGAGATCTCGTAGATCTCGTTTTCTGTCTCGACATTGCCGTGTTCGGTGATTCCCAGGTACACGCCCACACGATCACGGCGAGTATTTTCCCAGTCCAGCCCGGAATCCTTGACGGCTTCGTTGGCACAATAGATGGCAACCGACCCGGCTCGCGTGCCGCGACGCACCTCGCGACGCGTCTGATAACGGGACGTTTCAAAATCGCACACACCCGCCAGAACGGGCCCCATGTAGCGAGTTTCGTAGTTGACTACGCCCGATTTCCCGTCCAGCAGATTCTGGCGGAATTCGGCAAGGCTGTTTCCGTTGGGAGCGGTCAGCCCCACACCGGTGATGACAATGCGATCGTCGAGAGCCAAGTTTCTAGTTCTTCATCAAAGTTGGGCGATCGGAGTCGAATCAGGTCGAACGGCTCCAGGCAGAGCGACCGCGTGAACACAACGACGGACTTCAGGAAACTTTCGAGCACATCGCGGGCCCAGCCATCGGTTTTCCGACACACGTGAGTCACCGTCGCAGGCCGGTGGCGTGCGGCTGAGCAGAGTACCCAGAGACGATTCGACTGACAAGCCGCTGCCCCGGCACAAATGCGGGGATTTACGCAGGATTTGGCCTGTTTCCCGATTGCTGGATTCGTCCATCCCGCAGGAGCGCCGCGACTCGTTCACTGCCCGGTGTCACCTGGCGTCAGTTGTATGATCCGACCGTCCCTGCCACACTGTTTCGCCCGGAATCGGTCACCCGCAGTGGTGGTCGTCATTCAACTCGCGAACCTCACCTGAGTGACACAAATGGCAAAGATTGACCTGAAAACAGACCTCCAGTTTGGAGTGGTTCCCACGCATATTAAGTTTGTCGGTGGCCTCGTACCCGATGAAAACGGCTGCCTGCCTCGGGGCGAAGATGGTCGTCTGCTGTCAGTCGCGGAACTCGCTCACCTGAAGGAAACCGCGCCGGTGGACATCACGGCCGCTCAGGTCCCCCTGTTTCCCGGAGTCGTCCCGCAGGACACACAGGACCTGTTTGGCGGAATCCGCGATCTTGGAATCACGCCCTACATGATCATGATGGTGGCCGGCGGCAACCCCATGAACCCGGAAGATGAAGACGCGGTTTGCGAAATGCTGGTCGCCGGCCTCAAGGCCGCACAGGAACTCAACGTGGAGCATGTGGCATCCACCTCCATCGAAGAATGGATGAAGCCTGGTGCCACCACTTTAACGGGGGCCGAGTTTGATGCCGCTGTTGCCCAGAACGTCAAACTGCACACCCGCGCCGTGCGGGAATCGGGCGCGTTGGACGGCTGCGTGAAAGCGTGGCACATTGAGTTCCTGCGTGGCATTGAATTCATGACGTTCACGGACGTCGGTAAGGCGTGGCAAATCGTGAAGCAGGCCAACGAGGAACTCGGACAGCCCTTCTTCAAAGTGCTGGTGGACGCTGCTCACTGCGGAGACTCTGATTTGAGCATGGAACAGAACGCGGCCATCGTGAAGGAAATGGCAGAGGCCGGCGGCTTCAGCATGTTTCATGCCTCCAGCAAGACGACCCGTGGCTGCCTGTCGACCGACGACGGCTGGATCGGCAACCTGCTGACTGCGTGTGCCGCGACGGGCAAACTGGAAATCGTGTTCGTGGAACTGTTCCACCACGAAGATCCGGCGCTGGAAGGACTGCGGGCCGCCGACCCGGGTCACGGCATCGACACCACAGACGGCCGCACGTATTCCGAGGCCGTCTGCGACGGGCTGGCGGACACCGCGCGCCGCATCAACAACCTGGTCGCGCGGGGCATCCTGTCCTGACACAATTTGCAGAATTTGCCTGGCATCTGTGCGGCAGATCGTCACACTGATGCCATCAACGTGCAACGCCTGCATCCCCGGTTTGGGGGTGCGGGCGTTTTTCATGAAGAACCATTCCCCAAAAAGCAGCACACCAGTCAGACGGCCGACGAATGGCCGTGTCCTGACGATCAGGCATACGGGCTTTATCTCGGCCCCGGGTTGTTGTTGCGATCAGCCTGGCGGTCCTGACCGGGCGTTGTGCCGGCCGGTGGTTTCTGCTTCAGCGCTTTTCCCGTTTCGCGGTCAAACGTATCCCCGCTGATCCGTTCGGGCACACTATCGCCCGTTTCGTCCATCCACTGATCGAGCACACCGGCCAGGCGGTCACGAATGGCCACCGCGTCGACACTCGCCGCCAGATTGCGGGTTTGAAAGGGATCGCTTTTGAGATTGTACAACTCCACATCCGGTCGTGGCGCCAGAAATACGTCCTGCTGCGCTGCGGTCAGCGTCCCACCATCGCGGCCCGCCTGCAGACTGGCGTGCGATGGCGAACGGACCGAATCGGCAGGCCCCTGCCAGGGCAGCGCGGTGCGAAAATTCTTCAGCAGCAGAAAATCGCCCGAGCGAACACTGCGACCATGGGCTTCGTAGTCATGCCAGTTGTGCTCGGAGAACGCATAGCGACGCACAGACGCGGTGGAATCCGCAAATACGGGCAGTAAAGAAACGCCCTGCATTGTCTGCGGTGGCGTCAGGCCCGCAGCCCACAGAATGGTGGGCGCCAAATCGATCACACTCACGAGGCTCCCGGATGGTCCTGACTGCTGAATACCGGCCGGCCAGTGCGCCACCAGCGCTGTTTTCATTCCTGAATCGTGAAGCCGCGTTTTGGCGCGCGGAAAAGGCCGACCATTGTCCGCCAGTACAAACACGAGCGTGTTGTCGGCGACGCCCTGATGCCTGAGTTCGTCCATTACACGACCAATGTAATAATCAAACCGCGTCACTTCATTGTAGTAAGACGCCAGGTCTTCACGCGTGGCCGTGTCATCCACCAGAAACGGGGGCACCACCACGTCCGCCGGACGGTGGGGCGGTCCATAGCGACTTTCGTCCCATTGGCGGTCCGCGTCCCAGCCACGATGCGCATCGTAGGCGGCAAACCAGAAGAAGAAGGGCTGATCACGAGGCCTTTGTTTCGCCAC
The DNA here is from genome assembly GCA_024742875.1 of Planctomycetaceae bacterium. Classification (GTDB taxonomy): domain Bacteria; phylum Planctomycetota; class Planctomycetia; order Planctomycetales; family Planctomycetaceae; genus Fuerstiella. Next base: position 412,274 of record JANSXP010000001.1, on the reverse strand, counting down.
GTTCACCCAATTGGCGTGCCCTCCGGAGTTGTCCTTCACCCGGCCGCCGTCAACATGGTCAAACGGTTCGGGGCGTTTGGTCGTGGACTTCATGTGATGCTTCCCGGACAGCGCCGTGTAGTAGCCCGCTTCTCGCAGTGTTTCGGGGAACCATGGAATGTTGCCGGAAATGGGCTGATGCAGTTCGGCTCCGCGGCCGTTGTTATGCGGATACCGCCCCGTGATAATGCTGGAGCGACTGGGACTGCAACTACTGGCCGTCAGATAAGCGCGATCAAAACGAATACCAGACTTCGCCAGCGCGTCAATGTGCGGAGTACGAGCCGACGCATTGCCATAGCAGCCGTAGTCGTTCCAGCTAACATCATCCGCAATGAAAACGATGATGTTGGGCCGCTCAGCGGCCTCCACATTCGGCCCGGCGATCTGTAAAAACAGGCCCACGGCCAGACCCGCCAGCCACATTCGTGACACGTTCATCGTCTCCCCTTCCTGCGAACTTTCAAACGGTCGCGCCGCAGCGCAGCGTTTGATGCCATGCGAACCGTGAGATGCTGATATCAGCCCCGCGTCAGCGTCTCATCCAGATTCAAAATCATACTGGCGACGACCGTCCAGGCGGCATGCTCGACCACATCCAGTGATTTGTCGCGAGGTGATTCGCCAATCGCCAAAAGATCTGCGGCCGCCTGCCTGTTGGACGAAAAGCGTTCCAGCTCTTCGTGCCAGGCCTCCAAGAGAATACTCCGCACACCATTGCCCGGACGCACGCCCGTGGCGCGGCGATAGGCAAACTCCAGTCGTTCCTCCAGCGACATCGCCTGCTGTTGCAGACTCAGTTCGGCCAGCACGCGGGCAGCCTCCACAAACTGAGGATCATTCATGGTCACCAGTGCCTGCAGGGGTGTGTTGGTGCGCCCACGCCGCAGCGAACATTTTTCCCTTGTGGGGGCATCAAAGATCGTCATCGCGGGCGCTGGAGCAGATCGCTTCCAGTATGTATACATCGAACGGCGATACAGCTTATCTCCGTGATCCTGCACAAACCGCAGGCCCCCATTGAGACTGACTTCGTTCCACAGTCCGGCCGGCTGATAGGGTTTCACACCCGGACCGCCCACTTTGTCATTCAGCAGCCCACTGGCAGCCAGTGCGTTGTCCCGTACGAACTCCGCCTGCAGCCGAAAGCGAGCACCACGACTGAGCAGTCGGTTTTCCGGATCCACCGACAGCTTCTGCGGCGTTAACCGTGACGACTGGCGATAGGTGGAGGACAATACCAGCTGACGAAGAGAGCGTTTGATGTCCCAGCCGGATTCCACAAAGTCAACCGCGAGCCAGTCCAGCAGATCCGGATGCGAAGGCCATTGCCCCTGGGCACCAAAGTCTTCCAGCGAACGCACGATGCCTTCCCCAAACAGCATCGCCCAGTATCGATTGACGGTCACGCGCGCGGTTAGCGGATTGCGGCGATCAATCAGCCAGTTGGCCAGGCCCAGTCGGTTGGCGGCCGCCCCTTCGGGCAGCGCGGGCAACACGGCGGGAACGCCTGGCAGCACGGGACGATCCTTCATGGGCGCATCATAGCTGCCGCGATTAAGCACAAAGGTGGGACGCATCTGCGGAACGTCCTGCATCACCATGACGTTGACAATGGGCTGTTTCAGTTTCCCGATGGAAGCCGTCAGTTTGGTCTGCCGAGCGATCAGTTTCCGATAGGGATCGTCGAGTGTGTGCAGGTAATGCGTCCGCAGTGTGGCCACGTCATCATCAGTTCGTTCGTTGGCTGATTTGGCCAGCAGCGGCGTCACGGCATCTGTTTCCGCCAGCGCGCTCACTTCTGTGGCGGACAGCACTCGAGCGAACACTCGCACATCGTCGATCAGCCCCTTGTAGTTGGAGCCACCATTGCGGCGGCCCAGGTAGAACGGACCTTTCGAGGTCACCGGGCCGGACAGTCCATCCTGCTCAATGTCCCAGTCCCACAGCTCTCCGTTGACATACACTCGCACGCCTGCCGCCTGCCCGGAACCATCGTATGTCACAAACACGTGCTGCCACTGATCAGGCGTGAGCTTCTTTTTGGTCCGCACTTTAATGGCGTCGTCCGGCCAGCGGGAAATGATGTGCGGTTCCACCACGCCGCCAGACAGGTGCAGGTCATAACCGCGAAACGCGTTGCCGTTATTCATCCGCGCGATGGGCGCCCCGCTGCCGGCCCCCTGAGGGCGAATCCAGCCGCCATAGGAAAAGCCGTGACTGCCGTCAAAGTTGGCGGCGCCGGCCAGATCGATGAAGTTGCCGCCATCGCAATCAAATGCGCCAGCCAGTCGGCCGACCGTCCACTTGACGGCGCCGTTGAGACGCCCGTTGATCGACTCCGGAGAATCCACGGCCACGCCGCGGCCCTTCGTTTCATCCAGCGGCACGCGCAGCAGGTGATCATCGGGCGCGACCACCACCTCACTCGGATTGCGGGCGGCTGTGGCCAGCCATTTCTGAAAAGCACCCTCAGCCGCCTGTCCGCGAGCGGCAATCTGCTGGTCAAGTTCGGCACGCTCAGCTTCCTGCTGTTTGGCCTGAACCAGTCGGTCGGGAGCAAACACATCCACGATGGGCGCCTCGTTGCCATTGCGGGTCTGGCGTCCCCGATCGGCCGCCTGGTTGAAGTACGCAAAGAACTGATAGTACTCCTGTTGGGTGATCGGGTCGTATTTGTGATTGTGACACTGAGCGCACTCCATACTCAGCCCCAGCCATACCATGGACGTGGTCTTCACACGGTCGATCGCATACTCAACGCGATACTCTTCCTCAATCAGCCCGCCTTCATCAGTGGTCGCGTTGTTGCGCAGAAAACCGGTGGCCACTTTCTGCGAAGTGTTCGGCTGGGGCAGCAGATCACCGGCCAGCTGCTCGATCGTAAACTGACTGAATGGCTTATTGGCGTTATAGGAATCAATCACCCAGTCCCGCCACGCCCACATGTCGCGGGGGCCGTCGGCGTGAAAGACGCTCGTGTCGCCGTAGCGGGCGGCGTCCATCCAGATCACCGCCATCCGCTCACCAAAATGAGGCGAGGCGAGCAGCCGATCGACGGCTTTCTCATATGCCTGGTCGGAAGTGTCCGCCAAAAACGCGTCAATCTCTTCCAGCGTGGGCGGTAGCCCCGTCAAATCGAGCGTGACCCGCCGCAGCAGGCGTTCTCGATCCGCATCCGCGCTGGGACGCAGGCCTTTGCGCTGCAGCGACCGCACGATGAAAGCGTCAATGGGACTGCGAACCCAGTCCGCGTCCGGCCCGGCGATGGTCGGGACCTGCGGGCGGGAAGGGGCGATGAATGACCAGTGCCCCTCGTAGACGGCACCCGCTTCAATCCACGCTTTGAGCGTGGCAATTTGCTCAGGCTTCAGGTCCACGTGCGCATCGGGCGGAGGCATCACCACGTCTTCATCGTCCGACGTGATTCGCGACCAGGCTTCGCTGCCGGCCAGGCCGCCAGAAAAAGCGGCCGCCACGCCCTCTTCGGAATCCAGCCGCAGTTCTGCGCCGCGGCTTTCCTCGTCCGGTCCGTGACACTTCACACAGGCCGTGCTGAGAATCGGCCGCACGTCGCGGTTGAATCGAACCTCAGCGGCATTGGCCGCCGCACAGCACAGCACGCACAGGGAGAACCAGCGAACAGCAGACATCATGGAAGGGAGACCTCAAAGTCCGGGAAGGTGAGGCCTCGATCATACCGGGGACGGCACCGAAGAAACAAGAGCCCGGTGCCGACCGGAGCTGTCCCCCGCCTGCCCACATGTGATCGACGGAGGTTTCGGTCACCGCATGACTATCGCCGCAGAGCGGCTGTCGTCTGGCCGGCCGCCCATTCGTAAACAGTCAGACCCTTCAGGTCCCGCACGAAAATCTGATTGTCGACAACCGCCAGGTGGGCCCATGCAGACTCTTCACTGACCTTCAGCTTGCCCAGCTGCCTGAACTCGCCGGGGTTCAGATCGAGCAGAATCAACTCTCCTCGTTCATCCAGCACCAGTGACTTGCGGCCGTTCGCCACCATGCTCCAGTATTTGCCGTAAGGCCGCGTGGTCCATTTGGCTTTGCCGTTTTCCGGATCCAGACACACCACGCGCTGGTTGCGCAGATGGCAGTAGATGAAGCCATCCACAACCACCGGCGACGACATATAGGCTTCCGTTTTGGCCGTCCAGATCTGCTTTGCTTCAAACGCATCGGCATTGGCGCTCACTTCGTACATGAACGAACCACCGCCGTAGCTGCTGGTGAAGATCCGATCGCCAATGACGGTGGGCGTGAGAATGTTCATGCCACGAAACGCGGGAATATCGACAGACCACAGGGCTTTGCCATCCTCCAGAGAAACGCCGGTGAGCGACTTACGCGTCTGCACAACCAGCTGCCGACGACCGGCGACCGTAGCGATCACGGGCGAAGAAAAGGCGCCGCCCATCATGCCGCCGCCTTCTGTCAGGCCACGCCAGATGGTCTTGCCGGTGGCGCAGTCGCATTTGATCAGCCCGGCGGCCGCCTGCACATAAACGGCGTCGCCATCAACCAGCGGCGAACAGGCAAAGCCAAACGACTGATTGCCTGTGGAGAATTCCTCACGAAAGTCCTTCGTCCACAGCTGCTTGCCGGTGGCCGCATCAATGCCCACCATGACGTCCTCCATGCTGGCCACAAACAGTCGCCCGTCAGCGAAGGCCGGCGTGGAACGAATCCAGCTGCCATTGGCGGCGGCGAAAAACGGGACCGTCATGCTGCCCTTCCACTCAGTGGACCAGATCTGTTTGCCGGTGGCGCGATCCAGGGCCTGGACGACCTCTTTCTTTCCCACGGTCTCCGTCACGAAAATCATATTTTCTGTGACGATGGGACCAGAGTAGCTGTCACCCAAATCTACGCGCATCGTCTGCTTCAGTGTGCCTTCTTCCAGTGCAGTCGGCCAGGGGCGTGGCGTCACCTGGCAGTCCCGTCCGGGCCCCCGCCACTGCGGCCACGTGTCACCTCCCATGACGACGGATGATGAAACAGTCAGCAACAGCAAACAGACGACGCGGAAGCGCATGACAGAACCCCAAAAACGCTGTGAAAAGGCGCACGCCGACACTGGGGCGCACAGACAGAACGTTTTAGAACCAGCCCGTGATTCTGGCCACCGAATTTGGCTGCGGGCCTATCCAGCGCGTCACACGGCCGTCGTGCGACACACGTCCGGCGGGCCGGGCCGCCAAGCACCGCGGCCGCCGAGGGCCGGGCATTGACGGACCGCCATGTTCAGCCGGCGCTGATTTCTTCGAAAGCTTCCACAATGGAGGCACGGATCTCACGCAGGGAGATCGGATACTCGGCCGTCCACAGGTTTTCGGATTCGGCCAGCTCACTGACGATCGACATCTGCAGTTTGGTCAGCAGGGCGATAATGGGGGAGTCACTCGACATTTCCACGGCCGCCCCAAACTTGCAAATATCGGGGCTGGGAATGCTCGATCCGGCCAGCACAATCAGTGACGGCGGGCCGCCGGCGAGTGCCTCTTTGCTGGCGTCCAGACTGTCGAATACTTCAATGTTGTAATCGTGTCGCCTGAGATAGCGCGACAGAGTTTCTCGCTCTTCGGCTTCGGCGGCAATCAGATGGATCAAAGTATCGCTGCTCATCAAACGCTCCGAGCACCACGCCTGAAGTGACAGGCTGTGCCGATTGGTTTGTGGGAAAATCTCACACCCGTCACGTTGCGGGCCGATATCCGGGCATCTCACCTCCCGCGTGGTTTACCCGCGTATCCTGAAGCACCCAAAGCCCCAGGGACACCATTTTCCGGCTTCGTAGCCGCATTTCAAGCCAGTACATCCGATACAACCCGCGCCGGCTCGGCCCCCGTCAGTTTCTGATCCAGACCCTGATAGCGGAAGGTCAGTCGATTATGATCGATTCCCAGCTGGCTGAGCAGTGTGGCATTCATGTCGCGGATATGGACCGGATTCTCCACGATGTTGTAGCAATAGTCATCCGTACGGCCGTACTCAAAACCGCGTTTGATCCCCGCTCCCGCCATCCACATCGTGAAACAGCGTCCGTGGTGGTCGCGGCCGTGATTGTCGGACGTCAGTTTCCCCTGAGAGTAGATGGTCCGACCAAACTCACCCCCCCAGACAATCAGCGTGTCGTCAAACAGACCTCGCTGCTTCAAATCCGTGATCAGGCCATAGGTCGGATGATCGATGGTGTCGCACTGACCGCGGAGCAGTTTGGGCAGATTGCCATGCTGATCCCAGCCGCGATGAAACAGCTGCACAAACGGCACGCCCTGCTCGGCCAGTCGCCGGGCAATCAGACAGTTGCGCGCGAATGAACCAGGCTTCTCGACATCCGGACCGTACAGTGACTTCGTTTCCTGCGTTTCGGTGGACAGATCCATCAGCCCGGGCACGGACGTCTGCATCCGGAATGCCATCTCATACTGGGCGATCCGCGTCTGGGTTTCCGGATCGCCGAACTCACTGAAGTGCTCGTTGTTGATGGCGGCAATGCGATCCAGCATACGACGTCTCGTGGAGCGATCAATGCCAGCCGGATCATTCAGGTACAGGACCGGACTGGCGCCTGCACGTAGCGCAACACCCTGATGCTGAGACGGCAGAAAGCCGCTGCCCCACAGTCGACTGTACAGTGCCTGCTTCTGACCGGGCCCTTTGGAGATCATGACCACATAAGAGGGCAGATTGCGATTGGGGCTGCCCAGCCCATAGCTGACCCAGGCGCCCATGCTGGCTTTGCCTGGCTGCTGCACACCCGTGTTGATAAATGTGATGGCCGGATCATGATTGATGGCCTCGGTGTGCACGGACTTCACCACGGTGATGTCGTCAACCAGTTTGGCCGTGTGTGGCAGCAGCTCGCTGACCCAGCGACCGTCCTGGCCGTGACGGCGAAACTGAAACATGGGTGCCACACAGGGAAATGCCTGCTGCCCGGAAGTCATCGTGGTAATGCGCTGTCCGTTGCGGATGGACTCGGGCAGTTCCTGGCCGTGAATGGCCCGCACTTCGGGCTTGTAATCCCACGTGTCAATGTGAGACGGGCCGCCGCACATAAACAGGTAAATGACACGTTTGGCCTTCTGTGCGAAGTGGGGCAGGTCCGGCAGTCCGCCATTGGCTGCGGCCGTCGTCCAGTCAGCCGGCTGGCCAGCGGCGGCGGCGGAGCCCGCCAGAGAGGCCAGCGCCGCAGCGCCCAGCGGACGGCCGGCATTGGCAAACAGATCGCGGCGTGTGAGGTTCTGCTGCAGTTGCTGCAGCGAACGATGAAGGTCCAGTGAGGATGCCATGTGGCTGGTTCCTGAAGTGAATTCTTCTGCAGCGGCAACCATGTGCTGCCGCCACGTAAAGTGATCGTGAGACTGACTAACGCTGCCCTTCCCCCGACGGGGCGGCGGATTTCCTGGGGGAAGAGTTGTCTTTGCTGCTGTATCCCTTGTTCTTATTCCCGCTGTTTTTGTTCCCTTTGTTCTTTCCGCTCTCACTTTTCCACAACACGATGCCAGACACATCATTGCTGGCCGACGGCCCCTTCGTGCTGCGGCCCCCCTGAATGTCGGCCTGCAGCTGCTTCAGCAGCTGCTGTGCAATCGCCGGCTCTGCTGTGTACAGATTGCTGGTCTCACCATGATCATCGTCCAGATTGTAAAGCTGAGCTTTGGGGACCGAAGCATCAAGATCTTTCTCCTGTGGTTTGGTCCAGCCGGCCGACCCCCGCGCCAGAATCAGCTTCCAGGGCCCCTGGCGATAGGCAAAATGACCGGAGAACGAGTGGTGCACCACTCCGGCCCGTGTGGAGGTGATTGGCTCCTGGTGCAGCGCGGGTAGAAAGCTGACGCTGTCTTCACACGTGCCAGGCGGGATGTCGGCTTCGAGTTGATCGGCGAGGGTGGCAAACAGATCCGTCAGACAAATCAGCTGGTCGCACTGTGTTCCCGCTTCCACCACCTCCGGCCAGCGGACAATAAACGGGATGCGATGTCCGCCGTCCCAGATATCAGCCTTCGAGCCACGCAGATGGGCGCTCACTTTGTGGCCCTGTCTGGCAAGGTCTGCGATGTCGGCCGCTTTGGAACAGCCGTTGTCACTGGTGAAGATCACAAGCGTATTCTGCGTGGCATCGATCCGCTGCAGTGCGGCGGACACTTCTCCCACCACGTTGTCTGTCTGCATCACAAAATCGCCATATCTGCCCAGACCGCTGCGTCCCTGCCATTCGGCCGACGGCAGGATGGGAGTATGCGGCGAGCCCAGTGGCAGATACAAAAAAAAGGGCTCGTCTTTTCCGGCACGGCTTTCAATATACTCGACCGCCTTGCCGGTCAGCCGCGGCAGCATGTTGATTTCTTCGTCATGCTCGATCACGCGGTCGTTTTCAATCACCGCCTTCATGTTGCGGGCGTGATGAAAGCCGTGGTAATAATCAAAGCCGCGATCAACGGGGCCATCGGGAATGCGTGCGCCGACCGGTGGTGTTTTGTGCTGCTTCTGCTGGTACCTCTCACCGGATTGCGGGTTGAGATATTCAAAGTCCAGATGCCACTTGCCGATCGCCGCCGTCGCGTATCCCTGGCTTTTTAAAAAACCGGCCACCGACATTCGTTCGGCAGCAATCAAACTCGGAGCGAAACCGGTGACCACTCCTTTTTGAAGACGTGTTCGCCAGCTGTAACGGCCCGTCATGATGCCATAGCGGGTGGGTGAGCAGACCGAACTGCCCGAATGAGCGTCGGTGAATATCATGCCTTCAGCCGCCAGACGATCGGCACAGGGCGTGGGAATGCGGCTGGTTTGCGGCGCCAGACACTGCACGTCTCCATAACCCAGATCATCACAGATGATATAGACGATGTTCGGCAATGGCTCAGTAGCGGCTGGTGTGGCGCCAACTGGTGTGGTCGCCTGAACGTCGTTCGCGGAACACATCAGCCAGGCAATCGGGCCGCAGATCAGGAACCAGGCTGGCAAAAACGCCAGGCGAATTGTCCGACAGACGCCGCCCAGCACTGCCGCCAGTGATGCGCGCTGCGTCAGCGCCGACTGAATCGGTTTGTTCATTGCGTGTCCCGCCCGCTCTTCATAGAAAACAGAAGTTCCGCACCGGGCCGTTGCCACCCCTGCCTCCCTCTGCCATGAAATACATTACCGCAAACGCCTCGCCATTTGTACCGGCATCTCATGAAGATCAGACCAGGCCGGGCGTGCTCAAACGCGTGATCGCCACCGCCGCCGATCTGCAGCTCGGGCAGGTGCAGATGCTCAACTGGGCCAGGCTGCCGGCGGGCGAGTGTTTTAACGCTCACTTTCACGAGGATATGCAGGAGGTCTTTGTCCTGCTGTGCGGCTCTGTCGAAATGTGTGTGGACAATCAGACAGTCTCCATGACTCCGGGCGACACCGTGCTGGTGGAACCGCGTGAGATTCACCGAATGTGCAACACGGGCAGAGACACAGCAGAATACATCGTCTTTGGCATCTCCCGCCAGGAAGGTGGTCGGACGGTGGTCGTCGACGAATGAGCGCCGGACCAGAATTTTAGACAGATTCCGCGTGCCGCCGTGTTTTGTGAGAATAATCGCGTCCCACCAGCGAACGCCCGTCATCCACATCAACCAGGGCCTCTCCATTGTCGACCGCTGTAGTTGAAATTGACAACGTCACAAAGACATTCGACAGCCTCACGGCCGTCAATGCCGTCAGCCTGAAACTGCATCAGGGACAGACCCTGGGGCTGATCGGTCCCAACGGCGCCGGCAAGACCACGCTGCTGAGAATGGTGTGTTCGCTGGCCAAACCGGACTCCGGCGACATTCGCATTCAGGGGGATTCGGTTCGCAGCAATCCGCTGGGCGTGCGTTCGCGACTGGGCTTCATGCCGGCAGAATTCGGCAGTCCGCGGAACCTCAACATCCTGGAGTATCTTGATTATTTCGGCTGCCTGTACGCCATCCCGCGACAGGCGCGACGCCAGCGGATTGCTGAAGTCTGTGAACTGACAGATCTGACGGGCCGTGAAGACGTGATGGTGAAAGGTCTGTCGACGGGCAACAAACAGCGTCTGCTGCTGGCCAAGACTTTGCTGCATGACCCGGAGCTGCTGGTGCTGGACGAGCCGGCCAGTGGCCTGGACCCGCGTGCCCGCACGGAACTGCGCGTGATCGTCAAAGCGCTCGCCTCACTGGGCAAGACCATCATCATCAGTTCGCACATCCTGCCGGACATTGAAGACATCAGTGATCGCATTGGCATTATGGAGGCCGGATCACTGGTTCTGGACGGCGACCTGACAGAGCTGCGGGAAGGCTCGGGGACTGCCGGCAATATTGTGAAGATCAAAGTCGAAGACGAATCCACGTCCGTCGCCATGGATCTGCTCAAGGGACTTGCTGATGTGCAGTCCTGCGAAAATCGAGACGGCACACTGGTGGTCAGCACGCAGCAGCCCAACGGCAACTTTGTCCTGGCGGAAATGCTCAGACACGACATTCGTGTGGTTCAGTTTGCCGAAGACGCGCCCAACCTGGAAGAAATCTTTATGCGGTCCACCGCCGGAAAGGTGACGTGATCGTGCTGCAGCGTTTTCTTCAACAGTTCCATGACAGCCCCACTCACGAACGGGACCGCGCGAATCTGATGTCCGCCTTCACGGTGGGCGCCACAGCGCTGATTCTGAATTTCGTGATCCTGATGATGGTGGCGCCGCTGATTCTGGCGCCCGATGATCGCGACTTTCGAGACCTGACAGAGAACATTGAGTTTGGCCAGCTGCTGGCTCTGATTCTGCTGGGCGGCGCCACAGCTTTCGCCACACTGCTGATCCCGTTTCGACTGGCGTCCGTGTTTCTGGGTCCTCGGATTGGGCGATACTTTGACCAAATCCTGCTCAGCGGGATCACGCCGTTTCGATTTGTGATTGGTAAAGCCACCTCACAGAACCTGTACCTGGGCCTGATCTTTTTATTGCTGCTGCCCTATCTGGTCCTGAGTATCACGCTGGGCGGGATGGACATCACCACATTCGTCGCCGGCGTACTGCTGGTGTGGCTGTACTGCATGATGCTGGCTGCCGTGACCCTCTGGGTCTCGCTGTATGTCAACGAACTGCTGTCCGCCGTGTTTGTCGTGGGTGTGTTTGCCATTCTCAGCGGCATCGGCTGTGCGCCCATACCTGTGCAGGTTTTTACAATCACGCCCTTCCCCGTCCTGCTGCAGCCGGTCTACGCCTCTTTGCCCGACATGGCACCCGAGATGTACAACAACTACTGGGTACTGTACGGCTCCTCGGTCATTGTCATGACGTCCATCGGCTGTCTGGCCCTGTTCTCCATCCACATCGGTCCGCTGTTTGGCATCATCGTTGACAACAGCACCTTTGGAGAAGTCGTCCGCAAAGGGGACAGCAAACGCAAACGCTGGTTCCGACTGCGACACCACATTCAGCGACCTTCCGAAATTGCGTTCTTCTATGAGAACCGCGGCACCTCGTTGCGGGCCCATGAGGGTCTGCTGCGATGGGGACTGGGCGCGGCGCTGATCTTTGGCGTTTCCACCATCGGATTTCTGGGGTTCGTGGCGTTAATGGGCTTTCTGATCAAGCAGTGGGGGCCGCCGGGGCGCAACTGGGCGCCCGGTTTTCGAGGCATGATTCTGGCGGTTCACGGCATCGGCGTGCTGCTGGCCGCCCTGCTGTTTTCGCACGGTCGCAACACCACCTTCCTGCGTCTGCCCGTCTGGCGTCGCTGGCGGCCCGAGGTGGCCCGGCTGGACACCATCTGTTTTCTGGCGTTCCTGACATTTTCCACGGGGCTGGCGATCGCCACCCCTCATATTTTCGAGCACTTTGTGGCGAGCAGTCAGGACACATCCATCTTCTATATCGAACCGGATTCAGCCGCGCGATGGGCACCATTCGGCCTGCAGCAAATGAGCGTCGAAGGTGCCCTCATCCTGTCCATCAGTGGACTGACCGTCTATTGCCTGCTGCGTTTCCTGGCCCTGACCACCTGGCTGAAGAGCCTGGCATTCGGCCTGACGGCCGTTCTGTACCTGGGCTTTGTGATTCTGCTGCCGTTTCTCCCGGCCGTGCTGACACAGGAAATCATCGAGCTGCGACGGATCGAGTTTCTGAAGGAGTTCACGCCCCAGCTGGCGCTCACGTCGCCGGCGGCCGCCATCGTGCGTCTGTTCAGTCAGCTTGGTCCCGCGTTTCCCGTACAGGCAACCAGCATCCCATTCTACGTGGCGCATGCCCTGCTGATCGGCGTGCTGCTGCTCGCCATTCGTCGTTCCAGCCGGACGCTGCGGCAGTCATATCTGAAAACGGATGATGGGGGGACCAGCGCATGAGTGTCACAGTCGTACGTTCCGTCAAATTCCTGCTGCTTGCTGCGCTGATGGTTATGAACCTGAGCAGCGCAGCGTTCGCTCAGCCGGATGACGAAGATGTGGATACGCCAGGGCTGACTGTCGATGCGCTCGCTGGCTGGAAGGGCATGGCGAGCGTTTCCGCTCCGGTGCCCATTTCCTTCCTGCTGAGTAACTTCACCAACGGACCGATCGAAGGCGAACTGGTACTGATCGATGACTGGGGCGGTCACAAAGTCAGCCTGGGCGACATCTATCTGACGGCCGGTCAGACCCGGCGGCTGAGCACCGTGCAGGCCATGCGACAGTGGAATCGCTGTCTGGCCGAACTGCGCAACGGCAACCAGGTCCTGTGGCGTCGGCAACTGACACTCAACAATGGCGCCAATTACAACCGCACGTCCAATCACGTCCTGATCATCAACGACAGTCAGCGGATGCTGGAGTTCCCGGGCCCCGAACAGCCGGCCAGTCCTGACGCAGCCGTGCCGGCCGGCGATGTGGTTGTCAACCAGGCAACACCATCGCTGGTCTCGATGAATGCGATGACGTGGCAGATGCCCACACATCCGGGACCGCTGGTTCCCATTACTGCAATCGTCTTCCCCGGCCCCCTTGCTGCCGATCGACTCAACGCAGGACAGTGGCAGGCACTGGGCCGGTATGTTGCCGCAGGCGGAACCGTGTTTCTGCCAGCCGACGAGGAAGAACTGCGCGACGCGCTGTCGGCCGCCTCGCCGTTCGGCCTGCAGCCGGACGCTGACCGCGATGGATTGTCGGTGTATCGCTGCGGTCTGGGCTCGGTGCGCACCTTCCGCAGCGGGCTGTTCGTGGAAAACAGCAGCGCTCAGGATGCCCAACTGGCGACCGTGCTCGAACGTCTGCCTCACCAGGAACTGCATCGCCAGATCGCCCTCTCCTCTGCTTACAGCCGTGACAGTGGGCGTGCCGAACGCAGCCGTATTTCCATTCTGACATTCATGACGGTCTACACTCTGCTGTCGGGGATTGTCACGCTGACGTTGATGAAGCGCAAAAAACGCACCGTGCTGATCTACGTCTGCTCGCTGGTAGGCATTGCCTGCCTGACGTCAGTCATCCTGGGCAGCAGCGTCCGCTACAGTCGGGGCGATGTCAGCTGGGTGAGCGTCACACGATTAACAGAAAACGGCGGTCTGCAGTATGCGGAACTTGAAGTGCAGTCGGCCGGTGGTCGCAGTGACCGACTCTCGGTCACAGGACGAGAGCCGGATCTGCAGGTGGTGGCCTCGGAGTCTCAGCGGTACTACGGCAACAACTGGTTCGACAGTGATCCTCATCCCGCATTCACCGTGCAGACAACACAGGCGCCGGACCGCGGGCAGGCCTTTGAGGCACGGGTGCCCATCACGCCCTGGGGACGTCGTGATCTGATCGCAACAGACTACCTTCCTGACCTGCAGCCACTGGAGGTGGATCTGAAATTTGAGCAGGTGGCCGAGGCCGGCGACAACACTCCGGCCGTCGGACAGTTTGCCGTCACAGTGAAAAACACGAGTGGCCTGGAACTGACCGATTGCCGCATGTGTGTGTCGGTGGGCGCCGGCGAGAAAATTGTCAAACTCGTGGAGCAAACGCGGCTCAATCGTGTGCGCCGGTACGGCTACTGGCAGGAAGAAGCCGCCATTCCCACACGCTACAGCGCGGTCGTTCTGGGGGATCTGACCAAAGGAGCCACCAAAACGGCCCGATTTCAATCGGATCCCAATCAGACGCGATGGACGCTGAATATCGACGAAGGTCGCTTCAATGCGCCCTCGGCGACAGCCACTCAGGGCATTCGCGCGTGGCTGGTGGCACGTATTGCCAAATCCCCATCACTGGATATTGATGAAGACAACAGCAACTTCGGTGCCGTCACGTCTGCGCATTTTATTGCTCAGGAGCTCACGCCCGATCAGATTCCAGAGAGCCTGAAAAGTATCAGCGGTCAGATGATCCACGTGGACACGGACGAGTTTTGAGTGACCGCCAAACGGCTCGGGGCAACAACGACAGGCACACGTTTCTGCACCTTGTGCGATCCCGCGCGTTACAAAGATCAGACAAACGCTCTCCGTGTGACTCGCAGACCACAAGAACGGTCACTGTGAGTGGACGGCGAATTGAGCGTGTGTCTGCTTACGGCTCCCGTTCGGGCAGCAGCGGCTGGTAGCGATAGTAAACTTCCAGTGTCAGGGTGGCCAGAACCGTGGTGAGCAGTCGACCGCCCTGTTTGGCGTGGATGGCGCCTGTGCGTGGTTTCCAGCTGCCGGCGGCCGGACCTTCCGTCTCCTGTGTGGCCACCAGATCATCACGCATGCGGACATTCCAGCGTTCCCACTCCGCGCCGCCCCAGTTCTTCATCACCTGCGTGGCAAAATACAGTGAGTACATATTGTCGTAGGGCCCCGCGCGATCCAGCAGCGCGATGCCGGCCCGCATATCGCCATCTTCACGCCCCCAGCCCAGGTACATGCGACTCAGCAGCGCCATGGCGGTCACAGCGCCCGTGTACCGTTTCTTTTGAATCTCGTAGCCATAGCGACCCTCCTGATCCACCTGGACGCTGTCCAGATACTTCTGCACCCCCTGCAACGTGGCGGCCGGTACCTTCAGCCCGGCCTTCTTTGCTGACATCAGAGCCATCAGTTGAATCACAGTGACCGAGGTTGAGCCAGCCTGCTGCGGGTTGTACCGCCAGCCACCGCCGCGGGGATCCTGCGAGTTGACGATAAACCGCAACGCCTGTTCGGCCGGTTTGCGGAGCCGACGATCCTTCGTCATGGCGTAGGCTTCACACAGCGCCAGCGT
The DNA here is from genome assembly GCA_024742875.1 of Planctomycetaceae bacterium. GTDB lineage: Bacteria > Planctomycetota > Planctomycetia > Planctomycetales > Planctomycetaceae > Fuerstiella. The sequence goes on along the minus strand of JANSXP010000001.1, from coordinate 397,016 downwards.
GGCGGCACCCTGCACGTAATAGGCTTCATTGGGTTCATCATCGTCACTGTTTTTGTTGATCATCCCCCGCAGGTCGTAGCCGGCAGGCGCCTGCACGCCAATTTTCGTCAGATAGTCCAGCCCGCGACCCACTTCTTTTTGAAACTGTCCACTCTGATGCGTTTGTCCGGCGGCCAAAAACGGCAGCAGCGCATACGCCGTTCCGCCAATAGGATTGTTGATGGTGCCCGCATTCCCGGAGGGGCCCACACTCGCAAAGTCCCAATAACCCTGTGGATGCTGAATGGAGACCAGCCACTGCAGTGATCGCTGCACGGCCGCTTCGCTGGCCTGGGAACCGCCATACTTTTTCAGCATCGCCTGACGTCCGGCGGGGCTGCGGTTGTTGGCGGGGACAGCCGCGTTCGCCAGGTCGCCCACGGCCACTTCTGTCATCTCGGCGGTGTTCGCCGATTCCACAGGCTCAACTTCGACCATCTCGGCGTCAGTCGGCTCGGGTTCGGGTTCGGGTTCGGGCTCGGGCTCGGGTTCTGGTTCTGGTTCTGGTTCTGGTTCTGGTTCCTCGACATCCGATTCCAATTGCTCACCGGATTCCTCCGCCGGCGGCTCTATCGGCAACGCCTCTTCTTCGGCTGGTTTGGGTTCTTCGGCGAATCCGGCAATGATTGGATCCAGCTTCTGTTCAGGCTCCAGTTGCAGCGTGACCAGACTCAGGACAAACAGCGCCGCGGTGAGAAAGCAGACGCTGGCCGCGATGGACCCTTTGTTGCTGTTGATTTCATCTGTCGCCGTACGCACCCTCGGTGACAGATCAGCCTTTCGTGCTTTGACGCGCACTCGACCACGGACCGCCAGCCCAGCGGCGCGGGCGCGCTGTACAAATTTACGAGTGTTGATCGGCTGTCGGCGTTTGCGATTGCCGGATGACGCGAGGCGTGCGACGTCGCCAGACGGACCAGCCAGAGCATCCGCACTTTCCGTGGACGAAGTGTCTGTCACGGCCGATGGGCTGAATTTCTTCAGGAGGTCATCCGTCACGCTATCAAACGGCGGAGCCTGGCGAACTGCCGCAGAAGGACTATCCCGTCTGTCAGCGTCCCTGGATTCGGACAATGGTAAGACGGTGCCCGGATCGGCGCGTGCCGCAACGCCGCCTGGTCCCCGCTGTTCAATGTCGTCCAGCGACTGCTGCAGGTCCGCCAACTGTGTGGAGTCTGCCCGCTCCGCCAGTGCGGCCAGTTGCTGTGACAGCGTCAGATACTGCTCCGACAGCTGGGCGTACTGCATGGACGCTGCCACAGCGTTTTGGGCTTTCGCGCGGAGCTGGCGTACAAACGTTGCCATGGAATGTGGCTCGGGCGAGTTTTGCGTTTGCTCCGGTGCGGCGGGCGGCCGGTTAGCGACAGGACCGGGCCGGTTGTCCGAACTGCCACTGGACGGAGAGTGGGGAGATTTTGACATCAGGAAATTGCTTCAGCAGGCCCGGCAGAAGTTGTCAGCCAGTCAGGCAGTCTATGTGGCCCGCTCGGCCATCGGTCAGCCCGTCCCTGAGACGCCCATGGTGCTCTGGCAGTTTAAGTCGGGGGACTGTCGTCGCAATCAACACGACCCGTCTTTGCCAAAAACTCAGATTCCCTGTATGGCCCTGACACAGCCTGCCACCAGCGAGCAATTGTGACGATTCATACCTACTCACTCCTCCCAGTCCGTCACAGAATTCACGGCAAAGTGCATCTGGTAGTCCATCAGGGTACTCAGACGCTGGCCTTCGATGGAGCGGTCTGTATTGAACAGCACCGCCCACGACATCCCGTCCGATCGTCGCACCAGCAGTGTGGAGGTTCCTGCCAGGGCACCAGAGTGCCAGATATTGCAGCCATCGAGAATGCGCCCCACTTCGTCGGGTGATCGTTTCTCCCGCACCTGCCAGCCGAGGCCATACCATACGGTTCGGGATGGATCCGCGTAGTCGGGCGCTTTCACCATCTGCCGCCGTGATGCCTCAGAAACCAGGGGACTCTGCTGCGACTCTGTCTGTGACAGCAGACGCAGCAGGTCGGGAGCGGTGGACACCCAGCCTCCATGGGCATCCATCACTTCCAGATCCCAGCGTCCGTAGGGTTCGCTCACACGTTGAAAGTCGTCTGACGTGCGGCGCACTTTCGTGGCCGGAACCGCCAGCCAGAACGGTGTATGAGGCTTTCCCGTCTGAGGGTAATAGCGTGCCTCGGCCCTGAGCCGGTCGCCCGATCGCGTTTTTCCCAAAGCCGTCTTTTGCATGCCGCATGGCTGCAGCAGCAGGCGTTGCATGAGTGGCTCGTAGTCCTCCCCCGATACGATCTCCATCACGCGACCCAGGACACTGTAGCCAAAGTTGGAATACGCGTAGCGGCTGCCGGGGCTAAAATCGAGCGGTTGCTGCAGCTGGTAGCGCAGGATATCCGTTTGTCGTGCGGGCCTAGGCAGTTCGAGGGCGCGGGTCACTTCCACCACCTTAAACATCGGATCGCCGCTTTGGTCCCGGTCCCAGCCACCGGAGTGCTGCAGCAGATGACGCACAGTGATGTCCTTCCACCTGACATCGGCCCTGGCAGTGAGGCGAAAGCCACCGCGTTCGAGAATGGGCAGCACGCATTCGTCCAGCTGCAGTTTTTTCTGTTCGATCAGCCGCAATGCGGCAATGGCCGTGATGGGTTTGGAAAGGCTGGCGACTCGCATTTGCGTGTCTGGCTGCATGGGCATGCGGGCGGCCACATCCGCGTAACCAAAAGCTCGCGAATACTTCAGCCGGCCATCTTTGGCGATCGCCACAGCAAGGCCTGCCGCATGATGCTCCTGCAGAAATTCGTGGAAGAACGTGTCCAGCTGGGCAAACCGCGGCTGTGTGCCGCCGGTCTCCGGCAACTTGCCCTCGGGCAGCTTCAGCGGCGTCTCTGTTTCCGCCATTTGCTTCCACACGATGGTGTAATAGGTACGGCCTCGAATCCTGACCTTTTGCTCGATGGCACGTTCGAGTGACTGCTGTGTGTACTCCCGATCCTTTTGCAGCATTTTCCCGCGCTGGGCATTCAGCAGCACATACCACGCCGTGCCATCCACGTTGGGCACAAAGCGACAGTCAAACAGCGGCGCATTGCCCTGCACAGAAACGGTAAGCTCAGCAGGAATGCGGCCCGACATGGCCGCACGTGCGAACAGATCGTCCATCTGCCTGACCGTTTGCCGAGTGACCGAATCCGGAAAGCTGTCTTCATCAGCGTGAAGCCCCTGCCCCATCCCCACCGCCAGCAACACGCCGACAATCACCCGGACCGACGGGGCCGTAGCTGCAGAATCCTGACGTGTTAAACTGTCTGCCAACATTCGCCCGCCTTTGCTTCAACAATCGCTCTCTGGACCACTCACCTGATGGATTTATCTCTGGTTGCCCCACAGCTTATCCGCGCCGCTCGCCGTTCGCCCGCGGCCGGGGAAAAGAAGCTGAGAAGTCTGTGCGGTTCTGTGGCTGACCAGATCGAAACCGACGCGCGGCGTCGGGGTCCGCTGTCGTTTTGGGGGCGATCGGTCAACTGCGATGAAATCACAAAGACAGATATCGTTGATCCGGCGGTGATCGCCGTTTTGGGGCGGATTGCCGGAAAAACACTGTCAAGCACCACGCCACATGCCGGACTGCAGCATACGTATGGCTATCTGTTCAGTGTCATTCAGACGCCCTATGGCATGAAACGCGATCGCTGGACAGAGACCGGGCTGGAAGCCGCACTGGGCATCCCGCCCGATTCTCTGGGACCGCAGCCGACCGCGGGCACTCTGCTCACCAATGCCACCTGGCTGGCCGGTCGCATTGCCTATCGTCGTCATCGGCGGGAGCAAACACGACTGGCTGACTGGCTGGAAGCCAAAGCCACGCCAGAGCTGGTGGACAAAGATTTTGAGAGGCTGCCACATCAGCGAATTACGGAATCCGTAAAAGATCGGCGCACCGGAACCTGGCAGCTGCAGACCGATCTGGTCTGCGTGCAGAAGCAAAGACACTGGCTGCTGGTCTACAGCCTGCGTCACGTGACCCGCAATATCCACCAGCTGATCACACTGTTTCCGGTGACTGATGCCAACCGGCTGGAGTTGATTGAGCGCGCCGTCACGCCGCGGCGAACCGACATCCGACTGAGATTCAATGCCTGGCTGCCGCGCATGACGGGCGAACTGACAGGCAGCTGTCGCCTGACGGAGTTTTGAAGCCACACAATCAGGTCTGACAGCGCGGCAGCGCAAGCCACCAACAACCGATCAGAACTGAATGGCAATCAGATAAATCAGAGACACGATGGCGCTGGCGCCCATCAGCCGAATGGAGGTCGACACGCGGCGATACTTCACGCCCGAGATGTGCGAGTCAATCAGCAGGCAGGCGGCCACTTCGCGCCGCAGTCCGGCGTCCCCCATGCCTTCGCAGTCTGTTTGAAACTTGTCCGCTTCATCCAGCGTGTAGGCGGCACCAATGGCGGCCGGATGAAAGTGTGAACAGAACCCGAGGGCCGGATGCTTGCCACGGCGGCGAAACGGCAGGATGCAGCTGAATGCCGCGATTCCGCTGAGCAAAATCAACAGCAGCCACACCGAAAACAGCACGCACACCATCGTCGTCCACCACGGGGCCGGATGCTGCACATCTTCCTGCAGGTAGTTTTTCAGGGTGGGAATCACGAGTCCGGCAATCGCACCGCCGACGGTCAGCACAACGGCCGCCTTGGCGTCAGCAAACCGAATCCACTCGGCGATCACGTGGTAACCCTCAATCATGTCGGACGTCTGGACGTCGGAACGGACCACGTTGATCGTCGCCGGACCGGGGATAGGGGCCGCCGATTCGGGTGGCCTGGCCTCATCGGGAACAGGGGACATTTTTTCAAGATTTGAATCGGATGTTTCTGACATGCTGCGTTTTTCCTGGGGGCCTGGCCGAGCGACGTCATCTTATCTTCATTTGGCGGCGATCTGCCAGGCTCGACGGCTGAACGGGCGGCGGTCGACAGCGGATCTGCCGAATTGCCATTTTTGGCCCCAATGCCCCCATTGCCCAAAAAAAGGGTTTGTTCGTTCAGCCTGTGGCCCACAGACTCAGATGTCGGCCGCTGGATCGCCATCCCGTCTGCAACCTCAATCGGAACCAAAAACATGAAGCTGCCACCACCACTCTGGATGAAGTCCGTGTTGTCCGCACTGCCTGCGTTTTGGGTACCCGCTCTGGTGTTGGTCACGATGCCGGGTGAGTCCGTCGCCGCGCAGGCCAGCACCCGTCCGATGCCCGCTCAGCAGGCTGAACCCGAAAGCCGTGCCTCCCACCAGACACAGACAACTCTGCGAACCTATCAGATCGGCAATCTCGAATCAGACACGCTGCTGGCCACGCTCAGGGAATTGCAGCTGGTGGCAAAAATCGAACAGGGGAACGCCCACAGCATCGTCGTCCAGGCTGCGCCAGCCGAACACGCTAAGATCGCCGCCGTCCTGGCTGACCTGACCGCTGCCCCGGCAGATATTGGTCGTATCAAGCCGATCGGCGGCCAGGTGGCAGGGCAGGACGCTGTGGCGGCTGCACTTGCAGACGTTCTGCAGGGCACAGCCGTAACGGCTCCCGCGCGCCCGTTCTCCTTCTCACCGAGCACCGCCTCTGCGCACGAAAAATGGCTGCACGAAGTCCTGGAGAGGCCCTGCCCGGAACTCGACTTTCCGGGCGAGACACCATTGACCGAAGTACTGGATCACATTGCCGAATTCGCGTCGTCTGAGTATCCCGATGGAGCGGGCCAAAAACGCAGGCTGCACTTTCTACCCGACCTGGCGGAGCTGTCTGAAGAGGGCGTCGAACTGCTGGAAGATATCTCCGTCACCGACATCCACATCAGGGACACGACCATTGAATCGGCGTTAAACCTGATCTTCGAGCAAACGACGGAGCCGCGTCTGGAACTGATCATTCACAACGAATCCGCGCTCGTCACGACGCACTGGCTGATCAACAACCATCGCTATCTGCAAACCCGCGTTCATGACGTGGGGGATTTGCTGCGGCAGAAATTTGCCCCCGCTGGCAGAAAAAAGAACAAACGCAAAAAACGCTCCAGCGAAATGTTTCACGGCCCGCTCCCGAATACTGGCGGCTTCGGCAGCGGAGGATTCGGCAGCGGAGGCGGACAATTCTCTGTCAGCCCGCAATTGCTGGGCGAATCGCCAACACACGTTCTGCCGACCGAGCCACAGCACCCGCTGTGCGCGCTCATTGTGGAAATGACGTTTCCTCCCTACATGTGGCAACAGATCGATGGCGAAGGAGGATCGCTGCGACTGGTGGACGACACACTGATCATTCGTCAGGGCCACGCGTGCCAGCGGGAAATTGTGCGGTTGCTCAATCGACTCTCCCGGTCATCACATGCGGCCCACAGCCACACCGCCGTCTTTCAGCGATACGGCCCCGATGCTACGCCAAGAGAACGCTGGCTGCACGAACTGATGGACGCCCCCTGTGGCACGCTGGATTTTCCCGGCGAAACGCCGCTGGCCGAGGTCCTGGAGAAAATCGCCGCGCAACTTTCAGAACGTCGTCCCAGCGATGACCGCTCCGGGCGATTGCAGTTCACCCCTGATTTCCACGAGCTGGAACTTGAAGGCATTCAATCACTTGACGATGTACTCGTGCGCGACATTTACCTGGACGGAGTCAGTGTGGAGAACGCTCTGCGTGTCGTGTTTGAACAAACGCAGGAACCAGCGCTCATTTGGGTCATCGAGAACGAAACGCTGCTGGTGACCACGGAGAACAGGGAATCCGAGCTGCTGCAGTTACGAACCTACAATGTCGCCTCTGTGAATCAACGTCTGTTCGCCGACGATCCCGACGGCCTGACCGACACCATTCAGGCCATGACGTGGCCACCGGCACTGTGGATCAATATTGACGGTGATGGCGGCAACATCCGCCTGGCGGGCGATTCGCTGGTGATCATGCAGTCATATCACGTGCATCAGCAAATTGTGCGACTACTCAATCAGCTGCAGAATTCGACCATGGACTGACGCGCGCCGCCGAGCCAACTCAGAATGCGAACGCCCACCTTCTCCAGGCTCGATGTGAATCGCACCGAGCCGTATTTTTTTGCCTGGAAGCAGCACGGCGGATGACAACTGGCACCGTATTTTCTGTGTTTCCGCAGAAATCAGGCCAATTTTCATTTCCCCCGAAATTGCGCGCAGCAGGGAGGCTCGTCGGTACACTAACGGGTGACCATGACAGAATTATTCACGCAACCAGACGTCGAATTTGCCCTGAATGACCGCGACCTGCTGCGTCGCTTTATTCAGGACGCTGACGAAAACGCGTTCGCGGAAATCGTGGGCCGACACCAGGGACTGGTGATGGGGGTCTGCCGGAGAGTGATGGGAAATGCGGCCGATGTGGACGATGCGTTCCAGGCCACGTTTCTGACGCTGGCCCGCCGCCCCCGACAGGTTCGCAGAGCCGCCTCACTGAGCAGCTGGCTGTACACCGTCGCCTGGCGAACCAGCTGGCGGATGGTCAAACAACGCAGGAAACAAACTGTGGAATCACTGCCGCAACAACCCGTTCCGGAATCGAACGATCCGCTGGATCGCATTGCTTCCGCTCAGGACTGCCTTGTGCTGGACGAAGAGCTGAACGCACTGCCTCAGCGATATCGTGAAGTGCTGGTGATGACCTATTTTGCCAGTCAGACCAGCCAGCAGATTGCCGATCAGCTGGCCGTCAGCAAGGGCACGGTGGATGGTCGCATCCGCCAGGCCCGCAACCTGCTGCGGGTGCGACTGGCGCGCCGCGGTGTGGCCATTGGCGCTCTGGCGATGGCCGCCGGACTGGCCACCAGTCAGCCGGCCGTCGCATCTTCCACACTACTCGAATCCACCATTTCGCTGGGTGCCCAATCTCTGTCCGGAGTCTCTTCCGGCAGCACACAGCTGTCCCATCTCGAACCTTTCATTACTGCGGAGACAACCATGATCACTTCCAAGGCCGTTCTCACAACGCTGCTGTGCTCCGGCGCGGTGGCCGGCATCATGGGGATGAAGTCCCTCGCCGAAGACACTCCCGGAGCGGGCGGTTCCGGCGGCATCCACACGGTGGTGGATGACGGTGGTCCGGGCGAATTTGACCCACTGGCGGGCGTGCTGGCGTCGATTGCCACACCCGCTCAGGATGACCCGTTTGGATCGGGTGGTGGTGGAGATGACGCCGACCCCTTTGCCGATGGTGGAGGGGGTGAAGCCGCTGGAGAAACGACGGCCGAAACAGCGGCCGCTGCTGAAGAACTCGTCCAGATCTTTGCCATCAAAAACGTGCAGGCCACTGAGCTGGTGCAGATGCTCAGCCAGCTGATGCCGGACGCCACGCTGCAGGCGGACGCCCGCACCAATTCGGTTCTGATGAAAGGCCGGCCGAATCAGTTTGAAGTGGCCAGCGCCCTGATCACCCGACTGGACGCATCCGGCGCAGAAGGAGCAGCGCCCGGCAAACCACAGCCCGCGTATGCCCGCCATCCGTCGACCGCCAGGCCGGCTGAAAAATGGATGTATGGGCTGCTGGACAAGCCCTGCCCGGCGAAGATTGATTTCACGGGCGAGATGCCGCTGAGCGACTGCCTGGCGTATCTGTCGGCCCATTTCTCACAGTCCTACGTCGACGAGACCGGCAATCGCCGCCAGCTGTCGATCATTGCCGACACGCGAGCTCTGGAGGACCATGGGATCAGCACGCTGGACGACGTGTTGATTCGCGACATCGAATTGGAGCAGGTCACGCTGGAAAACGCGCTGGAACTGCTGTTCAGCAAAACAGATGAAGACCTCACGTACGAAATTCGTAACGAAGTGATGGTCATCACCACGAAAGACGCCGCCATGGAGCGTCTGGAAACCCGCGCTTACAACGTGACCAAACTGCTGACTCTGGACTACTCCAACAACTCCGGCGGTTTCGGGGGCGGAGGCTACAGCGGCGGCGGTGGCTTCGGTGGAGGCGGTGGTGGCCTGGGAGGCGGCGGTTTCGGTGGCGGTATGGGAGGCGGTGCCCCGGGAATGGGCAGTTCAACCGGAGGGGGTGCTGGACCGGGTGTCGGCGGACCGGGCCCTGGCCTGGGAGGCGGTGGCGGCATGAGTGGCGGCGGCGGCCTGTTCAGTGTCCCCGCGCAGATGGGTGACGGCGGCATGGGGGGCGGTGGACTTGGCGGCGGAGGCATGGGTGGCGGTATGAGCGGCGGCTTCGGCGGAGGCATGCCGGGCTACACGGGCGCCCAGTCACTGCGGGAACTCGTCATGGACATGACGTCTCCGCCCTGCCACTGGCTGGAACGCGACGGTGAAGGCGGCGCCATTCAGACGGTTGGCAACACGCTTGTGGTCCGTCAGACGCAGGCTGGCCATCGTGAAATTGTCAAGCTGCTGAACCTGCTGACAGAATCCTCGCAGCAGTAACGGCTGGAAACAGGACCCCGGGCGGCTTCACGGGCTCGCTACGTGAAGTCGCCTTTTTTTGTGCGCCGCTGCCACTGCGAAAAAGCGTAGGAACCCTTTGTGTTGAGCGTCTTTGTGCCACTGACAAACAGACTGTCCGGGGTGTGAAATCTCAGCAGCAGTTTATGGGCCGATGTCACGCCGATCCGTGTCGACACCAGACACTCACGCTGTGGCGCGTCCGTCTCAGCACCCGGTTCCATCCACAGCCGACGTCCCGACGTGAGCGCCCAGCCATCACACTCACGACCGATGTCCAGCGCTTCGGCCAGCCGCGCTGGACCACGACACAAATCGCGGAGCACCTGGGTGCCGCGGCGCGCCGCCATCAAGTCCAGACCCTGCAAGGGCTCGAGCGCTCGCACCAGCACGGCCGAACGGGGTTGCGTGACCACATTGAAGCACTGTCGCGCATGAATTGTATAGACGTAAGCGTGACCCGGGGCGCCAAACATGGTGGCGTTTTTGCGATTGATGCCGACGGCCGAATGCGCGGCTGTATCTGCCTGGGCCAGATACGCTTCGGTCTCCACAATGCGGCCGGCCGTCACTCCCTCGCGACTGCGTCGCACGAGAATTTTTCCCAGCAATTCGACGGCCACCTGCGTGACGTGCCGATCAAAAAATTCAGCGGGCAGAGGAGTCACCGGCATACGGTGACCTCGAGCAGTGGGGAGACAGTCATCCCCGTCAAACACTTAACGAATGGCGCCGCCATTGACGTTGATCACCTGCCCCGTGATATACGCGGCTTCCGGGCTCAACAGAAAGCGGGCCATGTGGGCGATGTCTTCCGGCAGTCCCCAGCGTTTCAGGGGAGTTTCGTCCAGCACGCGCTGCTGCCAGTAATCACTGGCGTCATCCCCCCAGGCGGTTTTGATCCAGCCGGGCGCGATGCAGTTGACATTGACAGTGGGCGCCAGACTGACAGCCAGTGACCGCGTGAAGCCCATCACCGCGTTTTTGGCGGCCGCAAACAGTTCGCCACTGTCACCTTCCATGCCCCGGTCTGACTGATCCCAGCCGATGTTGATAATGCGGCCGTGCCCCTGCTCGGCAAAACGAGCGCCAAACCGTCGCGACAAATCAATGGATCCGGTCACGTCCACGTCAAGCAGCACCCTCAGCTTGGTGGCAAAGTCCGCTTCTTTCAATTCGCCGGTGAGCAGATCGGCGCCCGCATTGTTGACGATGGCATCCACGGGTCCTGAGTCAAAGCACTCTTTCTCGAACGCTTCGCGGGCCCACTGATTCACGATGTTGGCACTGAAAACGTCTGCGCGGCGACCCAGCTGGCGGACTTCCTCGGCCACACTTTCCGCACGAACCATCGACTGTCGACAGGAAATCACCAAATCGGCGCCCGCCTGTGCACAGGACAGCGCAATGGCCCGACCGATACCGCTGGACGATCCGGTGACCACAATTCTCTGGCCGGATAATGATGCAAAACTCATGGCGGCAGAGTAACGGGCCGCGGGCCGAATTGCAGTCTCGCTTCCGATTCCTGCAAAACTGGGGCGTACTTCGCCTGGCAGCTTTCTCAGGGCCGCAGATCCTGGTAAAAGGCTCAAAATCCAGGACTCACAACTGCGGCCCGGGTACGCGCTGCCCGCGGCAGCTTCGATATTCAGACGGAAACCGCACATATGACTGGTCGACCTGCGAAACTGGCCCTCGCCAATGGGTCTGTGTTTGAAGGCACTGCCTTTGGTGCTGAAGGCGAAATCCACGGCGAAGTCGTCTTCAATACCAGCATGACGGGCTATCAGGAGATCCTCACCGATCCCTCCTACAATGGTCAGATCGTGACCATGACCTACCCGCTGATTGGCAACTACGGCGTCAACGCAGAAGATGTCGAAAGCCGGGGCCTGTTTCTGCGCGGCTTCATCGTGCGAGAGCTGTGCGAGGCTCCCAGCAACTATCGCTCCAGCGAATCTCTGGACGATTACCTGAAACGTCACAATATCCTCGGCTTGCAGGGTATCGACACCCGCGCTGTTGTCCGACAGATTCGCAACGATGGCGCAATGCCAGGCGTCATCTCGTCGGTGGACATGGACGATGCCTCACTGATCGAGAAAGCCAGGAGCGGTCCCAGTCTGGTGGGCGCTGACCTGGCGTGCGAAGTCATGCCGGAAGCCGCCTCCACGTGGGAGGACCCGCTGTACGATCTGGGTCGGCCGGTGGAATTTGGTGCCGCTGCCGGCAGTGACACGGGCTTGCATATCGTGGCCATCGACTACGGCATGAAGTGGAATATTCCCCGCTACCTGAAAGATACGGGCTGCAAGGTGACCGTGGTGCCCGGCAAAGCCACGGCCGAAGAAATCCTTGCCCTGGAACCTGACGGGGTCTTCCTGTCCAACGGCCCGGGCGACCCGGAGCCTCTGGATTATGCCATCGCCACCATTCAGCAGCTGCTGGGCAAAAAGCCCATCTTCGGCATCTGCCTGGGACTGCAGCTGCTGGGCCTGGCCTGTGGAGGCAAAACCTACAAGCTGCCGTTCGGACATCGCGGTGCCAATCAGCCGGTTCTCAACAGGGCCAGCGGCAAGGTGGAAATCACATCACAGAACCATGGCTTCGCGCTCGATTCCGCCAGCCTGCCCGAGGATGTGGAAGTCACTCACATCAATCTCAACGACGACACGGTGGAAGGCATTCGGCATCGGACGCACGCCGCCTTTGGCGTCCAGTACCATCCGGAAGCCTCTGCTGGTCCTCACGACAGCCACTATCTGTTCAAAGAATTTGTGGAACTGATGAAAGGCGTCACGGCCTAGGGCGGCATCCTGCCGATGATCGGCAGACAGACGGCCAGCGTCTGTGTCCCAAACGTCACTCACAGATCTCACGTTCTGCGATGTCGCGTTTTTGAATTCACGTTCCTTCGATCTCTCATCCTCTTCCATCTCACCAAAAGGCGATTCGCCCCATGGCGTCAGAACGAACACTCATCCTGGTCAAACCAGACGGCGTACAGCGTAAACTGATCGGGACCATCATTACCCGCATCGAAAATAAGGGCCTGAATGTCATCGCCATGAAAATGCTGCAGGTGACTCCCGAGATGAGCAAACAGCACTACGAAGAGCACGTTGAAAAACCCTTCTATCCCGAGCTGGAAGGCTTCATCACCTCTGCACCCGTTGTGGCCATGATTGTGGAAGGTCCCGAAGCGGTCAGTGTTATGCGGACACTCATTGGAGCCACCAATGGTCGGGAAGCCGCTCCGGGCACCATTCGCGGTGATTACGGCAGCAGCCGGCAGATGAACATGATTCACGGCAGCGATGGCGTGGACGCTGCTGCTCGGGAAATTGGCATCTACTTCAGTGAAGGCGAAATCTGCAGCTACGACACCGCTTTGGGCGGCTGGACGTGTGCTGCGGAAGAACTGTAAGCCACGCAGCTCTCAGCAAGAATTGAAGCCTGCTGACTTTGTCAGCAGGCTTTTTTCGTGTCTGCCCCGTTTTTCCGCTGGCCCTGCACCCGACAAGTGGTACGATAACGCAAACACAAACCAACAAGTGTATGCACATTCGAACCTTGGTAAATGGAGCCCTCACGGGACGCGCACCGCCAGCCCATGACCAAACGCAGTGAAATCATCGAAATTCTGCGGCAAAACGGCCCCCTGCGGGTCCGTGATCTGCGTCGGCGCGGCTACTCGGGCGGTTACCTGAGAAAACTGTATCAGCAGGGGGTGCTCGATCGCCCGTCCCGGGGCCTGTACGCTCTGATGGACGATGCCCCATCCGAACATCGTTCGCTGCTGGAAGCCTCACGCCGTCTTCCTCAGGCCACCGTCTGTCTGCTCAGCGCGCTGCGTTTTTACGACCTCACCACAGAAGCCCCATTCGAGGTCTGGATGGCGGCCAGTCGGACCACACGCACACCGGTGGTTGACTACCCGGCCATCCGTCTGGTTCGCATGTCCGGAGACGCCCTGCAGTATGGCGTCGAGCAGGCCGATATTGAGGGGCAGTCGGTCCGCGTGTTCTCCATCGCCAAAACGCTCGCAGACTGTTTCAAATTCCGCAGCCAGGTGGGACTGGACGTAGCGATCGAGGCGCTGCGTCAGGCCATTTCTGAAAAGCGGGTCACAATGGACGAACTCTGGCAGGCGGCCGCTGCGTGCCGACAGTCCAACGTCATGAGACCCTATCTGGAAGCGGTCGTATGAGCCCGCGCAACGTCGCCGCCTCGGTTCGTCAGCGACTGATGAACGTGTCACGTACCACAAAGGAGCCATTCGATCTGGTGCTGACTCGCTTCGCGCTGGAGCGACTGCTGTTTCGACTGACGCAGTCTGCCCACGCCGATCGCTTCGTCCTCAAAGGCGCCATGCTGTTTCAGATCTGGACGGGCGACGTCCATCGTCCCACGCGGGACCTGGACCTTCTGGGCAGCGGCGAACCCGAGCCGGAAGCTTTCGCACAGATATTCCAAAACGTGTGTGACGTACCAGTTCCCGACGATGGCCTGGTGTTCGACAGCCAGTCCGTACAGGCGGCCCGTATGAAAGCAGACGAGCAGTACGAAGGCCTGCGACTGAAACTGACCGCGCATATGGCGTCAGCCAGAATCCCCGTGCAGATCGACATCGGTTTTGGAGACGCCATCACGCCTGGCCCCGAACGCACGCAGTATCCGGCGATTCTCGATTTTCCCGCACCCTCTTTGACGGTCTACCCGCGCGAAACAGTGATCGCGGAAAAACTGCAGGCGATGGTGCACCTGGGCATCGCCAACAGTCGCATGAAGGACTTTTATGATATTCGCAGTCTGGCGCGACAGTTTTCCTTCTCCGGCACACGTCTGGCGGAGGCCATTGCGGCCACCTTCGTCCGCCGGCAAACCGAACTTCCCACAGAAGCCCCATTGGCGCTGACATCTGCATTTGCCACCGACAAACAAAAACAGACGCAGTGGAAAGCCTTCCTCCGCAAAACTCGACTTGATGCCTCCCTGGATCTGACGCACATCACTGCAGACCTGGCCGAATTCCTGCTGCCTCCCCTGTCAGCGGCCGGTCGCCAGGAACGATTCCCACAGCACTGGTCGTTTGCCGACAAATGGAAAGCCGCAGCCAGCGATTTGGCCGCAGAGTCGCCGCCTGACGGCCGGTAAACATCCGGCACACGCTGTGTGAAGTTATCCGGGAAGCCAGCAGAACATCGCTCAATGGGAATCACACGGGCGACAATTTCCGTACACTGAAGTTTTCCGATGCCAGATCCGGCCGGAGTGCTTTCGTGAATCCCTATGCCGCTTTGCAGAATTATCAGCAGATTGTCGTGCTGACAGATGGCTGCTCCACGCCGCAGCTGGCGAAGACGGCCATCAGTCTGCTGCGGTATCGGCCATCCGACATCTGTGCCGTCTTTGATCGGGAACATGCCGGTCGGGATGCTGGTCAGCTGTTTCCTGCAGGACACGGGGTCCCCGTTGTCGGGCAGTTCCCGCCGCAGGCGGACGCCGTGTTTGTGGGGATCGCCTCGCCGGGCGGTCGGCTGCCGGTATCGTGGCGACCCGTTTTGACCGCCGCTCTGCGACAGGGGCTGGATCTGGTATCCGGTCTGCACGAGTTTCTGACCAGCGATGACGAACTGGTCCAGCTGGCGAAAGAACGCGGCTGTCGGTTGATCGATGTGCGCCGCAACTCAGAGTTCAGCACGTCCAGTGGAGAACCGCTGGGCTCCAGGAGTCTGCGAATTCACACGGTGGGACAGGACTGCAGTGTGGGAAAAATGGTGGCCACACTGGAACTGGAGCGTGAACTGAAAGAGCGAGCGGTTGACGCCAGGTTTCTGGCCACCGGTCAGACGGGCATCATGATTGCCGGCGACGGAGTGCCCATCGACTGTGTGGTGGCCGACTTTGTCAATGGCGCGGCCGAACGACTGGTCCGTCGACACGAGCAGCACGAAATTTTGCTGATAGAGGGTCAGGGCAGTCTGTCCCACCCCAGTTTTTCAGCGGTCACCGCCGGTCTGCTGAACGGCTGCGCTCCTCAGGGTCTGATCTACTGTTACGAAATCGGTCGCGAACACGTCAAGGGCCTGGACAATGTTCGGCTGCGCAGTCACGGCGAGCTGATGAACGCATACCTGACGATGGCCGCGCTTCGTCACCCGTGCAGTTTCATCGGCATCGCCATGAATGGACGGTTCGCAACAGCCGCACAGGTCAGCGCCGAACGCCGCCGCATGCAGTCCGAATTCGGCCTGCCTGTGTGCGACGTGTACCGCGACGGACCGGGCCTTCTGGCTGACGCCGTACTTCAACGAAAACAGGAGCGGAGCGAATGAAACTGCGACTGCATCGACTGCGGCTGCCTTTGGAGTTTGAATTCACGATTGCGCGGGGATCGGTGTCCACCCGTTCCACCCTGATTGTGGAACTGGAGCACGAGGGGCAGCGAGGGTTTGGGGAAGCATCCGAAAACGCCTTCTACGGCCACACGCAGGATTCGGTGAGTGCGTCACTGGAAGGCTGTCGAGAAAAAATCGAAACGTACACCTTCGGTCATCCGCAACAGCTGTGGGCTCAGCTGCACGTGCCGCTGGCGGAGGACCTGTTTGCCCTGTCGGCCGTCGACTGCGCTGCCTGGGATCTGTTTGGCAAGCTGCAGAGAAAAACGACCTACCAGCTGCTCGCGCTTAGCTGGAAGCAGGTGCCGCCCTCCAGCTACACGATCGGCATTGACCGCAGGGACGTGATGATCAAAAAGCTGAAGACGCACGCCGGCTGGCCCATCTACAAGATCAAACTGGGGACAGATCGCGACGTGGAAATCGTGCGGGCGCTGCGAGACGTCACACCCGCCACGTTTCGCGTTGACGCCAACGGCGGCTGGTCGCCCGAGGAAACCATTGACAATGCCTCCAGGCTGCAACCACTGGGCGTGGAACTGCTTGAGCAACCGCTGCCCGCGACCGCATCCGCTGAGCAGCTGGCGCATGTGTTTGAGCAGTCGGCGCTGCCGGTCTTCGCCGACGAAAGCTGTCAGACGCCGGCCGACGTGGACGCCTGTGCGCCGCATTTTCATGGCATTAACGTCAAACTCAGCAAATGCGGCGGTATCACGCCCGCCGTGGGAATGCTGCGTCGGGCACGTCAGCTGGGTCTGAAAACCATGCTGGGCTGCATGGTGGAAAGCAGCGTCGGCATATCGGCCGCCGCACAGCTGGCCCCCCTGCTCGACTATGCTGATCTGGATGGCGCCGCGCTGTTGTCCGACGATCCGGCCAGCGGCGTGCGTGTGATCGACGGACGCATCGAACTGACTCACACTCACGGAAACGGAGTGTCATTTCCTGTTCACCAAACTCACTCCTCTGACAGGAGGCTGCCATGAATCCCAGGCCACGACCGCTGCTGGCGGCAACTTTCCTCGTGTTCCCGCTGCTGGCCGGCAGCCTGCTGACCGGCCGTCTTGCCGCCGACGAGCGGACCTCAGCAATTGATCAGCGGGTGTCCGCCTACATGAACGAGCATGGAGTGCCCGGCATGTCGGTGGCCGTCGCCCACAACAATCAGCTGGTGTATGTGCAGGGCTATGGCAAAGCCGACGTGGAGCACGACGTGCCAGCGCGGCCCGACACGCGCTATCGTACTGGATCCATTGCCAAGCCGCTCACAGCGGCAATCGCTCTGTCGCTGGTGGAACAGGGTCGACTGGACCTGGACACTTCCGTGGAACAGTGGGTGCCACAGTTCAAAGACAAGGGCTGGCCGGTCACGTGTCGACAGCTGCTGGGACACACAGCCGGAGTGCGGCATTACAAATCGGCCGCAGAAGCGTCTTCCACGAAGCATTTTTTCAACCTGAAAACTGCTCTCCGGACATTCGTCGACGACCCATTGATTCACAAACCGGGGACAAAATATCGTTACTCATCGTTCGGTTACAATTTGCTCGGGTCCGTGTGTGAGGCGGCCGGTGAGGCGGACTTCATGACACTCCTCCAACAGCGGGTTATGGCCCAGGCAGACATGCGGCAGACGGTGGCTGACGACGTGTTTTCTATCGTCCCTCATCGAGCCAGCGGTTATTTTCGCGCCACGCCGTCTCTGCAGTTCCTGCTGCCGGGCAATAACTTCAAAATCGGAGAGCTGTACAACTGCACGCTGCATGACACGAGCATGAAGATCCCGGGAGGAGGGCTGCTGTCGTCGGCCCCCGATCTGGTTCGCTTTGCCACAGCCATCAATACGGGCCGCCTGCTGAGCCAAAAGACGCGGCAGGCAATGTGGACCTCCGGGCAGACGGACGACGCAGAGCAAACGGGCTATGGACTGGGCTGGGGGGTTGGCGAAAAGTCAAATCGCTCCGCCGTCTGGCACGGCGGAGCGCAGTCGGGCACGTCCACGATGCTGCTGCTTTATCCTGAATCGGGAACCTGCGTGGCCATCATGAGCAATCTGCAGCGGCTGAGCCTCACACAGCTGGCCGTCTCTTTGGCTGACGTGTATCTGCCACCTTTACCTGACTATCAGCCAGCCGTCGAAAAACTGCGCAGGGCGGTTCGCTGGGAAGTGGAACAGAAGCGACTGCCCGCGTTTTCGATCGCACTGGTTGATAAGGACCACACTGTCTGGGCGGACGGATTTGGCTTTCAGGATGCTGACCAGACCCAGCCCGCCACAGCCGACACAGTGTACCGCGTCGGATCGGTTTCCAAACTGTTCACCGACATCGCCCTGCTGCAGCTGGTGGATGAAGGTCGCCTGGATCTGGATGCGCCCATTCAACAGTACCTCCCGGACTTCCAGCCGAAAAACCCATTCGGTGTTGCCCAGACCCTGCGACAGATGATGTCTCACCGGTCCGGACTGGTCCGCGAATCTCCGGTGGGGCATTATTTTGATCCGCACGAACCCACACTGGCCGCCACCGTTCGCAGCCTCAACAACACGCGGCTTGTGTACCGCCCGGAGAGCAAAACCAAATATTCCAACGCGGCCATCGCGGTTGTGGGAGCCGTGCTGGAGTCACAACTGGACAGCACCCACCCCCAGCGAGTTCAACAGAGTATTTTGAAACCGCTGGGTATGAGCAACAGCAGCTTTGTCATTGACCAGGCCATCGCTCCCCAAATGGCGACGGGATGGATGCGCACATACGACGGCCGCCGGTTTGAAGCGCCCACGTTTCTTTTAGGAACCGGACCGGCCGGAAACATGTACTCCAGCGTGCGGGACCTGGCGAAGTTCGCATCGTGCTTGTTCGCGGACGGACAGACAGCCGGCGGCGCCCTGCTCAAACCGGAAACGCTGGCCCTGATGACAACGCCCGTCAAAGATCAGAACGGCCAGCCGCAGGGCTTCGGACTGGGGTTTCATGTGCAGCAACTTGACGGACTGACCAAAATTGGACATGGGGGCGCAGTGTATGGCTTCTCCACCCAGCTGGAAGTCCTGCCCGAACGGCAACTGGGCGTTGTGGCCGCCTCAGCGCTGGATGGCAGCAATGGCGTCACGCGACGACTGGCCGACTATGCGCTGCGCCTGATGGTCGCCGCACAGAACGAACAGCCGCTGCCTGACTATCCGACAACAATTGCCGTTCCCGCAGATCGTGCGACAGAACTGATCGGAAAATATCGGGAGGTGAACGGGGATCGGTTTGCGGAAATCAGCCAGCTGGACGGCGCCGTCTTCCTGCACCGCGGTTCGTACCGGTATCAGCTCCGCTCCCGAGCGAGCGACGGTGTCATCCTGACCGACGACGAAACAGGATTTGGCACACAGGTGACCCCAGGGGAAAATCGGCGGCTGAAAATCGGCGACACCCAATACGCACGGCTGCCCGACACACCTCCGGCCGACATTCCGCAGCGCTGGCAAGGCCTGATCGGAGAGTATGGCTGGGACCACAACACGCTGTACATCCTTGAAGAAGACGAGAAGCTGTACGCGCTCATCGAGTGGTTTTATTACTATCCACTGACCGAAGTCAGTGACAATGTCTTCCAGTTTCCCGACTACGGCCTGTATCACGGCGAAGGTCTGACGTTCACGCGCGACAGCAGCGGGCGAGCGACAAGCGTCAATGCCGCAGAGGTCATTTTCGTGCGACGTGAAGTGGGCACAAAAGACGGCGAGACGTTTCGCATCGAGCCGGTGCGTCCCATCGACGAACTGCGGGCCGGTGCGTTGGCGGCGTCACCTCCCGCAGAACCTGGCGACTTTCGGGAGCCGGACCTGGTGGAACTCACCTCGCTGGATGACTCCATTCACCTGGACGTTCGCTATGCCACCACCAACAACTTTACCGGCGCCATCTTCTACCAGCAGCCGAAGGCCTTCATGCAGCGGCCCGCTGCCGAAGCAGTCGTCCGCGCCCAGCGACGACTGGAACCGCTGGGTCTGGGCCTGCTGGTTCATGACGCCTACCGTCCCTGGCACGTTACAAAAATGTTCTGGGACGCCACACCGGACAATCTGAAAGACTTTGTCGCTAACCCGGCCAGCGGGTCACGCCACAACCGCGGCTGCGCGGTGGACCTGACGCTGTACGATCTGGCGACCGGTGACCCGATTGAAATGGTGGCCGGATATGATGAATTCTCTCCGCGATCATTTCCGCTGTACCCCGGCGGAACTGCACGACAGCGGTGGTACCGCCAGCTGCTGCGTCGCACCATGGAAGCGGAAGGATTCACGGTGTACGAATACGAGTGGTGGCACTTCGATTACAAAGACTGGAAGAAATACCGCATCGGCAATGCAACGTTCGAACAGCTGCTGACGCCCCAAAAGTGATCCACCAGCGTACGAAGTGTGCAGTTGGGCAGGTCGAGCGGAACAGCCCAGCCGTGCAGGGTCTCCAAAAAAAACGACGCACGGGAGAAGACCGTGCGTCATACGGCTGTCCGGCGTTTGATCTGACAGTCTGATCTGACAATTGAACCTGACTGTCTACTTCTTTGGCTTCACGCGTTTGCCGACCCCCGTCATGAAGGTGGTCCACGTGTCGTCGTCGTTCTTCATCGATGAAGTGGTTACCACAACGTCACTGGTCTTGAATTCGTAGGAATCCCGATACAACCGTGATTTGGCGGGATCCAGCATGTCCGGTCCTGTGGCTTCGAGCACCAGCTTCTTACCCGAGTCATCCACGAACCCCTCGTACTTCCACATGAAGCCGCTGGTGGAGTCGACCCAGGTGCCCACATACTTCTTTTTGGCAGCGTCATAGCCGACCGTCTGCACTCCGGTGAACCCCATGCCGCCGAAATCCGCCGTCATCCGATTCATCACCCAGAAGCCGCCCAGGGAAGTGGATTCGATCGTGCCTTTGGACACCATCTCCGGCTGTCCTTCGCCCATGGACCCTTTGCTTTCCACCGTCCAGCTGCCCACAAACTTCTGCAGCCACTGATGCTGCTTTGTCGCGGACGCACCCGCTGGTCCCTCCTGAGCGAAAGCCGGCCCACAGGAAATGGCCAGCAGGCATACAAACACAGAAACGCGAATCGACATGGTTGCTGTCCTCAACAGAATCCCCAGGCGGCAAGTGGGCGATGGATTACCGATCCACAAAGACCGGCGAGAAATCGGCCCCATCACTTGCACTGCGCCCCGTGCAGAGACTAACCGCAGCCATCGCTGTGAACCAGTCCGCCACGGTCGCTGGGTCTGTTTTCCTTCAGGCCTCCGTGGCGAACGCGACCCGCTGTCACCCTTTTGACAGCGGAGCCAATCTTTCCACCGCGCCCGCGTTAGTGACCTATTCTCTTCCTGTCGGACCAACGTCGACACCCACTGTGGCGCCCGTTGCGGCGCCGGCTGCAGCCCTGTGTTCTGCCTTCCGAAAAAAGACATCACGCGTGAATTCACTGTCCAGTCAGCACCTGAACCTGCTTGATTCCGGTCGTCGCCTGTCGGCCGCTTCGATCTGGCAGCGTCAGACCGAATTTTACGAATCTGTCGGCATTGACGCCTGGCGCGGCAGTGTGCCGTCGCGGATCACCACCAGCTCCTACATCGCCCGCACTTACGCCCGCTGCATCGCCGCCTATATTGCTGATACCGGTGCGCAGCAGGTGCTGATCGTGGAAGGCGGCGCCGGCCACGGGCGATTTGGCTATCTGTGCATTCAGCATCTGCAGGAACTGCAGCAGGCTGGGCTGATGGGTGACGCCCAGTGGCAGTACGTTCTGACGGACATCGCGGAACGCAACATCACTTTCTGGCAGGAGCACGAAGGACTCGCCCCTCTGATCCAGTCCGAAGTTGCCGATGTCGCCCGCTTTGCCGCCGGAGACAGCGACCTCACTTTGCGGCAGACCCGTCGAACAGTCACGGCAGACAATGCGTCACAACATGTGGTGGTGATTGGCAACTACTTTTTTGACTCACTGCCGATTGACGTGTTTCGCACAGAGGGCGACCAGTTGCTTGAATGCCTGCCGCGGATCACGCAGACAGCTGACAGCGACGAACCTGACTGGGAGTGGGAGCAGCGTCCGGTCACCGACACCGCTTATGCTGACGCCTCACTGGAACACCTCGTGCAGCATTTTTCGCATCACGTCCGCGACGGCTGCTTCACCATCCCGACCGCGGGCTGCCGTGTCTTGTCAGACGTGCGTTCGTGGGCGACCGACGGCATGCTGCTGCTGGCCGCCGATAAGGGGTATCGGCACATGGACGAACTTCACAACCGCCCGCTGCCCACTGCGATTCCCCATGGAGGCTGTTATTCGTTCAGCGTCAATTTTCCGGCGATCGCTGAGTGGTTCCAGCAGCAACAGGGCCAGGCGTTCGTATCCGCACACGATGCGCCCGTCGTGCACGTGACGGCGTTCGCTGCAGCCGGCGACTGCCCGCTGCAGAATCTGCGACGGGAATATCATCATGGAGTGAGTGACTTCAATCCGGGAGAGTTTCATCAGCTGTCCCGTCGCTGGCAGGACGACAGCGAGGTCGCTTTGAGCCGCTGCCTGTCGCTGCTGCGGCTGTCTGGACATGACGCACTGGTATTTTATCACTTGCGCCGCCACATTCGTCGGGCGCTGCCAACAGCTGATTCCGCTCAGAGACGAGCACTCACTGCAGCCCTGCCGCTCATCGAACGTCGCTACTTTCACTGGGGCACTGACGACATACCGTTTGCCATCGGGCATCTGTGGGAAAAACTGGGCCATCCATCCGACGCTGTCCGCCTGTATGAGCTGTCTTTGCGGCTTTTCGAAGATCATCCCACCACACTGTGCAACCTGGCCCGCTGCCACGTACAGATGGACCGGCCGGATGCCGCTCTGGAATTCGCCGCGCGGGCACTGCAGCTGAAACCGGACTCGTCCACAGCCGCCGGACTGCTGCAGCAACTGGAGCGCGGAGCGAGACCAACAGCCATGTGACGCGAGAAAGATCGGCCACCGGAGAGAGAGAACAGAACGCGACGCATCCCACGACGACGGTCCCATCCGAGTCACCGATCGACTACGATGTCACGACCGCTGGCGGACGGTGTTCCGTCGCCAGCGTCCCTCCACTGACCTCCTTCCCACCCTCACCGATCGATCAGCATGAATATCGCTCCCACCTTTCGACTTCTGTTCGTCGCTCTGATTGCCTCTGGCCTTGTGCCCGCAGTCCGCGGGCAGTCGCAAACACCACTGCGATCGGAAATCATCACGCCGATTCGCAATGACTCGTTCAACAAAAATGGTCAATGCCGAGAGCGTCGACAGGGGGGCAACCCGCGAACGGTCAATGGTCTGCTCGTTTTCGATGGCGCCAGTGACGGCAACCGTCAGGTCGATCCGCAGATCGCCGTCGGCGGCAACCATGTGCTGCATGCCACCAACAATGGACTGATCATTTACACCAGGGCGGGCGAGTTTGTTCAGGGAGTTTCGCAGCAGTGCTTCAACGGCGGCATCGACCCCAAGCTCTTTTACGATGCCCACAACGAGGTCTTCGGTTTCGATTTGTGGAATCCCTGGGACCGCGAGAAACTCAAGCCGGTCAACATTTCGGTTTCGGCCACCAAGGATCCCACGGGCGTCTGGCACACTTATCCCGTCCCCGCTCCTGGCGGCCGTGACGGGGGCGGTATTGGCTACAGCAAACAGTGGATCGGCTATTCGTTCCCCGGCGGAGACGCGCAGACGTTTGTGCTGAAAACGGCCGATGCCAAAGCGGGAAAGCCGGCCACCGTCTATCACTTCGAGGGTAATCTGGGACACCCGGTGGCCACCCAGGATGCCACGGCCGAACTGCTGTTTGTCAAACTCGAACGCAGCGACATTGTCATTACCAAAGTGAGCGAGTCGGCAGACGGGCGTCCGGTCGCACAGTTGCTCGTCCGCGCCCCGCACAATTTTCCGCACTTTGGCTGGCCCCCTCAATCGCCTCAGAAAGGGACTGACAAACGGACGGCCTCGGGTGATCGCAACCCCAAGAACCTGGTTGTGCAAAGCGGCCACCTGTGGTTCTCACAGACGGTCAACTGCAACGGCCGCGCGGGTATCCAGTGGCATCAGGTGCGGCTGACGGATGGAAAATTTGTGCAAAGCGGCCTGCTTTGCTCAGACACCAGCAGCTATATCCAGACGACTTTGGCGGTCAACAAACACCTGGACGTGCTTGTGGGCTTCCAGGAGACCAGTCCGGAGATGTTCATCAGCCCGCGACTGGCATTTCGTCGTGCGGACGATCCGCCCGGGCAACTGCGCCCTGCGATCAGTCTGGGCGAAGGGCGCGCGGCCACCGAAGGCGGTGCCTGGGGCGATTACAGCGGCAGCGTTGTGGATGGTGACAACCACACAGATCTGTGGACCATTCAGAGCATCGCCGACGAAACCGGTCGTGGGGATACGGTCATTGCAAGACTGAGTGACGATCCGGCAGTGGCCGCCGCAACTGTGCCGCAGCCCACACTCCGCGTGCTCACTTACAACATCCATCATGGGGAAGCGATGGATGGCAAATTTGACTACGACCGACTGACGGCCACGATCGCCAAACTCAAACCGGACGTCATTGCACTGCAGGAAGTGGATCACAGTACTCAGCGAGCCGCGGGCATCGACCAGGCGGCCGAACTGGGAAAACGACTCGGCATGAATCACGTCTTTGGCAATGCTCTGTTCTACGCAGGCGGTCAGTACGGTGAGGCCATCTTGTCTCGTTTCCCGCTTGAGCAGCCCCGCGCCCATCACCTGCCCTTTCGTTTTGGCAACGAACCACGATGCGCACTGTCGGTGAATGTGCTGCCTGACAACGGGTTGCCGGAGTTCTGTTTCGTCGGCACGCACCTGTGCCATCAGAGCAGCGACACGCGCATCGAACAAACACAGCAGCTGCACAGTCTGTTTGGGAAATATCCAACCCCCGTGATCCTTGCCGGAGACCTGAACGCCCGGCCGGACAGCGAGGCCATGGGCGTCTTGCGGGAAGACTGGACGGATGCGGTCGCCCCGAATTCCCGTATCGACTACATCCTCCTGCGAAAATCAGACCGCTGGAGGATTGTCGAGACAATCATCGTCGATGAGCCGGTTGTGTCTGATCACGATCCGATTCTCTGCATCCTGCAATGGGATGGAGCCTGAGCGAAGACGGCCGCGAAGCGATGTGGGGCGAAATCGGATTGATGGCGGAGCAAGTGACGGCAGATCAGCTTTACTGCAGATCCACGTTACTGCACTTGAGCACGACGGCCTGTCAGCACGACGGCCTGTCAGCGCGACGGAGCAGCGTCATCATTCGAAAGGCGCACTTCCACGCTCATGATCGTATTGCGGTCCCAGTGGACGGATCGCGCGGCGCCAAAATAGACGGTCGCCTTCTCCGAGCTGTGTCGCAGGAATGGGGTCACATGACCAAACGGAGCCGCCTGCGTTTTGGGTGCCAGCAGACCCCGATCCTCCCAGGCAATCCCGTCGGTACTGGCGGCCCACCGCGTGCCCTCCCGAGATTCGCTCACCATGATCCACGCATCCCTCACGCGACTGACGTGAACACCCCCAGCATCGTGGGAGTAAACGTAATTGGGGTGTCGTCGCCACATGACACCGTCGACGGATTCGGCATACCCCACATACCGGCGTGAGGTATGCGACTGAGGGGCCGTGCGATCCGGAGCTCCCATCGGCAGGTCTTTCCGACCGTCATACCACAGGCGAAATTTGGTGCCGTCATGCAGCACACTGGGGCGGCCAACCAGCAGAGAGTCCCAGGCATCGGCGGCGGGCTTCAAAACGGGGCCTCGATCCTCCCAGTGGCGGCCGTCATCGGAAAGGGCGAGCCCGATGGTGTCCGTCACCCCCGCGTTGGCGCGCGTGTAGAACAGGTAAAAACGATTGTCGAACAACACAACGGACGGGTCATTGACGTGATTGACACCCTCGGGGGCAAACACAATTCCCTGCTTTTGCCATGCCGTGCCATCTTCGGAAATCGCGAGGTGGATGCGATCGTGCCCATCCTGCCCCTGACCACCGTAATACATCCACAGTTGATTTCCCACGGTCACAATGTCCGGCGCATAGACGTTCGCCAGGCCGTCAGGCGCCCGTTCAGATTCCTGCAGGTCGGGCAGCAGTTCGACTGGCTGGTCGGGGACGGGCGGGTCTCTGAGCGGCTCGTCACCGACAGCACAGGCGACCGCAATTAGCAGAGTCAGGAAGGGTCTTGCGACCAAACGGGTGAATAACACTGGCAACGTTCAGCGACTGAGTGGTTGATGGACGATGGCGACGTTCGACGGCCCCGGGATGAGTGTAACGTCGATGCTCGCCAACTTAGCAGAGTTGTTCGCGGCACAGCCGAATGCGGTGGCAACCCCCATGGAGATTTCCAGCACTGCGGGTGAGTGATTCAGGACCGGCGGCGGTTCCGGATAATCTGCCTGGCCTGCTGAAACAGCTCTCGTCGGTTTTTGGCAATGGCCATCTTCAAGTCCACCTTTGTCCAGCCCAGCTGTTCGCTGGTCTTCAACAACAGATCATATTCGGAACGTGTGACTTTGCCGTCCACTAGTGCAGCGCGAAGCAAATGATCCATGAACAGGTCCGCCTGCCCGCGATCCTGGGGAAGCTGAATGGGCACATCATCAGCGGACGCCGTGTTAAAGATGGTTTTCAGCCGCTGTTTGTCAACACCCCGACTTTCTGCCATGGCCACGATATGAGCGCGTTCTTTCTCATGCAGCTCTCCGTCCACGGCAAGAATTCGGGACAGCGCTGTCAGCAGTTCCGGCTCGTTGAGAAACCGATCTGCCTCCAGCCGTTCCACGCCGCCCAGCGCGGCCACCTGATCGTCAAGACGTTCCTCTCGTTTCAGATCCGCAATCATGCTGTGGGGCCGCACGTCTTCCAGCACCCAGTCGCGAAATCCGTCATTCAGAGCGGTCCCACAAAAGGCGCACAGGCTTTCGGTTCCCACTTCAATGGGGGCACCACAACTGCCGCAGCTGAAAGAAGCGAACGCCATATCTGCATTGCTCGTGGCACCCCGTTTTCTTTTGAGCACCATCGCATGAGAATGAATGGTCTGCAGCCCTCGCAGCTTCGGCTGTCGGCGATCACCCGTCGCGCGAGTGGCCGACCAGCGGAC
Source organism: Planctomycetaceae bacterium (assembly GCA_024742875.1). Classification (GTDB taxonomy): domain Bacteria; phylum Planctomycetota; class Planctomycetia; order Planctomycetales; family Planctomycetaceae; genus Fuerstiella. Next base: position 369,881 of record JANSXP010000001.1, on the reverse strand, counting down.
CAGAATCACAATGCGATCAAAATCGTCGTCGGCCGCCGGCAGACAGCCAGACACCTCGACCACACCCACAGCTGGCGTCTTCCAGAATTCCCCAGGCCGATTCCACAGAGACGGAACAGTATCGCGACCTTCAGCGAGGATGGGAGACGCGTAGCGAGGGTCCTCAAAATAGACGGCCATCATCGACCGCCAGAACATCACCGAGGCGCGATCTTCCAGATGCTGAAAGTTCAGTCCCGGGTCTGTTTTCTGCAACTGCTCCCAACCGATGACCGCATGCTGAGCGGGCGGCACCACCCACTCTTCATCCTGCGTGATCTCTGCCAGCACCCAGTCGTACTGCCCGGAGTTGATGGCCGCCTGACAGTGCGGACACTGCGCTTTGTCGACGATATCGACCGGACCGCCGCAGTTGGGACAGCGGCCCTGCAGCAAAGAGACTTCCGGATTCGTGGCCACGCCGGGCCGCCGTGAAAACGACCAGATCTCAGTGAACTCGATGGGCGCACTGGCACTGGCTCCGCCGACACGCCGACCGCTGGTCAAATCCTCGTCATAGCTGATCGCGGAACCGGTGATGCGAACATGGATCGTATCGAAATGTTCGTCCGTGGTGATCGTCACCACCTCGGCATCAACCACCTGCACGTGCTCCATGCGATTGCGAATGTTCTCCGCCTTCTGCATGGCAATGTACAGTTCAAATCGCTCCCGCACGCCATCAGAAATAAACGCCCGACATGACCGCAGGTCCTGCTCACTCCAGGCCCGCTGGGTGGCCACGAAGGCATTGCGGACGCGTCGCAGAAATACGTCCAGCGTGAAATCCGGGTCGCGCTGCTGAATGAGACCCAGCGAAGAACTGCGCAGGCTCTCTTCCTGCAGCTTACGGCCACGGCGAATCGTCCGCGTCACGTGATAGTCCGTGCCCGACTTTTTGCTGTAGTAGACGACAAAGCCCACCACGATCCAGACGGGTATGGCAATCACCGGATAGCGAAACGTGAATTGCAACAGGTAGTAAATCAGCAGGGCGCCATCACCGTCTCCGCTGCTGCCGCCGCCGCCAAAGCCTCCGCCACCGCTGCGGCCGCTGCCCCCGTACTTACCTCCACCACCTGCCTGAGCCAGCAGATCCAGGGAATCGAATAGCGCGGCAGACAGGCTGTCAGGCAGTGGGTCAAACATAAACACTGGTGCTAAGAGGGAAACAACAGGCGTGAAATTCAGAACGTACAAATGCAGCTGGCAGATCAGCGCAACGTGCCAGAAGTACGCAGCACATGAAAATCGTGAATAAATCGGTCACACTACGGCGGATTTCTGCACACAGACGTCGCCGTGCAGATTCTCGCGATTGGCTGGAACAAAGAAAGTCCGACATGCCAGACCCCACCGCAGCAATCTGTGAGCGGGCCGCCGCTTTCCCACTGGTGGACGAAGGCACAGCGTGCACGCAGGCGTCCTTCAAAGCGTGCGGAAACGGCTTTCTGTACATTGGGCCACAGGGGGGACGTTACAAAGCGATGTTCAAACTCGCCGCCAGTCGCGGCCAGGCAGAACAACTGGCCGCCGAACGGCCGGACGATTTTCAGGTCGCCTCCACGGCGTGGGTGACCGCTCGCTTTTCTGCCGACAAACCACTGCCGAAACGGCTGTGGCAAAAGTGGCTGAACGAGAGCTACTCACTGGCGACGGCCGGGAAGTCCCCAGCACGCATCAAAGAGAAAGCCGGCAGGAAAGCGGCCCCGAAAAAAACGGCCAAACAGAAGACGCCCAAAAAGAAGGCAGCCCCAAAGAAGGCTGTCTTCAAAAAAGCTGCGAAGAAGAGAGCGGCTAAGAAAAAACGCGGCCAATAAAACAACAGCAAAACGCAGCACGGCTGCTGTGCGGCAGAAAAAGGGCGGATAACGGCCTGAAACTGGGCAGACCGTAAGATCCAGACCGCCCCCGGATTCGTTATCACAGCATCCGGCAGATTCCTCTCAGGAGACCTCATGCGGTACGTGATCAAGCAGAAGTGGCTGTCTATTGGCGACAAGTACTTCATCAGAAACAGCGACGGAGAAGACGTCTTCTTCGTCAAGGGCCGAGCGCTAAGCCTGAAGGACAAGCTGTCCTTTCAGGACATGGAGGGCAACGAACTGGCCTTCATTTCTCAAAAGCTGCTCGCCTGGGGGCCCACCTATCACGTCTACATCCGGGGTCAGCACTACGCGACCGTAAAAAAGAAACTGTTCACTTTCCTGCGCTGCAAGTTTGAAGTGGACATTCCCGGTCCCGATGACCTGCTGGCCGAAGGCAGCCTGCTGGATCATGAGTACAAATTCACGCGGGACGGCGAGACGGTCGCTCGCGTGTCCAAAAAATGGTTCAGCTGGACAGACACCTACGGCGTTGACGTCAATCCCGGTGAGGATGACGTGCTGATCCTGGCCAGTGCCATCGTGATTGATCTGGCCTGCCACAATTCCAGAAACAGCGGTGGCGCCAGCAGCGTTGACTGAACGAACGGCTCACGACGACTGACCGTGATGAAGCAGACGCGCCGATTCAAGAAACTTCGCCACCGCTCTGCGTCCCCGCAGACGCACAAAGGCAAACGGCATTCGGTCGGCATCGGCCTGCACAGACAGGTAGCGACGACGGGCACTGTGGTACGTTGTCAGCGTCCACAACACCACGCTTTCGGTGCTAAAAAACGATCGGCGAAACGACTCCCGATTGCCGGTACCCGGCCACAGCTCCTGTTTTGTCCACGCGCGATGAACAGCACGGGTGACCGCCTGCCACATCGTGGACACAAACGACTGGTCAATCCAGACCACCAGAGTGGTCACTTCCCATTTCAGATCTTTGGTCTTGCTGTGGTAGTTACCATCCAGAACCCAGGCCTCCTGATCGATGGCCTGTTTGACAATCTCTCGAAACTCGTCGACCGCAGGCTCGGTCCAGTTCGGCTGCCAGTACAGCTGATCCATCTGCAGGTAGGGCGTCCCCAGAACGGCCGCCAGCTTTGACGCAAACCAGGACTTGCCACTACCACTGACGCCCACCACATTCACACGTACCAGGTCAGACGCAGTGACGGCAAATTCTGATAACATGGCGGGTCCTTCAAAAAGCGGCCGGGCATTGTGCGGCACGCCTGTGCGAATTGCCATCACCAGCGGACCTGTTTTCTCATTCCCGCCCAGGCCAGAGGTCAGCTCAACAGCACACCGCAGCCGTGTTTAGCCTCGCAATTCGCGATCAGGCGTTTACGATTTCATTGCCGTCCCCACTACATTCCCCTGCACTTTTCGCCAGAAAACGTGTGTCCCCATCGGGCCTGAAATATGAACCACCTTTCCCTGTTGATCTGCGTGTGCGGACTGTCATTGCCAACACAGCCCGACGAATCAACGCCCCCTGTCGCCGGGGCGTCCGAGTCACTCAAAGCCGAACCCCGGCACGAAATCCGCATCGTGGAAGGCTGGACGGTCCACCTGCACGGCGACCTGCTGAAGGATTCGCCCAAAAAAACGGACACAGCCATGCGACTGATGAAAGTTCAGTTGAAACGTGTGGCTGACGTCATCCCCCCGGAAGCTCTCGCCCAGCTGCGAAAGGTGCCAATTTGGGTGAATCCCAAATACGCCAGCGCCGCGCCCCGTGCTGAATACCACCCGGGAGCCGGATGGCTGAGGAACAACGGGCGAGATCCGGTGATGGCCAAAGCCGTGGAGGTCACCAATGTCAGCATGTTCGAATTTGAGCACAAACGCATGCCCTACCTGATGCTGCACGAACTGGCCCACGCCTATCACGACCGCGTGCTGGGCTTCAGTCACCCGGCCATCGAAGCCACGTTCCAGCAGGCCAAAGCGTCAGGCACTTATGATTCGGTCCGACGATTCACGGGGCGGCGCTTTATCCAGGACAAAGCTTACGCGATGTCCAATGCCCGCGAATATTTTGCTGAAGGCTCAGAAGCTCTGTTCGGTAAGAACGATTTTTTCCCCTTCAACCAGGCAGAGCTGAAAAAACACGACCCGGATGCGTGGCATCTGTTCAAAAAGCTTTGGAACGATCCTGCCAGCGTCTCCGACAATTCGGGCGACCGGTAGGCGGCCACGAGAGTTGTCGCACAGAAGCCCCCGCTCAGACGCGGACAGTTCTGGTGGCTGAACGCACCTGGTGGCCCCGGCGCTCTTAGCGAGAGCGGTCGCCTGTTCGGGCATCGGACTCCTGACTGATGATGCGTCGCACAAACTGCAGCAGCAGCGGGTGTGCGGGCTCGGCCATCTGACCATGGTTGTAGCCGTCCAGCTCAAACAGCTCCGCATCGGGATGGTCAACCACCTGCATCATCCGCCACATGTACGCATTTTCTTCGTAGCGGCCCAGCATCTCCCGTTCCCGATCACCCGTCACAAACAGGATGGGGGGACAGTCGCCCCGAACATGAAACAGGGGCGCTAAGTCATCCACAATGGGCTGCTTCCCGTCGATGCCGCGTTCCTGACGGACCGTGAAGTGAGTGATCGTGTGGCCACTGTAGGGAATCAGACCTGCCAAATCGTCGGGGTCTTTACCGTGGGCCGCCAGCCAGCGTTTGTCCAGCCCGACCATGCTGGTCAGGTAACCACCGGCCGAATGCCCACTGACAAAAATTCGCTGCGGATCACCGCCAAAATCTGCGATGTGATCCATCGTCCAGGCGACAGCGGCGGCCGCATCTTCAATGTAGACGGGCGCTTTGACCTGCGGATGCAGACGATAGCTGACCGCCACCACGGCCACACCCTGTTTCTGCAGGCCTTCAGGCACTTTTCGATTGCCACTCTTCAGACCGCCCCCATGAAACCAGACGACGGTGGCAAATCGGGGTGTGTCTTTGGGATAGTAAACATCCAGCCGACACTGCGATTTCTGATAGTCGGACAGGCCGTCGCCCGAGCGATACAACAGGTCCCCGGCCGTGACGTAGGTGGCCTGCTGTGCGGCCGCTGGCTCGCAGAGGCTGGTCGTCACAACCATCAGAACACACGGCAACAGGTGCAGAAACTCGGCAGCAACACGCTTCATGGATCACTCAATCTCGCAGGCACTTTCAAGAGCCAGATTGTGGGTGGGCGGAGGCAGAACACCAAACGAGGGTCAGCATTTCCCTGTTCATTCATCGTCACACAACAGAGGAGAGAGCACAACCGCCCTGATCTCATTGAAGGGATGCCAGCGAAAACCCCTCATCTTTCCACCCCTCCACACCGCCAATCATCTCCTTAACGGGCAGGCCCAGCTGAGCAATTTTCAATGCCCCTTTGTTGGCACCGTTGCAGTGAGGCCCCGCGCAGTACACCACATAAATGTGACCATCCGGCAGGTCGGGCAACGTCGCCGTATCGATCCGACTGTGCGGCAGGTGCACGGCTGTGGGCACGTGCCCTGCGTCGTACAGTTCCTGCGAACGGACGTCCAGCAGGACAAAATCAGCGCACTCATGGCTGATGGCATGATGCACGTCCCAGCAATCGGTTTCAAATGCCAGCCGCCGCTGAAAGTGATCGACGGCCGCGGCGGACGTGGCGGCCGATACGCGATTGACCTGTGATTTGGGGCGCATAGAGGTTCCCTGAGGGCTTGAAGCATTGGTAATCCGGGCGATTCCGCGACCATCGGCGGAAGAGTTTTCCCTGACAGAGCCAGGCCAGTGGCTGCAGGTTCGGCCGAATGCCGCCCCATGTCCAGCCGAACGGAAAAAACCGATCGCTGATTGAGCGGACGATCAGGGCGACGAGTCACGGTTGTCCGCGGCAAGCCACACGTCCCAGGTTTCGAAATCCCGGCTGCGTCTGCTATTGTCTGACGGATCACGATGACGTCCCTGCGTTGAAATTCCATGCGACTGATTTTTTTGGGCACCGGTGGCTATCACCCCAACGAACGCCGACATACGGCCAGCCTGCTGCTGCCGGACGTTGGGCTGGCGTTTGATGCGGGGACAGCTTTTTTCCGTGTTCAGAATCATCTGCGAACCCCGCACCTGGACGTCTTCCTGACTCACGCCCACCTGGACCATGTCTGCGGTCTGACATTTTTTCTGGTGCCCGTGATGCGGGGAGACGTCCAACGTGTGCGAATTCACGGGACGCCAGAGGTCCTGCGCGCCGTGCGGGAACACCTGTTTGCTCCGGCCCTGTTTCCCGTGGATCCCCCGTTTGAATGGTGCGAACTGCAGCCGGACACGAGCCTGCCGGTGGCCGATGGCGGCCGACTGACGTGGACGACTCTGGAACACCCCGGTGGTTCTGTTGGCTACCGCATCGACTGGCCCGATCGATCACTCGCCTATATCACGGACACGACCGCACCGGGGAATTACCTGGCGTTCATCGAGGATGTCGACGTACTCATTCACGAGTGCTATTTCCCGGACGACATGCAGGACTGGGCCGAGAAAACGGGCCACAGTTCTGCGTCTGCCGTCGCTCAGGTGGCCCAGCAGTCCCGCGCCAACCGCCTGTATCTTGTTCACGCGGATCCACAGAACACGCATGATGACCCCATCGATATTCAGAAGATTCGCGCGAGCGTGCCAAATGCACAGCTGGCTGAGGATCTTCTGGAAATCGAATTCTGAGGTCGTGTCGGAAGGAAATCTTTGTGGCCGCAGGTGACGCCAACGGCAGCACGATTGATCACAAGCGACTCCAGACGCTGGTTCGCGGCCTGCGCGATCCCGAGAGTGGCGCGGAATTGACGCTCAGTGACGACGGGACACAGATCACCGCCAAATCAAATGGCACCACCGCGTGGCCTGTGATCGATGGGATTCCCCGATTCGTCAGCGACGAACATCTCAAGAGTTTTGGCGATCAGTGGACAACCTATGAAGTGGCCCACGACGAGGAAGATCGTGCCACGTTTGCCGCCAAGACGGGCTGCTCGCTGGAAGAACTGGCTGGCCGGAAAGTCCTGGACGCCGGCTGCGGAGGCGGGCGATATTCCAGAATCTGCGGCGAAGCCGGCGCCGCCGTGACCGGCGCCGATCACAGCCGCGCCGTCGACAAAGCCACCCAGTTGTGTGCCCACCTGGACGATGTGCAGTTTGTGCAGGCCGACCTGAAGCGTCTGCCTCTGGCACCGGCCAGCTTTGACTTTGTCTTTTCCATCGGCGTGATGCACCACGATGCCGACACCCGCCGGGTCTTCGATGCTGTGGCTCGCTTTGTGCGACCCGGTGGTCGATATTCTGTCTGGCTGTATCGCCGCAACCAGTGGTGGCAGGAAGCAATCAACTCCGGGCTGCGGGCGATTACGACGCGGACACCCGCGCCCCTGTTGAAGCCATTCTGTCACCTGGGCGCCGTGCTGGGCGGCACGCCTGTGGTCAACAGAACGTTGAACAAGGTCGTCAACTTCAGTGCTCATCCCAGCTACGAAAATCGCGTATGCGATACGTTTGACTGGTGGGCGCCCCAATATCAGTACCACCACACGGTCGAAGAACTAACGGGTTGGTTTTCCGCCGCAGGATTCGAACAGGTGCGGGCCCTGCCCCCGGAAAAATCGGGCCGGTTCTATGACTGGGCCTACCGCAACAGTCTGCTCATCGGCAGTGGCGTCAACGTGACGGGCATCCGGTCGCTTTAGCCGACGGCAGCCTCAGATCCCCCTGGAATCCCGACCCCGTAGTCGGCGAAAGATTCAGGTTTGCCCTATGCCATTCGGCGAGACCTGCGGACCGACGCGGAAAACGTTGCTTGGGGTATTCCACGGATGCCATTCATCCGAAAGACATTTCAGCGGGCGGATGATTCACCATAACGATAGGCAACACCACGGTGCCCAGCACTCGATAACCCATCAGCAGCGACTCCTAAACACCCACAACACGTGAGTGCTTTCACGCAAATGACGGATTCGGATGACCACAGTGGTTTCTGTTGTATTTCACCGAAAACTGACAGCCAGCGGCAAATTGGCATTGAGCGACAATGGGACCCGTCATGACGCGTGACCAGTGGGATCGAGAGCGCCTGCGGCAGGAAGCCGCGCGTTTGCTGCGGCAATCAGTCGGCGAAGTCAGTGACGTCCCCGCCGACGTCAGGGATCTGGTCCGCGAACTGCAGCTGTATCAAACCGAACTGGAAGAGCAAAACGACGAGTTGCGGCGCCTGCAAAGTGAACTGGAAGAATCCCGCGATCGCTATTCCGACCTCTACGACTTTGCTCCCACCGGCTACCTGTCAGTCGATTCGAGTGATGCCATCGTAGCCGCCAACCTCGTGGCGGCTGAGCTGTTTCAGGTGCCGCGGGAACGGGTGATCGGCAGTTTCCTGAAGGAACATGTCGATCGACATTTTCACGAAGATCTGACCGACTGCCTCTGCCAGACTCGCCAGTCAGGAGAGAATCAGACTTGTGACGTGCGGCTGAACGCAGGCGGTATTTCCGTGTACGTGCGCCTGCTGATGGACGTCATTTCCCGCAGCGAAGACTCGGGCCCCGCCCTTCGCATTGCCCTGAGTAATGTGAGCGAGGAGAAGGCGGCCGAGTTTGCAGCACAGCGGCGAGCCCAGCAGAAGCGTTTGGCGAACCACCATCAGTCGCTTGGTTCGATTGCCGGTGGATTTGCCGAAGACGTCAGCCGGCTGCTCGCGCCGATTGTCGCGCAGACTGCCTTTATCGCGCAGCAGCTGCCCGAGGATTCCGGACTGCACGAGCATCTGGATAAAATTGTGGCCCACACCGACGTCGCGGCTGAACTTTGCGGCACGATGTCCCGTCATGCCGACGGACTGCATCGTGACCATCGTTTTGCCATCGAAGAATTCGTTCACACACTGCCGACATGGTTGTCCGAGGAACTGCCCGCGGCGCGGCTGGAGTATTCCTGCTCGGCTGTGGGTGATGTGTCGGGCAGTCGCAGTCAGCTCGAATGCTGCCTGCGGGCCCTCTGCCAGAACGCGGCCGAGGCGGTATCGGACGGAGAACCGCAGATCTCCATTGATGTCACTGAGGCGCACCTGAGCGAAGACCGTCTTACGGAGCTGCTGGCTGCCGACGCCGCTCAACCAGGCAGCTACTTTGCCATCCACGTGCACGACAACGGCATCGGCGTGCCCCCCGAGGCCGCAGGTCGTCTGCTGGACGCGGACTACAGCACCAGGGCGGCGGATCGGGGCAGCGGCCTGGCCATGGTGCGGCAGATCGTCACGCGACATCGCGGCGCTTTGGCGGTGGCCAGTCGCCCCAGCGGCACAACGGTGACCGTTTTTCTGCCGGTGGCGGCGGCCTCCACTGCGGGACCTTCCATTTACCGCCGCAGTGAACTCGTACGCGGAGAGGGACGCATTCTCCTGGTCGACGCGGACACCACGGTGCGGCAGTCCACTCAGAGGGTGCTGCAGGAAGCCGGCTACCGGGTCGACGCCCCCGTGGATGCAAACGCGGCCTGCCAGCTCTTTGAGCAGGCATGGGCCGATATCGATGCCGTGCTGCTGGACGCGGAACACTCCGAACTCCAAACCGTGCAGACGCTGCTGGAGTTGAGGCGCTGTCAGACAGATGCCGTTGTGCTCGTGCGGTGCGGACGCCGGTCCCTGTCGCTGAACGACTATCGCGAGCTGGGCGCCAGCGGCGTGCTTCGCAAACCCTGCTCGGCTTTTGAACTGACACGCAAACTGAAGACAATCCTGCTGGGCACTGACAACTGCGGCGCAAAAGCGACCGTCATCCGAGGCAGGCGTCCACTTCGATTTCCACCAGATGGTCGGCGTCAATGAGCCGACTGACTTCCACCATCGTGGCAGCCGGTCGGATATCGCGGAAGAACTCACCGTGAGCGGCGCCGATCGCTTCCCAGTGTTCGATGCTGGTGACGAACATCCTTGATCGGACGACGTCCTGCAGGGAGGCGCCCGCTTCTTCCAGTGCAGTGCTGATCTTCTGCAGAATAAAGCGGGTTTGAGCGCCGGCGTCGCCAGGAGCCACCACGCTGCCGTCAGCATCCGTGGCCGTAGTGCCGGAAACAAAGATCATCGCGCCCACCCGCACCGCGCGAGAGTAACCGACCGACTGCTCCCAGACGGTCCCAGTGGAAATCCGCTGTCTGCTCATGACTGACCCGTTGCAAAGGCATGTGCCAAACCGAATGGACGGGGAATCGACGGGGAATGGACGGGCGGCTCACGTCCGCCTGTGCAGCTCCCATCGGACTGATATGATACTCGCAGGACCCAATCGAAACGTAAGGGTTCGATCACCCCCTCTTTTCGCCCAGGAACTCAGTTTGTCTTCTCCCAGTCTGCACCTCGTGCTGCACGAACCGGAAATTCCACAGAACACAGGAAACATCGGCCGCACGTGCGTCGCCATTCGCGCCAAGCTGTGGCTGATTCGCCCGCTGGGCTACAAGCTGGACGACCGCTATTTGAAGCGGGCCGGCATGGACTACTGGCAGCACCTGGACTGGGAGGCCGTCGACAGCTGGACCGAAGTCCGTGAGCGACTGCCAGAGTCCAGTATCTGGTATCTGACGAAAACCGCCACGCGACTCGTTTGGGATGCCACTTTTCAGAAGGGCGACATCCTGCTGTTCGGCAGCGAATCACGCGGACTGCCGGCCTCGATTTTGAACGAGACGCCCGCTCACAAACTGAAACTGCCCATGGACGAACGCGTTCGCAGCCTCAACCTGGCCAGCACCGTGAACACTGTTGCGTACGAGGCAATCCGCCAGTTCGGCGGACTGCTGCCGGAGTGACCAACAAATTCGCTGCGTTTCCCGCACGCAGCAGGCGATTTTCGCACTACGCCGGCTTTTCATAAAACGTGGACGTCAGACTTCGGTATCGGCCGACAGTCGGTAGAATCTGTCCCCGCATGCGCCGGACGTCGTGGTGACGACGTCCGGTTTCTTATTGTTCTGTTGATATTCCGCGACTCGTATGCCACGGGGTCGCCAAACGCGAGAGAAAACTGTGCCGGCGACATCAGTGATTGGGCTCCAGTGGGGCGACGAAGCCAAGGGAAAAGTGGTTGATCTGCTGACTGAGCATCACGAGATCGTGGTTCGCTATCAGGGCGGTAACAACGCCGGCCACACAGTGAAGTTCGATGGGAACACTTACAAGCTGAGCCTGCTGCCAACCGGCATTCTGCATGAGCACGTCAAGTCGGTGATTGGCCCAGGCGTCGTTGTGAATCCGAACGCTCTGCTGAAAGAGCTGGACGGCATGGCAGAAAGCGGTCAGGACGGATTCAGCCGGCTGTTCGTCAGCGATCGTGCGCACGTCATCTGCCCGTGGCACCTGCTGGAAGAAGCCGCCCTCGAAGCGGCGCGTGGCAGTGAGGCCATCGGAACGACCATGCGGGGCATCGGCACGTGCTACCGTGACAAAGTGGGACGCTCACACGCGATTCGCGTCGGTGACCTGGTGGATCGCGACGTGTTCGCCGCACGAGTGAAAGAGATTGTCCCGTTCAAACAGAAAATCCTCAACGCACTCAATCCCGACGGCGAACAGATGAACGCCGATCAGATCATTGAAGAGTATGGCCAGTGCGCGGAGCGCATTCGCCCGATGGTCAAAGATACGACCGCGTGGCTGCTGGATGCTGTCGACGCCGATCAGAAGATCCTGTTTGAGGGCGCACAGGGATGCCTGCTGGACGTGGATCACGGCACGTTTCCGTTTGTGACGTCTTCCAACAGTTCCGGCTGCGGTATTCACAGCGGCAGTGGGATTCCAGGACGCTACATCAACAACATGATTGGCGTGGCCAAAGCCTATACCACGCGCGTTGGCGGCGGACCATTCCCCACGGAGCTGGACAACGAGGTGGGTCAGAAGATTCGCGACGCCGGCAACGAATACGGCACCGTGACCGGGCGACCGCGACGATGCGGCTGGCTGGACACAGTCGCCACGCGGTACAGCGCGCGGATCAGTGGCGTGGACAGCATCACCATCGCCCTGCTGGATGTCCTCAGCGGATTTGACGAACTGTTTATCTGCGAAGCCTACGACATCAATGGCACCATCACGCGTGATTTGCCGTCACGATGTGAAGATCTGGCAGCGGCGAAACCCGTGCTGCGGCGTATTGCGGGCTGGTCGGAAGACATCACCACCGCCCGCACGTTCGAGGATCTGCCGGCAGCTGCCCAGGAATACGTACGTACGGCTGGGGAATTGATCGGACGGAAAGTCTCCATCGTGTCGGTGGGCCCCGACCGGGAACAGACCATCCATATCTGAACCGGGTGAGCTGCGGAATTCGCCCCCCCAGGATGGCGGCCTGATGAGTAGAGAATTCCGTGCAGCCAGCGGTGCGGCAACAGCCGTGACCTCACGCCAGGCGCCCCCGCGCGTCGGCTAGAGGGCTCCGGTGCGCGACGCGTGCACTGACATCAACTGGCGCGCCACGACGTCTTCCGGACCACCGCTGCGTGCATGAAAACTCGCAGCCGTGCGTTGGACTTCGCAATTCGCTGGAACCACCTGCAACCCTGCGAACTTCTGCCGTTCTGCGAGTTGGATCCCCAGCCTGGTGAGCTTCACGACTAGCAAAAATACCACCCGTGTATGCATGTGGGCTCTATTCAGTATTGCCCTGAGCCGATCTCTGAACGCATAAACAGATGGGTAGTGAAACGCCCCGTAGTATAATCCTGATTCAGACCATCAGAGCCGGTTTTTGAGGTGTTCGGGTTCTTGCTATTTGGTGTGTATTCCGAAGACGAAGTGGGGCGCCGGTGCTCAGATCCGCCAGCGTCTCACCATTTACACCAATGATTGACACCTCTTGACTCTGATCTGAAGGACACTCTCATGACAACTTACGACAGGTCTCACTCCGCCTTCACATTCCCCAACAGTGCACCGAATGCCTACTCGGTGAACTCGCCGCCGGCCCAGCTGACCGCTCAGCAGAAAGCCACGTGGCAGCAGTACATTGCAGACTGCAATCACCCGGTGATCGTGTTTGGGGAAACGGTCGCCCCGATTCTGCTCAACGACGCGTTACGGGAAAAGCTGTCCGAACCCGCATCTGCCGGCGGGGTCGACCAGCCGGTCGCTTTCGTCTGGCAGACCATCTGCGAAAAGATCGGGCAGTATGTAGCCGAAGCGTCACTGACCAACAAGCCGGCGATTTCCGTCGCCTTTCCCGTCCATCAGCAGTGCATCGCCGCGGTGGGCACAATCCTGCGCAACGCCAAGGGAGAGTTTCTTGGCGCTGTGGTCAACATCGCTGACCTGAGCAATTCCCTGCCGGGGCTGGAGTCGCTGTTCCGACACGCGAACCCTCAGCCGGTTGTGGACAGTGAAGAAGCGCAGCAGTTCTTTGGCTGGATGGAACGCCGCGAGCGGGCGCGCCAGAAAATGTCACGACTGTCGCGACGTGAGCATCAGGTGGTGTCACTGGTTTCTGACGGCCTGCCCAACAAGAGCATCGCGCGGGAACTGGACATCAGCGTCAAAACGATCGAAAAGCATCGTGCCAATGCGACCCGCAAACTGGGCGTGGGCAGCACGCCGGAAATGGTCCGCATCGCCGTGATTGCCGAAGAGAAGGGCCCGGATGTCAAACACCGCAGCGAAGAACCGGCGAGCCCGGGATTCGACTAAGCGAAAACGCGTTCGTGAGCCCTCCCCCTGCAGACACCGCACATCGGCGGCCGTGCCGGGGAGGTCCATCTCTGAGTGACGGAAGGTGACACGGACATCGCAGCGACACAGAAGCAGCCTGCCTGGCAGGCTGCTTTTTTCGTGCGCCGCAAACTGTCATCCTGCCGTCGACAAGTGGAATACCGCAATCTGCCGAATTCCACCGAACGCCGTTATGGCGTGGCTCGAACGACTCTCGCCCGCTCGCTATAGTCTCGAATCGCCCGACGGTGGACCCGGCAGGGCGAACGTTTTAGCGAACTTCCTCAACGCATGCGTCTCGGAAACTCCGAATGAAGATCCACGAATATCAGGCCAAATCTCTGCTGAAAAAAGCGGGGGTGGCCGTACCCGAAGGCATTGTCTGCAGGACGGCTGACGAAGTGGCGGCCGCCTATGACACCCTCGGCGGAGCGATTGCTGTCGTCAAATCGCAGATTCACGCCGGCGGTCGCGGCAAAGGGCGATTCAAGGAAGAACCCGAGCAGGCGGGCGTGGTGCTGGTTCGCTCGGCCCAGGAAGCGCGGGAGAACGCCGAGCGAATGCTGGGCAACACGCTGGTCACCATTCAGACGGGCGAGGAAGGCAAGCAGGTCAATACGCTGTTTGTGGAACAGGGACTCAATATTGCCCGGGAGCTGTACCTGGGCATTGTTGTCGACCGCGAAGTGGGCGGCCCGGTGCTGATCATGTCGTCTGAAGGCGGCATGGAGATCGAGGAAGTGGCTCACAACAGTCCGGAAAAAATCCTGACGGAACCGTTCGATCTGAACGCCGGCCTGTTTCCGTATCAGGCCCGCAAGCTGGCCTATGCTCTGGGCTTTGACAAAACGGCCGTCCGCAGTGCCGAAAAATTCCTGCCGAAGCTGTGCCAGTTCTTTGTGGACCTGGACTGCAGCATGACGGAAATCAATCCGCTGGTGCTGACCGACGAAGGTCAACTGCTGGCACTCGATGCCAAAGTCAGCTTTGACGACAACGCTCTGTTCCGCCACAAAGACATTGTCGAACTTCGCGACCTGTCGGAAGAAGATCCTTCCGAAGTGCAAGCGGGAGACGCAGGGCTGAGCTACGTCAATCTGGACGGCAACATCGGCTGCCTGGTCAACGGTGCGGGTCTGGCGATGAGCACCATGGACCTGATCAAGCTGCACGGTGGAGAGCCGGCCAACTTCCTGGACGTGGGGGGTGGTGCCAATGTCGATCAGGTATCTGAGGCCTTTCGTATCATCCTCTCGGATGACAACGTGAAGGCCATTCTGGTGAACATTTTTGGCGGCATCATGCGGTGTGACGTCATTGTGGAAGCCCTGCTGGAAGCCTACGAAAAAGTGGGCATCACCGTGCCACTGGTGGTGCGCCTGGAAGGAACCAATGTGGAGAAAGCACGTGAGATGCTCGATGGCTGCGGTCGCGACATCATCACGGCGGCTGATCTGACCGATGCGGCCGAGAAAGTGGTCAGCTCCCTGTCTGCCTGAGCCGATTGACTGGACGTCCAGCTGAACGGTTCTCCTCCTTCCACTCGAACATTCAATCTTCATCAAAGTTTCCGACATGAGCATCCTTGTCACCGAAGAAACCAAAGTGATCTGCCAGGGCATCACCGGCAAATCAGGTCTGTTCCACAGCCAGAAGTGTCGTGAGTACGCCCAGGAATGCCGTCCCGGCGCAGACGTGTTTGTCGGCGGCGTGACGCCCGGCAAAGGCGGCAGCGACGTAGACGGATTTCCCGTTTTCAATTCCGTGCGGGAAGCCAAAGAGAAGACGGGCGCCAACACGTCCATGGTCTTTGTGCCGCCTCCTTTCTGTGCGGACGCCATTCTGGAAGCGGTGGACGCAGAAATGGATCTGGTCATCGCCATCACGGAAGGCATTCCTGTGGTGGACATGATCAAGGTGTGTGACGCCATGCAGGGTTCAAAAACCCGTCTGGTCGGTCCCAACTGCCCGGGTGTGATCACGCCCGGAGTGGCCAAAATCGGCATCATGCCCGGTTACATCCACTCACCAGGTTCTGTGGGCATCATCAGCAAAAGCGGCACGCTCACCTACGAAGCGGCATGGCAGCTGGGTCGGGTGGGCCTGGGACAGTCCACGGCTGTTGGCATCGGTGGCGACCCAATTGCGGGAACCAACTACATCGACCTGCTGGAGATGTTCCAGAACGATCCGCAGACGGAAGCCATTCTGGTCATCGGTGAAATCGGCGGCAGTGCCGAGCAGGAAGCAGCCGACTACATCAAGTCGAACGTCACCAAACCTGTGGCGGGATTCATTGCCGGTCAGACGGCCCCTCCAGGCAAGCGTATGGGCCACGCCGGTGCCATCATTTCCGGAGGTGGCGGTACGGCGGCTGAAAAAATGTCGGCACTGCGTGCGGCAGGCGTTGTTGTCTCTGACAGCCCGGCTGGCATGGGTGACGCCATGAAAGAAGCCATCGGCTAAAGGTTGTTTGCACGCGTCGCCTCGGGGACCGTCGTTTCATGGCCAGTCAGTCCCAGGAAGTCTCGCCCGGCATTCGTGAACGCACGGTCGTCTTTCCCGGCGGCCGCGTTGAGGACGTCCCGGCCGACTGGGAACTGCTGCCGCCAGGTGATGCGGGACTCACACGCCGGGTGAAGGCAGCCGGCCCTTCGTGGACGGTCAAGGAGAAAAAAGGGCGACGAACCTTCTCCCGCGGTGTCTACGCCAGCGCGGCGGTCATCGCTAAAATCCGCACTGACCTGGAAGCGGAACGCTCCACCGAGAGCTACGCCAAACGTCGCGCGGCCGACAGCGTGCGAAGGGAGAAAAAACAGCAGGACTATGTGGTCACCTTTCGACAGGCGGTGTTCCACTTTCTGCGATTTCATGGCCGCTACACCGAACTGGCCGAGCAGCTGGCCGATCGCATTGCCGCCCATGCCACCCCCGTCGGCAGTGGAACGGTGGCCCGCACACAGCGGATCCCTGTCGAGCAGCGGGCCGAATCGGCCGTCATTGCCTGGATGCGGCATCAGACAACCGCGTACGACACGATGAAAATCGCCCGGATCAAAGGCCGCAGACGTGAAGTGCGACGGGAGCTGGCTCAGCAGTCAAGACGGTTGCTTGTCCCCTATCGTCAGGGCGATGATGTACCACGCAGCTGCCCTCTGCTCGTCGCTCTGCGCAATCCGCCAGAGGAAACCTCGTCCTCGTAGAGGTAAAGAGCCACAGGCTGGTGGGTTCTGCTCTGATATTGCAGCCCGCCGGCTCATGCGAGCATCAGGATGACCGGCTGACGCCGACGTTCCGTGCTAGATTCCTGTGCTGGCGAAAAACGCGTTCAACAAACGTTCCAGCTGCTTGAGCTCACTGTCTGCAGAGCGCGGCTGTGGCTGACTCTGGGTCTGGCTGCTTTTTGATTCGGTGTTCATGACGTTCTCCCGCTCGGGTGTGCTGGTCTGATCTTTAGAGCGGAGAACCAAAGAGTTTGTTACCCGTTTTTCGTGTTGCCGGCAGCAAATGCGAGCAAACCAACACCGCCAGGACACAGTGACGTGTCCGGCAACAGCCGCACAGCGTGACCACTCAGCGGCGGCGTTTGGGTGGCTTTGAAAGATTCTCTTCCAAACGCTTCAGGCCCACGCCGCCGACCGCAATTCCAATTTCGGCCAGCACAATGAGAATCGGCAGCCAGATGCGATGGGAGAAGTGCCACGAGATCACCTGAAAAAACGCGGGCAACTGCATGACGCTCGTGGCGATAAACGAGTAGATGGCCGATGCCATCAGTGTGAGCCCCGCGGTTCCGCGACGGCCGATCACGACGCCATCGGCATTCGCGCTGCCCGCATAGGACCCCGCCATAAAGCCCCAGCCCAGATACGCCACGAACAGCATGCTCGCAATCACAATCCAGCGAATCGACTTACCTTCTGACACATCAGCTCTCCGTGAATTTTTCAGAAGACGCCGCCAACGATCATGGCTGGTGCGCCGCCACAATACAGGCAGCCCACAGCAGCTCACCCCGATCTGCCCCGATCTGCCCCGATCTGCCCCGATCTGCCCCGGCTGGCAGTATTCCAGCATGGCGCTATCGTAAGACACGTCAACGATGAACGTGCCACAGGCAGGTGCTGTCGTCATTGACATACCGATTTCCCAACGGTCTGCTGCAGCGACTGGCGGAAGATTTTTCTCCCACATCGATTGAGCCACAGGAAACGCTGATGAAGCTGTTGTTCATGCTCGAAGACGAGCACGATCGGATCCGCCGATTTGCGGCGATCATCTCCCGCCATCATCCGACTGCTCAGATTGTCAATGCCCGCACGGCTCCGGATTTCATCGCTGCGTGGCAACAACGGGACGCCACCCCGGATCTGATTTGTCTGGACCATGACCTGTTCACCGACACACCCGAAGAACCGGACCCCGGTGACGGTCGCGACGTGTCAGACTTTCTGTGTGCACAGCCCCCGCTCTGCCCGGCGCTCATTCATTCGACCAACTCGATCGCCGCGGAGTCCATGCTTTACAGCATGCGTGATGCCGGCTGGACGGTGCAGCGCCTGCTGCCCATTGGAGAACACTGGATTGACGAAGACTGGTATCCCATGGCCCTGGACGCCGTCAATCGCAGCGTCCGACATCCAGTATCGAAGGCCACCTCAAATCAGCGTGCCACTCCCACGAATGTCCTGTTCGTCTGCTCCATGAATCGGTGGCGCAGTCCCACGGCCGAAAAAATCTATGCCCGACACGAGCACATCGTGGCGCGGTCGAAAGGCACCAGCCGCAAGGCACGGCAGACGATCTCAGCGGACGACATTCGCTGGGCAGACGTCATCCTGGTGATGGAACGCAAACACGAACAGCAACTGCGCGCGCGATTCCCCGGCGAAACGGCCTGGGCGACAATCCATGTTCTCGACATTCCGGATGACTATCAGTTCATGGACCCGGAGCTTGTCCACAGCGTGACAACAGCCGTTGAGGAGTTTTTTCGTGACTGACGACAACAGAATTTCCCAACGTGTCACCGTTGAGTACTCCATCAACAAGACTGGCTGTCCAGTCGTCAAAACAGGACACAGCGCCCACGCTGTCGGAAAACTACACCTGATCGGCCGCCCAGATGGCCAGTTTTTCGCGGTTGATTTTGACGTTGTGCCGTGTGTCGACCGGCAGTGAGCGATGCAGGATCACGGTTTGCACAGAACGCGTCAGCTCACTGGCCTGCCCCAGTGCCAGCAGTTCGTTTTTAAGGGTCTGCTGAGCAGCAGCCGACTCGGGAAACTGACCGGCTTCCGGTTCCGCCACAATCGCGGGCGTCTGCTGTCCGCGTTCGCCCAGTCCTACCAGGGCGGTGCGATAGATGCGTTCGTGCTGGTTGAAGATTGCCTCACAGCGGACAGAAAACAGCCGCTCGGTGGGCGTGAACACCATGTGCGCTTTGCGACCACAAAACCACAGTCGTCCGGCCTCGTCAAAATAGCCCGTGTCGCCCATACGATGCCAGAACGTATCCCCATCGCTAATCTTGGCCAGCGCGGTGCCGTCAGGACGCTGGAAATACTCCCGCGTGGCAACCGGCCCTTTGACGATAATCTCACCAATCTCTCCTGGCGGACATTCGGTGGTGCCGTTGATGTCCGCAATCGGATCAAAACCAATCTCGATGATCTTCACCTGCATGCCGTCAAACACAGTGCCCACACACGTGCCAGCGCCCGCTGCTGTTTGGCCGGCCGTTTCACACAGCACCTGTCGACCGCCAATGGCGGCCACCGGCAAACACTCCGTCGCGCCGTACGGCGTGAAGATGTCCGCTTCTTCGGGCAAAGCCCGAAGCATCCGCTGCAGCACGTGATTGGGTACGGGAGCACCAGCTGACAGAATGCGTTTGAGCGTTGGCAGCCTGATGTTGTGCTCATCGCAGTAACGCCCGACCGTGTTCCACAACGCGGGTGATCCAAACGCCTGAGTCACATTCTGATTGCGAATCGCTTCCAGAATCTTCACCGGATCCACATTGGCGGGCCGCGTAGGATCCATATCGGGAATGACGGTCGTCACCTGCATGGCGATGTTGAACAGCGCGAACAGCGGAAACCCGGGCAGGTCGACTTCTCCAGGTGCGATGCCGAAGCGATCACGAATCAGATCCACCTGTGCATCAAACATGCCGTGTTCGTAGAGCACCCCTTTGGGCGGCCCCGTGCTGCCGCTGGTGAAAATGATGGCAGCCGGATCGGTCGATTTGGTGAGGGGAATCTTAATGGACTCATCGTCCCCCAGTTGCAGCAGGTTCTGATAAGACGTGCAACCGACACGATTTTTCTGCGGGCCCACCACGATATTCAGCTTCGCGTCGGGATATCGCCGCGACTTCAGCCACCGCACCATCTGCACAATCGGGATGGCAATGAACCCCTGCGGAGCACACTGATCCAGACAGCCAAACACGTTCTGCCGCCCCATGCCTGGATCGATCAAAGTGCACACGGCGCCGGAACGAAACACGCCAAACGTGAGCGCAATGGACTCCAGGGACGGCGGCACAAACATGGCCAGTCGACTGCCAGGCCGAGCGCCCAGTTTGATCAGCCCGCGGGCGATACGGGTGGCTTCGGCATCCAGCTGGGCGAACGTCAGCTGTGTGTAGCTGACACGCCCCGCGGTGTCTCGGCCTTCCGGAAACACGACCGCCCGTTGATGCGGCACCAGCCTGGCGGACTCACTCAATCGATCAGAGATGTTCAGGTATTGGCTGCTCATGAATCCGCGGAATCAGAAAATGGCGACGGAAAGCGGCTGCAGTTTAGCAACTGCCCCCCGCCAGTCGGATTTGAGCCGTCGGATTCTTCAAATCGACGGCAGGCGAACAGACCACACACCCTGCGGTCCGGCGGTTGCCATAGTCACGCTCAAACAGTGGTCGGTGCTGACAGGGGTGGCGGGGCATCCAGATACATTCGCTGCCAGACTTCCAGCACCAAAAGATGCCACAGGCGATAAGCGTGATCGAACTGCGCCGACGTGTGCTGCTCCACGAGCAGCCGCACTTCGTCTGCATTCAGCAGACCGCGGTCCAGACAACGGGGCGAGAGCAGAATGTCGTGCAGCAGAGGTTTCAGTTCTGCACGGAACCAGTGATCAATGGGCACGCCAAAGCCCATCTTCTTTCGTGTCTGGATATCGGGCGGAATCAGATCGCGACAGGTTTCCGTGAGCACCAGTTTGCCCTGTTGCATCGACTGCTTGACCTCCAGCGGCATCCGTGCGGCCAGTTCCACCACTTTGTGATCCAGAAACGGACTGCGACATTCCAGCCCGACGCTCATGCTGGCGATATCGACTTTGGTCAACAGATCGAACGGCAGATAGGTTTCGACATCCACGGCCGTCGTGCGGGTCACAAAGTCCCGCTGCGGAAACATGGTGTAGGCATCAAAAATGCACTGGGCCGGATTCCTGTCGGCAGCCTCCCGCCACAGTTCCGGCGTCACCAGCTGCTGCAGGCGGTGTCGATTGAAGATGGTCACCCAGTTCAGGTAACGCTCCTCAGAATCCATGGCGAGCGATTCCAGAAAACGCTTACCACGCCGCAGCACGGATTTCTGTCGCACCGACGCTGGCAGCTTCGCGGCCGCCGAGGCCGTCAGACGTCGCGCCCATTTGGGCATCCGCGCCATGCGCTGCATCATGCGGACAGCCCGATAACGATCGTAGCCGCAAAACAGTTCGTCACCCGCATCGCCTGTCAGTGCGACGGTCACATGCTCACGCGCCATGCGGGACAGGTACATGGTCGGAATCGCCGAACTGTCTCCGAACGGTTCGTCATAGTGCCACACCAACTCGGGCAGAATGCTGAGCGCATCGGGCTCCACGACTGCTTCGCGATGATCAGTTCCCAGCATTTCTGACGCCTGACGGGCATAGTGCCGTTCATCAAACGCTTTCACGGGAAAGCCGATGGAAAACGTCTGCACGGGACGGTCCAGCTGCTCCTGCATCAATCCGGTAATAACCGTGGAGTCGATACCACCGGACAGAAACGCGCCCAGCGGCACATCGCTGCGCAACCGCAGCCGGACAGCTTCAGTGAGTTCATGACGCAGCTCTTCCTTCCAGTCGGCGATACTGGTGCGGCTGGAATCCCAGTCATCATATGGTGGCGTCCAGTATCGTCGGACATCCAGCCGTCCGTTTTGCAGCACGCCGATCGTCGCCGGCGGCAGTCGCTGAAACCCCTGCAGCATGGAGAACGGAGCGGGGACATACTGCAGCGTCAAAAACTGCAGCACGCTGGCATGATCCAGCTGCCGCGGCACGCCTGGAATCTGCAGCAAAGATTTCAGCTCACTGGCAAACGAAAAGCGGCCCTCTTCCAGGCGATAGAAGAAAGGCTTCTGACCCATGCGATCGCGGGCGATGACCAGTCGCTGCTGCCGGGCGTCCCAGATGGCCAGAGCGAACATGCCTCGCAGATGATCGACAAACTCCAGCCCGTGCTCCTCATAAAGATGCACGATGACTTCCGTGTCTCCATCCGTACGAAACTGATGGCCGGCCTGCACCAGCGGATCCCGCAGTTCCCGGTAGTTGTAGATCTCGCCGTTGAAGACGATCTGCACCGAACCGTCTTCGTTACCCATAGGCTGGGCACTGCCGGCGACATCAATAATCGACAGTCGGCGATGGCCGAGGGCGACGCCCGTTGGCCTGTCGGTGGCCTGCGGGCGATGCAGCTGACCGTCCGCATCCGGACCACGGTGCGAAATGGCGTCCGTCATCCGCTTCAGCGCAGAGACGTCGATCGCTTTTTCTGAATGCCACCAGACTGACCCCGTGATCCCGCACACATCAAATTCCCATCAACAAAATGGCGGCCGGCGGCCCGCTCAGACTGTCGCGAAGACAGTCCCAAGGCAGACAGTCGCCGGCTCGGCTACAACTGCTGATACAGATCCACATGACGATTCACCATTTGCCGCACGCTGTGCTGATCACGAATCAGCGTTTGCGCATTCTGCGTCAACTTCTGCACCAGATCGTCGTCTTCGAGCAGTCGTTTCAGCGCCCGTGCCATTTCCGGGCCATTTCCCAGCGGAAACACGAGACCTGTTTCTTCGGATTGCACCAGCTCTCGATTCGCCGCGATGTCACTGACGGCGACCGGCACACCGCTCGACAGTGCTTCCATGAGGCTGTTCGACATACCCTCAAACTCACTGGGAAGACAAAAGACATCCAGCTGCGGAATCAGCCGACCGGCGTGGGGCGAATGGCCAGTGAAGAAGATCCGTTCACGGCACCCCATGTCGCGCGCCAAATCGGCCAGCGGCTGTCGCTGGTCTCCTTCTCCCATCACAACCAGGTAAACATTCTCGAGCGCACTTTGCAGCAGATGAAACGCCCAGATCAAATCCTTCAGGCGCTTCTGCACGGCCAGTCGGCCGACAAATCCAACCAGTCGACTGTCGGGCGGCAGCCCCAGTTCCTGCCGCAGGTTTACCTGATCGCCGACTCGGTCATTGGCCGGCGCTGGCACGCCATTGGGGATGACGTCAATGTCCGCCGCGCTGAGCCCAACCTGCTGTCGATAAAAATCGGCCACGGCCTGCGAATTGGCCGTCATTCGGTTCATCTTACTCCGCAGCCGGCGATCCATAGCCAGCTGCCAGCCACTCTTCCAGCTGTCCACACAACGTTCACTGATCACCACCCGAGCACTGCGGGGCGCCACGCCCGGCAAACGCACATAGGCATTGGCAGCAAACAGAAACGACTGAATTACGTCCGGCTGGCGCCGGTGCAAATGCCTTCTTAGTCGGTACCACGTCAATGGATCGAAGCGAAATCGTTTTTCGAGGACAGTCACCGGAACGCCGCATTCCGTCAACCGGTCGGCAAAATATCCACCTCGCGACAGGGCCACCACTTCCGGATCAAAATGATCGGGAAGCTGTGAGGCGAGCAGCCACAACTGCCGTTCGGCGCCGGACTGATCCAAAGTGGGAATAACGAACGTAATGCGGATGGGAAGTCTCGCGAAAAATCTCAAGAACCAAAACGGCCGCCCGACCGGATGTCTTCAGATACGTTAGCACTTTGGACCGCGCAAAAAAAAGCCGGACTTTCGTCCGGCTTCTTGGGAGACTGATGGGGGTCAGGCAGCGCGGTGGGGGTTAGGTACCTTGCTGCCGAAATCAGTCCCCGGGGGGGGGGTTATGAGAGTCGATATTGCATGTACCGTGCCGAAAGTCCCTCCAGTCAGCCAGAAGACGTAAGTGATTACCATGAAGCCTGTTAGGCGCCAGACCAGGGCCCAGCCGGTCATACAGCTTGTAACGACCTGACGCCCTTCGGGATCGCAACACGGCCGTTCCATTTCCAAGTCCCACCGTAAACATATTGCTGGCAGGGACTTACACCCCCGATGCACAGGAGCAACACCCGTGTGGCACGGGTGCCACACGGGTCATTCGTAGCACTGTAAAATGAACAGTGGGCCTGTCAGTCTGACGGCCCGGGCGTCAGATAGGCGTCTCACATCACGTCGGGCGCCCGGGGAATCACAATCCCCGCTGGCTGTCCGATTCTGGCCTGATTTCACCAAAGATACGACGTGAGTTTTCCGATGTGATTTGTCGTCGATTCGGTTGACGACACCAACTATTCGTCCATAATCCTCCGTCTTACCGCCGCAGTGATTTATGGGCGGTAACAATTCGATCGCGGCGTTTGCGGCGCCACCTATGCGGATGTAGCTCAGTGGTAGAGCACCACGTTGCCAACGTGGCTGTCGAGGGTTCGACTCCCTTCATCCGCTCTTTTTTTATGGCCTGATTTTGCCGCAAGACGTTTGCAGGCGTGAGCCATACCGGAGTGTCAAAGGCTAGAAAATGAGCGAAACCGATTCGACCGCCGTGGAAGAGGAAGTCGGCGGGCTGCTGGAAGAAGAACAGCAGCGACTGAACCTCACCGTGGAAGTGAAATCCATCGGTCCGTGCCGCAAGCACGTTTCTGTCACGGTGCCTCAGGAAGACATCAGCATGATCCGCGATCTGTCGATCGACGAATTTGCGGACAGCGCCGAGGTTCCCGGATTCCGCGTTGGCCGCGTGCCACGTGACCTGCTGCAGAAGCGATTCAAAAACGAGCTGGCCGATCAGGTGAAGCAGAAGGTGCTGCTGCAAAGCCTTGAGCAGATGTCGGACGAAGATGAAATCGATCCGATTAACCAGCCCGACATTGATGTGGACAGCCTGGACATCCCGGATTCAGGTGACTTCTGCTACGAATTCGACGTGGAAGTCCGCCCCGAATTTGATCTGCCGGACTACACCAAGTTCGAGATCAATCGTCCGACCGGCGACATCTCAGACGAAGAATTCGCCGCATTTCGCGATGAGTTTCTGGAGTCCTACTCGAAACAGGAGAAAGTGGATCGTACGGCAGCGGCCGGCGATTCGGTCCTGTGCGATGTGACGTTCACACACGACGGCAAAGAGATCCGCGAATCCGAAAACCTGTCCCTGCGACTGCGTCCAACGCTGCGTTTTCAGGACGCGATGCTGGAAGGTTTCGACAAGCTCCTGGATGGCGCCGCGGCTGGTGATTCACGCACCGCGGAGGTCACGATTTCCGTGCAGTCTTCCATTGTGGAGATGCGTGGCGAATCCGTGGGCGTGGAATTCGCCGTGAAAGAAGTCCGCGAGCACGTGGCGCCGGAACTGGACAAAGAGTTCCTGGATCAGGTCAACGTAGAAACGGCCGAAGAGCTGGATGAGCAGATCCGCTCCGCACTGGAGCGTCAGGTCGATTTCCAGCAGCGTCAGAAGACCCGCGAACAGGTGCTGGAAAAGATCACCGACTCTGCGGACTGGGATCTACCCGAATCTCTCGTGCAGCAGCAGACCGAAAACGCGCTGCGTCGTGAGACTCTGGAGATGGCTCAGGCTGGTTTCACGCGTGAGCAGATCGCCGCTCGTGAGAACGAGATCCGACAGAACGCCATTGAGAACACGCGTCAGGCGTTGAAGGAACATTTTGTCCTTGACCGCATCGCGACCAATGAAAACATAGAGTGCGAGCAGGAAGACATCGATCGCGAACTGCTGCTGATGTCGTTCCAGAGCGGCGAGCCGCTGCGACGCATCCGTGCCCGCATGGTCAAGTCGGGCATGATCGAAAACATGGAAGCCCAGTTGCGAGAGCGTAAGGCGGTTGACTTTATCCTCGAGAAAGCGTCCTTCAATGACGTAGAGCGTGAACCGGCCGCTGAGAACACGGTAACGGCAGCTGCCTTCGCAATCTGCGGCAATATGACTTCCAGCCTGGTGGACGACACACCGACCGAAGAGTAATCGACGGCAGGCACTGTCAGACAGCCGACAAACCAACGACCGACAACCATTACCGACGGTACGACCGACCAGACCACGGACGAACAGGATCAAGCGAATGACGGATATGCGATCTGAGTACTCGCCAGCGCTGGCTCGCGAATACGCCGCGCAGCGGCAGATGACAGTTGGCGATCTGCTGCTGGACAACCGCATTATCTTTCTGGACGGCCCCATCCACGACGGCAGTGCCAACGCCATCGTGATGAAGATGCTGTTCCTGCAGTCTGAAAACCGACATCAGGACATTCATCTGTATGTCAACTCGCCCGGTGGCTCAGTAACCGCCACTCTGGCCGTGTACGACATTATGCAGTTTATCGAATGCGATGTGGCCACCTACTGTGTGGGCCTGGCGGCCAGCGGCGGGGCCATCCTGGTCGCTGGTGGCACAGCCGGCAAACGCTTCGCGCTGAAGCACTCCAAAATGATGATCCACCAGCCACACGGACAGGTGGGCGGCCAGGTCTCAGACATTGAGATCCAGGCCAAGGACATCATTGAGACGCGTGAACTTCTCAACGAACTTCTGGCCGGCCACACAGGCAAGCCAGTGGATCAGATTGCGGAAGACACTCAGCGCGATTACTACATGACGGCTCTGGAATCCAAAGAGTATGGTCTGGTCGATGAGCTGCTGGAAAAGCCAGCCGCCAAGAAGTAGCCGGACGTCGGTCCCCTGGGGCTTTACCGGCGATCTGACTGCCGTGGCCTGACTCTGAATCCTCTGTCAAACGGATGACACAATGACAGTTCTTGTTCCTTACGTAGTGGAAAAAAACGGGCGTGATGAACGCTCGATGGATATCTACAGTCGGCTGCTGAAGGATCGCATCATCATCATGGGCAGCGGTGTCAATGATGACGTCGCCAACAGCATCGTCGCCCAGCTGCTGTTCCTGCAGTTTGATGACCCCAAAGCGGATATCCACTTCTACATCAACTCCCCGGGTGGCTCGATCACAGCCGGCATGGCGATCTACGACACCATGCAGTACATCAGCTGCGATGTGGCCACATACTGCATTGGTCAGGCAGCCTCGATGGGGGCCGTGCTGCTGACAGCCGGTGCGGAAGGCAAACGCCACGCCCTGCCCAACGCCCGCATCATGATTCATCAGCCGCTCGCCGGTTATGAGGGAACCGCGACCGAACTGGAAATCCACTACAAAGAAGTGCTGCGTATCAAGCAGCGAATGAACGAGATCCTGCTCAAACACACCGGTCAGACACTGGAAAAAATTGAACAGGACACCGATCGCGACAACTTCATGACGGCCGAAGAGGCCCTGGAGTACAGTTTGATCGACACCGTTCTGGAGAAACTGGAATAGGCAAGGTGCGCAATTGCACCAGTGCGAGCTCAACAGCCCGATCCGGTCACCGGATCGGGCTTTCTTTTTGGCGCTCCGGATCACGCGCTTTGCCACGGACCAGAGTCAGACTTATTATCCGCGTGCAGCCATCAAAGCGGCCCTCTTTTCAAGGCAAGGTGCAATGGAAGAATTCATTTCAATGGTGACGCAGCAACTGGGTATCGGCGCGAGCGAGGGTCGCTCAGCCACCGGAGGCATTCTGAACCTGATCAAAGACCAGCTCGACGACTCCACATTCTCCACCATGATGGAGAAACTGCCAGGCGCGGAAGGCCTGCTGACTGCCGGTGAGCAGAGCGAAGCTGGGTCTGGTGGTGGCCTGATGGGATCGCTGACGTCTATGGCCGGGTCACTGATGGGTGGCGACAGCGGAATTGGCGGCGTGGCACAGGCCCTGGGCAATGCGGGCATCGGCCTGGACAAGGCGGGGGGATTCCTGTCAGCTCTGGTGGAGTTTCTCAAAGGCAAGCTGGGCGACGATTTGTTTGGTAAGATCGCCGGCCAACTGCCCGATCTGCTCGGTGGCGATAAATAGTCGCTGTTTGCTCGGGCTGCAGCCAGCCCGCTTCCTTTTGCCGTTTGCGGTCACAGCGTTCTCATGGCAGTGCCAGGCTTGCATGTTCCCCCGTCTGCAACGGGCGGCTTCCTCTCGATTGGTAACTTTGATGGCGTCCATCGGGGTCACCAGGCCATGCTGTCCGAAGTGAAGCAACGCGCTGTGGCCGCGGACTGCCCCACGGTGATTGTGACGTTTGACCCGCATCCGATCACCGTGCTGCGACCGGATGTCAGTCTGCCTCGACTGACATCCATCGCCACCCGGACGGCGTTGCTGAGGTCCTACGGGGCGGATGAAGTCGTCGTGCTTCCCGTGGGTACCGGATTGCTGGGGATGCAGCCTGACGAGTTCTTCAGCCGCGTGGTTGTCGATCAACTGAAGGCGAAGGGCATCATCGAGGGAGTCGACTTTCGGTTTGGCAAAGACCGCGCTGGCGACTGTGCACTGCTGCAGGAAATGTGCGCTGAGGCCGACATCGGCCTGCACGTGTTTCCCCCTGTGACAGCGGACGATCTGCTGATTTCCTCCACCCGGATACGCGGTGCAATCGCAGCTGGAAATCTGTCGGAGGCTGTCGACTACCTGGGGCACTCCTACACCATCACTGGCCACGTGGGACGCGGCGCTGGTCGAGGTTCAGGAATCGGCATCCCCACAGCAAATCTCCACGGGATCCCGGAACTGTTGCCGCCACCGGGAGTCTATAGCGGTGACTGCCATGTGGGTGGTGGTCACTACCCGGTGGCCGTCAATATCGGCGGCAACCCCACGTTTGCCGACGACGATCACAAGGTAGAATGCCATCTGATTGACTTCGATGCGGATCTGTATGATCAGCCGCTGAGCGTAAACCTCGATGCGCATTTGCGAGACGTCCGCTCGTTCGAGACCACCGAAGCACTCATCGCTCAGATCCGCGCGGACATTGACCGCTGTCGCGACCGCTTCGCCGCCCTGCACGGCTGATCGCCTCTCGAGAGACGGCTCGCCCTGACTCAGCTGCCGTCAACAGACGACGGACGGATGGGCGGCTTGCCATCGCATCCCCAAATCAGACGCGCGTCGAAACCGGTACGGGAATTCAGGCTGGTAGACACCCAACCTGCAGATTTGCAATTGTTGCAAACTCCACAAAACGACGACCGAACAGTCTGTCACGACACAAAAAATGTCTTTTTTGCTGTTTTGCGGGTCCGGATCCTCAGGTGGGCTGCGATAGGTTGTGGGGTGCACTCAACACCCTGATACACCTCATTGAATTTGCAAAAAATGGATCCACGTCTTCCTTTAGAGGCCACCACTGCCGCACAAAACCGTCGTTTTCCAGAGCCGTCACAGGGCGTGATCTGGTGCTTTATTCCGGTGGATGTCGACGCGATTACATCGTGCTCGCCGGGATTTCGCGAGTACTTCGGATTGCTGAGAACTGCTGCGCACGATCTGAATTATTCCCTGACCGACCAGGCAGTTCTGGATGCCTTTGGGCAGCGCGGCGTTCCTCCGGATTCGATTCGTCACCTGGGCAGTTCGGCCACGACTGCGTCCGGCCGCGAGATTAGTGTGCGGATTGATGATCGCATGTTTTTGCAGGTTTCAGCAGAGACCGTACTGAATGCCAGCGGACAGCCGACTGGTCGGATGCTGACGTTCGATCCAGTCACAGTGGCGCCCTTTTCACAGGAGACACTGAAGCGACTGAAAGAATCCCGCGCCCGTCTTAATGTGCTGTCCCCTCGCGAGTCAGAAATTCTGGATCTGGTCTTTGAGGGACTGACCAATAAGGCGATTGGTCTGCGGTCCGAAATCAGCGAAAAAACGGTCGAAAAGCACCGCTCGAATATCATGCAGAAACTGGGCATTCGTAACTCCACGCAGTTGATTCGCTGCGTGTGCGAAGCCCGGCTGGGTGAGGAAGCGGATCGCAAACAACGCTGAATCACAGTTTCGGTCGCCTCCACGGCTCAGCGAATCGATCCCGATGGGCGTCGTTTCCCGCTTCCCCCGGTGATCCGACCAAAAGACGCCAACTGCATCTACTTCAGACTGCTCTCAGGAGACCACGCAGGACGTGCCTGCGTGGGCATGCCCAACACTCCGCGACTGGGCAAATCGTGCAGCGAGATCGAGGAATCGGCCGCCTTCCGGATCGGGCAACAATTGCGTCGCGTTCTGCCGCAAGGGCTGGGTATGATGGGCACAGAACTGATTCTGCCCCACTCTGTCTTCCGCCATGAACTACAAGCTGCTGCTCTGGGATTTTGACGGCACTCTGGCCGACACGTTGAGCATCGCTCTTGGCATTTACAACCGCATGGCCGCGAAACGCAGTTTTCGTCCCATCAGCGATCCGGATGCCGTCCGCGGCATGGGGATAAGAGAGTTCCTGAAGACGCACAATGTCGCCGCTCGGCATGTGCCATTTGCCTTCAACACATTCCTGCGAGAGCTTCGCAGACTGGCCCCCGAAGTCCGACTGAACACGGGAATCGCCAGGACTGTCCGCGAAGCTGCCGGCAGAGGCGTCGCGCAGGGAATCGTGTCTTCAAACGACACGCAGACGATTCAGGCGTGTCTGGACGCCAATCACATTGCCGATGTCTTCGACTACGTCAGCGGGACATCACGTATTTTCGGGAAGGAACGACGCATCAGGAAAGCGATGTCACAGTGCGGCGTCAGACCGCCTGACGTGCTGTACATCGGCGACGAAGTGCGGGACATTGAGGCGGCCCGCGCCGCAGGCCTGGATATTGCGTCGGTCACGTGGGGGCTCAACAGCGAGGAACTGCTGCGATCGGAGCAGCCTACCTTTGTTGTCGACCACCCTGAAGAAATACTCGATATTCTGCAACCGGAGACCTGTTGAACGACGGCCCGTTGTGATACTCCCTCCCTGTCGATGCTTCGTGCCAGCCTCAGGGCGATCAGCCGTGAAACTGTTGCAACGCTCCGCACAGATCTGACACCATCGTCACATTTTCATCACCCCAATGAAGCGCTGTTTGCGTTTTTTTTTCCTGCGACTGTTTGCGACTGCCGCTTTGCCTGGCAGTTGCTCAGCAATCGCCAACCAGAACCGTGGCCCACTCCCCTCACCAGACACCGAACGCCCCCGCGCCCGCCGACACGCCCGCCGAGCAGCCTGACAGTAGCGTCCGCAGACGGGGGGTGATGCTCGGAGCCCTCTCGGCTGTTGGCTACTCAGCCGCAAATCTGTCGCTGCGGGGCCTGTCCGGCCGCGATGAAACGCTCTCCTGGGCCGTGTGGGTGACCGCAATGAAAGCACTGCCGACGGTCGTGCTGTCGATATTTCTGCTGACGCGGCGATGGCGACGTGCGGAGCCGTTTTACCCCACTCGCCGTCCGATTCCGGCACTGATCGTCGCCGCTTTTGTGATGCAGTTTGGGGGCAACCTGGGTTTCCAGATTGCGTTGATTCATGTGGGACTGGCGATCGCCGTCCCTCTGGTTTTTGCCTTCATCATCTGCACAGGAGCGGGGCTGGGCAGAGCATTCCTCGGTGACAGCGTGTCGCTGCGGACGATCCTGTCGATGGCCATCATGACGATCGCCATCATCCTGCTTTCCTGGGCGGCAACACTGAATGCCTCGCAGGAGACATCGCCTCATGTGGTGGCCTGGTTGGGCGTGATGATGGCAATCATTTCCGGGTTGTCGTACGGCGTTAACGGAGTCGTCATTCGTCGTGTTTCCCGCGACCTGCTGCCGATCGAATCGATGCTCATCATTTACAGTTCGACAGGGCTGATCAGCCTCACGGCAATTGGCCTGGTTTTACTGGGCCCCGATCGCATTGCCGCCATCACACTGCCGGAATGGAGCATGATGCTGGCTGCCGGAATCTGCAATGCGTTTGCCTTCTTCTGCATCACCAACGCACTGAAGCTGATGAACATCAGCCAGGTCAACGTGATTAACGCATCACAAAACGCGATGTGTGCGATTGCCGCTGTCCTGATCTTCGGTGAAGCAGTTTCCACGCCGCTGGTTGTGGGAATTGCTCTCTCGATTTGCGGACTGTTTGTGCTCGACAGAAAGTCCTGACACACTGGGGCGGGCGGAATGATCACACTGGTGGTCGGCGCCCGCTGTCTGCCTACGATCCTCTGACTGAAATTCGCAGCAACCAGGGAACACTCGATGCCGTATGCAATTGAATGTGAAGGTCTGAAGAAGACGTATCCGTCGTCACCTCCGGTCGAAGCACTGCGAGGCATCGATCTGGCTGTCGAACAGGGGGAGTGTTTTGGTGTGCTGGGCCCCAATGGCGCTGGCAAAACAACGACCATTGAGATCCTGGAAGGCCTGCTGCCCCCCACCGAAGGCACAGCCCGCGTGCTGGGGAAATCGTGGGACAGTGACGCTGCTGCCATTCGTGAGGAGATTGGACTGACCCTGCAGGAGACGCGGCTTTCCGAAAAGCTGACCGTTCTGGAAACACTCACCCTGTTTCGCAGCTTTTACCGTGAGGGACTGTCGGCCGAGCAGGCCATGGATCGCGTATCTCTGGGAGAGAAGGCAGACAGCCGCCTGAAGCATCTCTCCGGCG
This sequence comes from Planctomycetaceae bacterium, assembly GCA_024742875.1. GTDB lineage: Bacteria > Planctomycetota > Planctomycetia > Planctomycetales > Planctomycetaceae > Fuerstiella. Next base: position 337,329 of record JANSXP010000001.1, on the reverse strand, counting down.
GACAAAAGCAGCGCGTGGCGGTAGCCACAGCGCTGGTCGGTAATCCCAGACTGCTGTTTCTGGACGAACCCACGACGGGTCTGGACCCGGCTTCGCGTCGCGAACTGTGGGGCGTCATTTCCGACTTCCAGGCCACGGGCGGCACGGTCATGCTCACCACGCACTATATGGATGAGGCAGAACGGCTGTGTGATCGCGTGGCCATTTTTGATTATGGAAAGATCCTCGCACTGGACACCCCCCGCAATCTGATCGCCGGCCTGGCGGCTGAACACTTCGTCGAATTCTCGGTCGCTGGAGACACGCTTTCCGAATCGTTTGGAGCCGATCTGCCTGGCGTCACGGCGGTGGCCAAAGAAGGGAGCGTTCACAGCCTGTCTGTGGAGCAGGTTCACATCGCCATTCCCGCCCTGCTGGATCGCATCGAGGCAGATGGTTTGACGCTGACCAGCCTCAGCACCCGACAGGCGACACTGGAAGATGTGTTCGTGAGCCTGACCGGTCGACACCTGGAAGAAACGGCGGAGGTCTCAGCATGAATCCTCATCCTTTCTGGCAACTTCTGATCTGCCGCGTGCGAGAAACGTGGCGCACACCGGAAGCCATTTTCTGGGTGTTCATTTTTCCTCTTGTGATGATTGTTGCGCTGGGGCTGGCGTTTCGCAGTGACCGCGTGGAGACCATTCTTGTCGATGTCGAACAGGGCGCACTGTCGGAATCGATCACGGCCTCGCTGCAGAGTGATGAGCGATTCAAAGTGACCGTCTCTCCAGTTGGCGAAGCGCAGCGACGACTGCGGGTGGGCAAAACTGAACTGGTGATCGCTGCCAGCGACGTCACCGGTGAATACAACTACACATTTGATCCCACGCGACCTGGCAGCCTGCTGGCTCGAAACTCTGCCGATGATGTCCTGCAGACGGCGGCCGGAAGGAAAAATGTGGTCAGCACCAGCGACGTGGAAATGGACGAAGCGGGCAGTCGCTATATCGACTTTCTGATTCCCGGCCTGATCGGCATGGGACTGATGGGAGGCGGACTGTGGGGTGTCGGCTTTGCTGTAACGGATATGAGAATTCGACAGCTGCTCAAACGGTATATGGGAACGCCCATGAAGCGGCCCCATTTTCTGGCCGCTATGATGGGCAGCCGCCTGCTGTTCATGATTCCTGAAACGCTGTTCATCCTGTTTATCGCGTGGCTGCTGTTCGGCGTCGTCAGCCAGGGCAGCTATCTGCTGGTGGGGTTGATTGTCATCATTGCCTCACTGCAGTTTGGCGGCATCGGACTGCTGGTGGCCAGTCGGGCAAAAACGGTGGAAGCCGTTTCCGGACTCATGAATCTCGTGATGGTCCCCATGTGGATTGGATCAGGCATCTTCTTTTCGCCCGACCGTTTTCCGGAGATCGCCCAGCCGGTGATCAGTCTGCTGCCGCTGACCCCGGTGATCCGCTCCCTGCGGATGGTCATGCTGGAAGGCGCCGGCCTGCTGGCCGTCGCGCCTTCGCTGCTGTTGATCGTTGTGTGGGGAAGCCTCAGCTTTACAATTGCGATTGTGACGTTCCGCTGGGACTAACGGCTCCCGCACAGAAGTCCAGACGTACAACGCGCTGCGGCATGAGCTACTGCAACTGGCGGCTCCGCAGACTGGAGGCCGCGTCGCGACTGCTCCGCTGATTGACCACCACAGCATCAAACACGGCTCCGTTGAGCTCACCCTCTTTGGAAAAGTCAACGAACTTCAGCCGACAATAGACGTCCGGCTTCACCCACACAGCTTCGCGGGTGGTTGGGACTTCGGAATTTCGCTGCACCTTCCTGTAGAGCGTCAGCGCGATGTCGCGAAACTTTTTCTTCGGGATATCCTCGGCTTTGATTTCCGCCACGTGCTGATCCTGCCCTCGTGTATTGGCAGCAAACAGAAGCGCGACGGGAGCCTTTTTCTCATCAATCACGACACCGTACACGAAGCATTCCAGATCACGTTCCGGCTTCCGGTTTTTGGCGTCTTCCAGTGAGGAAATGCCGTCAGCATCCAGGTTGTCTTTGAGGCCGTTTAGTTTTTCGTCCATGTCGCCCACTTCGTTGAGTGCGTCTTCGATGGATTTGGCGGGCCCGTCTTCGATGCCGCCCATCGCTTCTTCAGCGGCTTCCACTTCGGAGGCCAGATCGCCAAAGGCCTCATCCAGATCCTTCTTTTCTGCGTTGGCCGCACCGGCGCGAGCGGCTCCCGCCACTTTGCCGATGACGTTCATGGGTTTCAAATCCGGCTTCTTGTGGGTGCGAAACGGCGCACTGTAATCGATCCCGCCAATGATCGTAGTCGCGGTGATGACGGCGATTGCCCCCCAGATCGCCGCCCAGACCTGCTTGTAACTGGCCGGCAGACGGCCGATCGTCGGTTGCCAGATGCTGAACCACGACAGCAGCACGTCATTGAAATTCGTACGGCGATCCGTCGCAAAGGCCAGCTTTGAGGCAATTCCGTGGGCGGTGATCATCGACACCAAACCAACGCTCAACTGGATCAGCGCAATCAGACCGCGTGTGCCTTCGTCTTCGGCGAATGACATTCGGACGCCAACGCTGGCCACGGCAATAACCACAACGCCAACCAGCATGCCCCAGAACCAGCCCGGAATGGATTCCAGCGCAGTGCGGTTATCGACCTCTTCCTGAGGTGTCTCCGGCAGGTCTTCCGACCATGATTGTCCCTCAGCGGCTCCCGCATCGACCACAGGATAATAATTGCACACGGGGCACCACGAACTTTGGCCCCATGGCTCGGTTGTGTGGCAGCGGGGACAGGTTTCCTGAGCGGCTGGTGCCGTGGGAGTTTCGACAGTCGACATGAATTGGGCCCGAAATATGATGACAGACGTCACTGATCCACAGACCACATAAGCGTGATAGCGCGACGGCGCGGACCAGATGCATTGCGGAAACATAGGTTGCCGTACGGGCTCAGCGCGGCCCTACCTGCATTTTTCACGCAGCGTCAAGTCGCCTACATTCGCTAAGTGCTGAACAATCGCGCCACGTGATACAGCTGCAACCTGTCGGTTCGGCTGACGGTGACACGTCGGCACAGTCTGTTATTCGCCCGCGAAACAGATTACGCGTCCGTCTTTTGTCGACAGATACAAACAGCCATTGGCCCCCGCCAGCCCATCCCACGCAGGCAGTTGTGGCAGCTCAATGCGTCGCTCAATCTCACCGGTGTCGATGTCAACAGCCAGCAAGAGGCTGCCGTCCCTGCCCTCCAGAATTTCATCCTGCGACAGCAGCAACTGCTGCACCTGAGGGTCTTTTTCGGTCAGTTGCTGAAACGTGGATTCTTCGTCAATGGTGTCCGGCGGACCAACGACAAACAGATTCTGTCCGCCCAGAACCATCGCCCGCACGTAAATCGGGATGTCGGCCGTCCATTTGGGCTTCACGAGGCTGTTGCCGGATTTGGCTGTGGACGCTTTGCCCTTTTTCACCCGCGCGGTGAACTGCACTCCCCAGCCCTGCTTGCCGGCAACCACTTTCGCTCCCTGCAGCGTGCCATTGTTCCGGTAGGTCGACAGATCCCGTGCGGACTCATCATCAAAGCCCACGACCAGCACCGGTTCCGGGCTCAGTTCATCACCCGCCGCATAGCGTGCGGCAATTTGCTCCGCGGTCGCCGCAGTGAAATACAGCCGCACTTCATCCACGATTCCCGTCAGTCCGTTTGGCGACTGGTATTCGCCAACGGCCGTCTGATTGTCGGCCCCCACTTCCAGCCCCTGCACGGGATCATTTTTCAGTAACCCGGGAGCCTCTGCAGAAGCCACTGCTTTACCATCAACATACAAAGTCATGGTCAGATCGGCCTGCAGCACCCCTGCCAAGTGATGCCAGCCGCCAACGATCCGCTGTTTACCCCTGACTGTCTTCAGCGCACCACCTGAGCGCACGTGCCAGCAGGGTTGACCGCCTTCCAGCGTCAGCGCAAAACCATCCGTGGGGCCGCCACGGGCGATGATCGTGCCTTTCGGACGCGTGGACGTCATCCAGGCCTCCACGGTGATGGGCTTGCCCCTGGGATTCAATGAGGGCGGCCGGCCAAAAGTGACCGCGCTGCCGGCTCCTGATGGACGTTTGCCTTTATTCAGAAAGCCTTCGGGAATTTCGGGCGCTTCGGGCGATGCGGCAAACAGCTGATGCTCAAGGGTGGTCGTCCACCGCAGGTATTCCGGCTTGCGTCCATAGCCATACGTGTAGCCGTTGCCGTTCACCAGCAGACGCCCCGATGGCGCGAAACGGCCCGCCTGATAGTAGCCCGCGTGCCCGCCCGCAAAGCTTTGCCCCATGACCCAGTAAGAACGATGAAACCATGTGTCATCCAGATAGCCCATCGGTGCAAACAGATGAGCGCCTTTGCCTCGATGTTTGGAGGCCTGGGTGGCAAAGTCTCCGGAGTTGGGTCCGATTTCCAGACGATTCCCCTCAAAGTCGAACTTCTGCGATTTCATGTACAGATAGTCTTCGTCCGCGCTGAGGATATCAGGCAGGCCAACCGGCATCTGCAGCACCTGCAACACCTCCTGCAGGTTGTTGCCGGTTTCTGGATTGGTTTCATCCATGATGGTCTCAGACAGCTTCTCCCCGGTCTTCAGGTCCAGTCGCAGCATCCGCAGGCCGCCATCCAGAAAGTTCGACCGACCAGCCACGCAGAAGATCACCCCCTGCCGAATCAGCACGCTGCCGTGGACGGGCCACAGGGACTCCAACTGCTCAAACGCCATGGTGCGGCGATCCAGCGGGGCGGCCCGATATCGCCAGGCAAGCTGTCCGGTGGACGCCCGCAGACAGTACACCCAGCCGTCCGCACCACCGAACACGACGCGTCCCTGTTCGATGGTGGGAGGTGAGTCAATACGTGCTCCAATGGTGTACGTCCAGAGGGTGTCCCCGGTGTCTTCGTTCAGCGCGTGCAGGGTATGGCGATCTGTTTGAGCGACGTACACACGTCCTTCCGAGATAACTGGCGGCGTGATGCGTCCACCGAGTTCCGTTTCCCATCGACGGCTGATGGCGGCATTCACCTGTTCCCGCGTTGTGCCGTTGCGGCCCATGTCGCCCCGATAAGTGGGCCAGTCGTCTCGGTCTGCGCTCACGCCATCCAGACCATCCCGGTAAGCAGCGCCTTTCTGCAGACGTCCCGTATCAGGCACTTTGCCGGGCACGGGGCGTGTGCTGGCATACGGCGCCAAAGCGTTGAAGCCAAACAATTTGGCTTCCGGATAGCACGCGCAGTTGTGCGGCGGCGCATAGGTCAGGCCGTTGCATGGCATCACTCCGTACAGACAACCTCCGCGAACCCAGTGATGAATGTCCCAGTGCTCTTTTTCAGGGTCCACAAATTCGATGCCCGTGCGTGAGGGCATCAGAAAGTTGTCGGTTGCTTTGGCAATGTAGCAGCGATGATGGAACCAGTAGGTATCCACATCGGGCTTGAATTCTTTCTGCACTTCTCCTGTCCGCGGATCACGACCGGTAAACACTCCGCTGTCTTTGCCGGAAGTGGTCGGCGCACACCAGACCAGTCCGTTGAGCACCATCAGGTCCTGAGGCGACTGATAACCCGAGTTGGGATGTTTGGCTGTCCACAGTTCTTCGCCGGAGGCCGCATCGAGGCTGACCATATTGCCGTCGCCCCCGGCGTACAGCACAACATCCTGCCAAACCACCAGGCGCGGGCCGAAGTTGAATGTAAACGTTTTACGACGCGTGACGGGCTGGGATGTCCACACAGGTTCTCCCGTTTGCTGATCCACGCACACAACCTTTTCGCCGTCGTGAAACACCACTCGACCGTCACCTGCGGCAATCGTTAAAGGGGCCACTTTGGTTCGTCGAGCCCACAGCTGTCGACCACTGGCTGCCTCAAACGCCATCACCACTCGTGGTTCCTCGTTCCAAAACAGTTCACGCACTTTGGCCTGATCGCCCGTACGCCCATTCAGGGGTGTGTAGTCGGCCAGTTCGGCTTTGCCTTTGCGCACCACCAGAAACAGCAGTCCGTCCTGATGGATAATTTCTTCGGTCGCATCTGATCCTTCGTAGGTGACCATGACGTCACCGGTGGCTGCATCCAGTGCGGTGAGTGGCGCATCAATTCCCAGTGTGACGAACACACGATCATCGCTGGACACCAGGCGACGACTCAACTGCGTCGGACCACTTTTCAGAGGCCACAGATGACTTTGCCATGTCGGAATCTCACGCTTCCACAGCACCGAGCCATTGAAGGCATCACGGGCGATCAGCTTCCATTTGGGTGGCAGCTGAATCGACACGCGACTTCCCTCGTCCATGATGTAAAACATGCGGCCATTGGTGGACACCAGAGCGCTCATGCTGGCCATGCGGTCGTGATGGCGTGACCACCGCGGACTGCCCACCCACTGCAGATGCCGGGGTGGGCCCACCACATCATCGTGGGCAACCGAGTTGCCGCTGGCATCGTGCAGATAGTGGGACCATTCGTCGATGTTCTCCGGCCGTGGCTTGACAATCTTCCGTCGCTGTCCGGCAGGACCAATCAAGGCGACACCATTGGGCACCAGCACTCTGAGAACCTCCTGTTCCGACACCTCACCCAGTTGTTCGGCCACAAGCAGATTGACCAGGTTGTCCACATAGGGCAGTTGCCGTCCGGTCAGCAGATCCACGGCCACGTGGCCATAAACGCCCTGCTGCTGCACCGTCGTTCGGGCCATATCGAGCAAGTCGGGATTCCGCACCAGTCCGTGTACCTGAATCGATTCGTGGCTCCGCAGGGCGGCCGTCAAAGAGCCGTCTCCCGCTCCCAGATGCACAAAAAAGCCGGCCGAAATGCCGGACTGTTTTAGCAAATCGGCAGCCCGTTCAGGCCCGCCCGCCATCGCCGAGGATCCCACCAGAGCACCGGTCAACAGAAAACACAGCGACGATTTCATAGAGCAATCCTCTGATCAGAAAATGGTGCGAACCTGTCTATCGTAACAACGAACGGTCGGCGCTGGCAAAGCGCGGCGGTCCCCGTGAACTGCCGGACGAGTATTTTCGCACAGCGCATGCAAAAGCGGACTCATCCGTTGATGAGTCCGCTCTGATCGGATAGCCGTGGGCTGCCTTACCGACGTCTGTCAGAAGGAAACAGGGGCCGCCTGAATCATTCGCACAGTGCCTTCCAGAACCTGAGTGCCGTCTTCTGACAGCAGGGTCATGTTCAGCACACCGCCCGAGATTCGGATCGCTTCGGCCATCGCCGTTTCATCGGTCATGGGAATCCCGTTGCAGACGGTGAGGACCATGCCAGGTCGCAGGCCTACCTGTTCGGCCGGAGAGTTGGGCTCAACAGCATCGATACCAATTCCTCGACCAGGCAGCAGGATGCCCTTCATGCCAAGGTACCACTGCACATCCTGCACGGGAGTACCCACCTGAACGATCGGAGCACACTGCACGCGATTCCAGTCGCAGACCACCAGATCACTGAAGCTGCAGTGAGCAATGGGGGTGCAGTAGCTGACCCACCAGTGGCAAACCACTGGTCGAGTGTGACACCAGTGCCGTCGGTTGTGCTGGATGATGTTGTGCACCAGATTCTGCCAGTTGGCCGGACGATGAAATTTCTGAGTGACGTGCTTTTGAATCTGCCCTTTGATGCCACCGTTCAACAGTGGGTGACCATTCTGCGGTTTGTTGATCTGTGGCAGTTTGTTCAGAGGCAGCTTGCCGCTCCCACCGGGTTTCACGATCTGCGGCCCCTTCGTCGAAGGCAGCTTCGTCGATGGCTTTCCGATCAATGGCAGCTTGTTCAAACTGTCGGGTCGCACGATTTGTGGTCGCTTGCCCGTCTGCGGCAGTTTGTTAAAGCCAGGTTTGGTCACCTGAGGGACTTTGCCCCAGCTGGGCTTTGTGATCTGTGGTCTGTGGGTGGGCAGTTTGCTGTGCCCACCGGGCTTGCCGATCTGAGGCACCCGGCTGTTCTGGGGCCTCCACTGACCGACGCGAGAACTGTTGCTGATCCCTTTGCTGCTGGACGAACCGTGAAAACGATTGGATCCGGAGGAAAATCGGCTGCTGGACTGACCGCGGGATGAACTGCCCCCGCGTGACAGACTGCTCGAGCTTCCGCCTTTGGATCCGCCGCTTTTGCCAAAGCGAAACTGGGCCATGGCGGTGGACTGACTGGTGGCGATACAGAGCAATGTGGCGGCGACGACAGCCTTAGCGAAACGTTTCATGATTCTTCTCCCGCAGGGAATGTGTGATCTGGATTGAGTGACATTCACCTACAGAGGGAAAACGGGCCGGTTGTTACACACATCCTGAGAAAATCATGGCAGGACGCGTCATTTCCGGGTGACACGACCAAAACGCCGACTGACTGATGTGTTAAGGGCCGGTTAACCAGACAGCTGGCCGGTTTTGAGGCGTTTGCCTGACGAAGCCCCAAAATCACGTAAGAACGCCCGTTCACCTGCTGCTGAACCGCCAGCCAGCCGCATTTTTCCGGCCCCTGCCGGCACCGCCAGTCGCCGCTTTTGTCTGTCTGATGATCAATATTGAAAAGTATTGGACGAACCAGGTCGCAGTTTCGATATTCCCTGCGGAAGCGTGGCGAAACCGGCCTCAGCTAATTACAAGGGACTCTCCGGTGAAGTGCTCAGCTGAGTCTGACGCCAGCACCCTGCCCGTCGCCGCTGCCGGCGTTCCCGTCGGCCCCGAAGTCCACGCTGTGGACGTCAAAGCGTCCCCGGAACCTGCGAACAGGTTTCCAGCGCCGACAAAACGCAGAAAGCAGAATCGCAACAAAACGAAGAATTCGCAGTGCCTGAGTCACATGGACCAGGAGATCACCGACTTCGCCAACATTACCACTGAGTATCAAAGGATCGACTGATGAGTGTGATTATCACCGACGTACACGCCCGTGAAATTCTGGACAGCCGCGGCAACCCCACCGTGGAAGTGGACATTACAGTCGATGACCAGCTGATCGGCCGGGCGGCCGTTCCCAGCGGCGCCAGCACAGGCGCTCACGAAGCGTGCGAACTGCGTGACAGCGACAACAAAGATCGCTACCTGGGCAAGGGCGTCCAGCAGGCAGTCACCAACGTAAACACGGAGATTGCCGACGCGATTATCGGTCTGGATGCATCAGATCAGGCAGGCGTTGACAAAGTGATGCTGGAACTCGACGGCACAGAAAACAAGTCCCGCCTGGGCGCCAATGCCATTCTGGCCTGCTCTCTGGCCACCGCACATGCGGCCGCCATGGACAGCAATCTGCCCCTGTTCCGCTATCTGGGTGGTGTGGGTGCCAACTGCCTGCCTGCTCCCATGATGAACATCATCAACGGTGGCGAGCACGCCAACAACGGCATTGACATTCAGGAATTTATGGTCATGCCGCTGGGCTTCGAGTCTTTCAGCGAAGCCCTGCGAGCGGGCACCGAAACCTTCCATGCCCTGAAGAAGGTTCTGTCTGACAAAGGCCTGTCGACGGCCGTGGGCGACGAAGGTGGTTTTGCCCCTGACCTGAAAACCAACCAGGAAGCGATTGACGTCATTTTAACGGCCATCGAGAAAGCGGGTTACACGCCCGGAGATCAGATTAAGATTGCACTGGACTGTGCGGCTTCCGAATTTCACAAAGACGGTACTTACACGCTGGAAGGTAAGTCTCTGGATTCTGCCGGAATGGTGGATCTGCTCGCTGGTTGGGTCGACAAGTACCCAATCTGCAGCATCGAGGACGGATTGGACGAAGACGACTGGGATGGCTGGAAAGCACTGACCGATAGCATTGGCAGCAAGTGCCAGCTGGTGGGTGACGACCTGTTCGTAACCAACGTAAAACGACTGAGCCAGGGAATCGATAAAGGCATTGCCAACAGTATTTTGATTAAGGTCAACCAGATCGGCACACTCACCGAGACCATTCAGGCCGTTCAGATGGCCTACCAGAATGGCTACACGGCTGTGATGAGTCACCGTTCCGGCGAAACCGAAGACAACACCATTGCCGACCTGGCAGTGGCGCTGCGAACAGGACAGATTAAGACGGGTTCCGCCAGTCGCACAGACCGCATCTGCAAGTACAACCAGCTGCTGCGTATTGAAGAAATCCTGGGAGATACGGCCGTCTTTGGTGGCACCATCTCATAGGTTCACGACCTCCGGAGCGGCGTGAATCTGTGCACGCCGCCTGGAGCAGTCTCAAAACCATCTGCACAGCTGGCACCCGTCAGCAGAAACCACGCCCGGCTTATCAGCCGGGCTTTTTTTGTTCGTGAGAACTTCATGTCCGCCACCACGCCGCAGCATGCATCCGATCCGGCCGTGGAGGACAGCAGTGCCCAGCCTGACCGCCGGCACGCCACGAGTGACACCGCGAACGACGCCACGCTGGCGGTCTCAACCATGGCGGTATCTCTCTGCTTCTGGTGCACGCTGCTCGCGGCTGCCATGATTTACGGCACCGTCGCGCTGGCTCCCAAACTGGCCGTCTGGCAGACCGTGCGTGCTGAATATCAGCAGAACGTCAGACAGCTGGTTGCCCTGGAAGAAGATGTCGAATACCTGGAACGGGTCGACAAGGCACTGCAGACCGATCCGGAATTTCTGCAGCGAATGACGGGCAACAGACAGCAGGACGACCACGCAGAATTCATCCCGGTCAGTGGCAGTCTGCTGTTCGGACAGGCAGACAGCGAGGCGGAGGCGGCCGCAGGCACACCTGCACCAGATGGCCAACTGCCGTCGGACGGGCTGCTGCTGACAGCCACCCGACGTGTTGCCACGGACGGCCCACTCCGCAACGGGTTGCTGGTCCTAAGCGCTTCACTGACGATTTTTGCTTTCGCTTTTCTGAACGATGCGGGCGCCGGTTTTGTCACAGCCACCGGCCGGGTGTGCCGTCGGCTGATCACCATCCCCGTTGCGCGCTACACGCGGGCCCAGCCACTGGAGACGACAGCCGCTGGAAAACCGGCTCAGCCATCGCCTGACGCATCTTCTCCAGAGGCTCCTGTGGAATCCTCAGGCCGCGCATAAGAAAACCTCGCGCTGGTGGCGCGAGGTTTTCGGTGGATTTGCTGTGCGTCGCCGTGGGCGGCCGTCGGCTACAGCGTGCGTTCGCGGATCCAGTCGGTGTGGAACTTCTCGCCGCGAGGCTTATCCGTGCGTTCATAAGTATGGGCGCCGAAATAGTCACGCTGAGCCTGCAGCAGATTGGCCGGCAGTGTGGCCCGACGGTAGCCGTCAAAATAGGTCAGCGCGGCACTGAAGGCAGGAACCGGCAGCCCAAACTGCACGGCCGCGGCCACCACGCGTCGCCATGACGGCTGAGCCTTGTCGATCGCGTCCTTGAAGAAGTCGTCCAGCAGCAGATTTTCCAACTCAGGATTCTTGTCAAACGCGTTCTTGATGTCCTGCAGAAAGACCGAACGAATGATACAGCCACCGCGCCACAACAGGGCGATGGGACCATTGTTCAGTTTCCATCCGAACTCTTTGGCGGCCGCGTTCAGCTGCACATAACCCTGGGCGTAGCTGACCAGCTTGGACGCATACAGTGCCTGACGCACGTCGTCGATAAACTGCTGACGATCGCCTTCAAACTTGATTTCAGGACCGGACAGCAGCTCAGCCGCTCGCACCCGCTCCTCTTTCTGAGCCGACAGGCAGCGAGCATAGACGGCTTCTGTGACGAGTGTCGTGGGGACACCCAGTTCCAGAGCGTGCTGACACATCCAGCGACCGGTGCCTTTCTGCCCAGCCGTGTCGAGAATCATGTCGACCAGATCGTTGTCCGTCTCTTTGTCACCCACGGTGAAGATGTCACGCGTGATTTCAATCAGATAGCTGTCCAGGTCACCTTCATTCCACTCTTTGAAGACTTCGTGCAGTTCCTGGTTGGTTAGACCCAGACCGTGCTTGAGAATGTAATAGGCTTCGCAGATCAGCTGCATATCGCCGTATTCAATGCCGTTGTGCACCATCTTGACATAGTGACCGGCTCCGGCCTCGCCCACCCAGTCGCAGCAGGGGATGTCGTCGTTCTCGCCGACTTTGGCGCTGATCTTCTGCAGAATGTCTTTGACAAACGGCCAGGCTTCCGGATGACCGCCGGGCATGATGCTGGGGCCCTTCAACGCGCCCTCTTCTCCGCCGGACACACCCGTGCCAATGAAGCGGAAGCCTTCGGCCGCCAGTTCCTCGTGACGACGATTGGTGTCCACATAGTCCGCATTGCCACCATCGATGATGATGTCGCCCTGATCCAGCAGAGGCTTCAGCTGGTTGATCACCGCATCACACGGTCCGCCGGCCTGCACCATGATCATAACACGTCGGGGAGACTCCAGGCTGTTCACAAAGTCTTCCAAAGACTCATAGCCGTGAATACGCTCGGCCGCACCATCTTCCACCACACCTTCCGGTCGGCTGCCAAGGCCGTCCACAAAGTCTGTCATCTTGCTGGTGGTGCGGTTGTAGACCGCTACGTTGAACCCTTTGTTGGCCATATTCATGACCAGGTTCTGTCCCATCACCGCCAGACCAATCAGTCCAATATCGTGCTTTGCCATTGTTTGCGTATTCGTTTTTCAGGAAGGCCGGAAGTCCGACCGGTGTCGTAACGATTCCGGCCAGTGGCAGGAATCACGTAGGGCGGCGACAGTCGACATCGATCCGTCGCCGCCGCGTCATGAGGCCTCAGCAGCATTCACAGTGAATGCACGCTGCACGCTGCACGCGCATCAGCGCTGAATGCGGGCCGAACCACCGGAAGCAAAAGCTTCCACTTCTGGAATGGAGGCCATCGTCGTATCGCCCGGATAGGTCGTCAGCAAAGCACCATGAGCCCAGCCCAGGTTCAGTGCGGTCTGAGGGTCACGGCCGCCCAGCAGGCCGTAGATCAGGCCGGAGGCAAATCCGTCACCACCACCAACGCGGTCGAGGACGCTCAGTTCTGCTTCCGGTGCCTGGTAGGTCTGACCGTCCATCCACAGCACGGCACTCCAGTTGTGCCGATTAGTGTTGATCACTTCGCGAAGCGTGGTGGCCACAGCCTTCACGTTGGGCAGATCTTTGGCGACCGACTCCATCATGCCAAAGAAGGCTGACGGATCGAGCTTGCTGGCCTTCTCCACATCCTGACCTTCCAGACCCAGACCTTTCTGCAGGTCCTCTTCGTTGCCAACCAGAACATCACAGTGTTCCACGATGCTGCGAAGCGTTTCCTGGGCTTTATCCAGACCACCGCTGATCGCCCACAGTTTGGCGCGATAGTTCAGGTCAAAAGAGGTCACAGCGCCCGCCTTTTTGGCCGCCTTCATCCCTTCGATGATGACTTCCGGCGTTGTCGGCGACAGCGCGGCAAAGATGCCACCGCTGTGGAACCAGCGACAGCCACCGGCAAAGATTTCGTCCCAGTTGAAATCACCCGCCTTCAGTTGAGCGGCCGCCTCATTGCTGCGATTGTAGAACACAACGGGGGCTCGTACGCCACAGCCCTGATCGCTGTAAACGGTGGCCATGTTGGGTCCACGCACACCGTCGTGCTCAAAGTGCTTGTAGAACGGCGTGACACCCATCGCCCGCACTCGCTCATGAATCAGCCCTCCCAGCGGACTGTCGATCATGGCGGTCACCACACCGGTATTCAGCTGGAAGCAGTCGGACAGGTTGGCGGAGCAGTTGAACTCACCACCGCTCACATGAACAGCCAGCTGGTTCGCCTTGCGAAACGGAATGCGCCCGGGATCCAGGCGATTGACAAGCGCTCCGAGAGACACGAAATCGAGAGCGGTTCCGGCGGGTTGAATATCTAGCATTGTCTGGTTCTTCCTTCTGACCCGGTCGGGCCGTCGCTCGCGGCTGTGAGCGACTTACGGACCGGTCACGCAAAAACGTTGCCGAACTTCGGCGGGATGTGTCGGTGGACGAACATTTCGCCACCACTGGCTGATCCGCGAGATCAAAAACTGCAGGACACTGCAGCCGACTTTCGTCGCATTTTTCGCAGTCCGCCGTTGCGGGCTGCAATGAGCAGTTGTCGCAGTCTGAGACCAGGACCATCTGGGGCCGTGGACGGTCATCACAGCCGCGCTCTTTGCCCCGCACTCACTCATTTGAGGCGTCCTCGCCGCCTGGGACCGACCGCCGATATCGTAAGAAGTGTCCACCGCGAATTCAAAACAACCATCGGAAGATCCATTCGGATCCTCGAACAAAACCGGGCATTTCGGCAGTCGACGGGCAGGCCGGACAATCCTCGTGCAACAGCTGATGCATTACCTGCACAGAATGCCGCCTGGAAGCCCGACAGCGAGCGCACACGCTGGAATGGGCATTCTCGTTTTCAGCAATCGGGCATTCGGCCGTGACGCTTCACCAACGCTTCACAGGCCGCCCTGAGTTACCGCGTCAATCAAACGTCACGGTGACTTCCTGATCTGTCACCTCTACCTTGCCGTTCAACCCTGCAAGCGCCTTGGGAAAGAACTCGGCGCTGGGGGTCCCCACCTCGTTGATCTCCACAAACTGGTTAAGCTCCTGCTGCAGATCCGCCTCCGTTTTGCCGATCAGCCGAATCGGCACGCTTATTCGCAGCGATGCCAGCACAGTACCCAGACGTGTTCGCGGGGGCGTACGAAACTCCATTGTTCGCGACAGCAGTCCCCCCGGTTCATCCGACGGAACCTGCTGCCCTTTGGCCAGTCGCTTCAGCCGTTCATGGTTCTCCACAGTGGTCGACAACGTTGCCGTGCTGCCGCGCCACGTGATTTGCAGATCGGGCAGCGCCTGACGCCACCGCCTGAGCACGTCCGATTTGTCACGCAGCGGCACACGATGCTTCCGCTCCACCGCCACATCCATCGTCTGGGGGGCGAACTGCAATTCTCCGGATGCAGCCACACTCAGCTGCAGATCAAACTGCGTCAAAATCAGAGTGGCGAAATCCGCAAACGTCATCGAGGGCAACCGAGCGGCACTCCACAGATCATGGGGCACCTTGTCGGGCTCAGAGACCAAAAGTCCAAGCTGGCCGGCCCGCTCCTGCAGCAGTGTGCGGGGCGCGGACAGCCGACCCCACGATCCGTCAAACCGAGTTGTCAGGCCGCGGTACAGTTCAGGGTCCATTTCCTTTCTGAGCTGCCGCACACGTTCCTCCAGCAGCGCCACGCGTGTCTGTAGTAAAACGGCGCTGGCCGGCGGACCAATGTAGACGTAGCCGTGGCCAAACGACGCCCGGGCCCCCACCTCGCCGGCAAGGGTCACCAGCGTGGTGCGGCACGTGACGTAATCGGTCCGAATCGTCACGCGCTGATCCGGATCAATACGCCGATCGATGACAATAGGCACACGACACGATCGCTGCAGTTCCGACACCACCTTGCGCAGCGGCGAGCCATCAAACGTAATTCCGCGACGCTGCTGGAGAGCGTCAAGCAGCTTCACACCGGACAGGTAGGCCGTGGACTGGTCATCGCGCGCACGTTCGTCACCCGACACGCCGACCAGCAGTACGGCGGAGATCGTGACAGCGGCGAGTGCTCCAGGCAGCCGCCCATGTGACCAATTCACCAGATTTTGCACACGGTACACGGACAGACTCTCCGGCCGGACGTTTTCAGCATAGGGGACGTCATTACACAGACTTTGGCGTCATTATGATACCGACGACAGGCGGGCACCACCGGAGGTGTTCCAATCGCCTCGTCCGCCATCACGGCGAGCCTGTTTCCCGTGGAGACTCGGCATCGCTCCTGTTACGATGAACGTCCCATCGCACGCACTGCGCCTTTGACTCCTGTCTTCTGTTTTTGCGTTCCCACGCTGTTTCGCCGGATCACAGAACGCATCCGACGACCGCTTGAAAGCAGCTTCATGAACAAGACCCACGCTGTTGGCATCGACCTTGGAACCACCTACTCATGCATTGCGTGGCTTAACGAACACGGACAGCCGGTCACGATTCCCAACCAGGAAGGCGAGCTGTCGACGCCCTCTGTCGTGTTCTTCGAAGACAGCACGGCCATCATCGGAACCGAGGCACTGCGCAACGCGATTGCTCGCCCCGAACGCGTGGTGCAGAACGTCAAACGCTTCATGGGGCACTCTGCCAAGTCATGGGAAATCGACGGCAAGCGGCTCACGCCGGTGCAGATTTCGGCCCTCATTCTGCGCAAGCTCATTGGCTCCGCACAGCAGCAGCTGGGAGAAATCACGGAAGCGGTCATCACGGTTCCCGCGCAGTTCAGCGACGCCCAGAGACACGCCACCATCAAAGCGGGACACGCCGCCGGACTGAGCAAAGTGGAAATCATCAATGAACCGGTGGCCGCCGCGCTGTGCCACGTGCTGGGCAGTGAAGGCCTGGCGTTCACCGAACTGGCGGCCGATCAGCAGCTGATGGTGTACGACCTTGGGGGCGGTACGCTCGACCTGGCCATCGTGAAGTATGCCTCCAACGAAGTACGGGTGGTGGCCTCTGACGGAGACCTTGAGCTTGGTGGTCTGGACTGGACGCAGGTCATTGTCGATATGGCGGCCGAGAAATTCATTGAGGATTTTCAGCTTGATCCCCGCAGCGAACCGGAAAGCCATCAGTTCCTCGCCCTGGAGGCCGAACAGGCCAAACGCAGTCTGTCGGTGCGCCCCCGCGCGGCGGTCACCGTACAGCACGAGGGCCAGCGACGAACTTACCAGATTGAGAAGAAGGAATTTGAAGTCCGCAGTGCCCGACTGCTCACACGTTCCGAATCCATCACGCGACGCATTCTGTCCGACAACGGCTTCGGATGGGCTCATGTGGATGAAGTGCTGACCACCGGTGGTTCGTCCCGCATGCCGATGGTCCGCAACAGCCTGAAGAAGCTCAGTGGCCGCACGCTCAATTCTTCACTGTCCCCCGATCAGTCGATCGCGCACGGCGCCGCTTACTATGCGGGCATGCTGCTGAGCAATCAGCTCAATGCCCGAACGGTATTCAATACCGAAGCTTCCACCCGCCTGAAGAACGTAAAGCAGCACAGCGTGAACGCACGAGCTTTGGGCATTCTGATTCGCGACGCGGAAAGCTCCAAACGGGTGCCGCACTACCTGATCCCGCCCAACACCACCCTGCCCACATCGCGGACTCATCGCTTTGGCACTGTGGTTGATCGCCAGACCAAAGTCCACGTGCGGATTGTGGAATCCGGCGCGGGACCAGGCAAACCTCACACGATTCTGGGCGACTGCCACATCAGCGACCTGCCCACGGATCTTCCCGAGGGCACCGAGGTGGAAGTCACCATCAGCTACAACGCCTCAGCCAGGGTGCAGGTCACCGCCGTGGAGCCCCAAAGTGGACGCCGCGCAGAAACAGAGATCATTCGGCACGAAAACCTCACCGCCCAGTTGCAGGAGGTTCCCGTACCGGACACTCCACGGAAGACGGCTGCCGGCAAACCGGAAGCCGCCCGTCAGGCTCAACCTGCAGCAGAAACGCCTGCAGCGAAAGTGTCTGCCGAAAGAACGCCTGCGGCCAAACCGGCGCCAGCAAAACCGGCCATGACCGAGCAGCCGCCCACCGCTCAGGAAACAGATCGCAGCCTGAGCGACGAATGGGACCTGGTGACGGATCGTCTGGCCGAGTTCGAAGACTTTCATTTTGATCCGGCCATTGACGAAGCCGTGGAGCCGGTTGTCCTGTGCAACGAATGCGGCGAAGCGCTGAATCCGGACGGCTCATGCAGCTTCTGCGGAGCGAAGCATCCCGCCCGCCCGACTGTCAAAAAGAAAAAAGGACGACGTAAGAAGTCATCCCGCTGAAACGACGCGACGTGCGGCCAGTCGCGTCGTCGCCGGGTTCCCAGGGCAGATGAGCCTGGCCGACAGAATCCGGACCCCAAATGGTGGCCGAAAAGGCTGGCCGAATATCTGGCCGAACGGATTCCGAAGGTGAAGTTGACGTTGAACAGGGCGCATACAAAAAGCCGACATCGCTGTCGGCTTTCTGCTCGTACTGTCAGATCAAAAACTGTCGCGTGTCAGAGGACCGCTTTGATCTTCGTCAGAAACTCGGCGTTGGATCCAAACTTCTGCAGTGTACGGGTCAACTGCTCCATCGCATCAACCGGCGTCAGACTGATCAGGCTGCGACGCAGCATGGTGGCCCCTTCAAGAACTTCGGGCGACAGGATCTTTTCTTCGCGCCGTGTGCCCGATCGACTGATGTCAATCGCGGGCCAGATTCGACGGTCCGCCAGATCGCGGCTGAGCACCATCTCCATGTTGCCCGTACCCTTAAACTCCTGGAAGATGGCCTCATCCATGCCGTTGTTGGTTTCGATCAGGGCGGTGCCGCAGACCGTCAGAGAGCCGCCCTCATCAAAGCGACGCGCTGTTCCGAACAGTTTCTTGGGAACGTCGAGCGCCCGGATGTCCAGCCCCCCACGTCCTGTTCGGCCCGAGGGATTGACCCATTTGTTGAACGCCCGCGCCAGTCGCGTGATGCTGTCCAGCAGAATAAAGACATCCTGGCCTTCTTCAGCCAGTCGCTTGCCACGTTCGATAATCAACTGAGCAATGCGGACATGGCTTTCCACATCGTTATCCAGCGAGGAAGCGATCACTTCCCCCTGGACACTGCGGCTCATTTCTGTGACTTCTTCCGGACGCTCATCAATCAGCAGCACCATCAGGTGCACTTCCGGATGATTCTGTGTCACGGAGTTGGCAATGTCCTGCAGCAGCATCGTCTTGCCGGTGCGTGGCGGGGCCACGAGCAGTGCACGCTGCCCCTTGCCAATCGGACACAGCAGGTCCATGACCCGCATGGTGATGGGGGTGGGGCCAATTTCGAGTTTGATCTGCTCAAATGGATTGATTGGGGTCAGATCGTCAAAGTGCTTGATCTCTTCGTATTCTTCCGGCGTGTAGCCGTCAATCAGCTCCACTTCCTGCAGACGCGGTCCCTGATTCCGCGAACCGGCGCCGACTTCGCCCTTGATCAGCACGCCTTCACGAAAGCGATACTTTTCGACCAAAGAACTGGAGACGAACGGGTTGGAATCCTCAGCCGCATAATTCTTCTTCGGATCACGCAGGAAGCCATACCCTTTGGGGTGCAGTTCCAGTACGCCTTCGAATGTGCCTTCGATGACTTCAACACTGGAAGACACACTGCGACCCCGGCGGCTTGATGCACCTCCGCGACCACCACCGCCGCCGCCACCCTGACGATTCTGTCGGGAGTTGCGACCACCGCGACGTCCTCCGCCGCCATCGTTACCGCGGCCTCGACCCCGACCACCATTGTCGCGTCCGCCGTCTGCCGAATTATCGGATCGTCCGCGACGACGGCGACGACGACGACGACGCGGGCGTTCCTCGTCAGAGTCGGAATCAGAACTGTCCGACCGACGGTCGCGATTCTCCGCCGCTGACGCCTCACCGTCCGATTTCTCACTTTCGGACTTTTCGCCGTCCAGATCTGAACCACCCATGCTGAAGTAGTCACCAATGTCCGACAGGTCGTCTTCGAAACGCGAGGCTCGCGCTTCTTCCATCACGGCAGACGTGTCGTCCATCGGTGTTGTGTCGACAGAAACGGGTTCTTCGTCCCGCACGGCCGCCTTCTTCTTTCTGGCTTTCTTTTTGGCCGCTTTCTTTTTGGCCTTCTTTTTCGGTTTGGGGGCCGGTTCGACGTCGTCTACACCGTCACCAAATTCGTCATCAAACAGGACAGGATCCTCCTCGACTTTCTTCTTCTTTTTAGTCGCCTTCTTCCTGGCGGTCGCCTTGGTCGCTTTTTTGCGACGAGTCTTTGGCGTTGACTCTTCAGCACTGGAACTGCTTGATGGCATGAGAGATCCTGATTCCAATCACGGATACGCAGTGATGAGCAGGAAAAGCGGCCCAGCCGGAAACGGGGGGACACGCCGGATGCAACTGCTCGTTGCTGCGTCATGTTTTGGCAAATTTTCAGCGCTGATGGTGGCGGAGTCGGACCGCTACAGTCACTGAGTCTTCACACTGGTTTTAAACCAACGAGCCTGTTTGGCTTCGATGAGCGAACCCTCTACGGGAGAAAAAAGGGATTCATGTCACTCGGTTCCAATCCCGAGGCGTCTGAATTGCCACGACGGGGCAAATCAGCAGACAGTCGCATCCCTGAAACAGGTTGTGACAAAACTTCCCGACTCAACTGGTTGCCGTCTGAAGCGCACAAAAAACGCAGACAGACAGTCACCTTCCGGTATTTGAGGCACCGAACAGCCTGGGGAAGTCGTCAGCAGGTGGAGTCAGCTCGGACAGAGCGGCTCCGCAATACGCGAAGATTGACCAGATGTTGCCCGGTGCCGTCTCGGCGAGTTCCGGGCCAACCAAACTAGTATTAACTCAATAGTTTGCCGTGTCAATCGATCTCTGGAAGATCGAACGCCACATTTTACGGGGATTTGTCAAAAATTCCGAACACCCCGGAAGGTCTCATCAGATGACGGCCGGCCTGCTTCCCGCACGATGCCTGGTCCGCTTTCTGAACTTAGTTGAATCGCTGCCCGGCCAGTTCATCCACCTTGATGGCGTGCTGTATGCGAGTGAACTTCAACGGTGTTTGCTTGAAGGCCTTGCGGTTCTCAAAGCTGTCAAACAGGAACAGCTGATTGTCAAAGAAGGCACCGTATTTGATTTTGCCAGTCACGGCTTTCTGATCCTTCAGCAGGACCACAGGATCACAGCCCAGGTTCTGTGGAGAGTAACGACGGGGATCTTTCCGAAATGTCTCCAGCGCTTCCTGGCTGCTCAGATAGTACGTGACGCCGCGGTAAGTCTCTTTCAGTTTTTCACTGCCCGAAACCCACTTGCGATCGGCCAGCAGCTTCACGGGACAAAAGCCTTCCAGGCCCACAATGCTTGTACTGGAGACCGTTTGCTGAACCGGTTTTTTGACCTGAGCAATGCCCTGCAGCAAACCCATGTAACCGGATACAGATTTGAAGCCCACGTTCAGTGTGCGGGAAGAACCGTCAGGCATGACAACGACGTCACGGGGCACCGTCGTTGCGCCATACTGCTGAGCAATGTCGGGATGCTGTGACACATCCACTTCCACGGCCGCCAGTCCGCGACGCAGTGCGCCCTGCACCTGGGCGCGTGAGAGCACCTGACTTTCCATTTGCCGACAGGGGCCACACCACGAGGCGTGAAAGTGAATCAGCAGCGGGACGTCGTTGGCGGCGGCGGCAGACTGCGCTTCTTCAAACGACTCGTACCAGCCTTCGCCGGCCTGCACGGTGGTCATGCTGACAAGAGCCAGAACAGCAGCAATGTGAAACTTCAGCATGAGCAGATTCCGTTTGCAGAGGAAGTCCAGAAAAGACCGGGTGGACCGGATCACATCGCCGCAGGCGAGCCCTGTTTTTCGTCGGCCGGGCGCCCGCAGCAGCGCACCGAAAAAACGCTGGTGCCCCCATGTGGTCTATCGGAACTCTGACGTCATGAAATGGTCGTTCATGACGGAGCACTCCGAGGAATCCCGGGCGAAATCTCAGCCTGCATCGGGACGGGCAAACACCGAGGACTATACCGGTTGTTCGGGTTAGCGAAGGTTTCCGTCAGACTCCGCAGGATGCTGCAGCGCTTTGAGCATGCCGGCCGCCTTATGCAGTGTCTCCTGATACTCATCCGTCGGCTGCGAATCCGCCACAATTCCGCCGCCGACGGGAAACTGCACCACGCCATCCTGCAGCGTGAACGTACGTATCAGAATGCTGCTGTCGAATTCACCCGCTGCACCCAGATAAAACAGATTGCCGCAGTAGGCGCCGCGAGCGATCGGTTCCAGTTCGGCGATGATTTCCATCGCGCGAATTTTGGGGGCACCGGTAATGGAACCGCCGGGAATCGCCGCGGCACACAGATCCCAGACGTCACGCCCCTCGCCCAGCTGACCCACCACCGTGGACACCAGGTGCTGTACGGTTTCGAACACTTCGATCTCACAAACCCCGGTGACCTTCACCGATCCGGGTCGACAGACGCGGGACAGGTCATTGCGAAGCAGGTCCACGATCATCACATTTTCCGCCCGATCTTTCTCGCTGGCTGACAGCTCATCGCCGGTAAACAAATCGGCAATCGGAGAGCGATGACGCCGACGCGTGCCCTTGATCGGTCGCGTCTCCACGTGCCCGGACGCTGTCACGCGCAAAAAACGCTCCGGCGATGCGCTGATGACGGAAAACTGATCGGTCTTCAGCCAGCCACAAAACGGCGCCGGATTGTGTTCGCGAATCCGCCGGTACAAAGAAAACGGACCCTCATCCCACGGAGCCGTCATCTGCTGCGCTAAGTTGGCCTGAAAAATGTCGCCCGCGCGAATGTAATCGATCACCCGCTCGACCGCCTGCTGGTACGCCTCGCTGGTGAAGCACGACCTGACATCGGCCGCTGCGGGCAGGCGATGCTCGGCGAGCAGCCCTGAGTTTGGGCCACTCTGTTCGGCCGTGCTGCGGACATCCGACGTGACGCCGGCGCAAGGTCCGACCGCTTCCGCGACTGGCTTTCGCGCGAGCCGCTCCCGCAGCCAGGTGAGCCGCTGCTGCTGTCGGGCCACAGCCTCAGCACTGTCACCATCCAGCCGGAGCACGCACAGCCGCACGGAGTTGTCCACATGATCCCAGACAATGGTCCAGTCAAACAGTCCTGCCAGCAGTGCGGGCGTTCTAAACGTGTCCTGTCCGGCTTCAGGGAGCCGCTCAAACGCATGTCCCAGTTCATAACTCATCAGGCCAGCCAGACCACCACAAAACGGCACGGGCGATTCCACGGTCGGCCACCGTTGCTGTGCCTGACGCAGTCGCGTGAAAGGATCCTCGCCAGAGACCGCCTGGTCCACGCGGATCACGTCGACCGGATCGGCCGTCAAAAAAGAATAGCGGGCGTCCTGATCGCGGATGTGGGCCGCGCTTTCGAGCACGATTAAACAGCGCTCGTGAGCGAAACGACGGACGACATCGGCAATGTCGACTGTGCCGACCATTTCGCCAGCGTCAGCAGGTTCAATGGACTCGATGTGAAGTGCGGGTAACAAGATTCCACCTGGCAGGATCGCACCTGACGGAGATATCAGATTGCCGGAACCGGCGAGCACGCGGTTGTAGTCGATCACAGACCAGAGTCCAGCGCCCGGCTGGTTGCATTGAAAAACGATGTCAAGCCAGGATCCGTCTCATCCGCGCGGAACGCCCTCCGGGGCGAATCCGTCACCGCCCCCCCAAAACGCTCACCCGATCAGGGCAGGTCATGATGCACAGACGCAGACCCTGGTAACTGCCCGGCCACGCCAAAATCGATGGGCTCATCCTGCCGATACTGCTTGCCCAAAAGGCGACACACTTCCGCCCGCGCCATTTCGTAACCCAGATAAAACGCATGCCCCGCGTCGACCGACTGCTCCTGCAGAACTTCGGCAAACACATCAAACGGATTTTCACCCGAAACGTGCCGCCCGCGATTCATCAGATGCAGTCCCGAGGCTTCGGCGAAAATGCGAAAATTGGCATCGGTCAAAGCATCGGCCAGAGAGTTCAGCGCGTTGTCCGTCTGCTGATTCAGCCGCGAATCGCGCAGCATCGTCAGCGAGGAATTGATGTGTTTGGGGATCACCTGATTGGTCACGGCATAGTGCACCAGCCGCCGCGCCACGTCGAATTCGGCCACTGCCGTGCGGCACCAGTTAATGACCTGCGTGGTCAGCACGCTCTGAATGCCCAGTTCTTCACAGATGGCGGCCAGCAGCATGTTCACGCCGGCCGAATCGACTTCCGTCAGTTCCGTCACATTGCCCACACCCATCATCATGGCCAGCTGCGGATAGCGACGCCTCATCGTCATATACCGCTCCAGCGAGCGAGTGAACCCCATGCCAATCGGCTCGATAATCGGATCAATGCGAAATGGGATGCCGGCCGCCGAGACGCTGTCGATCAGTCGATCGAGAGACTCCTGATCAGACGGCGTATCGGGAATGACCACCACTTCCGTGCCCAGCTTTGTCACCCAGTCCAGATTGGAGTGATTGCACGACAGAATCAGTTCCGCTCCGGCCGACACAGCCTGCCGGACTTCCTGCTGGTCGAAGCTGTCCACAGAGACGCGCAGATCACACTGCCGCAGTTCGGCCACGATTTCCCCGACGCGGTCGCAGCTCTCTCCGGGAACGCAGCCCACGTCAATGACATTGGCGCCGGCAGCCGCCATCGACTGCGCCGATGAAATCACGGCTTCCAGCGGCATTCGCGTGGCGTGATTGATTTCTCCGATGATCTCAATGGAGTAGCGATCCAGTGCCGCTTTTTTCCGTTTGCCCAGGCCAAAGTATTCGGGCAGGTCATGCAGATCTTTGGGCCCCCGATCGAACGGGCGACCGAAGTACTCTGCGAGTTCCTCCAGATCACCCTGCACCCAGCCAGGGACGATCACCCGGTCAATTTCTGCATCGATCTTCAGCCGGCTGCGCAACAGGCCGGTGTGCAGCAGCGCGGCCACCTGAACGCCGGGCACGGCAACCTCAAACGAAAATCCCAGCCGGGCGGCGATCGGCTCCACGACTTCCCGCAGGCTGGCAACCGACAGTTTTCCGGTAACAAACAGAATCTTTTCGGGAGCAGACACCGAACGTTCTTCCGCAGACAGCTGAAGGGCAGAACCGGCAGGGCGGTCGGCCCAGGGTGATCTTGGACGGGGACAACAGTCGGCAGACATCGTATCGCTCGGGATTGGCGACTCAAGCTATTCCTGCTTTGGCAGCCGTTGCCTCCTGTGAAATCTGCGTTACGATCCGCACCCACGACTGACATTTCTCACACCGTTGGTCTCACACCCTGACAACACCGGTTGAACCGATATGCGCTGGACAAAGACATTCATTCCCACGATGAAGGAAGTTCCTTCAGACGCCGAAGTGCCCAGTCACCAGCTGATGCTCCGGGCCGGACTGATCCGTCAGCTGATGGCCGGCGCTTACACGTTTATGCCGCTGGGATACCGCGTCATCCGCAAGGTGTCGGAAATCGTCCGTCAGGAGATGGACCGTGCGGGTGCCGTCGAACTGTTTATGCCCGCCATTCAGCCAATCGAGCTGTTCGAGCGGACTGGTCGTCGCGAAGCGTTTGGCAACGTGCTGTTCAACTTTGAAACCCGCCGCGGCGATCGTCAGCTGCATTTCGCGCTGGGTCCCACCCACGAAGAAGTTATTACCGATCTGATTTCCCGCGAAATCAAAACCTACAAGCAGCTGCCCATCACGCTGTACCAGATTCAAACCAAGTTCCGTAACGAAGAGCGGCCTCGGTTTGGCGTTCTGCGTACCAGCGAATTTCTGATGAAAGACGCTTACAGTTTTTCCACTTCGGTGGAGCAGCTCAACGACGCGTATGACGCGATGTACAACGCCTACTGCCGCATCTTCGAACGCTGCGGACTGGAGTACATTCCCGTGGAGGCCGAAAGCGGCCCCATCGGCGGTGATGCCTCGCACGAGTTTATGGCGCCCGCCGACAACGGTGAGGACTATGTGGTTCGCTGTGGCGCCTGCGGCTACGCGGCCAATCAGGAACGCGCGGACACGGGAAGATCTCAGGCGCTGCCAGCAGCTGTGCCCGATGCAGACGCACCGCAAAAAGTGGACACGCCGAACGCCGGCAGTATCGATGACGTCAGTCAGATGCTCAAAGCGCCGGCCAACATATTTATCAAGACGCTAATCTACATCGTGGACGAGAAGCCGGTCGCCGTGCTGCTGCGGGGCGACCATGAAGCCAACGAAGGCAAAATTCGCCGCGCGTTGAACGGAACGGATGTCAGCCTGGCAGACGAAGCCACCATCGAGCGAGTGACGGGCGCACCGGTCGGCTTTGCGGGGCCGGTGGGGATTTCGTGCGATTACATCGCAGACCACGATGTAGGGGCCATCGCCGCGGCGGTCACCGGCGCCAACGAAAAAGACGTCCACCTGACGGGCGTGATCCCTGGCACGCATTTTGAACTGACGGAGACGTTTGATCTGCGCAATGCGGCGGCCGAAGACCCCTGCCCTCGCTGCGAGTCCTCGCTGGAAATAGTGCATGGCATCGAGATTGGCCATGTGTTCAAGCTGGGCACGAAGTACAGCCAGTCTCTGGACGCCAGCTTCCTGGACAGTGAAGAGAAGAAGCACCCCATCATCATGGGGTGCTATGGCATTGGCGTCAGCCGTGTGGTGGCCTCCATTGTGGAAACATGCCACGACGATGGCGGAATCATCTGGCCGATGTCGGTCGCACCTTACACAGTGGAGCTGATTCCTCTGAACGTGAAGGACGCTGATGTGATGGCGGCCGCCGAAAAGATTTACAACGAGCTGACGGCCGCCGGCGTTGACGTCCTGATGGATGACCGCGACCAGCGTCCCGGTTTCAAGTTCAAAGATGCGGACCTGATCGGCCTGCCTGTGCGGGTGGTCGTCGGCGGAAAGGGGCTGAAAGAGGGCAACGCGGAAATCAAGCTGCGAACCGACAGCGAAGCCACAAAGGTGCCGCTGGAGTCAGCGGTCGCCCGCGTGCAGGAACTGATTGAAGCCGGCGTCCAGTGAGTATGGGGGCTGCCATCGAGTGCCCGTTCATCATCGCTCAGATCAAACGCTGAACTCGGCCCCATTACTCGCGGCCCATCAGCACCTTGACGGTGAAGCCTCCCACGAGGTCCTCCCCGTCAAAATAAAGCCAGTCTTCCACGGCTGCGCGGGGAACACTGACCGGATCGCCCTCTTTGATCTGTGTCAGGACGGCCGGTATGTTGCCAAGGCGACCGGAGAACTGCCCGTCGCTGTACGTCAAATCCGAGATCCACATATGTTCGGCCTCGCTGCCTTCGGTGAAGCAGTATTTGACACCGAACTGCGACTGGCCGGGCGCGGGCGTCTCTAATGCGCTGATGAAGTCATCCAGTGTTCGCTGAGCTTCCGCTTCGGCGGCCGCCATCTCCGGATCGTTCACACTGACCGCCACAACGGGGTCATCGGGATCGCCAACCGGGATGTCCTGCGTCTCACCGCAGCCGAACAGGAGCAAAATCAGAGACAGTGAAAGCACGTTCTTCATGGAGACGATTCCAGGAGCATTGACAGGGCCCCTCGATCCGGGGCGATGAGTGATGGCAAACGGTACGCGGACGCCACCGCCCGTCACAACGAACGAAGAGCACGGGAACCGCCATTCGTCCGTTTTTCCCGACTTCACATGTGCGCCTGCACAGCGGTCGCTGCGGGATTGGCCGAACAACAGACACGTCTGATCGAGAATCCGCTGAATCAAAAGGAAACGGTGGCCCCCAGATGCAGCCGCCCGCTGGTGTTGCGACGTACGCCGCCCACGTCCGTCAGCGGCAACCCGTAATCGCAGCGAACATCCACACGGGATCCCACCGTGTAGCGCAGCCCCAGTCCGGCGCCGGCCAGCAGGTCACCGTCGTCATAGGGCAACGTGGTATTGCTGCCCCAGTTCAGGTGCTGGCCCAGATCCGCAAAGGCCAGCAGCGTCAGCGACGACGGCTGATTGTGCACGCAGCCCTGAATCGGGCGCGTGCGATACTCCAGATTCAGAACGTAGCCGTTGTCACCGTTGATGCTGCGGTTGTCATAGCCGCGAACGCTCTGGTAGCCACCCAACCCGAGTTGCTCCGTTGCCAGCAGCCGCGATGTGGACAGCTGGCCGGTCAGCCGAAACAGCAGTTCGCTGCGGGGACTGACATGATACGACTCTTCCCAGAATCCGCGAGCATAGGCGTAAGTCGCCCGCGTGTGATTGCGAACCTGTTTGAAATCCCGCGCGTGGTTGTTGTTCAGCAGACCCCCAGGACTGCCAAAGAGATCCACGCCATAACGAGTGATGCCATCACAGTACCGCTGCTCGCTCAGCCAGCCGGCATTCAGCTGCACAATGTGAATGTCGGCCCCCGGTGTCTGTGACAGAGACGGAATTCCGAATTCGGCAAACGTGTCGGCCCCTTTGAGATCCAGGCCGAAGTGAAATTCATCGTTGTGACCACCACCACAGAACAGATCGTGCAGATACCGCACGGATACCTGCCACGCATCTCCCGTGCGTGTGGTGCGGCCTGCGGCGGTGTCAAATGTCGTGTCGGTCCGGCCCCAGCTGCCATAAACAGACAGCGTGTCGCGGGTCTCAAAAAACGGGATCCGATACTCCAGCGAGTGCACGTCGAGTCGTCCCGACAGTGGCGCATCGGCAGAATACTGATAGCTCACAAGATGATCGGCCGAGTTCGTCCACACGAATCCCGCTTTGATACGTTCCAGCCCCGTGATGCGGGTGCCGTGGTCTTCGTAGCCAGCAAACGCACGCATCGGTCGGCGATCGCGTACCTGAAACACGATATCAGTCGTTCCCTCCTCGGCCCCCGGAGCAAATGCCGCGCGGACGTCACGAAAAGGATTACGATTGAGCCACTCCAGATCGTCGGAGAGGGTGGGAGGCTCGATTTTCTGACCATGCCGCAGCCACGACTGCTGCGGCAATCGACGAATGTCTGTCCAGCATCCCCCCGTCGCGCGGACGCGACCCACGGCACCTTCGCGCACCACCACCTGTACCATGCCGTCGGTAATGTCCTGACTTGGCGGCATGCTGACATCCACGACGGGGTGCCCGCATCGGCGGTAAAAGCGGATGATGTCTGTCGCCATTCGATGCAGCCGGGACGTTGTGATCGGCTGGCCGAGATAGGGCTGAAGGACCTGCGGAAAAGCGGCATTTTCCACGGCGAGTGACAGATCACCGGCGGGATCAATTTTGACGCCATCGAAAGCGGCCAGCGGATCACGAACGGCCGACGGATGATCAATCACCCAGATGCCACGGATCTCGGGCACCAGCACCTGATCGGTGCCATGATCGACGGGCATAGGCACAGCTGGCAGCACAGGGCGGCAGGGAGCCGGCAGAGGAGCGCGTGGCTGATAGCGTTCACGATCCTGAGCGCTGACAGTTGTCGTCAGCAGCAGCAGACACAGTCGCAGCACAAAAGGCGGCGATCGCAGTGTGTTGAGGGAATTTTCCATCCGGGTCTCCGTACTCAGACCACTGAAATTTCCACACGCGTTTCCTGCGCCTGTGGCCGAACCGTAATTCGGCAATGAATCCCTAGGTGGTATTGCCCATCGGAGAAATCGGCCGATCACTTCTATCGGGTGAAGCGATCTGCCTGGCGCCGCGCAATGTGTGTGTTCCGAACAGCTGGCACTTACGATTCGTGACGCAGTTTTGTGGTAACACGTGCAGGGCGGTCAGGGCGTCGAAGCCACACGACCCGACCCGCAAACTTTGCCGTGTCTACCCAACCGACTGTTTGTGTGAAGAGCCGTGGTACCAAGAGACCCGTCAACCATGAACATCGCGGCTCTGCGAATCGCCGGGCCGGTCGCACAGTCACGTGGGCCGGGAAAACGCCAGGCGGAAATTCTCCACAACTCCATAGCGACTGCAGCCGGTCAAATGGTCATTCACCATCCCCATCGCCTGCATGAACGCGTAGGCGGTCGTGGGTCCCACAAATTTCCAGCCACGCCGCTTTAGCGCCTTTGACAGTTCGACGGCCTGGGAACAGGTGGTGCGCTGTCTGGCATCCTCGCAGGATTCGAGCCGGGGCAGATCGTCAGGTTCGAATCGCCAGAACCAACCCGCCAGCGAACCGTACTCCCGCTGCATTTCAATGGCTCGTGCGGCATTGTGCACGGTGGCTTCGATCTTGCGGCGATTGCGGACAATTCCGGCATCCTGCATCAGACATTCGATGTCTGATGGCTGAAAGCGGGCCACCTGATGGAAGTCAAACTGCCGAAACGCCGCGCGAAAATTGTCTCGCTTTCTCAGAATGATCAGCCAGCTTAACCCGGACTGAAAGCCTTCCAGGCACACCTTCTCGAACAGACGCTGGTCGCAATCGACGGGAATTCCCCATTCGTCATCGTGGTAGGCCACGTAGTCGTCATGCCCCTGACACCACCAGCAGCGCAACACGCGGGACTGATCGGCAAACAGACCGTCCGTCGGCAAAACGAAGTCTCCTGGCAACAGTTGGGCGGGGCAGCGTTGCCCAGGGATAAATCAGGAGTTCTGGATGAATTCGACAAACTCGGCCGAGGCTGCAGGCAACTTCCAAAGGGCGTCACTCGGCTTCCTCCAAGTGTCTGCAGGTTCTCAAGAATCACCGGAAAACACCAGCGAAGCCCGCAAAGCGGCGGCAAAAAGGTGGCCAGTGACCGTCTTGCGCCACATCGCAATTCATCACTTGCGGGAGAAAGAACGAATTGAGGAGGGAACCGCCGGACAAACTTCATGAAAGACTTCGGATCGCGCTGGCTCAACGGTAGAATGCGGGTCCCGGCGACGAAAGAATCGCGCCAGCGACAGCGCGGCTGATCAGGGCCGATCAGCGCTACCGTGCAGGGAGGCCAATCGTCACGGACTGCAGATCGCGAGGACAGGGAAACATCAAGAATCGGCACGGGGCCAGAACTCCATGGCACATCTCTGGTGAATCCGGGACACGCGCTGACGCCCTTTCGCTGACGCGTTGGCGTTCGCTTCCTGTCCGTCTTTCTCGGTCTGCACAAAGCCTTTCACAGCCAGCCATCCACATGCAAACTGCACTTTTAAAGATCGTCCCCCTGACGATCTGCCTGCTTCTATTGACCCCGGTCACACTGGTGGCCGATGACGCGGCGGACGAATTCAGCCTTGGCGTGGGACTGTACCGCAAAGGACGTTACGAGCAGGCGGCCGATACGTTTTCCGGTTTTCTGCGGCAGTATCCGCAGCACACCCGCGCGCCACTGGCGCGCCTGTATTTTGGTTTGAGCCTGCATTCACTCGAAAACTACCCGGCGGCTCACAAAGAACTGATCCGCTTTGTCAGCGAAAATCCAAACAGCCCGCACCTGGCGTCCGCTCGCTATCGCATCGGGGAGTCCAGTTTCTACGCGCGCGACTACCGATCCGCCATCACAGAACTGACCACCTACCTGGAACGTCACAAGTCTGACAAACTGGTACCATGGGGCCAGCTGTTCTGTGCTGAAAGTCACGCTCGCGTCAAACAGTATGCCAAAGCCGAAGCGCTGCTGACGGACCTGCTGTCCTCCACCACAGACCCACAGATCGTTCCCGAAGCGCGGTTTGAACTGGCGCTGACCATGGAACTTCAGGACCGCGATAACGAGGCCATCGCGGCGTTCGAAAAACTGGCCGACGGAGATTTCGGCGTTTTCTCCGCCCGCTCGCTGGCGCACATCGGCACAATCTACTTCCAGAAAAGTCAGTTTGCCAAAGCGTCCCAATACTACGATCGCATCGTCACCGGATTCCCCAAAGAGAACATTGCCATTTCCGCCACACTGCAGTCAGCCGCCGCGCAGTACTCACTGCAGAACTATCAGGCGGCCATCGACCGACTGCAGCCGGTGCCCGACCAGCACCCCAAAGTGAATGAAGTCCGCATCCTGCGCGGGCTGTGTCTGCGGCAACTGGGACAGCTGGATGAAGCAAGGACCGAACTGAAGACGGCCTTTGCGGCGGCTGGCAACTCTCCCGAGGCGGCCGGAATTCTGTTCCAGCGGGCTGAGCTGGAACGCCTGGACAACAACAAAACACAGGCCGCCTCCATGTTTCTCGATCTGGCGGATCGCTGGCCGCGTTCGGAACAGGCGGCCGACGCCCTGCTCAACGCGGCAGAAACACGGATGGAACTGCGTCAGCTGAAAGAAGCCCGCTCGCTGCTGGCCCGTCTGGAGACCGACTACCCGTCGTATTCGGACAGCCCGCTGCTGCAGCTGCTCACCGGTCGCATCCTGCTGATTGAAGACAAAGCGGCGGACGCGGTCGCGGTGCTGCGGCAGGCCGTCGCCTCCACCCAGCTGACGGCCACCCAAAAGACACTGTGTCAGTATCATTTGATTCGCGCCCTGCACCGCGACGAGCAGTACGAGGATGTGGTCCGCACGTTTAAAGACAGCGAAGCGGCGTTCCTCAAGGCGACGTCGGACGGCGTGGGACAGGCCATCTCACTGGCGGCCGTCAGTCATCTGGAACTGAAACAGTACGCCGAAGCCGAGTCACTGGCGAACGAGTACCTGGCACGGGAGGCCGCTGGGGCCGAGCGGATCGATGCGATGGCCACCAAAGCGGTCGCCTGTGCGAGACAGCAGAAATTTGACGACACGCGTACGTGCGTTGAAGAGCTGCGTACCCAGCATCCGGAACACCCACAGACGTGGCGGGCCGTTTTGCTGTCTGCCGAATCCGCGTGGGGCCACAAGAAGTACGCCGAGGCGTCGAGTCTGTATGTGCTGGCGTCGAAGTACAAACAGGATCAAAAAGTGCAGGAGTCCGGTCTGGCGGGATTCGCCTGGAGTCGCTTTGAACTGAATGACTACGAATCGGCCGGAAATGCGTTTGGTCGTCTGGCCAGAGATTTCAGCGATTCCCCACACGCCGCTGAGTCCACCTACATGACGGGCTTCTGCGCCCAGGAAGCGGACAGCACTCAGCTCGCGGCTGACACCTACAAGGCGCTGTTTGATCGTCTGGAGGCGGCTGTCACCAAAGACAACAGCATCGCTGATGCCCGCTGGGCGTTTGATGCCGGCATTGCGTACGCCCGCCTGCAGGTAACCGAAGGCCAGCGTGATCTGGCCGACAGGATGTACGCCCGCATTACAGCGGCCTTCGCAAAGCGGGAGCAGATTGATGCTACGTGGGATGAATGGGCGGCCGCTCACTATCAGGCCCAGGACTACAAACGCGCGGATGAAATTCACCGGCAGATTGTGGATCAGTTTCCCGACAGTGCGTTTGCCCCCAACGCCCGTTTGTCCCTGGCGGAAAGTGCCATGGTGGGTGGGCAGCTGGAGCAGGCGCTGCAGCAGTTCCGCATCCTCGATGAAGACAGCGACACGTCAGACAGTGTGCGGGAGATTGCGCTGACCAACATGATCGACATTCTTTCCGCTCGAGCGCAGTGGGATGACGTGCTAACCCTGTCCTCTCGATTTCAATCGCTGTTTGCGGACAGCACGGCGGGACGCCAGGTGGATCTGTTTCGGGCCGAAGCGCTGCTCAACACCAACGATTTGGAAGAGGCGTCCGAACTGGTCACGCGATTGAAGAGCGGCATTGAGGATGGCAGCATCACGGCCGAAAAATGGGGTGATCGGGTGTGGATTCTGGCCGCCGAAATCGCGCTGGCGCAAAAAGAGTACGATCGCATCGACACCATTGAACAGGAGTTTGAGCAGCGCAGTGCCGATTCTCGATTTCGCTTTCAGCTGAATCTGGTGCAGGGACTGCGGTGGAAGAATCAGGCGGCCCCGAATTTTGAAAAGTCGCGCGATTATCTGTTGCGGGTTACTAAAGACGAAGTCAGTCGCGGCACGAAGACTGCGGCAAAAAGCCAGTTCCTGATTGCCGAAACGTATTTGCTGCAGCAGGACACCAAAACGGCACTGCGGGAATACCTCCGAGTTTACATAAACTACGCATATGATGACTGGCGGGCGCCCGCCCTGTTCCAGGCCGCACTGTGCGAAGAGGAACTGGGCAATCAGCGGGCGGCCAAAAAGAGCCTGAATGATGTCATCACGGAGTTCCCCGACTCCGCCATGGCCGAGCGGGCGCGTGCCCGTCTGAAAGAACTGCCTGGCGGAGCGTAGCGCAGGATGGGCCAAACTGCCCCAATTCTGACAGCGAGCATCAGTCACTGAGGTGGTATGTGCTACAATCGGCCGATCCAGCGATGCGGTGAGCGGGCCCCTTGTGCGGCCGGCCGATCCCATCACCTTGTTGTGTCAGCCATCGGGCCAGCAGGCGATCGCAACAACCCCTGTCATCGACATCTGATACCCCGATGCCAACCAACTGATTCGTTACCGGTGGAACACAGTTTCATGCTTTTGCCCCATTCCCAGGTTTCCACCCTGCGTCTCGTAACAGCCTGCGGCATGCTGCTGCTCGCTTGGGTATTCATGACAGGCGTCACCCTGGCCCAGGCCACTGATGGTGACGAAACGGGATCACCGACAGAACCGTCAACGAACGGCACTCTGCCGTCCTCCGGTTCGGCACAGCCACCCGAATCCCGCCGTGATGATGTGCGTCCATCGGGAACGGGAGGTGGTTCAGCCATCCCCGGTTCACCTCAGGAAATCGTCAATGCGGTCGGCTGGCCGTTCGCGATCGCATTTGGATTCGCCTCCATCGTGGCACTTTGGTGCGGCATTGAACGCCTGGTACTACTGCGTCGGCGGCGCGTGATTCCCCGGCCATTCGTGGATCGATTCCTACAGCACCTGCGTTCGGGAAGAATGGACAAGGCCAGTGCGATAGCCGTTTGCCAGCAGGATGGCAGTCCCACGTCAGACGTGTTTCTGCACGGCGTTCGCAAGTGGGGCAAACCCAGTGTAGAAATTGAGCAGGCCGTGATAGACGGTGGCGAACGACAGATCAGTCTGTTGAAAAAGCGTCTGCGTGTGCTGAACGGCGTGGCCACGATCAGCCCACTGATCGGCCTGCTGGGTACGGTGATCGGGATGATTCGCGCGTTCAACGACATTGCCCAGAGCAACGCCATGGGACAGGCCGAACAACTGGCCCGCGGTATTGCGATGGCTCTGCTGACAACCGCCATTGGGCTGTTTATCGCGATTCCCGCACTGATTACCTACATGTATCTGGCCGGTCGCATCGACGCACTTGTCATGGAAATGGACCGCCTGGGCCAGGAACTGGTGCACCTGATTTCCGGGGAGGCCCTGCGGGAACGCGGTGCCGCACGCCCCACCGGTCGAGCGGAAGCGACCGGTCAGCAAGCCGCTGCGAAGGGCCAGGCCGCTGCAAAATCGGCTGTTCGTAAGAAAAAAGTGACATAAGCAAACAGATTGCGGTAGCATGAAGGTCCTCGTGGCAGGCGTCGTCACCGACGCAGCCACCACCTTCCCACCACCATTATGCGTCTCTGCCGTACCCTCCCTCCTCTGGCGGCTGACTGAGCCCTGCTCTCCACCACGAGATCAGAGCCACCCGCCCAGCCCTTCGCGAAAGGAACCAGCATGTCTGCGCCCGCGCTCTCCATCATTGTTCCCGTCATGAATGAAGAAGACAGCCTCGATCAGCTCTGGAGCGAAATCGTGGCCGTTGCCGAAAAGGCGGTGGATTCCTTTGAACTGATCTTCATCGACGACGGCTCCACGGATGCGTCCTGGCAGGTGATCTCCAATTTGATTGCACGCGATGGTCGCATCAGCGGCATTCGATTTCGCCGCAACTTTGGCAAGGCCGCCGCGCTCACAGCCGGCATGAGAGCGGCGGACGGCGAACTGATTCTGATGATGGACGCGGACCTGCAGGATGACCCGGCCGAAATCCCGGAGATGCTGAAACTGATCGAACAGGGCCACGATGTCGTCAACGGCTGGAAAAAGCGACGACTGGATCCCTGGCACAAGGTGTACCCCAGTCGCGTCTTCAACTGGATGGTTAGCCGCATGACGGGACTGACACTTCACGATCACAACTGTGGACTGAAAATGTTCAAAGCGGAGGTCGCCGCGGAGATCAATATCTACGGCGAACTGCACCGCTTTATTCCCGTGCTGGCCTTTGCTCGCGGGTTCAAGGTGACGGAAATGCCCGTACACCATCGCTCGCGACAGCATGGAGAATCCAAATATGGCGTGCGGCGTTTTCTCAGAGGACTGCTGGACCTGCTGACGGTCACCTTCCTGATCAGTTTTGGACGACGTCCGCAGCACGCGCTGGGCGCTGTGGGACTGTTCTTTTTCGGCATCGGTATGGCGGGCCTGGGCTACCTGTCGCTGCTGTGGGGGGTGATGAATCTGACGCCGTTTATGACGGCTGAACCGATCGGCGATCGACCGCTGCTGGCGTACAGCATTGCTTCCACGCTGCTGGGCGGACAGGCCATGAGTCTGGGACTGCTGGCCGAATTGATTGTCGCCTACACGGGCAACTCCAAAGATTCGTACAGCGTTTCCGAACGCCGTTTCCACCAGCAGAACGATCGTGAAATCGCACACAACTAATCGTTGCCCGTCAGATCACCTTCTGCCGTGTGTCGGTGTGCGACACACGGCTTTTTTGTGCGCCCCAGACACCTACTGGCAGAACGGCACCCGTTCTGCCCCGCGTTGCCGCGTTCATCGCGCAGGCACAATGACCTCAGTTACAGATAACTCCAGATCCAGTGACTTCTGCCGCGTTTGATGTTGCCATACCACGCACACAGCGGCCACAGAATCAACAGCATGCACGCCCAGGCGGCATACACGGCCGGCAGAGAAAACCCATAAGCGTCCGGCATCTGCTCACCGGCAATCGTGGTGGCGGAATAATCGACTAACGGTGAGATCTCCAGCCCCCGGAGCACACGATACGTGAGCATGGAAGCCGCGTGGATCAGATACAGGTGCACCACGTAGTAAAACAGGGGCACCCGACCGAACGTCAGCAGAATGCCGCGCGGTGACCAGGCCACGGGACGGTCGGACGTCTCGCGATCCAGCAGACTGAGCGTGATCAGTGCGGGCCCCAGAGTCATCAGCAGATACAGCAGCGACGGGGGATACTTCGTGCATCGAAGAAATGACAGGACGTTGATCGTGTCATCGCTGGTGTAAACACGGGGCGACGGGTCGCCGTAAAAGCCCGCATAACGCAGCAGCAAAAAAGCGAGCGTGCAGCCTGCCCCCACGGCGAGGCAGACGGCCCGACGTCGGGGCCGCCGCAGTTCCATCACCGGACCAAAGCAATAGCCCGCCCCGATTACGCCCACCCAGGGCAGCAGCGGGTAGCCGACAACAAAGCTCTCTTTGTAGACCATGCCCCCTTCGTGCAGAAACACCCACAGCGGAGCGAATGCACCCAGTTGATCGGGCGTGACCGCATCGAGCATGTTGTGCAGACCAATGATCGCCAGGCTCAGTCCCGCCAGGACGCGGTAGGGAAGGTAAATCAACAGCGACAGCACAATCATGGAGGTGCCAATCACAGCAATCACGATAAACATCAAAGGCAGCGTGCGTACCGAAAACGCCCAGCCAAAATAGACCACCGTGAATTCGAGGAACACCAGCCACAGGCCGCGCGTCCACAAAAACTGCGAGAGCTGACCGCGGTCCGCCACACGGCGGCCATACATCCAGGCCCCCAGTCCGGCCAGAAACACGAACGTCGGCGCGCAGTAGTGCGTGATCCAGCGGGTGAAAAACAGAATGGGGGTGGTGGTCTCAAGGTTTTCCGGATTATCGCCCAGGTTGCCAAAATACTCGCGCGTGTGGTCCAGACACATAAACACCATGACCAGCCCACGCAGAGCGTCGATCGCATCCACGCGCGGCCGCCTGGCAGGCGAGCTGACGACAGGCGGCCTAACGACAGGCTCAACCGGGGAAGATGACGATGACATATAGCAGGACCAAAAAAGGGATCCGTGATTCCTAAGGTGTCAGTACACCACGTGGCCGGACCGGTTTCCAGTCCGCCATCCGCCCGCCCCCAATCGTCGATTGCAGGCACGGACAGTGTACCAGGCTCACTCAGCGGGAAGTGCAATCAGCGGACTGCCCGAATCTGTCAGCAGAATGCCGATGACAACCCCGTCCTCCATGGCCATCACGGGCGCACCATGCCACTCACTGAAGTCGACAGAGTCGCTATGGACGACCCAGCCCTCTTCCTGCACGGCAATCTCCTCCAGATCGATGTTTTGAATGACGGGGATCGCCACACCGTCCACCACGGCACTGCGAACCACAAGGCAGTCTTCGGCCTGGGT
Source organism: Planctomycetaceae bacterium (assembly GCA_024742875.1). GTDB lineage: Bacteria > Planctomycetota > Planctomycetia > Planctomycetales > Planctomycetaceae > Fuerstiella. The sequence continues at coordinate 299,403 of JANSXP010000001.1, read as the reverse complement.
GGGACGTCGCAGCGACTGCAGACGAACGACGGCCGATGCGCTCCGTACGGGCACACCCACGACGCCTGCACGCTGCAGACAGTCCGTGGTGGCAGTCGTCGGCAGTTCGATGCGGCCAATGCCCGGAGACGTAAGCTCAACGGCGACAAATTCTTCGGCGTCTTCCACCTGAGGCAGTTCGGCGGTCAGCAGCAGCGTCCGATTCCGGTCACGCACCAGCAGGCCGGTTTGCGTGAACTGTGTGTCGCGGGAAATGCCCAGCACGCGTGATTGCCGAGTGCCCTTCACCAGCACGGTTTCCGGCAGGGCAAAGTCAATCAGCGGGATGGTGGCATCACCATTGAGCCACTCTTTTTCGGGTGATTCGGCCAGCGCAAAGACGTGACCGTCCCGGATTTCGCCATTGTCCGCACCTTCGGCCAGCGTGGCAAAAGAGATTCCGCCTTCCAGAATGGTGGCCAGCGACTGTGCGTTGAGCTTCATACCTGTCAGGCCGATGTCCACGCCGAACCCGCTGGTGACCCAGAATTTTGACGACGGTCGAACCAGCTTGCGAAAAGCCCGATCAATGCGAATCGTAATGTGCACATGCCGGGCATCGGGCGACAGATTCACAGACAGCACTTTTCCAGCCGTAACCCCCCGCCAGCTGACAGGCGCCCCAGGAGACGTGCCATGACGATCGTCACTGCGAAGCACGACCTGCAGGCCGCCATGATCAAGTTCATCGGGCGGCGCGGCGGCCAGACCTTCGAAGTCGCTGCGAAACGCGCCCGCCGGATCACCGGGACTGACGCCAATGTATTTCGCCCCCACGGCCGTCTCCAGACCGCTGACTTCCGTCAGGCTCAGACGCGGACGAACAATCCAGAACCGTGTCCCCTCCCGATCAAGGGCACCCAGTCCGGATTTCAGATTGACAGACACGGTCACACCACTGACATCACCATTGAGTCGCACACGTGTCACCTGTCCGACTTCAATACCGCGGAAGCGAACCGCATCGCCAGCCTTCAGGCCATGCCCCTGGGGAAAATGGATGATGATCTGCTGGCCGGTTTCCGGCAGCGAACTCCACACCAGTCCGATGGACAGCAACAGACAGACCAGCGTGACCCACCACATTTTGGAGGCTGACAGCAGACCGGGCGCTGCTTCGCTGACTGTGGCAGACGGAAACTCGGGGGCCGTTGACTCACTGACGGCCACAGCAGTGGGTACGTCAGTGTCATCTGATTTTGCCGTGGTGCCATTACCCGCAGTATCGCTGTTTGTCTTTTCGGATTCGCTCATTCGTCTTCCCAGATGGCATGCGGATCAAAGCTCAGTGAAGCCACCATGCTCATCGCCACGCACGCAATGAATGCCACCACGGCCGGCCCAAAATGAAATTCCACAAGGTTGCCGAGCTTGACCAGCATCACCAGAAAGGCGAGCAGCATGACGTCCATCATACTCCACTTGCCCACGTGCTCCATGACACGCAGCGTAAAGGCTTTGTGCCGGCGATGCAGAAACTCAAGCAGACTCAGTTCCAGCAGCAGTACGATTTTGGCCAGTGGAAAAATGATCGAGAACAGCAGCACTACTCCGCCCACCAGCAGGTTGCCGTGGGCCAGAAGTTCGATGATGCCGCTGAGGATGCTGGACTGCTGCTGATGCCCCAGCTTTTCGATTTTCAGGATGGGACAAAGCACAGCCGGCCAGAACAGGATAAACGCGGCAACAGCTGCTGCCGCCGTGCGACTGGCCGTGCGATGGCGACAGCCCGGTACGGAGATGCCCGCTCGACACCGCACACACACGGCCCGGCCGCCGGTCGGAAGCGGGGGCAGTTTCTGAATCTGCCCGCAGCAGTGACACGCCCGATAGATTTCTGAAGCACGACTCATCCCCGCAATATGTCATACGCTTTGACCAGCGTCCAGGCACCCAACTGGGGCGGCCTGCCGATTTTCTTTCAGGCGTTGTTCGGGAACTGTGTTAGGATGACAGCATGAATGCCCCTGACTCCCAGCACCGTCGCGACGTCGCGCAGCTGACCATCGATCAGTGCCGCGATGCCATATTCTGGCATCGCGGTCCGCAGATCGTGTATGTCAATGAACAGGCCTGTCGGTCTTTGGGATACACGCGGGAACAGCTGGAATCGATGACCCTGGATCAGATCGATGACGGTCTGGAGCCGGAAGCAAAACGGGCCATCATGGAGCAGATTCTCCGCGACGGGTCTGCCGTGTTTGAGACCATCAATATCCGCAGTGATGGCTCTCGATTTCCCGTGGAGCTGAGTGTGACGGCTCACGAGATTGGTGATGAAATTCTGTTTTGCGGCATCGCCCGCGATATTTCCGCGCGAAAGGAAACCGAAGAAAAACTGTTCGCCAGCCAGCGTGCTTTGCAGCATAAGATCCATGAGCTGGAGCTGACGGAACGTCGTTCCATTCTGGCGATGGAGGGCGGGCGTCTGGGCACCTTTGAGTGGATCCCGTCACAGGATGAAGGACACGCGTCGGACTCCTTTTATCGCCTGTTTGGCCAGAAGCCAGGTGACGTGCCCCCCACCTATCGGTCGTTCGTGGCTCAGGCCTACCCGGATGACCTGCCCCGCATCGAGCGCGTGTTCGGCATCGGCCGTCTGCGTCGACGCCCGATTGCCATGGAGACACGCATCGTGTGGCCGGACGGGTCGATCCACTGGATCGAAATTCGCGCCCGATTTGCGTACGCCGAAACGGGTGATCCCATTCGACTCGATGGCGTGATGGTGGACATCGACGAAAAGAAGTCCGCTGAAAAGCGACTGGATGCCCGACAGCACGAACTGCGACTGGCACTGGACGCCAGCCAGATGGGCACCTTTGAGTGGGACGCGCAGGACAATCGCATTGTCTACTCGGCGCAGACCAATCGTATTCTGGGCTACGGTGTGACGGCCGGCGTCAGTCATGTGGAGTGGTTCATCCGCCACATTCATCCGGACGACTACTTTATGATTCGCCGATCCATCGCCCGGGTCCGCCGATCGCGTGAATACCATCACCTGGAGCACCGCATCATTGACGCCGCCGGCCGGACAAAGTGGATCGAAATCCGGGGTCAGTTTGTCTACGACAGCGACGACCGCGTGACACACATGCGGGGCGTGGTGGCCGACGTGACTTTGCGCAAACAGGCAGAAGAAGAACTGCAGCTGCGACGATTCGCGGTGGACGCGGCAGCGGAAGCGATGTTCACGATCGACCTGGACGGGTTTATTGTGGACGCCAACCTGGTGGCCTGTGATCGGCTGGGGTACACCCGCGAAGAACTGACGGGCATGAAAATCACAGACGTGTCTGCCAGCGAACGATCGGCCAGTTTTCACGAGTCTGTGGCGGAGACCCGACAGCAGGGCGGTCGCATGCATATCGGACGTCATCGTCGCCGGGATGGCGGGATCATTGATGTGGAAATTACAGCGCGGGTGTTTGAATACCGAGGCCAGGAATACATCTGCGCGTCAGCGCGTGATATCACGGAGCTGAAGGAAGCCGAACAGCGTCTCCGCAATCTGGATCAACAGCTGGCTCACATGAACCGCATCAGCAGCATGGGAGAAATGGCCTCCACGATCGCTCATGAGTTGAATCAGCCGCTGGCTGTGATTGCGAACAACGCGTCGCTGCTGGAGCTGGGCGATTCGGCTGACGACATCGACGACTTCAAAACGCTGACACAAACGATCAGCAGTCAGGCGGTGCTCGCTGGCGGCATCGTTCGCCGCATGCGGGGTTTCTGCCTGAACAAAGCGCCCACAGAAGCGCGCGTTGATCTGCGGGAGGTGATTGAAGAGTCCATTCGCCTGCTGGCGCCGCGCCTGCGACACGCATTTGTGGCGGTCGATACGAAGCTGCAGACCGACTGCCAGGTGACCGTCGATCGCATTCAGATTCAGCAGGTCCTGGTCAACCTGATTCAAAACGGCATTGATGCAATGAGCGCAGTGCCGGAAAGCCGTCGGCAGCTTTCTGTCAGCGTTCACAGCCGCGACCGGTTCATCAGAATCTCCGTGACTGATACAGGCGGTGGCATTGATGCGGAGAACGCAAAGCGACTTTTTGAACCATTCCATTCAACCAAAGCCAGCGGCATGGGGATGGGGCTTCCCATCAGCCGGTCCATTGTTGAAGCGCACAACGGTCGTCTCATGTTCGATAACACAACTACAGACAGCACCACATTTCACATCGACCTGCCTTTGCCGAACTTCGAATCCTCCGGCTGAAAGTATCCATGGCTGCTCTTGCATTGATCGACGATGAACCTCTGGTCCGCGAGTCGTTCGCGCGGCTGCTCAGTTCACGCGATCATGCAACCACGTGCTTTGAATCTGCGGAAGACTTTCTCAAGTCAGCAGAACGCGGTGGCTACGACTGCCTGATTGTCGATTTTCGTCTGCCGGGGCTCAGCGGCTGCGAACTGATCCGCGAACTGCGCTCTCAGAGCGTCACCACGCCCGTGATTCTGCTCAGTGGCAATGTGGATGAGAGTGTGTCGGCTCAGCTGGAGGGCATCACAGAGGTTTGCACGCTCGACAAGCCGTGCCTGTCGGCCGACCTGTTTGCCATGGTGGACAGCTGCACGCAGGTGTCCGGCTGACGGTCTCCGGCCGGCACATCTGCCGAGTTGCCATCAACACCATCCGTTGAGATACGGCAAATTCACGTTTCCGCTCAGCAACAGCACACTGTAAACCACCACGGCGGCGACGATCAGCGTGCCGACTCGTAAAAGGCGGGCACCAAGAACTGGCCGGTGCTGCCCCACCACCTCCGCGATCACGCACACGAAGCCGGTGATCAGCAGCTTAAAGACAGCCATTCCGGCAAACCCGGCGTGCTGCAGAATCCATCGGGCAATCGGATTGCCTTCAATCAAAGTGCTGCGGGTACGGCCCTCGGCACTGTACCGCAGGATCAGAAACGTCAGCACGATGTCCAGCACAGACACAAGGACAAACCAGCTAATCAGTGTTTCATACTGAATCCGCTTTGGCTTTCTTTTCTGCCGGCCCATGGCTCCTCCCGCGCACGATCAGTCGAGTCCCATGCCGTCCAGGTTCACGTTCTGCAGGCGCGCTTTTTTTGCCGCGTCTTTCAGCTTGGCCACCACAAAGAACTTATGATTGGCGACCGCCTGCTCGGTGATATTCAGCCGTCGGGCCACATCCTTGTTCGCCCAGCCCAGCACGAAGATCAGTTCGACACACTGCAGCCGTTCCCAGGCGCCGTTTTTCCTGAAGTCGGCCACCAGTGCTGCCATGCACTGTTCGACAACGACCGCTTCGGCAACCGATTTTTCCTGGCTGCGCATCATGCTGGACGCCGCACGACCACCGCCCGATGGTTCGCGACCGCCCCCCTGAGAATCCTGCAGCAAAAGCGGAACAGTCGGCCGGCGCCCCGTCCGGCGCATCGCGTCGATCAGTTTGTGGGCGGCAATGGAGAACAACCACGATTCCAGCGGCGTGTTGTCGTCATAGTTCGGCAGCGCCTTCAGGAACCCCATAAAAGTTTCCTGCACCACGTCTTCCGCGGAGGACTGGTCGTTCAGCCGACTGCGGGCAAACGCGATCAATCTCCCCTCGTACTGGTTGATGCATTCCTGCCACGCGTCGGGCTCGGCGGCTCGAATACGTTTGACCAGTTCTTTGTCGGCTTCGCTCGCAGGCATAAGTCATCTTCGGTGTTCGAATGGTGGGGATGCCCCGATCGTCTCACGGAATTTGATCACTGTCAATTGGCAGGGTCAGAGACAATGACGGCAAAAACGCTTGCCTGCCGGTCGCGGATCACCCCAAATCCGCCTTCACGGCGTTTCAGGCCCCTCCGATCGTAAACCGCTGCAATCAATAAAGATACATCGAGACACGCCCGACAAATCGTCGTTGAAATACCGGCAGCCCTCCTTTTTTCTGATATCCTGCGGATTCTGCGGCCCAAAATACGTATTCTAAACAGACGAACGGGGTCGCCCCCCGCCGATCCGTCGACGACCACCTCGGAGCGCCTTTTGAAGTCCGTCATTCGCAATCTTGCCACCTGCCTGATGCTGCTGCTGAGCACGTCGTCGGCAGCATTTGCGAAGGACGGAGACGACCACGTTCACAAGCCGATCGTGGTCCATTCCCGCCCGGTCATTGAGCGACTGCCTCTGAAGGTCATTCACCCCATCGACGTGACGGTCGCTGACACGGGTGATCTGTTCGTCGCGGACCTAACGGGCGTCATTTTTCGCATCGACGACCAGCGACATGCTGACGTCATGGCCAAAGGTCTAAGCCGTGTTTCACGGGTGGCCGCCCATCGACTGGGAATCTTCTGCCTGACCTCCGCCGGACGCGCGGGGTCCGTCATTCAGTTCACGGAAAACGGCTTTCAAAGCCAGCCCGTTTCTTTGAACTTTGCTCCCGCCGGCCTGGCAGTAGGCGACACGGGCGATTTGTACGTCGGAAATGCGCGGCGTGCGGAGATCGTTCGTCTGGCCCGTATTGATGAGCGCTGGCAGCGAACCACCATTTCACTGCCGGACGCCGTTCGGGATGTGAACTCGGACGCCCAGGGACAAATCTTCGTGTTGCTCCGGGACGGACGAGTGATGTCGCTTTCCGCGGCCAACCGACCACAGCATCTGGGTTATCTGCCGGAGTCCAGTAGCCGACTGAGCCTGCATCCGACCGAAGGCGTGCTGGGCGTGGGAGTGGACGATTCGCTGCGGGACAGCTTGTTCCGCATGACAGAAGAGGCAGACCGTCAGGAGCGGTTTGCTTCGTTGCCGGAAGGCACCTGCGCGGTGACTTTCGATGAGCTTGGTAATCTGACCAGTGCTAATCCCGACCTACGAGCCATCACGCGGGTCACGAGCCGGTTTGAGGTGCCCTGCCCCCACTGCGGCAAGCCCGTCCCAATGATTCTCTCGCCACATGCCCCGCCGTCCACGAAGCGGCGGTCGTTTTAAGCGCGACGTTGTTGGACGCTGACAACCTTCGAATTCCAGGAAGCCGGCCGACTCTCTGGACATCGCGAGCAGGACCCGTATTTTTAGCGAGTCCTCATCCTCCTGCACGCAAAGGTGTCTGATGTCCGGCCCTAATTATTCTGCCCGTCGCTCGCGTCTGATCCGCTCTCTGAAATCGGCCGGTGTCGACGGCCTGCTGCTCACCGGCGAAGCCAATGTTCGGTATCTGACCGGCTTTACGGGCGATTCCACCTGGTTGATGCTTAGCTCGGCCAAAACACTCATCATCAGTGACACGCGGTACGCCACCCAGCTGAAAGACGAATGTCCCGATCTCGACGTCGATATTCGCGATGCCAGCTGCCCGATGGCCGAAGCCACGGCCGCCGTTGTCAGGAAAGCAAAGATCGGGCGACTGGGTTTTGAAGCGGATCACGTCAGCGTGGCCGTTCTCGGTGGTCTGCAGGCCAAAATGGACGTCATTGAACTGATCCCCACGAGTGGACTGACGGAGAAGCTGCGGGAAGTCAAAGACAAATGGGAGCTACAGCAGATCCGTGATGCTGTGGAAATGGCCGAACGTGGGATCGGCGTGGTGCGGGCCAGCCTCCGGCCCCAGCAAACAGAGAAAGATGTGCGCTACACGCTGGAAGCCGCGATGCGGAGTTTTGGCGCATCGGGTCCCGGTTTTGAGCCCATTGTTGGAGTCGGCCCCACGGCCGCCCTGCCGCACGCTCACGCGGGCGACCTGCTGGTCAGCGATTCTCCCGTACTGCTGATCGACTGGGGTGCAGAAACTCCTTCCGGCTATCGCAGTGACTTAACGCGCGTGTTCTTCACGGGGCGCATCACCAAACAGATGCAGAACGTTTACGAAGTGGTCCTGAAAGCCCAGCAGAAGGCGATCGCCGCGATCAAGCCGGGTGTTCGCTGCCGGGCGGTCGACAAAATCGCGCGCAGCATCATCGCGGATGCAGGGTTCGGCAAGTACTTTGGCCATGGGCTGGGCCACGGATTCGGCCTGGAGATCCACGAATCGGTGCGGATGAGCCCACTGTCGGATCAGGTCTTTGAGCCGGGCATGGTCGTGACGGTCGAACCGGGAATTTACCTGCCGGGTAAGTTTGGCGTTCGAATCGAGGACGATATTTTGGTAACCCGTGACGGTCACGAGGTTTTGTCTTCCGTTCCCCGCGAATTCGACGATGCGATCGTCGAATACCTTGCATAACCGCCTGTTCTACGGGACAGTGTGCGACTTTGGCGCAGATACGAGGTTCTGGGAGCCTGCATTTGGCAGGCCCCAAAGAGCGGTCAACTGACGCCTCATCGAGTTTGGTGGCTGGTGACGGTGATGTTCGTCTGCCCAGCCCCGATTGATTCTCAAAGAATATGATGTTTCCGGAGCAAAGCTCCGTCGGAGACCACCCCATGGGTAAACAGACAGATTCTGAGGGTAGCTTTGACCTGGATCGTTTCCGCAAGCTGCTGCAGCTGATGGAAAAGTACGGGGTTACTGAAGCCAACCTGCAAAAGGACGGCGAGTCCTGGAAAGTGCGTCGCGGCCCCAAACATGTCGCCGTCGCACCGGAACTGGCCATCGCTCCGCCCGTCGCCGCGCCTGCCCCGGCTGCGGCGCCTGCTCCGGCAGCAGCAGAAGCACCAGCGCCCGCGGCCGCTCCAGCCGGCATTACCATTGATGCTCCCACTGTGGGCACGTTTTACTCGTCGCCCACGCCAGAAGACCCTCAATTTGTCTCCGTGGGTTCCACCGTTCAGGCAGACACCGTTGTCTGCATCATTGAAGCCATGAAGGTCTTCAATGAAATCCCGGCCGAAAAATCCGGACGCATCGTGGAAGTTCTCGTGGAGAACGGAGATGCCGTGGAGTTTGGCCAGCCACTGTTCCGCATCGAGCCCGCTTAATCGCGACCTTCCAGCGACCGCTGTCGGTCAATTGACGAAGTCCCGCGCTCAGGCGATTCCGGCTGACCCGCGAACCCTGAGCCGAACTCTCGTCGTTTCCATCGCTGTCTCTGGCGAAAAGACGTCATCTATGTTTCAACGCATTTTGATCGCCAATCGCGGCGAGATCGCCCTGCGAATCATCCGCGCCTGTCGTGAACTGGGTATTGAGTCCGTCGCTGTGTTCAGTGAGGCGGACCGCGGTGCCCATTATCTGGACCTCGCGAATGAGGCTTACTGCATTGGCCCGGCGGCTGCCTCCGACAGCTATCTGCTGATCAACCGCCTGATCAGCGTGGCGGAAATCGGCAACGTGCAGGCCGTGCATCCCGGATACGGGTTCCTTGCAGAAAACGCGCACTTCGCACAGGTCTGTCGCGACTGCAACATTGAGTTTATCGGCCCACCACATCAGGCGATGTCGGAACTGGGTGACAAGGTCAGCGCCCGCAGGATTGCGATGGCGGCCAACGTCCCCTGCGTGCCGGGCAGCGACGGTCTGATTTCGGATCCGGAAGAAGCCGTTCGCATTGCCAACGAAATCGGCTACCCCGTGCTGATCAAGGCGACCGCCGGTGGTGGCGGCAAAGGCATGCGTGTGGCGGGCAACGATGTCTCGCTGCGAGCCGGACTGCAGGCTGCTGCCGCGGAAGCCGAAGCCGCTTTCAACAACGCGGGCGTGTATCTGGAGAAATTTGTTGAGCGTCCCCGGCACGTCGAAGTGCAGATCCTGGCAGACACTCACGGCAACGTGGTCCATCTGTGGGAACGCGACTGCTCCATGCAGCGTAAGCACCAGAAACTGATTGAAGAAAGCCCGGCGCCCAACCTGCCCGAGAACGTTCGCCATGATATCTGCAACGCGGCGGTTCGCCTCGTGAAAGAGTGTGGTTATCAGAATGCGGGCACCGTCGAGTTTATTGTCGACAAGGATTACAACTTTTACTTCATTGAAGTGAACGCCCGCATTCAGGTGGAACATCCGGTGACAGAACTGGTCACGGGAATCGACCTGATCAAGCAGCAAATCCTCGTGGCCGCCGGAGAGAAACTCCCCTTCACGCAGGATGAAATCCCGTGCAATGGCTCAGCCATTGAACTGCGCGTGAATGCGGAAGATCCGGAAAACGACTTTCGAGGCAGCCCCGGCACGATCACCAAACTGCGTCAGCCAGGCGGACTCGGTGTTCGCTTCGACTCACACGTTCATGAAGGCTACACAATCAGCCCCTACTATGACTCCATGGTGGGCAAGCTGATCGTGCACCGCACGTCACGAGACGACTCGATTGCCTGCATGCGACGCTGCCTGCGGGAGTTTACAATCGAGGGTGTGAAGACCACTCTGCCTCTCGCAAAGAAGATGTTCAACCACTCTGCGTTTGTGGATGGCACGGTCGACACGACGTTTGTGGAACGAACCTGGTAGGACCATCTGTCTCTGCCGGAATTTTGCTCTTCGGGAAACGCGACACCAGCGCGCGACTTCCCATCGCTGAAATCACGCCCGGAAGAAACGGGCGAGTCACTCAGACTGCACACACGACAAGGAATTCGAAATCATGGCCCACAACATCAAGAAAGTCGCCCTGTTGTTCTCCGGCGGCCCGGCTCCGGCCGCCAACGCTGTCATTTCCACGTGTGCCATTTCCTGCCTGAACAACGGCGTCGAGGTCGTCGGCATCAAGCACGGCTATTCCAGCCTGATCGACTTTAAGGAAGATCGTCCTCTGGAGGCGGGCAAAGACTTCATCGAGCTGAATGAAGTCATGCTGCGACGCACACGCAGCAAGCAGGGCATCATTATTGGCACCGCACGGGCCAACCCCGGCAAGCATGTGTCCAGCCCGGAAGACATCCACGATGAAGAAAAAGTGGCCCCACTGCGTCGCACGTATGAAGCACTGCGGTCGATAGGCGTGGATGCTCTGGTTTCGATCGGTGGTGACGACACGCTGAAGACGGCCAACAAATTCAAGCTGTTTCAGGACACTCTGCCTGAAGATGCCCAGCGCATGCCGGTTGTCCACGTTCCGAAAACAATTGACAACGACTACATGGGCATTGATTTCACGTTTGGCTACTTCACCGCCGTGGAAACACTGGCAACTGAAATTCGCAACCTGCACGCGGACGCGGAAGCAGGCCGCGCTTACTTCATGGTTGAGAGCATGGGCCGCAGCGCCGGCTGGCTGGCCTACGGAGCGGCGATTTCCGGTGAAGCCAGCATGGTGATCAGCGTTGAAGACATCACGGATGACATGCTGATGCCCGAGTCCACGCCGGAACGCAAAGTGATGGACATCGACAAAGTGGTCCAGCAGATCACTCGGATGATGCGAGGCCGTCACGAAAAGCAGGGCAAAGAATACGGCGTCATCGTACTGGCCGAAGGGCTGGCCGAGTATCTGTCCGACGATGTGCTCAAAGATATCCCGCGCGATGATCACGGGCACATCAGTGTCGCCCATGTGGACCTGGGCAAGATGTTTGCCAAACGCGTGGCTGCCGAATACGAACGTCAGACGGGCATCAAACGCAAAGTGACGGGCCTGCAGCTGGGATACGAATCCCGCTGTGCCCGACCGGTCGCCTTTGATGTCATGCTCGGCAGTCAGCTGGGTGTGGGCGCGTACCGCGCACTGTGTGAAAAAGAGCACAACGGCGTGATGGTGTCAGTGTCCGGTCAGCTTGACCTGCACTACGTACCGTTTGAACAGCTGGTTGACCCATCCAATCTGGTCACCGTGGTTCGCTTCATTCCACCAGGCAGCGACTTCCACAAACTGGCGCGCTTTCTCGAAGCCAGCATCAACGACTGAGGCCCAAGGACAACTGAGCCCCAGGTGCATCCGCCATCCGGCTCACCGCGTGCGGTATGAAGACAAACGCCCGACTCTTCTTCAAAAGAGTCGGGCGTTTTCTGTGCGCGGGATTCCGATCAGGATGATTCGCTGGACTACGGCAGCTCCACGGTCACCAGATCCATCTGGCCGTCTTTGGCCAGCAGCACCAGTGCGTGTGTGTCATTGAGCCTGTCCATCTGGATCGTGCCTTTGAGGCTTTCGATCGTGTCATAGGTCTGACCGGCCGTGCCGCTAACCCGCTCTGACAGCCCGGGGTTGTCGCTCAGACCCGCCGTGGTGATCTTCATGACGCCGCGGGCGCTGTTGCTCAGCAGCAGAAAGTCCTGACCGCCTTTCGTGTAGCTGATCATATCCAGTGGACGATTGCGATTTCCCAGCTCGGCCACCGTGACACCTTTGACACTCTCACCGGCTTCGCGGATCTGCTCCAGGGGAATGCGGACCAGCGGCGTGCACACATAGGCAGCCAGCAGATTCGGTTCCCCGTCAATCATGAGCGGAACAAATGTTCGCATCGCCGAGTAGTCCTCTTCTCGTCCGTGAGCGCCGTGGAAAATCTGCACGCCCACACCCTGATCAGATTTGGCAAACGGAAACGCGATCTCCCGCACACTGGAGGGTGAGCCTTCGCTGCGAAGTCCTGAGATCAGCACCTTGCCTTCGAAGAACGCCAGATCCGTGATCGCCTCGCTGCGGTAGTTGCGACGTCGACGCCCCTGTCCGGACGCACCATCGGGTGGCACATTATCCAGCGTGACACTGGCAAAAGGCACGTCCGTCAGATCCAGTCGACTGATCTTCCCGGCGCCGTTGATACTGATCAAAGCCGCCTGCTCACCTGCTGTGACTGAGGCAAACGCCACACCGGTTGTCGGATTCACCACCAGGTCATTGATGGTCGCCGGACCGCCTACCACGTCACTGACCATGCGGCCCACGTCCGACAGATTGATGCTGGACTTTGCCGGATCGCCTTCCAGATCACCGGTGGCAATGGCAAACACGGTGGCCGATTTGGTATCGCCGACAAACAGAATGTCCTGAGGGCCAAATGCCAGAGAGCCGGCGGACTTCAGGTCCGGCGTTCCGCGTTTGAGCCCCCAGTCAGCGCCGACAGCCGGCGCACAGCACAACAGCGCGACTGCGCAGAAATTGAACAAGCGTTTCATTGGTCTGGTTCCCCAAAGTAAATTGCAGGCCGTCAATCCGATTCAGATTGACAGAACGGCAAAGGAACCTCAAGCCAGCTGCGTTAACTTCAGTCACGATCGCCAAAGCCGCCCAGCGCAATTGTGTGATGGGGATCGCAGGACGATGTCTGCCACTGGATATCAGACGCTACATGATGGAGAAGTAGTTGGAGACGGCAAAGTCGAAGGCCTCGTTGGAAATCTCCAGTGGCTTCTGATGAAAGTTGCAGTAGTTCTGCACCTGCAGCAGCAGGTCGCGGGGCTGACACAGGCGAAACGGCCGCTTCACTTTCAAATAGTGCTCCTGAATCAGGTACTCGACGCACTCTGGCTTTTCCGGGAACTTGAGCACACGACTCATGATGCCAAACAGCTCACGAAACTCGTCCACCGAGGGATCGGGGACTTCAATCTTGTAGGGGATACGACGCAAAAATGCGCCGTCCACCAGATCGCGTGGTTCCAGGTTGGTGCTGAAGACGATCAGCTGATCGAACGGCACTTTCAGCTTCTTGCCGCTGGGCAGGTTCATAAAGTCGTAGCGTTTTTCCAGCGGCACGATCCAGCGGTTCAGCAGCACGTCGACCGGCATCGTCTGTCGACCAAAGTCATCAATCACGAGCGTGCCGCAGTTGCTCTTCAGCTGCAGCGGCGCTTCGCAGATCTTGGAAATTTCGTTTTTGGTCACTTCCAGCTCATCCATGGTGAGTTCACCACCGGCAATGACGGTGGGGCGTTTCACTTTCACCCAGCGGCGATCGACCTGGTTGGAATCGAGCAGGCCACTGTTTTGAGCCTCTTCCACTTCCTCATGGACCCCCGGGTCAAAGACACGCATGACTTCGCCTTCGACGAAGATGGCACGCGGCATCCAGATGGCCGACCCAAAAGCGTCCGTCACACGCTCGGCAATACTCGTCTTGCCATTGCCCGGGAACCCATACAGGAACATACCACGACCGGAGTTCACGGCCGGACCGAGCTTGTTGAGCATGGCCTGATTGATAATCAAACCGTCGAACGCGGCCTTGAGCTGCTCCGAGGTGACCACCTGCCCGGCAATGGACTGTGCATTGACCGAATCGATGTAGTCCTGCAAAGAGACGGGAGTGGCGCCAAAATAGGTACATTCTTCGTAGTAGCGTTTGCCGCGTTCGCGTCCCAGGTCGGTGATGACGTATTCGGAATCACCCGTGTTGGTGGTGCCCGAGAGATCGATGTTCTTCTCGGATCGCAACTGCTTCAGGATCGGTTCGATCACTTTGAAGGACAGTTTCAGCTGGGCGGCAATGCCCCGCATCGGCGAACGTCCCACCTGAAACAGGAACTTCATGATCAGAGATTCCAGCAGCGCGGCCGACACACCGGTCTCCCGGATGTTCTGGGGCTGCCGGGGAATGAACGCATCTCCAGGCTTCAGGTTGGCCGGAGTGCCATGCAGATCAGGTTCGGCGGCCGCTTCTTCTGTTGACGACGCGACAGGTGCAGGATCGCCCAGCAGCTGATTCACCCGATTGAACAGTTCGTCCAGTCCCACAGATGACTGGGAGCCGGATCCACTTTGTGATGGTGTTGTCATGACCAACCTTCTGACACACGAAGACACAACGCAATAAGCCTATGTCTGATCTAGGTTGCGGAATCAGGGTGGTCAAATCGCGTGTGGCGTTTCGGCAACGTGGAAGCGGAAAGTTCGATTCAGCCGGTTGTTTCGGGTAGAAGAAGCAGATGCGTTGAATTACGCACCTGCAAACCAGTAAGAAAAACCGCTGCAAACGTAACAACCCAACCAAAGGGCGATGAAATGAAGTTCGCGATCTGCCAGGAGCTGTTCGAAGACACTTCGTGGGAAGAGCAATGCCGCCTGATTTCCGAGATCGGATATCAGGGCGTGGAAGTGGCCCCGTTTACGATTTCGTCTGATCTGACGACCGTCTCTGATGACGATCTGGCGTCCATGAAAGCGACGGCCCAGTCATTTGGGCTGGAGATTATTGGGCTGCACTGGCTGCTGGCGAAGACCGAGGGGTTTCACCTGACCTCGCCAGACGCTCAGGTGCGTGAACGCACGGCCGATTACCTGCGTCTTCTGGCCCGCACGTGTCGCGAACTGGGTGGTGAGGTGCTTGTATTTGGGTCTCCACCGCAGAGAAACCTGCGTGATGGTGTCACGACGACCGAGGGCATGGGCTATGCGGCGGAGATTTTCCGTGCTGCGATGCCCGAGTTCGAAGCCTGCCAGGTGCGTTTGTGCATGGAGCCTTTGACCACACTGGAGACCAACTTTGTCAACACGTGCGCAGAGGCAGTGGCCCTGATGAAACTGGTCGATCATCCGGCTTTCGTTCTGCATCAGGATGTAAAAGCCATGCTGGGCGCGGAGTCAGATTCGATTCCAGAACTGATCCATCGGTACCGCGATGTGTGCGGTCACTTCCATGTGAATGATTCCAATCTGCTTGGTCCAGGAATGGGCGACACAGACTTTCATCCCATTCTCGGCGCGCTGCTGGAAGTGGATTACCAGGGCTGGGTTTCGGTTGAAGTGTTCGATTACGCGCCGGGCGCAGAGAAAATTGCAAAAAAAAGTTTGGACTACATGCAGCAGGTTCTGAGTGATCTGAAGGCATCATGAAAGGTGCTTGCGCCGTCGCGCTCTGCATGCGCGCTGAGTGAGTGACGGTTGACTGTAACGGCACACTGATCGCGGGGCGTGATGAGACGGCGACGCTGAGTTTGCTTTGTGATGCATGTGCATCGAAGTGCAATTGACCCTTTATTTCAAGGGTGTAACGCGTGTCAGTGTTTGCGCACACGCTGCGGTGATCAACAATCAACACAGCCCGTAACGGTGAAAACATGTCAGCGATGGAACGTTGCGCGACGCGCGAAAACTGTCAGTGACGCGTGATCACGAAGGACTGTTATCGCGCGGTTCAGGTCAATAGCAGCGCATCCTTTTTTTGAAAAAGTTCTCGAACGAATGCTCTGACAGCGGATAACAGTCTTGCATGTTGCAGGACATTAAATACGATTCCGCCCGAACGTTGACAGCAGATTCTGTTGTTTGCATTGAAGCATCGTGGCGAAGGACTTTGCCCAACAGCAAACTTCTCGGCGGTCGAAAGGCAATAAAAGAATCTGCGTCACCATAGCCTTGGTGGCGTGGTGAATTGTTTTGACTTGGTTGGTCTTGCCCGTGGTATTTTCGAAGCCCGGTGACTGTGGTAAGACGGCCATCCGTTGATCTTGTTTAAGGAGGAAACCGTGGCCAAGAAGAAAGCGACCAAGAAAAAGGCCGCTAAGAAAAAGGCAACCAAGAAAAAGGCCGCTCCGAAGAAGAAGGTAGCCAAGAAGAAAGTCGCCAAGAAAAAGGCGAAGAAAAAAGCCAAGAAGAAATAGGCTGCATCAGCCTGACTCATAACGGCTGCTGGTTTCACACCAGCAGCCGTTTTTTTGTGCGCGACGGGCGGTCCGCCACGGGCTGTCAGATGTCCATAAGGACAATCGTGTGCCGGGCCGCGTGCGTGTCAGAGAGCCCGCTCAACCTGTTTTTTGTCGGTGAGCGGTGCCGAAGGCACGTTTTCTGAATAAGTGCGCGGCAACTGTTTTGTTTTTACGAAACAAAAGTTGACTGTTTCTGTCAACTTCCTTAAAAACGCATCCGGGGTCAGCCGATCAGAAGATCGGAAGCGGCCCTGTCATCACTGGTAGGGAACCGCTTGATGCTGATGAGTTTGTTGATATCGGCGAGCCGGACCCCGGGGCTGTGGACAGCGCTGTGGCACGGCTTATCCGGCAACCCCTTCAGACCGTGATGCCACATTCCGGATGTGGTCGCAGCCAGTCAGGTTCTCATGCCCGCCACCTCCCGAAGTCCCGCCACGCAGCCAGACCGGCCACACACTCCGCCAAACACTCAGCGACCAGGCAACCGTCACTCCGCCGCTCAGCAGACGCCGACAAACCGGCGGTCGCAGTCGGCCACCATTGAGCGGCTGCGGCAACAGCTGCGGACCTCGGTCGCCCACACACAGCAGCAGGATGTCGTGCCAACCGATTTTGTCGCGCTCAATCGACTGCTGCCTGATCAGGGAATTCGCAGCGGGTCGGTGGTGGAATGGATCAGCAGCGGACCGGGCAGTCGCACATCCACCATGGCGTTTGCCGCCGCCGGTCGCCTGCTGCAGCAACCGGGCGCTCTGGCTGTTGTCGATCCCCTGCACTGCCTGTGCGCAGCGTCGCTGCCGCAGGCTGGCATTCCGCTGTCACGCCTGCTGCTGGTCCGACCAAAGCACACCACTGCCGAATCGCTGTTTGTTTCGCAGTATCGGCTGCCAGGCCCCGTGCGTTCTGATGCACTGTGGGCACTGGAACAGCTGGCCAGGTCGACGGGAGTGCGTGTGGTGCTCACGTGGATTGACCGTTTGTCGTCCACTGCACAGCGCAGACTCCAGCTGGCGGTCGAACGCAGTGGCACCACCGTGTTTTTGATTCGCCCCGCCTCCGCACTGCAGCAGCCCACCTGGTCGGATCTGCGTTTCCTGGTCAGTGCAAACGGCAGCAGCGTGAAAGGCACCGGCGCGAAAAGCAGTGCGCATCACACGAGCACGAATCCAACAAGCCAGTGGCACGTGCAACTGATTCGATCACGAAATTCGGTCCATTCCCAGGGACACACACGGCTGGAGTGCCAACATGAAACGGGTGTTGTGTCTGAGGTTTTGTAACTGGCCCGTGCAGCGACTGCAGCGCCTGCAGTCAACAGATTCGCAGGGGGGTCTGGTTTCGCGGCTGGCCATTTACACGGCTGCCCCCCAGGCGGGTGCGGCCGCTGCTCGCAGTGACAGTGAGCAGCGCGACACGGCCTTTGTGCGCGACATTTTTCCTTCGTCCCGCTCAGGTGCAACGATCCTCTGCAGTTCTCAGGCGGCATGGCATCAGGGAGTCAGGCCCGGCCTGCCGCTGGGTGAGGCGCGCAGTATGGCGGCGCCTGTGGCCAAACCGTCTGCCGCGGGTCGCCAGCCTGCGGACACACACTTCGTGCCGTGGGATCCGGTCGGTGATCGCCGCACCCTGATGGAACTGGCCGAGCACGCGCGCATGTTTGCCCCGCTCATCGGCCTGGAAAACGGGCCCGTTCCCGATTCTCTGATCATGGACATCACGGGATGCGGCGTCCTGTTTCAGGGAGAAACGGTGCTGGCCGAACGGCTGCTGAAAACGTTTCAGCAGTCCGGCTGGCAGTGTCGGGTGGCGATCAGCGACTCCGCCGCTGCCGCCTGGGCATTCGCTCATCCGGGAGGCCACCTGCTGACACAGTCCACCGGCCCTGGTGAAATCGACCCCCGTTTCGATCAGAGCTGGCAGGCCGACTCAATCATCATTCCACCGGGTCAGTCCGCTGGCTATCTGGGCTCGTTTCCAGTGGCGGCCGGTCGCATCCCGCTGACGGATGTCCGCACTCTGGCCGAACTGGGAATTCACACTTTGCGGCAGCTGCTGGATCTGCCTGTGGAAGATCTGCCCTCCCGTCTGGGCAACACCACCATTGAACGCATTCGCCAATTGGCCGGGGTGGACGAAGAACTGATCCGCTCGATTCCTGAAGCCAGCCCCATTACCGCCAGCTGGGTGTCAGAAACAGGGGCCACCAGTCGCAGCGAGATCCGTCAGGTGCTCGATCATCTGACACAGGAACTGGAACCCCAGCTGCGTCATCGCGGCCTGGGCGCGATTGCCCTGCAGGCCGTCATGAAACATGAAGATGGCAGCACGGACACACTCAGCGCTCAGGTCGTCAGCCCCCTGCAGGATGCGGCCCGTCTGCTGGAAGTGCTGCACCTGAGAATCGAATCACTGCACGTCAAACGCCCCGTGTTCTCGATCCGCATGACCACCACAGTTGCTCCGCTGCCTGTCGCGCGACAGAAAGATCTGTTCAGCGCCAGCGAGCACCTTGAACCTCAGGAGGAACTCACAGCCGTCATCAACCGACTGAACGGTCGTCTGGGGAACAATGCCGTGCTGACGGCAGCCGTCAGTGACAGTTCTGTTCCCGAAGACACCATTCAGCTGACCCCGGTGATGTCAGAAACCGCTGTGACCTCCCGACGCACGGCAGCATGCCGCATTGAGCAACTCGTTCAAACGGAGGCGGATGCAGCAGACAAAGCCTTTGCCGTTCGGCCCGTGTTTCTGCTGCCTGTACCTGTGCGGGTTCCATCTCTCAAACCTGCCGCCCGCACGTTTGTCTGGGAAGGTCGCACGTTTGAAATGCAGGAGTGGATCGGACCGGAACGCGTGCAGACCCACTGGTGGCAGGAAATCAGCGTGCATCGAGACTATTACCGACTGCTGACCACACAGGGTCCCGAATTCTGGGCATTTCAAAACCTGACAGACGGCACCTGGTTTCTTCACGGAATCTTTGAATAGCCTGACGGCCCCGCCGCAGCGCTGGCGCAACGGCCCCTGGCGGGGTCCACAGGTGTCGGGTCAAGCCAGCGGAGGCACCAGGCAGCGGTGCCATCCTGACTGTCGCAGGGATGCAGGCAATCCGGCAGATAACTCAGTGAATCGCTACCCTCGGCAGCACTTCTGTCTAAACTGCAACAGACGTGCGAACCGGCTAACACGGGGCAGTTGGCGAGAAAGTCCACACAAGAGTTCACGCAGAAAAAATCATGAGACAGACGGCGAGGTGCGACAGGGCTGATGCCACGTTCCACCAACGAGTCTGCCTGTCCCGCGTGCTCCGTCCGGATGCCATTGTCCGGCTTTCTGCCCAAAATTGCAGGTCGCACGTCATCACGGCACCAGCAACCTATTCAGTACACCAGCTATACAAATCAGTCAGAACCATGGAACGAGTGATCGGAACCGACGAACTGCAGTCGGGTGAACGTAAGTCTGTTTTCGTCGACGACATCCCGGCACTGATTGTCCGCCTGGGCGAAGACTACCATGTCATCGAGGATGTCTGCTCGCACGATGGGCAGCCACTGACCGACGGCCCCATTGAAGACTGCACGATTGCCTGCCCGCGACACGGCGCAAAGTTCAATCTGAAAACAGGTGACGCAGAGTGCATGCCAGCCACCAAAGGCATTCGCACGTTCCGCACAGAAGTCAAAGACGGCGGCGTCTGGGCCGAACTCAATTCCTGAACGGCTGCCGCCACCAATCCACGGTGAGACACCTTACTCCTGCAATCAGGAAGCACTGAACATGAACAGCGAACAAAACGAGACGCCAGAGTCCGTGAGTGACGAATCATCGGCCGCCGAAGTCACGAACGAAGCAGCCAATGAGTCGGCCGCCAGCGAAACCTCCCCGGCAGATGAAGCGGCAGAAATCCCGAATAGCCCCGAAAAAACCGACAGCGGCGACGCGGAGCCTTCCACCGAAACCGATTTCGTGGAAGCGCTCAAAGAAGTGATCGACCCGGAACTGATGATTAACATCGTCGACCTGGGGCTGATCTATTCGATCGCACAGGACGATGATAATCCCCGCAAAGTCAACGTGGACATGACACTGACCAGTCCGGCCTGCCCCGCCGGCCCGCAACTGGTTCAGCAGTCCAAAATGGCGCTGGAACGGCTGCACGACATTGATGAAGCGGCCATCACCATGGTGATGTCTCCGCCGTGGTCGCCCGAACGAATGACGGATGACGCCCGCGATCAGCTGGGCATCTTTTGATCGAGCGCGAACTCGGCGTTCTGTTTTCGGCCACCGGACCACCAGCGGCGGCGAATTGCCTGCCCCTGACCGGTCGTCCTCTTTCGAGCGGACGTCTTCCGGGCCGCCATCTCTCAACTCAGTACACCGCAACCTGGCACATCCCGCCTCCACAGAATCTGAGACTACTTATGGTTCACCCCGTCCTGATCAATGGCGACTGGATCGCCTCCAGTGGCACCAGCACATTTCAAGCCGCCAATCCGTCCACTCAGGAACTGCTGCCTGGAGAATTTCCTGTCAGCCCGTGGTCAGAAATTGACACGGTCCTCGCAGCGGCGGCGGACACGGCACGCGAACTGCGAGGCATGCCGGGCGAAAAGTTTGCCGCTTTTCTGGAATCGTATGCTGACGAAATCGAAAAACGCACGGACGACCTGGTGGCCGCCGCGCATGCGGAAACCGGGCTGCCCGTCTCTCCCCGCCTGAAAGATGGCGAACTGCCCCGGACGACCAATCAGCTGCGTCAGGCGGCCGCCGCCGCGCGAACTGGTTCCTGGGCAGCCCCGACGATCGACACGGCCACCGGTATTCGCTCCGTTCTGGGCCCCATCGGTCCTGTTGTCGTGTTTGGCCCCAACAACTTCCCCTTCGCCTTCAATGGAATCGCGGGGGGCGACTTTGCCGCCGCCATCGCGGCCGGTAACCCGGTGATCGCCAAAGGGCATTCGTGCCATCCGGAGACAACGCGGCTGTTTGCCGAAGCGGCTGTGGCGGCCATCGCAGCCACGGGTATGCCCAAAGGCCTCGTTCAGCTGATCTATCGCACCAGCCATGAAGACGGCTACAAGCTGGTGTCTGATGCACGCATCGGCGCCGCTGGCTACACGGGCGCGCGGCATACCGGCCTGAAACTCAAGGAGGCGGCGGATGGTGCCGGCAAGCCCATCTATCTGGAGCTGTCCAGTATCAACCCTGTCTTCGTTCTGGCCGGCGCGCTGGCAGAGCGTGCGGACGCCATTGCCGAAGAATTCACGGGCAGCTGCCTGATGGGGACAGGTCAGTTCTGCACCAATCCGGGACTGGTGGTCGTCCCTGGCGGAGCGGCTGGTGAGGCGTTCATCAGTTCTGTGGTGGAAAAATTCACAGCAGCGCCCGTCGGCACCCTGCTCAGCAGTGGTGTCCAGAAGAGCCTGACCGACGGTTTCGCCACACTGGCCGCCGCTGGTGCCACTCTACTGACCGGTGGTCAGCCGGGAGGCGGCACGGGCGTGAGTTTTCAAAACACCCTGCTGCAGGTCAGCGGTGCAGAATTCCTGAAGGATCCAGCCGTCTTTCAGACCGAAGCGTTCGGCAATGGCAGCCTGTTTGTGGTGGCCGAAGACGCGTCACAGATGGCGGCGATCGCCGAATCGCTGGAAGGCAATCTGACCGGCTGCATTTACTCCGACACCCAGGGCGCTGACGACGCAGACTACGCCGTGATCGAAAGCGGCCTGCGGACCAAAGTCGGACGACTGCTGAACGATAAAATGCCGACCGGAGTGGCCGTCAGTGCGGCGATGAATCATGGCGGCCCATTTCCTGCGACCGGCCATCCGGGATTTACCGCCGTCGGTATGCCCACGTCATCCGCGCGATTTGGCATGCTGTACTGCTATGACAATGTGCGGCCCGATCGTCTGCCCGCCATCCTGCAGGACAAGAATCCGGGCGACGTCTGGCGACGGGTCGACGGTGCCTGGAGCACGGCCGACATCCTCTAGATCTCCCGGCAGATGCCCACGTACAACTTAGATCGTAAACGCAGGGCCTGGAAAACGCGCGCATGAACCTGAAAGATCACAAGATCGGATTTCTCGGCACCGGGCAGATGGCCACGGCACTGGCGGCCGGCTTTACGGCCGACCTGCTCTCTGCCGCACAGATCTGCGGCTGCGATCCGTCGGCCACATCGCGTGAGCGATTCGCCGCGGCGGTCGGAGGTGAGTGCCACGTGGCTGACGCACCAGCCGGCGTACTGGACGCCGCCGATATTATCTTTCTGGCCGTCAAGCCGCAGGTCATGACCTCAGCGCTCGGCCAGCTGACAGCGGGACTGAAGAGCCGTCAGCTGATTGTTTCCATCGCCGCAGGCATCACCCTCAGTTCCCTGCAGTCCTGGCTGCCGGACGGCCAGAGGGTGATTCGAGTGATGCCCAACACACCGTGCCTGATCCAGCGCGGCGCCTGCGGGATCAGCGGTGGGGAGACGTCAACCGCCGACGATCTGAAGATCGTGAGTGAGCTGCTGTCCACAGTGGGACTTGTGGAAACGGTGCCGGAGCGGCTGCTGGATGCCGTCACGGGCCTGTCCGGCAGCGGCCCGGCCTATGTGTTCCAGATGATTGAAGCCCTCAGCGACGGTGGTGTGCGAGCCGGACTGCCACGCGCGGTCGCCACTCGACTGGCCGCCCAGACGCTGGCCGGCGCAGCCGACATGCTGCTGCAGACCGGGCAGCATCCCGGCGTCCTCAAGGACGCCGTGACGAGTCCGGGCGGAACCACCATTGCCGGATTACAGCAGCTGGAGCGATTGGGTTTACGCAGCGCCCTGATTGACGCCGTTCAGGCGGCAACAGATCGCAGCAGGGAACTTGCCACCGAAGCCTCATGACCACACTCCGTTTTCTCAAACAGCTTTCTGACCTGTCACCTGTGGTCAGCGACGGCACGGTCGTTGAATTTGGCGACGTCACGGCCGAATGCAGCGTCGATACCGTGCCCACCGTTTGTGTGGTGCCGCAGCTGATTCGCCTGCAGGTGCACGGCGCCGATCGGGCGGCCTTCCTGCACAACTTCTGCACCAACGACATCAAACAGCTGCCCGCGGGCCGGGCGTGTGAAGCGATCTTCACTGACGTGCGGGCGCGCGTGCTGGGACATGGTTACGTGCTGGCAGGAGAATCCTCCCACGAAATCTGGATGCTGCCAGGTGACAAAGACGCACTGTTCAACCATCTCAACCGGTACATCATCACCGAGGACGTGCGCCTGACGCAAAGTGAGGAGAGCGTCACGGCGCTGCTGCTGACTGGCCCCGGTCTGGACTCACCCGACCTGCCGGGCATGGACGACTTCGACCCGCTGGCCTGTACGCTGGCCGCTAATGTCAGCCGGCTGAACCTGAACTGGAAGACAGACAGTCTGCTGGTATGTGGTGTTGATGAGGCGATTGGCCCGCTGTGGTCAGCCTGCATTTCCAGCGGCTGGACGCCAGCCGGGCAAACGGCCTTTGAGTATCTGCGGATCACAGAAGGCTATCCGTATGTCGGCACCGATGTGACGGACGATCACCTTGCTCCGGAAGCGGGCCGCAACGAACAGTGCATCAGTTACACAAAAGGCTGTTATCTGGGTCAGGAGCCAATCGCCCGCATTGATGCCATGGGGCATGTGAACCGACTGCTGTATCCGGTCTCTGTGCACGGTCCGGCAGATCCACAGGAAACACGCAATCAGCTTACCTCAGTTTGCCCGCCACATTGCCCCCAGAATGTGGGACTGGCGATGCTGACGGTCAAAGATGTCAGCGGTGGACAGATTGTCGCCCGGCGTGAAGATCAGACGCTGAGGGTGAGCATTCTGAATGATCAGTAGTGCGGGTACAGCTGCCGTTATGCAGCAGGATGACAACAGGCGCACACTGGGCGCACACTGGGCGCACACTGGGCGCACACTGGGCGCACACCGGACACTCCTGGCCGTATGCGGGGGCTGTTACGACAGACATCAGACGCCCGGCTCGAAGGCAATCAGCAGCTTCTGACTTTCCTTCAGACTTTTTGATTTGATCAGCACGGTATCGCGCACGTGCTCATCTGCGCTGACGATGGGGATCACGAGACGCGCATAGCCGTCCTGCACGGGCAGTCGACCTTTGAGGTACCCGGGAATCGGTTTGCGATAACCATCGCTGCCGACGACGACCCCCTGCAGATCGCTGACGTCGTACTGCTCCATGCCGGGCGGCAGGCGAATCTGTACGATAATCCGATAGGGCTCACCGGCTTCAGGAGCAGAGGGTTCGGTCCACACACTGAAACTGCCTTCGCTGACGGCGCGGGGCGGTGCCGGGCTGGAATCTGCGGCGGTGGTGGCCGGCTGGCTGACAGCTGGAGACATCTGCGTTTCAGATTCCGTCAGACCGGCCAGCAGCCCCTGCATCACCGATTCATCCAGTTCCGGCAGACGTTCGTCCATATCCGGGGCCCTCATCTGCGCCGCCTGCGGGGCGTCATCCGTCTGTTCGGTCACTTGCGGGTCATCGAGCGGAACCGGTTCGGGGACAGTCAGATTGAACGATTCCTGCGCCGGTGGCTCGGGTTCAGAAAACGCGCCGTTCAGCAGCAGGGCGGCCGCGTTCTCAGGGCCGTGTACCACCATCATGCCCAGCGCCAGGAGGATCAGCCAGTGAATATAGAACGTGGTGAATATGCTCAGCCAGCGGTTTCTGAGCACCACACGCTTAAACCAATCCGCATATTTTTCGTCGCTGATCGTGTCTGCTTCGAGGCGATCGCCCCGGGATCGGCGAGTGCCCCCTGTCCGCGCGGCACTCCGCTGTGGTTTGCTTTGTGGCGAAGTGGCGCAGAGAGAATCCGCAGGCACAGACTGAGGCGGACGAATGGGCAGCGGCGCAGGCAAAGGACGACGCCGTGACGAAGGCCTGGAAGTGGCCGATGACCGTGCAGCGTTTTCCACCGGTGCGATCGCCGCGCCCAGCTCACTGCGGGAAATGGAGATGACTTCATCCGAAGACACTTCGTCAACAGGAAACCAGTCCATGGACAGGGCATCCGTAGCGGACGCCCTGCCTTCATCCCCGCTCTTATCGGCGTCCGGGGCAGCGCCCACCGCTGACACGCCCACCGCTGACACGCCTGCCGATACTTCGGACGACAACACACGATCAGCTGGCTGCAGTCTGTCGGCATCGGCCGACACTTCTGCACGGGCGGTAGCCTCGGCGGCGCTGCTGCCGGCTGGCCGGGGATCTGCGGACAGGCCAGCAGACTGCTCACGGTTCTCTGTTTCTGCTTCTGGCTCCTGGGCCATCACAGCCGCGTACCGAGCCGTTTCACGCAGCCGCAGCAGTCGCGAACGACGATACCTGGAGCGAGGATCCTTTTTGGGCGTCAGGCGACTGAGCGCCTTGCCTTTGGGCCGGGTCGACTTTGCCTGATCGCCGGTGGAGGACTCCGCAGTGTGGGCGGATCGGTCACTGGACGGTTCCCGATCCCTGGCGGACTGCATGCCATCCAGAGTGGGAGGCATGGGGTCAATGACCTGCACAGTCAGACCGGGAATCACGCTGGACACCCAGACAGAGTGGGCATCACTGGTGGTCGTCCCGGTGGATTCTGCGTCGGCCGGATTTGAACGAATGGTCATCTGTGACTCCTGCGGATCCAGTGCCCGCAGCCGCTTTTGTTAGCGACGAGTAAACGTGAATTCCCGGGAACGTCGAATGCCCTCCGGCAGATCCTTAAACTGTTTGGCAATGCGAAATCGGCGGACTTCTTCGGGAGAATCCAGAAACACAAACACGAGGTGATACACACTGCCGCGAATGGAATTCTCATTGCCAAAGTTTGCCCTTGCGGCAAACGCGTTGCCACGGATACCCACCATCTGCTGCACCCACCAGTGATCATCGGGCAGGTCTGAACGTACCAGCGCCACGGGCCAGCCCTTGGCTTTGGTCACCGCCACAATGTTCTCTACGCGAGACACGGGACGGGATTCCAGCGGCTGCTGCAGAATCACGTCTTCCCGCGCAGCCTCGACGGGCCTGTCAAATCCCTCTGGTTCCGGAAGAACCACATTGCCGCCCATCATCGGCGTGTCCGACGCCAGGCCCGTCATTCGTCCATCTGGTTCCGACAAAGACAGAGAGCCATCCATCGCGTCAGACGTCATCCGCTGGTGCTGCCGGGAGTCTCGACCAGGATCTCGAAAACTCTCTCGCATCGCCAGATGTGCTGTCGCACCAAAATGGGAGCCGGCATCGACCAGCGTCTTCACGACAGGAGATGTCGGGTGGGTAACGTGCAGCGATCCGGCAGTGGGTTCCTCTGACGCAACGCCGGGGGCGCCCTCTTCATCAGGGACGGGAACGGAGGGAATGGGCTCGTCCAGACGTCCTTCGTCGGGATCAGACAGCAACGCCATGTCCATCACGGCCGCCGCATCAGACATTGGCGGTGGTGGATCGACGGGAGCAGCGCGAACCGGGCGATCCTGCGACATGGCCACCCGTGGCTCGTGACTTGCCCGAGTAATGTCCGCGATGACGGGTGACGACGAAGGGGTGGACGCAGACTTCTCTGGTGATGCAGAAACCAAAGAGGGGGCCGACGGTTCAAACGACAGCGGCTCAACACGCGTTGCCCGTTCTCCCTGGCCGGCCGACGTTTGTTTGTGAGTCTGATCGCCTTCCGTTTGTGCGATCAGCGCCTCCAGTTCACCCGTGGAACTGGCTCCGTTCAGCGACAGCACAAAGCATAAGGGAGCTGCGGTGAGCAGCACGGCTCCAGCGACCGTCAGATGAGGATAGTACTTTGCTTTCACGAAACCCGTCCCTTCTTAAGTCGGACTGATGTGGGTACTTCCACTCAGGGGAAACATACCCAGACGACTTGCGGCTCAGGTTGCGAAAACGGCGATCCACGACCAGATCGTTCGTGAAGCGGTCGGTCACAGAAACGACGAAAGCGAATTCTGTCGGCGAGAGTTGGCGCATTGCTCGTCTCGTTCGGAAAGTATGGGTCCTGCGGCCCTCGGACAGCAGCCGAACGGGCTGCCAACCAGCTCATACCGCACCATGCCTGTCATCGTTACCACCCGAAGACTTTACCTGAGCGCCAAACACGATCAGTGATAACCCGAAGTTGCTTTTCGGCATCATCGGGACCCCGGACGTTGCCAAAACGCAACCTAGGGTAGTGTCATTACCCATTGCCATGGCCCCTTTCACGGGCCGGTACGAGATTCCGACAGGACGATGCTGAGCCATGAGCGACGCCAAACCACAATCCCTTTCTGACATCAAACGCACGTTTCAGTTCCAGAGCTCAGACCATGGCTCGGGAGCAGCGGTGGAACGGACTGAACCGGCCACCGCCGCACCACGCACGCCTCCTCCCCGACGGAGTGGGCGTCTGTTGCTGGCCGGGCTCATGTTTGCCGCCTGCAGCGCAGGAGTTGCGACCGTCTGGGATTCTCTGCTGCGATACCGGGCCTACGGTGTGGTGACAGGTCGGATTGTTGACGTTTCGGCGCCGATCGACGGCGTACTGCAGTCTGTCCATGTGCGGGAGGGGGACGACATCCGTGAGCAGACTCGGCTGGCCATCGTAGCCGACCTGCAGTCGGAGCAGCAGCTGGAACGCGTGGCCGATGAACTGAAGATCGCCGAAGCCCGCCTGCACGCCGAGATCGCCCGCATTCAGTGGCAGACGCAGGTGCAGGACACGGAAATGACAAAGTCTCTGGCCGAATTCCATGAAGGCGTGGGACAGGTCCACGAAACCGTGGGCAGCCTGAACGTCATTCGCAACGAACTGCGACGCACTCAGGAACTGATCAGTGGCAACGCGGCGCGTGAAGTCGACTACGTGAATCAGACGATTCGTGAGCAGGCACAAAAAGACAAACTGACGGCCGTACAGAAGGCGCTGGCCGTCCTGAAAGAGCGTGCCGAAACGGCCGCCAGTGTGCCACGCCTGGGCCAGGAGCAGGTGGCTCCTCTGGTTGCCAAAGTGGACATGCTGCTGAATGAAACTGAACGCATCCGCAAGTGGATCTCTCAGGGTGATCTGCGGGCTCCGGTGAACGGCCGCATCCTGCATCGTCATCACCCGGCTGGTGAATATGTCAAATCCAGTGACCCCCTGTTTTCGGTCATCGAAGACGCGTCGGTCGAAATCGAACTGTTTCTGCCCCAGGAGATGACGGACGAATTCCGCAAAGGAGACACGATCAAGCTGAAGATCGAGCCGTTCGAGGAACTGGTTCCCTGTGAAGTGACACAGATCGGCAGTCAGCATCGCCACCCACCATCCAACATTGAGGTGTTCTACCGCCGGGACGTCAAACTGCTGCCCGTCAAAGTACGACCGCAGGCAAAGTACGCGGGCGACCGCCGGCTGTCCGTCGGAGCCGTGGCCAAACTGCCTCACTTCGGCAGCCGCAACTAGCCTCGCACGACCTGATCGTCGCTGACAGATCCCCTCACTCTCCCCGCACAATCCGGAAAAAGTCCATGACGACCGAACACATGCTGGTTGTTGATAACAACACCGAATCGATTGGCACCATCCTCGCCACCGTGGAAGACACCAATACGACGGCCACCATCGCCCGCACCACGGAAGAAGGCTGGAATCTGTTTCAGCAGGACTCCTTCACCCGTGTGGTGGTACGAGTGCGCAGTGCAGCCATCGACGGCCTGACGCTGTGTCGTCAGCTGCGAACCGTTGCCAGTCGTGAAGAACTGTCGATTATTGTTCTGCTCTCCGAAGCGGAACTGTCCCTGGGCGCCGAAGCGCTGATTGCCGGGGCCACCGACCTGCTGCTGGATCCGTTTGAACGGCGGGAACTGCGGATGCGGGCCGGCATCATCCCTAATGATGTGCAGCGACGTTTCGATCAGGCACACACACCCGCCGCGCAGCAGACGGGCACACTGTCTGCTCCACAGATGGTCATTCCCGAATTTGACGCCGCCTCGCTGCGATTCGGTTATGGCCCGTATGGGCATCGCCTCGAACAGTGGCAGCAGGACCCGACCACGCACAGCATGACGCTGGACCGCATCATTGTCTGCCCGAAATGCGAGGCAATTCCCACCGTCCGACCAGGCTGCGGTGCGTGTGGCAGTGCCTTTGTCGAGCAGCAGGTCCTGATCCACCATTTTGCCTGTGCTCACGTCGGCCCGGCCGATGAGTTCCAGACCAAAGACGGCCTGAGGTGCCCCAAATGTCACGTGAGCGACCTGATTGCCGGCTCAGATTTTGAGCAGACAAAAGGGTGTCTGACGTGTGCCGACTGTGACGCCATCTTCACCGAGCCGCAGATGATCGGACACTGCCTGAGCTGCCAGCATCGTTTCAATATGAAAGACGGCAAACTGCTCGATCTGACGGGCTACCAGACAGGCCCCGGGCACTCAGCGCACATCCCCTCGCCCAATTACATGAGCGATTCCGCGCACCGCACGGTCCAGCGAACCGGGCGTCACGACGGATGATTTCGTCAGGTTCAAAGTCGGGCCACGACCACCTGTGCCACACGGCCAGCCACCTCAGACAGCAGCATCATGGAATTTCATCACGCACAACTTGCCCAGGGAGAACGAGTCCCGCCCGGTCACTGGAGCGTCAAGGCCAGCTCCCGTCTGATTGAAGTGTTTCAAAAGACGGCCAGTGGCGGCAGCCCCTATCTGTTTGTGGAAGACGCATCCGGTAACCCGGTGGGCCTGCTGGCCGCTGAAGACATCCTGCGACGCGTCACGGACCCTGATCCGGGAGAGTTCATGAAGTGGATGGACATGCCGGCCGAAGCTGCGCTTCAAAGCCGCATTGACGTTCCAGCCGCACGACCTTCTGCCACCACATGCGAGGCGCACACTCAGGTCACACGGGACGGAGTGCTGCTGGGAGTGATTACCGACGACGATGTGCTCGTCAGCTGGCGATCGATTCAGAAAACGCTGAGAACCTCTCAGGGTGACGGCGTCACAGGACTGCCCAACCGACTGGCCTTTGACCAGCATCTGGCGGCCGAACTCAACCGGGCGGGGCGCACAGGTCAGTCCGTCGGCGTGATTCTGATTGACCTGGACTACTTCAAGCAGATCAACGATCAGCGGGGACATGCGGCGGGCGATCACGCGCTGGCCGCAGTCGCCGAAACACTGCGTTCGTCGCTGCGTTCCTACGACATGGTGGCCCGTTTTGGCGGCGATGAATTTGCCGTCGTGTGCGGGGGCTGTCGTACGGGAGAAATCGACATCGTCATGCGGCGTCTGCGGGAGAAGGTCATGGAACGGCGGGCGGCAGCAGACGACGACCTGCCGGTTCCCAGCATCTCCATGGGGGCCGCGGTGGCCCATAGTGCGAGCGAACTTTCAAGTGCCGAACACCTCGTGGCGGCCGCTGACGAAGCGCTGTACTTTGCCAAAAAAGCGGGACGCAACTGCGCCTTCAAAAGAGAAATTGGACTGGGTCTTGCGGGTGAGTGCGCGTTTGTGGAAGACCGCTACGCTCAACCTCCCCGTGCTGAAGATCGGATCATGGAAACGGAATCTCATGCTCGTTGAATGGTACTACTGGGTCTGCAGCCTGCGGCCCGACGAACTGCTGCTGGTCATGGGGTTTCTGCTTCTGGTTGATGCTCCGCGCTATGCCTACAGCGTGCTGGCGATGGCCGCATGGGACATTGTCAAGATGTTTCGCAGCGGACGACTGCCTGGACCTGGCGCTGATGATCGTGGCTACCTGCCCACCGTTTCTGTGGTGGTGGCCGGTCACAACGAAGCGGACACCATTGTCGAGACCATGAAGTCGGTGATTGCCAACTATCCCCGCATCGAACTGATTGTCGTGGATGATGGTTCCACGGACGACATGGCGGCACGCGCGCGGAAGTTTGCCGCCAATCGCAGCGACGTCATTGTTCTGAAAGTGGCCGAACGCGGTGGCAAGTCGTCGGCGCTGAACCTGGGCATGCAGCAGGCCACCGGTGAGATTCTGATCACCGTCGACGCAGACTCGCGGCTCGAGGACGGCTCCATCTACGAACTGATTCAGCCGCTGCACGACCCGCAGGTGGCCGCCGTTTCGGCCACCGTGGTGGCGTGGAACCCTTTTGACACTCTGTGCTCATGGCTGCAGGCCTACGAATACCGCCAAACCATCTTCATCAGTCGCATGACACGCGGCCGCCTGGGCGTGCTGGGAATCGTGTCCGGCGCATTTGGTGCTTTCCGCACGTCCGTGCTCAAACAACTCGGAGGCTGGGATGTGGGACCTGGTGAAGACGGGGATCTGATTCTGCGGATTCGCAAGGCGGGCCACCAGGTGGCGGTAGCCCCCTACTCCACCTGCTACACCAACGTCCCCACGTCGTGGGTTCGCCTGTTCTGGCAGCGGTGTCGCTGGGACCGGACCGTGATCACGTTCGAATGTCGCAAGCACAATGACATGGGAGTGCCCTTCGCGCCGAATTTTCGCTGGTCCAATTTCGCTCTGATGCTGGAGCGATGGTTCTTCAATGTGGTCTGCGTTTACACCTTCTGGCTGTACGGGATCTGGGTACTGACCGTTTATCCGTCCAGCTCGATCTACCTGCTGTTGCTGCTGTACTGCTGCGGGCTGTGCGTGGAATTCCTGCAGGTCCTGGGCCTGCTGTTCTACTCTGATCGACCGCTTCACGATCTGAAACTGTCGCTCGTGTTACCCCTGTACCCGCTGTATCAGGTCTACATGAAGGTCGTGAATCTGTTCACGCTGACTCGTGAGATCTTTTTTCGTGAAAGCGGGGACGATAATTTTGTCCCGCTGAAGGTCAGAACGGCAACCTGGCGGTGGTAGCCCGCCTGATGCCTAAAGTCGAAGGTGGCCGGCAGCACGTGCCCGCTGGCGTCGTGGCCTGTAGTTCGCGTGAACTTTCAATCAGCGACAGATGCGACTCGAATTTTGGTTAGGGCGGCAGTACTTTGCGAACCTTCGCTTCGCACTTTGCTGCACCGCCGATGCTTTCGCGCTTTCGAAATATTCTGTCTGCCCCTCCGCGCGTGCGAACGCCGGGATGGCGCATGCCGGGGCACTTGTGTGTGACGGGGCTCATCGCAGTCATCGTCGTCGTCATGGCTGCGACAACTGCAGATGCGGCCGTCGCTCAGGGGCCGGCCCGTGAGAATCCAGCCAGTCCGCTATCTGGCCCGGGAGCTCAATCGACCAGCAACCCTGCGACCGGCTGGCTAACCGCCGGATACTGTGCACTGATTATCCTCGCGTCGCTGGTGGGTGGCTGGATTCCGGCGTTCGTCAGACTGACGCATACACGGATGCAGACCGTCATCAGCTTTGTGGGAGGCCTGATGCTGGGCATCGGCGTCTTTCACCTGCTGCCGCACGCCGTCTACGAACTTCCCAGTGCGACCGCAGCCTCCCGCTGGATGATGATCGGCATTGTCTTCATGTTTGTGATGCTGCGTCTGTTTCATTTTCATAATCATGAACCCGATGCAGCGCACAATCACGACCACGATGACAGCCACGCCCACAGCGCAGCCGAATGTCACAACCATGGTCACACCCACGGTATCAGCTGGCTGAGCATCACAATTGGCCTGAGCATCCACACGCTGATCGACGGTATTGCGCTGGCCGCCAGCGTCAACTCTCAGGCATCCGCATCCACGTCATTCACACTGTTTGGATTCGGCACGTTTCTGGCCATCTGCCTGCACAAGCCACTGGATGCCGTTTCGATCACCTCACTGATGCATGCCGGCGGATGGTCGAGGCGCAGGATCAATCTGGTCAACACAGGGTTCGCCTTAATGTGCCCGCTGGGTGCTGCGATGACAGTGCTGGGCGTGCACCAGTTTCCCGCCTTTCGCCAGGAAATCCTGGGACCAGCGCTCGCCTTTTCGGCCGGTGTCTTCATCTGCATCTCACTGAGTGACCTGCTGCCGGAGATGGAGTTCCATTCTCATAACAAAATTCAGCTCAGCGTTGCTCTGGCACTCGGACTGGGACTGTCCCTGGCGGTAACTCTGCTGGAACCCACTCACCTGCACTAGCCTGCCTGCCGTTCGCCTGTTGCAGAGGAGACCTTCCGTCTTGGGGTTAATGATGTCGCTGTCTTGATCGCAGTCGACGCCCGGCTGACAACTATGCCGGAACCCATCCTTCCCGCCAGGGATTTTCAAGTGCCTGAATCACAAGACCCATACGCCGTCGGCAGCGATCAGGCGGTCATCGTTCCCCTGGAGCGGGACATCTCTGCACCGGTCGCTGGCGTCAGCATCGTGGCTGGCCTTTTGCTTAGCTGGTCGTTCGTGATCCAGGCCATCATCTGGATCACAGACACCCCCTGCGCGATGGGAAGTCAGTTCAGGTTCCTCAGTTTGGTTATGCTGCAGCTGGTGCTGTGGGTCGGACTCGCGTGGCGGGGGGTGCCCAGCCTGGCGACTTTGCTGCTGTTTCTGTTCTGTGCGGTCATCCAAACGCCGGGATGCGTGATGTTCATCGGCAGGGACACCGACCTGCCCTTCACACCAGGCTGGCTGGCCTGGGTTGCCAGTGAGCCATTAATCTGGCTCGTTCCCAATGCGCTGGCCACACTGACGGGTCTGGCTTTGTGGCCAAAGCTGAGACAGAGTCATCAGGCCCGCCCTGCAAAGTGAGACAGACCACCAGTCGGTGCAGTGTCTTGCATGTGAGTGAAGGTTGCGATAAACAGCTCGACAAGCCGGATCCAGCGGCCACATTTCGGCAACTCAACACAAAGACAGACACTCATGAGCCAATCAATCGGACAGACCATCGCTGACTCCCTCCGACTCACCCTGGGCTACAGCGAACGCCTGCTCAAAGACGTCACGCCCGAAATGTTCGCGCGATTCGCCGCGCCCGGTGGCCAGACCATCGCATCCAATCACGCCGCTTTCGTGTACGGCCACCTGAGTCTGTACGCGCCACGCATTCTGGGGGATCTGGGCCTGGATGCTCCGGCCATCCCTGAAACATTCCAAAGCGTTTTTTCCAAATACGCCCAGTGCACCGATGACCCGGACGGCTCCCTCTATCCGGCGATGGAAGACGTCACCACCTTCTTTTTCGACGGCTACAAGGCCGCTCTGACAGCACTGGCCAACGCAGACGACGCCGTGTTTCAGCAGGACAACCCGCTGGGTGGCGTCATGGCAGAGAAGTTTCCCACGATGGGATCAATGCACAACTTCTATGTGGGTGGCCACGTGATGATTCACATGGGCCAGATGAGTGCCTGGCGACGCATGCAGGGATTGGGCCCGGCCTAAGCATCGATCGCCTGCAGCCAAACGGAGCCGCCACCGGACCTCAGCGGACCGAAGACTTTGTGCCGGCAGCGGCCAGCAACAACAGGCGATCTGCGCAGTCCGAGCGGGAGCCAGGCACGCCCAGCTCGACGCACCGGGCGTAGAACTGCTCGGCTTTCTGATCGTCAGCCAGCATGCGTTCCGGCGTGCGCCGCAGTTTCAAAGACTTCCACGCTTCCCAGACGGCGGCGTCCAGAGCGGCCGCCAGCTGTTGCCGCACTGACGCGCCCACGTCCTGGGAAGACTCGGCATCCGCCTGAGCGCGCGCCTTTGTGCGACGATTGGGCCTGCCCTGCCATGTGCTGGGAGCCGACATGCGAGGTTCGGGCGATCCAGTCAGTGGCGTGCCGATGTCGGTCTGCCCAAGCCGTTCTGTTCCCGCCTGGGCGTAGTCCTCAGACAATTCGAATCCGACAAACCGGCGATTGAGTTTTTTGGCCACTATCAGTGTGGACGCGCTACCGGAAAACGGATCCATCACCAGATCTCCTTCGTGAGAGCAAGTGCGGATAATGCGTCCCAGCAGCTGCTCGGGCATCTGACAGCCATGAAATCCCGCACGCTCCTTAAACGTTCCGGCGATCCGTGGAAAATACCAGTCGCTTTCACCCGGCTGAAAGCAGTCTTCCAGGTCCTGCGGACGCAGAGCGAACGTGTCAGGAACCGACGGGGGAATGATCCACGTGTCATCCGGCAGCCGCCCGTTGGGATTGCCGCGTTTGTCGTTGTAAACCAGCATCCGCGCCGAAGGCACGCGATTGTCCAGATCATCGGCACGAAAAGTAAACCGTTCGCGATCCTTCACGAAATGGAACAGATGGGTGTGCGATCGAGTGAATTTGTTCGTGCAGTTCACGCCAAAGGTGTAGTACCAGATGACCCAGCTGCGACAGTGGAAGCCGGCCTTCAGCGCTTCAATTTTCAGCTCGGCGGCAAAGTCATCGCCAATGGCCAGCCAGAACGTGCCATCGTCCTTCAAGGCGCGGTGGGCAGCCTGCATCCACTCGGAGGACCACTTCAGGTAGTCGTCAGCCGCCAACCTGTCTTCGTAGACATCGTACTTGTAGCCGATGTTAAAGGGTGGATCAGCAAACACGAGATCCACACTGCCGGGTGCCAGCTGCTGCATCCCGCTGATACAATCGCCCTGATGAATTTGTCCCGTCGCCAGCGACATCGGTTGCTCCTTTGCCGCAGTCTATCGGTCGGCCCCGACCAGCGCCAGCCAGTGGTCACAATTTCGCGAGGATTTCCGGCGAGTGCTCGCGTGCGCGAACCTGGCACACCTCCGGGGTGTCGTCCGTCGCAGCGACCTGGCAACCAGGCCGTCAACACTTTTCCCCAGACTGGCCTATGAACTACGAACAGCTGCAGCGCCTGGGCTGGAAGCGATTTTTCGACGCCCAGCTGACGGCCAGTGAGCGCGAAGACTTTCAGTTGGTGCGTGTCTGTGCCCACCACGGCGGCCAGTTGCTGGTCCGTGGGGAAGCCGACGAATTTGCCATTCCTCTGGCACTCGCTCAGACGGTTGCGGACGTGGCCGTGGGCGACTGGCTGGTTGTGGATGCGAACACCAGCCGCGTGATTCGCGCGCTGCAGCGCAGCTCACTAATCTCCCGCGTGGCGGCTGGGTTGAAAGTCCGCACACAGCACATCGCGGCCAACATCGACACGATCCTGATCGTGATGTCCTGCAATGAAGACTTCAACCTGTCACGAACCGAACGGTATCTGGCCCTCGTGCTCCAGTCGGGCGCGACGCCGGTTGTCGTGCTGACAAAAGCCGATCTGGTGGAGGATCGCTGGTCCCTGATTCGCGAAGTCGAACAGCTGCACGTTGGCCTGGTGGTGGAAGCGATGGACGCGCGGGACCCGGCTCAGGCCGGTCAGCTGACCAGCTGGTGTGGTCCGGGACAGACGGTGGCCCTGGTGGGGTCATCGGGCGTGGGAAAATCGACCATCGCCAATTCGCTCGGCACTCAAACTCAGGAAGTTGGCGAAATCCGCACGCACGACGGCAAAGGGCGGCACACGACCACCTGGCGTTCCCTGCACCTGCTGGATTCCGGCGGCGTGTTGATCGACAACCCGGGCATGCGGGAGCTGAAGCTACCCGGATGTGACGATGGCATGGCGGAGGTCTTTGGTGATGTTCTTGAGATCAGCGGGCGGTGCCGATTTCACGATTGTCGCCATCAGGGGGATGCCGGCTGTGCGTTCCCCGCCGCCATTGCGGCGGGAGAAATTGACGAACGCCGCTTCCAGAGCTTTGTCAAGCTGGATGCCGAGCAGCAGCACTATGATCGCACGCTGCAGGAACGACGGCAGCGAGATCGGCAGTTTGGCCGTATGTACAAGGCGACAATCGCCGACAAAGATCGCCGGCGGCGCGAGTGATCCGCCGGAATGAAAACGGAATCGGGCAGGCCGCGGCGCCAAAAAGGGGGTTTTCGCGGCAGACGACTTTGTGGGGCCGACAGGCTTGAGGTATAAAGTCGCGGAAAGTCGTTCCCGGCACGCTGGGTGCCAGGTCCTGTGGCGACTTCGCGAATTTCCTGGCTTACAACCTCAGGGCTGGCCAACGAACTCCGACCGCCTTCGGTCTGCGAATGCGGCGAAACGTTGTAGACCGCCTTTCACTCAATTGACACAACATGTCCAACGAAAACACGATCGTCTACACGCTGACAGACGAAGCGCCCGCTCTGGCGACCCGCTCTTTCCTCCCCATCGTGCGGGCCTTCACCCGATCTTCCGGGATTGAAATTGAGCTGCGGGACATTTCTCTGGCGGGCCGCATTCTGGCCAACTTTCCCGAGAGCCTGACGGACGCGCAGAAAATTGGCGATGCCCTCACGGAGCTGGGCGGCCTCGCGAAGACACCAGCGGCCAACATTATCAAGCTGCCCAACATCAGCGCTTCCATTCCGCAGCTGTGTGCCGCCATTTCAGAACTGCAGGACAAGGGCTTTGCGGTGCCCGATTTCCCGGAAGAGCCCGCGACCGACGCGGAGAAAGACGTTCGCGCACGCTACGCCAAAGTGCTGGGCAGTGCCGTCAATCCCGTACTGCGGGAAGGCAACAGTGATCGCCGTGTGGCCACTCCCGTGAAGGAATACGCCAAAGCCAATCCTCACTCCATGGGCGCCTGGGCGTCCGACTCTCAAACCCACGTGGCGTCGATGCCAGGGGACGACTTTTTCGGCAGTGAGCAGTCACACACGATGGTGGCTGCTGGCAGCGTTCGCATTGAGCATGTGGGGGAAGACGGCACGACCACCATCCTGAAAGACGGACTGGCACTGCAGGCGGGTGAAGTGATTGACTCATCCTGCATGAGCTGTGCAGCTCTGCGAAGTTTTCTGGCGGAACAGATTGCGGAAGCAAAAAGCCAGAATGTGCTGCTGTCGCTGCACATGAAGGCCACCATGATGAAGGTGTCCGATCCTATCATCTTCGGGCATGCGGTCAGCGTGTATTTTGCCGATGTGCTCAGCAAACATGCCGACGTGCTGGAGGAACTTGGCTTTGAGCCCAACAACGGGATCGGTGATCTGTACTCCCGAATCGAATCCCTCGATGAAGCCAAACGCGCCGAAATCCTGGCGGATCTGGAGGCGGTGTACGCCAGTCAGCCGGATCTGGCGATGGTGAACTCGGACAAGGGCATCACCAACCTGCACGTGCCCAGCGATGTCATCATCGATGCGTCCATGCCGGCCGCCATTCGCTCGTCGGGAAAAATGTGGGGACCGGATGGTCGGCTGCACGATACCAAAGCCATCATTCCCGATCGCAGCTATTCCGGCGTTTACCAGGCCACCATCGACTTCTGTAAAGAGAACGGCGCGTTCGATGTGACCACTATGGGCAACGTCTCCAATGTGGGCCTGATGGCTCAGAAGGCGGAAGAGTACGGTTCGCACGACAAAACGTTTGAAATGACGGCCGCCGGTCAGGTGCGGGTTGTGGACGAAAACGGCAGCGTGCTGATGGAGCACGCCGTGCAGCCGGGCGACATCTGGCGCATGTGCCAGACCAAAGATGCGCCCATCAAAGACTGGGTGCGCCTGGCCGTCAGTCGAGCGCGAGCGACCGGCAGCACGGCCGTGTTCTGGCTGAACGAAGACCGCACGCACGACGCCAGCTTGATCAAAAAGGTGAACGCCTATTTGCCTGAGCACGACACCACAGGACTCGACATTCGCATTCTGCCACCGGTGGAAGCCACCAAAGTGTCATGTCAGCGGTGCAAAGACGGACTGGACACCATCTCTGTCACGGGCAATGTGCTGCGTGACTACCTGACGGACCTGTTTCCGATTCTGGAACTGGGCACCAGTGCCAAGATGCTGTCGATCGTGCCGCTGCTGGCTGGCGGGGGACTGTTTGAAACGGGGGCCGGCGGATCAGCGCCCAAACACGTGCAGCAGTTTGTGGAAGAAGGACACCTGCGGTGGGACAGCCTGGGCGAGTTCCTGGCGCTGGCCGTTTCTCTGGAAGACAAGGCGAGCAAAACCAACAACGTCAAACTGGCGGTTGTGGCCGAATGCCTGGACGCCGCCAACGGCCGGTATCTGACGGAGAACAAGTCACCCAGTCGCAAAGTGAATGAACTGGATAACCGCGGCAGCCACTTCTATCTGGCCATGTACTGGGCTCAGGCGCTGGCCAGCCAGGACAAAGATCAGGAGCTGAAGGAGCAATTCAGCGGCGTGGCCGCCACCCTGACGGACAACGAGCAGAAGATCGTTGACGAACTGAACAGTGCTCAGGGAACGGCCGTCGACATTGGTGGCTACTATCAGCCAGAAGAAGACCGTGTCGTGGCCGCCATGCGACCCAGCGCCACATTGAATGACGCCATCGACAGCCTGTAGGCCTGGATCCCGCGCTCGACATTCTGTGTGCGCCGGGTGAAACGGGCGCAAGCGGCGAAGCCATAATCACTCGGCTATTCGGCTTTGCACAGACAGAGCGCCGCAGCCGTGATGCCATGCGGCGGGGCCGTTCACGCCGTTATGCAGACCAGGCGGCAGGCTCCCACCACGCGGTTCCGGCAACGTGCCGCGGGCTGGCTGCTGACCAGTGGACTTACCGCTGACTGGCGGACCTGCCGCTGGCTGGCGGACCTGCCGCTGGCTAGCGGACCTGCCGCTGTCTAGCGGACCAGATATCGCCGCGCGTCGCGGACCGTCTTCGGGTCTTTTTCTTCCAGCTGTGTCAGATGTTCAGCGGCCGAGACGGCCCAGGCGGGCGGCTCACCCGTCGTGCCATCATCATTGCGTGGCACGTCTTTGCTGCAGTAAAAGAAGTAACGAACGATCGCTCGCTTGATAGAGGGGATCTGAAAATCCTCTTCCTCGTACATCGCCATCAGGCGATCCTGCACGCCCCAGTCTTTCCAGCGGGCCAGATCGGCGATCACCAGATCAGCCAGTTCGGGTCGCTCCAGCAGACTTCGCATGGATTCCTTCAGGCGCTGCTTGTCAATGCGATCCGGCTCATAGGTCCACATGAATCGCAGCGTCTGCATGGTGGCGTAGACTTCGCTGAAGGGCACTTTCTTTTCTTCGCCGCTGGCATCCACATAGGTCTCAGCGTGCATCTTGTTTTCTTCCAGAAACTCCAGACCCGCTTCACCACGGATCAGCAGGTATCCGGACATCACGCCTTCGATCCCCAGACGGAACTCAGACTGAGGATGCATGATCTTGCGTTCCATCGCCTTTGCGTCTTCCTCCTGGCCACACAGACCCAGCAGCAGACCATACAGACCGATGCGAGTCACCGGGGTCGAGGGATCCAGCAGCCATTTGCGAAGATCTTCACGCGGCATGCGATCCTTCAGTGGCGTAATGATCTCATAGGGAGCTGCCGCGAATTCGGCATAGGCGTCGTTGGAGACCATCAGCTCCGGGTGCTGCAGGTAGTCCAGAAAATAGGCCAGTCGTTCGATCTGTTTTTCCGGCTCGGTTTCCAGAGGGGGCAGCTGGGCCACATATTCCCACGCCGATTTGGTAGCCGGAGCGGGAACGTGCCAGTCCACCAGTCGCGTTCCCGGTCCCATCAGCACGTAGAAGAGCTCTTCTTTGCCCACGATGTACTGGGGCAGTTCCAGCTCCATCTCGGCTTTGAACAAGTCGTCTTCGGAGCGAGCCACATCCACAATGCGAAACACGGCCGTGCCGGCCGATTCGCTGGTCGGTTTTTCACCGCCAATCCACTGAGCCAGCAACAGATGGGCCGACTGGCCAACCTGCTCCGACATCGTGAGAGAGGGCGCGTCACAGAACGGACACAGCGACGAGCCGGCCGCCATACTGACGGAGCCAGACACCAGAACCAGCAGGGCGGAAAACAGTTTCATGACGTCTCCGGATCTCTTCATCGAGGGCGGCGTGTGTTTGGGCAATCGGCTGCCCGACACGGTGTTTACTGAACGACTTTGGCGTCCGTGATACGGTACAGTTGATAAAGTTCCGTGTCATCTGCTTCCGGCTGGATTCGGAAAACCCCTTCGACATCAAACGGCTTGTTGTCGATGTAGTCGGTCGTCACCCCGTCCGCCAGGTCGACGCCAATCACGTCGTAAATCAGTGGCTGACGGACGAAACAGCAGATCCCGTTATCCCGAGCCAGCGTGAATCGTGTGAGACCTGTCGCTTCAAAAGTCGGGTACATGAAGCCACGAATGCGAATGCGCTGGCCGTCCAGGTCTTTGAGCCAGGCGGGAAAATAGTCGGCCGCGTCCGCCGGGACCGGCTCCATGTTCAGCACCTTCAACAGATCCACGTCGTCGTAGCTGACCCGCAAGGCGCCGTTCTCATCACGAAAACGCTTCTCGGCAATCAGCACACGGATCTCGCGCGGTTCGGCGGTCGCGTCAGGTTCACCAATCACCGGCTGCGCGACTCCATCGGCCGATGGTTGGCTGGGAGGATTCAAAGCGGCGTCCGCCACAGCGCTGCTTCCGGTCGATGGGCTTTCCGTCGCAGGCCGTGCGACTGCCGTGCCTTCGTCGCTTTGTGCTTCCGGAGCATTCAGAGGCAGAGAATCGGCCACATCCGTGGCCTTCGCAGGTGGCTCCGTGGGGAGATCGACCACAGGGCGGACAGGATCTCGCAGATCGTCGGCCGGAGGCGGATCCTGATCCTCAGGATAGTGATAGACGGGATTGGCGTTGGCCTGGAAATCGGGCAGCTCGGCAACCAGGGCACTGTATTCGAGTGAGGGACCATTCTCGGCACAACCGGTGAGCATAGAGGCCATCAGGGTCAGGCACAGTCCGGTCAAGCTGGCAGAAAGGGGGCGTTGTTTTGTCATCACTCGTGTCCTTACCTTCGTTTTGAACAGTCTCCGGGAAGCTCACGAGATCAGGGATCATCCGGCCCTCGCAGCGCAAACGCTAAAACGGCGTCGGCGCTTCCTTCACGATCTCAGCCTCGACGGTATAGACGGGCTCTCCTTCGCCAGCGTTGACGTTGGCTTTGAGCGTTCCGGCCACCGCGACCATGCCCGTGTAGGCGTCCGTCGGATTGTCCGGCTCCAGGTAGACGACCATCATGTCGTACGGCTGAGGGGACCCACCGAAACAGCACTCGCCGTTGTCTTTGAGAAAGACAAACTCGGTCAGTCCGGTGAGACTCTTTGTCTCCCACATGAATCCCTTCAGATACACCTGAGTGCCAATCAATGGAGCCACGTCTGGGTGCAGACGGCGAGCGCCGCCATAGTAAACGAACTCTTTGTCAGAAATCTCCATTGGGAAATTCACACGCTGGAATCCCTCTGGCACTTCCGTGTTGTACAGGTGCACCATCTTGGCAGTTCCCAGCCCACAGCAGCAGACTGACAACACCAACCCCGCCACAGCAAATCCCATCCCCTTCACGGTCCCCTGCTCGGCGCGAATTCGCAGCAAAGCGGCAATGCCAATGAGGATGCCCACCACGGACAGACCGATCCCAAACACGCTCAGGAAAGCGGTCAATCCCGCCAGCCCCAGCGCGAGAGCCACAGGCCCCCACGGAGATACGGGCGTGTAATCAAAATCGTCAGAATACGAATCGCTTGCCCAGCCCGAATGGCCAGATTCTGGTTTCGTGGCCACGTCTTCAGTCTGGGGGGGGTCTGCTGTAGGTGTCGACATGTGATCCAATCGCCGCTCAATATGACTTAAGCCATTAACAATAAACAACTTATGGCGTCAGAACTCAATCCGCTCAGAAGGCGTTGTGGAGCGCGAGCCTCGGTATTCTACGCCTGAAAAATCGACTCCGTTAGTGAAATCGGCAGTAATCTGGGTGGCTCATCGGGGCCAGTGCGAGCAGACGACAGCAAAAAAGTTGTCTGCGATCACCGGTCAGTGGTGGCAATTTTGGCATTGGGCCCCAGAATGCACTCCTGCTTGATATTCTTGTGTCTGTGGGTGACAATCCTGTCGCAACCCACAGCACTGCCGGAAACGATCCTGAGATACTTTATCACCGGAAACTTCTCTAACGCGACAACTCTATGGCCACCGCACTGTCCTTCATCGCTTTCACCGCTCTTGTCGCCTACGTCTCCTGGCAGAAAACCCGCAACGACGACCACGAATCGTCCAGTGGCTATTTTCTGGCGGGACGAAGCCTGGGCTGGGTGGTGATCGCAGGATCACTGTTGCTTACCAATCTGTCGACCGAGCAGTTGGTCGGCATGAATGGTGGTGGCTTTGAACACGGGATGCAGTTGATGGCGTGGGAAGTCTGGTCGGCCATCGCGATCGTACTGATGGCGCTCGTCTTTCTGCCCCGCTATCTGAAAGGTGGAGTGGCGACCGTTTCCGAATTCCTTGCGCGACGTTACGACCGCCGGGTAGGAACGCTGATTTCCGTCTTACTGCTGCTGTCGCTGCTGACCAACCTGCTGCCGTTTGTGCTGTACTCCGGCGCCGTCTTCATGAAAGACGTGTTCGCCGTAGACCAGTACTTCTCGGGCGAATCGGCCGAACAGAACGCACTGCTGGTCACCGTAATTGCCCTGGGAGTCATCGGCAGCATCTATGCCATTTTTGGTGGTCTGAAGGCCGTGGCTGTTTCCGACACCATGAATGGCGTTGGCCTGCTGATCGGCGGCGCCATTATTCCGTTTTTCGGACTGGTGGAACTCGGCAACCTGTATGGCGATGGTGGATTTGCGGAGGGCTTTCGACATATCACCACGCATCGCCCCGAGCGTCTGAATCCGGTGGCCATGGAAGAATCGGCCAACGTGCCATTCTCCACTTTGTTCACGGGCATGCTGTTCATCACCACCTATTACTGGTGTACCAATCAGGCGATTGTGCAAAGGACGTTTGGCGCGAAGTCACTGTCTGATGGGCAAAAGGGCGTACTGTTTGCCGCCGTCATGAAACTGCTCGCGCCGATCTACGTTGTGCTGCCGGGAATCATCGCCTTTCACCTGTTCGCCATCCATCAGGAGGGAGATCAGGAGTATGTCGTGCATCAGCTCCCCGCAGAACCGGCCATCATGGCGGTCGAGACGATCGACACAGACACGAAAAAGGCGTTCGTGTTCGAACAGGCCGAAGATGGCAACGTTGCTGCACTGAATGATTCCTTCAAGAACCTGAGCGGCAAGGTGGGAGAGGAGATCACCGTGGGCGAGGGGGCCGATCAGAAGGTCTATCAGATCTCTCAGGTCATCGCGGAAAACACGGTCATCAGCCGGGACGAGGCCGGATCTGCCGTGGTGCTGTCGGAAGGGGATCCGGAAAGACTCCTGCCGCTGTCCAGTCAGGACAAGAGCTATGGTCGTCTGGCAACACGCGTGGTGCCCAAATGGCTGCTCGGATTTTTCGCGGCCGTGATTTTTGGAGCCATTCTGAGTTCCTTCAACTCCGGACTGAACAGTGCGGCCACGCTGTTCAGCATGGACATCTACAAGTCCGTGTTTCGTCATGAAGCCACAGAAGCCCAAATGGTGCGGGTCGGAAAAATCATCGGCGTCA
Source organism: Planctomycetaceae bacterium (assembly GCA_024742875.1). Taxonomy (GTDB): domain Bacteria; phylum Planctomycetota; class Planctomycetia; order Planctomycetales; family Planctomycetaceae; genus Fuerstiella. The sequence goes on along the minus strand of JANSXP010000001.1, from coordinate 254,565 downwards.
TTCTGGCGCTGGGCTCCATTTGCGTGGCCCCCATGATTGCCACCGCTGGCACCGGCTTGTTTGACCTGATGAAGCAACTGGCCGCCATTTTCAACATTCCCATCCTGTCGCTGGTTGTGGTGGGAATGTTCAGCCGTCGCACACCGTCGATCGCCGCCTGGGCGGCCGTGCTGGTGGGTGTGGTGTTCTACGGCTATTTTAGTCTCTACACGAAAAACCATATCGGCGGCTATGAGTTTCACTGGTTGCACATTGCCGGTATGAACTTCGTGCTGATCGTGGGGGTGATGCTGGTGATTACCGTGATTCGCCCGCGGGAATCTGCCTGGGAACAGCCCTACAGCGAAGACGTCGACATCACACCGTGGAAATTTGCCGTGCCCGCCGGCGTGCTGATTCTGGTGGCCATCGCCGTCATGTACTGGACGATGTCAGGTCTGGGCTAGAAGCGAACGCCGTCACGGTCAGGCCGAACGCCTATAGGCAGGCGGCGACATGGCCGCTCTGCGCGCTGGTTCTCACAGCTCGGGGAAATTCGGATACTGGCGGAGGTTCGCGACGCACCTGTGTCAAGCGGCAACGCCACAATTCCAGTTACATACTGTTACGCTCTGCGAATGCCGTGCAGTAGGAGAACTATTCAAGTGACGCAACCGCCCCAAGTTGCTAAGTTCCTATACGATAAGCGAATACTTTTGGGGCGAGATCGCTTTCTGCAGTGACTGAGCACCAATGACGAATGGGCCGGCGGCAGTGAGACGGACTTGAATACGGAAACGGCATGCGTTGGCTTTACTACAATCGAAATGACCCTGCGGAGGCCCGCGGCCACGACAAAGTCATTCGTCAGATTGACAACTGGTGGAAAGAGTTTTTGAAGAACACGGATCGGCTGGACGCTCTGTTTCGGCAGGCGGAAAACTGGGATCTGGCTGACTGGATGCACCGCGAACTGCAGTCCATTCACCCGGAGTTGATGTGGGAGTACGGCCCGGCGGTCAAAGTACACGGTCACCGCCTGGTCATCACACCCGAAATCCAAAGTGAACTGCGTCCGCTGACAGAAACGATCATTGATCGCGCACCCGACATTCCCGGCTGGGAATTCTATTCCTACCGCCTGCGGGAAGACGTGCAGGCGGCCCTGCAGACGGTAGACGCCCGCTGCGATCTGGATGTCACGGGGGTCAAGGTGGCCGTTGCCTCCGGAGACAACAACAGAATAGATCTCTCCTATCGCTGGAAGCGACTCCCCGAGGACGATGATCAGGCCTTCAATGCGGCCTTCGTAGCGACCGAAACACTCCTGGGAGAAAAATACCTGGACCGCTGGGTGGGCACGATCAATCTCGTCGATGACATCACCCCGGTGGAACAGGGCCAGCGTTTTCTTGAGCTGGATCGCCTGGAACCCACGTTCCGAGCGCTGGTGGAAAGCATGAGGGCCCAGTTGCCGGCTGAACCCTATTCCGCGGTGGCGGACGATGGCCAGTGGGCCGTCCTCAAACTGGAGCCCGAAGAAGCCCGCGACTATCCGGAACGCTACGACCTGATGACGTGTATCACGTGCAATCCTGATCTGATTGCCGCCACGTTTTCCCCGGCGCCCTTCTTTTCCGAACGATACAGTCGCAGCGAGGAAACGTTCTGCTACGTCAAGATTGACGGCGCAGGCGATCTGAGCGACATGGGTTTCCACGATCGTGAAGACATGGAAGAAGCGGCCCGCATCGCACTCGAAGCGCAGGACACAGGCGCTTTGATTGGCGGGGGCACGGGGCTGCGGTACAGCTATCTGGAACTGGCACTGACGGATGTGGACCGTGGCGTGATGGCCATCCAGCGGGCCATGCGGGAGGGCAATGTGCCCCGGCGATCGTGGATTCTGTTTCACGATGCGGATCTGAATGCCGAGTGGATTGGCATCTACGACGACTCGCCCGCACCGCCGATGGAAAAAGTCGAACGATAACGGTGCAGGCTGTGCCGATGGTAACCGCAGCCGAACGGCAGCGATTGTCGCGACAGCGGGGGACAAGGGAATCGAACCCTCATGCCAAAACATGGCACCTGGTTTAGCAGACCAGTCCGGCGACCCAGTATCCGGCTATCCCCCCAGGATATTCAAAACCACACTGGCGGTTTCGTTTTCAGTAGCATCGGGGAGATTCGAACTCCCAACTTCCCGGTCCTAAGCCGGGCGCCTCTGCCAGTTGGGCTACGATGCCATGTGTCTGCGATCACCACGCCCGCACGGTGTGATGATCGATAGCGTGAGTGGGATTCGAACCCACAACTCTCCAGTCTTAAGCCGGATGCCTCTGCCAGTTGGGCCATCACGCCAGGAAGAACGGCCCTTCAAAAATGGCGTTGTACGGAATCGAACCGCCTGGCTCACGAAGAGCACGTGGGTTACAGCCACGCTCAGATCCCACTCTGCAGCAGCGCCGGGACAATCAGAATTGAGCCACAACCGCACTGCAACACCCGAGCGCGAAGCGGCAGTACCCAGTCAGGGAATCGAACCCCGTCTACGACGTTCGAAGCGTCGCGTGCTTCCATCACACTCACCAGGCAGGAGGAAACAGGGTGGCACGTCACTGCGCCATCCGGTTTTGAAATGACACCGACCGGAATCGAACCGGCGAACACCGACTTGAAAGGCCGGGATTTCTGCCAACAGAAACTACGGTGCCGTGGCCGACTCAGGTAACGCTCCTGACTGTGAGAGCTTATGAGGCTCTCCTGGTCGCTTGACCGTCGGCGATATGGCTAAGCGGTGGCGCCTGAGACTGGCGTCCGTCTGCGATGACCAGTCACTGGCCACAAAAAAAGCCCGGTGCAGCAACACCGGGCTTTGAAGTGAGTGCTTCTGCCTGATGTCATGTGCGCAATGGATACCGCTCAGAACTCGCCAGCAGGCGAGACTCACTGAGTCGGGCTTCGGATGCGAGGGACAAAAGTGCGAGCGAAGACATGGTTCCGTTCCAGAGGTAAAGACCTGAGCCGCCCGACACCCGTCCGACGGTCAATGGCTAAGACGCGTGTTCCAAAAAGAAGTTCGCGCTGTTCGCCATTTTTTTCGTCAGCCCATCACGACCTGCACCACCGCACTGCGATCCGGAATGCCGGCATGCTGGTAGATGACCTGGCCTGCAGCGTCCACGACAACCGTGGTGGGCACAGCCGTCACGCTGTAGCGCCCACCAATCTCACGGCCCATGCGACTCGCCAAATCGATGCGAATCACGTCGGCCACACTCTTTACGTCTGATTCAATCCCATTCACGATGGGGCCGGAGGCAAGACACGGCAGTCATCCATTACTGAAGAATTCGAGCACCTTGATGCGACCGTCCTGAAGTTCGCCTTCAAACTCTGCCGTGGATGCGAACTTTCGGCCACGAATGCTCAGCACCCACCACACCACGATCGCCCCACCAAACAGTACCACGGCGGGCAGCATCTTCTGCAGCACTTCCATCTTTGACTTTCTGTGATTCTCAATATGCGATGACGAATGCGATGACGAATGGCTTCTTACTCATGCCACGTCCATCGTTTTCGGCCCGTTGTGTTCAACAACGCGTCGTGTTCAACAACGCGTCGTTTGCAACAAAAGCGTCACCCGCTGCGTGCCTGCTCAAAACAAACGACCTGCTTCCACGGGCGCGTCTGAGTTCCCGGCAGCGCCCACGTCCCAGTCAATCTGCGGCAGACCACTGCGGGCCAGGAACTCATTGACACGAGAAAACGGTCGGCTGCCGAAAAATCCCCGCCGTGCCGACAGAGGGGACGGATGAGGGCTCTTAACGATCAGGTGCCGCGAATCGATCAGTTTTTCTTTGGCTTCTGCCGGCTTTCCCCAAAGCACGAATGCCACCGCCGGCCTGTCACTGACGATCTGAATGATACGATCGGTCAGCGTCTCCCAGCCCTGTTTGCGGTGCGAATGGGCCTGATGCGCGCGGACGGTCAGTACGGTGTTGAGCAGCAGCACACCCTGCTGAGCCCATTTTTGCAAATGTCCGTGTGGTGCCGGCGCAATCTCAAGATCTGTCTGCAGCTCTTTGTAAATGTTGCGCAGCGATGGTGGCACTTTGACGCCCGGCCGAACAGAAAAACTCAGTCCGTGGGCCTGCCCGTCGTCGTGATAGGGATCCTGGCCCAGGATCAGGACCCTGACATTTGCCAGCGGCGTGAGTGCCAGCGCCTGAAACACGTCTTCGGCCGGCGGAAACACGGGCCCCGTCTGGCGTTCACGCTGCACAAATTCGCACAGTTGCACAAACCAGGGCTGCGATGTTTCTTCCGCCAGCGCATTGCGCCAGTCTGGGGGCAGATCGGCGGCGTTCATGCATGGTCTCCCGGTTGCTCCATCAGCGACGTCGCGGTTTCCACTGGTAGGCTTTCAGATCCACGCGACTGTGTTCGTCAAACTCCACACCTTCTTCTTCCAGCAGGTGTCGCTGCAGCCCTTCACAAACGGACTCACCCCGGTCGCTCACTTTGCCGCACGCATTGACGATGCGGTGCCATGGCACGCGGGAATCGTCAGGCAGACTCCGCAGGACACTGCCCACCTGACGGGAGTTTCGTGGGGCGCCAATCAGGGCGGCGATCTGGCCATAGGTGGCCACTCGTCCGCGGGGCACCCGGCGGACCATCTTTTCGATCAGGCTGGCATTGGATTCGGTCACCCGGCACTCCGGTCCATTGAGTTCTAACAGAAGGGGAGTCTAACGCGGCCCGTGCAAACGGCAAAAGACCTTCGCCAATTCCTTCGCACAGGCCCGAGGGCCTGACGGAGAAATCGGGAAGGTCTTTCCAGCAGCCGCTGCCGACAGCAGGTGTTCGCCTCAGCCGGGAAACCGCAGACTGCGGGCCTGCTGTCCATCACCACTGCCCAGGTCCAGCTGATCGAGGTCAATGTCGTCCAGCGGAGACTTTCGCTCCGGCGCGGGGACCGGGGCCGGCGGTGCGGGGGCCACGGGTGTGGCCTGGGGTGCTGGCGCAGCTGGTGCAACAGCCGTCTGCTCCACCACAGGAGCCAGTAGTGGAATTTCACCGCGACGCAGAATCTGCACGTTGTTCAGTTCGTCGCACTCCAGCAGGACGTCGAAACTGTCCACCGCCACGACCAGCGTATCAAACGCCACTCGTTGCTGCAGCGGGCCCATCGCCATGCAGGTGACGGGCAGCTGAACCTGAATCTGCGTGTGTTCACCGGCCTCCATGCGAGGAATGCAGATGGTGGCCGACGGCGAATGCGGCTGAATCTGGCACAGCACACCCACCACAGACACATGAAAGTTACCGATGGGAACGTTGCTGCAGTTCTTGAGCCCCAGTTGAAAAATGGGACCTTTCAGATGATCGCCGTCACATACCAGATGCACGTCGGTTAGCTGCAGATCTCCAGGCTGCAGCCCCACGCTCAGATGTGGCAGATGCAGTTGCTCGGTGCCATTGACGCCCAGGCGGCCTCGCACTCGATTGTGCATCATCAGTTCGATCACGTGTTGACAGTTTGACAGTGGAATGCCCAGAAGCTGACTGGCGCGGACATCCGACAGCGGCTGCTGCTGCAGAAACTGTCGCACCTGCGGAACACCGGGAGTCGCCACCGGTCCGGCGGGACCGACGACCTGCGCGCTGGCCGAAACTCCAGCCATGATGAGCGACCCCCACGCGAGGAGGGCCAGAACGGGTTGATTGGTAAACATGATGGGTCCTTTCGGATCAGAATGATGTGGCGGGTCCGCAGAAGTCAGCGAAATGTTTTGACCTGCGGGTAAAGAAAAAGCCCGACGCTGCCAGGCAACGGTCGGGCTTGGGTCAGTGGGTCCCGTGGTGGGCTCACTGATTAGTGGCAGCCCCAGTAGTAGGAGTAAACCGGGCGGCAGATCGTGTGATAAACAGGACGACAGTAGCTGTAGCTGTACAGCGGTCGACAGTAGCTGTAGCAGGTGTTGTAGCAGCCACCCCAGCCACCCCAGCGATAGCCCCCCCAGCCGCGATGGCGATAACCAAAGCGGCGGAAACACGCTTCCACGGCATCCGTTTCTGCGTCCTCACCGGCATCCGCCGACAGGGCGTCCACATCGATGTCCAGATCGGCTTCCACAATTTCCACTTCCGCGTCAGCAATCGTGTTCACGTCAATCGTCAGATCGTCGTCCGCTTTGACAACAGTGGACAGCATGGCCATTGGCACGAGAGCCAGAACAATTCGCTTCAACATTTCGATTCTCCAGTTCCGGCGGGTGAGTCAGAATGAAAACAGCAGTCTGCCGGTCGGCCGCTGTTCCCTTGTGTGTTACTCACCACAGCGAAACGGGATCTGATCTGTTACACGCCAATTGAGAAATCCGTGAGCACGCAGAAATGGCAGTATTTTCCGGAGTTTCAACGCTCGCACGGGGCTTCTTACAACTCTCTGACATCCTTCTGACAGCCACCTGACCACAATCTGAGGCGGACGGCGTATCACTATCCGTGAACTGATCACGCCCCGCCGACAGCCGTGCGCTGCAGTGTGGCATTTGAACCTCAAGGAGATCTGAATGAAATCACTCATCCTCAACGCCTGCGTGCTTACGCTGTGCAGCGCCGCTGCGGCCGATCAACTGGCTCTGGACGTCTCACCCGTCAACAAAGTTCTCAAAGCCGGCGAAAAGCAGAACACGTGGATGCGTGTGGGCCTGGAAGGCTTCAAGCTGGACGGAGAAAAGAAACGCCCCGGCGTCAATCTGGCGCTCGTGCTGGACAAGTCCGGCTCGATGCAGGGAGACAAGATCAAAAAAGCGCGGGAAGCCGCCATTGATGCCATCAACCTGCTGCATCCGGACGACATCGTTTCCATCGTGACTTATGACTCCACGGTCAACGTGCTGGTGCCGGCCACCAAGCTGACGGAAAAGAAAGACGTCATTGCCAAAATTCGCGGCATTCAGCCGGGTGGCAACACGGCCCTGTTTGCCGGAGTGAGCAAAGGCGCAGCGGAAGTCCGCAAGTTTTTGAACAAAGAACGCGTCAACCGCGTGATCCTGCTGTCAGACGGTCTGGCCAACGTGGGACCGTCATCACCCGGCGAGCTGGGGAGCCTGGGCAAGTCGCTGACCAAAGAAAACATCACCGTCTCCACGCTGGGGCTGGGTCTGGGTTACAACGAAGACCTCATGGTGCAGCTGGCAAGCACCAGCGGTGGCAACCATCTGTTCATCGAGAAAGCGTCGGAGCTGGCCGATATTTTCCGCCAGGAATTTGATGACGTGGTGTCTGTGGTGGCTCAGGAAGTCGACATTCGGATCAGCATTCCCGAAGGCATTCGTCCGATTCGCGTGCTGGGCAATGACTCAGACATCACAGGGCAGAATATCGTCACACGCCTGTCTCAGATCTACAGCGAACAAAATCGCCATGTGGTCATTGAGCTGGAAGTGCCTCCCGGAGAAGACGCCGCCAAACTGGATCTGGCCACTGTGGTTGTCACCTACGCCAACATGAAGTCCCACGAAGAAGATCGCCTCACCGCAGCCGCTTCACTGACCTTCAGCAGTGACGCCGCTAAAGTGACCGAAAGCATCAACAACAAGGTGCTCGCGGATGTGGTTGTGCTGGAATCCAGCGAACGCAGCAAACTGGCAACCAAGTATCTGGACGAAGGCAACTTTGCCGCCTGTCGCATGTGCCTGGAAGACAACGTCAAGAACCTGACCATTAACGCCCTGCAATGCCCCAGCGAGAATGACAAGCTGAGCGCTCTGGTCCGTCAGAACCAGTGGCAGCTGGACCAGCTGCAGACAGCCACCAGCAACAAGGATGCGGCCGCCAATCGCGCTCGCAAAAGCTTCCGTGGCTATCAGAATGAGGTCGATTTTCAGCAGCGTGCCAAAGGGCAGTCTGACAAGAAATAGCCGTTTGGCCGCACCGTCAGACGGACGCTGACACACAGCCTGCACGAGGCCCTGCATTTGTGATGCGATCACCGCACTCACGCTGCAGGGCCTTTGTTTTCCGGGTATGCTGTGAGCATTCGCAGCCGTCTTTCCGATCATTCCATGAAGTATCGCTCTCTCATCCTGATCGCCCTCATCATCGTCGTGCCTCTGGGCGCGCTGACGTGGGCCGTGCTGCGAATTGCGGAAAGTGATCAGGTGGTGGTGCAGCAGCAGTTTCGCGGACTGCTGATGGATCGTCTGCAGGACGTGAACGGCAACATCGGCACGTTCTTTGAAGACCTGGAAGCCGATGTCCTGCGGATCACGGCCGTGGACAGCTACGACATCGACGGCCTGCGACAGATCAATCGCTCCGAGCCGCAACTGCAGCAGCTGTTTGTCCTCACACCCGACGGGCTGCTGCGGTTTCCCGATCCCACAGAGACCACATCGCCACTGAGTTTTTCTGAACAGTCGTTCCTTGTGGATGCGGCCAAAATGTTTATTGACCGCGACCTCCGCGATGAAGTGCTGCGGGCTGAACAGGGGGACAACGGTGGTAATCTGACCAACTTCAACGGCTTCAACCCGCGTTCACGCCGCAGCGCCGCCGGACCCAGACAGCAGGTGTCGCCACCCAGCCAACGTAGCCAGACGGTGCTGCCAGAGTCGGCCGTTCCCAATTTGCCCACACTGGACGCGGCATTGCAGGATCCCCAGGGACAGCTGCCGGCCGCACAGGTCGAATCACCGCGGCAATCCCGTGTGCCCTTCGCCAACCCACCTCTGACCAACACGCCCCTGCCGGACAACGACTCGTTGAACAACGGCCAACCGTTTGCCAACGGGCAACCGTTGGCCAACGGGCAACAAGTCACCGCGCCACAGCAGTCCGCGTGGCAAAACGACGTGCAGCAGGCCTACCAGCAGAATTCCGCAACGGCCTGGATCGATTTTGAAGGCTCCAGCGGCTGGTTCAACTGGTACTGGGATCGCGGCGTCAACCTGATCTACTGGCAGCGGCGGCCGTCCGGAGAAATCGTGGGGGCAGCGCTGGAACGGGCGCGGTGGATTTCTGATCTGATCGGTCAGCTGCCGGACACCGTCGACGGTCCCTCCAATCGCAATCTGGAAACACGCGTGCGACTGGTCAACGCCTCGGGAAATTCTGTCTACCAGTGGGGCGGTTTTGAACCGGACGATCAGGCTCTGCCGTTTTGTGAAGTGCCGGTCGCCTTCCCTCTGGAATCATGGCGTCTGCAGTGTTTTGTGTCGACCGCTCAGCTGGCCACCGGAACCAGCAGCAGCGTGTGGCTCAGTCTGGTCACTTTGCTGACGGCAGTCGCCACTGTGCTGGCGGTCTGCGGATTTCTGTTTGTCAGACAGTACGCCCTGGACATGCGCGAGGCCACTCAGCAGGTCAGTTTCGTGAATCAGGTTTCGCACGAACTGAAAACTCCGTTGACCAACATTCGCATGTACGCCGAACTGCTCGAAGGCGATCTGGGGCAGCTGGATGCCGAGCTGACCGACAAACCACAGCAGCGACTGAACATCATTCTGTCCGAAGGGCAGCGTCTGAGTCGCCTCATCGGCAACGTACTGACATTCGCCCGACAGAAGCGACGCACGCTGCAGCTGCAGCCGCGCGAAGAACGGCCCTGCCACCTGATCGCACAGATCGTGGATCGCTTTCGCCCTGCCCTGCAGGATCAGCACATTGAAATTCGCGCCCATTGTGACGACACACACACCCTGTCAATCGACCCGGATTTTGTGGAACAGATTCTGGGCAACCTGATCAGCAATGTGGAAAAGTACGCGGCCAGTGGCGGCCTGCTGGACGTGTCCGCAGAGATTGACGGCGACCTGCTGATCATTGATGTGCGCGACAATGGACCTGGCATCGAACGTTCCAAGCGGGAAGAAGTCTTTCAGCCGTTTGCCCGCGTTTCCAACAATGTCAGCTACGCAGCCGGCACGGGCATTGGGTTGCCGATCGCCCGGGAACTGGCACGACTGCATGGCGGTGATCTGATCCTCAAAGACTCGCCATCAGGCTGCTGGTTTCAGGCCACCGTTTTGAATCAGGCAGAAGCATCATGAAAGTTCTCATCGCCGAAGACGATCGTTTCACCCGGGAAGGACTGGTTGAGCTGCTCAGCAGTGAAGGCTACGACGTCGTAGCCGCCATTGACGGACAGCATGCCGTCGACCTGTTTCGTCAGCATCAGCCGGATTTTGTCTGTCTGGACATCATGATGCCGTTGCGCAGCGGCTACGAGGCCTGTCAGACGATCCGTCAGGAAGCGCCGCTGGTGCCCATCATTTTCATCAGTGCCAAGTCCGAAGAGATGGATCGTCTGGCTGGATTCGACGTGGGGGCCGATGATTTCATCAGCAAGCCCTTCAGCGTGAAAGAAGTCATCGCCCGCGTGCGGGCCGTGGCGCGACGCTGCCAGGCAGCGGAGCCCAATCCGCCTTCCGAATTTTCCATCGGCGATTTGGTCGTGTTCCCCTCCGAACTGCGGGCACGACGTGACGACAGCGTGATCGATCTGAGTCCCCGGGACGTCAGCATTCTTCAGCTGCTGGCCGACAACCCCGGCAAGGCGCTCGATCGCAACTGCATCTTCAATCATGCCTGGGGCGAAGACCACTTCCCCAACAGCCGCACGCTCGACCAGCATATCTCACAGCTGCGCAAACGCGTGGAGATCGATCCCCGCGCTCCACGGCTGATCTGCACGGTACACGGTGTGGGCTATCGCTACGACCCGCTGGTCGCGCAACAGGAAGCCGCCGGATAAAGCAGCAGAGCTGTTCGTCCGGCGGCTGTCTGCGTGTTGTCCGCACTGGCGAGGAAACGGACGGCCGTTATGGCAGCAAACCGCGGGCCTGTTGCTGGATGGAGGCAAATCGTGGCTGCCAGCTCGTGTCCACAATCTGCTTCAGCAGGCGTGTGGAGGCCGCCCGTCGATTCTCGTTCTTCAGGAACAGCGCGTGTTCCAGCAGAATCTCCGGATTGGTGCGTTCGAATTCAAACGCACGGGCATACGCCATGTCGGCCAGATCCACATCCTTCTGATCGGCCAGCGTTTTGGCCAGCGTGCGCCAGGGCGCCGCTTCTCCCGATCGTCCGGCCAGCGGAGTCGTCAGATACTGCCACGCTTCTTCCGACCGCTTTAATTTGGTCAGCAGTCGGGCCGTCGTGTGACAGCAGGTGGTCGTATCAGAGTCCAGACTTCGCCACTGATCGGCCGCCCGGATCAGTCGGGCATACAGATCGTCAGGGACAGGCGTCTGCAGCGTGGCGGCCGCATCAATCACTTCTCCAAACCGCTGCATCAGTCCCTGATAGGTCTCCCGAAGTTTCTGCACGTCAACAAATTTGACGCCCTGCTCGTACTCCAGCCAGACAGCATGTTCCATTCGCAGCAGAGCCTCCTGTTTGTGACCCAGATCATCGGCCACCAGCGAGGCGTACCGCCACAACTGCGGATCCTCGGACAGCCCCGACACGTGCAGCACCTGCCCCATCAGCTCTTCCGCCCGGCCATCCTTCAACTGTCGCAGCTGCTCAATGGCCAGCACGGCAATTCCCGGTCGCCGCTCGGCTGGCAGCACGGCCAGCAACTGATCCAGCAGTGCGGCCGCCTCGTCCGTGTCCCCCAGGGCTCGCAGACGCACAGACAGATCGAAGGCGGCTCTCAGTCGCTGCCCCTTCAGTAATTGCCTGCCACAGGCGCTCACGGTTTTCTGCCAGGCCGCCTGGCCACCATCAGCCACGAACATCTCCCGCATGTTTTCGTCAATGACGGGTAGGCGCCCGTCAGAGGCCGCCGTCAGCAGCAGCTCGCGATAGATCTTCCGCGCTTTCTTGGGACGGTCAGTCTGGAACAGCAATCGGGCCCGCTCCTGCGCGGCCACCTGTGACAGCACAGAACTGTCGCCAAACGTCTTCAGAGCGGTGGCCAGCAGCGCCCGCTGTCCGGCCGTGGTTAACTGCTGCTGGATGGCGGACAGCAGACTCCACGTGCGCTCATCGGCCGGCAAATCGGCGATGGCGACCAGAGCCTTCTGCAGTTCAGAGCTGATCTGAGCTTCTGTTCGCGATTCGGTCGCCTGACCGGACTTCCAGCGAACAAAGATATTGTGGGCCCGCGCCAGTCGGACCACAAAACCGTCGTCGTTTTGCTCCAGATCAAACACAGCCGGACCGGACTTCCACATCTCCAGATGCTGTCTGACGAACTGCTTCAGCACAGATCCTTCCGGCGATGGTCGCAGATCCACTTCGCGTTTTCGTCCCTGAGCGCCGGGCACATCTTCGGACCAGACCATGCCCTGGGGAATCCGACTGAGCAACACAAACAGGCCGTCTCGCTGATCGCCGCCTTCCAGAAATTCGGTCCGCAGCACATCGCGGGCTTCGGCCGTACGTCCTTCCGAAAGCAGCGCCAGAATGCGAGCCAGCTGCAACCGTTCACCCGGTTCGCCGTCGGCCTGAGAAATCTGCTCATCCACAAAGGCGACCGATCGAATGGGCATCGGCAGCTCGACGAGCTCGTCCGTCGTCCCCTCAGGCTGCGGGGCGTCGGCCGGTTCACGCGACCACGTCAATGGCAGCTCTTCCGTCCTGTCGTCATGCTGAATGACCACACGGCCGTCGTCTGCAAATCGCACCACCACAAGGACGCGACCACTGTTGGGGTCGACAACCCGTCTTTCGCTCAGCCGACCGTCGGCAGAAAAGACCAGATGGACGTGGACGGCTTTCGTGTCTGGATCGGCAATGGCCTGAGCGTGCGGCACGATGGCCACCACACAATCATCAACCAGCTTCAAGTCCGCCTCGCGGCTGAGATCAGCCACTGACCGCACCAGCCACGGCACCAGAGTCTGCAGCTGCCCGAAGTGAAACTCGCTGAATGATCGTCTGGCAGACAAACCCAGCTGCGGATACGCGTGGCTGATTGACGTGCCGTCACAAAACGTCTTTTGAACCAGCCCCAGTGGAGAACGCGTTTCGCACGCGTGTCGGCCGGAGGCATCGCACACGATTCGCAGCAGTGTTTTGCCATCAGACTTGAGTGTTACCGTTTCAAAACCACCCGAGCGAGCCTGTTCGATCAGCCGTCGGGCGGCGGGATCCACTTTGCCACGTTTTTCCCGATTGCCGTTCGGGCTGTCGGCAGCGGCATCCTGCAGTGCGTGTTCCGCGGCCACCGCCGTACGATCAGCCTGGGTGGTGTTGAGGCCCGGAGCAAAACTCATCAAATCCCGCCAGCTCAGCGAACCTGTCAGCACAGGGTCTATGGCGACAATCGGTCGTCCCCCGATTCCCTGATAACGAAACGCGCTGGACAGACCGGACAGCTGCTGCTGCCGCAATTCCGGCAGCCGAATATAAGCGGCCGCCAGCTCTTCCTGGACGGCCTGCTCCTGCAGCTGGACGCGCTGCTCCACAAGACGCTCCACCTGCACGCGTCTGAGGTCGAACAGTTGTCGGGAGCTTTCCCGATCCAGCGATGGCACGATCGCTTCCAGTTTGGCTTCCAGTTCCATCAGCTGCTGAACCTGCGGCCGGCTCAAATCGCGCTGCCATCCGTCAGCATCCCAGTCCACGTACCAGTTCGTGTCCTCCCAGGCCAGCTGCGCTTTTCCCCAGGCCAGCGGCATCCGGCCGCTGAATTGCCATGGGATGCCTTCGCCGTCCATTTGCTGCACGGAAAAGCCCAGCGGCTGTTCCTGCCGTCCCAACACAATCGATGGCGTGGTGTTTAGCACAGACAGACGCGTGGAAGAAAGGCCCAGCTGGGCTCCGGAGTACGGATAAAAGGGTCCCAGATAGGGCTGCTGAGCGACCGCCAGGGGATAGGCGAAGCGAACACTCTCATCGATAACCGGAACCACACGTGACGTGGGCACGCTGTAACTCAGATTCGGCGCCACAAAGTTGACCGTCCCGTTGGCCTGCATGGGCACGGCACTCAGTGTCAGTTCCACGTCGGACACACCGTTCGCATCCAGACTGAGCAAATCCAGAGTCTTCAGCTGCGACACATCAAAGCCGGACGCGTCATAGTAAGCAGGCCAGCTGTAGAACACATTTGCGTTACCGTTGACGTCGATGGGTATGCTGCCAGCGTTTCCGGGCAGTCCATAAAGGTTATCCAGGCGATACCCATCGGAAAGATAAATCGTATGGGTCGTGGGATGGACGGGCGGTGACAGTCGTCCCAGCTGTCGCAGACTGTCCACTCCGGATGGGGCCCCCACGGCGTCCGCCACAGTGGCCGGTCCGATCAACGGTTCGTGCACCACCCTGATCTCGGCCGGACAGCCATACAGCGCCCAGTGATCGTCCCGACCACGATCAACGTTGTACTGCGTGTACATCTGTTCGTTCTCCAGCACCAGCAGCGACGTGAACGGACTCATCACGTACATCGACTTGCTCAGCCGAATGATCTCGCTGCGATGTTCTGCCCCACTGTCGGCCAGCAGACGATCGATTTCCAGACGCGTCCAGCTGCGTGGCAGGTAGTCGGCCTGCTGCTGCACATTCTGCACTCTCAGCGTTTTCTTCCAGGCCCTGCCATTCAACTGACCGGTTACCGTCACTCGCTCAGGCAGCGACTGCCCGGCAGCCAGTCGCGTCACCGCGCAGATCTCTTCACCCTCAACAATTGTTTCCGCATACGGCAGCCACGGCGAACCACCCTCGGCAGTGCTGGCTACATCCACATCCAGCAGGCGGGGAGAATTCAGCAGCGACGAAAGCTCAAACGCTCGCCAGGCCACTTCGTTGTCCGGATTGATCTGTGTCAGATAACCGCCCGTACGACCGGCGGCCGCCTTCATGAACGGCCGGGACCAGTTCTTCCCCACACCCACACCCACGTAGGCCGCATCATCCGGCAACAGGCGGAGCAGCTCTCCCTGGTCCTGCTCTCCCAGCACAGGGATCGCCGATCCCACGTGCACAATCAGATTCTCGACGACCCTGCCATTTGCTTCCGTCTGCACGCGACCGGCCAGCTTAGTAATCGCGTGTTCCAGATTCAGCGCTCCGATCAGATGTGTCTGCTGCAACTGGCTGACAGCTGCGCGAATGCTGGACGCCGTGCAGCGCTGCGGTTCTGGATTCAGCCACCCGCTTTCCGTGTTGGCTGTCAGAATGCTGAACGTATCGTCGTGTTCGGCGTTTTTCAGCAGTGTGCGAACGATCTCGACCTGCGTTCCGGCGAGCACAGGATTGCGGTCCGCCGCCGTTTCAAACAGAACGATCCAGTTCCTCGGCGAACGCTTCCTTTTCGCCGGCAGTTCGGGGCGATGTCGCAACAGCAGATACGTCTGCCCTTCGTGCTTTGCCGACGTCCAGAGAGTCCGCGCCTTTCCGGCATCGTCGGCGTCCCGCAGCTCCAGTACCAGGTCTTTGTCCATGGCCGCGTTTTTCTGTTCCGCCGTCAGGATCAGATCCTCCTGTTCAGAGCGTGACGCGAGCGAATGGGTGGGGCTGGTCCACTGCTGCTGTTTGCCACCGGCCACCCGCACGGCTGTCGACCACTGGCCCACACGGTCCATGCTGTGTCCCGCCGGGAACCGATAAGTCGAACGCCCATATGCGGTGTCCAGTCGCTGCGTGTAACTGAGCACAATCCGCTTTTCCTGTCGTGCTTCCAGCGGGAAGACACGCATTTTGAATGTCGTGCCGTCCACCCATTCCAGCAGCGCCGGATCCTTCATCTTGTGGACAATCTGCTCAAACGTGTTGCGAGCATGCTGTCGTTCGGCCATCCCGCCTTCCATCAGTTTGCCGTTCACGTACATCGCCAGACGGGACAGTGACGCGTCCGGTGGCAGCGGAAAATGAAACGTGCCTTCCAGGCGGCTTTCTGTGTGGTTGAAGTAGGTCTGATCGATCGTCGTGCGGGCGAAACCGTCTTCGATATGCACATCCACATGATACTTTCGCAGGCTCAGCTTCATTTCCTGCCCGGCCGGATCGACCGTAATGATGGAGCCGCCCGCGTGCTCGCTGGCCGGCACCCAGCCCCCCACGGCCGCATTCCTCAACTCCCGCGTCCAGGACAGTCGCTCGGAAGAACGCATGGCGGTTGTGATGTGTGGCTCTGTGGCAGCGCCATGGCCGTCCGACCGCAGCGTCTGCCCGGATTCCAGCACTCCCTCAACGCCGGAAACCTCCACTCGGCCCTGAGTGACCATCACGCTCGCTTCGCTGGCTGTATCGACTCCAAATTTGGTGCCCAGTGCGGTGATGGTCCGCGTGGGAGTTTTGACCTGAAAGCGTTCTTTCTGCTGCTGCTCATCAAACTGCGGCACGACTTCCACAAACACTTCGCCCTGCTCCACCTCCAGTCGCCGCGGTGTCGCCACCGTGACGCGTGTCCGTTCGTTCACATAGAGCACACTGCCATCAGGCAGCGTGACGCGGCGCCGCTCACGAGCGGCCGTTTCAATCTGCTGCCCCACAGCCACCCGCACCACGGCGGCGGCATTCGCCGCAACACCGGAATTGGGTCCTTCGGGCGTCATCCACGCGGCCCGAATTTCGTCGAGCGCCAGGGCCCGCGCCCGAGCGGCGGCCGCATGCAGGGCTTCCTGACGATAGGATTCCTGGGAAGACCAGAACACGGCTCCCAGCAGAGCGAGCATCGATACCGCCAGGGCGGCCACAGCTCCTCTGGGATTGCGTCTGTGTTGAGAGGGCCGTTCCATCCTTTGCATCGTGACCTCCACTTTCCGAGAGTTGATTCGCCGTGCGACAGCCCGCAAGTCGTGCGGATTCTGCTGCAACAGCGATTGAGTGTGAGCCAGTACGCGTGCCGTCTGTCGCTCATCCAGTGGAGCGAACTGCTCTGTCTGCAGACGGTCGATCTGCCCATCCGACAGTGAGTCGGGCAGCAGCGCTTCGGTGATCTGTCGGCGCAGATCTGAGTTTTCAAAATCGTCGGTGGACGTGTTCATAACGAACCTCGCTCGGCAAAGGGGGCCGCCGCACTGGCGGCCAGCTGGCATTCGGGGGCATCCCGGTTTCAGGGGACGTCATGTCCACGTTCGGTCAGTTCGCGGCGGATCCGATCCATCGCGCGTTTGCGATAAACGCGAATCGTGGAGGCAGGAATGTTGAATTCCGCAGACAGCGCCTGACTGCTGGCGGTCCCGTCGCGTGCCGCTGAATCGGCCACGATAATTCGCCGCTGAATCTCGGGCAGGCCTCCAATGATTTCTCGCAGATCCAGCTGCAGGTTGGTCGGTGCGGCCTGCTGATCTGTTGTGTGTTCAGCTGCCTCGGCCGGCCCGGCGCGGCCCGGCTCATGCAGCCACTCATCGGCCCTCACTTCCAGCAGCCTTGCCTTGTGCCAGCCATGACGCAGCACGTCTCGTATGGCGTTTTCGACAATTCGAAAAAACCACACCTTCAGTGAAGACCGACTGCGGTCGAAGCGCTCCCGATTCTTCCAGAGCCGATACAGCCCGATGGATAGCGCATCTTCGATGTCTGTCTGTGGCAGGACACCATGATAACGGCGGCCCATCACACACAGCAGCATCGGCCCGAAGGCGCGCAGCACATCCTCGAGCACGGCTTCGTCATCTGCCAGCAGTCGTTCCGTCAGATCCGCCTGTTCAGTCGTCTGCATAAGATTGTCTGCACAAAATCGTTTCGGCCATCCTGGCGGGCGGTATTGCTCCCTGTCCCCAGCACATACGCGGCCGCGTTACACGACTGGCCGAGCGCCCGCTGCTGCTTCGGCTGCTGCAACGCCGCGGCACGCGTGATTTCCCCATTTTGCAGAGAAATGACGGGCCACGCCGCGCCAGCAAGCAGGAATCAGCAGAAAGCCAAACCGCAGATTCGCTCCTCTGGTGAGAATTGACACAGCGCTTGATTGCCCCATCATGGACGGTCGCCCCACACGCCCCACTCACCCGTTCCGGCCCACCACATACTGGAGACTCGCGTGCTGTTCCACTGCTCCCGCCCCCTGCCCGGCTCATCATTTGTTCGCCTGATGGCCGCTTTCCTCGTTCTCGCCCCAGCCATTGTGTCCGCCAAAGACCCGGTGAAGGTCTTTGTGCTGACCGGTCAGTCCAATATGGAAGGCAAGGGACGAGCGCTGCACCTTGATACCTACAAAGACGACCCACTGATCAGCAGCACCTATGGCGTGCTGAAGCAGGATGATCAATGGGTCGAACGCAGTGACGTCTGGATCACTTACCCCACCAAGTCCCGAGGCGAGAAACACGGTCCGCTGACCGTCGGCTATGGCACCAAAGGCGAAGACTCAATTGGCCCCGAATTCGGCTTCGGGCACACGGTGGGCGAAGCACTGGACGATGACATCCTGATCATCAAAGTCGCGTGGGGCGGCAAGAGCCTTGCGGTCGACTTTCATCCGCCCACAGCCGGCCTGCCCGATGACGCTCAGCTGCAGGCCCGACTCGAGCGAGCGCAGAAGAAGAAACCGGCCACCACGATGGATGACGTGAAAGCCGTTTACGGCCACTATTATCGGCTGCTGGTTGAAGAAACCAAAAAGTCGCTCGCCAGTCGCGGTGAGTTGTTTCCGCAGCTGAAAAATCGTGACTATGAAATCGCGGGCATCGTCTGGCATCAGGGTTTTAACGACATCATCAATCGCGACCTGCGAGAGAACGACTACGAAGACTACAAGCGGTGGCTGCAGATGTTCATCAAGGACCTTCGCAAAGATCTGGATGCCCCCAACGCGCCTTTTGTCATTGGGGAACTGAGCACGGGCGGCATCCCCAAACGCGGCTCGTTTCAGGTGGCCCAGGCAGCGGCCGCCGATCTGCCGGAGTTTGCCGGCAACGTACTGTTCGTACCGACGGCCGAGTACTACGACACGGCCGCGCAGGAGCTGTTTGAAAAGCAGTACTGGAAAGGTACGCCCGAACAAAAAGCCGAGTGGGCCAAAGTCGGCAACGATCGCCCTTATCACTATCTGGGATCGGGTAAGACGTACTACCTGAAAGGGCAGGCGTTTGGGAAGGCGATGCTGAAGATGCTGCAGGAATAGGTGAGCCCGCCAGAATGCCACTGGGGGGATGGTGGCTGAATAGTCGGCCGCCATGTTTGGCACGCTGATGAACGGCCGTCTGGTGTACCAAAGTCACCAGACCCGTTTGGGCCCGCCATGCAGTCCGCTGACCTGGCTCACCTGCCATTCAGACGCATTTTGGCCACGTTCTGACGCCGCTACAGTCGCATACCTCAGCCCGAATGCGATTCATCAGCAGCTGACGCCACACAGCGGTCCGTTTTGTTTTTGGCTTTGGCCAGCATCCGGTACAAAGCCACGACGACACCCACCGTATAGATCACCATCACAACCACCAGCGGATAAAACAGATCCGGATAGTGCTGCAGCAGACTGCCCGCCAGCCAGGCCTGCAGAAAACACAAAGGCGCCATCCCGCAGCCTGTGGCCACCAGGAACTTTGAAAGAGGAATCCGCGTGAATCCGGCCGCATAGGAAATCACGTCTGAAGACGTCAACGGGTTCAGTCGCAGCAGAAAGATGAGCCAGGGTCCTTTTGCCTGAAGTTTCTGCTGCATCGTCTCCAGCTGTTCAGCCTCAAAAAAGCGGCTCAGCCAGCTGTCTCCGATGGAGCGCGTGACGCCGCACGCGATGCCTGCACCAATCAGATTTCCCAACAGCGACAGTCCGCCTCCCAGCCAGGTGCCAAAAATGATGCCGCCGGGGGCATACAAAACCAGACCAGGCAATGGCGCGACGACCACTTCCACGACGACCACCAGGGTATAGACAACGGGCGCAAACGAACCGAAACTGAGGATATACTCCCGCACACGCGTGATCTGTGTCTGGCCGTCACCTGAAAACAGTTCCCGCAGCAGCCCTCCTGACGCCCACGAATATCCGGCCAGAATCAGGCAAACACTGATGCCCAGCCAGGGCACCCACTTTTTCCATCCCACAATAACGATCCCAGGTTGAGTTCTGATGCATCCACCGCGACCCGTTATTCGCCTGCGAGCTTTGGTTATTCGCGTGCTTCTGCTGACAGTCACAATCGCAGCAACACTCCTGCAGGCCGACGAACAGACGGTACCGACGGACGAACGGACCCCGTTACAGGTGACCGCGCCTCCGGCCAGCATGAATCTGCATCCGCTGTACACAAAGTACATTTCCGCCAGCGGGTACCCAATTGTGGGGTCCCGGGATGTTGATGATTTCGCCATGAAAGAGGCCGCGTGGCTGGTCAACATGATGCTGGCGAAGCGGCCCGACATCAAACGGGCTATGGTTGACGGCGGTTCGCGCATGGTGGTCATGGACTACCGGCAAATGACAACCGACGTGCCGGAGCACGCCCATCTGCGTCCCAAAGCCTACTGGGACCGCCGCGCACGCGGACTGGGCGGATCGGCCACCGATCCGATCTGCTCCTGTGGTGAAGAAAATCTGCTGGGCTATCCGGGCGATCCGTATCCCACAGAAAACATCCTGATCCACGAGTTTGCGCACAGCATCCACCTGCGGGGCATCGTCAAGGTGGATCCCACATTTGACGATCGTCTGCGACAGGCCTACGACGACGCCATCCAGGCCGGTCTCTGG
The DNA here is from genome assembly GCA_024742875.1 of Planctomycetaceae bacterium. Lineage (GTDB taxonomy): Bacteria > Planctomycetota > Planctomycetia > Planctomycetales > Planctomycetaceae > Fuerstiella. Next base: position 233,978 of record JANSXP010000001.1, on the reverse strand, counting down.
AAAGACAAATACGCAGCCAGCAATAAAAACGAGTACTGGGCCGAAGGCGTACAAAGCTGGTTTGACAACAACCGGCCTGCGGACGGCTCTCATAATCATGTCAACACGCGTCGGGAACTGATCGCCTACGACCCGGCCCTGGCCGCGTTGTGCGAAGAAATTTTCGGCGACACCCAACTGGTTTACACCCGGCCGGCCACCCGGCTGACGGGTCACCTGTCGGGCTTTGACCCGACGGCGTCTCCCCGTTTTCAGTTTCCTGAAGAGCCCGCGAAGTAGCCCGCCATTCCCAGGCGATGGGATGCAGCCACCGGACGCCAGGGCCTGAGCTTACCATCCGAGCAAATCGGGATTCTTCAAAAATCTCGCGGCCGTGTCACGACTGATCCGTTTCTGCTTGAGCAGCGCCAAAATGGCATCATCGAAGGTCTGCATGCCGTCCGCCGCCCCCGTTTGAATGTTGTTATCAATCGTCTCAAATCGCCCCTGACGAATGCCGCTGGCAATTGGCGAATTGTTGATCATCACTTCCATCGCCAGCTCCCGCTTGCCCCCTTTTTCCAGTCCAGGCACCAGATGCTGGCTGAGAACCGCCCGCAGACTCATCGACAGTTGAGAACGGACTTCGGTCTGCATGCCTTCCGGGAAAAAGTCGGACATTCGTGTGATGGCCCCTTTGGCATCCCGCGTATGCAGCGTGGACAGCACCAGGTGCCCCGTTTCGGCCGCGCTCAGCGCCAGCTTCGCGGTTTCCGGGTCACGAATCTCACCCACCAGCAGCACATCCGGATCCTGCCGCAGACCGTACTTAAGCCCATCAGAAAAAGAGCCCACGTCACGGCCCACCTCTCGCTGCGTCACCACCGAGTTGCGATAGCGTGCGTGCACATATTCAATGGGTTCCTCAATCGTGATGATGCGACGACCCCCACTTTGATTGAGCAGGTTCACCAGCATCGCCAGTGACGTGGTCTTGCCGGCTCCCGTGACGCCCGCCACCAGCACCAGACCATTGCGAAAACCCACCAGACGCTCGGCCAGCTCAAACGGAAACCCGGCCCAGTCCAGCTCCGGAATCTCGGCGGGAATCACACGAAAACAGGCGCCCGGTTCCCCGTCGGCCGTGAAGTAATTGGCGCGAAACCGCTGCGTTTGTTTTCCGTCAGCAATGGGCAGCTTGAGCGCAAAATCCACATTGTTGCCAGAGGCAAATTTTTCTGCCGTCAGGGCGTCACACAGTTCCAGCATCTGGCGATGAGCGTGGTCCGCTGACAGTGGCCCATCCCCCAGTGTCCGCATTTCTCCGTGGACACGCACAATGGGTGGATGCCCCGTCACAAAATGCAGATCAGACGCTCCCAGATCCACGGCACGCAGCAACAGATCGCGCAGTTCATTGTCGTCCGCCATGGGCAGCTTTCACACAGCACAAAAAAACGGGCGAACACCATCGTGGCGTTCGCCTGAGAAACGTCAACCCTGTCGCCGTGGCACCTCCGAGTGAAGGCGCGCCGGGTCTCTGCTCTTCCGGTCAGCGAGCCTTCTTCACCCAGGTCTGAGCCAGCTCCTGCAGATCGGGGATCTCCACGTCTTTTTCGTCGGCAAAGAAATGTCGCTCCAGTCGATTGATGGAGGTGGCCAGCTCCTGCTGCCTGTCCACCGAGAGCCCGTTGTTGGCTTCGATGTTCTTCAGCAGCGAGAGCACGTTAAACGGCGTGGCATCGGCGGGCACAACAAAACGCTCCGAGACTTCCCCTTCTGACTCATCCCTGCGGCGAAGGAACCAGAACAAAAATCCTCCTGCGATCGCCAGAATGGCCAGGCCGATGGCGACAAACTGAGCCGTGCGATCAGGCTGATCATACTGTTCCTGCAGCGTCACCGACTGCTCCACAGCAACCAGATCCGCATCATCATACCGCTGCCACAGTTCTTCTTTCAGCGGCACTTTGGCGCTGGCAAACATAAACTGCCGGTCACCCTCTGCGGACGCCTGTTTGTCTTTGAGTGTCACCGTCCACAGGCGATCGGAGACCACCACCGGCTGATTGCTCTCCGGATCGAAGCGTGAGACCGAAATTCCGTTGTCTTCCACAGTGTCAACTTCGAAATCGGCGAACTTCATCTCCATCAGATCATCCAGGGAAGGAATCAGGCCCTGCGCCACGGCCTTGACTTCCAGCACCAGCTTGTCGTCTTTAGCCTGACGTTCGTCCAGTGTTTGCGTGAGCGACAGCTGATCGAACGGACGGACATCCGTGGTCGTGCAGTCCACCAGCAGCGCCTGAGACTCCACAGGCAGCACGGCGTATCCGGACGTGTCCATGAAATCCAGATCCAGTTTCAAAGGCGCGATGCGGTCGATCTCCGGCCCCCGCGCTTTGAGCAGGATGTAGGCATAAGACGTCTTTCGCCAGTCCGGCTGGGCGGTCGCCCGAGACTTCACGCTGTCCGGCTGAAATGTGACCGACAAAATCTCAAAATGCTCGTCCAGAGCATCGCGAACCGTCTGCTCAAACTTGTCGCGGTAGTTTTCCGTTGGTCGACCGTAGTTGTAGTAGTAGCCGCTGCCACTGTTCTGGTTTTGCAGGTACTTGGCAAAGCCGCCCGATTCACGTTCGATGGCCTTGGTGTGTTTGAGGCTGACATACAAACCAAACGGCTGCTCACTCCCCACGGCCGGACCGCCATCCAGTTCTGCTTCCAGCTTGATCTCCGTCACCAGGTCGTTGTAGTAGGTAAAGACCTTGCGGGCTTCGGCGGCCTGTTCATGGTCTCCCACAATCTCCAGCCCTTCTCGCACGTAGCGGAACTTCACGCCCGGATTCACACGGCTCATGCGAGTGAACAGGTCATTGGCAAACATCGCCAGATGCTTTTCCCGTGACTCACTCGGCAGTTGCTCGAAGGCCGCTTTGATCAGTGGGATCTGTGCCAGAACGGGCTGTTTGTCCTGATTGACCTGCGCCAGATCAACGGCTCCCAGTGAAGCGTAAAACCACGTTTGCAGTGGCTCAATGCTGTATTCAGTCTCTTTCAGATCGGACACACCGGCCACATACAACTGAAAGGCCTTCTGGAAACCTTCCAGTGCCGACTTGCGAACGCCCGCAAAACCCGACGACTTTTTCAGCTCGGCCTGATAGTCGTTTTCATCGTGCATCATGGAGGCTTTGACCAGCTGCAGCTGCCAGTTGTCCGGATGCGCCTCGATGGCCTGCGTCAGCAGCTGGTTGGCCGCCTTGTAGCCCCGCACCACTTCGGCTTCGATTTCCGGCTGCTTGCGATTGGTCTTGGCCTGCTGCTGCACTTTGGGCTGTCGCCAGATGGTGGCCAGATTCATTCGCATGGTCTGCAGCAGTGCGGCCAGCGTTTTGGGCTCCATCTGTTCCGTATTGCCGAACACCCGTTCCATGTCGCTCAGCTGATAAACTTCTGCAGAGCTGTGCACATTGCGGAACGCGGCCGAAATCCAGCGATCGTCAATGTCTTCCAGAGGCAGCTGGCGGATGCGTTTCACCCAGCCGGCCAGCTCTTCCAGATTGCGAACCTGGCGGCTGCGCGTCAGAGGAATGCCCTGGGCCCGCTGATTGTAGCCAAAGCTGAACATGTAGATGCTGGTACGCTGCCGCTCGGAATTCGGATTGTGGTTGGCCGCCCAGACGTCCAGAAACTCTTTCACCAGTTCCGTGGCTTCTTCCGGATGGGTTTTCGCCAGCGTCTCAATGTAAGGAAAGGCTTCCGCCTCTTCCTTCACCCGCAGATGCAGACGGGCGGTCTCGATGGAAAACTGCGACCGGTAGCCAGGCTCCAGGTAGGTGAGCCATTTTTCGCCCGGCTTCACATCCAGCACTTCTCCCGATGAAATCGGCCGCGGCATCCCCTGCGGTGGCGACGAGCTGCGAGATGTGCCACTGTAAAAATAGTTGCCATACATATCGCGCGTCATGGTAGGACCACGCGATGTGGTGCTGTCGTATTTGCGGGAGTACGTGGCTTCACGCAGCCAGTTGGCGGCCAGCAGGTGCAGCATGCTGCCCCATGATTTTGCCTTATCAGGCGCTTCGTCCAGCAGGGCGTTCACCGCCGTCTGCTGCAGCTTGAGCGTGGCCACACGTTCGGAAGGACGATTGAGCTGCAGCTTCATGGACTCCGCCGACGCACCGCCAATTCCGGCAATGATCTCCATTCCCTGCTGAGGTTCACTGGTAAAACTGTCGGTCAACCACTGCTGCCCCAGTTCTTCTTTGATCAGGGGCACCAGTTGCACACATCGCTGCATGGCTTTGCGCTGCTGGGCTTCGTCTGCCTTCTCCGCAGCCAGCAGCAACTGCGCGGCCTGCCAGGATTGCTCCAGATAACTCTTGTCCGACTCCAGCTGGTACTTCCGAAAGAACACGTCCGTAAGAATGCTGAGCGCTTCCAGATCCTCGTCGGCATCAGCCGCGGCGATATCCGGCAGGAAAGAATTGGCCTGATCAATGCGACCAGCCATAAACAGAATGCGGGCCGCGGACCGCTGATCGAGCTTCTTCTCGCCCTTTTCGGCCACGTGCTCTTCGAGCGTCTTCAGAAAGATGTACTCCGCCTGGCCTTCGGCCTGACACAGCGACGCCAAACGGGCCAGGCTGCTGATGTGCGTGTCTTCCAGTTTTTCCACAGGACAAAGCTCGGCCAGCGCAATGACATCAGACGCGCGGATCACGTTGCGCTCACCGATTATCTGACCGCTGCGGGCTTTGGGCTGACCGGGAGGGCCGGCCAGCAGTGACTGCAGCAGCTTCAGATAGAGCGCTTTGGACTCGTCTTCCTCCAGTGAGCCGATGAACGTGCCCACGTCCGGCCAGTTGGCCAGCGTGACATTTCGCTTGAGCGTCTCCACATCGGCTTTGAGCTGCTCCATCTCTTTGGCCAGCTTCTCCGCGGCGGCTTTGGTTTTTTCGGCTTCCTCTTTGGCCTTCTTCTCGGCGTCCGTCAGCGGTTTCTCTTCCGGCGTGGTTTCTTCAGCGGCACCTTCCGCGGCGGCACCCTCCGGGGCGCCGTCTTTCGGTCGCTCCTTGTCTGCTGCAGGATCTGTTGCAGGGTCGGCCTCTTTCCTGGGGGGCGCAGACCACGCTTTGAGAATGGCGGACGGACGACGATCAAACGTCAGCTTGCTCAGCACGGCCTTGCGCTGCGTAGCGCGCTGGGGATCCGCAGCCGGGTCGGCCGCACCGGCTGCCGCCAGCGTGACGGCGGCGCCATCTGGTGTCAGCACGGTGCCCGATCGGATGACGGCTCCGGGAGGCACCTGAATCGGCAGGCTGCCAGCCTGCTGCAGTGCTTTGCGCAGCTGGGTGGCCTGAATGGTGGTGGCTCGTGTGGCGTTCTGAGCGTGGGCGGTCGGCAGACTGATCGCCCCCAGGACGGTGAGGGCCCGCAGTACTGACAGGCCGGTCGAAAGTCCGTTGCGTTTCATGATGTCGCGTAACTGAAAGAGTTTCGCATCCTGCTGTGAAGCGGCGATCTTCCTGATCGCACGAAAAAAGGCGTCAGATCCCAGGTGTCTGGAAAATCACGCCTTCCGTTTCATCCCATCTGTGACGGCAGCCTAGGAACCCTGACCGTCAGCCGGAGGTCCGGCCGAAGCTCCGCGGCCATCCTGAGCTTTGGGTGACTTACCTTTGCCTTTGCCACTGCGACGAGCGCGACCGCGCCCGGTTCCACAACCCTGTCACTGGTTGGGCAGGGGCAGTCCCTGCAGATCCCCCAGGTCCAGGCGGGCCAGTTTGATGGCGGCTTCCAGATTCTTCTGCTGTTCTTCCAGAGCGGCCGAGTCACCCGCCTGTTCGGCGGTCGCCGCCAGCATGCGGTAATTCTGACGGGCCGATTCAATCTCCGGCTCCCACTCAGAAGCGGGCAGACCTTCCAGTCGCATCAGCCATGTCATGTAAAACTGAGAGTTGGCCAGCGTCTCACGCACTTCGCGTTCGAGCCGTGCGTTCGACTCCCTGTCAGCCGACTCGTCATCAGCCAGCAGTTCGTCCAGCAGTCCTTTCAGATCCGCGTGAGCGTCCGGCAGTTTGGAGGCGTTCATTTTGGCTTGAGCCAGCTCCAGCCGCAGAGCGCGGTTTTCGCGGGTCAGCTCTTCCGGCATGCCTTCCAGAGCTTTCTCGAAGGCGGGCACAGCCTCAAACCACTGTTCATTGGCAACGTGCTGTCTCGCTTCGCGGAGCGAGTCACCGATCAGGTCCATCTCTCGGTGGGCGGGGCCGGCCACAAGGTGGTACAGACCACCCATCGGCAACAGCATCAGCCAACCGGCCAGAAGTGTTCGACGCATCAGAAGTTCCTTTGATTAAGACTCAACCAGCGGCACCAGCAGGTGTCCAGGGGACCTCACCTGATGGCAGCATTGTACGCCTTTATCGACCAACTAACAGATCAACGTCCACATCTTCAGGAATTCGCGTCGCGGCTGAGTGTCCGTTCAGGCTCAAAAAGGCTGATATTCCCGCTTTCACCGCCATTGTCAGGATTATTCGCCACGAAAAAGCCAGGCGACGGACGTCGAATGACAGACAGCCGGCTGGTTGTTCAGTTTCCCGGCAGACGTGACTGCAAACGCCTATTGGCATCATCAAAAAAGTCCACGTACAGACGTTCGCGCGTGGCATCTTCCGGCCACGCCGCCATGCCGGCTTCCGCCGCCTGCATGGATCGAATCAGCACGCTCGTGGCGGCCTCCGCCTGCCGGCGGCGCCACAGCGTTTGAAACTGATACATGCCCAGAATCACATCGCACCCAGCCTGAGCGGCCACACGATGCGATTCCCAGACAGGATCGTCTGCGGCCGGACCATGAATCACCAGCGGCCGAAAATCGACCGGCCGCAGTTTCAGCTGCACCACCATGTTGTCACAGAACGTCTCGTTGTACTGATAGAAACTCAGTGGTGAAGAAAACTCCAGCGTGGGGCGGTTGTCTGTGTGCAGGGGCAGGTCACCGCAGAACGTGCGGTAGCCGTCTTCGTCCAGCTGCAGGCAGGTGACCAGCTGCATCGGATGCACGAGGCCAATCTGCTGCAGGCTGTCTTTGACTTTCGGAATCTCAAACGCGGCGGCAAATCGCCGGTAGTCAATCTGCAGTCGTTCGGGTGTGCCGATCAGAATGCCGAAGTTGGTATGCGTGTGATTCATGAACCACAGCGTGGCATGCGGAAACACGTGCTGAAAGCTCTTCATCAGAATCCGCAGTTCATCAGTGGCAATGGCGGCCATCGGTATCCAGGCACACGCCACACCATCATCCGGCATGCGATCTTTCATCAGCTGAAAATATTCGACTGTGTACAGACTGCTGTTCTGCTTGTACTGCAGATTGGTCACGTCAGTGGCAATCACGTCGTACTGCCGCTGCGTGATGTGCAGGTGATCGCGAGCGTCATTGAGAATCAGATGGAAATCGTCGCGATCCAGAATGCCGTAATTTTGTCCCACCAGCAGATGGGCGGCCGCCGGAACCTCGGGCTCAATTTCTGCGCAGTACGCCTGGACGCCGTGAGTGGTGATCGCATAGCTGGTCCCCCCCGTGCCAAAGCCCACCGTCAGTTCGCTGGTGGGCTGTGGATGCAGCAGCAGCGGCAGGTGGGCCAGCATGACGGCATCCACGCGGGCTTCAATGTTGGTGGACGCCACCAACTGGTCGTCCACATAGACGAAGTAATCATCTGTTTCGGATTCGAACTTGGTGATGGCGGTGCCCGAAGCCCCCGCCTGAAACCGCACAATTTCCGTCTGCGTGGCTTTGCCGTCCGGCGTGCGTTCCATCCAGCGATCTCCCACTTTGCGAGCAATTGTGTTGCGCAAAACTGGCTGCGGGTCCCACGCCTGATACCAGGCAAACGCACTGCAGCCCACCATCAGGACGGTCAGCACGCGGCGACGGACGGCTGGCAACGGCTGACCGAGGGATATCACACACAGCGCGCCGGAGAGCGTCACCAGCAGAGCAAAGGTGCCGTGCAGTCCCAGCTGCGGAATCACAAACAGAGAAATGCCAATGATGCCGGCAACTGACCCCAGGGTGCCAAAAAAGTAGGACTGCCCAATCCACCGCTGCCGTCGTTCGGTCGGTCCCTCCAGACAGTCACACACCGCGGGATACACCAACCCCATAAAAATGGTGGGAGCAAACAGCAGCAGAAAGACGATCCAGGCTTCCGTGCGATACAGCTTCGACAGCGTCAGTTCTCCGGCCGCTGACGGCAGATCGATGCCCGCCTGATTGAGATGCGGCGCCCAGTAGATGACAGGGAATGTCAGCAGCGAGGCCACCACAACCCCCGCATTGGCCACGCTGAAGACCGACTCCGGTGAAGCACGGCGGCGCAGCGCCGGATACACGAACAGACTGCCCACTCCCATGCCCGAAAGATAAAACGCCAACGTCAGCGAAAACGTCACGCTGGAGTTGGAATTGACAATTCCCAGATAGCGCAGCCAGACGACCTCCAGGCCCAGTGCCACAAATCCGGCCACAAAATACAGCATCGCCGGGGTCGGAATTCGGGCGCGGACAGCAACCACACTGTCGGCACGGGACGCGTCAGGCGGTGGCGCGGTGAACGCATGTCCGCGTTGTCGTGACAGCCACAGGCAGCCGACAACGATCACCGCGTTCATGGCGACCGCCACACCGGCGGTTTCCTGTTGCCCCAGCAAGCGAATCCAGACCAGCCCCGTCGACAGGGAACCGGTCACCGCCCCCAGAATATTCCAGCCGTAAATCCAGGACACAGACGCTGACCCGGCGCGGCCGAAGGCTTTCACCATCACGGGAATCGTGGCCCCCATGCACAGCGTGGCCGGCAGCAGCGGGATAATGGCAAACGCATATCGCGCGAGCGTCAGCCAGGGCGAGTCTTCGCCGATGCGGTGCGCCGTCGACACGTAGAGGCCCTCGGACATCGTCAGCAGTCGAGGGACGAGCAGGCCCCACACGCCAATCGTGCCTTCCAGAACAGCCAGCAGCAGCAGGGGACGCTGACTGGTGGCCGCAAGGGAGCGAATCAGCAGACTGCCGAAGGCGATCCCCAGAAAAATGGCCGTCAGGATGGCGGCCGTGGCTCGCGCACTGGCGCCAAACAGATGAAACATTTCCCGCTGCCAGACAATTTCGTACGTCAGCGAGGCGGTGCCGGATAAAAACACGATCAATCCACACAACAGCGTGCGAAGCGGGCTGGTGGTGGACGAAGCATCTCTCATGACAGTGTCAATTCCGCAGGCGGGGCTGTTGTTTTACCGAGGGACAATCACGGGGCGACGGCCTTCGACCAGCGTCCATTGCGCATTGGTGGCGACGTCCGTGAGCACCTGCTGTCGTCCCGACGGCCAGTGGATTGTGATCTGACTCAGACGGTCCCGATCACCGCAGCCGATCAGCACACACCGCTGGTTGCTGGCCTGATACCCATCGCCGGCGGTCAGCTGGTGCACACCGTCGCTGTCGGCCAGTCGGATGACGGTCCCCAGTGCATCGCGGGCACTGCCGGTGGCCACCAGATTCAAACTCAGAAACCGGCCCGTGGTTTCGGTCGTATTGGTGAGCAGACAGCTGGGCGACTGCAGCATGCCCACCGCTAAATCGCAACGGCCGTCACGATTCCAGTCCAGTCGTGCGGCCGCACGAGCGACGAATTTCTGCCCCGCCCACTCACCCAGCTGCGCAATCGGCAGGCGTGTGAATCGTTCCTGCGTGAACTCGTACAGATGCGCCCGCATGGCATAGGGCGTGTCAAAACGACTCAGATCGTGCGTGTAGCCGTTGGCCACAAACAACTCCTGACGACCATCCAGATTGGCGTCAAGGAACTGCGTGCCCCAGCCCAGCACGGGCAGTGAGGGTTCCTGCAGACCCAGTTCACGCGTGCGGTCACGAAACACGCCCGGCCCGGCGGCACTGTACAGCGTGTTGGATTCGTGCAGAAAATTGGTCACCAGAAGATCAATGGCTCCGTCGCCATCGCCGTCCCCGGCCGCGATCCCCATACAGGCTTCCGCCTTGCCGTCACCGTTGAACGCGAGTCCCGCAGTCAGAGCCGACTCCCGCATCGTGTCGGTCACGGCCGTGCTGGCCGTGTAAAAGAAATTGGCCACCGTATCGTTGGACACAAACAGCGACAGCCGGTCATCGCCTCCGTTAAACGCCACGATGCCCAGTCCCTTGCCGGCGGGAGGCGGCTGGAGGAAGTTGGCCGCCGACTGCCATCCGCCTGCCCCGTCAGACAGCCACACCCGATCCACGGCCGCGTCAAAGTCATAGGGCGAACACATGGCGTTTTGCCCGTGTTCATCGGCACACAGGCGTTCAAACACGCGTTCGCCGGTGAGATAGTTGACATCGTAGATGTCGGTGTGACCATCACCATTCAGATCGGCCAGCAGACAGCTGGTCGTCCATTCGGACGTTCGCTGCGAAAATGCGTGGTCGCCAGCGGTAAACGTACCATCGCCATTGTTGAGCCACAGCTGATTGTTTTGCGTGCCGGCCACATACAGATCGGCGAATCCATCACCGTTGACGTCACCGGCCGCGACTCCCTGGCCGAACTGATCCACCTGCTGCAGTCCGGCTTCCCGCGACACGTCCATCAGACGCTGACGCAAATTGCGAAACAACGCGTCATGATGGGTTTGCGAATCAATGATCGGGGAGTTGATCTGTTCGCCCTGAGTGCAATACACGTCCGGCCAGCCATCGTGATCGAAGTCGATGACTCCAATCCCGCCGCCACCAAATTCGTACATGCGGTTGGTCACCTGATCGCTGCCGGCAAAGTACTGAAAATCAAAGCCAACCTCCGTCGTCTGCCGCACAAACGCAATCTCCGGCGAAGTGGACGTGCCGTTCTGTGTGGCAGAACGTGACTGCAGCGCAGGCAGTGGCAAATCAGACAGGTCAATCGCGAGTGCCGGATTGGCGGCATCGACCGTCAGCTGCAGCGGCAGCGTGTCAACGGTCGCCTCGATGCGACTGAGCAGATCATTCAGCGGACCATGATCCGGCTGCATCTCCCGGGCCAGCCGCCCCCACGCCAGCGCCTCCCAGTGCCGACCCACCAGATGGTAGCTTTCAATCATGGCCAGAAACTGATCAAACGTGGGACGCTCTTCTGACATAATCGCCAGCCGCTGGTGGCCACGAAAGGCGTTCAGCTGTTCCACCCGCTCAAAAAACAGGCTGGCTTCTTCAGGCCTTCCCTGGGCGGTCAGCAGCCGCGCGATCCGATTCATGGCCGCCAGAGATTCGGGCCGCTGCTTCAAACCTTCCCAGCAACAGCGCAGCGCCCCGTCGGAATCGCCCAGCCGCTCGGCCAGTTCGCCCAGTACGAACCAAACTTCCGCCGACCGCTCATCCGGCAGCGCGGCGGCCCACGCCAAAAGCGGATCGCTCTGTTCGGTCGCCAGCAGCACGCGGCCCCGCATTTCCATCAGCACCGGCAGTTGCGCGCTGAGTGCGGTCGCCTGATCAAGTGTCTGCTGCGCGGTCACAAAGTCAAGATCCAGCATTGCGGCGGTGGCCAGACCCAGCAGAGGATTGGGATCCTGCGGACTGACCTGAGCGGCAGCCTGCAGCAGGCCAGGATCTGTGAGCGAACCCGACTCCCGCGACAGCAGCATCAGCAGGTCTGTGTCGTGGCCGCCTTTAATCAGTTTCAGGACCAGGGGAATCGCTTCTGTTCGCCGGCCACACAGCCCCAGCAGCTGGGCATAGTTTTCCAGCGCCTGCGGATCCTGTGGTCGAGCAGACAGCACGTCCCGATAGGCGGCCTCTGCCCTGCTCAGCTGATAGACGTGCCGATGATAAATGGTGGCAGCCAGCTGCCGCCCTTCGACCCACGGTTGCCGCTCATCGGCAGAAATCTGCAGCAGATGGTTCAGCGCGGCCTCCCATTCGCCGTCGACAAAATCCAGCTGGCCCAGCAGCAGCCGCGCGTCTGGCTGCGTGTCGCTGGCCTGCAGACACTGCTCCGCCAGTTCCCGGGCGGCGGCCGTGTCTCCACGAGCCGCCAGCAAAGACGCCTTGCGTGCCAATTCGTCCGCATCGGATGCCCCCTGCGGAAACAGCAGCCATGCCGCCAGCGCCAGACCTGCCAGCGCCAGACCTGCCAGAAGCAGGCCTGCTGGATGCAGTCGCCACTTCACACCGCTCATGGTGACGGTTCCGCAGAGACATCCGGAAGAGAAACGTCAACCGCCGAGAGCACTTCTTCCCGCACACAGGTGGCTGTGGGCAGGCCCTCCACCAGTTGCAGTCGACAATCAGGCGAAAGGTCTTTGATGACAGATGTGGCACCGGAGGGCCATTCAACATCAATCCGTTCGATCGTGGCGGCTGTGCCCAGCCCAAACAGCAGTTCCCGCTCGTTGCTGGCCAGATAGCCATCACCGGCCGTCAGTTGTCGCACCCAGGTGTTGCCGCCCGCCTGCACGGTGACGCGGGCCCCTATGGCGTCCCTGGCCGTGGCCACGGCCGCCAGACGAACCTTCAGAAATCGCCCCACACCGGTCGACTCGTTTTTCATCACAGACACCCGTGCGTTCATGTTGGACACAATGAACTCCGGCCGGCCATCCATATTCCAGTCCAGCCGTGCCAGGCCGCGGCCCAGAAACTTTTCGCCAAACCAGGGGCCGGCCGCTGACGCGGTCAGTTCACGAAACCGGCCCTGGACATTCTGAAAGAACTGCGGCCGCATGTGGTACTCGCCGCCTTCATCCCGATAGTCATCCACGTGACCGTTGGTCAGCACCAGATCCGACCAGCCATCCAGATCGGCATCCAGCGCCTGCGTCCCCCAGCCCGTGTAGGGAATGCTGGCGGCCTGCAGCCCCGCGGCGCGGGTATTGTCCAGAAACAGACCGGGCGCGTCCTGCAGGTACAGCGTGTTGGGTTCGGCGTGAAAGTTGGTCACAAACAGGTCGTACAGCCCGTTGTTGTCCCAGTCGTCCACTGCCACTCCCATGCACGCCATGGCGAGCCCCACATCATTGAGCGCCAGCCCGTTGATCATCGCCTGATTGGCCAGCTCGATGTTCCACTGATTGTCCGCCGGCGAATTCACCAGAAAATAGTTGGCCACCTGATCGTTGGCGATGAAGATCATCGGCCGGTCGCCGGGGTTCTGCTGAAAGGCGACGATGCCCAGGCCCTTCGAATCCCGATCCGGCGTCGCCCCATCGATTCTCTCAAAGCCCCCCTGACCGTTACTGATCAGCAGCTGATCCTGAGCTCCGGGAAACACGGACGGCGAACACGCTCGACCGCCGCAGATCATCACATACAGATCATCTCCACTGAGGTAATTCACATCAAACAGATCCGGATGGCCGTCACCGTTCAGATCCATACACAGTGTGCTGACCGTCCATGCGGCCGGTGCCAGTGACAGCGAATCGGTGATATTGACAAATGTGCCATCACCCATGTTCTGGTACAGCGCATTGGCCCCCACGTTGGCCACATAGATGTCATCAAAGCCATCGTTGTTGAAGTCCACCACAGAACAGCCCTGCCCAAAGCCGCTGTCACCCCCCAAAACATCCGTGATATCTTCGAACCGATCCTCTCGATTGCGAAACAGCCGGTCAGAAAGACGGGAGTCCGCAGCAGGGACGGCGGAGCCGGACTGCCATTCGGTTCCCTGCGTGAGCAGCACATCCGGCCGCCCATCACTGTCGACATCCAGGACGCCCACCGCCCCACCTGTCTGCTCCTGGGTCCGCAGGCCTTTTGTGGCCTCGTCGTGGGCGTTGTAATACTCAAACGGAATCAGACGGGTGTCGACAAACTGAATGCGGCTGTCCAGCGTGTCGGCCAGCCGACCGGTCGACGGTGCGGCCGACTGCGCGTCCAGCAGCTGGAAAAATTCGGGCACGCTGCCGGGCGTGCGACCGGCCACCAGGTTTTTCTCCCGCTCAATCCATGGAAGGTCCTCGGTCAGCCTGGCAGTGTTGCGATCAAACAGCTCTGTCGGCCAGGACGCACCGGGAAAAGCGTCACGAGCCACCACCGCCCATGCACACGCCTCCCAGATCCGCCCCAGCTCCTCCAGCAGTTCCGCCGTGCGACGAAACGCGGGCTCACTGCCACCCTCGTTGATCAATACCTGATCGACCGACTGCGTCAGGGCAATCATGCGTTCTGAATAAGCCAGCACGTCTTCCGCCCGTTCGTCTTCGAGCACAATCAATGCCTGCGCGAGTACATGATAGGCGCGGCGATGAAAGGGCGTGCGAATGATGGACTCATAAAAGCAGTCCACCGCAACCGGCAGCTTTCCCTGTTTGCGAGCCCACAACCCACGGACCAGCCAGATGCCCGGATCGCTGTCCGCCGCCGGAGGCAACTGAGCGTGCCACCTGAGAAACTCGCCAGGATCAACGGCATCCACCAGAAACTCACCGAGTCGTGCCTGCGCGCTGATCATCTCGGGCGACTGACGGACCAGTTCTTCCAACTGGTCCTGCGCGTCCTGATCGCCATCATGCCAGGCCAGCGACACCACCGCCTGTCGCACGCCGGGATCATCGGGATTCAGCTTGCGACAGTTCTCGAGAAATTCCGGCTGCTCCAGCGCGCGGCCCACATCCGCCGCCAGCGCGAGCTCCCCGAAATCCGCATCCCCCCGCTTGATCAGCACAAAATAGTGCGGCAGTGCTTCCCATTCCCGGCCGGTGAGCGCCTTCAAAAACGCCAGACGGGCATTCGTAATTCCATCGGTGGGGGACGTCGTGAGGACCTGCTCGTAGGCCGCTTCGGCTTCAGTGAGTTCGGCCAGTCCCAGCAGTGTTTCGGCGCGATAAAACGCGGCCTCCTGCCCTTCTTTGCTGGCCGGATCTTTCTCGTTGACCTGTTCATAGCGGGACAGCGCTTCACGGGCCTGGCCCTGTTTCGTGGCCGCTTCGGCTGACAGCAGCATCACGGCCTGCCATTGTTCGGCGTCCGCCGGCATGGAGTCCGCCAGCCGCTCGACCTGAGCGTAATCGCCCCGGCTGAGCGCAAGCGATGCGGTCCGCAGAATTTCCTCCGGCGGTTTCGACTGCGAGCAGCCGATCAGGCAGCACACAGACACAAAAAAAGCCGCCTTCAGCAAAGGCAGCTTTCGCATCGTGACAGAACGGACCATTGCGGCCTACTGAATCACAAGTTCGAAATTGTTATCGCCATCCTTTTTGACTTCCACGGACAGCGGTGTCTGATCTTTGTCATTGTAGTTCGGTGGCACCATCTGAGCTTCGCCCGCTGCACCGCCACCTGAGTGATCGGAGCCCGCTTCGTAGTCATCCCCGTGAGCGTCGTCATCACTGGAAGCATTCGCCATGACCGTCTTGGAGACGAGCACCTTGAATTTGCCTTCCGCGGCGCCGTCGCCGTAGCTGTAAGTCGTCAGGAAAAACGAACCGTCTTCCTTGGTACGCCCCGTGGCTGTGGGCTGACCGTCCTCAGGGGCAAACGAGACGACCGCGTCACCCAGTGGGGCGCCGGCCATGGTCACAGTCCCCGTGACTTCGTAGACCGGCACGCCACCTGTGGCTCCACCGCCGCCGCAGCCGGCTGCAGCAACCAGCAAACACAATATTGAACAACCAAAAATCCGACTCATAATCAGCCCAGGGAAGAAGACCAGAAAGAAAAGGGCGAGCTACTTGCGTAGCCCGCCGTATTTTGAATTTCCGATAGTGTAACGTCTGGCTTAGAACTCGCCCAGGGTTTCACCACCAGAAACACTACCGAGAGCACCCATAATTCCGTATGGGCTGCGGCCGCCTGTCACAGGCTGAGCCGTCAGGTCACCGGTATCGATGTTTTCGCTCAGGAAGCGAACCGATCCGTCACCCAGCAGAACCTGAGCACCACCGGTGTGGCGGCTGGTCATGGTCATGATGCCGTCGCGGTCATGAGCATTGTTGTTCTGGTGCTTACAGGAAGCACTGTTTGGTGCGAGGATGGTTGTCACCATAGTGAACGGAGGAGCACCATCATAAGCTCGAACGCCAGCCAGCTTGGAGCCGTTGCCGTTGCCGACATCAACGTACTGGCCATTGGCACCGACAGACGCTTTACAGTCAGCCGGACGACGACGTCCGCCCTGGCTGACTGTCGTTGTCGTGGTTCCATCGAACACACTGCGACCGCCATTGATGGCCTTGATTCGCTCACCCATGGCAATCGTGTTGGACAGACCGTCCGTCACGTCACGGAAACGACGGGGAGAACCGCCCTGTCCGTTGTTTTTCACACCTTTGAAGAAGCCGCGAAGACCGCGACCACCATTACCGTGCCACGC
Source organism: Planctomycetaceae bacterium (assembly GCA_024742875.1). Classification (GTDB taxonomy): domain Bacteria; phylum Planctomycetota; class Planctomycetia; order Planctomycetales; family Planctomycetaceae; genus Fuerstiella. The sequence continues at coordinate 217,644 of JANSXP010000001.1, read as the reverse complement.
CTGGTTGTAGTCCCATGCGTTGTCACCGCGAGCAAACATGTAGTTGGTCTGGGCAGGTCGACCCTGATTGTTACCCGAGATGATACCATCCGATGGGCACAGCAGATGAGGAGTCTGCGTCACAACGGCAGGGACCGCGTTGTGCCATGGTGCAGTGGGGTTGCCGGCAGGAGCCAGGGCATTGACGGACGCCTTGTACAGGTTGTCCTGTTCAATGTATGGCAGCAGTGGCAGGTGAGCACTCCAGCGACGGAACTGGTTGGAACCAGAACCAACGTTACCACCAGCAACCGTACAGCCCAGAGGGATGCAGTTGTAAACGTCGTGGTAGTTGTGGATTGCCAGACCGAATTGCTTCAAGTTGTTTTTACACTGTGTTCGGCGAGCAGCTTCTCGAGCCTGCTGAACGGCAGGCAGCAGCAGGGCGATCAGGATCGCAATGATCGCGATCACCACTAGCAGTTCGATCAGCGTAAACGCCTTTCGTCGAACCATCTTCATCATAATTTCTCCGTGAAAGGAACAGAAAGAATACATGCACATAGACGAGGCTACGCACATTACCCCACATCGGCAATAATCTGTCCTCTGAATCCGCCAGAATCTGCCTTAAGCGATTAAATTCCTGCAATAACACCACGAACCCACCCATATACCCGCCGCCTAGGTGCGTACACATGAACACGCTATTGTATAGACTTGAACAGCACCGTGACTGAGAAAAAAACAGCCATGTTTCTCTCGAACGCAAGACAGTCCCGCCGGACTGCAATCTGGACCACACTCTGGTTTCTGGCCTGCAGCGGGTTTCTGTTCCGGGCGGAACTGGTTCAATCCACGTCTGTCCCGCTGAGTTCAACAGATGTCGCCACCGTCCCTCTGTTTAACGCCTGGACGATCGGCTGGAATGCGGATCAGCTGCAGCACGGTTTTTCGGACTACTGGAACGCCCCGATTTTCCATCCTTCTCAGGCGGCTTTCGCTTACTCCGAACCCCAACCCGCCACGCTGCTGATGGCCCCCATCGTCTGGACGACAGGCTCCATCATCACCGCCTACAAATGCTGGCTCGTGTTGTCCGTCGCATTGAATGGGGTGTTCGCCGGGCTGTTATTGAGGCGTCTGGGTTACCGTCCGCTGCTGCAGGTCTGCGGGGGAACGGCCGTCATGCTGCTGCCCATTGTCTGGCAGCGCATCGATGTGAGTCAACTGGTACCACTGTGGGGCATTCTCTGGTTCTGGAGCTGCCTGATGCAGATGAACCAGGGGGCCACCTGGCGGCGAGGAGTGGAAACGGGAGCGGCTTTCGCCAGCTGTTTCGCGCTGTGCGTTCATCACGCTCTGTTTCTCTCCCTGCTGGCCCCCTTTGGTGCGCTGCTGCTGGTGCGACACCTGCGACACTCGGCCTTTCTGCGGGCGACGGCCCTCGCGCTGATCACCGCCGCCACCATCGTTCTGCCCATTGTGATTCCCATTTCGCAGGCAGCCGACAGTCAGAACTTCGCCCGCAGGGAGAAGTTGATTCGCAGCCTGTCGGCCCACCCGACTCACTATCTGGCGTCCCCGGCTGGCTCACTGACTCGGGTGTCTCGCTTTGACGCCAAACCCTCACGGCAGTTCTGCCCCGGCTGGGTGCGAATGACGCTCGCACTGCTTGGCATGGTGACGGGACTATGGCGACCGGGGCGACGCTGCTGGACGGCATTTGTCAGCGTCACAGGGCTGGTGGCGTTTGCTTTTTCTCAGGGCCCCACGCTCAGCCTGTTCGGGTGGCAACCGTGGTCGGAACTGATGGAATATGTTCCCGGTGTGGATCAGGTCCGCAGTGTCTACCGCTTCGCGTATTTTGTGCAGCTCGCTGTCGTTCTGCTGGCGGTGGAAGGCCTGGCGGCGGTGACACGAGGCAGTGAATGGCTCAGCCGCAAATGCCAGTCTGCGTGGAAAGGCAACGTGCTGCTGGCCTCGCTGGTCCTGCCATCAGCCGTCATCGTGGCGGCCGAAGTGCTGCCTCAGGCTGGCGGACGTGGGGGCATCCCGGAAGTCGCCCAGCACAGGACATGGACGACATTTGTCAGGGAGAACGCGGCGCCGGACCGCCCCATCGTTTGCCTGCCGATGTCGGGCGGCAGCGCGGTGGCCAATTACGACATCACCACCCGCTGGATGTGCTACGGGCTGGAGCACCGCGTGCCACTGCTGAATGGTTACTCAGGCTTTTTTCCGCCGTCCTATATCATGCTGCGGCAGCAGGTCACACAGCAGTTCCCATCAGCAGACGTGATCCGCGAATTTGTCCGGCGGGACGTGCAGATGATTGTGGTGGCCCGCATTTACTGTGGCCCGCAGGCCATGCGGCGACTGAGCACCCCGCAAACACGTGTGGAACTGATTCTGGAGGACCCCATCGGTATCGACGTATATCGCCTGGTGCCGCGGAGCCAAGAATCTACGGATTGACCTTTTCCGGTCGTCCGTGGTATCACTGTCTCCTCGAAAAAGGAGTTTCGTGTGACCACAGCAACGCCCACGTTTACCGGCGAGTTTTTTGTCCCCGGCAAAGCCGATGCCCGCATGGAGGCCGACCATGTGGAACGTTACCGATTTGCCTGCCGGCTGGCTGCCGGCAAGTCAGTTCTCGATATTGCCTGCGGAATTGGCTATGCGGCTCCCATGTATCTGGAAGCCGGTGCCATCGACTATCTGGGCGTGGACCTGAACGCTGAGGTTTTGCAGGCTGCCAAAGACAACTACTCATCGGAAAAAGCGTGCTACCTGATCGGTGACATCACAAAGTTTGAGTGTGGCCGGCAGTTTGATCTGATCTCGTGTTTTGAAACCATCGAGCACGTGCCCGATTACCGGGGCGCTTTGACCAACCTGTTCAAGCTGGTTCAGCCGGGCGGCACGCTGCTGGTCTCCAGCCCCAACCGACCGGTGACCTCGCCGTCGGCGCGGTCGCTGACCGACAAGCCGGAAAACCCGTTTCACACCCAGGAATTCACCCCGGCCGAATTGATTGCCGAACTGCAGGCCGCCGGATTCGAAGCCTCACTGGAGCAGACCTACGGGCAGCGTCAAAGCCAGATGCCATCCAACCGCTTTTTGAAGGCCGTCTATAAGGCAACCGTGGGAAATCCCAAAAAGAAGGCGTCACCGGAAGTCACGCCTTTGAATTCCCGCAGTCCGCGGTACTTTCTGGTCACCGCCAGAAAGCCCGCCTGACGCTGACGACGCGCTGGAGCAGATGCCAACAGCACGCATCGGCCCCGTCCTGCGACCTATTTTTTTGTCACATAAGCGTAGTACGCGCCGTGCTGCTCACCGTCGTCGGCGATAAACAGGGCCGCCATGCGAGTCTTGCCTTTGGTGAGCTTCATGTGGAAGACCACTTCCTTATCGCCCGCCTTCACGGGAGCCTCTGCGCTCGTCTCCCCGATTTTCAGTGTGGCACGACTGGGCGAAATGGCTTTACCAGGCGTCATGCGAAAGGCCTTGCTGCCGGGCACCGGGTCGCCAGGCGGCAGCGCGGCGTCAATGGCCAGATCGGCTGACTCAGGCCAGCGTCGCAATCGCACTTCGTAGTCCCCCGTTTCGTGCACATAAACGTTCCAGAAGCCCGTGGCGCTTTTGCCATTTTGTGCTTTGCGAATGTGGCTTTGATTCCATGGTGTGGACCCGGTCGTAATCCAGTCGTGTGATGTCAGTCGCGCCGGATTGTCCTGTGGGTGCCCCAGATAAATGGCCGTGGCATTGCTGAATGTGGGCAGCAGATCGGCCCACCACTGCTCGTAGAATTTTGTCAGTCGCTGCACGACGGCCGGATGACCGGAGGCCACATCGGTTTTCTGACCGGGATCCGATTTAATGTCGTATAGCTCTTTGCCGTTGATCAGCCGCCACTGAGATGTCATCACCGAGCTTTTGCGCCATTTGATGGGATCTTTCACTCGCTGTGAGTCGGTCACCAAAATGCGGTCCGGCCAGTCCGCTGCCTGGCCGTGCAGCAGTGACTTCAGACTGGTGCCGTCAAATTTCACACCTGTCGGTGAGCGGATGCCGCACAGATCAATCAGTGAGGGGAGAATATCCACGTGTGCCGTGATGGGCTCCACGTCACGACCACCCGTCAGTCCGCCTTCCGGCCAGTAAACAAAAAACGGAACCCGATGGCCACCATCGTATTCACTGCCTTTGCCGGCCCGCATGTCGGCGTTGAACGTCTTCCAGCCGGATGACGATCCGTTGTCCGTAGTGAAAATGAAGATGGTGTTGTCGGCCAGGCCTTCTTCCTTCAGAAACGCCCGCAGAGCTCCTACGTTGTCATCAATGTTGGAGATCATGCCGTAGAAGTGCTGCAGGCCCACGTTCCTGACGCTGGCGTATTTGGCAGCGTCCTCCTCGGGCGCGTGCATGGGACCGTGTGGGGCATTGGTGGCGATATACGCCAGAAACGGCTTGTTGTCCTGAGCGGACTGCTTAATGAAACGTTTGGCATAATCAAAAAAGACGTCCGTGCAGAACCCTTTGACGGGCTCCGGCGTGCCGTTGTGCCAGTAGCTTCCATCAAAATAAGCGTTGTCCCAGTAGTCGGGCGTCTGGCCCACACCACCGCCACCATGCCGCATGACCTCGGTGTAGCCGCGATCCTCCGGGCGATAAGGATAGTTGTCTCCCAGATGCCACTTGCCAAACATTCCCGTGGCGTAGCCGGCATCTTTAAACACCTGCCCCATGGTGACTTCGTTTTCCCGCAGCATGGACCGCCCCATGATCGTGTGCCACACGCCCGTACGATTCGTCCAGTGGCCCGTCAGAAAGGCGGACCGCGTCGGCGAACACGTGGGCGACACGTGATAGTCCTTCAGCCGCACACTGTCCGCGTGCAGCGCATCAATCTGTGGCGTCTTCAGAATGGGATTGCCGTGGCACGACAGGTCGCCGTAGCCCTGATCGTCTGTGATCACAATCACCACGTTGGGTGGTGCGGCGGCCGCACAGACAGACAGAAACGGAAGAATCAAAAGGCAAACACTCAGGCGACGAATCATAAATGGCTCCGGTAGCAGACAGCAGGCGCGTCAATGGCAGCAAAGTTGCCCGCCAATTGCAACCGGCCGCCGCTGTGCGGCCACTTTGCCAGCAAACTGTCAGGGCGAACAGCGCTCCCGTGACACACTGTCGTCGGACGGTCGCTCGCCGGTCGGTCGAATGCAGACCAGATGGTTCACCGTACGAATGATCAGACTGTCGCCTGACAGCGCAGGGGTGGCCATCACGACCTCGCCCATTTCGTTACGCCCCGCCACCTCAAAGTCCCGCCCTGTTCGCACCACGGTCACTTCACCGCGTTCGCTACAGAAATAAATGTGCCCGCCGGCGCTCACAGCCGACGCAGAATACACCCGAGCGCCGGTGCCGACACGCTGCCGATACACGCGCTTGCCATCGGCCAGCTGTCGCACGGCCAGCCGCCCGTCGTCATTGCAGGCATACAGCAGACCGTCCACAATGATGGGCGTGGGCATGTAAGAGCCATCGTAGCGCTCCGACCACGCCAGACCGGCTGGCGGTGGCTGGTTGCGGGTCGGCGTGATGTCTCCCCGCGCCTCGGACTTCACCGCATACGTGGGCGACGCGCTGTGCCCGTTGGTCAGCACAACCAGTTCATCGATGACCTGCGGTGTGGGTACCGGCACATCACCGCCGCCGTTCAGATGCCACAGCCTCTCTCCGGTGCGCAGCCGATAGCCGGCCATCTGGCGGTAGCCGTTGCACACAATCTGCGCCCCCTTACTGTCCGTGGCAATGGCGGGCGTGGACCACGTGGCCACTTCTGCTTCACGTTCAATCCGCAGAAGTTCTTCGCCCGTCTTGACGTCCAGCACGGCCACAAAATTCGTGTTCAGGCAGTCACACTGCACGATCACCCGGCCATCGTAAATGATGGGCGAACTGGCGAACCCCCATTCCAGGTTGTCCACATCGTACGGACCGGACACCAGCTTTCCGAAATCCTTCTGCCACAGCAACTGGCCCGACAGATCAAAGCAGTACAGTCCTTCCGAACCAAAAAAGGCGACCAAATGTTTGCCGTCCGTCGCTGGCGTGCAGTTGGCGTGAGTCGCTTTCAGATGGCGTTTGATCGCGGGCGCCCCCGAGCAGACATCTTTGGTCCACACGATTTCTCCGCTGTTCAGATCGCAGGCCAAAAGCTGCCAGGTCCACTCACTGTCTTCGTCGGGAGACTTCCCACTGCCTCCCAGCCAGCCGGTTTCGAGTGTGGGCTCCTGATCCGCATGACTGACGGCCGTGGCCACATAAACGCGATCTCCCCAGACAATCGGCGAGGCATGACCCAGACCGGGAATGTTCGTCTTCCAGGCCACATTTTTTGACGTCTGCAGATCCCACGTCACGGGTGGGCGGCCGTGCCCGATCCCGCGCGCAAGCGGTCCGCGAAACTGGGGCCAGTTGTGGTCACCGCCCGCCTGACACAGCGAACCGGTCGCCAGCAGGCCAATAAGCAAACGTATCGACGGGGACATGCTTCTCACCTCAAACAGGGCCCGCTGTTGGGACGAGCGTATCACATTCGACGGCCCGCGCAGCGACAGACAACGAACGCTTTTGTTGAGTCGGCTCAAATTGTTTGCCCGATTTTGGCGAGCGGGCTGTTCTCAGTTTGACTTTCCGACGCAGCCGCCGTCCACTACGGACTCTCGCTCATTCACCCTGTTTCTGCGGACGCAGCGAGCCTGTCACCACGCCTGTGCAGCGCCAGAGCGCGCCGCGACGCGTCCAAGCGCAACGTCCTTCGCCATTTTGCCCTGAATACGCCCCAGCATGAAATCCTTTGCGGAACAGGTGAGTGGCAAATGGTTTGTGCTGTCGCTGGGTGTGGGTGTCACGGCCGGAGCGGGCGCCATTTTGTTCGACCTGCTGGGGCAGGCCGTGGCTCACTACACCGTGGGGGAAATCGCGGGCTTTAGCCCCGGCGGCGCCAAGGGTGAATTTCACCTGTTTCATGCTGGCGACGCCCCCCTGAGCCTGGGATGGCTGCTGGCCCTGCTGACGGTCGGCGGGCTGCTCTCCGGCCTGCTCGTTTACACGTTCGCCCCGGAGGCGGAAGGGCACGGAACCGACGGAGCGATCGAAGCGTTCCATCACAACCGGGGCAATATCTCCTTTAAAGTGGCAATCATCAAAACGCTGGCCTCGGCCATCACCCTGGGAACTGGCGGCTCCGGTGGGCGTGAGGGTCCCATCGCCCAAATCGGCGCGGCGCTGGGTTCCTTTCTGGGTCAGACGCTCAGGCTGTCGGCCCGCGATCGCCGACTCATGATGGCTGCCGGCATGGGGGCCGGTGTGGGGGCCATCTTCCGAGCGCCGCTGGCGGGCGCCATCTTTGCCGGTGAAATCATGTACCGTGATGGTGACATCGAGTCTGACGTCATCGTGCCGACCGCCATTTCTTCCATCGTCGCCTACTCGGTTTATGGTGTCTTTCTGCCGACCGATATGACGTTTGGCCACGTGTTCGGCCAGCTGCCGGATTACGAAATGCAGTCGCTTTCGGAACTGCTGCCCTACGGCGTGATGTCGATTGTGCTGGCCGTTGTGGGCATCGCCTACATTCGTGGCTTTTACGGCATCCATACGCTGTTCGAAAAACTGCCAGGGCCACGCGTCCTCAAACCGGCCATCGGCGCACTGGCGGCCGGTCTGGTGGGTGTGGGACTATATTATTTCCTCGATGAAGACCGCGCCGCACTGTCTGTGCTGTCGACCGGTTACGGCACTCTGCAGACCGCCCTGGAGTCGCCGGAACAAATCGGCATCGGGCTTTTGGTGACCGTGGGGCTGATCAAGATTCTCACCACGTCACTGACCATCAGTTCCGGCGGATCGGGGGGCGTGTTTGGTCCATCCATGGTGATTGGCGGCTGCGTGGGAGTCGCAGTGGGCAAAGTGGTGCAGCAGATCTGGTGGCATCCGATCAATCCGGGGGCGTTCGGCATTGTGGCGATGGCCGGATTTTTTGCCGGCATCGCCCGAGCGCCGGTGTCCACCATCATCATGGTTTCGGAAATGACGGGCAGCTATCACCTGCTGCTGCCCACCATGTGGGTGTCAACGCTCTGCTTCCTGCTGTGCAACGGCACAACGCTGTATCGCAAGCAGGTTCCCTCGCGGCTGGAGTCGCCCGCTCACCGGGGCGACTTTATCGTGGACGTACTCGAAGGCATCAAGGTGGAGGACGTCTACCAGCGGCAGCGAAAGATCGAAATGGTTCCCGAAGCGATGCCGCTGGCAAAGATTGTCAAACTGCTCAGCACCACGCACCAGCACTACTTTCCTGTCGTCAACAGCGACGGGCAGATGGTGGGCATCTTTTCTTCCGATGACGTTCGCAGCTATATCTACGACGAAACCATCTGGCAGCTGGCAGACGCCGCCGATGTGATGACGTCCCCATTTATCAGCGTACTGCCAACCGATGACCTGAACGTCGCCCTCCGCAAGTTCACCGCTCAGAATATTGACGAGCTGCCCGTGATGGATCCGGACGACGGCGGCCGCCTGCTGGGCTTGCTGCGACGCAAGGAAACCATCGGTGCCTACAACCGGCAGCTGGCCACCCAGCAGGAAGCCGTGCGGGAGCAGGCCGAATAACGTCAAGCGACATGGAATCACGTCGAATCGCCGGCCTTCGATCAGTCGACACGCTGACTGGCTTGTGAATGCATCGAAAATGGGACAAGCTGGTGGGCTTTCCAGCGGCTGTGGCACGTCCCGCGTGCCCGGACTTTGACGGCCGACCCGTACCCAGCCACTCTTCCTTCCGGCGAGACCTCATCATGCTTCGTTCCGTTTTGCTTCTGCCCGTTCTGATTTCCTCCGGTTTCGCTCAGCAGATCGAAGGCATTGGCACAGTGGGTGAGCCGCGACAGCTGCACACAGATTTCGCTTTCACAGAGGGCCCGGCGGCCGATGGCGCGGGCAACCTGTATTTCACCGACATCCCCAACAACCGCATCCACAAACTGGATGCGGCCGGCAAGCTGTCCGTGTTTGCCGAGCCCTCTGGCCACTGCAATGGCCTGATGTTTGTCGGCGGTCGCCTGCTGGCGTGCGAAATGGACGGCCAGCTCAAGCAATACGACCCGGCAACCGGAAAGGCAACCTCACTGGCCACGCAATACGGCGGCAAACGCTTCAACGCTCCCAATGATCTGGTCATCGACAGAACGGGCGGCATTTACTTCACCGACCCGCGGTATCGCGCCCCCCAGCCGTGGCCTCAGGGCACGGAAGCCGTTTACTATCGCGCGGCTGATGGCACCGTCACACGCCTGATTGACGATCGCACGGCACCCAACGGCATCATCCTGTCGCCCGATGAAAAAACGCTGTACGTGATCCCCAGCATGGAAAAGCAAATGTGGGCGTATGACGTGCAGGGCCCCGGCAAGCTGTCCGAAGGGCGCCTGTTCTGTGAAGTGACGCAGCCAGAGGGAGCCACCAGTGCCGGAGGCGACGGACTCACAATTGACACCAAAGGCAACCTGTACATCACCACCGCGCTGGGACTGCAGGTGTTCGCCCCGTCTGGCAAACAGCTGGGCATCATCAAAGTGCCCGAACACCCGGCAAACGTCGCGTTCGGCGGCAAAGACAACAAAACGCTGTACGTCACGGCCCGCAAATCTCTGTACGCCATCGAGACCGAAGCCACCGGCCACGTGTTTCCCGGCCCCAAATAGAATCGACTGACCGGGTCAGACAACAGAAGCTCGAACAGCGGCTACTCGCACAACGGCCTTAACCAGACGGCAGGGGAAGCGGCTACAGACTCAGTTCGGCCTTTTTCCATGCGATGACGTCGTCCAGAATCCTGTCCAGCGTCATAGCGGGGCGCTGGCCGGCGAATTCATACAGTCGATCGGTATTGGGAACACGCCGCTGGACGTCCTCGAAGTCCGCGCCGTAGGCTTCGTTGTAGGGAATAAAGCGGATCTCAATGTCCGGGTCAATTTTATCAATCACAGCCTGCGCCAGCTCCAGAATGGAAACCGCCTGGTTGCTGCCGATGTTGAATACGGAGCCCGCGGACGCGTCATTCTCCACCAGCGAGTAGACGCAGTCCACCACTTCACTCACGTGGCCGAAACAGCGGACCTGACTGCCGTCATCGTAAACTGTTACCGGACCACCCTTCAGTGCTGATTCCACAAACCGTGGCACCACCATGCCATAGTTGCCCACCTGCCGTGGACCAACCACATTAAAGAACCGGCCGATCGTCACGCCCAAACCATACTTCTGATGGTAGGCCAGTGCCAGAAACTCGTCGATCGCTTTGGAGCAGCCGTAAGCCCAGCGAGGGCGACTGGTCGGGCCAAAATACAGCCCGTCATCTTCCACCCACGCATCGCCAGGATGCTTGCCGTAGACCTCACTGGTGGAAGCCAGAAAGAACTTGCGGACATTGCCCTGGGCGGCAAATCGCAGCAGCTGATCCGTGGGATAGATGTTGGTTTCAATCGTCCGCAGCGGGTCTTCAGCCACCAGCTTCACGCCCACCGCGGCGGCCAGGTGGTAAATCACTTCGGCGCCGTGCGCCGCTTCTCCCAGCAGCACCGAGTCCGTAATGGAACCTGAGCGAATTGTCAGGTTGGGATGATCGCGCACAGCGTCCAGATTGCTGTCGCGACCGGTGCTCAAATTGTCCAGCACCACCACTTCGTGGTTCTGGCTGAGCAGTCGCTCTGTCAGATGACTGCCGATAAATCCGGCTCCGCCGGTCACAAGGCACTTCGCCATGAATGCTTACTTTCTGAGAATCCTGAGCCGAACAGGGTGTCCAGGGTCAGCGGCAGACGCTGTGGCTCACCCCACTCACCATACCAGCCCTCTGTGGATCACGCGACTGAATCCGTCACGACGAGTTATCGCGTTACGACAGTTTTACGCCGCCAAAGGAGGATCCGCGAACCGTTTCCCCGGAATCGGTCGACTCTCAACCGATCGACGACTCATCAGGCCACGTGGCCGGAGGATCCGGCTGCTGCCAGATGCTCATGCCGCCATCCACGAAAATCATTTGCCCAGCGATATGCTCAGCCGCATCACTGAGCAGAAAAACGGTCGTGCCACCCACGGCATCCGCTGTGGGGACGCGGCCATTGGGCGTGTGCAGTTCCATCCACGATCGCAGCCCGCCGGTATGAAGTGCGGGTGCGGTCAGCGGCGTTTCAAACAGCCCGGGAGCGACGCCGTTCACACGAATGCCTCGTGGCGCCAGCGCAACGGCCAGTGATCGCACCATGGACTCCACAGCGCCTTTGGAAGTGTCGTAAGCCACATGAGTGGGTTCGGCCAGTCGCCCGTTGATGGAACCTGTCACCACAACCCGGCCAGCCACCCCCTGCTCCACCCAGCGGCGGGCAAACGCCTGAATGAGCACATACTGAGAGTAAACGTTCAGCTTCATGGTGCGGTCAAAGGTCGCAAAATCCATCTCCAGAAACGGCCGGTCGATGTACGTGCCCGCGTTGCAGACCAAAAGATCAATGTCGTCACAGGCAACCAGCGCAGCGTCCATGACGGCGTGCACACAATCCGGCAGTTCGCCCGCCAGATCACCAAACACGATGTCGGCTTCCCCACAGTCCGCCACGATTTGCCGGGCGTGGTCGTCGTCTGCCAGCCCGTGCAGCACGACGCGGCCGCCGGCCCCCACAATCGCACGAGCCATCTCCCGCCCCACACCCTGAGTGCTGCCCGTCACGAAGGCCGTTTTCCCCTGCAGCATTGGACCGCTTTCTGCTCACCAGCTGTTTGCCAAACGTCGGGCCGCCCGCCGGAAGATTATCGACTGGCATATTGTTGACCGACTGGTCCTGGGTATCATAGACACAACAGATGCGACCGCTACCGGCCCGGAACAATCACGGGCATCCCGGGAGATCCCCAATGTCCTCTCAGTCCACGCTCTTCAGAATCCTTCCTGTGGTGCTCTGCACCGCCTGTCTGACTCCGCTGTCCGCTCAGCCACCTGGGCCTGGCGGCCTTCCCGGCGGGCCTGACCCGGCAGACCCGAGCCCCCCGCGACCGCTGGCCCCGCTGTCGGCAGAACTGAAGTCCGTGCTGGACGACGCTGTGGCCCTCAATCCGGAGCAAACCGTTTGGCTAACCAAACAGCGGGACAAAGTTCTGCTGCGAACTCAGGTCGCGTGCAACGACTGCCTGCTGGAAATGCTGTGCTACAACGAACGCGCCGAAAAAGCGCACGAGTCACTGCTGTGGATACGCGCGGCTCCCAAAGCCATCCACATGGCGCTGCTGGCCACCGGCGCTAAAGCCGGATCGCCCGTCTCGTTCACACCGGAATTTGTTCCTCCCAAAGGTCCCCGCATTGACATCTACCTGCACTGGGTCGACGCGGACGGCCAACAACGCCGCGAAAAAGCGCAGACATGGATGCGCAAAAACGTGTCCCGCTACTACTCCGTTCCCCTCGCTGAGCCGCCAGCCGGCATTGAGTTTCCCTTTCTTGAACTGCGCTACGATCCATACAACAAAGAAATCCTGTGGTACGGGCAGATGACGGACGACCAAAAAAAGACCCTGCTTGCCAAGTGCGATGACAAAATGTACCAGGCGGCCATCGAGCAGTTTCACAAAGAGTCTCAGCCCACCCCCATGAACGCGGAATTCGTATTCACCGGCAGCTACACCTACACCATTGAAGAGACGGGCGAAAAAATCTACGCCGCCGACAGTGGCTACGTACTGTGCGTGGCCAACTTCACCGGCGCGCTGGTCGACATTCGCGAACCCAGTTCAGCGGCAGACGGCGGACAGGCGTGGGAAGCATGGACCGAACGCATGCCACCGCGTGGCACACCCGTGATTATTGAACTGGTTCCCGACACCACACCGCCGGCCGATCCGCCGGCCAAAGAAAAAACGCCCGCGGCTGCCGCGGCGAGCGAACAGACGCCCGCCAACAAGGCAAACGTTCCCGGCAAAAAGAGGGTCCCGTGATTGGCCGTCTGCCCCTGATTGACTCGTGTGATGACTGCGGCGCCTGCTGCATGCGAACACCGGTGCCCCCCTTCGAGCCGGGCGAAGAAACGGTCCGCAGCGTTCCTGCAGAGCTGCTGCAGCCGGCGCACGAGCGCATCGCGGCCGATCAGCACTTCGATCCGCTGCCCTGCGTCTGGTTTGACGAAACCGCGCGAGCGTGTCGCCACTACGATCTGCGGCCCGCCGCCTGCCGCCGGTTCGAAGTTGGCACTGACGCCTGCCGGATGGCGCGACGGGAGGTGGGCATTGATATTTAAGTCTTTCCTCATCGTCATGCTCGCATCGGGCCTGGCAGCAACCACTTTGCCTGCGGAAGATGGGGGGAAATCGTCTCGGCAACTGCAACTGCCCGACACGCCATACCGCTACGCGGACATCAAACTGCCAACCCACTTTGCCGCGGTCGCCTCAAAGTTTGACAACACGCCGCCCGACAATCCCATCACCGACCACGGCGCAACACTCGGGCGGGTGCTGTTCTATGACACGTCGCTGTCTGCCAACGGCACCACCTCGTGCGCCTCCTGTCATCAACAGCAGCACGCCTTCGCCGAGCCTCGCGCAGTCAGCATCGGTTTCGACGGGCGGCCGGTGACCCGCAACAGCATGAGCCTGGTGAATGCGCGTTACTACGCCAGCGGAAAGTTCTTCTGGGACGAACGCGCGGCGACCCTCGAACGGCAGGTGCTGCTGCCCATCGAAAACGAAATCGAAATGGGTCACTCACTGCCGGTGCTCGTCCGGCAGTTGCAGCGAGACCCGCTGTATCCACCGCTGTTCAAAGACGCGTTTGGCACAGAAACCGTCACCACCGACCGCATCGCCAAAGCGCTGGCTCAGTTCATTCGCTCCATCGTGTCCTGCCGCTCACGCTTTGACGAAGGAGTCTCGCAGGTGGATCACATCGACGATCCGTTCCCCAATTTCACAGACGAAGAGAATCTCGGCAAACAGCAGTTTCTGCATCGCGGCGGCTGCGCCACCTGCCATCTGCGAACTCAGCCCAATGGCGATCCGCAGTCGGCCTTTTTCTTTGTCGACAAAGCGACCGTCAACGGCGTGGACGCAGAAGTGATCGAAAGCGACACGGGCAAAGGCAGGGTCACCGGCAATCGTGCGCACGACGGCGCTTTCAAGTCGCCCTCCCTGCGCAACGTTGCGCTCACGGGCCCCTACATGCACGATGGCCGCTTTGCCACACTCGACCGCGTGCTGGAACACTACAACTGGAGCGTCCGACCACATCCCAATCTGGACGATCGCCTCGCCGATGCGGCCGCCAACGGAATCGCCATTCCGGAACGTCAAAAAGTCGCGCTGGCCGTGTTTCTGGAAACGCTCACCGACCAGGCCCTGCTGCAGGACCCACGGTTTGCCGATCCATTCGTCCGCCCGGGGACCAGGTAGCACAACTCAACAACTGGAAAGACCGAGGAACGACAAGTCAAACCCTCGTCATCCGCACCGCCTCACGTTCCGTCACTGCATTGCTCCTCAGTCCTTCTGAGACGGTGCGCGAAATCGTCCCATCCCAAAGCCTCGCACCGCGCCATGCTTCGTTTTTCGCCCAGCCGTGCGCGCTCGCCACATTTTGAACGAACGTGGCGACAGTTCCCGCCGCATAAGCTTGATCGTTTGCCCAGGCGTCAAACCGAACTGCCGCTGGATCACGTCAAAACTGGTGCGATCTTCCCAGGCCATCTGAATGATGCGGTCAATCTCACCCACTGAGAATGTCGCAAGCCCCATTGTGTTGTGCCCCACCCCAGTACGCGGATTTCGTCGCTGGGCGATTAACCGAAAATCGCTCCTCCGATTCACACATTCCACCAACCTGCACACGTTGTCTCACCAATTCCTGCCTCCCCAGCCGACGCTTCTCGCCTTCTTGCGGGCAGGCGGTTGACCGATTTGAATTGTGATCGACCGGCTCTAATATGTGAGGTCTCATCCTTCCTTACCTCCTGCAGACCCATCCACCAAACCCATGATTGATATTCCCGTTATCCGCTGGGGCAAGCCTTACGAATCACTGGAAAAGGCTGACGTCGTCCACTTCGAAACTGGCGAAGTCATGGCGCAGATGCATCAGGCCAACGCTGGCCTGGTCAAAATGGACGCACGCAAATCGGCCAACGCCCGCGCCATTCTGCGAGAATTCACGCCCACGCAGCTGATCGACATGTGCGTCAAAGCGGCCGATTTGTTCCTCGAAGCCGAACTGCCTCTGGGCAACGGCACCCAGACCCCCGACCAGTTCTGCGAAATCCAGTCTGCCACCACCGGCCTGCCACTCAACATGGCCAAAGGCAACATGGGCAAGATTGCCTTCGTCCTCAAAAACATGGGCGCCACCCTGGACGCCCTCACCCGCGGCCTGCCGCTCGACATCCTCCACAAAGGATTCGGCATGGAAGACCGCGGCGTCATGGTCAGTTTTCAGGCCACCACCGACACGCTCGGACTGGTCCTGCCGTCCAACTCCCCCGGCGTGCACACCCTCTGGCTGCCCGCCATTCCCCTGCAGGTCGGACTCGTCCTCAAACCCGGTTCCAGTGAACCCTGGACGCCCTACCGCATGTACGAAGCGTTCGCCGCCGCCGGCGTCCCCCGCGAAGCCTTCTGCCTCTACCCCGGACCTCACGAAGTCGGCAACGCCGTCCTGGAAAAATGCGAGCGTGCCATGATCTTCGGCGGCACCGCCACCGTCGAAAAATACGCCGCCAATCCCCGCGTACAGGCCCACGGCCCTGGCTTCAGCAAAATCCTCCTCGGTGACGACATCGTCGATCAGTGGGAAGACTACCTGGACATCATGGTCAAGAGTGTGCTCATCAACGGTGGCCGCAGCTGCATCAACTGCTCCGGCATCTGGGCGTCTCGTCACACCGAAGAAATCGCCGATGCCCTCGCCCAGAAACTGGGTCCCATCGACGTCCTGCCCACTACGGACGAAAACGCGGCCCTGGCGGCCTTCACCATGCAGGGTGCCGCCGAAGCCATGAACAACATGATCGAAGACGGCTGCAAATCGGGTGCTGTCACCGAAGCCACCGCCCAGTACCGCAACGGCGATCGCCTCATCCAGCACGAACGCTGCGATTACCTGCGCCCCACCATCCTCCACGTCAGCGATGTGGACGACCCCATGGCCAACACGGAATTCATGTTCCCATTCGCCTCGGTCACCAAATGCCCACAGGATCAGATGCTCAAAAAGATCGGGCCCACCCTGGTCGGCACCGCCATCACCAACGACGTGGAATGGTCGCACGATCTGGTTGACGCCCGACACATCGATCGACTCAACATCGGCCCCGTCCCCACCTGTGCCCTCAACTGGCTGCAGCCCCACGAAGGCAACATCATCGACTTCCTCTACCGCAACCGCGCCTACCAAAACAGCCTCCCTCCCGCTCACTAGCCGCTCGGCCGCTCGGCCGCGAGTCGCGGCGGACTATGGCGTGGGTGCGACCAAGCTGCGTGGTGAGTCTCCGCGCCGAGGCGCTCGCGTTGCTCGCTACGACGATTGGAATTGCACCGCGCTTGGCCGCTCGGCCGCGAGTCGCGGCGGACAGTGGCGTAGGTGGGACAAAGCTGCGTGAAGCGTCTCTGCGCCCAGGCGCTCGCGTTGCTCGCAACGGAGTCTTGCGTGGCACCGCGCTTGGCCCGCGGCCCGCACAACGCCACCTCACGCTACCACAGCTTAATGCGCTCGAGCAGGTGTTCGGGGACTCGGCTTTTCAGCGCGTGTCGCGCCTGCGCCTCATGCGTGCGGGTGCTCAGATGCGCGAGGATGATCAGTTCGTTTTCGAAGCGGTCCGCGCGATCCAGAATGTCGTCCAGGTGCATGTGGCCAAATTTGTGAATCTTCTCTTTGCGGTGTTCCGGCCGAAAGAAGGTCATTTCCGTGATCAGGATTTCTGCTTTCAGCACGTCCGGATGCGAGTCCAGTCCGGCCGGCGCCGTGTCACCCGTGTAGGCCACCAGCGGCGTCAGGGTTTCTTCCGTCACTTCGGTGCCTTTAAAGCGCAGGTCGCGAATCTCGTGTCCGGCCAGCCCGTGATACTCGGGCTTCAGTTTCTTCCGGCAGTCGTACACCAGAAAGCCAACCGACGGCACCGTGTGTTTGGTTTTGAACACCCGCACCTTGTGCTCACGCGACAGCTCAATCAGATCACCGTCCTGCACGGGCACCAGGTCGCAGATCATCCGGCCACGGTCCAGCCGCTGCCACGCATTGAGCATCCTGCGGACGTTGTCCACCACATCCGCCGGCAGATAGATCACCGGCGGATCCATTTTCATCATCCGCCGCCGGGCCACGTAAGCGGGCAGCGCCGCCAGATGGTCAAGGTGCGCGTGCGAGATAAAAAACTGCTGCGTGCCCATGAAGGACCACGGGCTGCCGCCCATATCGAAGCCCAGTTTGAGCTCAGGGATCCGCCAGTAGCTCTGCACGGCGGCGCGCGACCAGCCTTCGACGGTCAGCGCCTTGTGTTTGACAGATTGGAGGGGCAGATTCTCAAGCATCGGACCAGCAGAACTCAGTCAGGATAATGCGTCACGCCAACCCAAACGGCTGGCAGATCGTGTCACCACAGACCCCCTGGTGTTTCGAAGGTTCGCCGCGGCGCGGTCACTGTAGGCGGTCTTCTGAGCGTAAACCACTGTGGCCCTGGAGAATTGCTGACATCTCCAGCGCCAAACGTGAAAATGCCGGTCACCGGCCTGCTGTGTCGTCCGGCCCGTCGTCCGAGGCGTGTGATCCGAAACGACAGAACGGCACCGGGCAGGCTCCACTTTCATTCCCGCTGAACCAGCATCATAATGAGGGTCCCTCCCGCAGCCGACCTGCCCCTCACCCTTTCTGACTGCACTGTGCTGTCCACTATCCAGGAGTCCCGCGTGACGAATTCCGCCTACGCCCGCCCCAGTCGTCGTGATGCGCTGTTTGGGCTGGGAGCCTCTTTAGGCTCTGTGGCTTTGTCTTCGCTGCTGCAGGCCGACGAGACAAACACCACCAGCGCGACCGGTCCTCATCATCCGGCCAAAGCCAAAAACTGCATCTTCCTGATGATGGAAGGCGGCCCCTCACACATCGATACCTTTGACCCCAAGCCGGAACTGGCCAAACGTCATCTGCAGGAATTCAGCCGCAGCGGGGAAGAACAAAGTGCGATGTCCTCCGGCAAACGCTACTTCGTGAAAAGCCCGTTCGATTTTGTCAAAGCGGGCGAATCCGGTGCGGACATCAGCACGCCATGGGAACAACTGCAGCACTGTGTTGACGACATCTGCTTTTTTCGCGGTTGCCATGTGGAATCCGTCAATCACCCTACCGCCTGCTACCATGTGAACACGGGCAATCGCTTCGGCGGAGATCCAGGCGTGGGGGCCTGGGTCAACTATGGTCTGGGCACAGAAAACCAGAATCTGCCCGGCTTTGTCGTGCTGCCGCGTTCCAGCTACCCTCAGGGCGGCGCGGCCAACTGGTCCAACGGATTTCTGCCCGCGCAGTTTCAGGGGACACCGCTGCGACCGGCCGGCAGTCCCATTCTGGATCTGAATCCGCCGCCGGGTGTGACCAGTGAAGACCAGCGCGCCAATCTGGATCTGCTCGGTCAGCTCAACCAGCAGCATCTGAACGCCCGCCCCGGACGCAGTGACCTGGAGGCCCGGCTGAAGTCTTACGAACTGGCCTACCGCATGCAGACTGAGGTGCCGGAGGTCCTTGATCTGGAGGGCGAATCCCAACACACGCTTCAGCTGTACGGCATCGGCGATCAAAAAACGGACGCCTTCGGCCGTAAGTGTCTGCTGGCTCGCAGGCTGATCGAAAAAGGGGTCCGCTTTGTTCAGGCCTATGCCGGCAACTGGGACAGCCACGATTACATCGAGCGGGCCCACGGGTCGCTGATCAATTCCGTCGATCGCCCGATTGCCGCGCTCATCAAAGACCTCAAACAGCGGGATCTGCTCAGGGAGACACTGATTGTCTTTTGCGGAGAATTCGGTCGCACACCGGACAACGGTCTGCGCGGTGGTGGCAAGTCTTACGGACGTGACCACAACGCCGAAGCCATGGCCATGTGGTTCGCCGGAGGCGGCGTCAACGCCGGTCACACCATCGGCGCGACCGACGACGTCGGCCTGAAAGCTGTCGACTGTGTCCACCACATCCGCGACGTCCACGTCACCCTGCTGCATCTATTGGGGCTGGACGACAACAAACTGACCTACTACCACGCCGGGCGGTTCAAACAACTCAGCCAGTTTGGCGGAAACGTCATTTCCGAACTGATCGGATGAGCGTCCGTACGATGGCCCGCCACACAACCCGTGACCACGGCCGGTAACACAAAGACCGAGCATAACTCTGCAGAGCCAGCCACGGGTTGTCGGGCTCGGCAAACCAGCCACAGACCCGCCAGACTTCCGCGAACGCGGTGCGGCGAACCTGGGCACTCAAGCGGCCGGCTGCCGGACCGGCCAGCGCCCGCCGCAGAACCTTCACCCGGTCTCGGCAGGCCGCCTGATGCTGCCTGGACAGAGAGTCGTTTCGCCAGCGATACAGGGTCAGCGCTTCGGGTGCGCAGCGAAAGCGACAGCCAGCGGCCGCCAGCCGCAGTCACAGGTCCCAATCCACTGCGCGCTGCAGTCGTACGTCATAGCCGCCCACCCGTTCCCAGGCCGACCGCCGGATCAGCACGCTGGAATGCGTAATGAAGTTATCCTGCAGCAGCCCGGCAAAGGTCTGTGCGGATGTCGGCCGTGGCATGGTTTCCGGTCCCACGTGCTGAGTCGTGGCCACGCGTTCGACGGCCCCAAACAGACGCACGCCCGTGTACACCACGTCCGCGTCATGACAGACGGCCAGCTGCTGCTTCAACTTGTCCGGGTGCCACACATCGTCGGCATCAAGAATGGCGATCCACCGCCCCGTACTGGCCTCGACGCCCCGATTTCTGGCCACCGACTGTCCCTGATTGGCCTGAGACAACACCGTGATCTGTGAATCGTAGCGATGCAGATCTGCTGCACACGAGGATCGGTTGACCCGTCATCCACCACAATAATCTGTCGCGGCGACACAGACTGCACTAACACCGAATCCAGTGTCTCCCGCAGATAGTCGGCCCCATTGTAGATGGGAATCACCACGCTCACGTCCCCCACCTCAGGCCACTCAGACGTCGAGCGATCCCGGGGTAAACCCTCCGCACCGCATTCCACCCGTGAAGCTGTCATCGCACACTCTCACCTGCACAAAAAACGAACTCTGTACCAACCTCAGACAACTCATTGGAGGAGTCTGCCGTACAGCCGCTGAACAACCGCCGAAAGTCACGGCAATTACGGCAAACCCGCACGGAGGCTTATCATCCCCCTGCCCCTCTACTTGTCATCCCCGCAAGCGGAGGCCACCTCGCGTCCGAAAACAAAGAGACGAGCACGCCGTCGTCGTGTCGACCACGGCCCACCGTGGCTTACGCGCTTTACCAGAACCACACGGAACAGAGGGAAAGCCAGCCGTAGAAGCGGCTGAGCCTGCTGGTCAGTCTCCCTGTCGATGGCTAAACTACGCTCGCGAGTCGGTGCGAGATGCGAATGCCGAATCACTGAAGTCAACTGTTTTCACCAGCCAGCCGTTCTTATGACCACCATCAACAAACTGCTCGTCGCCAACCGCTCCGAAATTGCCATTCGGGTTTTCCGTAGTGCGACGGAACTCGGCATCCGCACGGTCGCCATCTACTCCCACGAAGACCGCTACGCCCTGCACCGCTTCAAAGCGGACGAAGCCTACAAAATCGGCAAGCAGGGAGAGCCCATCCGCGCGTACCTCGACATCGACGCCATCGTCAAACTGGCTCAGGACGTGGGCGTGGACGCCATCCATCCCGGCTACGGTTTTCTGTCCGAGCGCGCTGACTTCGCCCGCGCATGCGAGGCTGCCGGCATCAAATTTGTCGGACCGTCCGTCAACGCGCTGGAAAACCTCGGCGACAAAACGTCGGCCCGCGCCATCGCCATCAAGGCCGAGGTCCCGATTCTTGGCGGGACTCAGGGCGCTGTGGATGACCTCGCCGAAGCCCAGGCGGCCGCGGAAAAAGTGGGCTTTCCCGTCATGATCAAAGCGTCGCATGGCGGCGGCGGTCGCGGCATGCGGGTCGTCCGCACGGCCGAGGAATTCCCTCAGGCCTTTGAAAGCGCCCGTAACGAAGCCCAGACGGCCTTCGGCAGCGCCGACGTCTTCATCGAAAAATTCATCGCCCGCGCCAAACACATCGAAGTGCAGCTGCTCGGAGACGAACACGGCACGCTCGTACACCTGTTCGAACGCGACTGCTCTGTCCAGCGACGGCATCAGAAAGTCATCGAACTGGCCCCCGCACCAGACCTGAGCGAAGAACTTCGTCAGGGCATTCTGGACGCTGCCATCGCCATCGGCCAGCAGGCCAGTTACAGCTGCGCGGGCACCGTCGAATTCCTCGTTGATGCCGACGAAGAGAAGTTCTACTTCATTGAAGTCAACCCCCGCATTCAGGTCGAACACACGGTGACCGAAGAAGTCACCGGCATCGATGTTGTCAAATCTCAAATCATGGTTGCCCAGGGCAAAAAACTGAGCGACCCCGAGATCGACATCCCCTCCCAGGAATCCGTCAAAGTCAACGGCTTTGCCCTGCAGTGCCGCGTCACCACCGAAGACCCGGAAAACAGCTTCATGCCCGACTACGGTCGCGTGGCCCACTATCGCTCGGCCAGCGGCATGGGCGTGCGTCTGGACGCCGGCAGCGCGTTCTCCGGCGCTGTCGTCAATCCGTTCTACGACTCACTGCTCACCAAAGTCACCGCTCGCGGACGCAATTTTGCCGGGTCCATCGGCATCATGAAACGCGCACTACGCGAGTTTCGCATCCGCGGCGTCAAAACCAACATCCCCTTCCTGCTGAAGACGCTCAGCCACCCCACGTTCACCGCCGGTGACTGCACCACCCGCTTCATCGACGAAACGCCTGATCTGTTCAAATTTGATGCCCGCAAAAACCGGGCCACCAAAGTTCTCACCTATCTGGCCGAGACCATGGTCAACGGCAACGAGCTGGTCAAAGATCGTCCGGTGGCCGTTCGCCGTGAACCTTCCCCGCTGCCCCCGGTTGATTACAACCAGCCTTTGCCCAAAGGTTCCCGTGACAAGTTCCACGAACTGGGCGCCGAAAAGTTCTCCCAGTGGATTCGCGAACAGGATCGCCTGATGATCACGGACACCACGTTCCGTGACGCCCATCAGTCACTGCTGGCCACCCGCATGCGAACGTACGATCTGCTCCAGATCTGCGATGCCTACGCTCGCAACTGCAGCGATTTGTTCAGCCTCGAAATGTGGGGCGGTGCCACCTTCGACACGTCCATGCGATTTCTCAAAGAGTGCCCCTGGCAGCGTCTCGCCGATGTCCGCGCCAAAGTGCCCAACATTCTCACCCAGATGCTGTTGCGGGCCTCCAGCGCCCTGGGATACACCAACTATCCCGACAACGTCGTGGCGGCCTGCGTCAAAGAGGCGGCCCAGTGCGGCATGGATCTGTTCCGTGTCTTCGATGCTCTCAACTATGTGCCCAACATGAAAATCGCCATGGAGGCGGTCATCGACAGCGGTATGCTGTGCGAAGCCAGCATCTGCTACAGCGGCGATCTCACCAACCCCCACCGCGACAAGTACGACATGCAGTACTACGTGGGCCTGGCCAAAGAACTGGAAAGCATGGGCGCCCACATCCTGGCCATCAAAGACATGGCCGGTCTGTGCAAACCGGCGGCCGCCTCGGCCCTGGTCAAAACACTCCGAGAGGAAGTGGGCATCCCTGTGCACTTCCACACGCACGACACGGCCGGCATTCAGGCGGCCTCTATCCTGGAAGGCAGCAAAGTGGGACTGGACATCGCCGACTGTGCCATGGCACCCATGTCCGGCGGCACCTCCCAGCCCAACCTCAACACCGTGGCGGAAATGCTCCGCTTTGGAGATCGCGACACGGGCCTGGACACCGACGCCATCGATGCGGTCGCCGACTACTGGCGGGCCACCCGCGAGTTCTATACGCCGTTCGAAAGTCAGGTGCTGCCCGCCACGGCCGACCTCTACGAACACGAAATGCCAGGCGGTCAGTACACCAACCTGTTCCAGCAGGCCCGCGCTTTAGGCCTGGCCGACCGCTGGGCCGAAGTCTGCAAAGTCTACGCCGGTGTCAACCAGCTGTTCGGAGACATCGTCAAAGTCACACCCACCAGCAAAGCGGTGGGCGACATGGCCCTGTTCATGGTGGCCAACGAACTCACCAACGAAGACGTCCTCAGCGGCGACCGCGACATTGCCTTCCCCGCGAGTGTCATCGACCTCATCAGCGGCGGCATGGGTCAGCCCCCCGGCGGCTTCCCCGAGGAAGTCAAAAAACGCGTTCTGCTGGGCAAGGAAGAATTCGCCGGCCGCCCCGGCGAAACCCTCCCCCCCGCCGATTTCGACGCCGCCCGTACCAAAGTCTCCGAGCTGCTCAAACGCGAGGCCCTTGAACGAGAAGTCGTCCAGTGGCTCCTCTACGAACGTGTCTTTGAAGACTTCGCCGCCCATCAGCACGACTACGGTGATGTCAGCATCCTGCCCACGCCCAACTTCTTCTACGGCCTGGAACCGGGCGAAGAAATTGCCATCGATATCGAAGCGGGCAAGACACTCATCATCAAATTCCTCACCATCGGCAACGCGCATGCCGACGGCACTCGCACCGTGTTCTTCGAACTCAACGGCCAGCCCCGTGAAGTCACCATCACCGACAGGAGCATCGAAACAGACGTCGTCAAAGCGGTCAAAGCCGACCCCTCCAACAGCAACCACGTGGGCTCGACCATGCCCGGCATGGTGGTCGCCGTGGCCGTCCAGCCTGGCGACAGCGTGAAGAAAGGGCAGAAGCTGCTGACCCTGGAAGCCATGAAAATGGAAACCATGATCAATGCCGAACAGGACGGCAAAATCGGCGAAGTGCTTGTGAAAGGCGGCAGCCAGGTCGAAACCGGCGACCTCCTCGTCACTTTCGCCTAAGGCCGCGACGTCGCGGCGGACGATGGCGTGGAGGCTCGATAAAAAGGGGACGTCGCTGCGCCGAGTCGCGCCGCTCCGCTTACGCGTTGTTCGCTACGACAATCGACGTGGTTCCGCGCATGGGCCGCGACGTCGCGGCGGACGATGGCGTGGGGGGCTCGATGAAAAGGGAACGTCGCTGCGCCGAGTCGCGCCGCTCCGCCAACGCGTTGTTCGCTCAGAAAATCGACGTGGGACCGCGCATGGGCCGCGACGTCGCGGCAGATGATGGCGGAGGATTGCCGATAACGAGAGTACGCCCATTCGCCGCGACGTTACGCTGAGTCGCTGTTCGTCAGGACAGTCGATATGGCACCGCGCTTACCTGTTGAGTGCCGAGGCACTTCGTTTCACCCCAGCAGCGGCGAGGCTGTCGATTGCGACCTGCAGCCTGTGGACATCCTTACAGTCCATTCAACGCTCCGAGACCTCCGCCCATGTGGGCATCGCGGGCTGCGCGCCTGAGCGGGAGGCGGCCAGTGCTCCGGCTCGGCAGCCAAACCTGGCCGCTTCCACGACAGAACCACCCATGGCCAGAACGACGCCCACGGCTCCGGCAAACGCATCTCCGGCGGCCGTGGTATCCACCGCATCAACGTCGACCGCTGGCACGTGTTCGCACGTCCCATCAGACATGACCACCATCACACCGTCACCGCCCATTGTCAGCAGGACATGGCCACCGGTTGTGCCCTGGAGACTTCTGGCGGCCGACTCAGCAGAAGCCAGATCGTGAACCTCGATTCCTGTCAGCAGGCTGGCTTCGGTTTCATTGGGACACAGGACGTCTGCCTGCAGCAGTTCCGGTGGTAGTTGCTCCACCGCCGGGGCGGGATCCAGCATGACAGTGACATGGTGCTGTCGGGCCAGTTCCACAGCTTGCACGACGGCTGGCAGAGGAACCTCCAGCTGCAGCAGAACAATGTCGGCTTCCGCGAAAAGCAAGGAGGAACGCTCGACATCGTCTGGCGTCAGCCGCCCATTGGCTTCGGGGATCACGGTGATGCAGTTTTGCCCGCTGTTCTCTACGCCAATGATGGCCACTCCACTGGACGTCGCCGCAGTCACATGGAGGGTTGCTGTCTCCACACCGTCATTCTTCAGGTGGCCCAGCAGGGCCGTTCCCAACTCATCATCGCCCACACGGCCAATCATGCTCACCTGAGCGCCCAGCCGCGCGGCGGCGACCGCCTGATTGGCCCCTTTGCCGCCGGGCAACTGCACGAGCGACTGCCCCGTCAGCGTTTCACCCGGCCGAGGCAGTTGCGCCACACGAAACACAAGGTCCATGTTCACCGAACCGATCACCAGAATCCGCACGTCCTGAGGTTGTTTCAGCATCATGCTCACGCTGCCGGAAAAAAGTGGTCCTGTTTTGACGACCAGCAGTTGCGTTGGCCCAGCCTGCCGCAGAAATCGAATAGAGGGTCAGGCCAGACCGATTCTCGAAAGTCACAGACACAGACGCAATGGAACAGGCCAGCGGGCACAGCCGCGGCGCATGGGAATTTCAACCGTCGGATCCTTCAAAACACTGACGGCCGTCGCAGATCAGGATCAACGCGGTCCAGACGTCGAGCCAGTTCCTGCAGGTGACACGTCGGCACAGCGGGAAACAGATGGTGCTCCAGGTGAAAGAACATGTTGTAAGACACGAGGTTCTTCCATCGGCCTCGCTGGGTGCGGGCAATGGCGGTGTGTTCGCAGTCATGATGCACCGTCCACACCGCGAAAAATCCTGTCAGACACTCGCCCATCAGCATCAGTGCTGCAAACACCTTCAAAGTCACGCTGTCAGACAGCAGCACCAGACCCAGCGTGACCGCCATGGCGGCCAGTTCAGCGACAATCCAGCACTTCTTTGAGAAGCTGCCCAGCTGAAAACCGTGGATATGCAGCCGGATGGGATGCAGGGGGCCAAACAGAATGGCACGCCAGGCACTCATCTTCGCTGTGGCCGCCTCAATATCATCGTCATCCAGACAATGTCTGTGGTGATGCATGTGCGTGACCTGCACGGCATGCATGGCGGAGAGCATCAGCACGCTCATGACAAACAAAAACACATCGCACGCCCAGCGAGGAACGCCCAGCATAAAGTGACAGGCATTGTGCACCTGCCTCAGGCCGGTGAGAAAAAAGAAGACCACCGTCAAAAGTGCGAGGGGGTACCAGCCAGCCTGCAGCAGGGCCAGCGTTGCCAACAGCCACGGCAGCGAGAGCAGCAGTTCGTGGATGCGTTCTCCAGGTGTGAGCTTCAACAGATCGCGCCACGGGACACACCGCAATCGATGATCTCGGCGAATTTGCAGACCTCGAGTTCGCATCTTTCCCATCCTTTGCCAGTCTGTTGCCCGCGACCACAGCCGGCCATTTCGTTCAATCACGCTGTCTTCGTCTGCCAAACCGCGCAACGCACAAATCGTTCACTCCGAAAGCGGAGCATGGCACCCAATTGCCGTGAGATTTTTTACTCAGCGTCCAGACAACCAAATGTGGTACTCGGTCCGGCGCGATGCGACTGGAATTCAATACGAGCTCAATTTACCCGCTCCGTACCGCGACACCTGGCACCAGACTCTCAGGACGTAACAGACTGAAGCAGAATAGGGGCCCGCAATGAACGTGGACGACGATCGTCATCTGGCCCAGTGAATCCAGAAACACAGATTCACGAATGCGGCACAACTCTCATGTTGCGGCTGGCAACAAGTGCTCCAGGAGCGACCGAAGTCCTGGCGGCCGGGCTCATGCTGAAGGCAGTCTCAAGCGATGTTGGCAACGAGATCATTCAGCCTGTGTGTCGCTTGAAAGAAAGCGGCGTCGCCCAATGCTGAGGGCCGTCGCCAAAATGCCCAAAGAACTGCGTATAGGCCACCAGCGATTTCCCCTCAAAGGGATCAGCATTTCGGGAGGGATGTTCAAAGAAGCGGTATTTGACTTTCGCTGCTGCTTCAGCATCCTGCTCGAGCATCTTCTCAGATGTATGTCTCTTTTTCAGTTGCTCGGCCTGGCCCCTCGAATCGACAACAAAAAAGTCCGTCTTCTCTCCCAGCCTCATCCATGTCTGCATCTTGGGGTAAGTCCGGCCGCCAAACGTCATGATCACAGGGCGCGTCACGAGAAACGTGGTGTCCTGGAGTGAAACCACACGAACATCTTCGATGATCTGCCCGGTGCTGGGAATGAAGCCTGTTTTGCCGTCGATCTGATCCTCAAAAGGCTGGGCAACAGCATCGACTGTCGGGCAGGCGATCAGGACTAGCGTAGCCACAATCAGGTTTCGCATCGGTTCCTCCAGAAACTGAGTCTAGCGTGAGCGGGGACAGGCTCAGTCCGAGCTTACTGATGAACCTCGACGGGTCCAGTAAGGGTATTTCGAACCAGTGGAATCAGACGCCGCGGCCCGCGCCGGTAAAGCTGACCAGCGTCGTGCTGGTGGCAGCAGAACTCGCCGTAGCTTTTTTGCTCTGCACTGCGAAGTCTTTTGGCCCCCCCAACTTCACCTCTTGGTTGGAGTTTTCACAGCCGGGCGTAGAATGCCCAGTCCGCCACCGCCCTGCCCCCAAAATCCGAGTGTATCGACACCAAAGCGGGGCCTTATCGACGGCAGTGAGTTGATCGAACAGACCAGAACCCCAGTGTTTTTAAGCATTTCCCAGTGAATTCTGCCGTCTCCAGCGAAATCGTCATTCGTGGCGCCCGCGAGCATAATCTCCGCAATGTCAGCCTGAGCCTGCCCCGCAACAAACTGATCGTCATGACGGGCGTCAGTGGCTCCGGCAAAAGCTCGCTCGCCTTCGACACGCTGTATGCCGAGGGTCAGCGACGCTACGTGGAGTCGCTGTCGACCTACGCCAGGCAGTTCATGGGCCAGTTGCCCAAACCCAATGTGGATTCCATCTCGGGGCTGGCCCCATCGATTTCCATTCAACAAAAATCCACCAGCCGCAATCCCCGCAGCACGGTGGGCACCATCACGGAGATCTTCGACTATCTCCGCGTGCTGTTTGCTCGCGTCGGCCAGGGCTATTGCTATGTCAGTGGCAAACCCATCAAGGCGCAGTCCACCGACTCCATCATCGACAGCATCAGTAGTCTGCCGGAGGGCACAAAATATCTGGTGCTCGCCCCCATCGTGCAAAACCAGAAGGGCGAATTCAAAGACCTGTTTGAAGATCTGCTCAAACGCGGCTACCTGCGAGCACGCGTCGACGGTGACGTGGTTTCACTGAGTGATGACCTGAAGCTGAAACGTCATCACAAACACAACATTGAAGTCGTCATCGATCGGCTGTCGTCCGGCCCCGCTCATCGCAGTCGGCTGGCCGAGGCCGTCGAACAGGCGCTCAAACTGGCGGATGGCCGACTGATCTGCGCCGTGCCCCGCGACACACCCGAAGAGGGGAAAAGGGGGGCCGCCAAAGCGTTTGTCGATCGACTGTACAGCGCCAACTACGCCTGCGCGGAAAGCGGCATGAGCTACGAGCCGCCGTCGCCCCAGCTGTTCAGCTTTAACAGTCCACTCGGCATGTGCCTGGACTGCAATGGTCTGGGGATGCGACATGGCTTTGCCGCTTCGGCCATCATCGTGGACGAGAAAAAGTCCATCCAGAATGGCGCCACCCTGTTTTTGCCGTCTTTAAAAAAGATCGGCCGCTGGCCTCGCCATATTCTCAAAGGGGCGGCCGAAGCCATTGAGAAACAGGTTGGCATGCAGGCCGACACGCTGCTGAAGACCAAATGGACAGACCTCCCCGAAAAAGCGCGGCGGCTGTGGCTGTACGGCACGGGCGATAAACACATCACGTTCAGCTGGAAGACCCGCGGCGGTGTCTACAAGCACGGTGGCAAGTGGGAAGGCTGGGTCAACAAACAGCTGGAAAACTATCGGGCGGCCAAAAACCCCATGCTCCGCCGGGCCATGGAAAAGCATCTGGAAGTCGTCCGCTGCCCTTCCTGCCAGGGAGAACGACTCAATCAGCAGGCACGCCACGTCAAACTGACCACCACCAGTCGGGCTTTTGCCAAACGCGGCCTGCCCAAAGAGCTGAGCCTGCCGCAGGTTTGTGCGCTCAGCATTCAGGAGGCGAGCGAGTTCTTCGCATCTTTGAAACTCGACGACACCCAGCAACTCATCGCCGAAGAGGCACTGAAGGAAATTCGTGGCCGCCTCGGCTTCCTGCTGCAGTGCGGTCTGCACTATCTTTCTTTGGAACGTTCTGCTCCCACGCTCAGCGGTGGTGAGTCCCAGCGCATTCGTCTGGCCGGACAGATCGGCTGCGGTCTGGTGGGCGTGGTCTACATTCTGGATGAACCATCCATCGGCCTGCACCCGCGTGACAACACCATGCTGCTCGAAAGCCTGGAACGGCTGCGCGATCAGGGCAACACCGTCATTGTGGTCGAGCACGACGAAGAGACCATGCGGGCGGCCGATCATGTGGTGGACTTTGGCCCAGGACCCGGCATTCGCGGGGGCGAACTTGTCGTGGAAGGCTCCGTCAACGATGTACTCAAAAGCAAACGCAGTGTCACCGGTCAGTATCTGAGTGGCCGTCTCAGTATTGACGTCCCCACGCAGCGTCGCGGGGCAGACGCCAAAGCGGCAAAGAAGAAAGCGACCAAAAAGAAGGCGACCACCAAAGGTGCGCAGGCCACGGATACGGTCGCGGGCACCAAAGATTTTATCACGGTCAAAAACGCGCGTCACAATAACCTCAAAGGCGTTGATGTCCGCTTTCCTCTGGGACGCTTCGTGTGCGTGACAGGTGTCAGCGGCAGTGGCAAAAGCTCGCTCACCAAAGACATTCTGTGGCAGACGCTCAATCGGGACGTCAACCGAGGCAATGGAGATCCCGGCCCGCACGATCGTATCAACGGGCTGGCCAAAATCGACAAAGCCATTGATATCGATCAGTCACCCATTGGTCGCACGCCCCGCAGCAACCCAGCCACCTACGTCAAAGTCTTCGATGAAATCCGCAAGCTGTATACCGCGCTGCCGCAATCCAGAATGCGGGGCTACAAGCCGGGACGATTCAGTTTCAACGTGTCCGGCGGTCGCTGCGAAGCGTGTGAAGGTCACGGGGCCACGAAACTGGAGATGGACTTTCTGGCGGACATTTGGGTGCCGTGCGACGTCTGCGAGGGCCGTCGCTTCAGTCACGAAACACTGGAGGTCAAATATAAAGATCACAGCATCGCCGACGTCCTCAACATGGAGATCCGCGACGCCCTGCCGATCTTTGAAAACGTGCCCAAAATTCAAAAACTGCTGCAGACCCTGATCGATGTCGGGCTGGACTACATGCAGCTCGGCCAGCCCTCTCCCACACTTTCCGGCGGTGAAGCACAGCGGATCAAACTCGCCCGCGAACTTGGAAAACGCTCGACCGGACAGACCCTGTATCTGCTGGACGAACCCACCACCGGCCTGCACTTTGCCGACGTGCACAAGCTGCTTGAGGTCCTCCACGGTTTTGTGGAACGCGGCAACACGGTCATCGTGGTGGAACACAATCTGGACGTCATCAAGACGGCTGACTGGATCATCGACATGGGGCCCGAGGGCGGCGCTGGCGGGGGCACGGTGGTCTGCGAGGGAACGCCGGAAACCGTGGCCCGGTGCAAACAGTCACATACAGGGGCCGCTCTTCGTAGCGTGCTTCCCGGCATGAAACCTCTGGCCGGCAGCCGCAAATCACAAAGCGGCAAATCCAAAGCCGACCCATTCGTCTTTAGCCAGCGGATTCAGATCAGCGGTGCCGCGCAGCACAATCTGCAGAGCGTGGACGTCAACGTGCCTCGGGGAGAGATGAGCGTTTTCTGCGGTCCCAGCGGCAGCGGCAAAACGTCCCTGGCCATGGACACGCTCTACGCCGAAGGACAACGCCGCTACGTTGAAAGTCTATCGGCCTACGCGCGGCAGTTTCTCGGTCAGATGCCCAAACCTCGCGTGGACAGCATTCAGGGACTCAGCCCGGCCATCGCCATTGAGCAAAAAACGGTCGGCGCCACACCGCGATCCACCGTGGGCACGGTCACAGAAATCTATGACTATCTGCGGGTGCTCTACGCGCGGCTGGGTACCGTTCACTGCCCGACGTGCGGCCAGCCGGCGCAAAAGCAGACAACCGACGAAATCGTGGAAGCCATTCTCAAGCTCCCCGCGCGCGCTAAACTACTGCTGCTGTCCCCCATCGATGTCGACCACCACACAACCTACGACACGGTCTACGAGCGGCTGCAGAAAAACGGCTACACCCGACTGCGCGTCGATGGCACGACCTACAACATTGACGACGCCCCCAAAATTGATCATCGCCGCGAGCACGAGCTGGAAGTGATCGTCGACCGCGTGGTGGTCGATCGTAAACAGCGCGGCCGCATCACGGATTCTGTGGAATCGGCCCTCGATCTGGGCAAAGGCGTCATTCGCGTGGCTGTTGTCGATGCCGACAGCAGCGAAGACGAATGGGAAGACCACATCTTCAGTCTGCACTTATCGTGTCTGGACTGCGGCTACAGCTACGAACAACCCACCCCCCAGCAGTTCAGCTTCAACAGTCCGCTGGGCTGGTGCTGGTCGTGCGAAGGTCTGGGAACCGAATACGGCGCCAATCAGTCACTGCTGGTCACCAGCCCCGAACGATCTTTGCTCGACGGCGCGGTGGGCGCATGGCCCAATCCGGCCACCAATGCCGAATTCCGGCGGCTGCTCAAAGCACTGGCCGCCGAATTCTCCATCCCTCTCGATCAACCATGGTATCTGCTGACCGCCGAACAGCAGCGCATCATTCTGTACGGCGACGAAGATCGCTGGGTCAACGTTGCCGCCGCCAAAAGCACCAAATCGACCGCCCCCCACTCCGGCTACCGTTTCCGCTATCGCGGTTTGTACCCCTCCATCGAATCTGCCGCGCGATTGTCCTATTCTCACCGCCGCTCGCTGATGGAGATGGCGGGCGAAAAAGACTGCAGCGTCTGCAACGGCACACGACTGCAGGATGTTACGGGGCACGTGCAGCTCAAAAGCACCACGCTCCCTCAACTGTGCCGCATGCCGCTGGAGAAAGCGCTCGCCTTTCTGAAGACACTGCGTCTGACCAAAGCCCAGAAGCAAATCGCGGGCGATCTGCTGACTGAGAGCATTCATCGACTCACCTTCCTGGTGGACGTTGGCCTGAACTACCTGACCATGGATCGCTCCATGCCCACCCTGTCTGGTGGCGAATCGCAGCGAATCCGCCTGGCCGGCCAGGTGGGTCGCTCGCTCACCGGCGTCCTGTACGTGCTCGATGAACCGACCATCGGCCTGCATCCCCGTGACAATGGCCGCCTGCTGTCCGCTCTGCATCGCCTGCGTGACCTCGGCAATACGGTCCTGCTGGTCGAGCACGATCGTGAAGTGCTGGAAGCCGCCGATCGCCTGTTCGACTTTGGACCAGGTTCCGGTCGCCTGGGCGGAACCGTTGTGGCCGAGGGCACACCCAAACAACTGGGACGCCGCCCCGGTGCTTCACTCACCGGCAAATACCTCAGCGGCAAAGAGGGCATTCCTGTGCCCACAGGCCGTCGATCAGCCGCCGGGGCCACAGAAGACACCCCGGGCCACTGGCTGGAACTGCTCGCCGCCAGCCAGAACAACCTGCGGGACGTCGATCTGCGAATTCCCCTGGGCACACTCACCTGCATCACGGGTGTCAGCGGCAGCGGAAAGAGTTCACTCGTCATGAACACCCTCTCCCGCGCCGTTGGTCGCAAACTCAACCTCACCACCGACGCGCCCGGACCTCACAAAGACCTGCTCGGCATCGAGCACCTGTCCAAACTCGTCGTCGTCGATCAAAACCCCATCGGCAATACGCCCGCCTCCAACCCCGCCACCTACACGGGCGTGTTCGAGCACATTCGCAGTCTGTTTACCAAACTGCCCGATTCCAAAGTCCGCGGTTACGGCCCCGGACGCTTCAGCTTCAACCGCGCCGGCGGACGCTGTGAAGACTGCGAAGGCATGGGCCAGCAGAAAATCGAAATGCACTTTCTGCCCGACGTCTGGGTCGAATGCACAACCTGCCGCGGAAAACGCTACAACGCCGAGACACTGGCCGTGCAGTTCAACGGACACAGCATCGCCGACGTGCTGGAAATGCCGATCGAAAAAGCGCTCGACGTTTTCTCCAACGTGCCCAAAATTCGCGCCCCTCTGGCCACCCTCAACGCGATCGGCCTGGGCTACCTCACCCTCGGACAGCCCGCACCCACGCTCTCCGGCGGCGAAGCCCAGCGCATCAAACTGGCCGCCGAACTGGCCAAACCCAATCAGGGCCGCTCACTGTATCTGCTCGATGAACCCACCACCGGCCTGCACTTTGACGACATCGCCAAACTGCTGGCCGTGCTGCAAAGCCTGGTCGAACAGGGCAACACAGTCGTCGTGATCGAACACAACCTGGACGTCATCAAAGTGGCCGACTGGCTCATCGACCTGGGCCCCGAAGCGGGCGCTGGGGGCGGACAGATTGTCACCGCCGGTACGCCGGAAGATGTGGTCGCCTACGCCAAAAAACAGGCCAAAAGCAAAGCGAAAGCCCGCCTCCGCTCCTGGACGGGCGAACTGCTGGAGCCCGTCCTCGCCGAATCACAATCCG
This sequence comes from Planctomycetaceae bacterium, assembly GCA_024742875.1. Taxonomy (GTDB): domain Bacteria; phylum Planctomycetota; class Planctomycetia; order Planctomycetales; family Planctomycetaceae; genus Fuerstiella. The sequence continues at coordinate 183,759 of JANSXP010000001.1, read as the reverse complement.
GCGACATTGCCGTGTTTGACGTGGCCGAAGCGGCACGCAAAAAATCGGGCGACCTCAGTGTCGATCAGCTTGGCAAATCCGCACAACTCCCCTGGGAAGTTGACGGGCAGAAATGGCACACCCAGCAATGCCTCAGCCACGACGGCAGCCGCTGCCGCTGGGACGGACAGGCGCTCCAGTTTGTCGTCGATCTGCTGGCCAAAGACGACCGTCTCAAACCCGTCAACTGGGGCGATCGTTCCACCGTCGAAGTCAAATCGAAAGGCGGCATGGGCTGGCTGCTGCACGCACGTACCGGACACGAGTGGATTCTTGTCTTTTGCTTCCGCGTCAAAAAAGGCACTTTCGACCAGAAACAACTCGCCGCGGACCTGGCACTCACCCCCATCGACGACATCGAGGAAATCGAATACTACAACCAGTCGCCCCGCGTCAAAGTCCGCAACCTCAAAACTCCATGGCAGGAAGTTACCATCAAAGTCTGGAAGAAGGCCGAAATTGACACGCCCACCTTCCGCCGTATCCTCGCCGCCGCCGTCGAAGGACACCTCGCCCAGGCCCTCAAAGACAAAGCCAACCCCGATGACCTCACCCCCTGGAAAGTCCTCGGCCGCAAATGGCACGTCATGAAAAAAGGGCTGCCCAAACGCCTTGCCTGGGACTTCAACACCGTCGAAGCGCTCCTGGCACCCGTCGAAGCCCACTTCAAAAACGCCACCCCCGGCTTTGACGCCCGCAGCAAAATTGTCTGGAAAAATGCCAGCGGCAACCCCGTCGCCGAACTGCACACCAAACGCAAAGACGGCGTCGACCTGATCGTCTTTGTCCCAAAAGACAGCGTCACCATCGGCGCCGTCGCCGAATTTGGCGTCGACCAGGAAATCAAACCCGCCCGACAATCCAACACCGACGCCGTCCGCCTCCGCTTCACCTCACCCTCCCAAATCTCCAAATCTCTTCTGCCGCGAGTCGCGGCGGACCATGGCGTGGGATAGTCGAAGCTGCGTGGGACGTCTCTGCGCCGGCTCGCTCGCGGCCGCGAGTCGCGGCGGACTATGGCGTTGGGTGGTCGATGCTGCGTGGGGCGTCTCTCCGCCGGGTTGCTCGCGTTGCTCGCTGCGTCAATTGAGGTGGCTCCGCGCTTGGATCGTGAGGTGCGCGTCACGCGCGTGTCGCGATCTTCTGCACTCGTTTAACCCGAGCCATTGGCGAGGCTGTCAGGATGTATGTCGATCCCATCGAATCGTGCTGTGACCAGCACCAATAGCGTCGGCACGATGTCTCAGGTGACGCCCGGACCACATTCATACCGAGCTGACGGACAGCGCCGCTGACAGCTCGTGTGAAACGACTGCAGACATCTCTTTCTGCACACCACCGTGCGTCCCCCACAATGCAAGCGCGGTGCTAACCCAGTTGTCGTAGCGAGCAACGCGAGCGACTCGGCGGAGAGACGTCCCACACGAATCGGCTATCCCACGCCATAGTCCGCCGCGACTCGCGGCCGCGAGCGCCTCGGCGCAGAGACGCCCCACGCAGCGTCGTCTCCCCCACGCCACGGTCCGCCGCGACTCGCGGCATTAGTCGAGGTAGGCGAATTCGTTGAGGTTGAAGAGGACGAGGCAGACCTGGGCGAGGCCTCGTGTGCGGGGGCTGACGTCGGAGGGCTGGGTATCGGGGGTGTAGTTTTGGTAAGCGGGCATGACTTCGATGAAGTTGTATGGTTCGCCCGTTTTTTCGGCCATGACGGTGCGGGTGATTTCGGCGGGGAGGGCGATGGGTTCGTAGGTTTTGCCCTGTTCGCGGGTGGTGGAGGTGTGCCAGTGGTCGAGGCACGCCTGGGATTCGGCGGGGGATGGAGGTCGTGCCAGGGCCCGCTGAAAGAGCTGGTCGATCGTTTGGGAGTCCTTCTGTTGGGCGGCGAGAAGGCGCACGGCGAGGCCCAGAGCGCGGTCCTGGACTTCAGTGGAGTTGAAGAGGGTAAGGGCCTGAGGGGCAACCGTAGATGTTTCGCGCAGTTCGCACGATTTGTCAGGCCCGGGCTGGTTGAAGGCTTCCATGAAGGGATCGCGGAGGCCGCGAATCTTTTCGGCGTAGAGGGTTCGGCGGTTGCGCTGGGTGGGGAGGGGATCGGGTTCGTAGACAGACGCGGTGCCGCCCATGATTTGGCGAGGCTGCATGGCGACTTCGAGGTTGATGTCTGGTCGGCAGGGGATGCCGCCGATTTCCGGGTTCAGTTCGCCGCTGACGGCCAGCATGGCATCGCGGAGTTCTTCGGCCGTGAGGCGGCGTGGTCGGAACGTGGCATAGGCTTCGTTGCGGGGATCTTTGGAGGCGAAGTCGGCAGGGTTTGGGTGGCGGGTGCTGCGGCGGTAGGCGACGGAGGTGACAATGAGCTGATTGAGTTTGCGGATGGACCAGCCGTCCTGCATGAAGCGATTAGCCAGATAGTCGAGCAGTTCGGGATGAGTGGGCGGTTTGCCGGTGGCGCCAAAGTTGTTGGGATTTCCGGCAAGACCCGTTCCGAAGTGCCACGACCAGACACGGTTGACGATGACGCGGGCGGTCAGGGGATTGGAGGGGTGGACGATCCATTCTGCGAGTGCCAGACGACGTTTTCCCTGACCGTCAGGAAAGGACAGCGGGGGCATTTTTCCGAGAGATTCGGCAGCCGAAAGGGCACCGGGAGTGACGGCGGCGCCACGCGTGTAGGCATCACCGCCGGTGAGGATGGTGTCCTGCTCGATGTAGCCTTTGGCCCAGCGGTTGGTGGGCACAAGCAGTCGGTTGGCCACGTTTTTGCGTTCAATGGTTTTGCCGGTGAACACGCTGAAGGCAATGGGACGGGTTTTGTCCAGTTCCCATGTGTGACGACTGATGTTTTTGCCCATCCGTGCCAGGGACGCTTCGTCGCCGGGATCCAGTCCGTTGTCTCCCGTTTTGGCGTCACCATCTTCCGACTTGCGGGCCTGGGCGACGCGGAACTGCAGGTCTTTGCGCTGCTGGTTGTAGGAGGCAATTTTGGCTTTGGTCCACTGCTCGCTTTCGGCAAAGCGAGCCTGGTTTTCTGTGGGAAGGAAGGGCGTGTTGGGTTCGCCAAACTGCGTGGTGGAGAAGACCGCCATCATGCTGTAGTAATCGCGGGTGGGCAGAGGATCGAATTTGTGATCGTGGCATTTGCAGCACTGCATGGCGTGGGCCAGGAATGTCTGACCCACGGAGTCGGTGACGTCATCCAGCCACTGCTGGCGGGTGACGCGGAAGACGCTCATGCCGGTCTGCTCCCATGGGCCCATGCGAAGAAAACCGGTGGCGATGCGATGTTCCGGGTTGTCCCAGTCCATTTCGTCGCCGGCGATCTGCTCTTTTGCGAACTGGTCGTACGGTTTGTCCTCGTTGAAGGATCGCACGACATAGTCGCGATATCGCCAGGCATTAGGTCGGGCGTAGTCGTTGGCAAATCCGGCGGAATCCGCGTAGCGGACCACGTCCAGCCACTGACGTGCGAAGTGCTCGCCGTAGTGTGGTGTTTGCATGAGTGCGTCAGCGTACTGCTGAACGGCTTTCGCGGGAGTGGCCGGATAGTGGTTCACAAAAGCGCGTTCGGCCTGGTCGCAGCCGGTTCCACCTGGCGGCAGACCCGTTAAGCCAAAGCTGAGGCGGCGCAGCAGCTCGGTGGTTTCGGCCGTGCCGGCCGCGTTCAGTTGTCGCTGCTGCAGGCCGCGATTGATGAACCAGTCCACGGGATGGATAACTTCGGGTGGAACGGAAAACTGCGGGGGCCGATAGGCCCACAGGTCGGCCGATTTGTAGCGGCGACCCGTCCAGTCTTCGCCCAGACCGCCGGAAGTGGCAACCTGTTCGCCCTCCGCGTACTCCTCGACAATGGCGGCGATCTTCTGTTCGCCGGGCCAGGGGGCCCCGTCATTAATCCAGTCACGGATCCACCAGGTTTGTTCTTCGGTCAGCCGCTCGGACTCTTTGGGCGGCATCTCATAACCTTCTTCCTCGCGGGTGGTCACCAGATACAGATAGCTTTCGGTGCCCTTGCCGTGCACCACGACAGCGTCGCCAAATGACTCACCACCAGCGAGGAGAGAATCGCGCGTGCGCATGTCGAAGCCGGCCGCTATGTCGGTCGGATCGTCGCCGTGGCAAGCCAGGCATTTCTGCGTGAACAGTGGCTTGAGTTTCAGGGCAAACAGCTTTTCACCGGCTGAGATGTCTTCGGCAGAACAGAGACTGCAAAAGGCACAGGAAACAGCCAACAACAGCAGGGGCAGGAGACGCTTCATGAACGGGTCCGGTGCTGAGCAAAGGCGAGGCAACATCCGGCGCAGGAGCCAGCCGGTGTCGTGGTCCTACAGTCTAACGGCCGGGACCTCATCGACAAAAGCCATTGCGGCCGGTGGGCGTGTCACATCGCAGGGACCATTCGCCGCCATTTTTTCCGAATCTTCTGTCACCGGCTCACAGGCGTGCGAACACGGGCCGTGCGGCAGATATGAGGGCAGGATTCAGGAGTCGCTGGCTGCCGGCTGGCGAATGGAGGCGACCGCCAGTCCGCCAAGCAGCATCAATCCGGCCCCGGCAAAATACGGAGTTGCCACGGACACATCCAGCAGCTGGATGCCCACATAAGGGCCGAGGATTCGGGCCAGAGACGACAGAGACTGTCCGGTTCCCAGCACGGCCCCCTGTTCATCGTCCGCCGCGGATCGGGACAGAAGCGATTGCAGAGACGGCGTGACGGCCGAAAAGCCGATGGTCACCACGGGCAGAATGTACCACAGGGCAGAAACGGGCAGTGTGCGATTGCCAACCAGCGACAGCAGACCAAAACCAGCCGTCATCAGCACAACGCCAATGAGCGCCATTTTGTGTTCGCCCAGTTTGGGCAGAAAACGTCGCACCAGAAATCCCTGGCCTATCATCAGGATCGCTCCGATGTAGGCGAACAGATAGAAGTTGCGTTTTGAGCTGTATCCAAACTCTCGAGTCAGCAAAGACAACGTGCTTTCGAACTGCGCGAAGGCGAATGTGGTGATAAAGATGGCCGCCAGGATGACGGCAAATTTTCCGGCCGTCAGGTGCCGGAACACAGCACCGAGTGCAAAGATGCCGCCGTGTCGGCTGCCGGCAGAGTTGTGCCCCGCAGAGCGGGATTCCGGCAGTTTGGCAAATGCAAGCAGCAAAGCGAGTCCGGACAGAATGGCGGCGACGTAGCCTGGCATCGCCGACGGAGGAGACAGCAGGTCGGCTTTCACGTCCGTTTCTTTGCGAGGTTCGGCCACCAGTTCCCGGGCGGCTTCCTGATCGGCTTCCCGCAGTTCACCCTCTGCCTGGAGCCAGGTGATCAGTTGCTCGGACGTCATGTCCTGATCACGCGTTTCCCAGCCGACAGTCGCGGCGTACTGCGCGTCACTGAGTGCCAGAGTGGGGGTGGACGACGTACAGGCGGCACCGATGAGCGGGCCAAACGTGAAGCCGATGCCAAACGCGGCACCTATGAGCGCCATGCCTTTGCCGCGGCCTTTGGCGCCCGTGGAGTCGGCGATGACGGCCTGGGCAGTGGCAATCGTTGCGCCCGCGATGCCGGCTGCGATTCGCGTGATGAACAGCCACGAAAGTGCGCCCAGTCCCAGCATCTGCCCTTCGCGTCCCAGGGACGTCGCCACACCAAACATGGCATAGGCAAACGTCGATCCCAGCAGGCCCACCATCAGCACGGGCCGGCGGCCAATGCGATCTGAGAGAGCACCCCAGATGGGAGCAAACAGAAACTGCATGGCGGAGAATGAGGCCATCAGCAGACCCAGCTGCATGCGGGAGGCGTTGAAGTGCGCTCCATAGCGGGGCAGCAGCGGCAGCACGATGCCGAATCCCAGCAGGTCGATGAAGACGACCACAAACACGATCAACAGCGTCGCTTTGCGGGACTTATCCGGCCTGGCGTCGGCCGAGTTTTCTGTCGAAGGATCCGGATTGGCGGTGTTTTCAGTGGACAAAATTCGCAGCCATCAAAAAAGGGGCAGGCAGGACGGCCGCATTTCACTCACTGTTCGTCGGCGTATCCAGTCGTGACTGTGACAAAGCGGCAAACCGAGGAAATTGCCATCCCAAACGGGGCATTCGGGCAGCACAAACCCAATCCCTCAGCCCCCCACAAACTTCACACACAGCCACGCCAGAGCGGGAAACAAAAGGAAGATCAGCGCAAATGTTGTGAGCGTGGATCGCTTGTTGTCTGGCCAGCGTCCCATAGTCAGTCTGTCGCCGTCAGTCTGTCGAGGAGAATGAGGAAACCCGGTGCCACAGGACACCGGGTTTCGAGGTCTGTCAGCGAGGGCCACAGGAGTCGCTCGCTGGATGTGCGTGTCCCTAAGCGGTCACATCGTTTTCCGGACAGGCGTCGCTGGCTGCGTCGAACCACTCCGGCTGGAACTCGATCCGTTTCTTGTACTTCATGGCCAGGTTGGCCGTCAAAGCCATGATGGCATCCGCCATGGCGACGTGACCATTGCACCGCAGTTCGTTTTTGTTTTCACGGATGCAGTAGCACCAGTGTTCCATTTCTTCACGGTAGCCGCGGCTGATCTTGTCACCGTAGCCGGCCTGAGCCGTGTTGGCCGCGGCCGACGGAGCGCTGGTTTCATAAGAATCCAGAACCGGGCCGGCGCCCTGCTTGTCCACCACCCAGATGCGCTGGTCGACGCCGCCAGGACTGCTCTTGCTGGCCTCTTTGTACAGCAGCGCTTCTTTTTCCGTTTTCATCCACAGCGTGGCGCGGCTGCCAAAGACGGCTTCACCGTAGGGTTCCCAGCGATTGGTATTCATGGACGAGTACGTCACCACGCTCACGTCGCGGTCGTTTTTCTCGTAGGTCTTGCCGGGGAATTCGAAGGTCACAAAGATCTGATCGTCGATGTCACGATCATCGTCCCATGCGGATTCCGGACCAACACCTTCCATGCCAAAGAAGTTCTTGCCGCCATAACCCTGCACGGCCAGCGGATGAACCTTGCCCAGGAAAATACTGGCCGCGTCCATCTGGTGGCTGCCCAGTTCCGCCATCAGACCGCCACCCGTGCTGTTGTACAGTCGCCAGTCAATCAGCTTGCGGGCTGTATCGTAGCCAAAGTCTTTGAGCGAACCTTCTTTCTCCATTTTCTCCAGCAGCTCGCGGTCTTTCTTCGCCGACTTGTCCCATTTCTGCCAGGCATCACTGTTGGGGAAACTGTTGTTGCGGTGCCACTGTGCGCGAATGAACTTGATGTCGCCCAGCAGGCCCATCTTTGTCAGGTAAGCCGCGTTATCGTACAGCACGCTGTAGTGACGCTGGTGACCGACGGCCAGCTTCAGGTCGCGGGATTCGGCCGCGCGAATCATCTTCTTGCAGTCGGTGACGGTTTGAGCCATCAGTTTTTCGCACAGTACGTGCAGGCCGGCTTCCAGACATTCGATGGCCACCGGGGCATGCTGATTCAGCGGGACGGCGATGACGACCGCCTCCAGACCCAGCTCGTCTTTGGCTGCCAGCAGGTCACGATGATTATCGAACACTTTGACATCCTGAGCTTTGGAGCCCAGCACTGCGTTCAGGCCGCGACGAGCCACAGGATGGCTGCCTGTGAATGTCCGTTCCTGATTGGCGGGACGCAGGTCGGCGATGGCCACGATGTCCATGTAGTCCGTGGGGTGCTCGTTGATGAGCACGTTGCCCTCATCACCAGTGCCTATGAAGGCTGTGCGGACAGGCTTGCCCTTGAGCTTGCTGTAGCCAAAGTACAGCGCACCCAGCCCGGTGCCGGCCGCGGCCGCCGTTTTCATGAAATCACGGCGTGTGAGCCCAACCACTTCATTGAAGTTGTCTTTGCCGATCTGTTCCTGTTCGGGGGTCGTAAGCATGGTGGGAAGCCTCCGGGATGCGGATGGTGGTGGATGGTGTTGTGTTAGAAATGCAAAGGTGGCAGAAAGAGTGAATGGCGAAACGGTCAACCGTCTGTGTGACCGTTTCGGCTCCTGGATCATGTGGCCGCGGCCAGTTCAGGCGGCTCATCGCCGGTGGCGACCATCGACTTTTTGGAATCACTCAGTTTGGTATCGGCCTTCCAGTTCGCGAAGAACACACTGAGCAGGCGATCCACGCCGAACCACATTCCCGAAGGAACGCAGGCGATGGCCAGCAAAGCGAAGACTTCAATCAGATTCTTATTCACGATGAAACTGTGCTCAGGTCCTGGCACAGGCGGCAGACCTGGCAACGGGGGCATCGCGAGATAAAAGTTGAACAGCATGAAAGCTGCCGCCACCGCTGCGAACCGTGTGAATAATCCGAGGATTAACATCGTTCCGAGAATGGTCAGGCCCAGAATGGTGGCTGTATCGGCCATTTTCAGGGTGGACCAGGGCGCGGGCACCGGGCCTGCTGACTGCTGCTCGATGGTCAGCATGGCGACCGCTTCGTCTTTCATGTCGGCTTCCAGGGCTTTCACCGGTCCCGTCAGTTCCGATCGCAGCGTCTGAATTTCGCCCCACGTGTGTTTCAGGTGATCCCACTCGAAGGCCGTGCTGGCGACCGCATAGTCTTTTTCGTATTGCTCGAGCTGTTCTTTGTACTGCTGCAGTTTGCCGACCTGCTGCCAGTCGGCATTGCCGAGCAGTTCCGGGTCCCCGTTGACCGCTCCGCTGAGTTTGCGAAGGTAGCCCATGGTTTTCTTCTGGCGGTCGTAGATGCGATCGAGCGATTTGCGAAACGCCGCCGCACTGTCGTCGCTGCGGTCTTTGACGAGTGATTCCAGTTTGGATTTTTCCGTGGGCGTCAGCATGCGAGACGCGTCGACATAAAGTCGCTTCTTCTGCGGATCAAACCAAACGATCTTCGAAGAGACGTTCAGTTTTTCGACCCCGTCGGGAAGCGCGTCGAGTGCCTCGGCAAAGACTTTCCGGTCGCCCACTTTTGACAGGCGGCCATACAGCATGTCGTCCAGTTTGCCTGCCTGGTCTTCCGTCAGGTTGTAGTGCTTTTTGAAAGACGCCGCCCAGCTTTTCCAGCGACCCGCCACAGTGTCGTAATCCAGCCAGCCCAGCTCATCCGGATCGCCCGCCATTTTGCGGAAGTTGTCTCGCAGCGGGCCCACGCTGTTTTTCAGGTAGCCTGCCGACGTCCACGGCTTGGGCGTCTTGAGCGTGTCAATTTTCCACAAACCTTCGTACAGCAACTGCCAGCCAATGCTCAGACGCAAAACAACAATCAGCACAACGGCAGCAATCGAATATCGACGCAGATCGCTCACAGGGTCAGGACTCCGAAGTATCAGGCAGTTCAGGCGGGCAGGCAGATGGGTTGTCAATAACAGAGACCAGGGTCTCGGGCAGGCAGCCGACGATGTCCGTGGATCACAGCCTCACTCGGCAGGCGGAGTGAGGGATCCCGAGTCAAACCGGCATCAATCCAAAGTCACCTGGTCGTCGTCCCAGAAGATTTGATCTTCAGGTACTCCGATGATGGTAGGAGTCACGCGAGCCCCGCGTTCCGGGTAGGGAACAAGGATAGCGCCGACGTTCGGCAGATTATCACAACACTTCTGAGCGTTTTCGACCCCCAAGACGAAAAACGCGGTGGAAAGCGCATCTGCGATTGCCGCAGATTCCGCAAATACGGTCACAGACAACATTCCTTCCACCGGCATCGCCGTGCGGGGGTCGAGGATGTGACCGTAACGACGTCCTTCGTGCCGAAAAAACTGGATATTTGAGCCGCTGGTGGACATCGCCTGGTTACGGAGCAAAACGGTTCCCAGTCGCTTTTTCGTGAACAAAGGATTGCCAATTCCCACCGGCCAGCCTCCCTGCCCCTCGTGACTGCCGCGTGCAACTAAAGAACTGTGTCCGCCGTGCAGCAAATAGTCTTCAGGACACTCATCCATTTTGTCCATCCACTGCGCCGCCTGGTCGAGCGCATAGCCTTTGCCAATGGCTCCCGGATCCAGGGCCAGACCGTCCACACCGAAACTTACAGAACTGTCGTCACTGTGGAGTGACAGATGGTGTGTACCGGAGCAGCGCAGCGCCTCCGCCACCTCGCCTGGTGCCGGCATTCTGTTCTCGCTGCGGGCCTGCCTCCACATTCGTATCTGTGCACCGGCCGCAACATCGAAGGCGCCGTCCGTCTGGGCGTGCAGTTGCTGGCAGACCTGCAGTAGTTCCAGCAGCGGCGGTCGCACGCGAACCGGATCGCCGGCCGCACGGTTGTTCAGGTCCGTCATTTCGCTGTGAGGCCGGTAAACACTCAGCCACGTTTCGATATCTGCAATCAGCTGCAGCACGTCACCGACAGCCATCGTGCGTTCATGAGAACCGCCATTCATGATCACGGCGAACTCACACGCCATGGCTCGGGCGGCCACATGGATAGTGCTGCCGCCCACCGGCACCACGGGCGTTTCGGACTGTCGGGGCGGAGCCAAAAAGTCTCGCCGTGATTGGGATTTGCCGGTCATCCGGGCATTCTAGACACAACGCCACGACGGTTCACCCACGAATCCCCGGGTCAGGTTGGGCCGATTGTACGGGTGTGCTGCGTTTCGCAAACCTGCAGCCACGAAGGGTGGTCGCAAGCTGGAGCAATCCCGGGTTTGACAGGGCGATGAGAATTCGAAGACGTACGCTGCTGTGACACTGTCGTTATCTTTGCTTTCTCAGGATCGCCGCGTGATCTGCAAGACGCCCGCCATTTCTCTTCGTGACCTGGTTGTTCGCTTTCGCGATTTCACCGCTGTGGATCATCTGTCTATGGACGTCGCCGCCGGACAGCTGTTCGGCTTTCTGGGGCCCAATGGCGCGGGCAAGACAACCACCATTCGCGTGCTCACGGGCAGTCAGCAGCCGACATCCGGCCACGTGGAAGTCGGCGGATATCGGATCCCGCACCATTTCGACAGGGCCAAACAGATCTTTGGCTTTGTGCCGGACACCGAAAACCACATTGACGAGTTCACTGGCCGCGAAAACCTGGAGCTGTTTGCCGACCTCTACGAAGTGCCCCATCGTCGGATCGACGAACTGCTGGAGCGGATGGAACTTTCCGAAGCGCAGCACATTCGCGCGGCCGACTACAGCAAGGGCATGCGCCGCAAACTGCTAATCTGTCGTGAAATCCTGCATTCGCCGCAGGTGCTGTATCTGGATGAACCCACGGCCAATCTGGATGCTCACAGCACGCGGCTCGTGCGGGAGTTGCTGCGGGAACTGGCGTCCGACGGCACCACCGTGTTCCTGACGACACACAACATGGAAGAGGTGGAACAGATCTGCGATCAGGTGGCCATTTTGTGCCGCGGAAAACTGGTCGACCTGGACACACCGGCCGCCTTCGTCTCGCGACATGCCGAACGATTTGTCGACGCGCAGTTTGAACGTGACGGCCAGGTCGTGCGTGAAGAAATCAGCATGGATGACGCGGCGGGCCGCAATCGCCTGTCGGACATCGTCCGCAGCGAACCGTGCCTCACGATGCACAGTCGGGAATTCAACTTCCAGGATGCATTTTTGAAAATCACGGGTGAGCAGTTCGACTAACTCGCCTGCTGTCACCCTCAACATTTCGTGATCGGTTGATCCCATGCCCCGTACTCGCATCGTTCGTATTCTGCTGCGAAGAGAAACCAAACGGCTGCAGAAAAGCCCATCGGCCCTGGCGATGCTGGGGCTGCTCACCGCGATTGCCTTTCTGATGGCACTGGGAACCGGACAGGAGGCGGCCGCTCCGGACGTGCCGGCTGACATGGGCACCATTGTCGTTGTGGTCGATCGCTACACCGACGCTGTGAAACGCGTGCAGACGCAGGTTCCGGAAGATCAGGACGTGCGGTTCGAACTGCGTGAGCGACTGACAGGAAAGCAGGGCCAGCTGCTCGGCCCGAGGATGTGGCACATCGTTGAATGGCGCAACCACGATCGCACGGATCGCACGGCCATCGAAGTGCACTACGTGGGCGAATCGCATGCCGCCATTCAGCCGTTCCTGGACTGGTTCCACCCGGCGATGCACGACGTCATGCGGGGGCGCCCCTGGGTTGAACACTCGCTGGTTCGCCGCTACACGGAAAACTGGTCCAGCCAGGGTGTCCGCAATGCCAGCATCGGTGACCTGATGAAGACTGAGGTGCTCGGCACCGCGCTGCTGCTGATGGTTCAGTTTTTCTGCTGCTGCCACCTGCTGGTGTCGTTCACCGCGCAGGACCGGGAACAGAAAACTCTGGCCGCACTGGCGCTAACGACCGCCTCATTGCCGGAGATCATGCTGGCCAAGGCCATCTTTCATTTGTCTTTGTCGGTCATCGGCAGTGCCAGCATCGTTGCCATTTTGGCGCCATCGCTGCTGATCAATCCCGTGTTCTGGCTGACGGTCCTGCTGGGCAGCGTCTCAACGATGTGCGTCGGAACGTGTATCGCGACGCTCGCCAAAAACCAGGCGGCCGCCGGTATGCTGGCGTTGTGCTATATGATGGCGGGCGCCATTCTGTTTTTCCTTGCGTCAAAGTTCACCGTATTCGCTGCGTGCAAGGCGTTCACCGTTGAATGCTACAGCTTCATGCTGCTGCTGTTTGCCTTCAAACACCCATCCACGATTATGTTTCTGCGAGCCATTGTCCCCATGGTGCTGTTGACAGTCGCGTGGGTATTTGTGGCGCGACGCTGCTTTTTTCGGCATGGCTGGAAGTAATAAGCCACGGCGGGTCGGCGGCCACCCGACTCCATCGAGCGGCCAGCCTCCCTTCAGACAAAGAGCACCTCTAGCGAGGGTCTCTTCCTTCCCACTGGCCCAGTCGCAGCCAGTGCTTCCACAAACCGACGTAATCCCGGCCGTAAAAGGCCTGCAGGTCGGCATACCGGAGCCTGTAGGATTCGATTCCAAAGTCGCTGCTGGTGCGCCGTCCCTCCGCCTGCCCCAACAGCAGAAAATGGTGGAGCGCCTCTCGATAGCCTCGCGCCCCGAAGGCCTGCTGCAGATCGGGATGCTGATTCAGGTACCAGGAGACGTCAAACTCACGAGCCGACGCACGGCCATTGTGCAAACCGTAGCGCATCCAGTGCTGGATCATTGGCCTGTAGTTCCCCGGACCAAAAGTGTCGCGTACGTCGGCATGACGATTCTGATAGAACTGCACATCAAACGCGGCCGACGCACGACGGCCCTGCGCAATCCCCTGAGTCAACCAGTGACGCAGTCGTGCCTCATTGTCTGTGGAAAGATCTGTCGAGTACCAGCCGTAGAACTCCACGTCGAATACCGTGGACGCCGCACGACCTTCGGCCAGTCCCTGACGCAGCCAGTGAGTGGCGAAAGCAGAAAAATTGTCCTTGCCGAATACCGCGCTGAGGTCGTGATATCGTTGCTGATAATACCGCGCATCAAACACGGTTGAGGCAACGCGGCCCTGTTCAAAGCCCGTGTCGACAAAGTGATTCAGCAGCGCCTGATAGTTGTTCCAGCCGTACAATCCCACCAGGTCGGCATTCAGTTCCTGATAGAGCCGCACGTCAAACAACGCGGACGCCGCGCGACCTTCCGACATCCCGTGTCGGACCCAGTGGCGAATCAGTTCCCGGTAGTTGTTGCGACCAAACACGGCAACCAGATCGGGATTCAGATCCTGATACCACTGCACGTCAAACGCGGCGGACGCGCGACGACCTTCCGTAATTCCCAGATCCAGCCAGTGCCTTCGCGCGGCTGAATGATTCGTGGCCCCAAAAGCGCTGGCCAGGTCCGGGTTCAGATCAAGGTAGAGCTGAGGATCAAACACGGTCGGGTTGGTCAATTCTCGGGCCCGGCGGACCGCGGCCCCCAGATCCAGCGATCCATACCCAATACGAGTCAGATTCTCAGGACGGGCCGTATCGAGCAGGATGTTCCTGACTTCCCGATAAGACATGCCCGGATCCTGTGCCCATACGAGGGCAGCAGCGCCGGCAACCAGTGGAGCCGCGGCGGAAGTACCTGAGGCGACGGAGTACGAAGACCCCACATTCGTTGAAAGAACATCCCTTCCCGGAGCGGCAATCTGCACGGCCGAGCGACTGTAGTTTGAAAAATCAGAAAGCCAGCCAGAGCGATCCAGACTGCCGACTGTCAGAACGTTGCTCAGGCTGCGGCTGTATTCGGCCGGAAACACGTCTGCCCCGACGTTCCAGTAAAAGGGAAATCCCAGCATGGATTCGTCAAGATTCTTCCCATCATTCCCAGCGGACACCACAAACAGCACGCCGGCCGATTCCGCCCGCTTCACCGCATCAAAGATCGCCCGTGAGTCGTCGTACCCGCCCCAGCTGGCATTGATCACTCGGGCCCCGTTGGCGACAGCATAGTCAATGGCCCGCACGAGGTTGGAAACTGGATAGTTGTTACCCACCCCAACCTGCAGAGCCATCACACTTGAGCGCCAGCTGGCCCCAGAAATCCCCCTGCCATTGTTGCCAACCGCCCCGGCGATGCCCGCCACAAATGTGCCGTGAAAATCGGGAGTCAGCTGCCCGCTGTTGGCACCAAAATTGAAACCCACAATGTCATCGACATAGCCGTTTCCATCATCGTCCCAGTTGTTACCGGGAATTTCGTCTGTGTTGCGCCAGAGATTGTCCCGCAGATCAGGATGATCCGTCTGAATGCCATTGTCGATCACAGCGACAGTGATCGCCGAGCTGTCTGTGGCGAGATCCCAGGCCGCAGCCGCATCCACATAGTCGAGCGCCCACTGAGTGGCCCGCTGTGCGTCATTGGGCGTCGCCTTCAAGGCGTACGTTGCGTTGGGTTCTGCGTAGTCCACAAAGGGAAGCCCATTGTAGTGATCAAGCAGCGCGGCAGTGTCCGTCGTTGAATTGACAGAGATTTCGAACAGTCGCTCGTCACCGTCAAATCCTCCGCCCAGGTGGTCAATAACGAACGGCCCCGGGAGCGTCGCCTGCGAACTGAAGACCGCCTCCACGTCAAAGCCGTCCTCAAACTTCACCAGAATTTCACTGCTCGAAGTCTCGGGTGCCGTGATTTCTGAAGACAGGCTCACGCCTGACAACATTTGCTTTGGTTCCAGAGATTCCACGGCCATGGTGGGAGAAAGAGCATGGGCACGACGTCGCCGCCCATTTCGACCAAACACATTCCACAAATTCATCGATGTACCTCACGTTGCTTTGTTCGAGCGGACGACAGCCCACGATGGCTGCCGATCTCATCACGTCACTGCCAGTTGTTTTCGGGAACAACACCTCCTTCATGAACGACGACTGCTGTCGCCTGTATTGGGGACGACCTGTCTCAGCGACGCTGATAACAATCCCGCGTCGAACGTAGCAGGACGCAACACAACAGGAACGCCGAAAAGCGGGCACATTGTCAATTTTGGCGATCAGACCATCAGAAGTTCCCAGAACCACCTACTTAGTAGTGCCTATCGCGGCCACTAAGATTAGCAGGAACGATCAGCCACCGTTTGACACCGAAACCTGCGACCGTGACTCCGCAGATCACCGAGGTTCGCGACCTGCAATTTGCATCACCCTGTAGCAAATCAATGCGAAGCAAACTGCCGTTCGAGCGCCTCGTTCGCCCGCGGGCCCGCGGGCCGCCTGTGCATGGCGTCAAAAGGAGACGAACGTGCGACCGGACCGTGGTAAGCGCAAAGCATTTGCCTTGCGGGGGCAGGTGTTTGCTATCTTTTTGCGGGAGCCCGACGCCGCTGGGGGCGACGATACGTTTCCCCATTGTCAGGCGGCATGGTGCGGTGCCACCGCAGGAGTTCGGCGGTGATCGCAGCAACCGTCTCGGGGTGATCGGCGGCGACGTTCTGCGTTTCGCCACGGTCGGCCGACAGATCGTAGAGCTCCGCCTGCGACCCGTCGTATTCGCACAGCAGCTTCCACTGCCCCTTGCGCACAGCCAGGTCGGGAAGATCGTTATCGCCATAGAAGGCATTGCGATCCGGGGGGCGTCGAAACATGATCGGCGACTGGCGAGATCCGCCACGGCCCAGCAGCGTTTCAGGAAGTGACTCGCCGTCGAACGCCACATTCTCCGGCTGCGGCACACCGCAGATTTCCAGCAATGATGGCACCAGATCAATGGCCGAAAACACGGAGTCCCGATCAACCTTTCCGGACGCCACCTTGAGCCCGGGCCCCCACGCAATCAGGGATGAGCGCACGCCCCCCTCATAGAGCTGCGTCTTGAAACCCCGAAACGGGCCCGCCTGACCGGCGCCCTGCTCGGGACCATTGTCCGAGCAGATCAGCACAAGCGTGTTGTTGCGAACGGCTTCGTTGGTTTTCACAAAATCAAACAGACGACCAAGCTGACGGTCCATTTCCTGGAGGACAGACAGATACAGCCCCCGTTTGCCATCCGCCCATTTGTCCACCGGTGGCCAGAAAGGCCCGTGGACGTCATCCGGCCACAGATTGACGTAGAACGGTTTGCCCTGTTTCATGGCCGACTCCATAAACGGAATGGCGGCATCCACAAAGCCGCTGGTGATTTCCGATCGCAGCATCCAGCGGTAGCCATCCCCCAGACGTTCCGCGTCTCCCCAGATTCGTCCCGGCTGTTTGTCACCCGGCTTGAGTGTCAGTGGCAGCAGCTTGGGGCCCATGCCTTCAAAGTTGGTCAGTGACTGGTCGAAGCCGTACGCGGTGATCGGCGGCGCGTCGTCGACATCCCGCTGTCCGCCCATGTGCCATTTCCCAAAATGCCCCGTGGCATATCCGGCCTGCTGCAGCGACCGCGCCAGCATCGGCGCAGCCGGATCCAGCCACTGGGCCATCCCGCGAGCATTGTTCTCTTTGCGATTATTCAGAAACGAAGTGATCTTCCACCGCTGCGGATACTGACCAGTGGAGATGGCCGTTCGCGAAGGCGAGCAGATGGGCGAATTGACGTAGAACTGTTCAAACCGCACACCTGCGGCCGCCATGCGATCGATATTGGGAGTCTGCGCATCCGTATTTCCGAAACAGGAAAAGTCGCCCCACCCCATATCGTCAATAAACACGAGCACGATGTTTGGCCCTTTGGCCACGTGGTCCGATGTCGCAGGACGGCGGTTTGCCGCAGGGTCTTCTGATCCGGACAGCGACGAGGCGTGGGCCTGCCGCTCTCCCGCCAAACTGCAGAAGATCGCGCAGGTCCACAGCGTGGTGCAGAGAACGTGTCGTGTGGACTGGGACATTCGGTAAGTTTCCTGCCGGACGGTGCTGCGGCTGCACGGGTGATTGATCAGCAGCCAATGCACAGTGTGAGTAGAGAACCGATAGCAAATCGAAGGATGACCTGGAAAGCTGAACCATCATACCCACCCGGCGGGGCGACGAAAATCGTCAAGCGTATCCCGGGCTGCCGCGCTGCGGCACACACCTGGTTGACGTTCCGCCCTTGACTCAAGTACAGATGTACTTATGATTCCCGCCGTTCAAGTACGCTTGTAATTGGAAGGGAGCCGAGCATGCCGCCAAGACCGGGGCTGTCCAAAGGCGAGCTGGAAATCGCCAGAGTCGTTTGGGAGCTGAAACAGGCGACCGTCAGGGCCGTGTACAACGCGCTGGCGGATGTGCGGGACATCGACTTCACCACCGTGCAGACCTATCTGCGGCGGCTGGAGGAAAAAGGCTATCTGAATGTACGGATGGAGGGACGGGTCCGCTCTTACTCGCCCAAAGTGCGGCCGCGGACCGTTATTCGTGAAACCGTCAGTGATCTCGTGGACCGCCTGTTTGCCGGCGATTCCATGCCACTGGTGCGGCACCTCGTTGAAGACAGCCGATTCACCGAGGGAGAAATTGAGCAGTTGCGACAGCTGATTGATCGGCTGGAGGGAGACAGCGATGAGTGACTCTCTCCCACAACTGCTGCTGACTCACGCATGGCAAATTGCCGCCATGACACTGCTCGTGCTGATCGTGGCAAAACTGCTCGGCGACAGCAGGCCGAGACTCGTTCACGCTCTCTGGCTGCTGGTGATCGTCAAATGCCTGACGCCTCCGCTTTGGGGGCACTCGCTGGGAGTCTTCAGCAGCGCCCAGGCGTTATTTCCAGACACAGAACCTGCCCGCTCTGCGGCGGCGGTCACCACTTCGCCGATCATCGCAGCAGATCCTGAAATGTCGGCGGCAGGCTTCGATGATCGCATCACACGGCTGTCTTTGGGACAGCCAGCAGAGAACGACAATCGCGCCACGCCCGGGCAATATCCGCAGACAGCCGCCAAACTGAGCCCCGAAGTGACAACAGCAGGCGGCACAGCCCTGTCGCCCTGGCTGACGCTTCTGGCGGGCGGTGCCCTGCTCCACTCACTGGTGCTCATCACACGATACCTTCGATGCGTGCGGAACATTCGGGCGCGGCGAGTCAGTGACTTTGACACTCTCACTCAACCACTGCTGGAACAGCTGTGTGACAAACTGCAGATTCGCCGCGCTCCGGACATCATCGTTTCCGATGTGCGCTGGGGGCCCGCGGTCATGGGGTTCTTCCGTCGGGTGATTGTGCTTCCCCGCTGTCTTCTGGACACCACAGCCGACACCGACCAGCGCCCCGTCCAGTGGCTGGAACCGATCATCGCGCACGAGTTATTGCACATCCGTCGTGGCGATCTGTTTGCCGGCGTGCTGCAGTCCGTGGCGCGGTGTCTGTGGTGGTTTCATCCCGGCGTGTGGTTTGCCAGTCGTATGCTGTCCCGCGAAACCGAACGCTGCTGCGACGCAGACGTCATCAAAGAGCTGGGCTGCCGACCGTCGGCCTACGCGCGATGTCTGCTGTCCGTGATTGAAATGAAACAGCCGCTCAAAGCGGTGCCCGTCTTCCCCGGCATGAAGCCTGTGGAAATTACATCCCAACGCATGGAGAGAATCATGTCACAATCCACCGAGACACGCCGTCGCCCCTGGCAAAACAGAGTCGTCATCACCTTGGCCGCCGTTTTACTGCTGCCAGGAGCCGCCGCGTCGCGACTGTCCACCGACGAAAACAGCGCGCGTGAGCTGAAGACTGATACGACAGCCGCGGCGGCATCAGCCGATCACGGTGGGCGACTCGTGGTCCTGACTTCCGAATCGGCGCTCAGGGAGCACCCGCAACAGCTGGCCGCTCTGCATCAGACACTGGGCGAGTTCCGAAAAATGCGGCTGACCGTGCAGGCCATACAACACGAGATGAGCGAGCTGCAGACGCTGCTCCGCAAGGCAGGATTTCTCGACGCGTCCGTGGATGCGAAGATGCAGGATGGTCCTGTGGGCGTCAGGTACACCGTTGACAGTGGAGCACGCTATCGAATTCGCCGCATTCAGGGGTCAACACCCCTGCAAGTGGCACCGATCGATTTGCCGCGACTCAGCCGGCTGTTCGCCTCTCGGTACTCGACAGCCGATTCTCTGAAGCAGGTCAGAAAGTCGGTGGCCCGCGACTTTCACATTCGCGAACTGCCGCCGCCGAATATCCGGATCACGCCGGTCTTCAACCGTCAGTCCGATCAGGTCGACCTGACAATTGAAGTTCTGCACGCAGCGACCGATTCTCCACCGGCGAACGAAGACACAGCCGTCGCAACCATCGGCACCATCTCCCTGACTTCAGACCAGTCAAACGTCTTACAGCAAATCGGCGCTGTGAATTCGCAGGCCGCCACATCCGCTGCGGCAAAGGCCGGGGAAAACAGCACAGACGAAAGTGTGACCCAGCAGATTTCGGCCGCCATCACTTCCGATCAGGGGCAAACGGGCACTGTGCAAATCACGGTCACGCCCCGCATCATCATTCAGGAAGAAGAGGAAGAGCTGTTTATTTTGCCAGTGGTCCCTGAGGGAACGACAAAACCTCAGACGGAGAGCGACGCGAAGGAAAACGGGGCAGGAACCATGGCTGAGCAGGATCAGCTCTCGACACGCGTTTATCCGGTGGCAGATCTGATTGTGGCCGAATCCGGCACGGCCGTGCCGCTTAGCCACGTTCCCATCGAACAGAGGAAGGCGGCCACGCAGGCAACACCGGCGCCACCGCGGCGGTACACCCTGCGAACTGCGCCCCCCACACTGCGCTCTGTGCCCGTGCTGTCTTACGACTTGCCGATCGCCCCATCCTCCCACCAGGCGACCGGCGATCTGCCACCCGACGAAACCCAGCGCGCCATGACGCGTTCCACGGTCGCACTGACGGCTCTGATCAAAGCGTCCGTGCGACCAGACTCCTGGGACGATGAGGCAAAAATTGACGTGCAGCGGGATTCGCTGTCACTGCTCATTCGACAAACCCGTGTGGGGCATGATCAGATCACGGATCTGCTGTCGGACCTGCGACGGGAGCAGGATGTGATGATTGTCATCCAGGCTCAGGTGCTGCAGCTGTCCAAAGAAACGCGCGATCGGCTGGAGGGAGTAGACCTGCAGCAAACGGGCGGGAAATATGAGTGGGCGCTGCTGGGCGAATCGAAAGTGGGTTCCATCGTCAAAACGCTGCAGAACGGGGGAGCCCAAGTCCTGAGTTCGCCCAGCATAGCCGCCCTGCCAAATGTCCGTGCCAGCGTGGAGATTTCAAAAAGTGACGTTGCCCCCTCGATTCGGCTGGCCGCCACCGCACGCCCCATCGAAGACACGCAGTTGATGCGACTGCAGTTCGAAGCCGCATTGGGCAATTTGACGCCAGTCAACCTCACAACCACTCTGAAATCGCGACAGACGTTGCTGCTGCGGTGCACCCCTTTGGCGGACGAAGCCGACACCGGTGAGCAGAACCAGGTGCTGCGGGACGCGTTAAACCGAAAAGTGTCCATTCACTTTCGCAATGTTCCTCTGACCGAGGTTCTCAGGGACATCAGCGGCATCGCCCAGATCAATACGATACTGGACGCGCCAGCCCTGTCACGGGCGGGTTTGGAACCGGACCCCAAAGTCAGCATCAACCTGCAGAACGTGCCCCTCAAAACAGCTTTGAAGCAGGTGCTGGCGCAGAGCGGCGGTCTGACCTGGAAACTCGGGGACAACATGCTGCAGATCACAACGCAGGCGTCGCAGCCTTCCGGATCACCACACGGTCACATCATCGCCATTACTCCGCGCATCATTCGCCGCAGTGAACTGCCCGTGCAGCCTTAACGACCAGCAAAGTCGATGAACGGGGAACCGCAGGCCACTGGTGGGTTCCCCGTTTCTTTTTGCGCCACGCGGACTGTGGGCGGAACGAATGTGCGTCACACGGCCGAACAAATGACGGCCCGAATATAGGGCGTTACCGTCCAGCGAGCGGACAGTCGCGGAGCAATCCCGGAAAGAAAGGTTGCGGCTATGCACCTTGTGGGTGACACTTTGGACCACCCATGCCGCGCATCGCCCTGTTTTTTCCCGCCTTTCCGCCGCACTGAATTTCAAAGTCATCCCATGAGTCTGTCCCGCCTGCTGCAACTGGTCGCCCTTACCGGCACGCGCCGTTCCCGAAATCGACACCATGCACCCGCGTCTGTCGGGCTGGTGGAGCAGCTGGAGCAGAAACAACTGCTCACCGTCGGCCTGGATTTTGACTTCACCGTCATTGCCAGTGATCTGTCTCCCGATCTGCGGCTGTTTGGCAGTACAGATCCGGCCGACGCGCCGTTTGAGGTGATCCGTTACGGCAGTGGCGTGGTCACCGGGCTGGAGGGATTTGAAAGCGAACGACTGCTGGCCACTCCGGGCGATCTGACGTTTGAGGTGGGATCGATGAACGTCAACAGCCCGGTGGAAGTCATGACGCTGGATCGCGCCACATTTGATGACGGACTGACGGACGGCACCGCGCGACAGAACTACACGCCGGTCGCCGCACAAATTTCGTTTTTCTACCAGGGTCGGCTGTTTGGTCGCGCTTCGTTCCTCGAACTGTCGCTGGAAATCACACCGCAGGGCGTGACCACAGGCATCGGTCGCCTGGGCACGGTCCTGCAGGCCACCTCGCCCGAATCTTCCGACCATTTTCAGCTGCGACGACTGATCAACCGGACGTTCAGTACCAATGAAGCGGGAGACGCCAGTCGGGCGCGTGAGTTTTCGCTGGGCGCGTTTCAGTTTGACGGGGCCTGGGCGGGCGTCGG
Source organism: Planctomycetaceae bacterium (assembly GCA_024742875.1). Lineage (GTDB taxonomy): Bacteria > Planctomycetota > Planctomycetia > Planctomycetales > Planctomycetaceae > Fuerstiella. The sequence continues at coordinate 161,650 of JANSXP010000001.1, read as the reverse complement.
TGATGCCGAAGTTTTTCAGTCCAGTGCCTCGATGCGATCCAGTGACGACTTTGCCGACCAGGATGACTTCGCCACGCCATGGGATCGCACCAGCCCGTGGACGGGCCAGTGGAATCACAGTTTTGACCGTGACTTCGTGAAGATGAATCTGGATCCCACGCAGGAATACGAGTTCCGCATCGATTCAGACGGCAGCGGCGGGGTGGTCGACTTTACGTCCGACTTTCCCGACCCGCTGGCCATCGTCAACTTTGACGGCCGTGTGCTGAATGCCTCCGGCTCCACCTGGGTCACCGTGCGACCGCAATCGGGGCTGACGAACATGGTGCTCTCGCCCCAGGAAAACGCCAGCTATACGGTCACCTTCCTTCGCTCAGCGCCCGCCTCATTCAATATTTACTTCACCGACGATTTTCAGATTGCCTGGACGCCGGAACGTGACGCCAATGGTGACCTGCTGCCGGTCGAAGGCTACCGGCTGGAATTTCGCCACAGCGACGGCGTGTTTCTGACAGACGATGTGGGGTCGGATACTTTGGCCTACTCGCTGGAGGGGATTCTGGGGATTACCGATCAGCAATTGAGGATCGGTCGCCTGGTCAACGGCGAAGTAGCTTCCTGGAGCGACGATGAGTATTTCCGCGGCGTGGATCGTCGCCCGACACTGAATGGATTTGACGGCCGCACGTTCACGTGGGATGCCATCCCCGGGGTGCCGTTTTACGAACTGTATCTGGGATCCCCCGAATATCGCGTTCAGGTGACGGGCACCTCCTATGAACTGCCCGACAATCACCCCATTGGCTGGCGACAGGCGTGGATCCGCGGAGCCCGCACCAGCACCAGTTTTGGCGGCTGGAGTCGTCCGCTGCACTACCACGCCCGTTCCCCGGTGAGCAGCTTTACGATTGATCAGACACAAATCACGCAGCCGCAGCTGCAATGGACGGCCGTTCCCGGCGCCGACAACTATGAAATCTATATTTCACGCGTGGGCGGCGGCGTGATTGCCAACCCCACGGGACTGACGGGCACGGAGTGGACGCTGCCGACGCCGGCCGGAGTGGGCCGCTATCGAGTGTGGATGCGGGCCCAAAGCGCGGCGGGAATCAACGGGCGATGGTCGGCCATGCAGACCTTTGATGTGGCCACTCTGCCTGTGTCCACCTCTGGAACGTCCGCGGAGGTCACGTTTACCTGGGAGAATCCGCCGGGGGTCGACAGCGTCGATTTGTACATCTCCAACGGCAGCACAGTCATTCGCCGTGACAATCTCACCGGCACCTCATGGACCGAAACGCACGATTTCCAGGCCGGCTGGCTCAACTGGTGGGTACGCGGCGGTGACAACGAAGGCAATCACACGCCGTGGAGTGACCGTCAGCGGGTACGCGTCGGCAGTACAGAATTCAGCTTCCATCCCACCGGCACCTACAACTCCAGCTTTCGCCCGTTCTTCCGCTGGGAACCGGTACTGGGAGCCAGCAGCTATGAAGTGTACTTTCGCAGCTTCACCGAGCGGGAGGTGCTGTACGAGCAGGGTCTGACGGACACGCAGTTCCGCGGCGACACGCTGCCTGGGAATCGCTATTTTGTCTGGGTCAACACGGTCTTCCCGGATGGCAGCAACCGCTGGAGTCGCAGCTTTACCTTTGACATCGATACGCAGTCCACACGGATCATCGTCACACCCAACGGCGCGGTGAATACCAATACGCCCACTATTGAATGGTCCGGCGCATCCTCACGGACACGCCTGTGGGTCCGCAACGAGACGGCCGGCACCAACGAGCAGATTTTCACGGCAGACTCGTCGTCCACGTACACATTCACAGAGCCGCTGGCTCCGGGTCGCTATCGCATCTGGGCGGCCCGCTGGAACTCAACCAACTGGGGCAACTCGGTGCTGATTATCGTGGCGGACAACGAACCGGCAGAAGCTGACGAACACGAAACTCTGCTGGCACACTCACTGCTGTCGAATTCACTCCCTGACAACATGGTGGGCCCGGATGCCGTGTCACACGCTGTTGCGACGCGTGTGTCACACGAACCGTGGCCCATCGCACGTGTCGCACACCGCTCGGCCGGTCCCGACCGCCAGGCGGGCGAAATCGCGACGGCGTCGGAACCCGGTGAGCCAGGCGGGCTCGACCTGGAATCCACCCTGATTGACCGCGTGCTGGCGGAAACAATGGTCGCCTGGGCGCTCGATTAGGCGGCCGCTGGAATGAGCGGCCTCCCCAGGAAACGGCCGTTTGACGGCTAGTTGGAACCGGGCGGCTCGTCCCCCGGTCGATTGTCGGCCGCGGAGTCGGCATCTGTTAATTTCAGCAACAACTGATGGGCGTCGCGATAGCGTGGCGCCTGTTCAAGTGACAGCAATACGTGTCGCCGGGCCAGCTGCGGCTGCGAATCGCGGTACGCCTGGGCCAGCAGAAAATGCCATCGCGCCGCATTGGCCGTGTCCAGTTCGAGCAGCCCGTTCAACAACGGCAGACTGTCGGCCGTGCGACCGGTGGCCTCCGCGACCTGCAGCAGCGAACGCAGCAGCGCCGGCTGCAGCGGGTCGATGGCCAGCGCCAGCTCACCGGTCTCTGCGGCGGCTTCCCACTGTTTGGACGACACCTGCAACGCCAGCAGAGTGGTGACGGCATCAATATCGTCGGCCGTCCGCTGAACGTGCTCGGCCAGCACGGCCATCTGATCGGCCGGCCGATCAAGGTCGGCATATAGCCTGGCCAGGAGTTTGCGCGCCGAGTTGCGGCTTTCATCCTGCGGAAACCAGTCAATCAGTTCCCGCAGTCGTGCTTCGGCCCCGTCATACTCCTGACGTTCCAGCTGCTGCACCACCATCATCAGGGCCACGGAATAGTTCTTTGTTGGGGCGGCGGGTATCGCAATGGAGGGCAGCGGACCATCATCCCCGGCTAACGTAAATTCGACGCCCGGTGCAAAGTCGGCAGCACGCTGCTTCAGATCGGCGGCAAATTCGCGGTCCAGATTTTCGATCCCTCCCGTATGTCGATCGAGCGCATCGTTGATTCGCAGTCCGCCGTTCAGATCAGCGAGGATGTCCGTCAGGGCCTGGAAACCAAATCGCCGCACAATGAATTCGACCACCATCGACGACTCGTAATAGGCGAAGTTCAAATCCTCGCCGCTGCCGGCGTTTAGAAAGGCGCTGCTGAGCTGACTGACGGGCGTCACCCTGCCGGCCAGAATTCGCTCGCGGTAGCCTGGCGTCATCCGCTGTCCCCAGCGGGAGTCCGCCTGCCGTTCTTCGTACACAGAAATGCCCTCGCTCAGCCAGCGGGGAATACGATTGCCCGTCATCTGCAGCGTGATCACATGACAGAACTCATGCCACAGGACGGCCTCCCAGTTGTTGGGATTCTGCCGCTGTGAGGCCGGGCTGTTGGCCGTGATCAGCTGACCGAAGCAGACTCCCAGAAAGCCGGCCACATCCGGAATCCCGAATGTGCGGACAGCGAAATCACTGGGCTGATCAAATACCTCAACGACAACCGGTTCGTCGGGCGTGTAGCCGTATTTTTCGCTGAGGGTCGCGAACGCCCGGTTGAGCAGTGACTCCAGCCGCGGGCCATAAACCGCGGCCTCGGTACGATCCATGCGAATGATAAAGTGGTCGTTACGAATCGTGGCAAAGCGGTCCAGACTGCTGCGCAGCTGCATCAGGTTGAATAACGTGGCGCTGTACTTGTCCTGCAGCTGTGCGGCATCGGCCAGCTGCCAGCCTTCCTCGTCCTGCCCCAGACGCAGCAGGTCCTGAGCCAGTTGAGTCCGCGCTGCCAGATGGAAGGAATCGGCTGCCAGGGCACGCCGCTGGTACGCCGCCCCTTCGCGGAAGCGGTACCGCCGGGACAGAGTGCGGCCAATCAAATGGTCCACATCGGGATTGCTGCCAAAGATGGACATACCCAGAGCGCGACTTTCCGCCTCCTGCACGGGACGATTCTGCAAATGATGGATGACAGCCTGATAGGCGTGAGCCTCGGGTTGCCATGGGTTGGTCTGCAGCATCTCGGCGATGAGCGCCTCGGCCGCGTCGTACGACTCCGCATCAATCATGCGGGACACCTGCTGCAGCAGCGCCGGCGTAAATCGCGGGTTTTGCTGCAGAGTCTGTGCGGTCAGATCGCGGGCCCGTTCCGGATCTAACGAACCGATCGCCTCGGCAAAGGTGTACGTGATGGCCGCGTTGTCTGCAAACTGGTCCAGCACGGGTGAGAGAATATCGACCGCAAGTTGTTTGTCGCCTTTGTCGAGCGCCAGCTGAGCGGCCGCGAGGAAACCGTCCGGGCGGCTGCGATAGTTGCGCCGCGCGCGATTGTAAAAACCTTCCAGCACATCTTTGGGATCAGCCCCCATCTCGATGGACGCTTCTCCCAGAGCCACCAGATCGTCGGCATCCGTGTATCGCCAGGGAGAGTCGCTGGCCAGTTGTCCGATTTCGTCCAGCAGGCGGAGGGCCTGCTCCCGGTCTCCCGACATTTTCGCCAGGCGATACTGTTTCATACGCAGGCGAATACTCCACGCATAACGCTGCACGCCCGCCTGCAGGGACTTCTGTGCATCCAGATACCGACCAAGATGATACTCGGCCTGGGCTTTCATCAGCGGCCAGTCTTCTCCATAACTGCGGCGATTCACGGCCCGCGTCGTGGCCTGCAGACAGTCTTCGTATTCACCGGCCGCCAGCAGGCCCTTGCAGTCTGTAATTGTCTGAGCGGTGGCAAACGACGGCGCGGCCGTGAGAACCAGAGTCAGCGCAATCAATCGTGGCACATTCATACAGCTTCCACCTTAACGGCTGGATGATGACATCCGGGAGCAGTGTCGTGAGGCCTGCAGGTCAGCCCGCCCAAAGAGGCTGGCGGCTCGGCCGACAAACACGAAGCGTCTGCCGGGGAAACCGCCTGCAGCAATTTCAACAGGCGTCCAGTCGTATGGCCAGCGACATCTGTGTGGAAAAAACGCATCGTTCGGTGAATCACCGAATTCGACGGCTGAGGGCCGGCCAAATTCGTCCCCGACCACATTCGTGGCCGTCTGCCTCCAGTGAGTCGGCCCGCTTATCCGATACGAACGACAGAGGTGGCGTGTTGGCAGACGGCACGCACATTTCTGTGCAGGTGACAGCGGATATTCCGACATGTGCGGAATTGGAAACTAGCATTCCAAAGTGAGCTGGTCTTTCTGTCGTCCCCGAAGCTATCAGGCCGGAGCTGTTGTGATGCAGCAGATACGCGTTTCAGATCTCATGCGAGAGTGTCCCACCGCCGTAATCACGGAAGGGTCCGGATTACGCGAGGCGGCCGAACTGCTCGTCACTGACGATCACAGCGTGCTGATGGTGCAGGACGCGTCCGGTCGCATGACCGGTCTGATCTGCGAAAACACAATTGTGCGGGAGCTGATGCACAACAACGACCGCTCGGCCACGATCGATCGAATCATCTCCCGTCACGTGGAAACGGTGCGGGCAGACGCCAGCCTGCGAAGCATTCTGCACCTGTTTCGCTCTTCGTGCCACTCTGTGATCCCCATTGTTGACGAACGGGATATCGTGGTGGGCCAGTTGCATCGCACCGATGTGGTCCGTTTTCTGCTGGATGAAGGCCCGGCCGAAGTGCCGCAGAAGTCACCGCAGCAGCGTCCCCACTTTATGCGATCCCGACAGCCACGCACGCCATCCGGCAATCGACCGTCGGACGATCAGCGGCGTGAGGATCAGAGCGACTAGCTCGAAGCCTGGCTCCACGTCCCCACGTTTGGCCCCAGCGTCCCCACGATGGCCCCAGCGTCCCCACGATGGCAGTCAATAGCGCGGAAAGTGGCGATCCACGGGCATGCTGGGCCGCGTTAAGCCTCACCAGCCTCACCAGCCTGGCCGCCCTGATCTTTCTCGATCTGTGCCATGAACAACTGCATGTCTTCCCACACCTGCTTTTTGGCAGATGGGTTTCGCAGCAGATACGACGGGTGATAGGTACACAGCACCTTTGCATTGCCGTGCTGCAGAAACTGGCCGCGCAGTCGACCGACCGATCGGGTCTCCTGCAGCAAATTCTGTGCGGCCACGGTCCCCCAGCAGACAATGTAGTCGGGATTCACAATTCGTATCTGGCCATCCAGAAACTCGCGGCAGTTGAGCGCTTCCTGCGGCAGAGGATTGCGATTGCCCGGTGGGCGGCAGCGGAGCACATTGCAGATGTAAATCTGTTCGCGCTTCCATCCGCAGGCCCCAATAATCTTGTCCAGCAACTGGCCGGCCGCTCCCACAAAGGGTTCTCCGAGTCGATCCTCATCGGCCCCGGGCGCCTCACCGACAAACATGATCGAGGCGTTGGGATCACCAACGCCAAACACGGACTGTTGACGGGACTCGGCGAGCGGTGTGCACCGCTGACAACCTGCCACTACGTCACCCAGCAGCTGCAGGGCGGACTGCTTTTCCGCCGCGGTTGTCATGGGCTTCTCCAGAATCGCCACCGTCTCCGCGAGCGGTGCTGGTCGAGCGGGCGGCGCAGGCGTGGCCGCCGGTCGAGCGGGCTGCTGTTTCCCAGCAGACGTCGCTGCCGCGGCAGCAGGTCGCGGAGTGACTCGGCCTCCTGCCTTCGGCTTTTTCAGACTTTTTGCCGGCTCAGGCAGATTGACCGTGGGCAGGTGGGTGATTCCGGATGACTTCAACCACTGCAGGAACTGCCTGGAGATGCGATTGTCCGGCATGTTTCCTGTCCCCGGCGAAGTGAAGTCTGGTGGCAGGGTGATTGCTGCCTCCCGCCTGCCGACCGACGGCAAGGTGGCAGAATCTGCCCAAGTTGTTGCCAAACAAGGTAAAACAGGCGTGAAAAGCCCCAATTCGGGCGGAATTCGTGAATTGCAACGGGACTGCTGCTGCCGGTTCTGGCGATTAGGAAAGATAGCATCGACCGTGCGGATTTTCTCGTTTCTCTGACCTTGTCAGTAAACAAGATCCAAATCCAGACAGTTGACTTCTGTCACGCTGCTCACCGAGAGAGTTGCGACCGATATCTCGAACATTCAGGAGAAGGTCCCGCGACGTGTGGGGCTGCCTATCTGCCGTGTCCGAAACAAAGTGCAGTGAATTCTGTCGGACGCCGGCAAAAACAAGAGTGAGTCAGTGGATTGACGATCGGGAGAGGATGGGATCCTCTGACTTTCACGGATGAATTGCGAGGGATTGTAAAATGATCAAAAGATCATGGACTTCGCTCTTTGCGGGAGCAATCTTCGGCATGGTGGCAGGAGTCGCCAGCGCCGGAGACGTGTACAACGCTGGGGGCTCACAGAAATACCAGCAGCTGTTCGCTGGTAAAACCGCTCCGCTCAACATTCGACTGGTGAGCTGTGGCAATGAATCAACCTGCTGTGCTCCAGCAGGATGCAGTGATGGTGCCTGCTGCGGCGATGAAATCGCCGGCTGCGGCCTCGACTGCGGAGAATCCGGCTGTGGCGAAGGCTGCGGTCTGTTCGGTGGCGGCGGTGAAAGCGCCATCACCTTTGGTGGCTGGGTTCAGGTTGGCTACCACAGCGGAGTGACTCCTGCTGCGGCCGCTCGTAACGACGCTCTGTCGTTCAACAACCACCCTCACCGACTCAACCTGCATCAGGGCTGGTTGTACGCTGAGAAAGTCGCTGACGGCAGCGAAGGCCTCGACTGGGGTTTCCGCGTTGACGTCATGTACGGTGTTGACGCCGGCGACACTCAGGCATTCGGTAACCGACCAGGTCGCTGGGACAACGGCGGCAGCTTCACACGAGGCGGCGGTTATGGCTGGGCCATTCCTCAGGCTTACGGCGAAATCGCTGCCGGCGACCTGAGCATCAAAGCGGGTCACTTCTACACCCTGATCGGGTACGAAGTTGTGACTGCCCCTGACAACTTCTTCTACAGCCACGCTCTGACGATGTTCAACAGCGAGCCTTTCACTCACACGGGTGTTCTGGCCACTTACGCTGCCAGCGATGACGTCACTCTGTACGGTGGATGGACGGCTGGCTGGGACACTGGTTTCGATCAGGTCAACGGCGGCAGCAACTTCCTGGGTGGTATCAGCACAGCTGTTGGTGACAACGCTACGTTCACCTACATCACCACCATCGGTGACTTCGGTGCTCGCAGTGCTGCTGCCGGTTCAAGCAGCGGTTACTCTCACAGCCTGTTGTTCGACGTCGCCCTGGATGACACCCTGAACCTGGTGGTTCAGAGTGACCTGGTTCGCACGGGCAACGACGATGACGTCGGTATCAACACCTACCTCATCAAGAGCCTGAACGACAAACTGGGTATCGGTGTTCGCTCCGAGTGGTGGAAGAACGAAGGTGTTTCTCAGTACGCCGTCACCGGTGGTGTAAACATCAAGCCGATGGACAACCTGGTCATCCGACCTGAGATCCGACACGACTGGGACGATCCCACACGTGGTTCTGAAACCACTTTCGGTATCGACGCCATCGTGACGTTCTAGAATCCGCCTGAAATCTGATGCGGCAGGACCCAAACTGCCGTGTCGCCATCAGGCTGTGAGGCAGCAGCCATTCGGCTGACTCTCGCAAAATCTCCGAAGGCCGCAGCTGGAATGTCTTTCCAGCTGCGGCTTTTCCGTTGCCGCTCGCCGTCTGGACCGGATTGCCGCCAGCTGTCAAACTAAGGCTCGCTGGCAGGTTTGGCAATTTTGCGGTTCTGAAGAAAAGGCACACGCGTTGTCCACAGAAAAGGCTCAGGCCCTGGTGATCCGGCAGGCAGATTTCAGCGAATCCAGCCGGGTGGTGACGTTCTTCAGCAGAGAATTCGGGAAAGTCTCAGCGCTGGCCAAAGGGGCGAAACGACTCAAAGGACCGTTCGATGCTGCTCTTGACCTGCTTTCAAACTGTCGAATAGTCTTCATTCGGAAGTCATCAGGTGCTCTCAGCCTGCTGACTCAGGCCAGTCTCTCGTCTCGTTTTGCGCCCGTCCCGGGGAGTCTCAACTCTCTGTATGGCGGATATTATCTGGCAGAATTGCTCGCAAGCCTGACAGAAGAGGAAGATCCTGAGCCGCAGCTGTTTGATCTGGCGATAAAGACTCTGGAGGAGCTGGCCGACCCGCAGGCCGATCTGCCATCAGCCATTGTGGCTTTTGAGATCGGACTGCTGCAGATCGTCGGTTTGTTTCCCAATCTGACAGAATGTTGTGTCTGCACAGCACCCGTAAAAATTGAGGGCAAATATGCTCACTGGGTGTCTCAGGGCGGACTGCTCTGCAACTCCTGCCGTCGCCAGGAATTTCAGGGGCGTTCTGTTTCCGCCGGTGCCGTGGCTCTGCTTCGCAGGATGACGGAATCCGGCACAAGAATGTCCGAAAGAATTCGACTCACGAAGGATCAGACCGAAGAATGCCACCGGCTGGCGGTGTCCGTCATCAGTCAGACGCTTGGCAAAAAACCGGGCACCCTTCGCTACCTGAAGTTTAAGTGAGGCAGGGCCTCCATCATGATTACATGCAGGATGCATTTTCGGCGAGCTGATCGTCGGAAACACGGCCGAAAGGATTCGGCGCAAGTGGTTTCAGCTGCTGGGAGTTGGGCGCGCTCAGTCGCTCCGTCGTCCAGCGGACCGGCCTTGCGAGCAACGCTAAGCGCGCTGGGCCCTCTGGCTGTGGCCGCGCTGTTGGTGCTGCCAACCGCCGGCTGCCGATCACTGCGACCGTCTGACGGAGAAGGCCTGTTTGCCGACTCTCTGATCAGTACCGATTCCATCCGCGGGCCCATTGAACGCGTGCTGGCCAAAGATCAGCAGGACCCCCTGGCCGCCGGGCAAAAGTTTTCTGCGGAAGGCCGACGGCAGGTGGAAGCAGCTCGAAAGCAGTTTGACGACGGCAAATACGCGGCCGCTTTGAAAAACTACGAAGCGATTGCCAGCAAATACTCCGAGTCAGCCATCGGCGAGGAAGCGTGGTTCCGCATTGCTGAATGCCACTATGAGTTGAAGCAGTACCCCAAAGCTCAGGATGCTTACGAAAAACTGTTTGCCGACTACCCCTCCACCAAGTACGTCTCCAAAGCCAGCCAGCGGCTGTTTGTCATCGCCCGATCCTGGCTGGAAGTGGCCGATCCGACAGCGGGATCAACCATCAAAACGGTGAGCCAAACGGTGGAACTCGATGAAGCGCCAAAGACGGAATCGTCATCCGGTGACCCATCCGTCCGCTTCGCGCTGATTCCCAACTTTTTTGACAAAACACGTCCTTTGCTGGACACCCGGGGACGAGCCCGCAAGGCACTCAAATCCATCTGGCTGAACGATCCCACCGGCCCACTGGCTGACGATGCCCTGATGCTGACGGCCACTTATTACCTGAAGCGCGGCAACCATGTGGAAGCCGATCGCTACTTCGAGAACCTGCGGGAGATGTACCCGGACAGTCCACATCTGGAAAAAGCGTTCGTGCTGGGCTCTCACGCGAAGCAGATGTCCTATCAGGGCCCCTACTACGACAACACATCACTGGTGTCGGCTCGCAATCTGAAAGAGCAGACCCTCACCCTGTTTCCCAACTCCGAAGACCGGGAACAGGTCCGCAAAGACCTGAAGATCCTCTACCTTCGCGAGGCGCAGGATGCCTGGGCCGACGTGGAGCTGTATCAGCAGAAAGACAATCCGGCGGCTATCGCCATTCACTGCCGTCGCGTGATCGAAGACTACGGAGACACCCGTTACGCCGAGATGGCGCGCCGCACACTGCTGTCCCTGAATCCGAAGTCTTATCAGCGACTGCCGGGGATGAAGGAATTTGTGGAGTTGCTGCCGAAGTCAGCGCCCGCCCGACGGACAGAAGAGCCCACCCGGCAGGCGGAGCCTGAACGCCGCGTGAAGTCTGTCAGTGCAACCTCAGAAGACGGTGAACCAGCCAAACGACGACGCTGGTTTGGTATTCCAGGATTCTAACATGCAGCGAAAGTGGCAACCTGCCCTGATACTGGCGGCCTCCTGTGCCATCACAGGTTGTGGCTACACGTTCGGACCGTCGACCGTTCAGGGCGTGCGGACCATCCATGTGCCGGTCGTGCAGTCGCAGGTGTTCCGTCGCAATATTGATTACCTGCTGACAGAAGCCATCCAGACCGAAATCAAGAACCGCTCCGGGTACCAGTTGGCGGATGCCGGCATTGCGGACACGATTTTGCAGTGCAAGATTGTGGACGCCCGCAAGAACCCGCTGAGCGAAACCCGATTTGATGACGTGCGGGAGCTGCAGCTGCTTTTGGGAGCGGAAGTCTCCTGGATCGATCGTCGCAGCGGTCGTGTGCTGCAGCAGCGGGTGTTCCCCATCGGACAGGCCCTGTCCCAGCACTCCAGTCAGGTAAGTTTTGCCCCGGAAGTCGGTCAGTCACTGGCAACCGCTCAGCAGGAAGCGGTCACCCGCCTTGCCGACCAGATTGTCGATCTGACAGAAATGCCCTGGTAGTCGGCCGCCCCCCTGACGCTGGCTCCTGACGCTGGCTCTATTGGGCGTCAGGCCCCAACTGCCGCCGGGCCCGAACGGACGTCTGCCTTGAACGGACGTTCGGGGGTGAGTTTTGTCATCCGTGACTTTTGCCGGCCGCGCCACCGCGTTACCCTACGGCAACACCGTTCCTAAGGGCGACCGTCGCCACCCTGCGTTATGGCCAGCAATTACAACGAAGACGACCAGAAAATGATCCGTCTCCAGGAGGGAGATCCGGACGCTTTCGACGATATCGTGGCGACCTGGCAGTCACCGCTGTATGGCTTTTTCTTTCGCAACACGCGAGACGCGCAGAAATCTGAGGATCTGGTCCAGGAAACGCTGCTGCGGCTGTACCGCAAATCGTGGGACTACCTGCCGACCGGTCGCTTCAAAGGCTGGCTTTTTCGCGTCGCCCGCAACCTGCTGATCGACAGCGTGCGTCGCGCATCACACGACGCGCTGATTCGCCGGGTCACCGTCACAACGTCCGCTGATGGAGAATCGACCGATTTGCTGAACCTGCTGCCCGGCGATGTGGTGTCGGCAGAAATCCGGGTGGCGCAGGAGGAGATTGTGGACGTGGTGCGGGACGTGCTGGAAGAGCTGCCCGAAGAGCAGCGACAGACGTTCATGCTGCACCACTTCGATTCTCTGACCCTGTCGGAAGTGGCCGACGCGATGGACACCACCCTGCCCACCGCCAAGAGTCGACTTCGTCTGGCCAAGGAAAAGCTCCGCTATCATCTGACGTGCCGCGGATTCGCGGACGAGGAAACCGTTTCTGAAATGAATTAATCCGGAGTCTGAGTCGAGTCGTTGGTCAGTGGGCTGTCGCACCACCGTTGCCGAGATCCTGACAGTTCGTAAAATTTCCAGCCTCCGTGATCCACCCGTCCACTGTTCGCGTAAGAGATCTTCACATGCCTCACTTCAGCCGTCTCACGGATATCGTCACCTGCAGTCTGACCGAGATTCTGGATGAATCGGAAGACCCGCAGACGACTCTGCGTGAGGTGATTGACGAAATGGAGGAAGGCCTGACCAGCGCCCGTCGTGTGGCCCGCACATCAGCCGCCAACCGCGATCGTCTGCAGTCGGATATTGACGCCCACGCCGGTCAGATGACACAGTGGGTGGAAAAAGCGAGGACAGAGCTGGGGGCCGGGAACGAAACGGCCGCTCGCGACGCCCTCACGCGGAAAGTGGAAATCGAAGATCTGATTGATGGACTGCGGCCCGAACTGGATGCCGCGGAATCCAACTACCAAAACATGCTTCGCATTCAAAAAGCGCTGGAGGCGCGGCACTCAGAAGCCCAGCGGCGTCTTGCCGATTTGACGGGCCAGCCGACGGAAGTCCGGCTGGAATCAGAAACGGCCGTCCACGCAATCGCACAGTCTCAGCAGGAAAAAAGTTCGGAAGTGGAAGCGGAACTGGAAGCGCTGCGGAAGGAACTGGGGGGCTGATCTGCTGCCTCCCTCGTTCCGTCTCGTGAGCCACTGCCTCCCGCCCAGGAATGGCCGTGATGCCCGATTCTGACCGAGACATGTTTCCGGAAACCAGCCTGTACCCTCTGTACGAAGAAGTGTCAGAGGGTGCTGGTAGCAGCCGGCATTCGGTCTACACGGACACCACGACGCGGCTGGACAGACTGGAGCGCGGACTGGCCGCGTTTTTTGGCACACTGCTGTCGATCCTGTTTGTGTTCCTGATGTATGTGCTGTGCACGCACCGTGTGTTTGGAGACCCCGGGCCGCCGCTGCTGATTGTGAGCGTGCTCGTCGTGATTGCCGAATTGCCGTTTCTGTATCGTCTGTGGTCCTGTGCGCGTCAGCCGACTCCCATTGGACCGGCCGTCGCCGCGCGGACAACGCCACTGCAGTTTCCGCTGCGACTGATCGTCATTTTCTGGTGGCTGCTGCACGTACTGGCCGGGCTTGGTGCCGTGATCACCGCTGAGATGCGAGCGGTGCAGCAGGGCTTTAACAACCCTGGTTTTCTCACAGTGATGTCGGGCATCATGATGTTTGGGATGTCGGTTTGCTGCAACGTGTTTATCGCCATGTCCATCAAGGAGGTGAGCGGCAAAGACGCACTTGTCGAGCGTTTCTGGCGGTATCGTTTGGTGGTGGATGGGCTGATCACGGTCTCCGCCATCTCACTGGCCTGACTTGTCGGTCGGACTGCCTGGAGGGACAGACTGCCCGGACGAACGGGCACGCTCCGCCCCGGTCGGCAGGCAGACTTCCACGCAGGTCCCCTCCCCCGGCTCACTGCGAATGCCGATGCGACCCTGATGAGCCTGCACAATGGCGCGACAAATCGCCAGTCCCAGTCCGCTGCCGCCTGTTTGGCGGGAACGCTCCTGCTCCACGCGAAAAAAGCGATCAAATACGCGGGACTGATACTCAGCCGCTATGCCGGGCCCTTCATCGCAGACGGTCAGCCTTGCCCCGCAGGCCTCCGCACCAGCGGCTTCCTCCGGAACCGGTTCCAGTTCCACAAAAACAGTTCCCCCCTCAGGGCTGTGGGTGATGGCGTTGGACAGCAGATTCCATATCACCTGAGTGAACCGCCCGGCGTCCAGCTCGAGGACGATTGGCGTCAGTGTCATCTGCAGCCGGACGCCGGACGCTGCGGCCAGCACTCCGCAATCGTCCACGACTTCCCGGATCAGAAATTCCAGGTCGGTCGAAGTCGTCTGCAGCGACCACCGCGGACCATCCAGCCGAGCCAGTTCCAGCAGCCCTTCGACCAGTCGTGACATTCGCGCCGTGGCCCGCGCGCACGTTTCGATGGTCTGTCGGTAGTCGGCCGCCGAACGGTCTTTGGACAGCGCCAGATCCTGATGCATGCGTATCACGGCCAGAGGTGTTCGCAGTTCGTGAGACGCATCGGCGGTGAATTTCACCTGCTGTGCAAACGCCACTTCCAGTCGCCCCACGGCGGCATTGAGTGTGTGGGCCAGCTGCTCAAATTCCACATCCATCCGGGACGCATCGATCCGTTCGTCGAGGCGGGTTTCGGACAGTCGGACGGCCACCTCGCTGATTCCGGCGATCGGCGACACGGCGCTGGCCGACAGACGCCACGCGGCGGCGAACCCCAGACACAGCACCACCACGCCAATCGCTGTCAGTACAAAGGCCAGTTCCCGCAGGTCGCGAAAGTCGGCCGCGACGTGCCGGCCAACCAGGATGAGGGTATCCGAAGGCCCTGTCTCCCAGGCTTCACGATAGTCACCGCGGCCGCGCGTCGTGCGTTGAAACGGCCCGCGCCCGCTCACGTCGTCCACCGCAGGAACATCGGTGGTGGCAGTGGACACGAGGATTTGCTGCTGCGCATCGCGAATCACCAGGTAAGGCTGTTCGTAACGATGCCGCACGTGTCGCCGGGCAAAAGTGTCAGGCACACGCCACGTTTCGGCGGCCACCCGCTGGGGCATGAGCCCCCTGGCGACATCCTCTGAGTCAGCGGCCGACCGATCGGCAAGCGCCTGCAGCTGCACACGCAGCACTTTGGCAGCGGCGGCCAGTTCGCTGTCGATGTCCTGCAGGCGAGTCTGCCGCTGCTGCAGATAGATGGCAAGACCAAATGACAGCACAACGACCGCCAGGAGGGTGGTCTGCCAAAACAGAATGCGACGCCGCAGCGAGGGTCGAGGACTGTGGTCTGCCGCCAAAGATTGCTGCGGTTCACCGGTCAACAATGTATCCCTCACCGCGACGTGTGCGAATAAAGGTTTTGCCCAGAGACGACCTCAGCCGCGAGATGTACACGTCGACAATGTTCGACGCGGAATCATGGTGCTCGTCAAACAGGTGGTCGTAAATCATGGTGCGCGTGACCACCTTGCCCTGGTGACTGACCAGAAGTTCCACCAAACGATATTCCCGTGCCGTCAGACGAACGGGCTGGCCGTCGCGAAGCACTTCTCTGGCGGCCGTGCGAACGACAATGTCACCGGCCGTCAGATCGGGAGCCGGCTGGTGCAGACTGCGGCGAATCAGAGCCCGCACGCGGGCCTTCACTTCTGCCAGATCAAACGGCTTGGTGAGGTAATCATCAGCGCCTTCATCCAGCCCGGCCACTCGATCGTCGATTGTGTCTTTGGCCGTCAGAAACAAGACGGGAGTCGTTTTGCTCTGTCGCAGTTTCTGCAGCACCTGTCGCCCATCCAGTTTCGGCAACATCCAGTCCAGAATGACGGCGTCGTAGTCCCAGGTTTGTGCCTTGAACAAACCATCCTCACCATCGGCCGCCTGGTCGACCGCATAGCCGTCTTCGCGCAGAGCCTGAGTGAGGCCCTGCAGCAGATCCGGTTCGTCTTCCACAATCAGCAGCCGCACGCGGTCTTCCGTTCTGTATGAATCGTTTAATTGTCTGTCATGATAGCGAGATGCTGCGGCGCTGGCTGCTCAGTTGCCTGCGCGTCGGCAATCTGCAGCGAAGCCACCCGCCCGTTGCGGGCAAATTGTGTGCTATAGCCGATTTGCACATCCACACGAACATCTTCAAAACCAATGATTGTCACGCGGGGAGCCGAAAGATAGCCGTGGCCGGCCGCCAGCAGTTCGATGCCCGTGACCTGTCCGTCTTCAATCACGGCCCGAGCTCGAGCCGGCTCGTGCGGCCAAAATTCTCCCTGTTCGGGACGATACCGATAATAGTCGGACACCTCATCCAGCCGGTCGTTGGTGACGCCCCACCGCGACAAAGCGTCCATCAGCACGCGTTTATTGGCCTGAGCGCGGAATGCGGTTGGCGGGCCCAGTCGCGAAGGCTGCACGTTCCGGAAGGCCTCTCGAAACACGTCTGGTGTCACATCGAGGGCGGCCGCGATCAGTGCCACCGGTCGGCCGCCATCACGATGATCAGTCAGGTTTCCGCCTTCAAGTATCACGGTGCCCGGTTCCACGGACGACACCCCTGCATCCCATGCGGGGCGGCGAGGCCCCGTCTGCCCGTCCGGACCGGGCTGCGGTCGCTGTTTCTGATCATGTCCAGCCCGCCCGCGATGAGGGTGCCGAGGTCCGGGCAGTTCATCGGGTGTGAGCATGCCGTCCTGATTGGCATCCCATGTGGTCAGTGCGGCGGTCGCGTTTTCGATTTCGTCAGCGGACAGCACTTCATCCTGATCAGCGTCAAACAGTTCCCACACAGGCTCACGAGGCGGGCCGCAGCGCCCCCCACGATCGGCGGCCAGCTCTCGAATGTCGTCTTTCAGCAGCAGGCCTGCGCAACTCAGCACGGCAAGCGTTCCCACGATAGCCAGCCCTTTCATCTGTTTTCCTTTCAACGAATTGTTGGTGTGTTGTGTGGCCAGCAGGCGGCCGGCCCGGAGACTGCCGGCAGCATTCTGCTGACCTCCACCTTAAAGGAATGTGAATGGCCCCCATTTTTTTTGTTCGCCCGAAGAAACAGGCGAATTCGAAAGCCGCCTGGTCTCCAGCAGTCTGGAGAATCTCAGACCCGCTACAATGCCGACCGTGAAACATCGGCTGCTGTCGGGGAGTGCCCGCTACTCGAATGTGCCGCTCGGAACGCGTCGTCGCCTGAAACCCGCCGCTGTCTTTCTTTCTGAATCTGCCCGGTCTTTGATGCTCGTATAATCATGTCACTGTCTCCCGTTGAGCTCGAAGTCCTGTGGAATCGCCTGCTGTCTGTGGCCAATGAGCAGCAGACCACTCTGGTCCGCACGGCGTTCAGCACCATCGTCAGAGAATCACTCGATCTGGCCTGCGGCATTTTCGACACGCGCGGTCACATGATCGGCCAGTCCCTGACGGGCACACCGGGGCACATCAACCCCATGGCCACCGGTGCCATCCATCTGCTGAACGCTTACCCGCCGGAAACACTGCAGCCTGGCGATGTGCTCGTGACCAATGATCCGTGGCTGACAGCCGGTCAGGTCAACGACTTTACGGTGCTCAGCCCCGTGTTTCGCGGGGATCGTATCGTGGCCTACGTCTCCAGCTGCTGCCATGCGCCGGACATTGGCGGGCGCGTTCTTTCGGCGGAAGCGCACGAGGTGTTTGAAGAAGGTCTGCAGGTTCCAATCACCAAACTGTTTTCTGCCGGCGCGCCCAATGAAGAGCTGCTGCGGATCATTCGAGCCAACGTCCGCACGCCCGATGAAACGGTGGGCGATTTGTACGCCCAGGCGTCGTCCAATGCCGTGGGCGGCCGCAGTCTGCTGGAAATGATGGACGAGTTCGGCCTCGAGACGATTGACCCACTGGCGGATGAAATCATTGCGAGATCCGAGCGGGCCATGCGGGACGGCATTCGCCGACTGCCCAACGGCCGTTATGAGCACGAGACATGGAGCGATGGATTCGAGGAACCGCTGCGAATCAAAGTGGCCGTCACGGTGGAAGACGAAGACATCCACATCGACTTTGCCGGCTCATCGCCGCAGAGTCAGCGGGGCATCAATGTGGTGCACAACTACACCAGCGGCTACGCGTCGTTCGCCATGAAGGCAGCCATCAGCCCCGATGTCCCCCATAACGAGGGCGCTTTTCGTCCCGTCAGAATTACGGCACCGGAAGGCTCCATCCTCAACTGCCGACGACCGGCCGCTGTGGCGTCACGACATTTGGTGGGCCATTTTCTGCCGTCCGCCATTTTTGGAGCTTTGGCTCAGGTGATTCCGGATCGTGTTGTGGCCGGCAGCGCCGACCCGATCTGGATGAGTATCTGGCGGGCCACATGGCCGGACACCAACAGGACGTCCAACCTGACGCTGTTTATGCTGGGTGGGATGGGCGCACGACCGTCACGCGACGGCCTGAATACCACCGGCTTTCCCAGTGGCGTGGGCGGTGTGCCCACAGAAGTCGCGGAGACGCTGGCGCCCATCATACAGCAGCGTCGCTGCCTGCGGCCGGATTCCGGCGGAGCGGGCAAATATCGAGGGGGGCTCGGGCAGGAGGTCTGTGTCAGCCAGCGGGGCGATCAGCCATGGAGCGTGTCCGGGATGATTGATCGAACCCGGTTTCCGGCTGAAGGAATGGCGGGCGGCGAGGCCGCGATGACGGGCGCGTTTTCGCGTAACCAGCAGCCGGCACCCGCCAAAACCGTGCTGTGGCTGGAACCGAACGACGAGGTCACACTCCAGTTGCCCGGCGGTGGTGGCTACGGCGAACCACAGCAGCGAAGTCCGCACGCCATTTTGGATGACGTCGTCAACGGGTACATCACGGCAGAATCCGCAGCCGAGATTTACGGCGCGAGTGTCGTCTACACGGGTGACGACGACGATCTGGTACGGTTGCCGGAAGACTACACGATCAGCTGAGAGGCTCCTTCCGCCCGGCGCGCAGGAAAAGAGCTCAACACAAAGTGGTGTTGAGCTCAATCCGGGATTCTTCTTCTATCGTCTAATCAGGCCGACGCTCTTAGTAGCCGCAGGGGCCGCAGGCTGGTGGAGCGGGTGCACAGCAGGTTGGCGCACAGCAGCTGGGAGCGACGGCAACAGGTGCACAGCATGAGGGAGCCATGGCCGTGGGAGCGCAGCAGCTGGGCTCCGGGGCACAGCAGCTCGGCTCGGGAGCACAGCTGTGCTTACGACGGAACTTCTTGAACAGTCCGCCAAACAGGCGGCACTTTGGTCGAGCACAGGGGTCACAGCACGGATCACAGCAGACCGGTTCAGGAGCACAGCAGACGGGCTCAGGCGCACAGCATGTTGGTGCGACTGGCGCACAGCAGCTGGGCGCCACAGGAGCACAGCAGGATGGGGCCGGAGCGGCACACGGATCCGGGCAGCAGGAGTTGTAAGACTTCTTCTTGAAGCAGCCAAACAGTCCCGCTTCAGCAGTTTGCGGAGTCACAATTCCCGCCAGAACAGTCACTGCCAGCAGTGTGAGCAATCGTTTCATTTCGAAAAATCTCCAGTTCGTTATCCAAAATTGAATGCACGGAGCGGCCAGGAGCGGCGCGGTGATGACCCCGGGGTCGCGTTCGACAAGTTGTCAAAATATGGATCACGATGACGCCCCGGGCGCGGATTTGCTGCGGGAAATTTTTTCAGACGGTCGGTTCTCGGTCTGCAGACATCGGGCTTCGAAGTTCGGGTGATCGATTCCTGTCCGGCGATGGTTTCCGATTGTGACGATCGCCGTCAGAATCGACGGTGGACCACCAGCAGACCGCGGTACAGACGAACACTGAAAACGTGGCAGCGCCACCGAAAGGGCAAAGATGACGGACCAGTCCGATTCTGCAGACACAGGACCGCTGCCATCCGGGCATTCCGGCACTGCGCGGCTCACGAAACCGGAGAACACGCCGGACAGGGCGTGGGCCCTGTTTGAAGCGGCCGCTCGGGGTGATGTGGAAGTCATCACAGACATCTGCACAACGACGCCCGAACTGCGGCACCATGAAATCTGGTACGACATTCCCCTGCACTACGCAGTGCGGGGCGGACATCTTCCAGCCGTCGATCGACTGCTGCAGCTGCAGTCGAACCCTGCTGTCTCCAGCTTCACGTACAGCTCCTGGCCCCGACTGCTAACAATCTGTGACGACCTGCACTATCCGCACATCCGTCAGCGGCTGGTTGCGGAAATGCAACAGCGATTCCGCTACGGACCCCGGTATCCACCATTGTGGGATGCCATTCACAGAGGAGATCAGCCGACCTTTGACCGCCTGCTGGAGAACGACCCTGAACTGGTCCACATCAGCGATGGTCACGGCAACCGCGCGCTGCACTGGGCCGTGCTGTCACGCCGCCCCAGGATGATTCGTCGGCTGCTCGAATGCGGGGCCGACATCACGGCTCTTCGCGCAGACTGGCAAACACCCCTGCATCTGTCGGTCGAAGGGGACTACTGGTTCCGCAAAACGGAGCCCGACAATCCGCACACGTCGCCCGCGGAGATCACCGCCCTGCTGCTCGAACACGGTGCCCCGCAGGAGTTTTGTGTGGCGGCAGCGCTCGGCGACCAGTCATTCGTCAGCGAACAGCTGCAGCAACAATCCGCACTGGCGACCAGTCTGAACGCGGCCCGTCGCAGTCCTCTGGCCCATGCGGCACGCGGCGGACACCATGAGATCGTGGCCACACTGCTGCAAAACGGTGCCGACCCGAATCTTGCCGAACACTGCGCTCCGCGAGGCGCGGCTTTGTTTCATGCGTGTGCTCGCATTGATTTGACGATTATGAGCCTGCTGTTACAGCACGGCGCTGATCCCAATGGAGAATTCGATTCCAGCGGAAACTGTCTGTCGATCGTTCCCAGCGGACCACAACAGCAGCGGGCACAGCAAATCCTGATGAATGCCGGTGCTCAGCGCGGGCTGTGGGAGTTTGAGTCGGCGGACGACATCGCAAAGCGTCTGGCCGACCCGGCCCCCTTTGAGCCGACCGCCGATTTGTGGGGCAGTCTGCTGAACGCCATTTTGAAACTCGACGATATCGGCCTGCTGGATCGCTTCTGTGAGCGGTTTGGCGCCAGCGTGATCTGCACGATGAATCCCACCCATGGCTGGCGCCTCCCTACCTCCGAATCGATGCTGGCGCGGCTGCGGCAACGGGGCCTGGACATCAATGCGACCGACTGGTTTGGGGCCACCTTCCTGCATCACGTGGTGGCAGAGGCATCAACCGACCGACTGACCTGGCTGTTGCGCAGCGGCGCCGACCCGAACTGCGTGGAGCTGGAATCCGGCATGACGCCACTGGGTCTGGCGGCCGCCGCCGGTAACACGGCGGCCACAACGCTGCTGCTACAACATCAGGCCCGTCCGGATCTGCCGTCGCATGTGCCCCTGCAGCCGGTGGAAGTCGCGCGTCGCGGGGGCCACATGGAGCTGGCAAAACTCATCCAGCGGCTGGCATAAGCCCAGCCGACCAGAAGAGTCCAGCGTTCCCGGTCAGTCTCGCATCAGGATAAGTCGAGCGGACGGCGACTGTCCGCAAATTCGGTCCGGGGCAGGCCCAGTCGCTGCAGCAGCGCCAGATGCAGGTCGGACATCGACGTCTCACGGCGGCCGCCTCGCAGCTGACCAGAGGCAATGGTGCCCCCACCGCCACCGGCCAGCAGCAGCGGCAGGTCTTTTTCGGAATGCTCATGGCCGTCGGCCAGACTGGAGCCATACACCACCATGCAATTGTCCAGCAGACGACCACCTGGCTCCCGCATCTCGGCCAGTCGCTGCAGCAGATAGGCCACCTGCCGGGTGTGCCAGGCCGTCACACGGTTGTACATCTCCCGCTTCTCTTCGCGGGACGCCCATGACGTCTGGCCGTCATCGTCTTCACTTTTGCCACTGAAGTCTTTCCAGTGAGACAGCGCGTGCCAGGTACCTTTGACGCCGTCAATAAAGTTGAAATAGCGATTGCTCTGACCGTGATCCATCATGAATGTGCAAACACGAGTGGAGTCTGACCAGAAGGCCAAAGCCACCATGTCCATCATGCTTTTCATGTACGCATCGTGATCATCGGGAACTCCGGCCTCTGGTCGCACTAGCGCACGTTTGAGGCCAGGTCGCTCCACACCCGCCTGCTGACGCTCGGTAAACTCAATGCGACGTTCAATCGACCGAATGCTGTCGAGATACTCGTCAATTTTTTTCTGATCCTGCTGACTGCCGCGGCGTTTCATCCGTTTGGCGTCCGCCATTACCAGATCGAGCACACTGCGACGACCAAATCCTGATTCCCCCATGCGAAACATGCGGTCAAAGACGGCCCGTGGCTCAATATCGCGGGGAGCCGGTGTGTCCGCGTTTTTCCACGACAGAGTGTTGCGAGCCAGGCTGTTCGTAAAGAAGCCTTCCCCCCGCACGGACAGTTCCAGCGACGGCAGCATGGTGGCGTCACGAAAATGGGCGGCGGCCATCTGATCGACCGACGCGCCACCGGCATTCAGCTTTGAGTTGTCAAAGCTGCCACCGGTCAGCCACGTGGCGGTGCCCGCAATGTGACCGTTGCCGCGGGGCGTCCACATGTTGCGGAAGATCGTCAGGTCCTCACGGAACGGCTCCAGTGATGCCATCCAGCGATTGAGCTTTTCCAGTCGACCGGCGGCTGAAACACGTTCCGGCTTCCACGCACCTTCCGCCACCCCATTGGGAATATACAGGTAGGCCAGTCGTGTGGTACTGCCGTGAGGCCCCGCAGCGGCCCGCACCGTCGGAGTCTCCATGATGTCCAGCAGCGGCAGCGAAACGGCGGCTCCCGCGCCATGCAGCAGAGTTCTTCGATCGATTTGCCATCTACCGGACATGTTGGAATCCCTGTTGAGAAAGGTTGGAGGACGGGTGTTGTCGCTTCTGGAACGCATCGCTTTGCACGATGGCCAGAATGAGCGTCTGCAGTTTTCGATCATCGGCCTGAAAGGCGGTCACCAGATCACCAACGGTGGCCTCGTCGTAGTATTCAAGCTGTCTGCCTAACGCATAGGCCAGCATCCTGCGGGTCACCTGTTCCGCAAGATCATCAATGCGTTCGGTCACGAGCGTTTCGGCCAGTCCCTGTAGTCCCTGAAACGGCTGACCGCCCGGGAAGCTGGCCGTGGTATCTGCACTGCGTCGTGGCCGGTGACGCCCATACCACTCAAACGATTCCAGCGCGAAGCCCAAAGGATCAATCTGACTGTGGCACGTGTAACAGTTGGGATTGCTGCGATGCAGCTCCAGTTTCTGCCGCGCCGACAGGCGACGATTTTCTGCCACCCGCTCATCCAGCTCACTCACGTTCGGCGGAGGAGGAGGAGGTGTGCCGAGCAGCTGTGACAAAATCCAGTTGCCCCGCATGACCGGACTGGTGCGCCCGGGAAACGAGGTGACCGCCAGAATGCTGCCGTGGCCCAGCACTCCGCGGCGCGGTGTGTTCTGCAGCGACACTTTGCGAAACTGATCACCCCGCACACCGGGCAGACCGTAGTGCCGGGCCAGTTCCTGATTGACAAACGTGTAGTCCGCGTCCACGAGACGATCCACGGGCTCGTTGCCGACCACAAGGTGGTGAAACAGGGTGGCCGACTCCCGCTTCATGGCGGCAATGAGCGTGTCGGTCTGCCAGGGATTGTCGATGGGTGAGCGAGGTAGCCGATCCATCCCGTCAAAGCCCAGCCACTGCGCGGCAAACTGGCTTCCCAGCGTGTCTGAGCGGGGATCTTCCAGCAACCGACGCACCTGCGCGGTGAGCACCGACGGCTCATGCAGCTGACCTGCCGCGGCCAGCTCAAACAGCCGGTCATCGGGCATGGAGGACCAGAGAAAATAGGACAGGCGGCTGGCCAGTTCCCAGTCGCTGACTGCCGCAGCGCCTTTCGTCCCATGGTCGGATTCCGTTTTCATCAAAAATGCGGGCGAGACCAGTGCCACCTGGATCATCTCCCGCAGCGCTCGTTCAATGGAGTCACCAGCCGTCTGCCGATCGGCCACGTGCTGCAGATAGTCGTCCAGTTCGTCTTCCTGAACGGGACGTCGAAACGCACGGGTCAGAAAGCGTCGGACGATGTTCTTCCGCTGCGCGAGATCCAAAGGATCATCATCCTGCAGCAGCAGCTTCCAGCCGGCCGACCTGCGTTTCGTATCGGCCGGCAGCGCCGCATCCACCACCAGTTCCGCCGCCCCCAGATAGCGTTCCAGCAGAACGGGCTGCATGAACAGACTGTTCGCACTGTTTTCAAACCCGCTGCTGGCCGTCATGTCGGCAGGAAAACGGTCCGCAGGGCGAACGTCTGCGCCCAACAGGTCTCTGACCGTATTGTTGTATTCTTCGTGCGTCAGCCGCCGCGTCACTTCAAAGCCTGGCTGGCGAATGGACTCATAGTCAAAGCCGTCAATGGCCTGTGTGAGCCAGGCGGTCAGCAGCACCCGGTCCTCTTCGGGAATCGGCTCTGCGTCAGCCGGCGGCATGGAACGAATCGTCAGCTGCTGAATGACGTTCTTCCAGCGATCCCGGTTGACGACCAGTGGCTGCTGCTGCATCAACTGATCGAAATTCAGATCCCCACTGGCCCCTTCGCTGCTGTGGCAGTCGCCGCACGATTTTTTCAGCAGCGGCGCAATCTGATCGGCAAAGCCATGGCGGGACGCGGCGGAAATCTGGTCCGGGGTCAGCGACACGGGTGCCGGAAAATCGGAAACCTTCGAAAGACCTTCCGGACGCGTTAACGCTTCAGAAATGTCGCCCAGTTCCCGCAGTTCGGATTCCAGTTCTTCGATCCACGCCGGATCGCCTTCTTCACGGGCATGCATCAGCTCGACTTTGAGTCCCAGTGTCTCCCGCTGCAGCTCAAAGTCAGCTTCCAGCTGCTCGAGGGAAATTTCCAGATCTTCCAGCTCTTCGCCCTGCTCCTGTTCCATCGCGCGAAACAGGGCGCTGGATTTTTGTTCGAAACTGTCAATCAGCCCGGTGAGCTTCTCCGCGTCACCTTTCAGCACTCGCTCGGCGGCGGGAATCTCGGAGGTTAACTCCACCAGGTCACTGCGGCGTCCCAGGAGCTCACGCTGCAGTTCGAGCCGTTCCACTCGAAATTCGGCCGCGCCAAACTCCAACTCCAGCTCTTCCAGCACACGCTCGTCCCCCCGCTCTTCGGCCTGTGCGAATCGCTCTCCCAGTGTCGCCAGCGATTGCTGCACACGTCGCAGTTGACGCAGGACGTCAAGCCGACGATCCGCCAGTTTCAGCAGAGCCGCATGCCGATCCCGCGTTCTTTGAGTTTCTTCCAGTTCGCGATCCAGTTCCTCGAGGATCTCGGCGGTCGGTGGCTCATCTTCTTCCAACTCATCATCGAACTCATCATTTTCCCGCTCATCGTCGTCCGATTCGTCGTCGCCAGACTCGTCGCCTTCAGACTCGTCGTCAGCAGCCAACGCGTCGTCGAGGAATTCATCGGCCGCCGGGTCGGCGCCGGTGAACGGCTGCCCGAAACCGCAGGTGGTGGCCACCAGGAGGATGACTCCCGCCAAAAAGAATTTGAGCACTGTCATGACATTCACAAACAACCGGGAAGGCAAAAACCAGAAACCAGTGGGTGCGCCGCATGATGTTTTTTCGCGGACGCTGCAGGTATTTGTCCGTGATGGTACCATTCTTACACGGGGTAAGAAGATTTTTTGCATTTCCACGGGTGAACGATTTCATGAAGCATTTGATTCTCGGGGTGACGATTCTGGCGTCCGGTCTGGGTCACTGTTCCGGGCAGACGCATCAGGAGTATGCGGCGCCGGCTGTGAAACACGTGATTGACACGCATATTCACCTGTACGACCCCCGCCGCCCCGACGGCGTGCCCTGGCCGCCGGCTGACGACACCGTGCTTTATCATCCGCACCTGCCTGCGGAATATTCGCAACTGGCCAAAGCGGCGGGCGTGACGGGTGTGGTCATTGTGGAGGCCAGCGATCGTCTGGTGGACAACGACTGGGTGCTGAACCTTGTCAAGGATGATCCCTTTTACGTGGCGCTGGTGGGAAACATCGACCCATACGCGAGGGATTTTTCCGCTCACCTGAACCGGCTGAAACAAGACGCCCGCTTTGTGGGCATCCGCGCCCGTCGCAATGGCGACATCGACTATCTGGATCCTTTGGTGCTGAAGAATTTCCAGGCACTGCAGGACGCGGGTCTGTCACTCGACATCCTGGCGAATGGCAAAGGCGTTCAGGGTGTACGAGAAGTGGAGGCGCTGGCCCAGAAGATGCCACAGCTGCGAATCATCGTGGATCACGTTCTGGGATTTAATATTGACGGCAAGCCGCCGGGCGAAGACTGGCTGCAGGCAGTCCGCGATCTGGCAAAGTGTCCCAACGTCTACTGCAAGGTGTCGGGCCTGTACCAGCGGTGCGTCCAGCAGCCCGCGCCAGCGGACGTGGATCATTACCGGACGGTACTGGATCCGCTGTGGGACAGTTTCGGCCAGACGCGTTTGATCTACGGCAGTAACTGGCCGTGCACAAAAAAGAGCGGTGACTACAAGAGCTTTGTCACCATCGTGAAGACGTACTTTGCAGAAAAGGGTCCGGCGGCCATGGAAGACTACTTCTGGCGCAACGCAGCCAAAGCCTATCGCCTGCCCGTCCAGTAACACCTGAGGCGATCACTGACTGTCCAGCAGCTGTCGTTCGCCGGGCGTGCTGGGCAGAGCAATGTCGTTCAAAAACCAGAGATAGGAAAACACAGAGTACCGCAGCACGTCATGCAGACAGGTGATTTCCATGTAGACCTGCACGTCACCCCCATCGCCTCCCGTGGCTTTGCTGTGTTCAATGCACAGACTGGCGGCCTGCAGGACCAGTGGCAGGTCGGCCTCAAACAATCGGGTCTTGATGACAGCGCGACACGGGTCGCAGTCCAACAGCGATGAGATTGATTCAATCAGTTGCGAATCCAGTGCTCTGGTCATGATCGGTGTTCACTGAGCAGGGGCGAGAGAACGGACCATCAGCGCTGCTGATCATCCGGTATCGAACCGTTCAGTCGCCCGGCTGAACGGATGCGACCCTCCTTCACGGATTGCCGCTGGCGGATGTTAGTCGCAGGTCACTGGTGACGCCATCGCCCGCTGCAGGTTCGGAAACCAACGGAAGAGACAATCGCGATGACTGAACGCAAACGCCTGCCCCAGCGTTTTTCCAACGGCATCCTGCTGATATCACTGCTCACCAGCCTGATCCTGCTTCCGCTGCTGGAGCATCTGGGATCCAATCGACTGCTGCTGCGGTTCTTCATGACGGTGACGATTGCCGCCGCTATCTTCACCAATCACCAGGGACATTCACTGAGAATTCCAATCCTTGTGCTGGCCAGCGTCTCGGTGCCGGTGGCCTGGATTTCAGCCTTTGTTGATTCGCTGCTGCTGTTTCGCGCGCATTGCCTGCTGTTCAGTGTGTTTTTTGGTGTCAGTGGGGGCCTCGTGATTCTCGCCTGCTTCCGACAGCGTTTTGCCACACTGGATGCTGTGCTGGGCGCGATTTCCGCCTACCTGCTGATCGGCCTGTCCTGGGCGTTCGCCTACTGGGCGCTGGCCCAGGCAGATCCCGCCTCTTTTTCCTGGCCTCCGCAAATGATGGTCGGCATCAGCCAGGACGAACCAATCCGCATCTTTCCCAAAATCGTCTATTACAGCATGGTGACCATGTCGACCCTCGGTTACGGAGACATCACCCCCATCTCCAGTGTGGCCTGTACGCTCGCGTGGATTCAGTCGGTCACCGGACAGTTTTACGTGGCCGTTCTGGTGGCCTGGCTCGTTAGCGCTCTGCCCCGGCCCGAAGTGGTGGAACGCGAACTGCACAGCCAGTCCGCTCAGGACGATCAATAGCGGCCGTGCCGAGGCGGACCGCCAGTGTCTGACCGCCGGTCCGATCTGCCTGTAGTCATCCTGCTGCACGTGATTCGCCTGCCGCAGAATCACGGCCCCTCAGATCGTGAATGCGGGATTCCATTTTTCACTTCCCCTGGCCGGTCTTATCGGCAACAAATCGGGTATGGACGGGCCCACGCAACAGCTTATCGATGAAGTCTGCCGGACTTTCCGCGAGCAGTGGCACCCCGCGTCAATTCGTGAGTCTGCCGTGCTGCTTGCACCCTTCGATCTGGCCACGCAGCGGCTTCTGGTGCGCCAGCTGGTGCAGGTCGATGTGAGCCTGCGGTTTGGCGGCAACCTGCCATTGCCCCTGAGTGACTACGAAACACTGGACGACGCAGCACCCGGCTGGGCCCGCGCACAGCTCCTGGCATTGCGCAGTAAAGACAGCGAACCGCGAGACACGGCCCCCCGATCCGGGGATGAGACGGTGCCCGCCGGTCCCGTTCGCCAGGCGCCCGATCAGATTGGCGCCTATCAGCTGGTGGAACAGGTTGGCCAGGGTGGCATGGGCACCGTGTGGAGGGCCCGCCAAACGCACCCCATCACGCGAGATGTAGCGATTAAACTCATCCGCGGCGGCCGCCTGTCAACCGATCGACTGTCGCGATTCGAATCGGAACAGCGAGCGCTGGCCGTCATGGATCACCCCAACATCGCGAAGATTCTGGACGCGGGCACGCTCGCGGACGGTCGGCCGTGGTTTGCGATGGAGTTTGTGGACGGCGTGAAGCTGACACGGTTTTGTCGCTCTCATCAACTGTCGGTCGCCGAGCGACTCACGCTATTTGTGGACATTTGTGCGGCCGTGCAGCATGCCCACCAGAAAGGCATTATTCATCGTGATCTGAAGCCGTCCAATGTCATGGTCTGCCAGGAGGACCGCCCGGTTCCGCGGGTGATTGATTTTGGGCTGCTGAAAGTGGTGGGCGGACCGCTGCATGTGATCGACGCTGAGCAGACGACGACTGGCATGCTGCTGGGAACGCTGCGCTACATGAGTCCGGAACAAACGGGCGAAGCCCCTTCGGGCATCGACACCCGCACCGACATCTATTCCCTCGGCGTATTGCTGTACGAGCTGCTGACGGACACCACCCCCATTCGCAGTCAGCGCGAAGAGGGCGTGTCGGTGCTGGAAATGCTCGATCGAATTCGCAACCATGAAGTCCCACCACCGAGTCGACAACTCGACCCGACACATACTCAGGTGTACGCAGATCGCCGCACCGACTACGGCAGTCTGCAGCGGATCCTGCGGGGAGACCTGGACTGGATCTGCCTGAAAGCACTGGAGAAAGACGTCGATCGCCGCTACCAGACGGCCTCAGAATTTGCCGCGGACGTTCAGCGATTTCTGAACGGCGAGACGGTTGTCGCACGACCGGCGAGCCTGAGGTACCGCGCGTGGAAATTCGTCTGCCGCAACAGGGCCGCCACACTGCTGTCCGTGTTTCTGCTGGTGTCGCTCCTGGCGGGCATTGTGGGCACCGGCTACAGCATGCTGCTGGCGCGCAAGCGGGCCGACATGCTGCAGCACAGCAATCGAATTCTGGCTGATATTTTCGCGGATCTGAATCTGCATCGTGATGCTGGCCATGGTGAACCAGTCGCCGCTCGTCTGGCCGGCCGACTCATTCAGGCGTCGAGCCAGATGGCGTCTGCTGATCTGGGCGACAGTCTGGCCACGGCCGACCTGGAACGACGTTTGTCCCGCGCGATCGAGAATCTGGGATATCCGGAAGATGCTGTTGCAGGGTTTGAACGGGCGATGGCCATTTACGAACAGCACCTGGAACTGACGTCCCGTCGCCGCGTGGGATGTCTGATCGAACTGGCGGGCTGTTACCTGAGCCTGAGAGATCTCGACCGTGCTGTTCAGACGTTTGAATCCGCCGCCGTCCTGTGCGAAGCAGCGCCCGAAATCCCCAACTTTCAGTGTGTGCTGGCCTTCAACGGCTGGGGCCACGCACTGATGCAGCAGGAGGACTATCAGACGGCCACCGGGATCCTGCAGCGCGGACTTGAGTATGCCAACCGGATTGAACCGCAGGGCAAAGACAACTTTGTCTTTCTCGTGAAGCGGTCCCTGGCGGACTGCCATGCTTCTCTGGGAGACACACAGAAAGCCATCGCCGCATACTCGGATGCACTGGAACAAATGCTGGCAGAAGGCATTGGGTCGGACCTGGACATCGAAAGCTGTCGCATGGGCCTGGCCTCCTGCTACCTGAGGCTGGATGAGCCCACAAGCGCCGTCCCCCTGCTGGAAACGGTGTGGTCAGGACGCACACAGCGGTTCGGCAGGCGACACCCGTCCACCATCCGCGCCGGTCACAGTCTGGCTCGCGCTTATCGGGCCACCGGTGACACTGAGGCCGCGAATGAGCTGCTTGAGCAGTTGCCCACTGCAGCGCACGAAAAACGAAAAGACGGCCAGGGCGGCGAATGACGTGTCCTGACCGCTGCCGTGTGCCTTCAATCTTCTTCGCTATCCAGCGCCAGCGGATCATCACCGGAATCGAGCGGCGGGTTCATCAGCGACAATTTGAGCGTCCCTGTGAATCACGAGCGGCCGCTATCAGCGAGTTCGCCGGCATCGACACCATGATTGCGTTAACCGCAGCAAACACCTGTTCCGCACTCAGTTCGCCCGCATGACCGTGCCATCAACAGTGAATTCGTGCCCACGATATTGCCCGCCGTTAGACGGACGTCGTTGCCCCCACTGCCCCGGGTCGTCGTCGCGCGAATCCACGGACGCAAGTGACGCGATGGTGCCTGCGAGGATGCTGTTGCACAGTTTCACAAAGTGCTCGTCCCGGGGAGTTCCGGGCAGATACAGACCCCGCCTTCCGCACCCGAGCCATGCGTGCCGCTGCCAGTCAGCGATGTGATGGTGATGGTCAAATTCGTCCGCGCCCAGGGCTGTGCAGAAGTTCTGGCTGTGGTGGCAAAAAACGAAAGTTGCAAGACAAATCCTGGGGACCATGCTGTCTGTCAGGCAGTCAGACAATCCTGCAGAAACGGTCCCCCATGAACACTCAGAAAAGGTGCGCGCGATGAAAGTCTCTGTACGGATTGCGTAAACGGATGATGAACAGCTCGACCTTCCGGTCGGGCTTTTTTTGTCCACTCATTTCTCAGCGGCGACATTCGTTCGCCGCAGTTGCCAGGAGCATGCTATGTCTCGACGTGATTCCCACGGGCTGCTCTCGCTGATCTACTTTCACAACCCCTTCTATCTGATCAGCACCTGCCTGTTTGTCTATGGCCTGAAGCTGTTTTTTCGCAGCGGCAACACGGCCGTCTTTTTCCCGGAAGGCTCTGTGGGGTACATGGAGCCGTGGGGACTGATGGCTGCGCTGGCCGCCGTCACCTGGCTGATGGCGGGCACCGCCACGGCCGTGGTTCGCTTCGGCAGGGTCTGGGAGGATGCCCGGTCACTGGTGTTGATTGTGCTGCTGATGCTGCTGGCGATTGCCGTCAGCATGGACGAACTGATCAACGTGCTGTCTGATCAGGACAACCCGTCGCAGCACGCTTATCTGATGCTGGGCGTGGGCGCCGCATTCGCACTGTTCACGGTGGAACTGCTTCTGGCCGGACTGCGGGTGAAACTGGGCTGGGCCTTCCGGCTCCCGCTGCACGCGCTGCTGCAGACGTTTTTCCTGTGGCCACTGGGCCTGGTCACGGAACTGACCGGATTTTCCAATGAAACCACGCGCTGGCTGATCGCCGCTTTCCCACTTGCGGCGGCAGCCTGCACGCTGAGTCTGCTGCCCGCGGTTCGCCGTGGAAAAGCCAGCGTGACGAACAACGGGACGCCGTGGAGGTGGCCTCTGTTCCCGTGGACGCCGTTTGTATTTCTGGGGCTGGCCGTCGTCTTTCGGTCGTATGCCCTGACCATGTCGTTCGATCCCAAAGCGAACGGTCACTACTGGGATACGATCTTCGGCTTGTATCAGCTGGTGCCCTTCCTGCTGGCCGTGCTGGTGGTCCTGCTGGAAATCGGCATCCGCGAAGCCATCCCCGGGCTGCAGAAGCTGTGTCTGTTGTGCGCGCCTTTGCTGCTTGTGCTCGCGTGGCCGTGGCTGGTGCCGTGGAGTGATCTTCCGACATACTCCAGCTTTGTGGGAGACTTTTCCCGCCAGGTTGCTTCGCCCGTGCTGCTGACGCTGACAGGACTGACCGCGTTTTTCGGCTGGGCGTGGCTAAGAGGCGTGAAGGCCGCAGAACCTGGCGTCATCGCCTGTGGCCTGCTGCTGGCCGTCTGCCCGGCCGATGCGTGGGCCAGCCGCTTCTGGCAGCCAGGCGTGCAGCATCTGAACGGACTTCCGCTGCTGGGACTCGGGGCCTGTTACCTGCTGCTTGCGGTATACAGCCGCAGTTCTGTTCGCTTCGCGCTGAGTGTCTGCCTGGTAGTCGCCGGTCTGGCCACCATTAACCTCACCTGGACGGCCTCACTGCCGTGGCGACAGATCCTGCTGACCCACGGGGCCACAGCTTTGATCATTCTGACGGGCGCTGTGTTCAAAGATACGTTTGCCACTTTCTGCCGCGAACTGGGTCCGTCTCTGTTTGTCGTTTCGCTGGTTTCCGGCACATGGCACACCGCCCACCAGAACCTGTCTGTCGCCGCCCTGCACTTCGTGCTGATGGCGTGTGCGGCCCTCGCTCTGGGATTCGTGCTGCAGGAGCCCGCCTATCGGGTGCTGGCTGCTGTTCAGGCCATCATCGCCGTGTGTGTGGGCTCTGCGGCCACGGTCTACGGATTCGTCTACTATCGTATGCCGGCCGGAGTGAAGCCTTTGGTGCTGGCCGTGGTGAGCTTTCTGGGCGCCATTCTGATCAGCACACTGAAAGGCGGACTGGATCGCCGCCTGCGACTACTCTGGCTGCAGCGCAAGCGTCGCCGTGGTTAGCGTCGCCCTGATAAGCATGGCATGATGAGCGCAGCATGGTGAGGCGTCGGCCGGCGTTCTTCTGTGCGGCCATGGGGCAGACTGGGGGCGTCCTGGGGAAGGATGCGACGTCCACTGGCTGCCTGCACGGCCCGCCGTCGTTTTACGCCAACAACCGACACCGATAGACTGTTCACCGCAACAGATCTGTGGCACCTGTGAATCAAGGAGACGTGGCATGAATGGTGTTTGGCGGCAACTGTGTTCCAGCTTTTGTTCGGAGTCCCGCACTCACTCGCTGCGATGGGCGACCGTCGCAATGCTGCTGGCCCTGGGACAGACGTCATCAGCGGCAGCCGCCGACCAGCCCAATGTCGTGCTGATTTTCATCGATGATATGGGATATGGGGACGTGGGATTCAACGGGGCCACCATTCCCCAAACGCCGCACCTGGACCAAATGGCGCGGGAAGGCCGCCGGTTCTCGGATTTTTACGTGGGTTGCGCCGTCTGCTCCGGGTCCCGTACGGCCCTGATGACAGGCTGCCATTATCAGCGACTGAGCATGCGGCCGGTGCTGTTTCCCAACACGCCACAGGGCCTTCATCCCGATGAAGTCACGCTGGCCGATATGCTGAAGGACGCCGGCTACCGCACGGCCTGTATTGGCAAATGGCATCTGGGCCACCTGCCCCCGTGTCTGCCAACGTACCAGGGATTCGATTCTTACTGGGGCATTCCGTACAGCAACGACATGTGGCTGGACCCGGCCAACACCATCGCCGACGACATCGTGCTCCGCGACGGCCTGACAGTCGAGAAGATGAAGGAGGGCCACAAGATTCGTGACGTGGTGCCCATTTTTCATAACGAGCAGATCGTTGAGTATCCGGCTGACCAAACCACCATCACCAAACGGTACACCGAGCGGGCCATTCGCTTTATCACGGAAAAGCGTGACGAGCCCTTCTTTTTGTATCTGCCGCACACCATGGTGCATCTGCCCCTGGCCGTCTCGCCCGACTTTAACGACCCCAACAAGGACCTGATTACCAATGCGATTGAAGAGGTGGACTGGTCCGTGGGTCAGATTCTGCAGACACTGCGTGACAGTGGGCTGGCCGAAAACACGCTGGTCATCTTCACCAGCGACAACGGAGCGGCCGTGGGCTCCTCGCTTCCGCTGAGGGCCCGCAAGGGGAGCGTTTATGATGGCGGAATCCGCGAACCTACGCTGATGTGGTGGCCGGGCCGGATTCCCGCCGGCACCGTCTGCTCGGAAGTGGCCGCAACAATCGACATCATGCCCACGCTGACGGCACTGTGCGGTGGACGGCTGCCAACTCGAAAAATCGATGGCCATGACATTCGTCCACTGATCATGGGTCCACAGGACGCCAAAAGCCCGCATGACGCCTATGTGTTGATGCACGGGCCGGGCGCCGTGCGATCAGGTCCCTGGAAGTTTTACCCGTGGCAGGAAGGCAAAGGCAAACAGCGCGACAGCGCCGACTGGAAGCCATCGACGGATCCCGTCCAGCTGTACCATACCGTCAACGATATCGGTGAGCGGACCAACGTGGCGGCCGACCACCCGGAAGTTGTCGCACGACTGCAGGCCGCCTGGGATACCCATGTGAAGGAAATCCGGGCCAACAAACGCCCGGCGATCAACATGACGCGGCCCGACGGCGCCGCGTCCAACGCTCGACCGGACCGCACGAATCGCAAATGAGGGCGGCTGCCGACACGTCTTCATGACAACGCACTTCGTTCCCTGTCTCCCCACTCGTTCAGGAGGATCAGCAATGAAACTTGGCGCCTTTTCCGTGAGTCTGGCCGTGAAGGATATCGCTGCCTCCCGAGCGTTCTATGAG
Source organism: Planctomycetaceae bacterium (assembly GCA_024742875.1). Taxonomy (GTDB): domain Bacteria; phylum Planctomycetota; class Planctomycetia; order Planctomycetales; family Planctomycetaceae; genus Fuerstiella. Next base: position 127,008 of record JANSXP010000001.1, on the reverse strand, counting down.
AAGCTGGGGTTTGAAGTGGTGCATGGAGACGAAGCGGCCAACTGGCTCATTCTCCGCAGTGGAACGACCAACATCGGCCTGTTTCAGGGAATGTTTGAAAAGAACACGCTGACGTTCAATCCCGGCTGGGACCAGATGGCTGCCCCACTGGAAGAATTTGATGATGTTCGTGAGATTCAAAAGCACCTCAGGGCCGCCGACGTTCCCCTGATTTCCGAAGCGGACGAAGCCACAAGTGGTCCGGCCAGTGTGGTCCTGATGGATCCCGATGGGAATCCTGTGCTGCTCGATCAGCACGTTTGATGCTGCGGGAGCACGGCCCGACACCGTCGCGACGTCATTTGGCCACCCGGCCGCTGTAACGCGACCACGTACCTGTGACCAGCTGACGCCTGCCGCTGCGCGCACAGTTCTGCCTGAGTGCTTTCGCCGCTGTCGGCCGCGATTTTTTCACAATCGGCTCAAACTTTGACTAAGTTTGAACGGAAGACCTGGCTGTCGTGCTGAAGCCTGTGCGCAACTGCCCATCCGAAGGACCCGAATTATGCGTCGCACGCCCATTTCGTTTGCCCGTCTGTTCGCCTGTCTGCTCACCGCCGTCACCATGACCGTGCCGGCCAGCGGGCAGCAATACACGGACTTTGCCGAGCACTTCGCCCTCGCCAGCGATCGCACGGTCCCACTCGGTCAGCTTATTCCCGGAACCGTTGACTACTACTACTATCACTGCCTGCATTTTCAAAATACCGAGCAGTTTGACCGCATCGATCAGATGCTCATTGACTGGCGGAAACGTCATCCCGACAGTGCCCGCTATCGTGAAATCCGCTACCGTCAGGCTTTGCTGACGTACGAAAAGAACCCCGAGAAAACGCTCACGTTTCTGCGACAGGAACTGGGGCTCACCTTCAGCCATCAGCGTGATCGCGTGGATGAAAAACCACGTGTGCCGTCCCTGCTGGACCCCAAACTTCTCAACCGCGATCGACTAAAGGATCTGGCGTTCCGGCAAAGTTCCGGCCTGGACGGCTTTGAAAACGCGGCCCTCCACTGGCTGGTGTCCGAACCGCTGGATGGGGATCGGCGACGCGTGCTGCTCAGCCGCCTGGAGCGGCCCGATTTCAAGTCGCTGCCCGAACTGGTGGTCGCCGACCTGCAGCACAAAAACAGCGGCGGATTCGGCTCACTAAAAATTCACAGCCGCATGCTCAAAAAGCAGCTCGATGAGCTGCTCCGACTGCGGCCACAGCTGCGCAACGAATCCCGCTTTATCGCCATCTATCTGGCGCGTTTGGCGCCTGGACACGACGTGGATCTGACGCAGGATGTGGACGAACGACTGGCCTGGTTTGATCGCGTCTGGAATTTTGTTCGCACCCTCAGCCCTGCGCATAACTCCCTGAAGGCTCACTTGCTGCACCACCGCCTGCTGCTGGATCAGCAGCTGGGTCAGCTCAGTCGCGAACGATTCACCGAATATCTCAAGCTGCCGCGGAACATGTCGTACGCGAATCCGCAGTGGCTGAAGGATGTAAACGTCAGCCGTCAGCTGTGCAATCTGAATCAGTCATTCGCGGCTCTTACAGGCCTGGGCAATGTCGGCAACGACGAACGCCTGCTGCAAAGCTACCTGCTCGAATTTTTCCGGGAAGACAAAAGCTTTGACGAGTTCCGACCATGGCTGCGGGACACATTTTTGCAGCATCTGTTTGCGGAAGCCAAGATCGTCAACGGGCTCGGCGACGCGGAACAGTGGTACGCGCTGCTGCCTGCTGAAAAGTATCGGCAGCTGAAGGATCGCGTGGACATCGACTTTCATCCGACCAATCGCCAGTACTTTTCTGCCGAAGAGCCCGTGAGTCTGGAAGTCAGTATTAAAAACGTGCCGACGCTGATCGTGAAGGTCTTCCAGATCAACACGCTCAACTACCACCGTGAGAACCTCAAACATATCAACACAGACATCAACCTGGACGGACTGATTGCCAACGAAGAGCAGACGTACGAATACAGTGAGCCGCCGCTGCGTCGCGTCACACGACGCTTCACGTTCCCGCAGCTGAACGAACGAGGCACTTACGTCATCGACCTGATTGGCAACGGCCAGAGCAGTCGTGCACTTATTCACAAAGGACGCCTGCGGCACCTGGTGCGAATAACGCCCGACGGACATGCCTTCACCATCTTGGACGAAGCCGACGAGATCGTGGCGGATGCACGACTGTATCTTGGCGGCCAGCAGTACGATGCCGTCGATGGAGAAGTCACCGTTCCGTTTACCTCCAGTGCCGGTTCCCGCACATGTGTGATTGCCACAGCGGACGGTTTTTCCTCCATTGCAAAATTCAATGCGGTCCGTGAAACCTATCAACTGAACGCCGGAATGTACGTGGACCGCGAGGCCCTGCTGCGTCAGCGCAATGCGGATCTGATGGTACGTCCTGTGCTGACGCTCAACGGCGTGCCCGTGTCACTGTCGGCTCTGGAAGATGTGAATCTCACAATCTCCAGCACCGACCACAGTAATGTGCAAAGCCAGCAGCGGGTGGCCGATTTCCCACTGTTTGAAGACCGTGAGTCCATTCACGAATTTGCCGTCCCTCCGCGTCTGAGTCGCATTAGTTTTTCGCTTCAGGCGACCATCAAAGTGGGCTCCACAGGTGCCCGACAAACGCTCACGGCCTCGAGCAGCGTGGCCATCAATCAGATTGACAAAACCGAGGCCATCAGCGATCTGCACCTGCTGAGATCCGACCTCGGATATGTGCTGGAAATGCGCGGCAAAACGGGGGAGATGCGCGACGCCCGCACGGTGAATGTGCTACTGAAGCACGCCCACTTCAAACAGCCCATCCAGCAGACCCTGGCCACTGACGCTGCCGGACAGATTGTGCTGGGACCCCTGAAGGACATCGAATACATCCGCGTTAGTTCCAGTGGCTGCGCCAATCGCCGCTGGTCACTCACCTCGGATCGACACAACTATTATCGACTGGTCCACGCGGCCGCCGGCGAAGAAATTCGACTCCCGTGGATGGGGGCGGAAAAACTGTCCCGCAGCTCGCTGTCGCTGCTGGAAATGCGAGGCTCGTCTTACGTGGCTGATCGCTACCCTGCGGCGAAGCTGCAAAACGGTTTCCTGACAATCAACGATCTGGAGCCGGGGGATTATGAACTGACACTGTATCCCGGACCACGCCGTCTGCTGGTGCGAATCACGGACGGACAGACACGCAACGGCTTCATCGCCGGCCGACATCGTCAGCTGGAACGTCGGGGCAAAGACGGCATACAGATCGAATCCGTTGTTGCCCAAGGGGACAACGTGGTCGTCAAACTGCACAACGTGTCGCCCACCGCGCGGGTGCACATTCTCGGGACCCGATACGTGCCCGAATTTGACGCCTTCCGCGAACTGGCCGTCTACGACAGAGAGCCACTTTCGCAGCGAACACCACGAGGCCTTCGATCGTCTTATGTGGAAGGTCGCAACATCGGCGATGAGTACCGCTACATCCTCGAACGCCGGCAGGAAACTCGTTTTCCCGGCAACATGAACGAGCGGCCTGGAATGCTGCTGAACCCTTTCGTTCTGCAAAGCACAGAGACAGGACGTCTGAACGCGGCCAGTGGAGGTGAGTTTGCTCCGTCCGCAGAGCCGGATGCCGCCATGATGGATCGGGCTCAGCAAAAGAAGAAAGCGGAAGGTGAAGGCGGCGGATACGCCAGTCTGGACTTCCTGCCGTCTCCCTCCATTGTGGCTGTGAACCTGCAGCCTGACAAAGACGGCGTGGTACGAATCCCGGCGAAGGAACTGACGCAGCATCAGCATCTGCGGGTAGTGGCCGTGGACACGCTCAATACGGCCGTTCGCTCCATCAGCGCCACGGCACCGGCGCCCACACGCATTGACCTGCGACTGGGCCAGTCATTTGAGCCTGAGCGACACCTGAATCAGGTCAAGGAATTTCGCGTCCTCAGCCAGGGAGATTCCGTCACATCGAGTGTGGACGCTTCTGTCCAGATGGAAGTGATCGACAGTCTGCCCCGCGCCTATCAGGTACTGGCGACGCTGAACGGTCGCACACCGCTGGCGGAATTTGAATTTCTCACCCGCTGGCCTGCGCTGACGGACGAAGAAAAACAGTCTCGGTATTCCCAATACGCGTGTCACGAACTGAACCTGTTCATTGCCCGCAAAGATGCCAGGTTCTTCAATGACGTGGTCCGCCCGTATCTGGCGAACAAACTGCATAAAACGTTCATGGATCACTATCTGCTGGATCATGACCTGACGTCATATCTGGATCCGTGGTATTACGCGCGGCTGAACACAGCGGAGAAGATCCTGCTGGCCGACCGCATTGAAGGCGAAGTGCCCCACATGCAGCAGTACATCGGGCACGCGGTGGACCTGCTGCCGGTGGACGTCACCCGCAACACGGTGCTGTTTGACACGGCGTTCGGCAGCAATGCCCTGCAGACCCGCCCTGGGGTTGCGGGTAACCTGCTGATGGATGGCGCCGTGGCGACCGGGAGCATCAGCGGCAACGGTACCGTGGGCGGTCGAGGGCCGGGCGGATCGTCGCTGGGCTTTGGCGGACTGGGCGGAGGAGGAGGAGGCTTTGGCGGTGGTGGTGTCTCGGCGCGTGGTAGTGTTCGTCGTTCACTCGCCATGCCCCAGGAGGCCGCAGCAGAAGCCGAATCTCTGGCACAGCTGTCTGACCTTGAGCTGAAGTCTTCGCTGGAGTCTCTCAAGGAACGTCGCATCGACCGGATGCGGGAAGAAATCCGCGCTTTGCCCGCTCAGAAACTGGCCGAAAAACAAAAACGCCTTTATCAGGTGATGAAACCGACGCAGGAGTGGGTGGAAAACAACTATTACAAACTGCCCATCGAACAGCAGGTGGCTGGTCTGGTCAACGTCAGTGATTTCTGGCGCGACTTTGCCGAACGCGATCGGGCGAGCGCCTTTGTCTCGCCTCACCTGCTGCAGGCGACCTCCAACCTGACCGAAATGCTGCTGGCACTGGCCCTGACCGATCTGCCGTTTGAAGCGGCCGATCACAGCACAGACGCCAGCGACGGCGTGGCGACCTTCACAGCGGCCGGCCCCATGATTGTGGCGGTTGACGAAATTCGCGAGGCCGAAACCGCCAATGACGAATCTTCCATCCTGGTCAGCCAGAACTTCTATCGCCAGAACGATCGCTATCGTCAGGTCGGCAATCGCAAGCTGGACAAATTCATCACCGACGAATTTGTCGTCGACGTGGTGTACGGCTGCCAGGTGGCCGTCACCAATCCGACCAGTTCCCCTCAGACGCTGTCGCTGATCCTTCAGATCCCACAGGGCGCTGTGCCCGTCAACAACACAAAATATACGCACCGGCAGGCCATTGATCTGAAGCCATTCACAACGCTGACGCACAACTATCATTTCTATTTCCCGACTGCCGATGACCTGCCGCACTACCCTGTTCAGGTCACCTCGGAAGACAGGGTGCTGGCGTTCGCAGATCCGTTCACATTCCATGTCGTCGAGAAACCATCCACCATCGACACGGAGTCGTGGAACCATGTCTCGCAGTTCGCCGCAAAAGAAAAAGTGCTCGAGTTTCTGACGACTCAGAACATCAACCTGATTGACCTGGGGCGTATCGCCTGGCGAATGAAGGATCAGGCGTTCTTTGAACAGGTGACGCGCGTTCTGGATCAGCGACACGCGTTTCACGACACCCTGTGGAGCTACGCTGTGATGCACAACGATGCCGCGCGAATGCAGCAGTACCTGAGCAAAAATGAGGGGCTGACGCGGCATGTGGGTCCGGTGTTTGACAGTCCCCTGCTGACAATCAATCCGGTGGACCGCCACTCTTATCAGCAGCGGGACTACAGCCCACTGGTCAATGCCCGCAGCCATCGTCTGGGATCCACACGCAAAATCCCCAACGACAGATTCCGCACGCAGTGGAATGCCCTCACAAAACTGCTCACCTATCAGACGGATTTTGATGACGAGCAGTTGATGAGCATCACCTACTATCTGCTGCTGCAGGATCGTGTGGAGGAGGCCATCGCCACGTTTGCCGGCGTCAATCCGGATCGTGTCTCGGCTCGGATTCAATACGACTACTGTGCGGCATATCTGGATTTCTATGAGGACGACCCCACGATCGCGACCGCCATCTGCCGTAAGTACGCCGACTATCCGGTCGATCGCTGGAGGGGTCTGTTCGCCGCCATGCAGTCACAGCTGGAGGAAATCAACGGCAGTGCCCCAGACGTGCAGGATCCGGAGAACTCTCAGCAGAACAACACGCTGCTGGCCGCCGCGGACTGCTCCTTCGATCTGGAGGTGGAAAGCAAAGAAGTGGCGATCGACTTCCAGAACGTCGAGACGCTCACCGTCAATTACTACCTGATGGACATCGAGCTGCTGTTCAGCCGCAACCCGTTTGTGCAGCAGTACGGAAGTCGGTTTTCCAACATCCGGCCGAACCTGACACAGACCGTTGAACTGCCGGAAGACTCTGCTCAGCACACCTTTGAACTGCCAGAGCAGCTGCATAACAGCAATGTGCTGGTGGAAGTATCGGGACGCGGCATGAAAAAATCGGCCGCCTACTATTCCAACTCGCTGAATGTGCAGATGCTGGAGAACTATGGGCAGCTCAAAGTGGCAGATGCGCGTACCGGCAAAGGTCTGTCACGCGTTTATGTGAAGACGTACGCTCGACTGAAAGACGGCACGGTCCGGTTCTACAAGGACGGCTACACGGACCTGCGGGGACGCTTCGATTACTCCTCACTGAATACGGGTGAACTGAATCAGGTAGATCGGTTTGCCGTGTTGATTCTCAGTGACACGAACGGGGCCGTTGTCGAAGAAGTGCAGCCTCCCCAGCGATAGAGGGACAGCTTTGACGAAGCCAGGCCGGCCGAAGGTCTTCGCGGGACATGTCGTCCTCGATGACCTGGCCGGGTGATCGCTCCTGTCGGTCGACGCGTTACTGGTGAGTGGCCAGACGAGCGCCCGCCACGCAGTGCACTCAATCCGGCCGCTGCGCAGGACGACTCCGGCCGACCAGACGTCGTTGGAAATTCCCTGCCCTCGGCACGCCCTGGCGGGTATGTCCGGACTGCCGCTGCCACCCGCCTCAGGATCCGGGCGTTTTTTCCGCCGCCTGCAGCAACTCCGAGGCGCGACGACGATGCTCTCGTGCCAGTTCGCTTTCGCCCTGCTGGTCGCACACAACACCCAGCAGTTGGCGGCAGCGCACGCTGTTCGGGCGATCCTTCAGGGCCACTTCCAGATCGCGACGCGCCTTTTCCCAGTCTTTGCGGGCGATGTGGACCTCAGCACGCGTGGAGACCACGTCAGGATGCGCGGGCAGAATCCGCAGTGCCTCGTCCACCAGTCGCATGGCACGATCAATGTTGGTTTGAGACGACTTTCCCCGCACCAGAGCGAGCGCCAGATTGTTCAGAACCATGGGGTCATTACTGTTCATCGAATACGCACGCTCGAGATACTTGCGAGCATCGTCAATGCGATCCTTCAGGATGGCCTGACTGCCGATCATTGTGTAAACGCTGGCATTGACACGCCCTTTGGTAAGCACCTGAGTGAGCAGTTCATTGGCATAGGCGGATTCGGGGCCGTCACGGAAACTTACCTGCACCAGTCGTTCCAGCGTGGTGGCCAGATCGCCCCCGCTTTGCAGAGCTTCTGCCAGCAGCTTCACACCCGTTCCAGGTGCGTCTTTCTGCCGACGATCAAACAACGCCACATGCACCCGCGACCACAGCAGCTGCAGCCGACTCGTTTCCTGCTCAGACAGGTTCTCCTCATCCGCTCGGATGTCTCGCAGAATTTCCAGACTGCCCTCCAGATCACCACGAAAAGTGAGCGCTTCAGCGGCGTTCAGACTGGTCACAGTTTCGTTGTCCGTGCCGCGAAATTCTTCACGATGTGCCACCATCGAATCGATCAGATCACTGGCTGCGTCCTGCTGACCGGAACGTAACAGCAGCCGCACGTTCAGCAGCTGCAGCGAAGGCTGCTCGTCGACCAATGGCGGCAGCAGTTCGAGCGCTTCTTCGGTGCGGCCCGCCAGAGCAAGCGACTGCACCAGCAGCAGACGATCTGCCTGATCCAGTTCATCGGCCTGCTGCTGCAGCAGGTCGACGGCGGGCAAGAGCCGCTGCGGATCAACGGCAATGCCATAGCCATCCAGCGACACAGCCACGGCGAGCGCCCGTCGATTGTCGGGGGCGCGGTACAGGGCCTGTTCAATCAGCCGTTTCGCCAGCTCGCGATTCAGCGCGGAGTCCTGCAAGCGTTTGGAAGCCAGGTCGGCATAAAAACGAGACAGTGCACCATTTACCGCCGGTGTGCGCTCATCGCCGGCCCCTTCCACCAGGTTTTGCTCAGCCGCTTCAATCTGCCCCAGAATCACCAGCGCCTCAGAACGCTGGATGCGGGCGGAGGCGTCACGAGGATTCTTCTTGATCTGCTCCAGACAGTAATCGGCCGCCGCTTGTGCCATCTGATCGACCGACTCTTTGGGGCGACCCAGCCGGGCCTTCAGTCGCGCCAGCTCGAGCGCTACTTCCGGGTGCTGCTCGACGACGTCCATCAGATGACGTTCTGCCGGTAACAGCTGACCGCGAGACGCCAGGACCACCGCCAGCAGACGACGAGCCTCCACATCGGCAGGGTTCAGTTCGACAGCACGCAGCAGGTGGGATTCGATCTCGTCGCGTTCCAGCGGGAAGTAAGGTTCTTCCGACACGGCCTGTCGCGCCAGCCAGCAGTGAGCGGCCGAGTATTCGATGGACGTTCGGGACGTCAGCATCTGAATGTGAGGCAAAGCGCGTTCCACCTGCCCCTCGCGCACCAGACTCGCAACATGCTGCAGACGGTAGCGCTGATCCTTGGGACGCAGTTGCAGCAGGGTCTCCAGATAGATCCTCTGTCGTTCTTTGTCTTCGTCATCCAGCGCTTTGACGATCGCCTTTTCATAGCGCTGCACCACATCGTTGTGCGCGGATGTCTGCAGCCACCAGACAAACGCGGCCCCACCCAGACCAAAAATGAAGAAGGGAGTTGCCATGCGAACAGCCGCAGTATTGCGCGAGAACAGCCAGTGCTCCAGAAAGCCGGAAATCCACGAGAAGACGCTGGCGGGACGAAAATACTCCGCCGCAGCCGGCATCACGCGGTCACCCATCTTATCGACCTGTTTGGGATCCGTGATCTCGAGCTCGGCCATCTGTTCGGCCGTCAGACGACGACGTGACATGAAACACCAGTTCCAGGCAACCACCAGAGGATTGCGATACAAAGCCGACATACCACTGCCGGCGATATCAGGAACAGGCGAAAACAGAAAGAACACAAACGCATCGGCGCTGAGCACCAGCAGTGCGGCGATCACCAGCGCCACATAACCCACCACGTCATGTGGCCAGCCAGACGCCAGGTCGAGACCAAAGTTGTCCCAGGCGACAGCAATCGTGTACACACGAACCACATTCATCAGTCCGGCGAAGCCGGCCGCACAGATCAGCACAAACAGCGAGTGCCCCCATTTGCGGCGATACCCACAGGAAATCAGAGCCCCCAGAAACAGCAGGGTGAACAGTGACTGCACGCCGCTGCAGGCATCCGCGACAAGAAAACGCTTGCCAGGAAATTCAATGACATTGCCTTCCCGCAGGTGCAGGTGGCCAAAGTCATTCAGCAGCAGGCTGGCAACTGCCGTGGTCACTCGCTGCAGCGACTGGATGACGTTGATGTCCCAGGCCAGTGGCAGCCGCAATGTCAGTAAAGGCAGGATGGCCAGATATCCCAGCGTCAGGTCAAACTCACGGTCCTCAAAACCGGAAGCTACCACGTAACACCAGATCACAAACCCGAGGCACACCAGCCACGGGCTGTGCAGCAAGAACATGCCGTTAAGGACCAGCACCAGGTCCAGGGCCACCAGGCCGATGGTCAGAGGACGGATCTGGAAACCATCACTGCGCCGCGTCCAGAGGAACCAGACAAAAGCGCCCAGCGCAAAGGGGAAGAACTGGTAATGCTCCTGCTGCCACAATCTCTGGTAGTATTCCCAGAGCAGGGGCAGATGCAGCAATCCCAGTAGTGCCAACAGGCCAGAATAAATTGTCAGCTTGTCTTTCATGACCGTTCTTTTGAAGACGCGTATCCGGTTGAGACCCGCCGTGTGTTCCGATCTAATTGCGTCGGTGAATACTGACTGGGCATTCGGGCGATGGGTGAAGTCAGACTCTGAGCATTTCAAGCAGTGACTGCGAATCGTTTTGAGGTCAGCCCCCTTATTCGATCCCGAGGGTTCTTCCCGAGATTCTGCCTCACGTCCGGGTGGACGCCAAAACCGTTGTGAAGCCGCAGGAAGTCGGCTGAATTTCTCGACGGTCCGTTCAAAACATCAGCATTGTCGCTGTCCTGTAGTGTGGTTGGTAACGGTTATATGACGTTTGAATTGCTAAAACTTCACGAGGAAGACAATGTCGCTGTCGCCGTCACCCCCTTTAGCTCGGGAAGTATTGCCCATCTGCACGACAAGTCCATTCGTGTCACCCACGATATTCCGCCAGGTCATAAAGTGGCCCTGGCGGCGATCGCGGATGGGCGGCCGATTCTCAAATTCGGCCAGACGATTGGATTCGCCAGCGGAGATATCGAGTGCGGAGACTGGGTGCATGTCCAGAATGTTCGCGCATCACGCCCCGGGCAGGATTATGCCTTCAGCACCCAGCTGCGCATTCCTCCTGACCCGCCGGAGCCAAGGAATTTTCTGGGTATTCATCGCCCCAACGGCTCTGTCGGCACCCGCAATTACGTGGCTGTTATTAGTACTGTCAACTGTTCAGCCACCACAGCCCGCTATGTCGCTGCGGAACTGACGCGCCTCGAGATCGGTGATTTTCCTAACATTGACGGAATCGTGCCGTTTGTCCACAAGACGGGCTGTGCTTTCGAATTCAACGGAGACGATCATCAGCAACTCAGTCGCACGCTGGCCGGTTTCGCCAAACACCCCAATATCGGTGCCTGCCTGATCCTGGGGCTCGGCTGCGAGACCAACCAGGCGCATCACCTGCAGTCCTCACATGGACTGGTCCAGCTGGGCCATCAGGAATCACGGGCAACACCACTGACGCTGAATATCCAGGAAGAGGGTGGAGTTCGGCGGACCGTTGATCGTGCGGTTGGCATCCTGAAGGACCTGCTGCCTCTGGCGAATGATGTGCAGCGGACCCCCACTCCGATCAGCGAGCTGAAAGTCGCCATGGAATGCGGGGGCAGTGATGGCAACAGTGGGATCACGGCCAATCCGGCCGTGGGAGTGGCCACCGATCTGCTGGTGGCTCATGGGGCGACCTCCATTCTGTCTGAAACTCCTGAGATCTACGGTGCCGAACATCTGCTGACTCGCCGGGCGCGTACGCCGGAGGTTGGCGAAGCACTGCTGGAACGCATCCGCTGGTGGGAAGACTATGCACGGCGACACAACGCGGCCATCGACAACAACCCGTCAGTCGGCAACAAGAACGGGGGGCTGACCACGATCTTCGAGAAGTCGCTGGGCGCCATCGCCAAGGGCGGCACGTCTCCCCTGAACGCCGTTTACCGCTACGCAGAACCCATCACTGAAAGAGGGTTCGTGATTATGGACAGCCCCGGCTACGACCCGGCCTCCATCACAGGAAAAGTGGCCAGTGGCGCTCAAATGGTCGTGTTTACGACGGGGCGCGGCAGTTGCTTCGGCTGTAAGCCAGCGCCCACCATCAAAGTGGCGACCAACACGCCCATGTACAATCGCCTGCAGGATGACATGGACATCAACGCGGGAGTGATTCTGGAGGGAACGCCCGTTGAGACCGTCGGCCGCCGGATTTTCGAGCAAATTCTGGCAACGGCCAGTGGGCAGCAGACACTCAGCGAGCAGCAGGGCATTGGCGATGAAGAATTCTGCCCGTGGTTTCCTGGCCCCATTTTCTGAGGCTTCTGTTCTGTCACAACAGGTCGCGTGCTGCGGCTGACATGTCACTGCGCAACGGCAGATTCTGCCGCTGGCCGGCACACCGGCTGGTGGATCGTCTCCGGCTGCCGGTCGCCATTTCTGCCGGTTTGTCGGAGCCATGCGCTGATGGGCAAAACCCCAGGTCCGCGGGGATGCGATTTGCTCCCTGTTTTTATTGAGCAAACGTTACGTCACGCCCGGCCATCGTTCCACGCAAAGCAAGCCGCGTAAAAATCGACACCACCCGAACAATCCCTACAGTTTCACAAATTGCCTGACCGATACTATCCACAAGATCGTCTCGATGCGCTCGGTCCGTCGTTACGTCACGACAACCAGTGAGCTCTCGGGAAACGAAAAAGCCAGTCAAAATTTTGGCTTCTGAAGGATAGATCAATGCGGATCAGGCCCCGTTTGAAAACCATGGTGCCAATGCTGCTGACCTTAGCAATGTCAGCGGAAAGCGGTGCACAGATGATGGGTTCACCATCACCCGGCGCACCTGCCTTCATGGGAGGAGCACCACCGGCGTACTCAGCGATGCCGGGGGGATTTTCTCCCTACCCACAGATCTCACCGTTTGGACCAGGTCAGCAGACCTACAGTTCCGATGGACTGTGGTTCCAAAGGGCCCTGGGACCTTCGACCGCCTTAAACAGGTATTTCCTGAACGTCTCGTACCTGCAGACGAAAACGCGTGGACTGACAGGACGCATCGGCGATCTGTCGGCACCCAGCTTTACTCAGGAAGAGACCATCAACGGCACCGGCGGCAACCTGCCGGACGCGCTGTCACTGAACAACTTCAATCCCGGCAATGCCAACTGGCTGCCCGACAACGTCGGCTCCGGCATTCTGCTGCGAGGTGGTGTCGAGACACCCAACGGCTGGGGTTTCGCCTTTGACGCCGGCTGGAATGGCCGCACAACAACAAACTTCAACGCCCGCGAAATCCAGCAGGGTCTGCGACTCAGCTCGGTCAACGCGATGGTGCTGCAGGCGGGCAACGGTGAAGGCATCGTTGACAACACCTTCTCACAGCTGTTCCTTGAACGTGGAATTGTGGAAGATCAGATCCTGACAGGCCCCATCCTGACCAACCTGGCGGCCACCTTTGGACTGTTCGGTACGGCGGATGAAATCCTCGACCGGCAGCTGTTCAACCTCAACGCTCTGCCACTGCAGAACGGCGTGGACTTTGACGGCTTCAATCAGCGATTCGACCTCGACTTCATCATGAACCACAGCGTGGAGTCATACACCGGTGCGATCAACTTTGTGGCTCCGATCTCTTACGAGAGCGAACGCATCTCCATTCAGCCGATCATCGGCGGTCGCTTCATGCAGGTGAACGAAGGCTTCTTCTTCACGGGTGTGGATTCCGGTCTGGTGTATACGCAGAACATTCCGGACGGCCTGGATGACGACAACGACTTCGTGATCGACAACGTGGCCGAAACGGGAACCGCCACCTTCACTCAGGGTAATCCGTCCACCGACTCCATCATTCGGGCGTTCGTCGACAGCAGTGTCGACAGCACAATGGCTGGGCCCGAAATCGGCGTGCAGTACCTGATTGGAGCCGCGGAAGGCATTCGCCTGACTGGCTCGACCAAGGTAGGTGCCCTGTTCAACCGTGAACGAGCACGACTGTCGGGTGACAACATCGGTGATACGGTGACGACCACCGTGGACCCGGTCACCGGCCTGACCATTCTGCAGGACCTGTTTGACACCGGTTCCGGGCTTAACGCCTTCACCGACGTCAAAGAAACGACGCACGTGTCTCCGATGTTCCAGCAGTCGCTCACCGCGGAGATCCCCATCTTCAAGCGGGTACCCGTTCTGCAGGACATGTGGCAACTGGAAAACGCGACATTCAGTGCCGGCTGGACCTATCTGTGGGTGGGCGAAGTGGCCGACCCCACGCAGTCCATCAACTGGCTGACCAACCCCCGAGCGGGCGTGTTTCCAACGATCAACATCAAGCGGTCCACGTTCTTCCAGAACTCGTTCAACCTGGGTATCAACTGGACCTACTAAGCGGCCCCTTCGCCGCTGGAACTGCTCTACAGCGACGTCCTCACCCATCGTCTGAGGGCGTCGCTATTCGGATCACTGCCTATCGGCTGTGATAGCGGATCACTGCCTATCGGCTGTGATAGCGGATCACTGCCTATCGGCTGTGGTAGCGGATCACTGCCCGTCGGTCGCTGATTGCCTGATCAGCGGCCGACATGGCATTTTGAATTTGTAAAGATCGCCCAGCCGATCTGGTCGAATGCGAAATGCGGTACCATGATTCCGTCCGCCGCCCGAGGCCCTGACGTGCATCCGCAGCTCCACAATCACGTCGCCCTGCTCCAGCGCCTCCAGAAAGCCATCCAGTGACGGCTCGGCGCACCAGATGACACTCGTGTAGTGAAACTGCTCGCCGGTCCCTGTGTCCCTGGCCTTCGCCCCGACGAACACAACTTCTCGCAGCTTTTCCTGTAACCGCTGCCGCAGCACGGAAAAGGGCCAGAGGGCAATCGTGCCATTGTGCCGCAGCAGAGCCACCCGCTGTCGCTCCCGATCCACATGCAGCTTCAGGCCCCGATCGTTGAGATCACAGGTCACAGACTGATACCACGCCGGGCGACCGGACACGCTGGTGTAACCGAAACGGCGAATGCGTTCGGCAGTTGTCAGGTCATCGTTCCAGACGGGCTCCTTCAGGAACAGGTTGACTTTTTTGCGTGGTTCCGTCGTTCGCTCTGTCAGGCGATGGGCTTTGATTTCCATGCCCATAAAGTCACCACGGGGACTGTTGTTCTCCGGAATCTGCAGCAATGACTCCAGCGTGTAACCCACCCCGGTGGCGCCGGCTCGCTGGGTGTCCACAAATCCCTGTGCACAGATCCGGTCAAACCGCTGCAAGAAGCAGTCTCGCGCGGCACTGTGCGGCACTCGCGGCGTACGCTCGTTCAAAGACGGGTGCCCGCTGGCGGCAACCTGCGGTTCGGCTGGTGTTTGGGTTCGGGTTTGAGTTTGGGCGTACCCCCAATGGGCTGCCCACAAACTGAACCCCAGCAGAGTCGCCCGGATCGTCGTCGAAAACGCCCGTCGACCGGCCACTGCTGACCTGGCCCGCCAGCAAAGCACTTTTTTCATCACACTATTTGCCGGCCAGCAGAATCAAACGATCATGAATCTGACGCTGCAAAATGGCACACATGAAGACTTCAAAAACGATCAGTCCGAAGGGAATCAGATACTGAAAAAACTCGCGGCCACCACCGCCGCCGCCCGACAGGACCAAAGCGATCGACATGCCGCATAAAATGGGCATGCCAAACCAGCAGATCGCCACCGACAGCAGCATCCCGCCAAAGCGGATATAAGTGGTCAGCAGCACGCCCAAATGAGCCGTGACGGCCACCCAGGTGAGGAAATGCCAAAGCCAGGGCTGCACCATCGCCTCCAGCAACTCATCCAGTTCGCCGTCCACCATGACCCACAGCAGCAGCAGTCCCATAGAAATGGCGAAGGTCACCGATGAGGCGAGGATGGCGGGAATCACACCTTTCACCAGACTCCAGAACGTATATCCCGTGCGACGAGGCAACATCACCAAAGAGGCCAGTGTCTCGCCGTGAATTTCTTCGCTGAAGCACCGCCCCAGCATCCGCGCGATGGTAATCAGCCAGAACGCCAGTCCAATATACAGCGCCCCCATCACGACCACCCAGCCGTCAAAGGTCACACCAAAAATCTGCGCCAGAGCATAGCTCACGGCAAAAATCACGACCGGCGCCACCACAGCGCGGACGATTAGCCACGGCCAGCCGCCGGACAGAAAGCGCCACGTCTTCCATGCCACCGGATCCAGATGGGGGCGGGAATTGTCCCGCACGCTGCCCGCATCGCCCCGCGTGATCTGAGCCGTTGGGCCTTCACTCACAGCGCGACTGGTGCACGGTTCAAACACGAGCCAGCTGATAAAGAAGAAACAGGCGCCCACGCAGACTTCATACGTCATATACGGCTGCCAGACTTCTTCCGGCTGAAAAGCCAGCAGTGTGCTGCTCAGATTGCTGACCAGACTGAAGGACGACAGCGTGGACCACCAGGGCAAAAAATTCTCTGCGAATCCGGAGCCAAACAGATAGTCGAGAGAGGCCGCAATCAGGCCCGCCCACCAGTGTGGCAATTCAAACACCAGCCACAAAATGCATGTGAGCGTGAACGCGCGGCGTGTGCTGGAGGCCAGCACGCTGGCGAACAGTCCCAGCTGTCCGAGCATGAAAGCGTAAGTCATCATGCTGAGCATGGACGTCACAATGCCCAGTGTGAGCACGCCCCCAAGCGTGATGGACAGCAGAAAAAACGGGGCCACGACAAACAGGAACAGGACGGCCACCGCCAGTCGCGGCAGGGACTTGCCCGCGAGAATCGAAAATCCGGAAGCGCCCGTCATCTTCAGCAGCGCGAGGGTCTGCTCATCCTTTTCTTCCGCAATTGTACTGCTGAAGTGGATGCCCCCCAGAATGGTCAAAAACCAGTAGCAGCACTGCACCACCTGCTGAGCAAAACCGGCCCCGACGGCCCCCCGCAGGCTCGTCATCTGCATCTGTGTGTAGAACAGGAACAGGATCAACAGGGCCAGTCCGGCACGCATACCGTGATGGCTGAGCAGACGGGAATCCTGCCGCACAGATCGCGTCAGAAAGGCGGTGGCTCGAAAATTGATCACGGGAGGGGTCCTGTCTCAGGCAGTCAGCACGGGCTGTACGTCGTACCGGCAGGATACACGAGTTGGTCCGGCAAATCAGCCAACCCACGAAAACGAGTGGCCCCATTATTCCACGCCTCACCGCCACCGAAGATGTTGTGTCCGCTCGACGACGCGACTTTGAGAAAGCATCGGCAGGGCACGACGCCTATTTCAGCGTTTGCAGCCAGGCGATCAGATCGGCCAGCTGCTGTGTGGTCAGATTGCCCACCACGCCTTTGGGCATCATACTGATTTCCTGCTTCAGTCGGTCATCGATGTCGTCCTGCAGCAATTCACGACTCAGGCCGTCCGTCTGCCGAATGGTGACGGTCTCCGCACTTTCCAGAACGACAAACCCGGTGTGCGTCTTACCGCTGGCCATCACAAAGACCCACGTGTCAAACCCCTGCGCAATCTTCCTGCTGGGCTGGACGATGGATTCGATCAGCTCTTTTTTGCTGTAGCGTTTCCCGATATCGACCAGATGCGGCCCTTTGGGCTGCTGCCCATTGGCAAACGTATGACAGTTGACGCACGACTGCGTGCGGAACAGCTTTTCACCGGCAGTCGCCGTGCCTTCACAGTCCAGCGTCTGCTGCAGAACAGCATCCCACGACATATTGGCGATCTGCGCGGGATTGTCAGGATCAACGGCAGGCAACTGGATGGCCTGCTGCGGCTCCTGGCTGGCCATCAGCTCTGTCTGGCTCAATCCCTTCAAACGCACGACATGCCGCGACAGCTCGGCCGTCAGAAACTCGTTGAGCGACTTGTCGCCTTCGCCCAGTGCCACTTTGACGGCAGCCGCAATGCGATCAGACTGTTCCCAGGTCTCGCGGTCGTAGTAGGGCCCGGTGGTGTCTGGTCGGGTGCCCCACCATTTGGGACTGCCCGGCACAAACGCTCCCTCTGTGTGATACAGGCGGATCAGCGTGGCCCACACGTCTTTGCGCAACTGCGGGTCCCGCTGCGTGCTGAGGACTTTGAACAGTCCGTCCACCGCCTGCTGGCTGTGCATCGATCGCAGCGCCCACAACGCGCCATCGCGGTAGGGACTGGTCAGCGCCGCCAGACAGGCGTCCACTGCCTGCAGCCGCACCAGAGTCTGCACGGCCAGATGAGGAATCACGCGTTCCGGATGGGGGGTTCGCCAGTCGTCGCCTTCGGTCGTGGACGCAGCAAACTTCGTCATCGGCAGGATGCTGTCCGCCACCGAATTGACATCAGAATCGCCAGCAGCCCCCTTCAGCCGTCCCAGCCCAATCAGAGCGGCCGCCTGAACGCGGGGATTCGGATGAGCCAGCGCGTTGACGAACAACTGCGTGTCGACCCCCGGCTCTGACGTGCGATCCGCCATGGCGCGCAGGCAATGTTCGGCCAGCTGATCGTCTGACATCAGATCTGCCAGCAGAGAATGGCTGCTGGCTCCCAGCAATTGCTTGAGCGTGTACACGGCAATGACGCGCGACGAAAGATTCTCGCTGGCGTCGGCCGCCATCACGGCCAGCAGCGTCGCGATCTGCTGCTCGTCTTTGGTGCGATCCGCCGCATCACTCTTCAGGCGATCACCAAATCGCCGCAGAATCTCCCGCTGCACGTGCTGTCGCATGGCGGCCGACGGAGATCGGAGCTCCTGCACCAGATCGCCAACTTTCAGTGATGCCACATCGGGCGCGGGCTGTGGTGTAAAACCTTCAGGCACGATTTGCGCGACAAAGCCAATGTACTCTCCCTGGTAGCTGAAGCGGCCATCTTTCCAGCTGCTGACGTACATGCGGCCACTGGCATCCACATCGATATCGGTCGGCCGGGGGATGCGGACAAAGGTGTCCTGCTGAGCATCAAAGGTGGGACCATGGGCGGGCAGGTCGTGACTGAAGACTTCACTGCGGCCCCAGTCACAGGTCAGCAGCAGATCGTTAAACGGTTCCGGCCAGCGATCATCCTGAAAATACATGGACCCGCAGCCGGATCCGCCGCCGTAGTCGGCCAGTGGCGGCATGATCTCTGTACTGAAGTTCTTATACAGCGACGGATAGCCATAATGGGCCGTCTGCATCACGTGCGACAGGCGAATATCCCAGCCACCGCCGTCGTTCGTGTTGTCACGGGTGAACAGATTCATCTGCGGATCAATGGCCACATCCAGAATGTTCCGTTGCCCCCAGGAGTAGACCTCCATCTCTGTGCCGTCAGGCCGAATGCGGACCACGCCGCCCCCACGACGACTGAGCACGGTGCCGTCTTTAACGGCCACCGCCTTTTGAAAACCAAAGTCTCCCACGGCAATATAGATCCAGCCGTCAATCCCCTGACGAATGCCGTTGGTCGTGTGGTCGGCTCCGCGTTTGGCCACTTCCTCGGTGCTGATGCCTTCAATCAGCCGTTCACTCTCATCCGCGGTGCCATCTCCGTCAGTATCCCGGAACACGGTCAGAAACGGCGGGTGCAGCACCCACAATGAACGGTTGTCATACACCAGCCCCCGCGGGTGATCCATGCGGGCAAATTCGTTGATCTGGTCGGCCGTGCCGTCGCCGTCGGTATCAATACATCGCAACACCTTGCCGCGACCGGATTCCTTGCCCAGCGAGCCCTGGTCATCCACGCCCACAAACACTTCGCCCGTGGCCGCCGCCGTCAGACAAACCGGATAATTCACCCTGGGGGGCACACCAAACAACGTCGCGCGAAAGCCTTCAGGAACTTTGACATCATCAAGGGTCGGCAGAACGGGCGCATCAACGGCGGCCAGCGTGCTCACATCCGGCAATTCCCCGGGCGACGCTTCCAATTCGCGGATCGATCCCCAGGCGCCCGTGCTGGAGCCGAGAAACGTGGTGCGCAGATAACGCACATCCTTTGCCGTAACCGCGTGCGTGTGCACGCCGCCAGGCTGAATGTTGTCTGAGAAATCGACAATCGTGGTCCACGCTCTGTTGTCAGCTGACGCCTCCACGATGTAGCGATAAGCCACGCCTTCCAGCTTTTCCCAGTGCAGCCGGATGTTGGCGATGGATTTGGCCCGCTTCAGGTCAACGGTCACCCACTCATCCGTCTGCGGTCCAGAGGGACAAAATCGCGTCCCCAGTCGACCATCGGTCAGGAGACGACGGAAGTTGGGCTTCTGTTCCGACTTCGATGTGACGGGGCGATTCAGGGCCACGTTCTTCGGTTTGTCCTGAGAGGCCGTCGGCGTCGGAACGGCAGTCAGCAGCGTGAAGGCAGAAGCAGGACCACAGAAAATCGTCAGTACCGTGGCGGTCAGCCAGCGAGCAACAGATGGCATAGTTTCAATCTGGTGGAAGGAATTCGGGCGGGAGTGCGATGGTAACCGCGGTCGCAGCCATTCGCAAACTTTGCAAGTCCCCATCAACGCCCCTGCTGGCGGCGACGAACTTCCGCGGCGTGCCGAATTTTGGCCTCCTGCTCCGCTTTACGACGGGCCTGCCGTGCGGCGATCGCCAGCATCAGTTCTCGACTGACGCGGCCAATGGAACCTCGTCCTTCGCTGATGCGATCCTGCACGTCCACAAATGTGTCTCGATTGCCAGGCCCCCAGAAGACGGCCTGATCATCCCTGGAAAGCGGCTGCAGTGGACGCACGAGGCGCAGCCCGATACTGCGGGCAATGTCGCTGGCCATCCACCACGGACTTTTGGGCAGGTCCGGATCATACTCCCGCCACTCGTCGTGGTCCGACGGCAGGCGGGCCGCGCTGCGGCAGGCATCCGCCGGGGAAGAAAACGATCCGCCGCGGACCGCCTTGGGATCCAGCCGCCCCACATCGACAAAGTCACGCTGGGCGTCGCGAACCAAAGCGGATGTCTCATACGCAGCGCAATGGTCATGCACCCATTCGGCCACGTTGCCGTGCATGTCGTGCAGGCCCCAGCGATTGGCCTTTTTCTGCCCCACCACCTGAGGCCCCTCGTTGGCCGCGTTGTCAAAGAACCAAGCGTAGTCCGCCAGCTGTCGTTCGTCGTCTCCAAAGTGGAAACGCGTGCTGGAGCCGGCACGACAGGCGTACTCCCATTCGGACTCGGTGGGCAGCCGAAACGAAGACTGGGTCACGGCCGACAGCCACTTGGAGTATTGCCGTGCCGCATACTGCGTGACGGTCACCATGGGCATGTCGTCCTGTTTGCCATACTCAAAGTGAAAGTCCGGCTCGTACAACTGCGTCGGAGCAGTGACCGCGTCGACCGTTTCATGCCGGGTACGAAAATCGTCACTGTCCAGAGCCGTGAAGCGACGAAACTCGGCCGACCGAAACACGCTGTACAGATTCATGAACGGCCGAAACTGTCCCTGCGTGATTTCGCAGCGGCTCATCCAGAACGGCGCCGTGCGCCAGCGGGTCTGTGGCCCTTCGATGGCCGTGCGGCCCGACTCATCGTCCGGACTGCCCATCACAAACTCACCCCCCGGGATCGGCTCCATCCAGATCTTCTGATCCGTGCCGGGAATCTGCACCTGATAGGGCACCATGAAGCCGTCTTCGATCTCCACGTATCGGCCGGACTCCGGTCGCAGTGGGACAACCCCAGGCTGAGATATGGTCCCGACGTCGGACGGTTTGTTCGCCTCATCAGCCTTCAGCGGCCCACACAGCGCCGCGCACAGGATCAGCAATCGCATCAGCAGACTCCCGCAAAAGGAACAGTCACACGGGCGATCCTAATCGTCGCTGCTCAATGTCTCAACGGGCAGATGTCAGGACAGGTGGCGGGACATCCCGTGTGTCGACTCAGAAACGGCCGTCACCCGCTCAGCGAATGTCGGATGCTGGGCGACCGGCCAGCTGTCGAGC
The DNA here is from genome assembly GCA_024742875.1 of Planctomycetaceae bacterium. Classification (GTDB taxonomy): domain Bacteria; phylum Planctomycetota; class Planctomycetia; order Planctomycetales; family Planctomycetaceae; genus Fuerstiella. Next base: position 105,380 of record JANSXP010000001.1, on the reverse strand, counting down.
GGCGGAGGACACGGGAAACGCGGGCCAGGCCACAGATTCCTGCTGCTCGTCGTCCGAGATATGACGCTCGCCTGGTGGTAGAAAAGTGTCCAGTGACGAATCATCGTAAACTGTGCGACGCCCCCACAACTGGGCGAGGCTGTCCTGATACAGCAGACACCATTCGCCACTGACAGACTCCATGGTCGTCACGCAGTTTTTCCGACTGCGTTCAAACAGCACCAGATTCGGATTTTTGTAATCCAGGCACCGCGTGGGGTCGAACGGGCCGGACGCCTGTTCCCGGTAACGCACATCCTGCGGCAGATCACCAAGGATGAAGTCAAAATACATGTCGATCACGTCCTGCGGGTAGCACGTACGAAATCGCCCATCGAAGGCAATTCGTGACTGCGGGCTGCTGTCGGAGAACACGGCCAAAGCGTACTGCGCCCAGTTGAACGTGACGAACACGTTGCCCTCAAGTTCATGATCGGCCATGTACTGCATGGCACTGACCGGGTAGTAGTTTTTGTCAACGTGAAGCATCGCCTGGCGCGGATACTGAGCGGCGCACAGGGCGATCAGCAGCACGGCGGGAATCAGCAGGCCACCGCGGCCCGTTGATTGGGTTGATGGTGTGGACGTGACATTCTGCGGCAGACGAGCGCGGAACGAAGACAGCAGCTGTTGGAATACGGATTCGATGTGCGGTGCCAGAACGATGGCCGCCATCATGGCCACAAACGGCAGATGACGATGATGCTTCACGGCCTGCCAGGCCAGCAGAGCGGTCACAATCAGACCAGGCCAGCGAATTGCCTGCTGCGTGCGTTTCAAACACAGGAACGCTGCCAGTGCCAGTCCCCAGAACGGCAGTCCATCCACACTCAGCAGTGGCAGGGGCGCCCACTCACTGATTTCCGGTCGCGGACGGCCCAGTGACGACAGCATCCAGGTGTGCAGCTCCAGTCCGTACGGATTGATCAGACAGGCGATAACCGTTGCCGCGTACAGCACCGCGTGATGACGCACGGTCGGCCAGAAGCGTTCGTCGCGCGTGAACAACAGTTCGATGGCGTCCAGTCCCAGCCAGGCCATCAGGATGGCCATGCCGGCCAGATAACCGCCGTGTGAGTTGGTCCAGAAGCACATCAGCGGCGGCACCAGCCACAGCACTTTGCCAAACCGCTCGCCCGACTTTCGCTGGCGGACGGCCCCCGGCAGGCCGATGGCGACCAGCCCCATCAGCAGAGCGCCGCACGCATAGCTGAGCATGTGAGGTCGCACGAGCCAGTGAAACGAAATATTGAATGACAGCATCACGACAATCGCGAAACAGGTCAGCAGACCGGCGCCAAATTGACAGGCCACCCACACCGGCACCCCCAGCACCACCAGTGTCAGCAAAGACTTGACGAGCAGCAGTCCTGCCTGACCGCCCACTCGATCAGCGGTGGCCAGCATCAGTTCGGCGATGTTCTCGTGATTGACCCAGCGAAAGTCGTCCACCGCATAAGACCAGGTGGTGTGCTCATGCAGATGGCCATCGCGGATGACTTCCTTCCCATAGGTCACGTGCCCCCACAAATCCGGATCCGCTTTGCTGCGTGACATGACCACCAGTCCCAGCATCACAAACACGCACAGCCACAGAATGCGGGTGGTGAGGGCAGAGCGATTGTCGGCGGGCGTCAATTCACACGAAACAGAGGCAGCAGTCATGGGACGTTCGTAGGGGTTGTAGCGATGCGTCGGGCGGAAGGGGTGCGTTGACAATGGGCAACACTGCAACCTAGCCCAGGAATTCTGCCCAGGACGCATCAATCTGACGATCGCTGCCACGCGGGCGTACTCGGGCCGCGGCGGCCGACCATCACGCAACACAAAATACGACAACAGGTTGCGCATCGACAAACCGCTCCGTCCGCGGCCGAAACTTCGCGTTGACCTGTTTGGCGATCCTGACATAGCCTGCGGTGTTCGGAATTCACTCCTCTCTCTCTGCTCTTTCTCCCCAGCCATTCCGACATGCGGGTCATCGTGTTCCTCAATCTGCCGACCGCCCTGGTCGCCGTCCTGCCCATCCTGGCCTGCTCGGGCTGTGCCGGAATCGGTACGTCGCGGTGGGCGATGGATGATGAGGTGTACGCTGCCAAATATGACAAACCATATTCCGGCAATGAGGGCGAGAAAGTGGCCCGCATGATCAAGCAGGCCAGCGATGCCCGCTATGTGGATGGCCGTGGCGGCTACTACTTTGGAGCTGCAGGCGCTGACGAACCGACAGCGCTGGGCGCTGAGATTGGTCGCTTTGAATACGCCCACCCGGCGGTCGAATCACGCATCGGGCTCAAAGGTCTGGTGGGCACGGGTGCCGAAGACTGGTTCGCCGGACTCGACCTGGGCCTGCGAGCCCAGTCTCCGTCGCGACTGGCTCCCTTTGCCGGCATCGGCACGTTTATCGGCGGCAACACCAACAGCACACTGGCGGTGACCGACGGCCGTGACAACGACGACGACGGCAGCATTGACGAACGTGGAGAACGCAAAGCGGATCCGGAGTTTATGGCGTCCGTTTATCCGGAACTGGGGATGCATTACTGGCTGACCAGCGACCTGCGTTTGACGGCAAGTGCCCAGTACCATTTCACGACCGACGGGCGGGACTCGGATTTCTGGTTCATCGGCTTCACGCTGGCCTTCCTTGATGGCCCCGAAGTTTATGAAGACCCCTGACGTCAGGCCGATACTGTGAGTGACATTGAGCGCTATATTCACGCGCAAATTCCCATCACAGCTGCGATGGGAGTCTCGGTTGTGCAGGCGGATACCGATCGCGTTCAGCTGTCCGCCCCTTTGCAGCCAAACATCAATCATCGGGAAACCGTATTTGGCGGCAGCGCGGCGGCCGTAGCGACGCTGGCCGCGTGGACGCTCGTCCTGCTGCGCCTGCGAGCTGCCAGGCTGTCGACGCGTCTGGTGATCTCGCAAAACAGCATGACGTATGATCGGCCCATCACGGCCGATTTCGAGGCGCTGGCCGTGGCCGAAGACCTCGACTCGTGGGACCGCTTTACCTCCGGCATCCGCCGCAAAGGCCGCGGGCGCGTCACGGCCGCATCGACGCTTTGGTTAGACGGCCAACAGATGGCCGGTTTTGAAGGGCGATTTGTTGCCCTCGCGCTGCCCGGAAACCTCTGAACGACGGGCCAACCGACCGCCAGCGAACGTCGCGGGAGTGGAATTCAACACACGCATCGGCAATCCGTCTGGCAGTGGATGGTGCCATCGCCGAGGAGCTGTCTGGCGCGCCGGACATTCGTTGAGAACATATGTCATGACCGTGCGTCAGTTTGCAGACCCCACAGCAATGGCGCAGAATGCTTGGCTCCTCGGTCGGCGACCGGTGTCGCCGACCCTCTTCCACTTTGCACAGGAATGCTCCGTGATACGCCTGACCCCCCTCACTCTGCTGGCCTGCCTGCTGCTGCCTGCAGCCGCCGATGACCCCATTTCGGGCATCGATTTTGACGGATTCGACCGCTCGGTTCGCCCGCAGGATGATCTGTACCGCTTCGTGAATGGCCGCTGGCTGATGAGCAATCAGATTCCATCGGACAAGTCCAACTATGGCTCGTTCACGGCGCTGGATGACGCGGCCAAGGAAAACATCCGCGCGATCATTGAAGACGCCCGCAAAAATCCGAACAACCCGGAAGCTCAGAAGGTGGGTGACTTTTACGCCAGCTTCATGAACACAGAACTGATCGAGCAAAAAGGCATCACCCCGATTCAGGCAGAGCTGGACAAAATCGATGCACTCACCGACATGGAAAGCGTCTTTCGTCACCTGGGATACCTGAACACGATCGGGGTCGGTGGCCCGGTTGGTTTTGGTGTAACGGTTGATGCGAAAGACAGTTCCCGCAACCTGGCCGTCATCATTCAGGCGGGCACATCCCTGCCGGATCGCGACTACTACCTGAAGGACGATGAAAAGTATCAGGCGGCGCGGGAAGCCTTCAAAGCTTATATCGCACGTCTGTTTGAGCTGGCCGGTATTCCCGATGGCCCGCAGGCGGGCAAAGAAATTCTGCAGCTGGAAACCCGACTGGCCAACATACAGTGGTCCCGTACAGAGCTTCGCGACGCTGAGAAACGCTACAACAAATATTACGTCAAGGACCTGCCTGAACTGACTCCCACCCTGCCCTGGGCGGCCTTCTTTGAAGCGGCCGGCGTGCCTGACCTGGTGGAAATTAACGTGATGACCCCCAGTTTCTTCGAGGAACTGGATGCTTTGGGTACGGAGTTGTCTCTGGAGACCGCCAAACAGTATCTGAAGTTCAACATACTGGACGGGGCGGCCAGCTATCTGCCCAAAGACTTTGCAGATGCCAGTTTTGAATTGTACCGCCGCCAGCTGGGCGGTGTGCAGGAGCAGCGTCCCCGCTGGAAGCGTGGCGTGGATCAAACGGGAGGCATTCTGGGTGAAGCGCTGGGCAAAATCTATGTGGCACGCCACTTCAAGCCCGAAGCCAAACGTCGCATGGACGAGCTCGTTCAGAACCTGTTGAAGGCCTACGAGATCAGCATCGCAGATCTGACATGGATGTCCGACGATACCAAGGAGCGTGCGCTGGAAAAGCTGCACAAGATCACGCCCAAAATCGGCTACCCCAACAAGTGGCGTGATTACACGAAGCTCGAAATCAGCCCCGACGATCTGATTGGAAACATGCGTCGCGCAGCCCTGTTCCAGCATCAGCGAGGCATCGACAAACTGGGCAAACCAGTCGATAAGGAAGAGTGGGGGATGACGCCGCAGACCGTCAACGCTTACTACAACCCCACCAAAAATGAGATTGTCTTTCCGGCCGCCATTCTGCAGCCACCGTTCTTCAATGCCGAAGCGGACGATGCGGTCAATTATGGCGGCATTGGAGCTGTCATCGGCCACGAGATCAGCCATGGCTTCGATGACCAGGGCAGTAAGTACGACGGTGATGGAAACCTTGAGAACTGGTTTACCGAAGACGATCTGAACGCGTTTCGCAAACTCAGCGGCCAGCTTGTCAACCAGTACGAGTCGTACACCGTCCTGGGCGATAAGCCACTCAACGGTCGCCTGACGCTGGGTGAGAATATTGCCGACCTCAGTGGCATGGCCATTTCCTACAAGGCCTACATTCTTTCACTGGAAGGCAAAGAAGCGCCTGTGATCGACGGCTTCACCGGACCACAACGGTTCTTCCTGGGCTGGAGTCAGATCTGGCGACGGCTGTATCGCGATGAAGACCTTGTGCGACGACTGGTCATCGACCCTCACTCGCCCTCGCAGTTTCGTGCCAACGGCCCTGTCATCAACTTCAATCCATTCTACGAAGCGTTTGACGTGAAGGCTGGAGACAAACTCTACAAACAGCCAGGCGATCGTATTCAGATCTGGTAGTCACTTTCATCCGCCTGCAAAAAAGCAGAGCCGTCGGTCAGGACCGACGGCTCTTTTTTGTTGCGCAATCGAGGCACGTTATGGGGCCATGTTATGGGGCCACGATGGCATCGTAGATCAGCTTCTTGACGGCGAACTCTGTGGAAAACGAGTAAGGCATCACCTGCTCCATCGTAATGACAATCAGATCATCTTTGGGCGATACCCAGTAGTGCGTGCTGGCGGCGCCGCCCCAGCCATATTCTCCCACACGCCCATCGGGATCCCACGCGGACATTTCCGCCCGGACAGAAAACCCAAGACCAAACCCCACGCCCCTGCGTATCTGTGGACCAAATCGCACCCAGCCGGCTTCTTCCGGCAGTTGATTGGTGGTCATCAGCTGAACCGACTGCTCGGACAACAGCCGTTTTTCTCCCTGGGCACCATACGTTCCGCCGTTGGCCACCATCTGCAGGAACCGATAGTAATCGGCGATCGTCGACACCAGACCTCCCCCACCGGACGCCAGTTTTGCGGGCGTGCGATAGGTGCTGGAGACAGGCACATCGATGGGCGTCAAAATTTGGCCGCTGCGATTGTAATTGGTGGCGAAGCGGTCCAGCTTTTCGGCCGGCACAAAGAACCCGGAATCCACCATTCCCAGCGGCTCAAAAATCCGCGTCTGGAAAAACTCGGCCAGCGTCTTCCCGGACGCCACTTCAACAACGCGGCCCAGTACGTCCGACGCCACACTGTACTTCCAGCCTTTGCCGGGTTGATACTCCAGTGGCAGCCCTCCGACGGTCGCCCCCATCTCCGTCAGCGTGGATTCCGGGCTGAGCACACCGGCAGCGCGGTACTGCTGATCCACCGCCGAGTTCCCGAAGACGCCATACGTCAGGCCAGCCGTGTGTCGCAGCAAGTCGCGCACAGTGGGCGGACGGGTTGGCGCCACATTGCCTGAGTCTTTGTAAACTTGGACGTCTTTAAACTCCGGGATGTATTTTGCGATCGGATCGTCGAGCGCCAGCTTCCCCTCGTCGACCAGAATCATGGCGGCCGCAGACGTGATGGCTTTGGACATGGAATAGATGCGAAAGATGGTATCGATGGTCATCGGCTGATCGCCGGCCACGTCCTTTTTTCCGAATGACTTCAGATAAGCCACCTGGCCATGTCGAGCCACAAGGACAACCCCACCTGGCAGCTTGCTGTCTGCGATCAACTGCTTCATCGCCGTATCGACGGCAGAAAGTTTTTCGGCGGACAGCCCTACGCGTTCCGGCGCCACAACTCTCGGACGACGATCATCAGCAATAGCCAGTGATGTACACACCAGCATGAACAGCGCCAGTCGGCGCACGAAGAATTGACGGTTCATGGTTCTCTCTGCTCACTTAGCGACGATTGGCCAGCAGTGCCATTCGCTCCGCCAGCCAGTTGCCCAGCACATCCTGCAGCGGCTGTGATGTGCGAACAACCGTATGGTCGATCGCCAGCGTGCCGCACAGTTCTGCCAGCCCTTTTGAAAACGCGTTGTACTGACGCAAATACTCTTTCCGCAATCGAGCGGGATCCACCAGCAGACGGTGACCCGCTTCTTCCAAATTTCGAAATTGAGTCGGCCGATCGAAAGGAAACTCGGTTTCTTCGTCGGCCGCGATTTGAAACACGACCACTTCGTGTCGGGCATGACGACACCGCTGCAGGGTTGTCTCCAGGGCCTCCAGAGAGTCGAAGCAATCACTAATCAGCATGATCAGACCGCGCCGCCGGATGGTTGGCAGCGCGGATTCAATGACGGCCGCCAGCCCGGTGTCTTCTCCGGGGGCCGTCGCTTCCAGCACATCGGTCAGCTGCCGAAAAATGTCGCGATTGCTCGATGGTCTCAACTGATCTTTAATCTGTGAGTCATAGGTGATCAGTCCGACGGAGTCTCTCTGGCTGAGCAGCAGCCAGGCCAGAGACGCCGCCAGAGCGGACGCATAGCGAAACTTGCTCACCGACTTTCCGGCGTATGCCATGCTGCCACTGGCATCCACCAGTAAATGACACCGCAGGCTGGTTTCGTCTTCAAACTCTTTAATGTAATAGCGCCCCGTCTTGCCGTAGGCACGCCAGTCAATATGGCGGATTTCATCACCGGGGTAATACTCCCGGTGCTCCACAAATTCCACACTTGACCCCTTGAAGGGACTGCGATGCCGTCCCATCATCAATCCCTCCACCAACTGCCGCGCGATCAACTCCAGTCGACCAGTCGGCACCGCTTCCAGCGTCTGCGGGGTACTGCCGGAAGTGCGACCAGAAGCGCGACCAGAAGCGCGAACCTCGGTTGAACGGGGGTCTGCCTGACCTCCAGAATCACTTCCACTTGGGATTGCTGAATTCTCTGTCATCCGATATTTCCGCCCGCCCGAGATTCCCACCAAGAACGTGTCTCAATTTCTATGAGGACGTCGCATTAGGTTTTGCTGAAGATGTCTGTAAGTCAGAAACAAAGCAGACAAGGATCACGGAATTCCAGGTTTTCTTTTCGTTTTGATGAAAGAATCAACCGGGATACAGGAGTGTAAGGAAACAGAAGATCGTCTGCATGCAAACCGGATAATCTCGACGGATTGCCAGCAAGAATCACCGACGAACGGCGAATCTGCAGTCACCCCAGGCCGGCTCCGGCCTGTTAGCAGCTGGATGGTAGGAACCATTCGCAGGGCTTCGGGCGAGGCCTGAAAATTCTGTTTCCTCGCTGAATCTGAAAGACTCAAATGTTATTCACAGGGAACGTGATCGCACTTCTGCTCGCCTTCACGTCAAACACGGCAGACGTGTCTGTTAAGCTTCAGTTAAGTCAGCTGGCACAGACAGAAGCACGCCAGCCACTGGCGCTCGATCTCACCGCTGGTGTCTCAACCGATCATCGACTGGCGGCGGATGGTGGCGGGGCTTCCCGCATGGACACAGTGCACACAATGTCCGTGGGTGCTCCGGCAACCAACATGGAACGCGTGCCCGTTGGCAAGGGGTTTCTGTTTTTCGAAGGGCGCTATCTTCCGGAGACCACAAAGCTGTTCTGGAAGAACGGCCGCGTGAGCTTTGACGATCCGACCGGATCGATGCTGGCCATGGCGAATACGCGACGTGGTGGTCCGCCTGTGCCCCGCCCCTTTCGTCGCGATGTCAAACTGGATGGCGGTCAGTCACTGAACGCGGGAGCGATGTCCGGTTCGCGCATCAGTTTTGGCCTTTCGGCCAGTGAAATGAAAGACGTCAGCTTTGCTCTCAGCACAGGCGGCGTTGTGTGTCTGTCGCGGACGTCTCCTCCCTTCACGGCGGGGCATTCGGAAGGTGGCTATGAACTACTGGAAGCATTGAATCTGGAACCCGGATCGGAACGCGATCAGATGCTCACCTCCGCCCTGCCCCGCGTGCGTTCGGGCGTCACGCCCGAAACCACGACGTGGCTCAGCAATCTGCAGCCCGACGGTGAACTGGCAGAGCGCGTCGATACCCGCGTGGAACAGCTGCACAACATGGAGACAGCAAATCGCGGCGCCGCCACAGCCGTGCGTCGTCTCAACAGTTGGAATTATCCCCTGACTGTCGCCGCGATGATGATCTTCGTGGTTTCCATTGGCACCCTGCTTTCGGCACGACCGCAGGAACTGGTGGCCGTGGCGCATACAGAACAGGACGTTTCGATCAATCGGTTTCTGGTGCTCATCGCCGGCATGTCAGTGATCGATCTGATCTGGACTCTGCTGGCCCATCAGGCCAATCAGATTTCAGAAGTCAATCCTGTGGGCAATGTGCTGCTGGGCGACACCATGCGGACCATCGTCTTTAAGGGGCTAGCCACCGCCATGGCGATCGGCATTTTTCATCGCACACGCCAAAACGCATTTGCCCGCAAAGCCTGCTGGTGGGTGTGTCTGACGCTGGCTTTGCTGATGGCTCGCTGGGTGCTCGTCTCGGGCGTGTCCATCTAGCTGGCCCTTGTCTCTCCCACCTTTCGCCGAGCCCTGGAGACGGCTGTGGATTCGGCATGCCCCGGACGGGCAGAGGTCACACGCCGCGCACGTCGCCAAAGCGTTCAATATGCAGCCGCGGCGAATAACGAAAACCGTGCTCTTTGGCGGCGGCCTGCACGACAGGCTGTCGGGCCCGCAGTTCTTCCTGCGTGCGGGCCTGCGGCATCAGCCAGACACTGTCACGACTCACCTCGGGAAACTGCTGCAGGTAAGCGTTCACCTCCGCAACGTCCGCCGGCGAGTCGATGACAAACTTCAGGATGGCCGTATAGCGTGCGTAAAGGGAACGAATCACGGCTGGTTGAAAACGGGTTTCTTCATGGCGCGCGGACCACGTGAGATCTTCCGGTGTGGAATTTCTCATCTTGGGGCTAATGGCCATCAGATCGCATTCCACTGAGCGATTCACCGTGCCTGCCGTTTCAATAGTGATCACGCGATCGGCCGCGCGACACAACTCGGTCAGTTCGGTCAGTTGCGGGGCCAGCATGGGTTCGCCACCGGTGAGAACCACATGACGACAGTCCGACGCCTGCACGGCTGCATTCAGCTCGTCCAGTGACCTCTGCTCACCTTCCGGCTGCCACGATGTATATGGCGTGTCACAGAACGAACACCGCAGATTGCATCCGGACGTCCGGATGAACAGCGTTCGCTCTTCGGCAAAGGGCCCTTCGCCCTGAAACGACTCATAAACTTCAGAAATGAACACGCAGCTCCACCACACCAACAGCAGACAACACGACGAACGTCAGACAAACCACGGCGGCTACTGATAAGCGATGGGATCTGTGGCTCCCGCCTCGGCGAAACCCTTCCGTCGCAGCTGACACGAGTCACACTTGCCGCAGCTGACTCCCTCCGGCGACGGGTCATAGCAGCTGTGCGTCAGTCCGTAGTCGACACCCAGCGAGAGCCCCTGTCGAATGATGTCGGCTTTCGTCAGTGACACCAGCGGCATATGAACGGTGATTTTCCGACCCTCCACACCCGCTTTGGTGCCGAGATTCGCCATGCGTTCAAAGGCCTCGATGTACTCCGGGCGGCAGTCGGGGTAGCCGCTGTAGTCTACCGCATTGACGCCGATGAAAATATCCGAGGCACCAATGGACTCCGCCAGCCCCAGACCGACAGACAGAAAAATGGTGTTGCGCGCCGGCACATAGGTGACCGGAATTCCGTCCCCCATTTCGTCTTCGGAGCGATCATGAGGCACAGCGATGTCGTTAGTCAGCGCAGAGCCGCGAAAAATGTCCGTGGCCACCGGAAAGACGACGTGAGAAGCCGCCTCATTGGCCTGACAAACCCTCGCCGCGGACTGCAGCTCAAAGCGATGCCGCTGCCCATAGTCAAACGACAGTCCGTGCAGCTGAAACCCCTGGCTGCGGGCAATGGCCATGATTGTGGCAGAATCCAGACCACCACTGATCAGAACGACGGCTTTCGGTTGATTCGACATGATTCCAGAGGGCGTCTGCGAACAAAAACAGTTCCCGCCGTGTCAGCGGGACGATACGATAGGAGTCGGGAAAGACGGGGTCGCAGGACAGGGCCGCAGGAGGCCGCATCAGGCGACCTGGCACAGCGACTGTGATCAGCCAGTTCGTTCTTCCCGCCGGTGTGGAGCACAAAGCTCCATCATAGACCACCTGTCCTGACTGTCTCGGCCAATCGGCTACGGAGAATACACTTTGGGCGATCCCAAACGCGAAGAACTGAAAGTCGCCAACCAAAAGGCCGTTCTGGCGGGTGTTTTTGATCCCGATGAGTGTCCTGACCGTGACAATGCGCTGCAGGAGCTCAAAGGCCTGGTCAAAACAGCGGGCGTCAACGTGGTCGCGGAAATCGTTCAGTTCCGGGACAAACCGCACCCGGCCCACTGTCTGGGCACGGGCAAGCTGGAAGAACTCAAGCTGCTGGTCGAAACCACGGGCGCCGAGATGGTGGTGTTCGATAACAACCTGACTCCCTCCCAGGGCCGGGCACTGGAGCAGGCGGTCGAGAAGCCCATCGTCGATCGCAGTGAGGTGATTCTCGACATCTTCGCCACCCACGCTCAGACGCATGAGGCCATGCTGCAGGTCGAACTGGCACAACTGATGTATTTTCGCACGCGGCTGAAACGCATGTGGACTCACCTGGAGCGAATCACGGGGGGCATCGGCGCCGGTCGTGGTCCGGGGGAAAAGCAGCTGGAAACCGACCGCCGGCTGATCGACAAGCGCATCTCAGAGCTCAAAGCCAAACTGAAAAACGTCGAGGTCCGTCGCGAACGAACAGTTTCGCATCGCCGCGACCAGCAAACCGTCTCACTGGTCGGTTATACGAATGCCGGCAAGAGCACACTGATGCGGGCCCTCACCGGAGCCGATGTGCTGGTGGAAGACAAACTGTTTGCCACACTGGACACACGAACGCGTCGCTGGAATGTCGACAACTACGGCGAAGTGCTGCTCAGCGACACGGTGGGTTTTGTTCGTAACCTGCCCCATCATCTGGTCGCCTCGTTCCGCTCCACACTGGAAGAGGCGCGACACGCTGATCTGCTGCTGCATGTGGTCGACGCCAGCAATCCGGAAGCCGAACGTCAGATTCACACTTGCTATCAGGTCCTGGAAGACATTGGCGTCGACTGCAGCAATGTCATTCTGGTGCTCAACAAAGTGGACCAGGTGCCTGATCGCAGCTTTATTGACGTGCTGCGACGGCACTACGAAGACACCACCACCATTAGCGCGGCCACCGGAGAGGGACTCGACCGGCTGTCAGGCATCGTGGCCAATCGACTGTCGGGCGGCTTCACAACAGTCGAGTTTGAAACCAGCAGCGGCAATGGTCGTTTCCTGGCATGGCTCACGCAGCACGCCGAAGAGCTGGACCGCACCTACACCGATGACACAGCCACACGTGTGCGAATCAAGTGCCGGATTGCTCGCCAGTATCTGAATACCATTGATGAAGCCGACGTCACATTTGAATGCGCTCAATCGCCTTCCACGGTGGCCTGAGCCGAAAATGGTGGCGGACACTGCAGGCGGGCGCAACGAGCCTCAGGAATGTGCAGCAGTAAGAGCGTGGCCCAGGCCCGCAGTATTCTGCCGCCAATGGTTTTGGAACGGCCGAGTGACTGCGAAGCGGCGGCGACCGCAGGGCAATTACCCCTCTGACCAATGACGCCGGCTAAGCCTTGAACAAAGCGTCCACAAAACCATCCGGGTCAAACAGCGCCAGATCGTCGACGCCTTCTCCCAGGCCGATGTACTTGACCGGAATACCCATCTCCTGACGGATGGCCACAGTCACCCCGCCTCGAGCTGTGCCATCCAGCTTGGCCAGCACCAGCCCCGTGCACTCGACCGCCTCGGAAAAACTTTTCGCCTGCGAGAGCCCGTTTTGTCCTGTCGTGGCGTCAATCACCAGCAGACTCTCGTGCGGCGCTTCGGGAATGACCTTTTGAATCACACGGCGAATCTTGTCCAGTTCGTCCATCAGATTCTTTTGAGTCTGCAAACGGCCGGCGGTGTCCACAATCAGATAGTCGACCCCCAGTTCCTTCGCCCGTGCGGCACCTTCGTACGCCACTGCCGCCGGATCAGCGCCGCTTTCTTTGCGGACGATTTCGCAGCCCAGTCGCTCACTCCACATCGTCAGCTGTTCAACGGCAGCCGCTCGAAATGTGTCTCCGGCCGCCAGCAATATGGACTTGCCGCTTTTCTGCAGCAGATTGGAGATCTTGGCAATCGACGTGGTCTTGCCAACGCCATTCACACCGGCCACCAGAATGACGGTGGGCCCCTCGTCCGCTTTGGCCAGTGGTGACAGGGGTTGGTCAAGATCCCACTGTGTGGTTCCATCGCCTTTCAGCAGGTCGCGCAGTTCCTGACGCACGGTCGCCCAGACGGCATCCACATCCACCGTGCGGCCACCATGATCTTCGCGCAATTTGGAAATCACGCGGTCCGCGGCCGCCACGCCCATGTCGGTGCGAATCAGACGGCCTTCAAAATTTTCCAGCAGGTCGTCATCCAGAATGTCGCCCGCTTTGAAAATATCCCGCACATCAGTTCGCAGGATTTCCCTGGTCTTTTTCAGACCGGCCTTGAGACGATCAAAGATTCCCATGAGTCTGGCTTTTCGTACAAATCAAAACAACAGGAGGACGATGGTCACTCGCAGGTGGATAGCTGACCCGTCCCGGGAAGAAGTCAGAACAAGCCGACAATCAGGCGGACAGGCTGTGAGTCAGACCGTCAGCAGACCCTCAATCAATCATGAGACACGGCGAGACGGACTGTGAAGAATCCGAATCAGGCATCACAAATCTGCTGAAATCGGCCCCAGGCATCCTGCCACGCGGCTGACTGAGCGGGAGTGTATTCGCCCAGCGTCTCAGAAGAACGCACGACCTCGCGGATTTCCGCCAAAGATGACAGATCGCCGGCGGCGCGGGCCTGCAGCAGAACATTACCGAGGGCCGTCGCTTCAATTGGACCGGCCACCACCGGACGACCGCAGGCGTCCGCCGTGAACTGATTGAGCAGCTGATTCTGGGTGCCGCCTCCCACAATATGTATGACTTCCACCGGTACGCCCGTCAGGTTTTCCAGCCAGCCGAGCACCATGCGATATTTCAGCGCAAGACTCTCCAGGGCACACCGCACAAACTGGCCTTCGGTTTCCGGCACGGGCTGTCCCGTGCGGCGACATTCATCGGCAATCGCGGTTGTCATATCGGGGGGCCCGAGAAACTCGCTGCGATCGGGATCGACCAGCGAGCGAAAGGGCTCGGCGTCCGACGCCATCTGTGTGAGTTCTGAGTAATCGATGTCACGGCCGCGAGCAGCAAACGCCACTTTGCACCGCTGCACCAGCCACAGCCCCATGATGTTTTTCAGCAGGCGATACGTGCCGTCCACGCCCCCCTCATTGGTCACGTTGTACTGCAGCGCCTCCGGCGTCAGGATGGCGTCCTGCACTTCCACGCCCATCAGGGACCAGGTACCGCTGCTGATGTAGGCCCAGCTGGGTGTGCCGGTGTGCGAAGTGGGCACGGCGGCAATGGCGGCTCCCGTGTCATGAGTGGCAGGCGCCACCACATTCAGCCTGCCCAAACCGGTGAAGTCTGCCACCTCGGGTCGCAAACCTCCCAGACTGGTCCCCGGACTGACAATCTCCGGGAACATGTCGGTCGGTATTTCAAACTTTCGCAGCAGGTCCCAGGACCAGTCGCGCGTGCGGGCGCTCAGCAGCTGAGAGGTGGTCGCGTTGGTAAATTCCACCACACGACTGCCGCTCAGACACCAGTGAAAAAAATCGGGGACCATCAGGAAGCGTTTCGCCTGCGACACCAGTTCCGGGTCTCTCTCACACATGGCCAGCAGCTGGTACAGGCTGTTGATCTGCAGGAACTGCAGCCCGGTCTCAGCAAAGATCTCCTCGCGCGGCACTCGGCTGCACGCTTTTTGAATCATGTTGTCCGTGCGACTGTCGCGGTAATTCCACGGTTGCCCCAGCAACTCGTCGTTGCCGTTCATCAGCACGAAGTCGACCCCCCAGGTATCAACGCCGACGGACACGGCCGAACCGTTCAGGTGCGAGGCGGCTTCCCGCAGACCATTCTGAATTTCGCTCCACAGGCTGATCAAATTCCACCGCAGTGTGCCACCCAGATTGACGGGGCCATTAGCAAACCGGTGATACTGCTTCAGCGAGATCTTTGCTCCGTCAAACCGGCCCGCCACAACGCGACCGCTTTCTCCCCCCAGATCGACCGCCAGATACGTTTTTTCTGCCATCAGATTCCTCGTTGTCCGCTGTTTGACGCGTGATCATAACGCCGGCTGACAGTCTGGCAAAGTGGGCAGTTGCGCCCGTGAGAGGTGCCAGGGCAGGTCGCCAGCGATCGCCCCGCGAACTTCGCTCAGGCTCACTCAGGAGTCGCGGCTGAGTCGGTTCCAGCGGTTGACGATTTCAAGCTCGATCGGCAGCAGCACGAATAACCACATCCAGACCAGATTCACAACGACGCCAAACCACATGCCCCAGGAGATGCCGTTCAGCGCGGCGGCCTGCGCCGAGACCGTCGCCAGTCCGGCGGCCGCCCCGCCAATGCAGGGCGTGCTCACGGTCGACACCACCACGGCGATCGGCAGCGCAGCCCATTTCGTGTACAGCGAAAGCAACACCGTCAGATGAGTGGACAGCAGCGTAAAGAACAGCCACAGCACGGCCAGCTGCGGGAGGCTGTCGTTGGCGGTGAACACGTCTGAGCGATACATAAACAGCAGGAAGAGAATCAGGACACCCGGCAGCAGAGCCAGAGCACATGCGCCCACCTTCTGCAGCAGCACCACGGGCGTCTGATAGGGCAGCATTCGCAGCGCGGCAATGGAAGACTGGCGCGCTTCCATGAACAGCGTATTGGAGGCATACAGCAGCATTTCCACGGTCAGCAGACCGCCGACCGTAAAGAAGGCGTTCTGCAGCAAACCACTCGACAGCCAGCGGGCATCTCCCGGCGACTGCAGATTGTGAAACCACGCAAACGCCAGTACAACGCCCACATACAGGATCGACTTCAGCAGCATGATCGTGCTGCCGCCTGCAAAAAACAGATAGTCTTTCCAGACCAGCGGCAGTCTCCAGCAGCGGCCCACGGTGAACCGTCGCACCTTTGCCGATTTGCCGTGGGGATTCATTTCCGTCGGATCGCTGTAGCGATTGAACAGCAGCAGGCTTAACAGAAACATGCCGCCGCCGGCCGTCACGTTGCGCCAGAACTGAGCGCTCAAGAACGTCACTTCCACCTTGCCGCGAAGGATCGCGTCCAGACGCGTGACCACAGACATCAGTTGCTGCTCTTCGTACAGCCCGCGGCACGCCTGGATGACGTCTGCCGGCAGACTGAGTGTCGCCACCTGACGCAGCACCGGCCCGGCGGCAAAGAACGCCAGCAGCAAAGCAGAGGCAAAGGTGGCCGCCCGCCCGGACGTGCGGCAGCGAACTGAGCAGAACAGCGCCACGTTGGCCACCAGGCACATCCACGCCGCCAGTGCCAGATACGAGGAAATGATCTGCTGCCAGGTAATGCCGCCCAGCGTAATGGCCAGAAACGTAAACGGCAGCTGAATCAAAAGCAGCATCAGCGAGCTTATCAAACGCGATGTTGATTTGCTGAGAATGATGGCCAGCGGAGAGACGCCCGCAAGACGCAGCAGCGCCAGACTGCCCGAATCTTTCTCTTCCGTCACGGCCGAAACGAAGTAGCTGATACCTGACACGGAAATCAGCAGCACGTTCAGGCGGCAGATCCAGTCAAAGAAATTCAGACCGGGAGCAATGCCACCGAGCGAATCCGCCCAGGCCGCCAGAATCGCAAGCAGCATGAAGCCGCTGAAACCCAGCCGCACGATGTGGGGAGAGAAAGCCTGCGCGTCAGATTTCAGCGACCAGTTAAAGAGCGTGCGTGTCCCGCTGATCACGTTCGAACGCCTCGTGTGGTGAGGTCCATGAAGGCCTGATTCAGCTGCTTGCGGCGCTGGCTGAACGACAGAATGGGAATGCCCAGTCCGATCAGGGACTGCAGAACGAGGTTAGAATCCCGCCCGGCTTCCAGTTCCAGATCAAACTCTCCGGGACTGCCATATTCCGGCTGTTCCGCCGTCACAACGCCGTCCACAGACTGCAGGAGTTCGACCGCGTTTTCCGGTGGCTGGCCCAGACGCAGACTGAACCGTGGCGTTTCATCGTCGGCATCCAGCAGTGCGTCCATGGGGCCGCTGAATTTGATCTGCCCGCGGTCAATAATGGTGACGCTGTCACACAGTTCCGCCAGCTCGGTGAGAATGTGACTGCTGATGAAGATGGTCTTGCCCATCGCCCGCAGGGCTCTGAGAATTTCCATCAGTTCGATGCGGGCGCGGGGATCCAGGCCGCTGGCCGGTTCATCCAGCAGCAGCAAATCAGGATCATGCACCAGCACGCGCGCCAGACTGACCCGCTGCTGCATCCCGCGAGACAGTCCACTGATCAGGTCGTTGCGGCGTCCATCCATATCGGTCAGTGTCAGGACGTCATCAATTACCTTATCCCGCTGTCCCAGGTTCAGACCGTAGGCGGCGGCGAAAAAGTCCAGGTACTCAAACACGGTCATCTGTCGGTACATGCTGAAGTGGTCAGGCATGAAACCGATCTTCTCCCGCACGGAAATGGGATCTGCGCGGACGCTGTGGCCGAACACACTGACTTCTCCCCAGTTGGGTTTGAGCAGCGTGCAGATCGCCTTCAGTGTGGTTGTCTTGCCGGCCCCGTTAGGCCCCACAAAGCCGTGCAGCGTTTGTGGCATCACGGCAAACGAAACCTGATTAAGCGCCTGATGGCCTTTGAAGGAATGCGTCAGCTCGCTGACCGAAATGGCGGGGACCGTACTGGAGTCATACGTGGGTGACATGAAGCGCCTTACTTCTGTGGTGTGGATGGTGTGTCGTCGGACGCTGAGTCCTGTGTGGCAGACTCCGTCCCCTGTGCGTCTGTGGGCGTCTCCGCTGCGCCATCGTCCTGGGCCGATGGGCTCTGCGAATCCGGGGCCTTTGCCGCCTGTGATTCCGAGGCTTCGACCTGCCCGGTCGTCCCGGCCTGGGGCGTGATCAGCGCCGACTGATCATTCAGCAGCACATCTTTCACAAACAGGATGCGGCCCGAATTCTGGGTGGGCGCACTGACGCTGATCAGAAACTCCTCGGGAATTTCCGTGTAAGCGAGAATGCGAATCCGGTCCGGAGGCAGCTCAAATTCGCGAGGGCGGTTGGTCAGATCGTCCAGCAGACTGCGTCGGGCGAGCCGAGGCAGAGAGTCGTCAAAAAATCGTTCCGCTTCTGTGCGTGTGTCGGCCTGCTGAGTCGTGCCGATGGCAGGCGCCCACTGGTTGGTGAAGTCAAATTTTGGTGCACAAAATTTGGCCAGATACTGTCGCTTGCCCAGCTGCACGAGTCTTTTTTGTGCCGGGTCATAGGACAGTTCGTAGATACGACGACCATACAGAGCAAAGAATGAGTCTGTGGCACTGCCCGGGAATCCGGGGCCGGTCGACATTTTCAGGTTCACCAGGGAATCGGGCGTCACGTCAGCCGACGTCACTTTCAGCCCCCAGTCGTCGCTGGAAATGCGTCGGCGGCTGACGAACGTCTGCGAGGTGAACGGAGGAATCCGCATGCGAATCTGTGCCTCCAGTCCGCGCTGAATCACCACTTCTTCTTCGTCCATAGTATTCGCCGTGGAAAACAGCCCCTGCTGCTCTCCGCCAAACGCGGAGTATTCGTCACCGGATGTCACAAACAAAGCGTTCCACTGAAAGACACTCCAGTGTTTGTTGTCTTCCGCCCGGGCGATGGCCAGCGTCTGCAGCGTGGTGGATTCCCCATAACCACGCCGACCGATGAACAGAAAAATCAGACTGAACATCACGGACAGCCCCACGATGGCGCCATACGTCGTCAGAAAATGAAGTTCTTTCTTCTTGGACAGCAGATAGCAGCCGGGAAAGATCAGGCCGATGTAGCACAGCGCCAGCAGAAAAATCAGCGCCCAGTTGTGATCGGGAAACGTCAGTTCCCGCATCCGGCGAAACAGTTCGTCGTCGACAGAAGAAGGTTCCGAATCCGTAAACGCAGACATCCCGTAGTTCTGCTGATTGTTCTCCAGCTCCTGCTCGATTTCGTCCAGCGGGCCCTTGAGTACGTCCAGCACCACGTTGCGTCTCACCAGATCCTCGGTCACATCCTCCCGCTGAATTTCGTGCCGCACAACCACGCCACTGCCGATGGAAAAACGGCTCATCGGCTGGTTCAGATCGGACAGTTCACCGGTAAAACGGGGACGTTCATTGCGGGGGTTGTTGAGCAGATGAAGTCGACCGCCATTTTTCAGCCACGCCATAAAGGCGGCCTGCCGGGGCTGTTCCCAGTCGGGCACATGATCCAGAAACACGGAGTGCAGCCCAAATGTGGCTGTTGCATACGGCGGAAAGACTTCTTCCGGCAGGTGCTTCAGGGAGGCAGGGCGAGACGAAAACCGACCAACCGGGTCCAGAATGACCACCTGGGGCAGAGGGTCCGTATCATCGTAGTCCGTCTTGATCGCCACACGCGGCTGCTGAAACTCGCCCACTTTCTGGTTGCGAAAAACGCCATCCCCTCCGTTGATGGTGAGTGTCCAGTCGGCTTCCAGCGAATTGGCCACATACGGATAAAACATGACCCAGCGACGCGCGGCAGGAGCCAGAAAGACGGATTCCGTGTAGCGCCCACCACTGCGATTGAGCAGGTTCTGGCTGCGCTGCAGAGTGGCCGTCAGTTCCACGGCTTCATCCGTTTGATTGTCCAGCAACACAGACAGAGGATTGAACTGACCGGGCTGCACGCGACCGTCAAACCCCCAGATATGTTCCACCACCTTGATGGTGGGTTTCTTCATCTGAGCGCTGGTAGAGGGCATCAGGGCAAACGCCAGGACGGCCATCAGTCCGGCTGCGCGCAGGTACGTCGTTGTCCGCATCGAATACGTCATGTCTGAGTGGCCGTCATGTCTGAGTGGCCCCTTCCAGAACGGGCACACGGGAGGAAACGGAGGGCGAGGACACAGCAGAGATCTCGCGGGACTCCAGGCGATTGAGCATTATGGGACTAAACCGCCGAACCACGTACACCACGCCCAGCAGCAGCACACCATAGACCAGCAGCCGACAGCAGCACAGCAACAGCCACGGAAAGCGATCCGTCCCCACAAAAAAGCCGTTGACGTCGGCGCGGCGATACGACACATCCAGCAAATACGATTCTGTTCCCACCACCAGACTGGCGGGCGACAGCGACTGCAGCAGCTGCGCGACATACATGTTGGGATCGGCGTAGTACACCATGATGATCACAGAAAACAGGCCCAGCCCGGCCAGCACGCCCACCGTTCCGGAGACGACCACAGAAGCTTCCGGACGCGACCAGACACAAAACACGAGCCACGTCAGCAGGCAGACACCTGAGACGGTCACCGCCACACCGACACCAAAACTCCAGCTCATCTGCGAAAACATCAGAAACACAAATGGTGTCACGGCCCACAGCGCGATCGCAGACGTGGCAGCCAGCACGGCCTTCGTCTGAGAGTGAATTTTCAGACCAATGCCCGTGGCAATCCAGGCCACCAGATACAGCAGTCCGAAGGCGTTCACCACGCTGAACGCCAGATACGCGACAGCACGAAAATTGGTCGACGACAGCAGGCTGCTTGTTTGAATCCTCAGACAGAACAGCGTGAAGTTGACCGTTAGAATGGGGGTCGCCATCACGATCAGCAGGCGCGACATGCCACTGACTTTCTGTCGCACCATATCGACAGCCTTCATCGGACTGGCCAGCAGAGGCTCGATCGTTTCTCGCGCGCGTTCTGACGAAAACAGGGTCGCCCCCTTCATGCCAATCACCAGAATGGCGAGCACCCAGATTAAACCCAGCAGCACATACAACTGGCGAAACTCCTGCTGCGAGGACAGGATCGCGGTGAACATGCAGATAAACAAAGTGGGCACCTCAAGCACCACCAGTATGCGGAACAGATAACGCGCCTTGCCGAGGGATTTTTTGGCGCGTTCCCGCCAGGCCACCGGATCGGAACCGGGCAGGCTGTTGCTGTCGGCAATCAGCTCCACACCGCCGGTCGTCCGCTCATTCAGCGCCTTAAAGAACGCATCCACGCGACCGAACACTTTCAGCAGCAGCGATGAGTTGGACACAAACGCACGGGGTACCAGCAGCAGACAGGCCAGAAACAGGCAACTGACCGAAATCAGCAGGCTCATCACTGACTGACACACCACCAGCATCCACGGATAGCCGGACAGAAAAATGGCCAGTGAGGGATTAACGTCAAACACACCGCGAATCCAGGCTGGCAGCCATTCAGACGCATCCGTATTGATCGGATCGGCAAGATAAGCGTTGACGATTGCCCAGCCACGGGGGTCCGCCACCATTTGGTTCCACAGTGCGGACGGTACAAACGTGCGAAAGTTCAGGCTCAGACTGAAGGCCGCAAAAATGCCAATCAGCACATACGACCAGATGAAGGCGCCCACGGTCGTGGGGAACCAGACGGAGCACAGCAGCGCGATGCTGGAAAACAGCAGACATTCGCAGAACAGCAGCCACAGCGTGGCGATCAGCATGTTCGTGTCCACACCGCCCAGAGAAAACACGTAGGCCAGCACCGGAAAGGTGATCAGCAACAGGGTCATCATGGGTACCAGACGACTGCCCAGTTTCTCCAGCACGATCGTCAGCGGTGACAGCCGTGTCAGCAGCAGCGTGCCGATCGTGTTATTTTCTTTTTCCGCACTGACAGCCGCACAGCACAGCGCGGGCATCAGAATCTGAATGGAGTAAAAGAGGGTGGGCGCCAGAAACAGAAAAATGTCGCCACCGATTCCCAGCAGCTGCTGCCACGACGCCTGCAGCCCGCCGCGCACCATCAGCATCGTCTGCATGGCCCGCGAATATGCCAGAAACAGAACCAGCAGAATGATCACCGCGCCAATCACGCGGATCACATAAGTGCGTCGGCGATTGGCCAGCTCTGTCAGTTCGCGGCGCAGCAGTGGTAGTTCGGGAAGGAATCTCACGCGGTTCGACCTTCGGTGAGTTTCATAAACGCTGTCTCCATATCCATCGCCTCTGGCTGGAACATGGTCAGTCGCGCGCCGGATTTCACGAGAGCCTCGTGAAAATCGGCAATGGACAGCACGTCTTCCTTCAGCCGCACGGCCCAGCGATCCACCTGAGATTCCAGCGAATCGACTCCGTCAATCTGACGCACGGTTGCTTCCAGATCGGGTGTGCCGTTTTCCAGTCGCAGGTGAATCACCCGCTTCAGCTGCAGCTGCCGAAAAATGTCGTCCAGCGATCCCTGAGCCACCATTTCGCCGGTCTCGATAATACCGATGCGTGTACACAGCTGGCTCAGCTCGTGCAGAATGTGGCTGCTGATCAGAATGGTCTTGCCCATGTCCTTGAGGGCTTTGAGCAGTTCACGGACCTCAATTCTGGCACGCGGATCCAGGCCGCTGGCCGGCTCATCGAGCAGCAGCAGATCGGGGTCGTGCAGCAGCACCCGTGCCAGTGCCAGCCGCTGCTTCATGCCGCGGGACAGGCCGTCCACCGGCGCGTTGGCCTTGTGGGTCAGATCTGTCAGCGACAGCACATCGTCAATCACGCCTTTTCGGCGACTGGTGGGCAGTTTGTAAGCGGCGGCAAAAAAGTGCAGGTACTCAAGGGCCGTCAGATCTTCATACACGCCGAAAAAATCGGGCATGTAGCCGATGCGTTCGCGAACTTTCTGCGGCTGGCTCAAAACATCCAGACCACCCACCAGCGCCATGCCGCGAAACTTCGGCTGCAGCGTGGCCAGCACACGTATGGTGGAGGATTTGCCGGCTCCGTTGGGTCCGATAAAGCCAAAGACCTCGCCTTTGGGAATGTCCAGCGAGATGCCCTTCACTGCTTCGAACTTGCCGTAGCTGACCCGCAGATCGCGAATCGAGACGGCCAGTTCCGGCGGCTTTGCTGGCGGGACGTCCACAAGCTGGTCGGCCGAGACTTCTGTTGTCATGACGAAACACCTATCAAACCCGGTTGCATTGTGTAGATCACCTTGCGAAAGACGGTGGTCTCCCCCTGTTCCTGAACGACCACCATCAGCAGCCACTGAGTCGGATCGCTGGGATCAGCCAGTGGGAGATCTTCCAGCGTGGCCGCCCCGTGAGGCGATACCTGAGACACGATGGAAAAGAATGTGCTGGCAGACGCGGAGGAGGCGGCACTCAGCAGTCCCTGCGACAAAATGGCGTCATAATTGGGTTCCTGAGACTGACGCGAGTAGTAGCCATTGCGCATCCACTGTTCGCCCGTTCTGCGCACATTCTGCGAAAACAAAAAGCCGCTCAGCACTGGCAGCACGTCGCCCTGATGCAGCACCACGGCGTCCACACGGGTGTCGTTGCTGGACAGTGATCGCAGCTGATCGGCCAGTCGATCGCGGCCCTCAGGCGTTGTGACCAGCGACGCATCGTTCCAGTCAATGGAAGGAAGATCCGTTTGTGCGGGTGTCAGGCTGAGCGTGCGGACTGTCTGCGGTTCCCACTGCCGCACATTCTGCAGCGTGCTGAAATTCTGGGGAAATCGACCGGAATACGACATGCTGGCGTTCACCGGACGAGGGGCCGCATTCTGATAACGCTGCCAGTCGGAGATGGTGGCCACCTGGGCGGGCACCACAAACTGCTCGGCCCGTTCGTTTTCCACCTGCGTCTGCGCCGCGTAAAAGTGCATCTGCAGACTGCTTTGCCTGGCGGGCTGTCCGTTGGTGCCCAGGTCAATCAGGGTCACGCGACCACCGGAATCGGTACTGCTCAAATAGCTGTGAGCAATCGAAACGGTCAGCCAGGTGAACAGGGCTGTGACAACGGGAAAGACGAGCCACGTGTACTTGCGGGCTTTAAAAAAGCCCAGCACCAGATAGTCCAGCGGGCCAATGGCAATCACGTAGGCAATCAGCAGCGCGGCGATCACCCACGTAGGCACCATGCGAATGCCCCGGGGCAGTAACGCGGTCTCTGCCGCCGTGTTCAGACTGTTGGCCTGCGGTTCCAGACGAAAAGACAGGTTCAATGCGGAGACCGCTTCTGACAGATCGTTGACTTCAAAGTTTGTGAAACGACCCCGCCTGCCCGCAACCACGAATCCGTCGCCCGTCTTTCTGTACGAGTAGCCGTTTTCCATCAGCAAATTGGCCACATCCGTTTGCCGAAACCAGCCTCCCCCCGGTTCCAGCATGGGGTTGTCCCGTCGGACCTTCCACAGATGGGCGTTGATCTGTCGCAGATGCTGGTCGGTCAGTTTCGTTTCCAGCTGCCGCACACTCGGCAGCAGCGTCACGCGCCCCAGACCAAAATGCCGATTCACTATGGGCTGCGATTGTTCGCTGATGATCAGCAGTTCGCCGTCTGACAGTGTGAGCGCCAACGACGGATCATTGGGCGTTTCAAACAGCGTCTGGAGAAACTGCAGATGTGGGCCTCGCAGGCGTTTGCCATCCGGCAGCACACACAGACTGCCACCCGCGTTGACCCAGCGGATAAGGGCGTCCATCTGCCGCTGTTCGAGAATGCCCAGAGCACCGTCCGCCAGCAGCACCAAATCAAATGCGCACAACTGCAGCGGATCTTCCGGCAGGTCGACAGCGCTCCAGGTGGCGGTGAAGTTTTGAACGCCCGTGGGAAGCTGACTGCTGGCACGTACTTCCCCATCGACGGCCGGTCGGTTGTCACCGTCCGGCGGATTGTAATTGTCCAGCGACAGACGACTGCCCAGAAACGCGCGGGTCGTGGACGCCCTGCGGGCATCAGAGGTGCCCGTACACGAGCACACCAGCGTGGATCGCTCGAAGCGACTGAGCGACAGCAGGTCGTGCGGGGCGGGGGGATCCACCTGCTTGGGATCAGACGTCAGCGGGATGCGATCAGACTCTGTTTCAAACCAGGCAACAATCTGAAACAGCTTGTTGTAGGAATGCTCCACCGGCGGCAGCACCGTATTGAAAATGTAATCGGATCCCTGCAGGACGATGCCTTCGTAACGAATCTCGGCCGACAGGTCTTCGCTGGAAACAACCGTGTTATACATCTCCAGCACCAGATCGCCCTCCATGATCTGAGGGCTGTTGTATTCCAGCTTGATGCGAATCGGGATCGCTCCGCCGGACCGCCCGCGGGTCGACAGCGGCTGCAAACGCATTCGCACGGGCAGTTTTTCCTGAGCGACGGCCGGGCACGCCGCGCTGCTCACCAGCCACGCCAGCAGCAGAACTTTCACCGGCAGCATCCAACGGCCCGTCATGCGGTCACCTCGGTTTTCATTCTCTGGAAGTACCACCATTCCAGCAGCAGGAACAGAAATGCGGCAAACGCGAGCGACCACCACAGGTCCAGGTCCGACTCGACCATCTCAGCGGTGTCCGTGCGGACTTCGACTTCGGTGAACTTCAGTTCTTCCACAGGGGCCAGCGAGGTTTCCAGCTGACTGAGCAGCCCGGTGCCGACAGACGCCACCAGTTCTCCGTCATCGTAAATGTCATACTTGCCGACAGTCGCCGCCGGCACGCCGGTCAGCCGACCAGTGGAGGTGGAATTCACCGTGTCTGATGATCCATCGGGCCCCGTGATTTTGTACTGCCGGTCGGCCTCCATATTCAAAGGCGGCAGCACGCCGGTGGGCGAGGCGCTGATTTCTGACAGAGACGCCTGACTCATGCCCGCCTGAATGACGTTGGACACGAGAATCGGAAACGCAATGCGATACGGCAGCGTGGAACGGTCGGTGTTAAACAGAAAATAGTAGTCCGTTTCCAGACCGCGGCGGCGCTGCAGCATCAAAGGTCCGCTGGCCCCGTGGATCAGCACCTCATAACCGCGTTCTTCCAGGTCCTGAGAGGTGGCCCCTTCCGCATAGGCGGTCTGCTGGCCAATCTGCACGTCCCGCAGCCGCACATGTCGCAACAGGTGTGCGGTTCGCGTCCAGTCGACAATCTGAATGTCGGATGACGCCACGTCCACATCAGTGACGGAAATCAGGTCACTCAGATCGTCCGGCACCACACCGTTGTACACGTTGACCGGTGCCGTTACGCCTTTGAGATCTTCACTGTCACTGATGATGACATCGTATTCCGGCGCCGTCGGATCTTTGGCCGCATCGATGTCCACATCTGACTGCACGCCGGCGGCATGCTGCCAGGAGTACAGCTCCGGAGAAATCCGACATCGCAGTGGCCGTGGTTTGGGCAGCGTCAGCCACACCTGATTGTCGATGCTCAGTGAGTCTTTCTCGCCGACTTCCAGCAGTGCCTGCAGCAATGCCTCTTTGTCGGTATCCACCGAGAACACAATCCGCTCAGCATCTTCGGTGGACGCCGAAACCGCCTCTTTGCCAATCAGTCGGCCGTCCTGAAAAAGCTTCAGATCTCCCAGCAGCGGGTCTTCGCTGGAGCCGGAAATGCGAACAAATATATCCCAGGTCTGCGGACCGCTGCGGCGGGCGCTCATCTCGGTAATGCCCAGATTGTCGCCCCCTTCGGCCACCCGCTGAATGTCCAGCTCAAACGGCAGTTCAAAATCCACGCGGTCATTCAGATTGCCATCTGTAATCACGACCACCTTTTCCACCGGGGCCGTGCGGGAATAGGCGTCCGCCATACGGAGCACTTCATCCAGTTTGCTGGCGCGATGCGTGGGCTTCATCTGCTCCAGGCCGCGTGACAGAATTCGCTTGTTGTCTGTGAATTCGGTAATGCGGCGGCCACCGGAGGCAAAGGAAAACAGGGCAATCTTTCCCTCGCCTCGGAGGTTATCAATCATGCCCTGGGCCTGCTCAATGGCCACATCGAGCCGCGTGCGACCGGTCTCATCCACCACAGACGACATACTGGCGGAGCAGTCCACCAGCACTGGCAGGTAGTCGGTGGTTTCAGGACCGGCACTGATGAACGGCTGCATCAAAGCCAGAATCAACAGCAGCAGCAGAATCATCTGCAGCAACAACAGCAGATTGCGTTTGAATCGCTGGAAGGGCGAGTTGACCCGCTGATCATTGACCACTGACTGCCACAGCGCGAGTGAGGGAATCTCCACGCGAGGCCGCTTCAGCTTCAAAAAGTAGAGCACCACCAGCGGGATGAAAGCCAGAAAGAACCACGCGCCCTGGACAAAGGTGAAGGTGGGAAAACTCATCGCAGCACCCACCCTTTCCGACTGAGCACATCAAACAGAATCTGCTCGAGTGTCTGCGACGAACTGATCGAAGCAAAGCGACCGTTGCGACTGCGACACTGCTGATGGAGTGTGTCCTCATGCCAGTCCCGATGCTGCTGATACAGCCCCAGCAATTCTCCGGCGTTGGTGATGTCCAGTGTTTCGCCCGTCTCGCTGTCCACGAACCGCATGTCGCCTTCCAGCGAGGGAGAGATCTCCGAGTCCGCCAGAATCTGCAGACCCCACACTTCCAGTCCGCTGCTGAACAGCATATTCATGCTGCGCGTCAGGTCCGAAAACGTCAGAAAGTCGCTCAGCAAAATGGCGATACCCCGCCCCCGATGAAACCGCAGCGTAGTCTGAATGGCCTGCTCAATGGGAATACTGCCACCGCCGCCCAGGTTCTCCAGAAATGACAGCAGCTGCTGAATCCGCGGACGTCCACTTCCAGGTGGCAGCATCCACGCAGCGCCTTCCTGCTGATGCTGGGCGTAGACACTCACACGTTCCACGTTCAGCAGGCCCATGATGCCGAAGGCGGCGGCCAGTTGTCGCGCTCGCAGCAGCTTGTCGTCAAACATCATCGATGTGGACGCATCGACAACAATGACCACGTGCATCTCTTCTTCGTGCAGAAACTGCTTGATGTACGGTCGCCGCAGTCGGGCAAAAATATTCCAGTCGACGTACCGCATGTCGTCCCCGGCGGCGTAGTCGCGGTAGTCAGCGAAATCTGTGCTGCTGCCGCCTTTGCCCGCCAGGTGTTCGCCCCGACTGCGGTTGGTCAGCCGCCGCAAAGGCGACAGCCGCATCCGCTCGATACGGTTCAGAATGCTGTTGGAAAACAGCGGGGTCAGTTGAGTCTTCGAATCAGCCACGGCGATGCTTTTTCCGGAACAAACGGCAGGAGAAAATCACACGTGCGCTCACTAGCCTTCCGTGGGAAGACTATTGACACATTCGGTGATCAGCTCTGCGACATCAATGTTCTCCGCCTGTCCGTCGTAGTTTAAAAGGGCACGATGCTGCAGAACTTCCGCCGCAAAGTAACGCACATCTTCAAACGCCACATGGGGTCGACCCTGACTGAGGGCTCGCACGCGGGCCGCACGAATCAGCGCCTGAGCGGCACGCGGACTCGCGCCCCAGCGGAGGAACTGTTTTGCTTTTTCCGGCGCAAACTCGGTATCGGGGTGGGTCGACAGCACCAGTCGACAGGCATAGTCCCTCATGGGGTCGCTGACCACCACGCGATCCAGCACGGTCCGCAGGTGCAGAATGCGGGGACCGTCAATCACTTTCTCGATGTCCGCGCTTTTGCGCAGAATCGTGCGGGCCACCACTTCGTTCAGTTCATCGCGATTCAAAAACGGCACCACCACTTTGAACATAAAGCGGTCCAGCTGTGCTTCGGGCAGCGGGAACGTGCCCTCCTGTTCAATGGGGTTCTGCGTGGCCAGCACAAAGAATGGCTGCTCCAGATGATAGGTTTCACCGCCGGTCGTCACGGTGCCTTCCTGCATCGTTTCCAGCAGCGATGACTGCGTTTTGGGGGTGGCACGGTTGATCTCATCCGCCAGCAGCAGCTGCGTAAAGACGGGCCCTTTGCGGAACTCAAAATTGTAGTTGCCGTTTTCATCGGCCGTCATGATGTTGGTGCCGATGACGTCCGCGGGCATCAGGTCTGGCGTAAACTGAATACGACTGAAATCGAGCTCCAGCACACGGGACAGCGCCTTCACCAGTTCGGTCTTACCCAGACCCGGCACCCCTTCCAGCAGCACATTCCCGCCGCACAAAATGGCGGTCAGCGTGGCCTCCACCACTCGCTGCTGACCAACGATCACCTGACCAACAGCATCACGAATGGACTGGAATTCGCTGCGGAACTGTTCGGCTTCGGTTTGCAGTTCTGCGGGACTGGTTGCTTGAGACATGTGTTGTTCTGCCGTAGGTGATGAAGTCTGTCCGCTGTGCAAACAGAACGTCCGGGTTGATAATTTCGTCTGCCAAATCGTACCGTCCAGGGTTCAGCATGCCGAACCACCGGCCGTGCGTTAATTGTCTTCCTGTTCGCGTCGCCGCTTCATGGCCAAAAGTCGGGATGTGGTTCCCCCATCGTCTGTCGCGGGGGCATCCTTTGATGGGCCCGTGTCGCCTGCCTGAGCGCCCTTGTCGGCTGTTGCCGACTTGTCCATTTTGGGCAGCGTCGGCGGCAGCTTGGCACGTTTTTCCGGTCGGCTGGCTGTTGTCGATGGTGAGGTGGACGGCTTTTGCCCGGTCGTCCCCTTCATAGATTCGCGAACGGACTCGGCTTTGGCCAGCAGCGTTCCCATCGTGGCCGTGCTTTCTTTCTTCTGTGAGCGGAACAGTCGTTTGAGACTGCTGAAATCCAGCTGGACGCGACGCACGGCCACATCCAGCGGAATCATGCAGGCCAGCGCCATCAGGAACCAGTCAAACACAGACCGCGTACTCCGCTTCGGTTCACGACGACCGTAGATCTGCTGTGACAGTTCTTCGGGAGTCTGATCGGCGTCCAGCGTGGCGCCACCCGTCTGTTCGGCAATTTCGTTAAGCACGATGGGGTTGGCTTCAAACCGCAGATACTCCGGAGAGTAAGAGACGATAAAGCCGCCATACGCCACTTCCGCGCGCTCTCCGCCTTTGGCCGAAATCTGCACCTGATATCGGGCTTTGCCCTGCAGCGGAATGGTGGCCTGGTAACGACGTGGTGCCACCTGCCGCACCTGACCGCTGTAGTCAAAGTCGGGAGCAGAGACCGTAACGTTCATGTCCAGCAGAGTTTCTTCCGGATGAAAGTCCTCAACCACCACCACGCCTTCGTTGCCGTTCACATACGTGTACACGCGCAGGTACTGCTGACGTCGCACGCGCCCCACTCGCGTGACCATCTGTGTGACCAGCTGCTGGAACTGCTCCCAGGCAATCCAGTCCCGTCCCCAGTCTTCTGTCATGTCAGACGTGAAGGCGGCTGTGGCTCCCAGACCATATCGCCAGACGGCCAGAATGGGGTCCACGTCCGAATCATCCATCACCAGATCGCCCTCTTTGGGTGGCGCAGAGAGCACTATGGTGGCCCGCGGATCGTCCTTGGGCGAGGCCAGGACATAGCCATGCAGCGGTGGCAGCGAGGAGATGTTGCGGATCATTGGATCGTCGTTGTTCAGGTTGGGTGTGAACGTCCGCTTTTGAATCTGACTGCGTCTTAGCGTCTTGGCTTCCTTGATGAAAATGGATGGCAGCTGGTTGGGGTCGCTGGGAAAATAGAATCGCCCCTTCGTCTGGCTGGCGATGGCATTCAATACGGTGGCATCACGCGGGTCATGCGGGAACACGGCCACGGTGGAAATGGTCACCTGCGCGTCGCGAAACTTCTGCAGCGTCTGCGGTGGTGGCATGGGCGGGTCACCGTCAGAAATGATGATCATGTGCCGGCTGGCCGCGTCGCTGTCTTTGAGCCCCTTGAGCCCCATTTCCATGGTGCTGGTGAACTCCGGCATGTCGCCAATCTGTGCGCCGTTGATCTTCGTGACCAGTTTGTCGTAGTTACTGGCCTCCGTCAGTTCAAAGATCCATTCATCGCCATTCATGCCGTAGCCGATGGCCCCCACTTCGTCTTCCGAACTGAGCACACGAATGGCCTCCTTGGTGATCCGCTTGGCCCACGTGTTGCCGGAGGGGAATTCGCAGGTGTGCAGAATGATGACCAGCGCGCCTTTGGGCAGGATCTTCTTTTTGCTGATCTCCATGGAAATCGGCAGGCACTCTTCAATGGGCGAATTCTGGTATCCACCCGGACCGAAACTGTTGGGTCCACCAAGCATGATGAAGCCAATACCCAGATTGCGAACCGCATCATGCACGGCCTGAATCTGCGTGGCCACCAGCGCGTCGGCCGGCACATTGGCAAAGACAATCACGTCGTACGGCATCAGCGCCAGCGGATCAAAAGGGAACTCTGTGGCCGAAATCGTCTCCACTTCGCGTTCGCCGTTCTGCAGCGCCTCCTGAACGTACCGCCATTCTTTCGGGTCTCCCTGCACGTCCCTGACAATCAGAACGCGGCCGGCGCCTTCGATATACAGATAATTCTCGACCTCGTTGTTCTCAACGCGGCGATCCTTTTCTGCGGAGACTTCAATGCGGGCTTTGTATTCGTAGTAGCCGGGGGCATCGACTTTGATGGGCACGGCAAAACGATTCTTGCCCGCCTTGAAGGACACCTGCTCGCGGGTCAGCTCTTCGCCGTTCTGCATCAGCACCAGCGTGCCTTCACCATCCTTCAAAGAGGTCAGGACAGTGGCCGCTTCGTAAGTTTCCCCCAATCGCACAAACCGCGGCAGGTCCAGCCGTTCCAGCAGGACCTCGTCTTCGTACTTGTAGTTGACCGGCAGCACGTCCACGCGGATGTCACGACCCTGCAGTTCGGTGATGGCCTGTTTCAGTTCGCCGCGTGTCTCTGTGCCATCACTGATCAGCACAATGGCGCCATTGTTTTCCTCGGGCAGCATCGCGGCACTTAAGGAGAGAGACTGCTGCAGGTTGGTGGCGTCTTTTTTCACCTGCGAGTTCAGGTACTTCTCAAACGGGAAAGTTTCCCGCGGCGGATATTCCACGGCCGCGTTGCCGCCAAACACGACCATGCCGGCCTCGTCGGTTTTCGGTTTTTGGGCAACCGCATCCGCCACAATGGACAGCGCCTGGTCTTTGGCTTCGTTCACCGAATCCGAGACGTCCACATTGAACACCACCGACACCTGATCACTGGTTTTAACGGCCTGCGGCAGTGCGAGTACACAGATCAGCAGCCCTGTCACAATCAGCCGAATCAGCAGCGCGACATTGCCGCGTCCGGTGGTCAGTCCGGAGTGTCCGGCCGCCTGCATCCACCACATCCACGGAGTGACCAGGAACAGGACAAAGGCGATGGGATAGACAAAGTCCACCCGATTGGTCCAGAACAGGTAAGACACCAGCGCAGCGAACAGCGCCACAAACGAGGCCAGTGGCCACGCGTCTTTCCATGTCACCACACGTCGGGCTGGCGGAAAGATCTTCAGCAGAGTTTTTCTGATTGCGTTCATACCAGCCACTCCTGATCGGGATCACAGTCCCGGTTGTCAAGGCACGTGATGTTGACACACGCGTCGCTGCGGCCCGCCGTGCTGCCGCCGTGGTTCACTCGGATTTCTGATTGTGGATGCATCACGGTGTCAGCTCCACAATGCGATGGTTGCCCGTGTCGGCCACCAGAATACGACCATCGGACAAAACCGTCAGGCTCCACGGGTTGAAGAACCCTCCGTCGCCGCGACCCGGCTGTCCATACTGACCGATGAATGTGCCGTCCTGCTGCATCACGGTGATGCGAGCCGCCTTGTTTTCCACAACAAACAAACGGCCATCGGGTGTCGCCCGGATGTCATAGGGAAATTCAAACGCATCGATGTGTTCGGGCAGTTCCAGGACGCGGACAAACTCGCCCGTATCGCGAAACACCTGAATGCGATTGTTGAAGGCATCCACCGCGTACACCATGGAATCAATCCACACGATGCCGCTGGGACGCTGAAACTGACCGGGATCTGTGCCGTGCTCTCCGAACTGTGTCACATAAGTGCCATCCGGCTGAAACTTCTGGATTCGCTGACGGTCGCCGTATTCGCCCACGTACAGGAAGCCGTCCGGGTCCTGCGCAATCGACACCGGATAGACGAACTGCCCGTCTCCGCGGCCCTTTTCGCCAAACATCGATTCCACCTGACCGTCGGCATCAAAGATCACCACACGGTGATAGTGCGTATCGGCCACAGCAATGCGACCATCGAGAAGTTTGACAACACCCTCGGGGCGGCCGTTTTCGTGCGCCGGCATGTGCCACACATTCTGAACTTCGCCCGTGGAAGAATAGATGAGCACCCGACCGGCATCATCCAGCATATACACGTTGTCGTCCGCATCAGCGTACAGCGAACGCGGCGCCGGAATGCGGGGACCGTCGGCTGGCAGTTCCCACGCGCTGAACTGCGAGATCGGCAGCGTGTCGGGATCCACTTCTGCGCAGCCGCAGCACAGCAGCATGGCGGTCGCCAGCGCCCACCGCCGTGGTCCGGCGCCGGTCAAAAACTTCAGATTCTGTGTCACGAAATCACCTCCAGCCCCACGGTCTGACCCTCGTAATGAGCAGACCCGGCCGGGCGATGAATGATGGATCTCACCTGCGACGATGCACGGTGTTTCAACTGCGTCTCAGCGTAACTTCCGCCGAATCGAAAAGACAGGATCTCGAAGGCCCCATCTTTGTTGTCTGTCAGGTGGATATTTTCCGGCCGAAGTCCCACGTCCTCAGCGGCCGTGGCAGACTCTGTGCCCAGCCACACGGCCACATCAGCGGCCGCAAACCAGTTGATCGGCCCCAGAAACCGGGCCACCTCACAGGAAGGAGGATGGTGGTAGATTTCTCTAGTGAGCCCTGTCGCTGTCACGCTGCCGTTCTTCAAACAAATGACGTGGTCCGATTCCTGAATGGCCACTGCCGGTTCGTGGGTGGAAAAGACGAGCGAAGCGCCCGTCGTCGCCAGATGTTCGCGAATCACGCGCCAATATTGCGGAGTCCTGACCGGATCCACGTGTGCCAGCGGCTCATCCATCAGCAGCACGGCGGGATTCGCGGCCAGCGCCCGGGCGACCGACAGTCGCGACTGCTCGCCGCGTGACAGCTGCCCGGGATACGCCTGCCGACGCTCCGAGAGATCAAATCGAGCCAGCCAGTTGTCTGTCGATTCGCGGCTCTGTGAAGAGTTTTGTCCAATTCCGCCCGCCTGCACGGCCTCCAGATGCTGTTCGGCACGAAAGTGAGACCACAGGCCCCCGCTTTGGGGGACCCAGTAGGTGGGCAACCGAAATGCGCCCGTGCGGGCCTTGACGGTTGTCGACGCTTCCATCGAACCGCCGTCAGGAATCTCCAGAGTCGCCAGCAGGTTCAGCAGTGACGTTTTGCCGGCTCCCGAGTACCCGATGATCGCCGTCACACCGGCAGACAGAGTGAGCGACACTCGGTCCAGCCGCGGAGATGTTTGCCCCGCCAGACTCACGTCCTGCAACCGCCACAGCAGCCCGCTGTCGGAATTATTCACGCGTCTCTCCCCAGGTGTCTGACCGACCAAGTCGACGGAACGGCAGTGCATACATCAGCAGCCCGGCCAGCAAAGCGAGGCAGAATGGCATCACGACGGACAGCACCGTCATGGCGATTAAGGTATCCGTGCGGCCGTAGTGCATCTCGTTGTACAGTCGTGTCACCACCGGCTCAAACTGCACGGGGCGCAGCAATGAGACAATGGAGACATCCCAGAAAGACCAGTGGGTCAGCAGCGACACGGCCAGCAGCCAGCGAATTCTCCCCAGCCGCCACAGCGTCACCCGCGCTGTACGTGACACTCCGGCGTCTGCTGAGGCCAGCAGCAGTCCGGCCGAATGCAGCGATTCGGAATCGGCCAGCACCCGCAACAGCATCAGCAGCAGCCAGGCGCGCGGCAGCAGCCAGAGCGTCTGCGTGGCCACCATCGGAATGTAGGTATCGTAAACCACGCGGATGATGGGCAACTGAAAAAAGGCCAGCATCACCAGACTGAGGACCAGTGACCCACACAGCCCCAGCGAAAGAAACAGAAGCGAAAGCACACCACGTCCCACCAGATCACGACAGATCCACAGCGCCAGTACGGCGGCCAGCACCGAAGTGACCACCGACTGCAGCACCTGTCCAATACGCGACAGCAGGGTCCCCTGCTGCCACAACAGGGCCAGGCCGGACACAATCTGTCCGCTGCTGGTCCACACGGGAATCAACACCGCTGCGGTCACCACGGCCAGCAGCACCAGCACGCTCAGTGAGCGTTCGATCGAACGGCCGCTGCCTGCAGCACGGCCGCCGACCGCCCCTGCATCGACCGCTCCGGTCACAGCCAGTCCACCGGCGGCCCCGGAACCTGCTGCGCGCAGCAGCACCAGGGCCGGGCTGAGCAACAGCAGCTGAAAACCCATCGCCCAGGCCACATGCTGCAGCGAAAGCGACAATGGCTCACCGGCGGCAAACGCGTCAAACAGCCACACCGTCCAGACCACCGGCAGCTGATTGATCTGCACGAGGGCCGCTGTTTCAAACTCCTGAAAACACAGCAGACTGCCGGCCAGCCAGGCCACCACGGCAGCGCGATAACGCCCGAGAATGTTCAGCCGCACCCACTGCCAGGCCCAGGCGCGTGTACCGTCGTTGAGCAGACGCCAGGAGTGCATCGCTTCCAAAGAACCGGCGGGCACGGGCAGCAGCAGCCGTGCGACCACCTGCAAACCCGTCACACGCAGCAGCAGCAAGCCGGCATACAGCAGCTCGGTGCCCACGTCAGAATGCAGCAGGCGGGCCGATGTCAGCCGATAAGTGAAGCCGATCAGCAGGTCAGGGACAAACAGCGGCGCGACGGCCGCTGCGGTGGCCAGCCGACGACGCCAGCCCGCCTGACTGCTGAAGCAATATCTCCACAACATGGCCGACAGCGGCAGGGCGACGGTGGCCACGGCGAGACACCGCAGCACGGAACAGCCCAGAGCGGTGGCATGACTCATTGAGCCGTGTACTCCGACAGCAGCCAGTCGAGCACCTGCTGGTGCACGTTCGCAGCCGGCCGCAAAGACACGGCGTCCCGGGACCACTCCCGCAGCTGCCGCACTTCGTCGGACAGCTGTGACTCATCCACGGGGCCCAGAGGAATCTGTCGGGCGGACGCCGTGGCCAGCATCAGTTCGACGTTTTCAGACAGCAGAAAATCAATGAACTGCCGCGCCTCATCCGGATGTGGACAACCGGCAATCAGCGCGGCCGTGTTGGGCAGGCAAATTGTCTTTCCGTCGGCCAGTCGCACGGGCAGCATCCGCACGGGACGCCCTTTGTCAATGGCGCCATAAGCGTCATCGGTATCAGTGAAACCCAGGTCGCAGATGCCTTCGGCCACGAGGTCACGCGTGATGGAATTGCCGCGGACCTGACGCACGCCCCGCTGCTGCAAAGAACGATGCCACTGCTGCAGTTCTTCCAGCGACGTCTGAGCGGCCAGCACGGCGTAATGTGACAGTGTGGTGCCAAACACCGGCTGAGCAATCGTCACCCGATCCAGCTGCGTGGCTGTCAGCATCACGTCCACCGTGGCCGGGTCAAATTTCCCCACCTCGTCGGTGTTCAGCAGGTAGACACGCAGTCGAGCCGAGAATCCCGTCCAGTAAAAATCCGCATCACGAAAGCCGGCGGGAATGCGACCCGCATTGGGGCTTTCATAAGCTTCCAGCACACCCTCGCGCCTGAGCCGATCGGTGCCCAGTGCCTGATTGTTCCAGTACACGTCACAGCGGGGCGCCCCTTTTTCGGCGAGCAGCAGATTGGCCAGGCCGAGCGATTTGTTGGCCTCTTCATCAAAGCGAACTTCCACAGAAATGCCGGTCCGCTGCCGAAACTTCTCGATGACGGGCTCGGCAATGGCCGCATCACACGAGCAGTAGACCACCAGGGACGGACCATCGCCGTCCGAGCGTCCGTTGCCGAACTTTGAAATCAGCAGTGCGGCGATCACCAGACCACACAGCGTGGCGGCAAGCATTCGCGGACTGGTTCGATCACTCATGGAAAACGGGTGTACGTTTCGACGGCCGCAATCGGTCGCCTGTGGCTGCCGGGTGGAAAAAAAAAGCCCGGCCAGAAGCCGGGCATGGTTTGCTGAGTGTGGGTCCTACTTCTGCAGTTTCGGATCCACTTTCTCGATGTTGTCGAAGTAGCCTTTGATGCCGTCCACATAGCCAGGCGGAATCTCTTCGCTGTCCAAAGCGGACTGCACACTGGACTTCAGCTTACCGACGCTCTGCTGATACTCACGCATCTTGTCGGGATCAAAGTCCAGTTCGTCGGCGTACTCCTTGGTCTTGATGGCCAGCAGCACTTTGCCCTGCTGCACCTGGGTCTTTTCCTTTTCGTCCTTGTAGCCTTCCGGGTCGCTTTCGTCGTACTGAGCTTCTCCGCCCTTGCCGAAGCCGCGGTCGTTGCCTTTGTTGCCTTCACCTTCGCCAGCCTCGCCGTTCATCTGAGCGTACAGATCGGCGTAGTCCTGCATGGTCTCGCAGTCTTCACACTTGCTGCCGTCCAGTTCACCTTTCTGATTGAGCTCTTTGGCCTTGGACAGTGTCTCCAGTGCCTCTTCCAGCTTCTTCAGATCTTTGGCAGCCTGAGCCACCTTTTCCATCTCCTGCTCTGACAGGTCCAGCGACTCCTTCAAAGCTTCCATGGCTTCTTTCTGCAACTGCTGAGCCTTCTCGCCCTGCTCACCCTTTTCTCCGTTGGGATTCTGACATTCCTTGCAGACTTCGAGACTCTTCATGGCTTTGTTCAAAGCGTCCGTCAGTTGTTTGGAACCGGCTTTGTCTTTGGAAAACTTCTTCAGATCCTGCAGTTCCTTCTGGAGCTGCTTTTGCAGCTTTTCTTTTTCTTCTTTGGTTTCCGCTTTGGCCAGCTTCTCCATGGTCTCACGGGCTTTCTGCAGCTCCTGCTTCAGCGTTTCCGTTTTGCCATCCTGCAGCTCTTTGAGCATCTGATTCATTTTTTCGCTGCGGGTGCTGGTGCCCAGCTGCTGATCGCTGATGGGCTGATTCATCATTCGTCGCAGCTGGTCATTGCTGACCGACTTCCACATGTCACCCAGTTCCGAGCTGTGCGAGCTGAGCACCTGAGCGTTGGACTCTGTCTTTTTCGGCATCATTTTGCGGAAGTCGGACTTGAGATCAGCCAGCTGGTTTTCGATCTCGTCGGACTCGTTTTCCGCGATCTGTCGTTCCTTCTTCAAAGCCGCTTTGCGGACTTCGGTGTCTTTCAGGATCGCACCAATCTCTTTCGTGCGTTCTTCGGCTTTGGCAGCCGCTTCCACTTTGCCAAACGGATCCAGCTGAGGTGTCAGCCAGACGGCGAGCGCCAGCAGACTGGCCACGAAAGCCACACGACCCAAACGCTCCCAGAAGCGAAACGGAACCACTTCCGTGGGGACGACGGACTCCGCCTTTTCTTCCGCCGATGCTGAAACCAGGGGCTGATATTCGCCGGCCGATGTGTGCAGCGAAGAGAGCGTCAGAAACAGGTCTTTGGTTTTGGCGTGCTCGTCCACGGCGCGGGCCGCCTGCTGCATTTCGACCCGTCGATAAAACAGGCCCGCACCCAGACATGCGATTGCGGGTACTGCGAGCAGCCAGGTGGCCTGCTCCTGATTCTGTGGAATCAATCCCAACAGACGAATTGCGAGAACCGTGACAACGGCCAGCCCCAGCGCGACCAGGCTGGAGACATAAGTGGCGCGGGCCACTGAGGCGACAGTCAAACGCTGCTGAACGCGACTCAACAGACTGGACGACTTCGGTGCTTGGGTCATCGCAAGGGCTCCGTAAGTGCCGAAATGGCAAGAGTTAGCGGAACAAAAAAGCTGGCCATTGGCGGCCAGTTGGGGCGGCCGGAAAGACCACCTTCAGTCTACGATCGATATCGGAACTGATCAATGAGATCTGAACAGGGCCGGCAATTGTCTCTGATTTTCAGCGTTTCCGGCGGATTGTTCGCGGGAATGTTCGCGTTCGCACAGTCAATCCTGGACCGAAAGCCGCGATTTTCCACCGTGATATTCCGGTTGGCATCAAAACGCCGGTCAAAACACGCCCCCTGGCTGGCCCGCCAGATGGCCCGTCAGATGGCCCGTCAGGCCAGCACATCCGTCAGTTCTGCCAGCTGCTGAACGCGCTGGACGCCCTGATATTCGTTCGGAAGCCGCTCATGCGGGTCATAGGCGAACACCTGCATGCCGGCCGCCAGACCGGCTTTGACACCAAAAATGCTGTCCTCCACCACAGCACATTCGCGTGGATCAATGCCCAGCCGTTCGGCGGCCAGCAGGAACAGATCGGGTTCCGGTTTCCACACGTTCACCTGATAGGCACTAAAGATGCGCGATTTGTCAAAGTGCTCGATCAGGCCCGTGGTATCCAGCACGAGATTAATCTTGTTCAGCGGTGCGTTGGACGCCACACAAAATGGCTTGCGCATCTCGGCCAGCAGGTCGTGGGCTCCCGGAATCGCCTGCACCTTTTCTTCCAGATGGCTCATCTGCCGCTGGCGAAACGAATCCAGAAAGTCGTCCGGCAGCGACCGTCCCAGCCGCGATTCAAACTCCCGAAAGACGACCGACAGCTCGTTTCCGGCAAACCGTTCCATGGCCTCTTCATGAGAAATGTGCAGACCCTGTTCGGCGACGCAGTCCATGAGCACGGCCAGACTGATGGTTTCGCTGTCCACCAGCGTTCCATCGCAGTCAAAAATCACAGCACGAATGGGAGCAGTCATGAACAGGGCCGGTTGTCAAACGGAAGGACGGTCACACAGGACGGGACAGGCGGAAAGTGTGGCGAGTTCGCCCGGATTTACCAGACTCGATTTATCCCCGTGCGACAGGATGGCGGAAACAGTCGCCCCGCCTACATCGGCGCGATGCGCTCGCTGCCCACATCGGTGGTCAGCAGCACATGCTGATCAAAACTCTCCAGGACCAGCTCGGCTTTCAGTGCGGCGTACGTCTCGTCGTCCCACAGGTTGTCAAACTCGTGAGGGTCCGCGGCCAGATCGTACAGCTCACCCAGATTGTGCCCGTGATAAACGACCAGCTTCCAGTGATCACGTCGGTACATGGTGGCAAAAGCGCCGCAACCTCCCGTGAAGTCGGCATGCAGTGCATCAAAATACTCACACCGCACCGAGTTTCGAAATCGCGCCGGATCAGCCTGTCCCGTCAGAATGGGCACCAGGCTGCGGCCCTGCATCTGTTCGGGGGGATCCACCTGCGCCACGTCCAGCACGGTGGCCGTCACATCAATCAGCTCAACCAGCGCATCACTTTGCAGTCCGGATCGAATGTGACCTGGCCAGCGAAAGATCAGTGGCACCCTCACGAGGCCCTCGTAAAAACGACACCCCTTGTACATCAGTCCATGATCGCCCAGGGACTCGCCGTGGTCACTGGTGAAAATCACAACCGTGTTGTCCGTCTGACCGGCCTCATCGATGGCCTGCAGCAGCCGCGCAAACTGATCGTCGATCTGCGCAATCATGGCGTAGTATTTTGCCTGGGCATCTTTCGCGTTGTGCTCTTCGGGTGTGCGGACCTCGTCCTGAAAATCAATTTCTTTCAGCTGCTGTTGCTGAGCGAGATCCGTTTCGCGAAACAGGGGGCCTGGCATGTCGTCAGCCGCGAAGCGATCGGCATACTGCCGCGGTGGAATGAAGGGCGGGTGCGGGTCGTAAATGTTGACGCTCAACAGCCACGGCGTGTCGCGTGACTGATTGACAAAGTCGATCGCCATCTCGGTCGCCCAGGTAGTCTGATGCAGGTGCGGCGGCACGCGGTCCTCGCTGTTGCGAAGTGTGTCCAGATCTCCGCCCTGGGACCGAACCCAGTCCGCGTAGTCATGCCCGCTGTCCCAGTCATCACGGGGCGCGTGGCTGAACTTCCAGAAGCGGTAGCCATCATCAAGTCGCGGTTCGGTGCGATGTCCCGAACTTTGCAGATGAAACTTGCCCACCATCCCGCAGTCATAACCACTGTCGGCCAGCAGCTTACTCACCAGTGGCGGGTGACTGGGAAAGGTGTCGTTGCCGTTGCGCGTGTTGTGAATGCGGCTGGGATACATGCCCGTCATAAAGCTGGCCCGACTGGGCGTGCAGATGGGGCTTTGGCAGTAGGCCGTTGTGAAGGCCACACCTTCTTCCACCAGCTGATCCACGGTCGGCGTGTGGGCATACTCATTGCCCAGCGCGGCAATGGTGTCAAATCGCTGCTGATCGGTGCAGTACCACAGAATATTGGGGCGGGAATCTGTCACGTGAGTCATCCAGTCAAACTTCGGTTGCCAGTGGCCTGGATGCTAACGCGCCACCGCACGGACACGAAATGAGTGGATCTGCCAACAAGGAAAGCGGAGGAGTCGCTATTTCCCATTTTGCTTTTGCTGATTCCGCAGTTCCGCTTTGGCATCCAGAATCAGGTCCTGCATTTTGGTTTCGATTTTGCCGCAACTGAGCAGCGCCGGTCGGCTGTCCACATTCACCACGAGTGATTTGCCGCTGACTTCAAACGAACCAGCCAGCGATCCACCAAGGGGCAGCGCAATGGAAAACGTGCCGCCCTGCTCATTGCCAGCCACCCGCGCTCCCTTGCGACCCATCTCGGAATACATCAGCCTGATAATGTCGGGCAGCTGATCGCCAACGTACAATCGAAACGGGGTGCAGTCTGCCATGCGCTTGTTTCCATCGCTCCCAAAGTCGCAACGATGGCGGGGACCGAACAGCCGCCCGGACGCGCATCGATATTTGTCTCACCATCATAGACGTCCGCCCGGGCGACTTCCCATTCTGAATTGATCGACGACACACCATGGCCTCTGACTCTGCGGAACTCCCCGACTGGCCGTTCCAGGATCCCACCAACCTCGGCACCTTCACCACGCAGGAAGTGCTGGACGGCGCACCCATTCTGTATGTCACTCATGATTACGATGGCGACTGGCAGTTTCATGGCCCGACAGACGCCAGTGATGAAACGGAACCGGTGCTGGTGGGCCTGGGCTGCATGGTGGAGCAGGACGCCTCATTGAAGCAGCTTCACGACCTGCCCTATGGCTGGTGTGCCTACCGCAAACAGGCCGGCGAACCCTGGCAGCGCGAAAAGAACCACCCGTTTCCAACATTCGAGGACGACGGCTACTACCTGGAAGACGCCGTGTGGCTGTCGCAGTACCGAGACGATATCAATCCGCCACCCGACGAGGTTCGGGAGAACATGTCGACGGGCTCGTTCGTGCAGCTCGTGTTTCGGTTTGAAGCCGAACAGGCCGAACGACAGGATCACGGGGTTGAACGCATGTGGGTGGAAATCACGTCGGCCGATCCGGAGACCGGACTCTACACAGGCACTGTCGCCAACGACCCGCATCACAGCGACGTGCTCCGTCACGGCGACCGTCTGACGTTTCATCCGCTGCACATTATGGCGGTCGAATGACGCCGGCGCACGGCCACAGCAACCGCATTTTGCGGCCATTGCGACTGACAAACGGGGTGTTTTGGTAAGAATTGACGGCCGAAAAGTACTAAATCGAGCCGATTTGGACATTCAGGATGGGCGGCCGGGAGAAGGCGATCGGCAATCGTCACAATCGGTCAGGTCCACCCCCTGGGGCACTCGAGGCCCAATCCGCTCGCCCGCCGGCTGAGCGTCACGTTTTGCAGGATCACCGACGCACGTTTTCCGGCGTGTCGTCTGCTGAAGGGGCTGGCCTGCAGTCCGGGATTGCAAGGAAACTCCATGAATCAACGCATTATTGGCAGCATTCTGCTCACACTGTTCGCCGTGGTGGCCGTGCTGATTGACACCGAGTCGCGCGCCACCGTCAGCGCCATGACGGCTCGTACCACCATCACCGATGGCCCGGAAGTGGTCGAAGACAACATGCACGAGTTCATGGAGTATGTGTTTCAGCCCACATACAAGCGACTGAAGGTCAGCATGGCAGCAAAGCCGGAAGCGAAAGCCGGCTGGAAGGCCATCAAATCGGACGCACTGATCCTGGCCGAAAGTTGCAATTTACTGTTTGCGCGCACGCCAGAAGAAGGAGCGTCTGACTGGAACAAGTATGCCGTCAGTTCGCGCGTTCAGGGCGCTGCTCTCTATCAGGCAGCCCGCAAGCAGGACTTCGATGCGGCCACCTCCTCTTACAAGTCCATGCTGGAAAGCTGCAACGCCTGCCACCGTCAGTTTGAAAACGGTCGTCACATTCTGTCACCATAAGCAGTGCTTCACGTGTCGTGCTGACGACGCGACACGGCTTGTGGGACCGCGTCCTGAATTGGCAGGACGCGCTGGATGGATGGCATGAACGCGGACAAAGGCTCGACGGCGACAGACAATTGCCCCCGCTTTCGCGTAGGCGCGGACATTGGCGGCACCTTCACAGATCTGATTGTGGTGGATCGCGTCAGCGGCGATTTCCGCATTGGCAAAACGCTCACCACACCTGACGATCCCTCCCGCGCGGTTCAGACGGGACTGGAAGAAACGCTGGGCCTGTTCCCCGGTGTGCGGCCAGCCGACATTCAGCACCTGATCCACGGCACCACGCTGGTCACCAATGCGCTCATCGAACGCAAGGGCGCACGCACAGCGCTGCTGACCACTGCCGGCTTTCGCGACTCCATTGAGATTGGTCGTGAAACGCGCTACGACCTGTACGATCTGATGCTGCAGCAGCCGCAGCCACTGGTCCCCCGCTATCTGCGTTTCGATATCCCGCAGCGAACACTGGCTGACGGCAGCACGCAAACCGCACTTGATACCGACCATATCGCACGCCTGGCTCGCGAGCTGTCAAACAAGGGCATCGAAGCGGTCGCCGTGTGCTTTTTGCACAGCTTCACCAATCCGGCCGACGAACAGGCGGCCGCCCGAATCATCAGCGAAACCGCGCCGGAACTGCGGGTCTCGATCAGCTCCGATGTGATTCCCGAAATCCGCGAGTTTGAACGCGCGTCCACCACGATCGCCAACGTGTATGTGCAGGACCTGGTGGAGCGATACCTGGCGAAGCTGGAACACAGGCTGGTCCATCTGGGAATGCGGGGACAGTTCTACCTCATGCTTTCCAGCGGTGGGCTGGCAACCGTTGATACCGCCGTCCGCTATCCCGTGCGGCTGCTGGAATCCGGACCGGCGGCCGGCGCACTGGCCGCGCAGTCGTGCGGTGAAACGGCAGGCTACGATGATCTGCTCAGTTTTGACATGGGCGGCACCACGGCAAAAATCTGTGTCATCAGTGACGGGCAGCCGCTGCTGGCCCATGAATTTGAGGTGGACCGCGTCTACCGCTTCAAAAGAGGCAGCGGACTGCCCATCAAGCTGCCGGTGATCGAACTGATTGAAATCGGCACCGGCGGCGGTTCCATCGCCCGTGTGGACAGCCTCGGTCTGCTGAAGGT
The DNA here is from genome assembly GCA_024742875.1 of Planctomycetaceae bacterium. GTDB lineage: Bacteria > Planctomycetota > Planctomycetia > Planctomycetales > Planctomycetaceae > Fuerstiella. Next base: position 60,954 of record JANSXP010000001.1, on the reverse strand, counting down.
GGGTCCGGACTCCGCTGCGGCCGATCCTGGACCCGCGTGCTACGGCCTGGGAGGCACTCAGCCCACGCTGACCGATGCGAATCTCGTCCTCGGCTATCTGGACGCGGACTATTTTCTCGGTGGCCGCATGCGACTGGACGTCGACGCCGCACGACAGGCCATCGACGCCCACATTGCCACGCCACTCAATCTGTCCGTCGAAGACGCCGCCTGGGGCATCTACCAGATTGCCAACGAAAACATGGCCAGTGCGGCCCGCGTTCACGCGCTCGAACGCGGCAAAGACCCTCGCCGCTTTCCGCTGTTCGCTTTTGGCGGCGGTGGCCCCATGCAGGCCTGGCGAATCGCGCGGTCGCTGGGCAGCCCTCAGCTGATCGCCCCGCTGGGCGCGGGTGTCATGAGTACGGTCGGCTTTCTCACCGCCCCCATCGCTTTTGATTTTGTGCGGTCCTGGTCAGGCGAACTGGACACACTCGACTGGACGCACGCCCGACAGCTCGTGGCCGAAATGCAGACCGAAGGCCGTCAGCTGCTGACAGATTCCGGCATCCCGATCGCCGACATTCAGCACACCCTCGAAGTCGACATGCGCTATGTTGGGCAGGGACACGAAATCCGCGTTCCGCTGCCACTGACATCGCTGGGCCATGCGGACGCTCTGCTGACGGCATTCGGCCAGCGCTATATGGCCCTCTACGAGCACCCTGGACCGCCCGTGCCTGTGGAGATCACCAACTGGCGACTGACCTGTTCGGGCCCCCGCCCGGATCTGCAGCTCAAACGGCCGGATCACCGCGCGTCTGAATCGGCAGCTGCCCCCACACCCAAAGCGCTGCGCCCCGCCTGGTTCCCGGAAACCGGCGGCTTCACCGCGACCCCCATCTACGATCGCTACCAGCTTCGGCCCGGACACACGTTCGCCGGACCTGCCATCATCGAAGAACGCGAATCGACCGTCATCATCGGCCCGCACAGCACATGCACCATTGATCCCCATTTCCACGTGGTGGCCACGCCGGCGAACCAAGACGCACAGCACGGTGATCAGGCCTGAACAGGCAGACATCGTCGGGGCAATCGTTCACGACGATACGACGATCACCTGCACCAACGACAACGACAACGGCACCTCATCTTTTCGACGTCCCGGAATCACGGCCGTCCGCGGCCACCGGCAGACCCGTGAGACGGCGGAACAGGTCGATGCAGTGGCGGTCGGTCATGCCGCTGACAATGTCCGTGCAGGCGAGCAGACGCTGGTAGATGGTGGCATCTTCCGACAAAGAAAGCTGCGTGAGCTTGCGGACGTGACCGTCGAAACTGTTGGGAGAGTCGGTCAGAGCCGCGGCCGTCAGAATCTGCAGCAGCCCCTGGATGGCCTTGTAACCGGCGGCTTCCAGCTCCAGCACGCGTTCGCTGTTGAAGACGCGCTCAAAGGAAATTTTCTTCGTCGCGCGATAGGCGGCCGCAGCTGGCACCTGATCAATCAGCGCACCCCGAAAGGTGCCATCGAGAATACTGCCTGTGTGCTGTCGAAAGACGTCCACACACTGACTGACCAGCCCACCAATGACCATGGCACGTCCCATAGACAGTCGCTCGGCATCCGGCATCTCGGCCGAACCAGTCGCTCCAGCGCAGATTTCCTCCAAAAGACCGAGGCCATCAGCGACGGAAATCAGTCCCGCACGGCAGCCGTCTTCCAGATCAATAATGGCATAACAGATATCATCAGCGGCTTCTGACAGCAGTGCCAGAGGATGGCGGGCATATTGACCGTGATCGTCGGCCGCGCGTCCGGCTGTGGAGAACACGTCCCCGAACAGCCGTGCATCGTCATCAAAGCAGCCATGTTTCTTGTATCGATCGCCCGTCGCATCACTGCAGCAGGGATACTTAATCAGTGCGCCGAGCGTCGCGGCCGTCAGACGCATGCCACCGGGGCGGTTGCTCATCTGCAGACGGGTCACCACGCGGAAACTCTGAGCATTGCCTTCAAAACGCGTGAGATCCTGCTTCTGGCGGGAGGTCAGAGCATCAAATGAAGAATCGACCAGCAGGCCGGTCGCCCAGTCCTGAATCGCCCGTTCGCCAAAATGGCCAAAGGGAGGATTGCCAATGTCGTGGGCCAGGCAGGCGGCCGCCACAATGGCTTCGAAATCCCCCTGTGAGGCCCACGGCTCCACCTGCTCACGCACCATCGCGTACACACTGGTGGCCAGTGAGCGACCAACACACGACACTTCCAGGCTGTGAGTCAGACGCTGTCGGGTGTAGTCAGACTGCGGGAACGGAACGACCTGCGTCTTGTCACTGAGCCGCCGAAACGCGCTGCTGAAAATGATGCGGTCGTAGTCTTTATGAAATTCCGAACGGAGCGTCTCACCGCCAGGGGCCGCTGGCCGTGAGGAACCGATGCGTTTGCTGGAAAGAAAGCGTTCCCACATAGTCCGTCACACAGTCCGTCACATCATCGGGGCGGGCGCCAGTCGGCCAGCTTCATTTTGCCAGACTGACACGCACCAGTTCTTTGTCGTTACGAGCAAACACGCTCTTCATGGCAAACGCCGGGTGAGACCAGATCGTCATCCGTCGCTGCACGCGTCGTGTGGGCTCCACCAGTTTGGCGCGACTGAGCTGTTCGTAACCGTCGGCCGTCAGATGGGCAATGATAAGGTCGCCCTGCTCGTTATGCAGAAAGAAGCGATCTTCATGTGGAATAATGAAGGCATTCCACCAGCGACCGCTGCCGGTGGCGTCCAGCGTTTCCCACAAACGTTCGCCCGTTTTGGCATTCAGGCCTCGGAGCTGTCCATAGCTGCAAACCCCAAAAATGTGCGAATCGCTTACCCAGGGCGTAGGCATAATGGAGTGCAGACCGTCCGTGTTGCGTTCGCTGTTGCTGCTGCCTTTCCATACCTGCTCCGCACCATCAGCCCCCACTCTGAGCATGAGCGGTCCGTTGTAAAAGGCCGTGCAGAACAAATGATCGCCCGACTTGCGGGGCATCGGAATACTGAGCCCGGAGCGAATGGCCCAGCGATGTTCCCAGATAATTTTCCCGCTTTCCGGATCCAGCGCGGAGACGGCAGAAGGATGCCAGACGATCAACTGCCGCCTGCCGCCAAACTCATAGATGACCGGAGGTGCGTAGCCGATCGCCGGATCGTCCAGTGCTCGCCAAACCTCTTTGCCGGTGGTCCGGTCAAAGGCCACCATCAGCGCACCGTCCGCACCACCCACGAGCGTGATCAGGCGATCGCCGTCCACCAGCGGTGCGGCCGCCATCCCCCAGATGGGAAGTTTGGTGCCGTAGTCGGTTTGAAAGTCTTTTTTCCAGACTTCCTCACCCGTTTCTGCATTCAGGCACAGCATTTGTCCCACCGCGCCAATCGTATACACCAAACCGTCATGCACGACGGGCGTGGCGCGGGGACCGGCCGGATAGCTGATGGTGTAGCGCGAAGGGTACTCAGTCTTCCACACTTCTTTGCCCGTCTCAGCATCCACGCACAGCACACGTTCGGTTCGCGGACCCGCCTGGCGATCAGTCAGATACACGCGGCCGTTTGCCACGGCCGGTCCTGAGTATCCCTCACCCACCGGCACGGACCACACCCGGGGCAGCAGTCCATCTGAACCAGCAGCCGGCAGCTGATCAACGATCCCCTCTTCCCGCCAGACAATATCGCCCTGTGGGCCGCCCCACTGCGGCCAGTCATCGGCGACACCCACAGCACACACCGCCAGACAGGCCACAACCGGAAAACACTTCATCACACTTCACCCGCAAACGTGGTCAGGAAAACGAACGCCCGGATCATACTGACACGGCCGCGCCGCGTCGCGGCTGTCCGGTCGTCAGAAGTGCGTCAACTCACGCTTACCGGCAAACGAACAGTCTGCGCACACGCCGGTACTGAGCACCAAAGCGGCCGTTGAGAGAACCGGCTACGGCGAGGAAGCGGTCAGCCGTACGTCATACCACGATTCGGTCTCGCTGCCGGGCAACTGAATGCGATAACGCAGCGTCAGGTCAGCCACCTCTTCCGGCAGCCGCACACCTTTGACAGTCTGATGGGCCGCGTGAGCCGCCGATTCCTCCATGGTGACAGCCGGCTCAGACTCCAGCAGCACTTCGCCATCGGCACTCAGCAGGCAGACAATCAGACGACTGTCGGCCACCACATCGCCGTTCTGCTGGACGATCACAACAGGCTCCAGCAGTCCGTCGGGCACAATCGTCTCGGCCCGATAGCCGAGTGACAACTCGTAGCCGGCATCCACAATCCCAGTCTGCAGCCACGTCAGCGGGGCCAGTGGCTCCTGCTCCGCCCGTTCGGCCGTTTGCGTCGACTCCTGCGTTTGGGCCACGGCTGACTCGGTGACCCCGTCAGTGGAAGGATCGTCCGACGAGTCGCCAGACGATGTCACGGCCTGTTCCGAAAACGAGTGCCCGGGCGAATCGGCCGGCAGCAGGGCCGCCTGATCCTGACATCCCAGCGTCAAAACCGACACAACACAGAAAATTCGAAATTGCACACTCATCGCCACCGCCTCGGCCTACCTCACCACACAGCTCGCCGTCTAACTCTACCACACCGCCGGGGTGGCGGGCCTGCGAAAATCGGTCGGCTGTGGCAGCTCGCTGGCAGGAGGGTGGCACATCGACACCCAGCGGTGGTCCGCAAAGGCGAGGCTGAAAGAGCGGTGCATGGCGACCGGCGTAAGCAGCTCAGACGGTTAGAATTCGGCGTGGCCTGGCGTCCGCGGAAAGGGAATGACGTCGCGAATGTTGGTCATCCCGGTAATCAGCTGCACGGCACGCTCCAGACCCAGCCCAAAGCCGCTGTGAGGAACAGAGCCGAAGCGTCGCAGGTCGACATACCACCAGTACTCTTCCGGATCCATACCGCACTCTTCGATGCGGGACAGCAGCACATCCAGCCGTTCTTCACGCTGACTGCCGCCGATGATCTCACCCACTCGAGGCACCAGCACGTCCATCGCACGCACCGTCTTGCCGTCGTCATTACACCGCATGTAGAACGGCTTAATGCTGCGCGGGTAGTTGTACAGGATCACGGGCTGTTTGAAGTGCTCTTCGGTGAGGTAGCGTTCGTGCTCGCTCTGCAGGTCCGTGCCCCACTCCACCGGATACTCAAACTTCTTCCCGCAGCTTTGCAGCAGCTCCACGGCTTCCGTGTAGGGCAGACGGATGAACTCGTTGCTGCGAATGTTCTCCAGCGTTTCCAGAACCGTCTTGTCGATCCGCTTGTTGAAGAACTCCATGTCTTCAGGACACTCGTCCAGACAGTCGTTCACCATCTGCTTGATGAACGCTTCGGCCAGATCCATGTTGTCATCGAGTTCGTAAAACGGCATCTCCGGTTCCACCATCCAGAATTCGGCCAGATGGCGCGTCGTGTTGCTGTTTTCCGCGCGAAACGTGGGGCCAAACGTGTAGCAGTCGCCCACCGACGTGGCGTAGGTTTCCGCTTCCAGCTGACCGCTCACCGTCAGCGACGCCGGCTTGCCAAAGAAGTCCTGCTTCCAGTCGATTTTGGTCTGCACTTCGGCAATGCGTTCCAGGTTAAGCGTGGTCACCTGAAACATCTCACCCGCACCTTCGCAGTCGCTGGTCGTGATAATCGGCGTGTTGACATACACAAAGCCGCGGGACTGAAAGAAGTTGTGGATCGACCGACTGATGCAGTTGCGGACACGAGCCACTGCGCCAAACGAATTCGACCGCGGTCTCAGGTGAGCGATCTCACGCAGAAACTCAAAGCTGTGCCCCTTTTTCTGCAGTGGGAAACTGGCCGGATCCGCCAATCCCAGCACCTCCAGTGACGTGGCGTGAATCTCAATCCGCTGCCCCTTGCCGGGAGATTCCTTCACCGTCCCGTTGATGGCCACGCTGGCGCCAGTGGTCACCGACTTAATCGTGTCTTCGTAGCCGGGAACCTCCGCGTCCACCACGATCTGAATGTTGCTCATGCAACTGCCGTCGTTGACTTCCACGAAGGAGAATCCGTTCTTGGAGTCACGACGTGTCCTCACCCAGCCCTTGATGACCACAGATTCTTCCGGCTGAGCGTCCTTCAGCAGAGCGGCAATACGTTTCAATGGCATGGAATCGTTTTCGTCAGTTGGATAAAGGGCGAATCACAGCAGCACAGCCGGCGTCGACGGCTGTGCAGAAAGATAGGCAGTCGGTCTCAGAAGTAAACCAAATGACTGTCTGATTTCCGCCGGCTGCCGGTGGATTAAACGCGAAATCGCCTGGTCCGCCGCTGTGACCAGATTCGTGCCGGCCTGCGGGCACACTTCGTCCCAAAAATGGAGGAATGACGTGCCTGGGTCGCTGATGAGCAAAGGGCCTGTTAGCCTGTCAGGTTCACTTTGAAACCCTCTGCATGGAAAGACCATCATGCCAACCGCATCTGCACGCCACATCCTTGTTCCTGAAGAAGCCCAGTGTCAGGACCTGAAAACACAGATTGAAGGCGGTGCCGACTTCGCTGAACTGGCCAAAGAACACAGCCAGTGCCCCTCCGGCGCCAAAGGCGGCGACCTGGGAACGTTTTCCAAAGGCCAGATGGTGCCCGAATTTGACACCGTCGTCTTCAACGACGCCCTGAATACCGTGCACGGCCCTGTCAAAACTCAGTTCGGCTATCACCTGCTGGAAGTCACCGCCCGATCCGAGTAGCCGTCAGCATTCGGCCACGCCTGCCAACACGGCTTGTTCCTGCCACCCCCGCCCCGTCCAGCGAAGCCACTGCCATGAAAACGGTCCTGCCTCTGACTGTCTGTCTGCTCACCCTGCTGGCAGTCCCTCTGCCGGCGGCTGACTGGAAACCGCTGTGGCCCAACGGGGCTCCCGGGGCTCATGGAACGTCCGATCGCGACACCCCCGCCCTGCAGTTTCACCCGGCCGACAAAGCCACAGCCAACGGCTGCGGCGTGGTGGTCTGCCCGGGCGGCGGCTACGGCGGCCTGGCCATGGATCATGAAGGCGCACAGATCGCCGCGTGGCTGAACAAACGCGGCATCAGCGCCTGGATCCTCCGCTATCGCCTGGGCTCCGCCAACTACCATCACCCCATTCAAAAAGGCGATGTCCTCCGCGCCATTCGCACGGTCCGCCACCAGGCGGGTACCGCAGGCGTCGATCCTGCCCGCATCGGCATCTGGGGCTTTTCCGCCGGCGGCCATCTGGCCTCCACCGCCGCCACACATTTCGACGCCGGCAACCCGTCCGCTCCGGACCCCATCGACCAGCTCAGCAGCCGGCCGGATTTTGCCATCCTCTGCTATCCCGTCATCACCATGGACGAAGCCTTCACCCACAAAGGATCTCGCCGCAACCTGCTCGGCAAAGATCGCTACGACAACGCGGACCTGGTGGCACTGCTGTCCAACGAAAAAAGAGTCACGGCCGACACACCGCCCACCTTTCTGTTTCACACCACCGAAGACAAAGCGGTCCCCGTCGAAAACGCACTGGCCTTCTACACGGCCCTCCGCCAGCACAACATCAACTGCGAACTGCACGTTTATCAGAAAGGGCGCCACGGCGTCGGACTGGCACAATCCGACCCGGTCCTGGGCACATGGCCCAATCGTCTGGCGGACTGGCTGAAGGCCAACGACTTTCTGCAGCCTGCCCCGTAAATCGGACTCTCCCCATGCAGATGTGGATCGATGCAGACGCCTGCCCGTCCGACGTCAAAGACGTGATGTTCAACGTCGCCCGCCGCACGGGCATCCCCCTCACGCTCGTGGCCAACTCACCCGTCCACATTCCCCGCTCGGACGTCATCCGTTTTCAACTGGTCAAAGCCGGCGCCAACGTGGCCGACCAGAAAATCGCCGAACAGGTTCACCCCGGTGATCTGGTCATCACGGCCGACATCCCCCTCGCCAGCGACGTCATCGCCAAAGGCGCCTACGTGGTCGAACCCCGCGGCGATCTGCTCGACAAAAACAACATCGGCTCCCGCCTGGCCACCCGCAACTTCCTCGAAGAGTTCCGCGCCGCCGGCGCCCAACTCGGCGGCCCACCCCCCTACTCCCCCAAAGACAAACAAAAATTCGCCAACCAAATCGACAAACTCATCTCAGCCATCGGCCGGGGCCGGGACGCCCCGGCGGGCGGTGACGTGGATGGTTGATGAAAATGGTACGTCGCTGCGCCGAGCCGGGACGCCCCGGCGGGCGGTGGCGTGGGTCAGTCGACGAAAAGGCAAAGTCGCTGCGCCGAGCCGCTCTCGTTGTTCGCTACGACAACCAGAATGGCACCGCGCCTGACCGGGATGCCCCGGCGGGCGGTGGCGTGGGTCAGTCGACGAAAAGGCAAAGTCGCTGCGCTGGACCGCGTCGCTCTGCTTAGCCGTTGTTCGCTACGACAAACATAGCACTGCGCCTGGGCGATCCGCGGGAACGCGACTCTGAGCCGCACATACCAGAACAAAAGCGAAACACTCGACGAAGCCGTTGGTTGCGATTACGGTGCTAACCGGCTGTCTGCCACATACTGTCGCCAGCGAAGGGGAGTGAATTGATGCGTCTTCTCAGTTTTCCGCACCGAATCAGCCTCCTGCGATTCACGTTCCCCGCCCTGCTGCTGTCCGCCTGTGTGCACGCTGATGATCCCGCTCCCCTGACCATCACCTGGAAAGATCGATATCTCGAAGTGCACGGTGAGGACATTCCCGGCGGCCCTATTCGCACGCACTATCTGGAAGCCTATTGCCGTCCTGGCTCCACCGATCGGGACTGGAAAGAAACCGTCATCCCGCACGACAGTCAGCTGATCTCCGCCACGGATCAGCGTCTCGAAATCGAAGATCGGCTCCATGACGGCGTCATCGTCAAACATCTGATCACCTCCGATCACGACAGCGTCACCTTCACCGTCACCGCCCACAATCCCACGGATACCGTCTCGCAGGCGCACTGGGCCCAGCCCTGCATGCGGATCGATGGCTTCACCGGCACGGACAACAAAGACGCCCGCGAAACCTATCCGCCCTACATCCGCAAATGCTTTCTGCTGCTGGATGGCAAAATCCGGCGGCTGCCCACCCAGCCGTGGACCACCACGGCCCGCTACATCCCAGGACAGGTCTACGCCGCCCCCGGAGTCGATCTGAATGACGTCAATCCCAGACCCCTCAGCCCCCTGCGACCCTCTCACTCCCTGACCGGCTGCTACAGCAAAGACGAATCAATGATCCTCGCCGTCGCCTGGGAACCCTATCAGGAGATCTTTCAGGGCGTCATCACCTGCCTGCACAACGACTTCCGCATCGGCGGGCTCAACCCCGGAGAAACCAAAACCATCCGCGGCAAACTGTACCTGGTCCCCGCCAACGAAAAAGCACTCCTGACACGCTTTCATACCGACTTCAGGCCGGGAAGCCCCGGCGGGCAGTGGCGTGGGTCAGTCGACTAAAATGGCATGTCTCTGCGCCGAGTCGCTCTCTTCGTTCGCTAAGACAACCCAGGTGGCACCGCGCTTCAGGCCGGGAAGCCCCGGCGGGCGGTGGTGTGGGTCAATCGACGAAAAGCCTAAGTCCCTGCGCCGAGTCGCTCTCTTCGTTCGCTAAGACAACCCAGGTGGCACCGCGCTTGCGGCCGGGAAGCCCCGGCGGGCGGTGGCGTGGGTCGGTCGACGAAAGGGCAAAGTCGCTGCGCCGAGCCGCTCTCTTCGTTCGCTAAGACAGTTGGGGTCGTACCGCGCTTCCGGCCAGGATACCCAGGCGGACGGTGGTGTGGATGGCCGAATGAATGGCGAGTCGCTGCGCTAAGCCGATCTCTTTGATCTCTCTGAACTTCAGGGCCGAGAGCCTTTGGGGATCTGACAATTCGCGGAACGGACGGGCATCGATTCAAAACAGCAGCAGGCCGATGCCAAACAGAAACAGGGCGGCAGACACCACCGGCAGTGTGTAGGCGGTCATCGCCGACTGCCCGTTTTTCGCTCCCCGCGCGGCTTTCAAAAACATCCAGACGAGACCGACGATCAGCACGATGGCCACGCCGCTGATCGCCAACTGGGCATTGCGCGTGATGGGGTTCTTATTTTTCAGCCACGGCTCAATCATGCTGCCCGTGGCCAGTCCGCCAATGGCGTAAATAAACATCACGGTCTTGTTGTTCATTGTCAGTCGTATCCTTTTTGTGCTGGCAGCGATCAACGTGCCGCCAGGATTGTCCTGCACGCCGGACCATCATTTCCAGTCACACGTGGCGACACTTCGATTCGCGCAGCGAACAGCTATCGCAGCAATTTCCCATTTTTGTCGACCGATTCACACGACCACCCATCCGGGGCGTCCCCGCTCAAACGCGGTGCCACTTCGATTGTCGCAGCGAACAAAGAGATTAGCCTGGCGCAGCGACTCACCATTTTCATCGGCCATCCACGCCACCGTCCGCCAGGCATCCCGGTCAGGCGCGGTACCACCCCAACTGTCGCAGCGAACGAAGAGAGCGACCCGGCGCAGAGACTTGCCATTTTCATCGACCACCCCACGCCACCGCCCGCCGGGGCATCCCGGCTATTCCTGTGCGTCGAGGATTTCGTGGAGTTGTTTCATGGTGCGGGTAAGCATGACGCGGACGGCGGCGTCTGATTTGCCGATGGCTTCAGCGATTTCTTTGGACGGTTTGTTTTCGATGTATTTCATGCGGATGGCGGACTGCTGATCTTCGCTGAGGCGTCCGATGGCTTCGTGCAGGCGCGCTTCGCGGGCATTGCGGGAGAAGGCGGCGCTGGGGGTGGTCATGCTTTTGACAAGCATGTTGACCAGTCCACCGCCGCCATCGCCCCCTTTGCCGGGGCCAGCGTCCAGAACGCGTTCTTTGCCGGCATCTCGTTTTTTGGCTTCGAAGTGATGTCGGTGTGCGTCGACGATCTTGCGTTCGGCGATGTGACACAGCCAGGAGAACGGTTCGCGTTCGCCGGGGAACTCCGGGGTAATGGAGCGAATGGCTTCGGCACTGACTTCCTGAAAGATGTCATCGACTTCCACTTTGGAGCGAAGTGCGTCTCCGAGGCGGCGGTTGATAAACGCGATCAGCGGTTTGCGTGTCGCCTCGATAAAAGCGGCCAGAGAATCCACGCTGCCCTCACGGATCCCCTGCTTGAGGACCGGATCGTCTTCGTATTCGCTCATTTCCCACTCTTTAAAGAATCGTATTCCGGAGGCCGTATGGTACCATGGCGGCAGGCAACATCCACTGGTGAGCGACCGGCACCAGCGAAGCAGGCGACCATCTTTCCGGCGCACAGGGCACGTTAAGTCGCACAGGCACGCCAAAGCGTATGGGTCGGATGAACGAACCCGAGCAAAGATCGCAGACAGATCAGGAAACCCACCAGCATTCGTCCCTGCAGCAGGATACTGCGGACGCCCGCTTTGAAGTGGTGATGAGCCACCTGGAATCGTTTCTGGGTGAGTGGGAGGCGAACGGTTTCGGGCCGCGTCTGGTGGACCATCTGCCTGAGGCGGACGCTGATCTGCGACGTATGGTGCTGGTGGAACTGATCAAGGTAGACCTGGAGTATCGTCATGGGGCCGACGTGCCCGTGCTCCGACTGGAAGATTACCTGGAAGAGATTCCCGAGCTCGGTCAGCCGGATGGCGTGCCGGCGGAGCTGATCTACGAAGAGTACCATGTCCGTAAGAACGCGGGTGACGACGTGGACGTGGCCGACTGTCTGGCGCGTTTCCCCGATCGACTGGCGGACATCAATCGTGTGTTTCAGCTGGAAGCCACCAGCACGATGTCGATGTCGGGAGACAGGCTCTCAGAGACATTTCAGACGGGCGAACAGATTGACGACTTCTATTTGATGTCGGCACTCGGAGCGGGTGCTTTTGGCAGCGTGTTTTTGGCGCGGCAGATTTCCATGCAGCGAATGGTGGCGCTGAAGATCTCCAGTGACAAAGGAGAAGAGGCGCAAACGCTGGCAAGGCTCGATCATCCTCACATAGTCCGTGTGTATGATCAGCATCGACTGCCCGATCAGAACCTGCGTCTGCTGTACATGCAGTTTGCTCCCGGCGGGACACTGCAGTCGGTGATTAAGACGGGCAGAAGTCGGCCGCAGAAAACGGGTCGGCTGGTCATGGAATGTGTGGCCGAAGCGGTCGATCGCACGGGCGTGCTGACGTCCGACAACATCGCGCTCGACGGCGGCCTGGCGGAGAAATCATGGCCGGAAGCCGTGTGCCAGCTGGGCGGTGAACTGGCCGAAGCGCTGCATTATGCGCATGGCGAAAAGACGCTGCATCGGGATGTGAAGCCGGCCAACGTTTTGCTGGACGCCCATGGGCGGGCCAAACTGGCGGACTTCAACATCAGTTTTAGTTCGGAAGTGGAAGACGCCAATGCGGCGGAAAATTTCGGCGGCAGCCTGGCGTATATGTCGCCCGAACAGCTGGATGCCTGCAACGTCAACAGTCCCACAGCGCCGACGGATCTGGATGGTCGCAGCGACATTTATTCACTGGGTGTCGTGCTCTGGGAGCTGTGTTATGGACAACGGCCCTTTGCGGACGACGACATCACGGGAGACTGGACGGAAACGGTGACCGCCATGGCCGCGCTGCGGCGACGGGGAGTGGGAGAGCCGCCCCGGCGGCTGACGGCCGCCGTCGAGTTACAGTTGCACGAGATCCTCGAGAAATGCCTCGCCCCCGAGCCGGGTGCGCGGTTCACGAGCGCTTCCCAGCTGGCTCAGGCGCTGGGTTTGTGTCTGCAGCCGCGGGTGACTCAGCTGCGTCAGAACAGTCGGTCGGGCTGGAAAAAACGCGCGGCCGTCTGGCCGACCGTCGCGTTTCTGATTGCCGCGATCTCGCCCCACATACTGGGGGCCGCCTTCAACCTGTTTTACAACGACCAGGCCATCATTGCCGAACTGGAACAGCAAAGCGCGGACGAGGCGTCCACTGAAGTGCTGAAAAAGAAATTCATGTCGGTTGTGCTGACGATCAACGCCATCGCCTTTCCCATTGGCATTGCCTGCTGCATCTGGTACTGCCGCCCAATTGTGCTGGCGCTGCGGCGACGCCTGCTGTCAGCAAACGACTGCCGAGCGGCGCGGACGCGCGCTTTTCAGCTGGGCCGGTTTGTGACAATTCTGGGCATCACCGAATGGGTCATCGCCGGTGTGGCGTATCCCGCCGCGATGCACGGAATTTTGGGGAGTCTCGATGCACAGTGGTACGTGCACTTTTTTGCATCGCTGCTGATTTGTGGCCTGCTGGCGGCCGCTTATCCATTTTTTCTGACCACCACGCTGAGTCTGCGGGCCTTCCTGCCACCACTGATGGATGACGCTCGCATGACGGAGCAGGACGCCGCGCAACTTGAACGTCTGTCGACGCAGTCGGCCTGGTCACTGTATCTGGCTGGTGGCGTTCCGGCCGCCGGAATCATGATTCTGCTGACCACTCAGGAGGCCAACGATCCCCATCTTTCGCTGACGCTGAAGATTCTGAGCATCCTCGGAGCCGTGGGGTTCGCTTTTATCCTGCGACTGTCCCGTTCGCTGCAGCTGGATCTGGATGTATTGACCTCTGTGGCCACCGCTGCGCCATCCCGGCGCTGGATTTAGCCAAAGCAGGCGAGGACAACGACACGGCCTTCGTCCACCGGAATCCGAGGGATGCGTGGCACTCTGGAACCTGCACTCGGTGGCCTCAATTTCCTGCCCTCGTGTTGGCCGCCTTAGGCGGCGCGCCGCTCGGCCGCAGCACGCCCGCATTTATCGACAGAAAGAACGGCCGTCCGTACGGCGCGGACAATTCGGTCGATGTGGGCTTCCGTCAGCTGAGTGGACAGGGGCAGATTCAGCACAGATGCGCCGGCCGCATGGGCGTGAGGAAACTGAGCCGCCGGGCACAGATCGATGGGTGTGGGGAACAGGGTGGCCGCGTCGATCCCCCGCTGCCAAAGCTGCTGACGGATGGCGGAGCGTGAGACAGCGGGAACACGAAGGCTGAAGTGACTCAGTGCGTCATTGGTTTCTGCGGGCAGGTGTTCGGGCGTCAGTGCGTCGGCAAAAGCCGTTCGATAGCGTTCTGTCAGTGTACGCCGCTGCGCGGCCCAGCTTTGAGCGCGATCGGCATTGTCCAGCGCCAGTAGCGCGTGCAGTGGGGACACACTGCGCTGCCATTCATGCGTTTGACGAGAGAACGGCTGATCGATGAAGGTGGCAGGTGCCGCCGATACGCCTTTTCGCTGCCGCAGCGGTCCGTAGATCAGCGGCAGGTGAGCGGCCATGCGGGCCAGCACTTTGATGTCGTGCGTCAGGGATGTGAGCCGACCGGCAGCGGACAGGCTGTCGATCCGCTCTGCTCGCAGCCTGCTGGCCATAGCGGCGGAGGATGTCACAGCCAGCCCGCCCCAGCCAGCGTACAGCGATTTGCCCAGACCAAAGCTGGCAACCGCCACATCCTGATCTCGCAGATGGGCGAAGTCGGGGGCTTCCGGGATGCTCATCGCCATGTCGAAGATTCTCTGTGCAGCGTCATCAGCGAGGGGCTGGCTTCGCTGAACGGCGGAGAATCGCTGCCCAAACATTTCCGAAAGGATCACGGCTGCGTCCGGGCCCGGAGAGCGGCCCGTGTCCATCAGAAACGAGCCTGGCTGGGTGTCAACGTAGTGAACGTCACGGCCCGTTTCCCTTGCCGCATGAAACACGGCGCCACAGTTGAAGGCCGCCGAGTAAACAGTCTTCAGATTGCGGGTGTGTTGTCGAATGGCGTGGGTGATGCCGAATCTCGCCGAGGGAATCCACACCACGTGTTCCACGTTCCACAGCCGCGCATAGCGTGCCTCGATTCGCTCCATTGATCGCCGCAGCCCTTTGCCGGTTACGAGAGCCCCCATGAGCGAGCGCAAACGCTGGGGGGGGCGGTGACGGGCTATCATGGGACAAATTCCTGCCAGCGTTTATGCGGCTTTTTTTCTGGCAAACACCAGGGTCGTGGGTGCAATGGAAACGCCCAGGCTGTGCCACAGCATCGTGCCCACACGGTAAGCCGCTCGGGCTCCCAGCGGCATTTCATTGGTGTGCTGTGCGCCGCGCGGCGTGGCGTCCAGCACTTCAAATCCGGACTGCTCCACCGTTTTCACGAGGCTCTTTAACGGCATGGAAAACCGATGATCGGCAATGGCGCGGCGGATGAGCCTGCGACTGATGGATGGTGCCACAGCTCCCACGTAGCGGCCGGCGGTGACAAAGGCGGACTTCGTTACCGCACGAATCACCAGCAGTCCGTCATCACGCAGCAGGTTCCAGGCGGCGCGAAGTTCTCCGGGCTGATCGGGCCAGTAGATGTGTGCATCCAGTACGGTGATGACGTCGGCCGGATTTTCGGCATCGTACAGTGTGCAGTCCGTCAGCGAGGCGCACTCCTGGGCGCGGCAGCCCTGCATGCGGACATACTCGACAGCTTCAGGAACAATGTCGGTTCCCGCACACTCAAAGCCCCGCTTCTTTGCTTCCGTCAGAATGCCGCCAAAGGAGCAGCCCACGTCCAGAATCCGCGATGCGCCGTAGCCCAGTTTTTCGATGCGATCCAGTGCGGAGACAAATCCGTCCCGTTTGCGCAGATTGAGGGCGGCCCCCTGCTCTTCGTTGCCCCAGGCCATGTCCCGACTATGGTCCGTTTCGAAAGCGGGATCCCAGGAGGACGTCACAAAATAGGTACTGCAGCTGGTGCACCGTGCCCACGGCGTCAGCCCGCGACCGGAATCAAACTGCAGGGAACGCACATTGGTGTTTCTGGCCCCGCAGGCCGGACAGGTGGTGTCCGGGATCCTCGCATCGGCACTCGTGTTTTGCTTCACAGCGTCAGACATAGCTCCATCCTTTGAGCGATTTGATGTGAGTTTGCGGAACTTCGCGTATGTTGTGAGGACCCAATGGCCGATCGACGACCGGGTTTTTGTGGTTTCGGGGTGGGTTTTCAGCGATGTTGCCTACCAGAGTGAAGTCGGCGCGCGAAAATGATAGCATTTTCCGTCATTCTGCTCGATCTTAGCCTGGCCGGCGAACAGCAGAATCGCCTTTCACGAAATCAAATCTTTCAACTGCGGCAATTTCTGCCGGTTTACTTTCTGGTCGCCTCGACGCCACACACCCACTGGCCTCGCCCAACTGCAAACCGGCCGCAATGCCTGCCACAGCCCACAACACAAGGCCGAATCAATGGCTCACGACCCTTACGCCCCGTGCATCTGCGGCAACGGGAAGAAGTTAAAGTTTTGCTGTCAGGACATTTTGTCTGACATGATCCGCATCGAAAAGCTGATCGACAATCAGCCCGATGCCGCCGAAAAGCTGCTGCGATCGCTGCTGAAAAAGCATGACGACAAAGAAGTGCTGGTCACGCAGCTGGCCTCCATTCTGACCCGCAAAGGGGAGTTTGAAGAAGCCCGCACACAGCTTGTGGATTTTCTGAAACGTCATCCGGACGAACCTCGGGCTCTGCTGGCGCTGGCCGATGTGTGCATCACCACGCAGGGCTTTGGTGCCACACGACGGATTGTGCACCGGGCGTTTCAACTGGGCGCTCGCCAGTTTCCAGCCGGTGTGGCCATGCTGGCCTCACGTATCGCGGGACAGATGGCCCAGGCGGGCTGTGCGATGTCGGTGCGCGAACATCTCGCGCTGGCTGTTCGCATGTCGCCCCCCGATCGACGCAATTCGCTGCTGATGCAGCTGGCCAATTTTGAATCTCAGCGCACGATCCCCTACCCGTTCCGCGGTCGATTCGCCCTGCTGCCTGTGGAACTGGAAGACCCGCAACTGCAAAAAGAGGACGTGCGGGCCCGCAAGGTCAGTCAGATCGGCTGTTGGGAGCCGGCCGCCATTTTGTATTCGCGACTGGTGGAGAAGTGTCCGGAAAACGGCGCGCTGTGGTACAACCTGGGCCTGTTTCGTGCGTGGGATGGACGACTGAAAGAAGCCGCCGAGGCGCTCCACAAAGCGGGATCTGTGCTGGAGGATTTTGATTCGGCCGTCGAAGCCGAGGCGCTCGCACAGCTGATTGATCTGGAGATTTCCCAGGACAACTACGCGATCGTCCAGGAAACAGTGAACGTATCGTCGGTCTCAGAACTGCTGACCCGCATGGATGCCGCTGGCCGCTTTGCCCGCGTCCAGAGCAGCAACAATGAGGATCAGGTCGAGGGCAGCCGGGTCGCGGCAGAATTCGAATTCCTGACCGAAGAAGCGGCTGAAAAACCGGATCCCGCTCAGCTGCCGGACGTCATCGCAGACATCACGATTCTGGATTCCGATGAAAACAGCGGTGGACCACGAGCGTTGATTGTCGCGCTGGAAGATGATGTTGAAAAGGCGATTTCCGCGTTCCGCGAACTGGCCGAAGATCTGGCGGCCGAGCCAGAAGAAGGCTCCCGCAATCAACTGTCTCGTATGCCCAGCCAGTGCCGCCTGTTCGACTGGAAAATTCACCATGCCGACGGCATCGGCAGCAGCCGGTTTCGTGAGCTCGACCAGGAGCGACTGGCCAATGCTCTGCAGAACTGGCTCTCGTCACCCCTGGCCGCTCTGGGCGATGCCAGCCCGGCCGATGCCGCCAAAGATGACGACAACAAAGTCAGGGTAGGTGGCAGCGTGCTCACGCTGGATGTGATCTGCAACCGCATGGGCTATGACCCGGACCTGTCCGGCGTGCGAGAACAACTGGGCGTCACGCCTCCGGCTCCGATGCCGATCGACGAATCTTCGTCCATTACATCTCTGCCGCTGCTGCAGTTTGGCCGGGTGGCTGAAACAGACCTGACCGACGAGCAGGTCATCGAATTCACCAACCGCATCACGCTGGTCCGCCATCTGCGACTGCTGGAGCGGGCGGTGGAAGAACTCGTCAAACGGCCCGCCGCACTGGAACAATTCACGCCCATGCGAGGGCATCTTTTGCGGGCCACAGTGGCGCGTGAAAAGAACGACATGCAAACGGCCTCCGAGTGTTTTGAGGCGGCTCGCAACGCCATCGCCGACGACCCGGATGCATTCCGGACTCGCCTGGAACTGGATATCCGCGAGCTGAGCTGTCGCCTGGACAATCCTCATGACGAAGAGCTGCCCGGTCTGCTGGAAGGCATTCGCGACCGCTACTTCGTGAAGATTCCGGAGATCGAAGACGTGATTCGGGAAGAGCTGGAGAACAGTGGCTGCGTGCATCTGCTCGACCAGCTGGCCCCCGTCACGGCGACCAGCAAAGACGGTGTGTGGACACCGGAAGGCGAATCAGAGCCCGCCGAAGGTGGCGGCAAACTGTGGATGCCGGGTGACAGTTAAGCGGCGGCCGAGGTGTTATGAGCCATTCGGATGCTGTCACATTTTCCAGCGATGAACGTGTGATGGAGCGTGCGCTGGAACTGGCCGGTCGGGGTCGGGGTCTGGTGGAACCCAATCCAATGGTGGGTGCCGTCATTGTCGATGGCCAGCGTCGGCTCATTGCCGAAGGCTGGCATCAGCGATTTGGTGGTCCTCATGCGGAAGTCAACGCGCTCAAAGCGGCGGGCCCGATTCCCGCCGGCGCCACGCTGTTTGTGACGCTGGAACCGTGCAGTCATCATGGCAAGACGCCGCCCTGCGCGGATGCCGTGATTGCCGCCGGTTTTGAGCGAACCGTCATTGGCTGTCAGGATCCGGCACCGCATGTGGCCGGTCGCGGTATCGCCCGGCTGCGGAACACCGGAATGGTGGTCGATGTGGGCGTGTGCGAAACGCTGGCGCAGGAATTGATCGCCCCGTTTCGGATGGTGCAGACAGAACGGCGGCCGTGGGTGCACGCCAAATGGGCCATGACGCTCGATGGCCGCATTGCCACCCGCAGCGGTCACAGTCAGTGGATTTCCAACGCCGATTCCCGTGGCTATGTGCACCAGCTGAGAGGTCGGATGGACGCGATTCTCACAGCCGCCGGAACGGTGCGTGCCGACAATCCTCAGCTGACTGCCCGACCAGCCGGCATGCGAACGGCACTGCGGGTGGTGCTGGATCGCACGGGCGAATCGCTGACGGCCGATTGCCACCTCGTACAGACCGCTCGACAAACGCCCGTGCTGCTGGCGGCCGACCGGGCAGCTCTGGGAGATCAGATGCGCGGCCAACTGGAGCAGGCGGGGGTGGAAATCTTTTTCACATCCGGCGACACCCGGACAGCACGTGTGGCGTCCCTGCTGGAAGAACTGGGGCGGCGGCAGTGCACCAACGTGCTGCTGGAAGCCGGACCTGGACTGCTGGGTGCCTGTCTGGACGCGGGCGTGATCGACGAAGTTCACGCCTTTGTGGCCCCCAAACTGGTGGGAGGGGCGGACGCCAAATCACCCATCGATGGTGTGGGCCGCGATCGCATTCCCGAGCTCAGCTCGCTTGAAGATGTGCGCGTGCAGCCGTTTGGAACAGACACCCTGATTCACGGTCGCATGCAGCGACGGGACGAAATACGGCCTGATTGACAGCCTCAGATCGGCTGCTTCTCCTCAACCCGGCAAAGTTTCGCGTGCCGCCGCCGTCAGGATGTGGCGGTTACCGACGACCGACTGCGATGCGACTGCCGTTGACTGACAGAATCTGCGAGTTGGTTGTGGCGTTGCCGAAACGATCAAAGTCCCTGTAGGTCCAGACAACCTGCTTCTGTCGATTGACTTCAATCAGCTGCGGATTCTCGGGCCCAGCGTGGCAGTTGCCAATCAGAATGTTGCCGCCCGGCAGGACCTGCAGTGAAGTGACCCAGGCCAGCTGGATACCGGGCAGGTCGTTTTGATGGATGCTCCAGACATCCTGGCCGGCTGGTGTGACTTCAATGATGCCATGCCCGTTGCCCGTGCCAATCAGCGTGTTGCCATTTTTCAGCCGCACAGCACTGAAGCACTGATTTCCAAACGCTTCCAGTCCATGACCTCCCGCGCGGGGGCGGCCGAACAGTGGCACCCGATATTCCCACACCACTTTGCCAGTGGGGCCATATTCCCGAACGGCTCCGTCTCCCTCATGACAGACGAGGTAGTTGCCACTGTCCAGTTTGCGAACCAGTCGAGTGTCACGATGCGGACTGGGATTCTCGACCTTCAAGGGGATCATGGTGACGATGTTGTTGTCTCGATCGAGTTCAAGAATCCGAGAGCGGCCGGATTCCACCACCATTGTGTGTCCGTTATCCAGACGCTGAAACGCGTGAATCTCAATGCGACGGCCAGCGTTCCCCGGCGCCGTAGACGCTTCGTATTCCCAGATCGTCTTGTCCGTGGTGGGATCCACTTCCAGCACGTGTGTCCACGAATCCTGAAACAGCACGTTACCGCTGGGCAGCACATGCAGATCATGCAGCGGACCGATCTTTCGTTCCCAGGCGATTTCGTTTTGTTCGTCGATGATCGCGATGCGTTTTTTTGACGAGTCGGCGGTGATGAAGCTGCGGATTTCGTCGGCGACAGACGGCGTGATGAGTAAGACACACAAGGTGGGAAACAGGAGCAAACGGTTCATGGGAGGTATCGCCTGGGGGGAGCTGGAAGGAAAAACCCGCGGGCCGCCATTCTTGCAGCGTGTCTGTGCGTTTCACAAGTCAGCTGCGACGGGATTCAAAAGCAAAGGGTCGTATTTTGGGGGTTGCGGTGGCATAATGATCGGTTGGCTGGGCGAGAATCCGTAAGACTTCCGGCCGGCGCCGGCTCACGCAAAGATCCTTTCTGCGCCGTGTTTCACAACCTCTGAACGGGAGATTCAACATGTCAGTGGCAACCGAATCGGGCACCTACACCGCACCGGCAATTCGTCAGACAGGAATCCTGATTGGTGACGAATGGCGCCCCGCTGTCAGCGGGAAAACGTTTTCGACCATCAACCCCGCCACGGAAGAAGTCATCTGTGAGGTGGCCGAAGGGGACGCGGAAGATGTGGACCTGGCTGTCCACGCAGCGCGGTCTGCTTTCGAGTCAGGTCCCTGGTCAAAAATGGATGCGCGGGATCGTGGCCGCCTGCTGTTGAAGCTGGCCGATCTGATGGAAGAAAACCTCGATGAGCTGGCCGCGCTGGAAACACTGGATAACGGCAAGCCCATCAGCGACGCCCGCGCGGCCGACCTGCCGCTGGCGATCGACTGTCTGCGTTACTACGCCGGCTGGGCCGACAAAGTGCATGGCGACACCATCCCGGTCCGCGGCGACTATTTCTGCTACACCCGCCGCGAGCCCGTCGGCGTGTGCGGACAGATCATCCCCTGGAACTTTCCCATTCTCATGGTGGCCTGGAAATGGGGGCCAGCGCTGGCCACTGGCAACACGATCGTGATGAAGCCGGCCGAACAAACACCGCTGACCTGCCTGCGGCTGGGCGAACTGGCGCTGGAGGCCGGCTTCCCGCCGGGTGTGATCAATATCGTGCCTGGCTTTGGTCCGACTGCCGGTGCAGCACTGGTCAACCATCGGCTGGTCGACAAGATCGCCTTCACCGGATCCACAGAAACCGGCCAGCTGATTATGCGGGAAGCGGCCGCCACGATGAAGCGGATCACGCTGGAACTGGGCGGCAAGTCTCCCAACATTGTGTTTGCCGATGCGGATCTGGAAGCCGCCATTGCCGGCGCTGAATTTGGCCTGTTTTTCAATCAGGGTCAGTGCTGCTGTGCGGGCAGTCGCCTGTTTGTGGAAGACGCCATCCACGAAGAATTTGTGGAACGCGTGGTGGCTCGCGCCCGACAGCGCGTCCTGGGCAACCCGTTTGACGGCGAAACCACCCAGGGCCCACAGGTTGATAAAACACAGTTCGAAAAAATCATGGGCTACATCGAGAGCGGTCAGCAGGAAGGCGCTCAGTGTGTGGTGGGCGGTCATCGCCGCGGCAACCGCGGCTTTTACGTGGAACCAACCGTCTTCACCAACGTCAGCGACAGCATGAAGATTGCTCAGGAAGAAATCTTTGGGCCTGTCATGAGCATTCTGAAATTCAGCGACGTGGAAGAGGTCATCAAACGCGGGAATGAAACCACGTTCGGTCTGGCGGCCGCCGTCTGGACGAGCGACGTGAAGAAGGCCCATCGCGTGGCCCATTCGCTGCGAGCGGGAACCGTATGGGTCAACTGCTACGACGTGTTTGATGCCGCCGCACCGTTTGGCGGATTCAAGCAGAGTGGCCTGGGTCGGGAACTGGGTGAAGCGGCACTGGCCAACTACACCGAGCACAAGACGGTCACCATGAATCTGGGATAGTCGGTGCGGCGGGCCAGCGTATCAGGCCGTCGTGTGGCGGCCGTCACCGGGCGCCGCCTGTCAGCAGTGTCTGCTGATCTCCACTGGCCACTGTGCCCATCGCCCTCCAGACCGGGAGGGCGATTTCTCGGGCCACCGTGCGAACCGAGCCGTCCGCGAGCAGTGAGTGCACACTGCCGGGGTGATAACTGCGCGAAGTCACAGCCGCGTAAGTAATCTGCGAATCGCTCTTGCCTTCCTGGCGAGACGTGTAATCGATGTCGTATTCCTGGCCCTCGTGGTAATACGGCACGCGGGTCATCGGCGTGAAGGTGGTTGTAAAACCCGTGTGATGCACGCGGCCATCCGGCCACACCGTATGCCCCGTGTTGCGGTTGGGGTCTGTGCTGAGCTTCAGATCGGCTGCGACTCCCACAAACACGTCGGCCTGATCGGGCACTGTTGACCCGGGATCGGCTGTATTGCGTATATAGGACTGATAGGTGCGGACTTCAGAAGCCGCCAGCGTATTGGACGACCCATCCGCGATGCTGGCAAACGACAGGCTGCCGTTCACGCCAAACAGCCCACTGCCATGCTGCTGGCGAACAGGATCAAAGACTCGCCATGTGCCCATGTTGAAAGCATAGCTGACGGGACTGACATACGGCCGACCGTCCCGCGTGCGATGATGGTCGGCCGGTTCGGACGGACACAGATACACGGGCACCTTCAGGAACGAGATTTCGGTATCCACCTGATCATGCCAGTCAACATCCAGATCAATCATTTCGTACGCGGCCGCCTGTTCCAGATACGGCAGCAGCCTGGCGTGCACCGACCAGGAAGCCCCGGTTTCCGTTTGTAGTTCTTCCCGGCTGACACAGAACGCCGGCGGAAAGTAGCGATGCACATCCGCATAGTTGTGCAGGGCCAGTCCGATCTGCCGCAGGTTGTTGCGGCACGATGTTCGCCTCGCGGCTTCCCGGGCATTCTGGATGGCGGGCAGCAGCAGACTCACCAGCACGGCAATCACAGCGATCACGACCAGCAGCTCCACGAGCGTGAATCCGCGCGGTCGTGTGACGGCACGCTGATTCGGCACGGGCGGCTGTGCTGTTGAGGGTGTGGGTGGTACTGACGAAACGGAAATCAGATCGGCCCTTCCATTCGCTTTCGTACGCCTGGGACAGCAGTCGATCCGGTCACCGCAGGCATGTCCTCACTGTACCGTGGCGGGCAGCAAATGCCACGAATTCCGATCACTGCAAGCGGTGGCAATCAGGAGTTCTGCATGCGTGTCGACCTGGAGCGCCCTATTGTGAGGGTGTTTCGATCAGTCTGTTGGCCACGTTACGAACCTGCAGTTCGGCCGTCCATTCCCGAATCATGCGGGTCATGCGCTGCCGATCCAGTTCATCGGGTTCGGTTTTGAACAAAGCCCACTGCAGCGTCCTTAAAGCTTCCCGCCGCTGGCCGCGATCGTGCTGCGTGAGCGCCATCTGAATCCGCACCACGGGCAGCTGCGGAACCTGTTTCATGGCGTGACCCCACAGCGTCTCCGGCGACTGCCACACGGGCAGATGTTGCGACGTGGCCACGGCCGCACACCCCACGGCCGTCATGGCCAGCCCCCATCGCAGCGAAGCCGTCAGACCGGCCAGTGCAAATGAAGATTCGGCTTTGACCTCCAGCAGACGATTCACGGCAGCCGCCGTCAGGCCGAACACGATGATGCATGGCAGATACAAATAGCGATCATTCATCAGTGTGGTGATTTTGTAGAAGTTCAGCACCGGCAGCAGCAGCAGCAGAAACGTGGCCACTGCCCACAACACGGAAGGTGTTGTCTTCTGAATGCGCCAAACGGCGAATGCGACTGCCGCCCAGCCGGCGACCGCTAACGCCACCATCCCGCCGATCCCGTCGGTCGGCACGTCGTACAGCACGCACAGATTCTGAGGCCACAGCAGCATGCCCATATACCGCCACAATATGGTGGCATCAACGGCCAGAATCTGCAGCAGGTTCAGATCCATATGCCCCCGCAGTCCGCCCATGACGGAGGTTTGCGAAGCCATGGTTTTCAACAGCAGGATCACACACAGAAAGCCGGGAATAATCTGTCGGGCAAAGGCGTCAGAGAATTTGCGTCGATACACCCACACGTCGTAGCACAGCACCACGGCCGGAACGACGACAGCCAGAGCCTTGGACAGCAGGGCGGCCATCAGCCAGACGATGTACAGACCGTCTCGCGATTGATCGGCTGTCGGTTTCAGCCGCACCAGCAGGGCGGCGAGCATAAAGGTGGCCGACAGCAGACCCTTGCGGGAAGAAATCCAGGCGACCGTTTCAATCTGCACCGGGTGCACGAGAAACAGGGCGGCCGTCATCCAGCCGACAAAGTTGCTGCCGGATAACTGCCGCACCAGCAGCATCACCAGCACACCATTGATCAGATGCAGCAGCACATTGGTGGCGTGATAGCCGCAGGGGTTCGTGCCCCACAACGTGTGATCGAGGAGAAAAGAGAAGATGGTAAGCGGCGCGTAGTTGCGCGTGACCGTCTCAGTGGCCACTCCCGCCAGGTTGGAAGCCGACCAGCCTTTGATCAGATCATTTTCAATCACGTAGGCGGGATCGTCCCAGTTGACGAAGTCGAACCACACGGACGGCCAGAAGGCAATTAGTCCGACCAGCACGATCGAACCGTACATC
Organism: Planctomycetaceae bacterium; assembly: GCA_024742875.1. GTDB lineage: Bacteria > Planctomycetota > Planctomycetia > Planctomycetales > Planctomycetaceae > Fuerstiella. Next base: position 35,982 of record JANSXP010000001.1, on the reverse strand, counting down.
CACCATTTCACAGGTTCCGCCGTCTTTTTCATCGTCGCTGTTTCCGCTGCAGGAGGTGCCTGGAAAAACCCAGTGCCACGCTGAAACATGCCCCGCAAACCCCTGCGACAGGTTTCCAAAACGCAACTTGCCCGAAGTTCCCGCGTTTCTGGATCTTTACAGACGGCTTATTCGCTACAGCCGGACAGGGGCCGAACGTCAGCCGCTGCAGGCATTGCGGCCCGCTTTCTTGACGATCCCCCTGCCCTTCCGCACACTGGTTCCTGCCGGGGCCGCAAACAGTGCCCTGGGAACCGTCCGTCCCTGCCCACATTCGACCGGCCGCTCTGACCCGTCCAACCTGACATCCGCCACAGGAGCTTCTCTTGAATCCAACATTCACTGCCCGTCTTTGCTGTTTTCTGCTGGCGGCCTCTCTGGGCCTGACCTCAGCGGTTACCGCTGCCGACCGGCCCAACATTCTGTGGATTGTCAGCGAGGACAACGGCATCAGTTGGGTCAGTTGCTACGGTGGTACCAACGTCCAGACGCCTGCCATTGATCAGCTGGCCTCAGAGGGCTTTCGTTACACGCACTGCTTTGACAACGCCGCCGTGTGTGCGCCCACGCGGTCCTGCTGGATTACGGGCATGTACGCCATTTCCAACGGCACTCAGCCGATGCGCAGTCGCAACCTTATTCCCCACGATGTGATTCGCTACTACCCCGACCTGCTCAATGACGCCGGCTACTACACGGCGAACCCCAGCAAGACGGACTACAACATCGGCGGACGGGAAGACAAGGAGCCGTGGGACTACAAGGGCGGCAAAAAGAAATCGCAGTATGGCTGGAAGTATCGGGCCGAGGGTCAGCCGTTTTTCTCCATCGTGAACATCGGTGACAGCCACGAGAGCCGGGCGCACGGCAGCGTGGACAACGTCTCCCACGATCCGGCGCAGATGACGCTGTTTTCGTATCACCCGGATCTGCCCGTGATTCGCCGTAACTATGCCAAGTATGCGGACGCCGTGTCACGGATGGACGGCAAAGTGGCGGACGCCATTGCCGAACTGAAAAAGGACGGCCTTTATGATGACACCGTCATTATCTACAACTCGGATCACGGCGGCGTGATGGCGCGCAGTAAACGGTTTTTGTATTCCAGCGGCATTCACTGCCCGCTGATTGTCCGCATCCCGGCCAAATGGAGTCATCTGTATCCGGCCGACAAACCGGGTACCACGGTGGATCGCCTGGTCAGTTTTGTGGACATGCCCAAAACGTGGCTAAGTCTCGCCGGCGCAGACATTCCCGACACGCTGCAGGGCACCATTTTTCTGGGCAAAGACACGGAGCCTGAACCCAAATACCATCTGTCCTTCCGTGAGCGGGCCGACGAACGACTCGACCATGTCCGCGTCATGCGGACCGCCCGGTATTCGTATCATAAGAACTACTATCCGTTTGCTCCGGCTGGCCATCACCTGGCTTACCTTTGGAAAGCGCGACTAACGCCCGCCTGGGAGCAGCACCATCGCGAAGGCAAAACCGACGAAGTGACAGGTCGCTTCTTCCGGCCCCGTGTGTCGGAAGAATTTTATGACAACACGGCCGACTTCGATAACGTCAACAATCTGATCGCCGCGCCAGAACATCAGGCGATGATTGCCGAGCTGAAGGCCGCATTGCGAAAAAAGCAGCTGGAGCTGTTTGATTCGGGCCTGCTGCCGGAAAAAATGCGCGAGCGGCGCGCAGCCGCCAACAATCTGACCATCTACGAGATGGTACGCGACAAAAAACTGTATCCCCTGGAAACCTATCTGGATGCCGCCGATCTGGCACTGGAACGTGACACGGCCAATCTGAGTCACTTTGTGGAGCAGCTGAACAGCGACGACCCAGGTCTGCGATGGTGGGCCATCGTGGGTCTGAATCTGTTTGAGGAGCAGGCCAAACCGGCCACCGCCGCGCTGACCGCCGCAATGCAGGACGACGCCCACGAAATTCGCATGATGGCCGCCTGGACACTCATCAAAACGGGCCAGCCGGATGACGCCCTGGCGTGCCTGGAAGAACTGCTGAACCTCGATCAGCGCGACTCCATGAACGAATTGATGCTGCACAATGTGCTGGACTGGATCGGCGAGCCGGCCCATCCAATGATCAAAAAGTTTGTGGCCAAAGGTGGCGAACGCCAGGGCAAATACGGCATCGGCATTTTGGGACGGATTGCCGAGGTCAACAACTGGTAAGAACGTTTTGGCAGCGCCTGCGGGTGGTTACAAAAATTTACGTAATCTGCCGCTGTCCCGTGCGAACAGGCGGCTATCGTCTGTTTCCGGGACAATCGTTCTGACCACGATCACCACGTTCAAACGCTGGACGTGAGCTGGTCTTGGTGGAAATGCGTCCGGAGCGCAGAATGCCGACCGCCACAGCCGCTGTGCTGGGGCGGTCCGACGGGAGTTGTTGGCTTCGCTGTCGTCCGTTTTATCTGATTTGCCGATCGAAAGCAGAATCATGGGTCGTTTTGTACTGGCGCTGTGCGCCGCTGTGGCTTCTTCCACCACCACTGTGGCGGACACGCCGCTGGAGCAGATGAAGCTGCAGACTTACCGAGGTCAGGACTGGAGTCTGGCCGAGGCGGCCGACAAAGAACTTGTGGTGTTAGCATTTCTGGGCACGGAATGCCCGCTGGCCAAACTGTACGGTCCCCGTCTGCAGGATCTGCATCAGGAGTTTGGTGAAAAGGTGGCGTTTGTCGGCGTCAATTCCAACAAGCAGGACAGCGTCACCGAGATTGGCTTCTATGTGGAAGCGGCCGGCATTCGCTTCCCCGTGCTTAAGGACGTCGGAAACCGACTCGCCGACAGGCTGGAAGCGGAACGAACACCCGAAGTCATCGTCCTGGATACGGCGCAGAACGTCGTCTACCGTGGTCGGATCGACGATCAGTATGCGCCCGGACTGTCGGCCAGTACGTTTCGCCGACGTGATCTGGCCGAAGCCCTGGCAGAGCGGCTGAGCGGCAAATCGGTCAGCGTTCCGACCACCAAAGCGGTCGGCTGCTATATCGGTCGGCTAAAGAAATCCAAGCCCCTGGGCGAGATCACCTACACCAAACACATTGCTCCGATCATCAACGCCAATTGCCTGGAGTGTCACCGCAGCGGGCAGATTGCCCCGTTCTCACTGGCCAGCTACGAAGACATTCAGGGCTGGGAAGAGACCATTCTGGAAGTCATCGATCAGGGACGCATGCCGCCGTGGTATGCCGATCCTCAGCACGGAACTTTCAGCAACGATGCGCGACTGTCCGATACGGATAAACGCCTGCTGCAGACCTGGGTCAGCAATGGCATGCCAAAGGGAGACCCGGCCGACCTGCCGACACCACCGCAGTTTGCTGACGGCTGGCGACTGGAAGGGCGGGAAGAAGACATCGATGTGATCCACGTTTACAAGTCGGACGAGGATGCCTTCGAGGTGCCTGCCGAAGGAATCGTCGATTACCAGTATTTTGAAGTGGATCCCGGCTGGACCGAAGACAAGTACGTGGTTGCGGCGGAAGCTCGCCCGGACAACACGTCCGTGGTGCACCACATCATCGCTTACATCATCGAACCGGGTGATAAGAAACGCCGACGACGACGAATGCTGGTGGGCTACGCACCGGGCTCTCTGCCACAGGTGCTGGACGAGGGAACCGCCATTCGTGTGAAAGCCGGCAGCAAGCTGCTGTTCGAGATGCACTACACGCCCAATGGCTCGCCTCAGAAAGACCGCAGCTATATCGGGCTGAAATACACGGATAAGAAGAACGTCAAAAAGACGCTCAACGGCTGGGCCGTGGCCAATACGGAATTCACCATTCCGGCCGGTGAAGCCAATTATCGAGTCCCCGAGGCCATCACAGTTCCCGTCGATCAGATGCTGCTGGAACTCACTCCTCACATGCACCTGCGGGGTAAAGCCTTTCAATACACGCTTATTCGGACCGACGGCACCAAAGAAACCCTGCTGAATGTTCCCAACTACGACTTCAACTGGCAGTTGTCCTACAAACTGGCCGAACCCATTCTCCTGAAAAAAGGAGATCGGATCCTCTGCGAAGCGTGGTACGACAACTCCCGGGGAAATCGGGCTCTTGCTGACCTCAACAAAGAGATTCCCACGGACGAGCAAGCCAGCCATGAACTGCCTGTCAGTTGGGGCGATCAAAGCTTCCAGGAAATGATGATTGGCTTTCTCACGACGGTCGATCCGTAGCCGCCCGTCTGCGACGAGTAAGCGACGCGGCTTGGCGCGGAGACAACAACTAAGTCTCGACACCACATCGCCACCGTCCGCCGCAACGTTCGGCCAGCGGCCGGTGAAGCGCGGTGCCAGCTCGATTGTCGCAGCGCAGCAACGAGTAAGCGCAGCGACGCGAGTCGGCGCAGAGACGTCACCTGCTGGTCGACCCCAAAACGCCTCCGTCCGCCGCGACTCGCGGCCGGCATTAGATGAGGTTGGGGATGGGGGAGCCACCTTCGACGATTTTCATAGGGCGGCCCAGGGGGCTGAGGTTTTCGTGGTCAGGATTGACACCCAGAGACTGGCAGACGGTCTGGACCAGATCCTGCACGGTGACGGGGGAATCGGCCACGGCCGAGCCGTCGGCGGTGGAGGAGCCGTAAACCTGCCCGCCTTTGATGCCGCCGCCCGCCATGGCGAGGTTGAAGACGCGAGGGTAGTGGTCGCGGCCCGTGCGGGCGTTGATTTTGGGCGTGCGGCCAAATTCGCCCATCCAGACGATGAGGGTGTCATCGAGCATGCCGCGATCTTTGAGATCGTTGATCAGAGCGGCAGTGGCGGGATCGGTTTCGCCGGCGCGGGTGGCGCACTGCTCAAAGTTGTTCTGGTGGGAGTCCCAACTGCTGGAGCGAACTTCGACAAAGGTGACGCCCTGCTCGATGAGGCGGCGGGCCAGCAGGCAGCCTTTGCCAAAGTTGGTGTCACCGTACTGTGACTTGAGTGACGCAGGCTCATCAGAGATGTCAAAGGTTTCCACGTCAGGGCTGAGGACGAGACGTGATGTCTTGCGGTAGAGACTCTTGTGAGTGTCCACGACGGCTTCGGCGCCGGTCGAGGCGTACTGGGTTTCGAGCTGATCGAGCAGGCCCATGCGACGGCGGAAACGGTTCTGCGCGACGGGGAGTGCGACGTTGGACGGTGTGGCTCCGGGGTTGTTGACGACGAATGGCTCGTAGTCCATGCCAAGGAAGCCCGCGCCCTGGGTATTGCCGATGGAGACGAAGGACGGCAGTTCGCTCTCGGGGTTGCCGATTTGCTGCACGATGCCGGAACCCAGAGACGGGTGCTTGACGCTGCCGGAGGGAACGTAGCCGGTGTGCATCTGGTAGGTGGCGCGGGGGTGGCTGCCTTCTTTGTTGGTCATGGAGCGGACGATGGCAATGTCGTCCATGCAGGCGGCCAGTTTGGGGAAGTTGTCGGCGATGCGAATGCCATTGACGCTGGTTTGAATGGCTTCGGTGGGACCTCCGTTGGCGATGCCGGGTTTGGGATCGAAGGTCTCGAACTGGCTGGGCCCGCCCTGCATCCACAGCAGAATCATGGCCTTGCCGCGTTTGCGAAGGCGTTCGGCCTCCACGGCCATTAGATCGCGAAAGCCGAGTGTGCCGCCGGCGATGGCGGCCGTCGAGACGGATTTGAGGAACCGGCGTCTTGCGACCCCGCGGCGGGTGACCTGAATGTCATCAAGGATGTGGCTGGTCATGACGGTTCCTCAAAGCTGGCGGCTGTGAACAAATGTGAAGCGTTTCACCTTGTTGCAGAGACGGCGGATCGGTGTAATCGGGTGTTCGGCTGGTGCACGCTGGCCGGGGCTGAGCAGGTCGAACGACCGAAGCCTGCAAAAAAAACGGAAGTCCGATTCCGCTCAACCCCGACCAACGTGCATCCACCGTCAGACAGACGATCGACCGACGTTTTGTTGGTCGTGTTCTGTCATTAACTCTTACTTTGAAACTCGCTGGAATTGAGCAGCGCCCAGAGGATGTCTTCCAGTCCTTCTTTGCGTGAGGGGGCGTCCGCAATGGCCTGCATGCAGATCTTCAGTTCGGTCGGTTTGGGTTCCCGGCCGAGAGCTGTCAGGTAAAGTTCGCTGACCACATCTTCATCCGTGAGCACCTGATCAGAAATTCGGCGGATGGTGCTGCTGGCGTTTTCGGCGCGAATGAAAGCGTGCAGCTGAGGCGAGTTCATCAGGAACAGCGCTTCGGGAATCGTGCCGGTGAGATCTTCACGGGGTGTGGAGGGGTCGAAGCCGAAGGTGTTGGAAAACTGCCGACGTCCCTGATCACCGCGACGCGAGCCGGGAGCCTGACGGCCACCTGTGAACGGCAGCGGCAGCGCGGTGACGTTAAGTGTCTGACAAACGGCATCGTACAGTTGATCGGCTCGCAGGCGGGTGGGTTCGCGGCGCACGAATCCTTCGGCGTCGGCATTGATGGCCCGCTGGTAGATCTGTGTGCGTGTGATGACCTGCATCAGCCATTTGATGTCGTAGCCGGCTTTGGTGAAATCGCTCGCCAGTCGCTCGATGGCCGCTTCGTGTTCGGCGGAACGGTCGGGCCCCATATCATCGATGGGCAGGTAGAAGGCGGTTGATGTGAGTTCTGACCAGACGCGATTGACGAACGCTTTGGCGAACCACGGATTGCTGCGAGCCGTGAACAGTCGCGCGGCCGACGCGCGTCGCACCTGATCGGTTTGCTCCTGACGGATGGACAGGTCGCTGGTGAACAGGGCCGGGTGGGTGAGCGTTCCCTGCGAAGACGGATCGGACAGGTCGGGCATGTAGTGTTCGGTGGCGCCCTGGCCGGGTCGATTCTGCGGGGGCTCGGCTGTTTTGATTTCTTCAATGGAGATGCGGCCATCGCCGTCTTTGTCGATGTAGCTGCGGGCCTGGCTGTTGAATACGCGAGCCAGCGGCGTGTTCTCTGCTTCGTTTTCGGTGATGAAGCTGTCGCGATTTTTGTCCAGGCGGGTCAAAAAGAAGGCAGACAGCTGACGGTTGGTGTTGCGAGCACGATCGACCGAGACGATTTCGTAGTCAAACATATTGTCCGACTGACGATCACGACGAACGCTGACGCGGGGAAAGAAGGCAACCAGTTCGTGGAACTGTTCCCGCTTCCAGCGATCCCACGGGTGATCGTGACAGTTGGCACACTGGATCTGCACACCCAGAAACAGGCGGGACGCTTCGGCCGCAATTTCTTCCGGCTGACCTTCGTGAGCGAAGATCAGCGCAGTGGACCCATCATTGTTGACCGGACCACTGGCTGTCAGCAGGTCGGTCACCACATCATCCCAGCCGCGGTTGTCCCGGAGGTTATCGGCCATCCACTGCTCAAAGGCGGGCTCCACCAGACCGGCGCGGACATTGGTAGCGCGTTTGAAGATGGACTCTTTCCAGTAGCGGCTCCAGTTGGCCGCGTATTCTTCTGAGTCCAGCAGTCTGGCCACCAGTCGCGACCGTTTTTCCGGAGACGGGTCGAGGCCGAACATGGTGATCTCACCCAGCGACGCCGGGCGACCAATCAGGTCCAGGCTCACACGCCGCAGAAAGGTGGCGTCGTCCACCACCGCGATGGCGTCGTCTTCTGCGGAGGCAATCATCTGGTCGATGGCGGCCGCTGTGTCTGCCGGACTGGGCGGCTGTGCTGAATGAGCCACACTGGATTGCGCAGTAATCAGCAGCAGACAAACAGCAGTAAAACGCGGCATCGCGATGGCTCCCCGAGCAGCAGGCGACAAAAGAAAACCCTGAGGTTTCTTCAACCGGCCTGTTTGAGTGAGGTTTCGCGCAAACTGGAGGAAATCGTCGAATTCGCCAAAAGGGACATTCTGCGGCGTGTCGCTGCTGACCGAATCGATCGACTACTGACTGATTCGGTCAGGGCGGGGCAAGATGGGATCTTCGCGTCGCGGCGGTTCCTCGGCGACGATTTCGAATTCGCGTTTGTCCAGCAGGACGTTATCGAGCACCAGGAAGGCGACGGGGAAGTGGCGTCCGGCCGCATCCGGCGTCACACGCAGCATGCGTTCCCGGCTTTCACCCGGTTCCAGTCGTCGCACCAGTGATTCCAGACGACGATTGACGTTGGCGGGCGACAGGTCTTTGTGACGCAGTGACAACGGCACATCAATGGCCAGTCGCACTCCGGTGGCCGCTTCGGTGCCCACGTTTTCGATCCGAAAACGAACTTCCACCTCGTCACCGACCTGGGTCCGCTTGGGCCGTTCGTCAAACGTTAGTTGCAGCCGGGGATACCCCACAGGCGGAAGCGGCCGACGCTCTGTCCGTGGTATCACGGGATCCGGCTCCTGTGCGGGGATGGGATCCGGTTCCGGCAGTGCGCGAGGCAGTGGCTGCCGTTCGGGCTGGACTTCAGAAGGCGTTGTGACGGCGGCTGTGGCTGACACCTCGGTAAACGACTGAAAAGCGCCCAGTTCCTGAGGCTGAACACGCACACGGACTTCGGCCTCGTCTCCGGAATTCAGGGCTGGCAGCAGCCATGTCACGCTGGAATCCCGATAGACGGCTCGGGGACGAGAGTCCACGGGCAGCCATGCGGTCGGCAGCAGTTCGCGAACCACCACCCCACTGATGGGATCCAGCCCTCTGTTGCGAACGCGAATCACGATCTCAAATTCACCGGAAAGAGGTCCGGACGGCGCCTCCTTCTCGATCTGCAGGCTGTTTTCGGACACAAAATCGCCCGGCAGCACGCGAACATCGTCGTACAAATTGTCCAGCACAAACTGAGGATCTTCACGCAGCGGCAGGCCAGGACCGCGATAACGATCTTCCAGTTCCTGCTGACTGACGGACTGCCAGTCGTCACGCAGCGACAGCATCGTCTGCTGAATCATCTCTTCCATGCGGCGTGATCGAACAGGCTGGCCCACACGCTCGACAAACGACTCCAGAGTGATCTTCAGCTGATCTCGGGAGTAATCAGGAACACGTGGCTCGGGGGTCGGATCGGGATAGAGTGGCCGATTGGGAACGGGCGCGTGGAAGACAGGTTGTTCGACAATCGGCTGGCGGACAATTGAGGGTACGAAGAAGCGGTTGTCGGATGGGAACTGCCACATGACGTGCGACACCAGCGATTGCCGTTCCTTCAGGACCGGAGCGAATGGCTCGTGCGTATCGATCTCAGGCACGGCATCCAGAACGCTGCCGGCGTTGAGCCGGGTTTCACTGTCACGTTTGACGGCCCGAGCTTCGGTGGACAGTCCACCCACCATCATGACGGCAATCAGCACAATGCCGACCGAGCCGGTGACGGTCGCCGTCACCCACCAGAAATGATCGAAGACAAAGCACCACAGCCGATCGGCCGCTTCGCAAACCATCCGCCAAAGATAGTTCACGAGGTCAAACGGCGCCGTCCACCAGCGACCGTCGATCATTCCAAACAGACTGAGGCGCTCCCCGAAGATCATGGCGAGGAACATCAGGCTGAGCAGGAACACAAAGATAATTGTGTAGTTCATGGTACCACTTCCGTGTCTGGCACTGCCGGCTCGGGAGGTTTAGCAAAAACCGGCAAAATCGGAAAGTGGAATACGCGAACCGGCAGAATCCTCACAACCGATCAAGAGGTGGAGTGAGGGGACGGCGGGGAACGTGCGGGTGAGTTCGCTCAGAATTCGCCCGTCCTGTCGACCAAAGTCGGCAATTTTGGCTGATCTGATGGGCGAACCCACCCCGCACTAGCCGGTCCCGTTGTTCGCAGTGGTCCGTCTGTCAGCCAGGCTGGCTGGCGGATTCAGTAAGGCAATCGCAACGAGACGGCACAAGCGGACCCCAAAAACGCCCCAAACCATCCATTTGTTTTAAATTGTTGCTCCCTAGGGGGTTACGACGATAACCTGGCGTTCAAGCGGGCGATCCAGAGGGATCACCCAAAACTGTTGGCACAGAGAGACTGGGAAGGATGCGTCGCATTCAGGGCACGGATTGTTGGAAAGAAGAAGGGCCGGCGTCTGACAAGTGCCTTTCTTTGAATGCGGGCGGCAAGGTGCATATTTTCTAAACAGAAAATGCGACACAAACCGAACGTAAGAAACAGGTTGATGCCTCATACTGGGGCCATATTGCGCCTTCACGGCCGTCCCACGACCATCCGGCCACACCAAGTTTGTCGGTCCAGACACCACTGTTGGAACTGAAGCATGCTTCTCAATACCTGGTTAACAGCAGCCAAACGACACCTGTTCAATGCGTCTTCTCAGCGAGGAGGTAACCGCACGGGACGCAGCAGCGCTCCACGCGTCGTCGAATCTGAGGTGCTCGAAAACCGCTCTCTGTTGACAGCGCTGGTCATCAACAACACCAACCTGGACAGCTTTGTGGATGCGTCCGGAACCCTGACGGTGACCGATATTGGCAGCAATGACAGTCTGGTCATTGAGCAGGTGGACCTGACGTCCACCGGAGAAGGCATCAATATCAATCTCCAGAATATCGCCCTGGAGAGTCTGGCGATTGAGACCGTCAACGTAACGGCGTTCAACGGCTCGGCCATCAACGTCACGCTGACCAATGTGACGGGTAACCGCACGATCTCGCTGGAGGACATCCTCATCGTGGGCGCCGAGTCTGGTGAAGAGGGCATCAACCTGACGCTCGACAACACAGACTCCACGGCTGTGACCATTGAGGACGTGATTGCTCCGTCGATTCATGTGGTCGCCACCAACGGCTCGGACATCACCCACGGTGTCATCACCGACAGCGAAGTGACGGCTCCTGCCAATGTGGAAGCCCTCATTCTGGATGTCAACGCGGGCTCCACGGCCAACGATTTTCATATCACCAACAACCGCAATCTGCAGGCGCTGAACAAGGACGCGGTGCAGATCAATCTGACCGATGCGGGTGGCACCGTGACGGACGGACTGCGGATCGCCAACAATGTGATCGGTAACGAACCCGGTGCGGACGTGTTGTTTCGAGCGACTGGAGACACGTTCGTGCAGCCATTCCAGCTGACCAACAATGGTCAGGACGGGGAACAGCTGCTGCAGTTCACCCTCGACCTGCGTCCTCTGGGACTGGTGTTTGACACCGGCGCCGACGGCCAGCCGTTTACCGTCACCAATGGCTCTGACGTCGCTCAGGCGGATACCGCAGCCACACTGACAAACAATGATCAGGTGCTTGTGGTGGATTTCACCGACTTCGTGCCGGGTGAAACGCTGCTGTTTGTGATTGACGTGGACATTGCCCCCGATCCGCTCGGTGGCACGCCGATCGCCGCTCCCATTTTCGGTAACGATCTGATCGGTGCCGAGGTGCAGTTTAACTTTGATGCGGGCAACACGGGCACCCAGGACAAGCAGGTGGCCGGCGTCATGGTGGGTGACCCGGAAATCTTCAATGCGGCGTTTTTTGCCCGCGGCGAAGAAGCGTCCACCGGCCAGCACGGCATCAATCTGAACCTGACCAACTCTCCGCTGTCCAACGTGGAGATTTTCGAAAACATCATCACTGGTGTGGCTGGCAACGGACTGCTGTTTGATGCCAAAGACCAAAGTGACGTCACGGGTATCGTGTTCGACAACACGATCAACTCCAGTGGCCAGGACGGCATCCGCTTTGCGATGACAGACAGCAACTTTGACGGAGCCGTCATTGGCAACGAAATTGGTGCCAACAGCGGCCATGGAATTAACTTCCAGCCGGTTGTGTCCCGCAGTGGTCTGATTGAAGAGGCGTTCGACGGCGACCCCGTCACAATCACATCCACCAATCACGGTCTGCAGACAGGTGACATCATTGTCATCCAGGGCATGACCAATCAGGATCCGACCATCAACCACCCGGGCAACGGCATCCACACGGTGACCCGACTGGGCAATGACACGTTCTCTTTGAACGGGGTCAGCGGTCTGGTGGCGGGCGTCAATTACAAAGCGGGCGGTGCCTGGTATGTGCCAGACTTTGAAGGCGGCGTGATTGCCGGTGTGCCACAGGGCCCCGCGCGTGGTCTGGTCCGAATCGACGTCAAAGCCGAAGAGCCCGAGGGTCGCATCACAGACATCGTCAATCCTGGTGGTGGCGGCGATGTGCAACTGACCTCCATTCAGCACGGGCTGACGTCCGGCGATCGTGTTCGCATCACCGGCGCGACGGGCACACTGCTGGATGGCGATTACAAGGTGACGGTGATCGACGCCAATACCTTCTCACTGGATGGCGCCAACTCAGCTGGACCATATGATCGCAGCGAAGGTCTGGCACGCTGGACAACCAACGTAATCACTGGCGCCACCGATGACGGTGTCACCGGCAGCCTGCAGATTACGTCTGTCGCACACGGTCTGCGGACTGGCGACGAAATTCGCATTGAAGGAGTCGGTGGCAATACGGCGGCCGACGGCACACATCGTGTGACGGTGAACGGGCCAGACACGTTCCTCCTGCAGGGCGTGGTCTCCAACGGCGTCTACGTCCCGGCCACCGGCTTCTGGACGGCGCTGGCTGAGTTCACCGAAATTCCCGGTTCCGGCACGGGCCGCAATCTCATCCAGCAGCTGGCTGACAACACCATCACGGCCAACGGCCGTGCGGGCATCTACGTCAATCTGGGCACCGGCACCGCATTCGAAGGCGATATCCTTCGCAACCAGCTGCTGAGTAACGCTGCCGTGGGTCTGCACATCGAATCTCACAGCTATGGCGAAGGCTCCAGCCTGCCATTGAATCCCGCCGATCCGCTGGCTCTGCCGGAACCACAGGACGTCAGTTTTGACGTCAACATCGGCAGCGGTGTGACAGAAATCAGCAGCGACCCCAACACGATCAGCCGCAGCAACAGCATTCCGCTGGACGGCAACTTCATTGATAACAACGGCTCGGCCGGCATCGCCATTGAGGCGCTCGATCTGGCCACCGGCTCATTTGAAATTCAGGGCAACAAGATTGCCAACACAACAGACGACCAGGACAACACCACGCCTGGCGCCGGTGACGGCATCTATGTGGCACTGGAGAGTGATCTGTTTCCAGTTGATGCCAACAGCCTGCTGGTTGAGTCGGTCATTGAAAACAACCTGATCGGTGTCGACGGCCAGGGCAACGCGGGTCACGGCCTGAACTTTGCCCTCACGCAGCGCACTCGCATTCAGGACCTGGAAGTTGTCAAAAACTTCTTCGGCAACAACGGAGACGACGGCTTCCACTTTGTCCGTACCGAAAACGGCTCTTTGAATGCTGTTGTCTTTGAGGACAACGAGTCCACCAACAACCAGGGCGATGGCTTCGACCTGTACGCGGAAAACTCGGTGGATGACCGGCTGGACTTCCAGATCCGTCGAAACGACATCAACAACAACGCTGAGTATGGTGTCCGCATTGACGTGCAGGCGGCCGCTCGAATTGAAGTGGCGTTCGACACCAACGACGTACTGGGCAACGGCCACACAGCGGGAGGCAACGGCTTCCACCCGGATGACGCCTCAGGCGGGTTTGGCGGCAACTCAGGGGCCGCCGGCGGCGTGGGCATTTTCGGCTTTGAAGAGGTCGAGATTGTCTTCAACGCGGTCGATTCCCGCATCAACGGCAACGTGGGTGACGGCATCAGCATCGATGCCTTCGATTATCGTGACACCGTCCGCGTCGATCTGAACCTCACTGATGTGGAGCTCAACAGCAACTCGCTGACCGGCTTCCGCAGCCATGGTGCGGTTTACGCAGACTTTGATTTTGTCAGCACGCAGGTCAACGGCAACGGCGAGGACGGCGTTCGCGTGGTGGCCATCGAAGACAAAACGCAGGACGCCCGGCAAAACGTTCGCGTGGCGGGGGCCGACATTTCCTTCACCTCCATCGGCGGGCAGTTCAACAGCAATGGTCGCAACGGGGTGCTGCTGGGTCAGGCGGTTTCGGCCGTATTTGGTACCGGCTCCACCACGTCGGAATTCACCAACACGTTTGACAGCAACGGTGAAGACGGCCTGAAACTGACTCAGGACCTGGGCCCCACGCTGCAGCAGCTGGGTCGCCGTCGTTCGGTCGAAGCCGACGGCAACTTCTTCCGCAACAATACGGGTGACGGTATCGACATTGGCCACGATGCCTCGCTGGAAGGCGGCAACGTGGAGCATGGTTACGAGGTGGCCAGTGACATCGATGTGTCCATTAACAACGCGGTCATCAGCGGCAACGGGGGTGACGGCATCGAGTACCTGGCCGACAGTGTGCACCGCGTGCTCGCAGCCACCGGTTCCGGTCAGGACATTCTCACCACCAACATTTCTTCCCTGCACGTGTCTAACTCCCGCATCGAAGGCAACGGCCAGCGGGGTGTCGATATTCTGAACCGCGTGAGTGAAGACAGCCGCATCACGCTGACCAACAACGAGATTCTGAGCAACACGTGGTCGGGCGTGTATGTGGTCAACACAGTGTCGCACTTCCAGCTGCAGGGCAGCCCGAGTGACCCGCTGCATCGGGAGCTGGATGTCACTGGCGGATTCACCATCGATACGCCGGAAATTGCCGTCACCAGAGGTCAGGGGTTCCGCTCACCGAATATCGAACTGCGTGTGCAGGGCAACAACATTCTGGACAACGGCAACCAGTCCAGTCGTTCAACCGTGCCACTGCAGTTTTCGACGGACACCAACGATTCCAGCGGAATCGCCAACGATGACTGGATCAGCGATTTCGGGACGGTCACGGGTACGCTCGGCGGCCTGGTGATTCGTGCAGGGACCGCGGACACGTTCGGCGACGAACTGTCGACGTTTACGCCAGACAACTCGGCCCTGACAGCCAACTTTCCCGGCACAACGGCTGAACTGGGTCTGTCCGGAGTTGACGCGGAAGTCGTTGACAATACGTTCAACGGTAACTTTGGTGCCAGTGTGTTCCTGGACTCCTTTGTGAGCGTGATTCCGCCACAGTCGCTGGGTCGGTTCCATGTTGTCAACACGCCCGCGCCCGACCCCATCTGGACTCAGGGCTATCGCGACCCACTGTCTCGTCTGGACCTTGTCTTCCGTGGCAACAGCGGTAACTCTCTGGACGTGACCAACGGCTTCGCGTTTGTGGATAACGACGAGCACAAGTTCAAGTCGCGTCAAACGGGTATCCCGATTACTGCACCGCAGACGATCACGCATGCCAACACGGATCCACCGGGCGACCATCTCCGTGGAGTCACCACCCTGCGAGCGCGAAACAGCACCCGAACGCTGGGTATGCCAACCGACGTGGTGGGCGCCTTCCCAAGCATTGGACAGCTGTTCCGCATCGATGGCACGGCCGTTTATCTGTTCAGCTATGAAGGCTATGGCACGCCCACCTGGCGTGTGGAACGTGGCTGGGACGTCGATCAGTTCAATCAGACAAGCACGACGCAGGGCTTCAGTACGTTCACAGATTCCGTCGCGCTGCCCAACTTCGGCGTTCCCTTCCAGTGGGACACGGGAGTGGACACCAGCCAGTTCACGGGCAACACGCCATTCTCACTGGCTCAGGGTGACATCTTCAACGTGCAGGCCGGTCAGGACTTCATCCTGGCGGACGGGCTGGAAGAAAACGACAGCTTCATTGGCGCCACGGACATCGGCACCATTTCCGGTCCCGGCTTCCTGGTGAATGATCTGGCAGCCGCCTCGCTGCAGCCGAACATCCTGAACATTGAACGCAAGGGTGACCGCGACTACTACAGCTTCCGCACATCCGAGGCATTCCAGTCCGGACTGTCCACCGGACTGCTGGACATTCAGCTGAGTGCACTGGACGCCGACGGCGACGATGTGCAGTTCATGATTTACGAAGTCACGCCGCAGACCGACGTGGAAGAACGTCCGATGCTGGCGCTGGACGGCGTGCCTCAGTACCGCACGGCCACCGCTGGCGGAGCAGCCGGCACGCTGCAGGTGACCGTCAAGCCGGACACCGAGTACATCATCGAAGTGCTCAGTGCCGAAACCTCCAACCTGGGTGATTACGGCAATACGGCCACCACCGGGGGTACGATTTTCGTTTATGGAACGACCCGCAGTTACACGCTGAACATCGATGCTCCCGTGGGACTGCCACCAGTCAAACAGGACAACGGCCCGGCCACCAACTCCGGCGGCGGACTGGTCTCCGGCAGCAGCCCGGGCTTCCTGTCACCGGCCAGCATTCCGGATGCCGATCCCTTTGTGGATTCGATCACCGACCCTGGCAGCATCAGCACATCCACGGACAGCCTGACCGTGCTGTTCAGTGAAGACGTGACGGGAGTGGACATCACGGACTTCCGCCTGACGCGAGATGGCAATGCCGTCACACTGCCCGAAGACGCGGTCGTGACGTTCGTCGACTTCCAGACCTACGTCGTCTCCGGCCTTGGCAGTGTCACGGGCGAAGCGGGCACCTATGTGTTCAGTGTCAGCGTGGCCACATCTGAGATCATCGACTCAGACGATCGACCGCTGATCACCGGAGCGAATGACAGCGTCACGTGGACGGTCGATACGTCCATCGACACGCTGCTGGACACCATCGACAACATTCCCGGCGATCAGATTGTGGCTGACGGCAACGGCAACCGCTCACTGCGAGCGGCCGTCAATGAAGCCAATGCCTCTCCGGGGCATGACTTCGTTCAGCTGGAAGCAGCCACCTACACAATCGCTCTGGATGATCAGTTTGAGGATGCTGGATTCTCCGGTGACTTTGACATCCATGACGACCTGACCATCCGCGGACGCGGAGCCGACGTGACGATCATCGATGCGGCCACTCTGGACCGCGTGTTCCACGTCTTCCCGGGCGCAACACTGACTCTGGAAGATCTGACCATCCAGAACGGGGAAGCGTTCGACGGTGGCGGCATCTTTGTGGAAGGTGTGGCGGTCTTTGACGCCACTTCGCTCACCCCACCGGTCGCCACGACACCGGGAACAGTGAACCTGAACAACGTCAACGTGATTGACAGTGAAGCGTTCAACCAGGGTGGCGGTATTTACAACCTGGGAACAGTCAATGCGGTCGGCTCTTCGATCTCCCGTAACGCGGCCGGTTCTCGTGGTGGTGGTTTCTTCAACCACGGTGATGTGCGTGCGATCAACACGACCATCTCCACCAACACGGCCGTTTCTCGTGGTGGCGGTCTGTACAACGAACGATTCGACAGTTCGTCCGTCAACCAGACCATCTTCCCGTCACGAGCCTCGGGCAACTTCTACGGTCTGAACACGACCGTCGCTTACAACTTCGCAGGTGCCCGTGGCGGTGGCCTGGATCAGGAAGGCGGCGGCAGCTTTACACTGGGTAACTCCATTGTCGATCGGAACTCCGCCGGCGATACGCTGCCCAGCAACGGAGCGACGGACGATATCAGCGGTTCCGTCAACTCACTCGGATATAACTTCTTCGGGTTCGTGGCAGATCCGGTTTCGGCCCTGCTGGACGGCACCGACGTGCCGGCCAATGAGACCGATGGGGTGACAGAAGCCGGTCTGCTGCCGCTGGCGGCCAGTGCCAATGGCACGCTGCTCCATCAGCTGAATCAAACGCTGGAAACACCACCGAACGCCGTCGATGTGGCCGCGTTTGCTGTGGATGCGGGCAGCACGGATCTGTACCTGACTCAGCTGGAACTGACACTGGCGGACGTACTTGATCGTTCGGCAACCGCCAGTCTGTTTGCCAAAGACCAGTCGGGATCAGAGAGACTGGTGGAAGGCACGCTGGACGACACGCTGGCCATCGACATGGGAGCGGCCGAGTGGTTTGTGAATCAGCCTGTGGCCAACATCGTGGCCACCCCCAATCCGGCGGGAGTGTCAGAAACCGTCAATCTGGACGGCACACAGTCCACACACACCCTGGTGCCCGGATTAAGCCTGCTCACCACATTTGAGTGGGACTTTGACTACGACGGCATCACGTTCGATGTGGATGGCACCGGCTCCACGACAACAACCTCCTACAATGCCATCGGCAGCAACACAGTGGCTCTGCGAGTGACCGACATCAATGGTGCTCAGCATGTGAGTACGGTGGAAGTGGTGATTGATGCTCCGGCTCCACCGACCATCATCGCGCCCACGGCAGCAGGCACCAGTGACCTGACACCCACCATTGCATGGGATGCGGGCAACGGCGAATTCGCTTTGACGGTCACCGATGAAAACGGTGCCATCGTCATCAACGAAACGGGTCTGACAGAACCAAGCTTCACACCAACCAGCAATCTGGCACCGGGAGCCTACACGGCCGTCGTGACGGCCACCAACGCCAGCGGTTCGACAGACAGTGCTCCGTACACGTTCAACGTGATTCGCATTGCCCTGACTGATCCCCTGAACTTTGACCGCGAATTTGACACCACGCCATCCATCACGTTCACCGCCATTCCCGATGCAGAACGCTACCAGGTCTGGGTGTCACAGCTGGATTCCGAAGATCGTTCGCAGACGATAGCCGTCGTGATCAACGACTCGTTTATCGACGCCGCCTCCGCACGCATCTCCGGGACAGATCTGGCGGTTTACGAACCCACGACACAGCTGGGCGAAGGCTACTACCGCGTCTGGGTGAGAGCAATTGAAGCCAATGGCAACTTCGGCGACTGGAGCTCCGGCAGCCAGTTCACCATTGAGCGGCCTGTGATCACCGGACCGGCTTCGATCAACGGCCTGACAATTGACAGTACGCCCGTGATCGAGTGGACGGATGTCGGTGCGAATCAGTATCAGTTGTGGGTCACACAGCTGAATGGCACGGACCCGGTTGGCAACGCACTGACGTCACCCATCGTTGTTTACAACACCGTGGTCGGCGGAACGTCTTTCCAGGTGCCCACTGCCCTGGGCAATGGTGACTTCCGCGTCTGGGTGCGTCCGCTGAAAGACGACGGAGAGGCCGGATTGTGGAGTGTGCAGTACAACTTCACCAAGAACGTCGGCCAGGGCCCTGCTCTGATTTCTCCAATTGGCGGAGCCGTCACAACCGACCGAACACCCGTCTTCGAATGGCAGGCACTGGAAGGAGCCACGCACTACGAATTGTGGGTGAACAATGCCACACAGTCGATTGCCCGCGTCATTCATGACACCAATGTGCCTCACGTCGAAGGCGATGCGACCATCACGTATACCGATCCTTCGATCGTGCTGCGAAACTCGGTCTACCACTGGTGGGTTCGAGCCTTCAACGAAGATGGCGAAAGTGGAGGCTGGAGCAGCCGGGAGTCGTTCTTCATCCCGTCACCCGTGCTGACCTCGCCGTTGGGTGTTGTCTCCACCACGACACCCACGTTTACGTGGACCGGCGTTGAAGAGTACGTTCGCTACGAACTGTGGGTCAACAACCTGACCACCGGTGTGTCCCGCGTGATTTACGAACCCAACCTGCCAGGCGACGAGCTGAGCTTTACCTCAGATCTGCCACTGGAAAACGGTTCATTCCGGGCGTGGATTCGAGCGTTTGACGTCGTGGGCAACGCGTCGCAGTGGAGCAACCCGATCAACTTCACGATCGATGCCAACGTGGGCAACGCTCCACGGGCCACTAACACGTTTGCCGGTGCCGACAACTCGCCCACATTTGTCTGGGAGGGAATTTCCACGGCCGTCTCTTATGAAATCCTCGTGAAAAACCTGCTGGCGACCGGGCAGCCTGAGGTGCTCAATGAGATCGTCACCGGCACAGCCTTTGGATTCAATCAGCTGGCCCACGAGACCACCACCAACCTGTCTTCAGGCACCTTCCGCTGGTGGATTCGCGGTCTGAACACGGACGGTTCACCGGGCCCGTGGAGTCAGCCGCTGGACTTCATTGTGACCTCCGCTGACAGCCCACAGGACTTCGCCGGCGAATCAGACAACGCCGTCATGCTGACGGGTCTTGCGTCCGAGCAGTGGGATGATCGACTCAACAGCATCACCGTTCATCCGGCGGCTGTGGTCGCCGCCATGAATCCCGAGGTGCAGCAGACCGTCAAACTGGTCGAAGAAGCGGGCGAACAGGTCGCTGCGGCAGCCCCTGTCGACATCGACTTTGTGATGGAAGAGCTGTCCGAAGCGGACTGGTGGGCCATGGATCTGACCGAAGCGGCGGCGGCTGACGCCGAATCAGCCGTCGAGGAACTGGTCGAAGACCTTGCCACGGCTGCTCCTGTGGGCGATGAGGCAGTCAACGGCGAACAGAACGGTTCGCCCGTCAGTGCGGCCGCTCTGGGTCTGATGCTGGGCGGTCTGACCCGCTCAACACGCAAAAAGAAAGACGATGAACGGGCCTGACCTGTCGGGCGGGCACTGCCTGTCGAGAGGCCTGTTCGCACGTCGCGTGAGCATTCGTGCGAGCGCGGCATCGTTTGACGTTTGATAAACTTCAGGTCGATCCGGGTGTTCCCGGGTCGACCTGTTTTCGTTACTGCGTGTCCCCTATTCTGAATTCCCGAGTTCCACCCCCAACACCATGCTGCGTATTGGACATCTGAAACTGGATCTGCCCGTCGTTCAGGCGGCGCTCAGTGGCTACAGCGACTGGCCCATGCGGGCCATCGCCAGGCGTCTGGGCGCGCCGTACACGATCTGCGAAGTGATGATCGATACGTTTGTCAATTCGCTTAAAGAGCGCGAGCGAACGCGCCACTTCCTGCTGGTCACAGATGAAGATCACCCGGCCGGAGCGCAGCTGATGGGCGCCGACCCGGAAGAATTTCCGCTGGCCGCACGGCGACTGGTGGACGCCGGCTTTGATGTGATCGACATCAATTTTGGCTGCCCGGTGAAGAAAGTGCTGGGCCGCTGTCGAGGCGGGTTTCATCTTGGACAGCCGGATGTCGCGCTGGAGATCATTCGCCGCGTTCGCGATGCTGTGCCTGACGATCGTCCCGTCACTTTGAAGATGCGCCGCGGCGTGGATGATACGGCAGAGAGTGAGGACAAGTTCTTCCAGGTGCTGGAGGGTGCCTTCGCCAGCGGCCTGGCGGCGGTCACCATTCACGGTCGCACGGTGCAGCAGCGGTATGTCGGACCCAGCAACTGGAACTTTCTGACCCGCGTGCAGGCCATGTTTCCTGAGGAGACCATTTTGGGAAGTGGGGACCTGTTTTGTGCCGAGGACTGCGTGCGAATGATTCGTGAAACGGGAGTCCGAGGTGTCACAGCCGCGCGAGGCTCCATTGGCAATCCTTGGATCTTCCAGCAGGCGCGGGAATTGTTAGCCGGTCGACCTTTGCCACCCGCTCCTTCGGTTTTTGAACAAAGAGACGTCATTGAGCAGCACCTGGCCTGCGCGGAACAGGTTTACTCCGAGCAGCGGGCCACACGGCAGTTGCGCAAATTCGGGATGCGGTACGCAGACTGGCATCCTGCTGGCGCCAAGGTTCGAGCGGCCTTCATTAGTGTTAAGAACAAGTCATCGTTTCAGGACGTTTTGAAGACGTGGTATGCCGAGGACGCCGCCGGTGCTTACCCCAGTTTGCCGGGAATACCAAAACCTCCGGACACGGGGATGGTGGCGGAAAACCAGCAACCCGCGTCACAAGGAATCTCATCGCCGAACGAATAATGCCTGAGTCGCCCGCACTGCGGAGTGCGTGACGACATTATCCTGTGAGGATTTGCGGTCGGGGAATTTCAGCCAGGCTACAATTGACCAGGCGAATTAGTCAGTCGCTGCGATCTCATGTTTGTGCGTACAGAATGTTTCCACAGAGTGAAGTTTTTCGACTGGACAGGTTAAGTGTCGATTTGGCACCATCCGTGGTGTCAGTGTGATGTTTCAGCAGCCGCTTACTTTCATCGTACCGGGCCCATGGCGGAGTCAAACAGCCAATCCGACGTGACACGTTCTCCGGCCGGAGAAGTGGAGAAACGGAGTCTTGCGGACTCCACTCCCTTCGTCCTGCCAGTGGACACTCCGCCCGGTGTGCCCGCCTTTCAGCCGGCACGTGGCCTGACCAATCCCCATCTGCAGACGGTGTGGGGCGTGCTGCGGCCTGCCGCTCCAAAATTTCGCCACACCGTGCAGCGGAAGCTGCGATTCGCGGATGGCGACTTCGCCGTACTGCATGACGACAAACCGGATTCGTGGCAGCGGGGCGACCACGTGGCCCTGCTGATGCATGGTCTGTCCGGCAGTCACCAGAGCGGCTACATGGCCCGCACGGCCGACAAACTGATGTCCCGAAACGTGCGCGTGTTCCGCATGGATCACCGCGGCTGCGGAGCCGCGCGACGGATGGCACGACAACCGTATCATGCCGGCCGGATTCGTGATGTGGAGAGTGCGATTCGGATGCTGGAACGACTGTGTCCAGGTTCTCCTGTTTCCGTAGCCGGATTTTCGCTGAGTGCCAACCTGCTGCTGCGATTTCTGGGTGACAACCCCGAATCCCTGCCGCTGAGTCTGTATCGGGCCGTGGCCATCTGCCCGCCGATAGACCTGCAACACTGCGTCGAGCACCTGAGCCGCTCATCGATGGGTCGTCGCTATGATTGGTATTTCGCCCGACAGCTCGTCGGTCAACTGGTAGACACCCCGCTGTGGCGAGATGACGTTCCGCTGGCGAGCGTGAAGCGACTGCCCCGCACAATTCGCGGTTTCGACGAACTGTATACGGCGCCCGCTTCGGGCTTTCGTTCGGCCGAGCATTATTATTTTGAATCCTCGGCAAAGCCCTTCATCCCCAATATCCGCGTGCACACCTCGGTGCTGATTGCTGAAGACGACCCCATGGTGTCTTCCTCTCCCTGGACCGATCTGGAAGTGCCCACCAACGTGACGGTGTGCATGACGCCGCATGGAGGTCATCTGGGTTTCGTGGGTCGCCGCGGCGCAGACCCCGACAATCGCTGGATGGACTGGCGGGTGGTCGACTGGATGCTGCACTAACGAGCGCAGCGGATTCGCGGCAACCACACGGTGCCATTTCAGGTGGCTTCGCCCGCGCGACTTTTGGCAATGGCCTGCCGTGAAGGGACAGCCGCCCCGCCAAAACGCTGCTGCGAAGACAAGAGTCCGATCCGCCTGTGCGAGGCTAACGCCCGCCCTCCCCGCACGTTAAACTGCGTGGTCCCCTGTCCTGTTTTGCAAAGGTTGACCATGCTTCGAAGTCTGGTTTGTGCGGTTGTGCTCAGTCCGTTTGTTTGCGCCGAAACACCGGTCGGTGAAAAGTTTGACTACAAGCAGGTGGACGGCCGGTCGCTGGCGATGTACGTGACCAAGCCGGATGACTGGAAACCGGGTGACCGGCGGCCCGCCATTTTGTTCTTTCACGGTGGTGGCTGGGTGGGCGGAGCGCCGGGTCAGTTTACCCAGCACAGCACCTACTTTGCTTCGCGGGGAATCGTGTGCTTTCAGGCGCAGTATCGCCTGCTGGACAAAAAGAAAAACGATCCGCCAACAGTCTGTATTCGTGATGCCCGCTCGGCCATGAGGTGGGTGCGATCACAGGCCGACCGCTTTGGCATCGATCCCGATCACATCGCTTCCGCCGGGGGATCCGCCGGCGGCCACCTTGCCGCCACTTTGGGAACCATCAATCAGCACGATGAACCAGGAGAAGACACCACCACCACCACGCATTCCAATGCCATGCTGCTGTTCAACCCGGTCTTTGATAATGGCCCGGGAGAGTGGGGCGCCAAACGTGTGGGCGGCCGCACGGCCGAATTCTCACCCGCTCACAATGTGACGTCAGCCACGCCCCCCTCCATCGTCTTCCTCGGTGATCAGGACGCACTGATTCCCGTCAGCACGCTGGAGCGATTCGCGGCGAACGTCAAAGCGGCCGGCGGTCGTTGTGAGACACTGATTTTTCCCGGTGAGGGACACGGGTTTTTCAATTACGGAAAGAAGGGCGGGCAGCCATACTATAAAACGGTGGTGGCCTGCGATCGCTTTCTGAGCTCACTCGGCTGGCTGGAAGGCGAACCGACGCTGGCGAAACCAGAGTCAAAATCGAAGAAGACCAAAGGCTCTGCCAAACAGCCGCCTGCGAAGAAACAGCCCGCTTCATGATTCACGTCGGGCTGCTGTTTGAATACGCCACACTCAATGGCGGTGAGCAGTCGATGCTGGCGGTGCTGCGGCGACTCACGGGCGATCCGGATATTCAATTCACGGCTTTCGCTCAGGCCACAGGACCGCTGGCCGCCCAACTGCGCAGCGCCGGAATCCCACTGACTGCTTTCTGCGTGCGTGACGAACACGGCCGCAAACGGCCGGCCGGAGAATTGCTGGAACAGTTGAACCTGGCTGTCAGCCGTTGCGACCCGCCGCTTGATCTGCTGCACGCCAACAGCCTGTCGATGGCGCGACTGGTGGGACAGTTGACCCGCAGCGACATCAAACGCACGGGCCACCTGCGCGACATCATCAAGCTCAACAAAAAGGTGATCGCCGATCTGAATGCCAGCGATCGGCTGGTGGCCGTATCGGCCGCCACTCGTGATTTTCATGTCGCTCAGGGACTCCACAGGCCGCACTGCGACGTTCTGTTCAATGGTGTCGACACCAACAGATTCTGCCCTGAGCCGTCGCTGCGCAGCGACCTGCTGGCGGTACCCCCGGACGCGGCCGTGATCCTCAACGTGGGACAGATTTGTCTCCGCAAAGGACAGCTCGATTTGGCCCGCGTGGTGGCCGCCTGGCCCGACGATCGGACTCCCGTGCATCTGGTGCTGGTGGGAGAACGCCATTCGACCAAACAGGAGAGCGTCGACTACGAACAGAACATCGGTCACGTCTTTGACCTGGCGGGTCGCTCCGATCGCCTGCATTGCGTGGGTTATCGCGAGGATGTGCCGCGGTGGATGCGGGCGGCCGACCTGCTGGTGCACACAGCTCGACAGGAACCACTGGGCCGCGTGCTGCTGGAAGCGGCCGCCTGCGGACTGCCGATTGTGGCGACCGATGTGGGCGGCACGGGTGAAATTCTGATCGACGGCCAGACTGCCTGGCTGGTCCCTCCTGACAGTCCACAGCATCTGCAGGCCGCCATCAGCGAAGCGCTGCAGCATCCGGCCACGTCGGCGGCAAGGGCGATGGCCGCCCGGCAACGGATTTGTGAGCTGTTCGATATTCGCGGCGCTGCTGCCCGACTGGCCGATTTCTGGCGGTCGGTGGTCGGCCGTACGACGGGGCCCGTCTGACTCAGTCGACCTGCTGCGTGGTCGTGTTGTCCTTGTGGAATTCGTCCCAGCGGCACCAGGCGTAATTCCATTCCATCCACATTCGCATCAAAGACCACAGCAGTCGCATGCGTTCCAGCTGATCGGGCGGCAGTTTCGTCTGCTGGGCGGCCGAATCCCGGGCCGCCATATCGAGCCCCCAGCGTCGCGCCAAGGAGCGGCACAGCCCATCGGCCGACAGATTGGTTTCATCCGTGTCAGCTTCGTTGATGGAAGTACTGCGTTCATCTCCGATCAACCCGGCACCGTCGGCTGTGACGAAGATTTCGAACAGCCGCGACCGATATGGATCGACTTCCAGAGGCTTCGTGGCCGCTTTGGCTTCATCCAGCAGGGTCTCCAGGCTCCCCAGGATGGTGCGGGCAACTGTCGCCCTAACTTCAGGGGACACAGGGACTTGTTGATCGGACATAACGTCACTTTGGGCAAAAACGGGCCGAGGCACACCGAACAGAACACAGGCGCAGACGGGCAGTATACGCGTCGGCCTGGCCGCCTGAACCCGGTCGGCGGGCAGAACTGCAAATTCGCATAGCTCTGTTTGCAGGTGTCTGTCAGAATCCCGGCGGCAGGGCCACGGTATCAGGACGATCCGGGAGAATTTTGGGATGGAACCCTTCGCGTATCAGCAATCACGATCAGGAAACCAGCGACGCACCGGTCTGATCGTGCTTGCGCTGGCGTCATTTGGTATCTGGTATTTTGACCTGATTCCGGAAGTCGCGCCAGTGTCCAGCGGCACGCTGGACGTGGACGTGACAGATCCACAGATGGAACAGGACGACTTTCTGGCGCTACTGGAAGCCGGAGGTGATCCGGACGCGGAGCTCATCGGTGAAAGTCTGCCGCCTGACATGGCAACGGACCCGCTGCTGTCCGGAATGGCCGACATGGCCGAGCCGTCCGAGTCGCTGGAAGACGTGTTCCCCGAATTTGGCGAGCAGACCGAACCACCTGTGGTCACGGAAGATGCGCCGCTCGGTATTCAGCAGGTCGATTTCCAGGGTCCCCCTCCGCCAGACCTGGAGTTTCCGGAACCGGAGATTGTCATCCCCGCACAGATCGCGGCAGGCCTGAAGCAGGCGGATTCCGCGATTGCCGCTGGCGATACGCTGGAAGCACACGCGGCATTGTCGCGTCTGTACTGGACGATGCCCGAGCACCGCCCGTTTCTCCACGAACGTTTGCAGATGACGGCGCGGGAAATTTATGCCAACCCGGATCGGCATTTTGCTGAGCCTCACTTTGTGGAGTTCGGGCAGACACTGCAGCAGATTGCCGGCCAGTACAACGTGCCGTGGGGTTATCTGGCCCGGCTGAATGGCGTGACGCCCGAATCGCTGCAGGCTGGTTCACGTTTGAAGGTGCTCAAAGGGCCGTTCGGAGCGGTGGTGGACCTGAAACGGTTTGAACTGACGGTTCACGCTCATGGCTGGTACGTCCATCACTACCGTATCGGTCTGGGGAAAGACGGCGGCACCCCCCTGGGGCGGTTCACAGTGGAGGGAAAAGAGACAAACCCGACTTGGTACAATCCCAGCGGCGGTCGCATCGACGCCGATGACCCGGCCAATCCGCTGGGAGAACACTGGATTGGTCTGGGCAATCAGATCGGCATCCACGGAACAACCGACCCGGCCCGCATTGGTCGCTGGAATCCGAGGGGTTCGATCATCATGCGAAATCAGGATGTGGCCGACGTCTACAATCTGCTGGGAACCGGCTCCACCGTGCAAATTCTGGATCGCTGAGGCCACCGATCGGCCGCTCATGGGGCCCCGGGGGCCGCGTCTGACGAAGGGTGAAACCCTGACGGCTGTCTGAGGCAGGAATCGCGTTTGATTTCAGAATAGCGGACGAATTCGTCGACGAAATTCGCCGTTCGTTCTATTATCTCCCGCTTAACATGCGGCGGCGTTTCGCGTGACATCGCGATGATCTTACGGCCAGGGCTGGGACGCAGGTTGCGTTGCCGGGGCTGTGTCGCAAGAGCGCAGGGCGATTCAACCGTATGGCCAGACAACCGAACGTCCAAACGACCGGACGTCCCGATCGTCTCAACGGCGCGCCGCACTTCTCGAACTGGTCCATCGGACACTGATACACGAGACACTGATATGGGATTGCTTGAAGGCAAAAAAGGGCTGGTCCTGGGCATCGCGAACAACTTCTCGATTGCGTGGGCCATTACCGAGAAACTGCACGAACAGGGTGCGGAAATGGGATTCACCCACCTGCCCGACGGGGAGCGTCCCAAGAACGAAAAGAAGGTCCGCAAACTGGTGGAGCCGATCGGCGCGAAGTTTGTGATGCCCTGTGACGTCACCGACGATGCGCACATCGAAGCCGTGATGGCCAAAGCCAAAGAAGAGTTCGGCCAGATTGACTTCATCCTGCACAGCGTCGCATTCGCTCCACCGGAAGATCTCACCGGGCCCACTTACGCGGCCAGCCGCAAAGGCTTCACTCTGGCGATGGAAATCAGCGCCTACAGTCTGCTGGCCGTCGCCGGTGCCGCAAAGAAAGCTGACATCCTCAGCGACGACTCCAGCATTCTGACGCTGTCCTATTTTGGCGGTGAAGAGGTTATCCCAGGCTACAACCTGATGGGCATCTGCAAGGCCGCTCTGGAATGCGGCGTCCGCTATCTGGCCAGCGAACTGGGCCCAGGTGGCACGCGTGTGAACGCCATCAGCGCCGGTCCTGTGAAGACCGTCAGTGCTCAGGGCGTGGGTGACTTCGATCAGATGCTGTCGCTTTACGAATCGGTCGCTCCGATGCGACGAAACATAACGGCCGAAGAAGTGGGCAAATCGGGCCTGTTTCTGCTGAGTGACCTGGCCAGTGGAATCAGCGCCGAAGTGGTGCATGTGGACTGTGGATTCAGCAAGATGGGCGCACCGCCGGCCGACTTTGCCGACTCGGTCAAAGGCTGATCGCAGCCGCCATGCCCCCGGAACGACTGCCGGCTTTCCCGATCTCTGATCCGGAAAGCCGTTTTTTCTGCTCTCAGATTTGATGCAAGGGTTGCTGTGACAGACACACGTCGCATTGCGGTTGCCGTCGTGGAATCAGACGGTCATTCACTGGTGGGCGTTCGTCCGGACGGTGGCGATCTGGCCGGCTATCACGAATTTCCAGGTGGCAAATGTGAGTCCGATGAGCCCCCCCGAGCGTGTGCGGTACGAGAATGCCGCGAAGAAACGGGACTGGTGGTGGTCCCTCGGGAACACCTTGTCACCACAACACATGACTACGAGCATGCCCGAGTGGAAATTCACTTCTGGCGATGCGTCCTGAGCCCCGATCTGCCCGATCGGGCCGCCGCGCGGAACGGTTTTCAGTGGGTCCCGCTGTCTGCACTGAATTCGCTGAAATTCCCGGAAGCCAACAGCGAAGTCCTGCGTCTGCTGGCGCCCCCAGCCTCCGGGCTCTGATTCACCGGCAGCAGGAGACAGGAAAATGATGTCCGAACAGCCTTCGAACGATCCCGCGACAGGCATTGTGATCGTGGACCATGGGTCGCGACGGGCGGCCAGCAATGAGATGCTGCTGGTGGCCGTCGACAACTTCCTGCAGGCGTCCGATTTCGACATTGTGGAACCGGCCCACATGGAACTGGCACAACCCGATATCGCCACCGCCTTCGCGCGGTGTGTGGAGCGAGGCGCCCAGCGGGTCATCGTGTTTCCCTACTTTTTGTCGCCCGGCCGACACTGGAGCGAAGACATTCCCAATCTGGTGCAGGCGGCCGCCGCCGACTTCCCGCAGGTTGAGTGGCTGGTGACGGCGCCGTTCGGACTGCACGCCGGCATGTCGGCCATCATCAACGATCGCATTGCACAGTGTCTGCATCACGCCCAGGGAACACCCGTCGGTTGTGATGTGTGTGGAGACGGGTCAAAGTGTCAGCTGCAATCCGGTCCACTGTCTGGAGATTCCACAGTATGAAAATCCTGCTGATGTTCCCCGTCGCCGTGTTGCTCACGGCAACCGCCAGCGGCCAGACTGTGGCCACAGTCGCCGGTAACTACAAAAACGAGTGGTCTGGCGACGGTGGACCGGCCACGCAGGCGGGGATCGCCCAGACATTTGGTGTGGTCATCGGGCCGGATGAAGGGCTCTACGTTTGCGAAGTGGGATCGCACGTGATTCGCCGAGTCGACCAAACGACTGGCACCATCAGCACGGTGGTCGGTTGTGGCGAAAAAGGTTACTCGGGCAACGGCGGGCCTGCAGCGGCCGCCCGGCTGAACGAGCCCTACGAGGTTCGCTTTGCGGCCAGTGGTGACATGTATTTTGTGGAAATGAAAAACCACATCGTTCGCTGCGTCGATCAGAAAACGGGCGCCATTCGCCTGGTAGCTGGCAACGGCACGGCCGGATTTTCCGGTGACGGCGGACCGGCCACAGCCGCCCAGTTGAATCGTCCACATTCCATTGCGCTGCACGATCATCACCTCTACATCTGCGATATCGGCAACCATCGCATTCGACGAGTGAATCTGAAAACGGGCCTCATCAGCACGTTTGCCGGCACCGGGCAGAAACGTCCCACACCCGACGGAGCGCCCATTGCCGGCACTCCTGTGAATGGTCCGCGGGCGCTCGATTTTGACGGCCGACATGCGCTGATTCTGGCACTGCGGGAAGGCAACGCGATCTACCGCATGGACCTGCAGACCGGCACCTACCAGCACCTGGCCGGCACGGGGCAGAAAGGGTACACGGGAGATGGTGGCCCCGCTCGGCTGGCCAGACTGTCCGGACCCAAAGGCGTGGCCCTGTCACCAGACGGCGACATCTACTTTGCGGATACCGAAAGCCACACGGTCCGCGTGATCCGATCAGACAGTGGCGTGGTGGAGACGGTGATTGGCAACGGTCAGAAAGGCAACGGTCCCGACGGACGTCCGGAGACCTGCCGGCTGGATCGACCCCACGGCGTGTGTGTCGACGCGCAGGGCCGCGTCTATGTGGGCGACACCAACAACCACTGTGTGCGTCGACTGACACCGGCGGCCCGTCCCTGAGACCGTCAGATGAAAGCCTCAAGTGAGGGGCCTCAAGTGAAGCGGTCGGTCCGGCAATGCCGCGACTACTGACTCACGCGTGGCAGTTCCAGCTGCGGCCGCGGGACGTTTTTGACGCTCAGATCTTTGCCAGCAAACGCCGGATAATCGGCAGGGTATTTGATTGCCCGAAACATCGTGCCGCCATCTTCCAGAGGCACGCCCCCTTTGATGCGAATGGACTTCAGTCGTTCTTCGGGCACATCAGATAAGCTGGGTTTGCGCTGAGAGTCAGACGGTCGGCCGGTGCGGTTGACAGGAGGCGGATGACGAAAACGGGGTGGATTCTTGTAAGACCACACCGGTCGCGCATTGGGCGTCACTTCCACGAGCAGATGCTGGGTGCCGCTGCAGATCAGCGTATTGCCACCGGGCAGTCTTTGTGCGCCGGAAATCCGGGGGGAGAACAGATTGCCTGGATCCTCGAACGTCCACGAGACTTTTTCCGGACCAAAAGCGCGGCCGTCAGCCCGACGATAAGTACCATCCTCATTCTGAGGGAGTACCAGTTCATCGGCGGAAGAAAAATTCTGTTCGGTGTTCTGCAGTCCGTTATTGAACAGCAGGATATGACCGGCGCCCGGCAGGCCCTCGGGAATCCAGTGCACGTCATGCTGATTGAACAGCTGACGATCGTCGAAATCACCCATGCCCCAGGCGCGCGGGTTGCCCCAGCGATACAGCAGATCTCCGCCGTGACCATAGCGTCCGCCCGTGTGTCCTTTGGCCTCGTCTGTTGTGGTGCTGTGATCAATGATCCAGAACTCACTGAAGGTTCGCGAGCCCACCACAATTTGGTCCAGCTTTTCGTTGTAGTCGATGGAATTCATGTGAATCCAGTCGGCCACGGGGCGATGCATAAAGTTGATGTCGACCAGCTCCGGATGTTCGGCTGGCTGTCCGAAGTTGTCTGCGTCTTCGTCAAGGTTCTGCACCACGTGATCCAGCAGACTCCACTTCCAGACGATGTCCGCCTCACTGTCCCCTTTGGGTTTCAGCTCAAAGATGGCTTCGAACCACAGCACTTCGCCCTGCAGTCGTTCCGGATCGCGGCCCGCTTTGACGGCCACTTCCTTCAGATAGGACTCCCACACGATGCACAGAATGTTGCCATTGGGCAGAGGTTCAATGTCGTGGTGACTCATGCGAAACTGAGAACTGGAGACGAAACTCCACAGCAGGTTGCTGTCCCAGTCATACTTCTGAATGCTGCCGCCACTGCCGGTGGTCGAGGGAAACTGAAAGAAGTTCTGCACCTTACCGCCCCGCACCAGCGTCCCGTCTTCCAGCAAATAGGCAGACTGTCCCGGCTTGCGATCGGTGTCCCAATAATGAACCACCAGTCCATCGTTATTCAGCAGAAACACGCGATTGGTACTCAGCGGAGAAATCAGCGTATAGCCGGGCGTCGCTTCAGCGGCCTTCAGCGTGACACCGACCGTCGGCAACGGTGGCAGAGGCTCCTGTTTGTCCTGAGCGCAGGCCGCTGCACACAGCAGCCAGAGCAACAATATGTGTGACCGTTTCATGCCCGCCTCAAACACGCCTGTGGCCACCCTGCCGGAACGCTCCGCTTGGTTCAGCAACGCTCCATTCTGTCCGGCGTGCCCAGGCGTGTCGAGTGTCGGACGGCTGTGACCACCCGTTTGACCCGGACGGGCGGCCCGCACACTCGTTTTTTGGTGCCGCACCTGGCTAGGATAAAGCGTGATCCTCCTCTCCTTCGCCATCCCTGCCTGCGAGAACACTGATGAAACTGCGTGCTTTACGTGTTGGTCCTGCTGGTCTTCTGTTGTGCTGTGCCCTGTCCTGCCTGCAGGCGGATGACGATACCAGCTGGGTGAGAATCAAGCTGGACGAACGGTTTCGCTCCGAGGGTGTGACCGCCGGCGACTACAACAAAGATGGCGTGCTGGACGTGGCGGCCGGCGACGTCTGGTATCAGGCGCCGTCGGAGGGCGACTATGCGGATGCCGCGCGGTGGACGATGAACGAAATCCGCATGCCGGGCGAGTTCGTCGCGGGCAAAGGCTACAGCAACAGTTTTGCCAATGCCACCTGGGACATGAACGCCGACGGCTGGCCGGACGTGGTCATCATTGGCTTTCCCGGAGACCCGTTTGCGTGGTATCAGAATCCAGGGGCTCAGGGAGGCCCGTGGCAGGAACACAACATCTGGTCCAGCATCTGCAATGAGTCACCCGAATTCGAAGACCTCAATGGCGACGGCACGCCGGAATTTGTCTTTGGCTCTCAACCGCAGTCCCAAATGGGCTTTGTGGACATCACACAGTCACAAGCCGGTTTTCAGCCGATCAGTGAACCGAGCAAAGAAGACAAACGCCGGGGACTGGATAACGGCACCTTCAAATACTACCACGGACTGGGAGTGGATGATGTCAACGGCGACGGTCACGAGGACATCATCATTGCGCACGGCTGGTGGCAGTCCCCTGGCAACACAGCCTCAAAGGACGTGTGGACCTTCCATCCCATTCGTGTTGACGGCCAGCCGCTGCCGGGCTGTGCCAACATCTATGCGGACGATTTTGACGTCGATGGCGATGCGGATCTGATTTTCAGTTCGGCCCACGCGTATGGCGTCTGGTGGGCGGAAAATCGGGGAGACCAATGGGTGCTGCACGAAATCGACAAGTCGTTTTCGCAGACGCACGCCATGGAGCGAGCTGATATTAACGGAGACGGCCAGATGGACTACGTCACCGGCAAACGCTTCTTTGCCCACAACGGCAACGATCCGGGTGGCAACGACGAAGTGGTGATGTGCTGGTACGAGGTTCAGCGGACACCCGGACAACCGCCGGTCTTCACCGCTCATCGCATTACCGCCGGCTCCGGCACAGGAATTGGCACGCAGTTCGAGGTGCGGGACATGAATGGGGACAGCCGTCCGGACATCGTGCTGTCCAACAAGAAGGGTGTGAATGTGCTGCTGCAGAAGTAAAGCGGCAGCCCTCGATGTCGGTGACTCCACCGGTCCCCGCCTGCTGTCCCCGGGTTCGCGGCCCGTTTTCCTTCCCCTGTTCTGAGACAAGACGGAACATCCCATGATTCGATCCTGCTTTCCCGCCATTGCCGTCCTGCTGTGCGTCTCCTCTGCCTGCGGCCAGAATCTGGAGACCCGGCTGCAGGGTGAATCGGCGGCCTCACTGGTCAGCGCAGCACAGCAGTCCGGTAATCCGCAGCAGGGCGCCATTCTCTTTCATCAGGTGCATATCGGCTGCATCAAATGCCACGCCGTGGATGGCAGTCGCAATGCTCTGGGGCCTGATCTGACGAAACGTGTCGATGTCGCCGACAACTGGCGACAGCACATTGTGACATCAATTCTCAAGCCGTCCGACAGCATTCGCAAAGGTTACGAAACTGTGTCTGTGGTCACGACGGACGGCCGCACACGCACGGGTCTGCTGGTCACCAAGACGGACGCAGGCGTGACGCTGCGAGATCCGGCCAGCGGAGATCGCCTGCTGGTGCCGACAGCCGATCTTGACGAAGTGGTCAACTCTCAAGTGTCTGTGATGCCGGCCGGGATCGTCAATCAGATGACGGGTCGGCAGCAGTTTCTGGACCTGGTGCGATACGTGCTGGAATTGCAGACGGGGGGTACGGAGGCGGCCAGGAAGCTGCAGCCACCGCCAGGGCTGGTGGCCTTTCGACTGCCGGAGTACGAGCAGCGCGTGGACCATGCGGGCCTGGTTCAAAAGCTGGACAAAGACGCGTTCCAGCGAGGCAAACAGATTTATGACCGGTTGTGCGTGAACTGTCATGGCACCAAAGATCGACCCGGTTCTCTGCCGACAGCCCTGCGGTTTGGTGAGGGCAAATTCAAACACGGCGGCGATCCCCACACCATGTACAAAACGCTGACACATGGTTTCGGGCTGATGGTCCCGCAGACCTGGATGGTGCCAAAGCAGAAATACGACGTGGTGCACTACATCCGTGAAAAGTACGTCCGGTCACTCAACGCGGACCAGTATGTTGCGGTGACCGACGACTATCTGGCCTCGCTGCCCACAGGAGACACGTTCGGTCCGGAACCCGTCGAATACGCGCCGTGGTCCGACATGGACTACGGCCCGACGATGGTGAATACGTTTGAGATCGGCAGCGATGGCTCGAACTTCGCCTTCAAGGGGATCGCCTCCCGACTGGATCCGGGACCTGGCGGCATCGCACGCGGGAAACAGTGGATGGTGTTCGACCACGATACGCTCCGACTCGCAGCCGCGTGGGTGCGACCGGAAGGATCCCGGACCTCGGGTTTCATCAACTGGCAGGGCATTCATTTTGACGGCCGGCACGGAAAACACCCTCGCATCTCTGGCGACGTACAGCTGGCCAACCCCACGGGGCCTGGCTGGGCACGACCGGGCACCGATTCCTTTGCCGACACCGCACGCGTGACGGGTCGGGATGGGCGTAGGTACGGTCCGCTGCCGACCGACTGGGCCCAATATCGCGGGCTGTATGCCGCTGGTCCCCATTCCGTGGTGGCCTATACGGTGGGCGACATGAGCGTGCTCGAACACCATCGCGCGGATGAACTGTCTGCGGACAATGCGACGGACAGCAAGCCGGCAACCGTCTTTTCCCGAACTGTCAACCTGGGACCCACGCAGTCGAGTCAGCAAATGCTGGTCGCCACGGTGCCGAAGGATGACACGTTGACTCCGCTGAGTCAGACGCTCGCCGTGATTCGCCCCTCGGGCAGTCAGCCGATCGCCACAACGCAGTTTGGCGGCCGTTCCTGGCTGCAGATCGACAACGGTCAGCCGTTCGATATGACACAGTCCGATTTCACCATCACGGCCCGAATCCGGGCGCGGGGAGATGGCACGATCTTCTCCAAAGGTCCAAAAACGGGCCCGTGGATTCCCAACGGCAAGACGTTTTTCATTCGTGACGGCCGTCTTTGCTATGACATCGGCTGGGTGGGCGCGGTGCGATCCAAACGCCGCGTGGATGACGATCAGTGGCACGATGTGGGGCTGTCCTGGAATCGAAAATCCGGGGTGGCCACGTTCTACATCGATGGTGAGAAACGCGGCAGCGGCACACTGCGGCCTGCGGACGTGACCAAAGATCTGGTCGCGCGGATCGGTTACACGACCGACAATTTTCCGGGCAAATCGGCCTTTGAAGGGGACATCACTTCTGTGTCCTTCTGGGGGCGGGAACTCACGCCGGAACAACTTGCAGAAAACGCGGGCCAGCCCGTCAGTCACTGGGATTTGAAGTCCGCAACAGAAGGTAAGATTGCGGGCTCCGGCCGTCAGCCAGCCATCGCCCGTGTGGTCAGCGGTGACGCAGTCAGCACAGCGCCGCAGGCGATGCTCGTTGGCGTGCTGGGCGATCAGCGCGGTGAACTGATCCGCAACGGCGAACGCGTGTGTCTGCAGCTGAACGCCGCACCGGCCGATCGTGACCTGGTGGTGTGGACGGCCAGCGTGCCGGCCGATCTGTCTAACGAACGCCTCAACGAGCTGGCCGACCAGGTAGCCGATCGGGTGGATGTGGTCGATCTGCCGCGACTCATCGAACGCAGCACAGCACCTCGCTGGCCCCAGGAAATCACAACCGCCCCTGTTGTGGGACCCGACCAGGGTCCGTTTGCTGTCGACGTACTGAGCACTCCAGCCGCCAATCCGTGGCTGGCGCGGGTTCGTCT
>JANSXP010000027.1 GCA_024742875.1 Planctomycetaceae bacterium | reverse complement strand
GGGCTTTGTCGAAGCCAGCGATTCCGTTGACGTGGATGTGGATCGCCTGCTGGAAGGCGTGGACATAGTCCGGGCCCAGCTCAGTTCGCTGGGCATTGGAGGGGCCGGCCTGTCGACGGCGGCGGAATCGACACCTGCGGTTGTGTCCGGGAGGCCATCAGACGGTCTGTCCTCACCGCCGCCGGCCGCTGCTGCACCCGTCGGTGCGTCTCGCGACAGTGAGTTATTTGTGCGTGTGGAGGCGTCGCGTCTGGAAGGACTGATGGACCTGCTGGCCGAGCTGGTCATGCTGCGAAACCGCCGCGACACGTATGTTGATTCGCTGCGGTCGCTGAACGAGGAGATGGTCCAGTGCAGCACCAGAACGCGAACGCTGGCAACCATGGCGGACCTTGCGACTCCCATGCCGCTGGCTCCGGATACTCCTCCGGCCGCACTGGACATCGCCAGCGAAGGCGATCGCCTGTCGGCCAAGGGGCGTCTGCTGACACGTTCGCTGGATGAGTTGTCCAAGGACACAGGCGAACTGGGACGCTCTTTACTGGAAGTCTGTGATCCTCTGGCCAACGATAACGCGGCGGTCTCGCACCTGATTGGGCGTTTTCGTCAGGAGTTGATGGAGCTGCGACGACAGCCGATTGGCGGACTGTTTCAGCGACTCCAGCGTTCTATTCGTGATGCGGCGAAGGCCGAGGGCAAGCAGGTGGAGGTCGAGTTTGAAGGACGCGGCGCGCGTGCGGATCGCAGTGTACAGGAGCGTCTTTACGAGCCGCTGCTGCATCTGGTTCGTAATGCCGTCAGCCATGGGATCCGACTGCCCGATCAGCGGACCGCCGAGGGCAAGCCGGCTATGGGCCGCATTACTCTGGCCGGCTGGTCTGACGCTGCCTCACTGTGGATTGAAGTCCGCGACGATGGCGCCGGGCTGGACACAGAGAAGATCGCCGCCCGGGGACTGGAACTGGGACTGCTGTCCAAAAGCGACGCCGAAGATCCCGCTCAGGTCTGGAAACTGATTTTTCATCCCGGCTTTTCGACCCGCAGCACCGTGAGTGAAATCTCCGGGCGTGGCGTCGGGATGGATGTCGTGGACACGTGGGTCAAACGTCTGCGTGGTCGGATTGACGTTGAGTCGGAACTGGGCAGCGGCACGACATTCCGGCTGCAGATTCCCCTGCGTTCTGCGGTGGAACATGCCATGATCGTTCGCAGTGGTGATCAGCTGTTTGCACTCCCGATGCATGCTGTCAGCGGCACTTCTGACTCTCGCGTGCCGCTGAACGGCATTACGGAAACATCAGATCGGGACGTCGTGCCATTCAGTTCTCTGATTGGCTGTCGCGATGAGCAGGGCGGAGGCCAGTGCCGGGTGGCGCTGCGACATACGTCTCCTGGTCAGCGTCTGGGCCTCAGTGATCGTCACGAGGAGATTACCATTTCCGTGGACGGCATCGTGGGGGTCGAGGAAGTTGTCGTCCGATCACTGCCGTCGCTGCTGCAGAGAAATCAGCTGTTTGCCGGAGTGACTCTGTCGGGCCGGGGCGAGACCGTTCTGCTGGTGGATGTGGCCCGCGTGGTGGAACTGAACTACTGCCCCGATGCGGGACGCTCGCGACCGATCAGTGGTCAGTCACACCCACTGGAGACCGTCCCGGATTCTCATGAAACACTGCTGGTGGTGGATGACTCTGTTGTGGTTCGTCGCACTCTGCAGCGACGTCTCACGCAGCAGGGATACCGCGTGATCGCGGCCACCAACGGGCGCGAAGCGCTGGACATGCTGAAAGCAGAATCCGTCATGGCCGTCGTGACCGATCTGGATATGCCAGCCATGAACGGCCTGGAGCTGATTCAGGAACTGCGCCGCGACGACCAGCTGAAGCATTTGCCTGTGATGGTCGTGTCCAGTCGTGACCGTCACACGCTGCCGCCTCAACTGGAGAATCTGGCCGCCGTCTCTGTGCTGTCCAAACCTGTCAATGATGCCACGATTTCCGCCATCGTGCAGTCTCTGAATTCTGACCTGTTCCCACAGCTTTCCGATAATCTGACTTCCCGGAGATAACACATGTCAACCACCACCATTCTCGTCATTGATGACAGTGCCACGATCCGGAAAATGGTCGACAGTCATCTCAGCCAGGAAGGCTACCGGGTGATGCTGGCGCCCAACGGCGAAGACGGCGTTGAGATGGCGCGGGAACTGATCCCGGATCTGATCCTGCTCGATCATCAGCTGCCAGGCACAACCGGCATTGAGGTCTGCAAACAGATCATTCAGTTTCCCGAGTGTGCTCACATACCGTTCGTGGTGTCCTCGACGCTCCGCAAACAGGCGTATGTCGAATACATGGACGTCTCAAACGTCGTGGATTCGCTGCCCAAGCCCTTCAAGGCGGACCTGCTGAAGATGACGGTTGCCAACGCGCTGGAAACCGGCGCGATGATCGTCTCGTCTCAGGCCAACGGAACGGCCGTTCCGGAAACGGTGGAGGCCACCACACAGGCATCGCTCACAGGGGACCTTCGCTGGCTGGGGCTGCGGGAACTGATTGACTTTCTCAATAACGGCCGCAAGACAGGTATGCTGGAAGTGCAGACGCAGAAACATCGCGTCAATTTCTTCCTGAAGAATGGCCGAGTGCAGGGCGTGGTCTCGCCTTCGTTTGATTCGGCCGAAGTTTCGGCCCATCTACCACCGTCGATGAGTGAGCTGTCACCGCTGCTGCAGTTCACCATGAGCAGTGGAACGTCCACTCGGGTCGACGGCCTGGTGGAACTGATGGATAAGAAAATTCTGGATCCCCGCATGCTGCGACTGCTGCTGCGACATCAGGCCGCCGTGCTGACCCGCTACTGCTTTCTCAACGATCCTGGCGAATTCACGTTTGTGGCCGGCCACGAACCGCCCTCTCTGTTTGCGACCGCCTCCATCGACTCCGGCCTGGCCGCGATACTGGTGGAAGGCGCTTTGCATCAGGAACAGGACATGGCGGCTGCTGACCGTGGCTGGGTCAAAAACAGCGTTCGCGGTCAGAATCTGGATCGCGCGGGGCTGTCGGCACGGCACACGCAGCTGCTGTCCCATCTGGATTCGTCCCCCCGCACCACCGCCGAGATGGCTCAGCGGGTGGGACTTGATCCGGCCGAAGCCGCCGGTGTCCTTGAAGGGCTGCTGCTGGCGGAATGGGTGGAAAATCGAACGGTGACCACGGAGCGAAGTCTTGTCGGATTCGAACCGGATGCCGCGGGCGCGGGCGTGCTGCGTGGTTTGATCGCGGATGCGGACAGTGGCTGGACGGGCAACGTGGTGCGGGATGAATTCAGCCTGCAGCTGCTGCTGAAGCGGAAAACACCTGACGCGGTCCTGATCGCTCTTACCGATGGCGAACAGGCCGATCTGCCGGACAAGGTGAAGGCCGATCCGGCTGCCCTGGCGGGGCGGCATGTGGTTCTGGTGGCGGGCGAAAATGCGGTGGTCGCCGAAAGTCTGCAGGACTATCCCGTCCTGCGACGCCCGTTTGGTGTGGCCGATGTGCTTTCCACTCTCGGCGCTGAACCGGTGACTACGGCTGAAACGTCGCCTGAAAGAATCGAAACAGCTGACTGTGATTCCGTTCTGTCCACTCTGGGAGTCGAATAATGTCCTCAACACTGCATACAGATCAGGAGGTGGCGACGTTGCGTGTGATTGCCGCCGGTCGGCAACTGCAGCAGCGCGTCCTGCGGGAAGGCGACCGCCTTGTGCTCGGCGCTGATGAAGCGGCTGACGTTGTACTTACGGGAGAAGACGTTGCTCCCACTCACTGTCTGCTGACCGCCGAAAGTGGGGTTGTGCGTGTACGGGACTGTTACTCGGTTTCCGGCACACGCGTCAACGGCCACACGGTGCGGGAAATGGAACTGTCACGTGATGCTCAGATTCAGATTGATCAGTTCGAAATTCAACTGAAGCTGAAGTCGCCGGCAGCAGGCGGCAGTCTCACGGCGTTGACCGCACCATCCCCTGAGCAGCGGCCTGACCGGGAACAACGAGCCGCCGAGCCTGAGCCAGCGGCCGTCGCTGAGTCTATCGCGGCCGTCGGCATTGAGCTGGAATCGCCTCAGGAATGCTCTGCTGATGCAACAGCCTCCGAGCCTGTGGCTTGCCCGACGCCGGTTTCGGCAGCGTCCTCAGAGCCAGACGTGGATCTCACGAGCGACGAATCTGTCATGACGCAGCTGCACCGCATTCAGCTCGATCTGATCCAGGCTCGCACAGAGAATCGCATTCTCCACGAGCAGCTGCAGGAGGCGCAGCAGGCGGGAGATGCGCCACTGCAGGATCCGTTTCAGGACGAAATGGTGGAGTTACTCAGGGCGGAGGTCATCGATCTGCAGCACGCGCTGGCCGCGCAACAGGACGTGCCGCCAGGCCAGGTGGACGGAGAACCGCACGAAAGCGTTTCGGCAGAAGAGGCGGAGCGACTTGTCGCTCGACTGGAAGAACTGCTGGCCGAACTTCAGGAACGGGACGAGCAGGTGGCCACGCTGACCGAACTGCTGGAAGCCACGGAAAACTCACAGGATGCCGAGCAGGCGGAACGCAGTCAGATCAACGACTGGCTGGCGGAGATCGAGAACCGCTTCAGCCAGAAGGAAGTGGAGTGGGAGTCGCAGAAGAATCAGCTGCAGCAGCAGCTTGAGCAGGCTGTCGCGGATCGTGATCATGCCGAACAGCTCAGTCAGGCGGAGAATGCGGACGCACGACTGCAGGCCACCCAGGAAGTTCTGGCCGGCCTGCGGGAGACGGCGGAAAAGCTGCAGGCTCAGCTGCACGACAGTCAGACAGAAGTATCGCGGCTGCAACAGGAAGCTGCGTCACGCGGCGGTGAACTGAATCGTGAAGAACGCATTCAGATGGCCGAGGAAAAAGCGGAAATTGCCAGGCAGCGGCAGGAACTGGAAGCGGCCCGTCATCTGACGCGGACCCGGGAGAACAATGACTCAGCACTCAAGCTCAAAGCACTGCGCGAGCATCTGAACGAGATCCATGAAAAAGAACAAAAGGAACAGGAAGAACGCAGGCTCAGCAGCCGGCTGTCCCGCCTGTGGAAACGGCTGGAAGGCCGATAGCGGGCGTCCGCCCCGGTCCGCTGCTCGCACTCACGAGCGCCGTGCAGTGCGCCGCGCGGGATGGGTGTGGCAGAGCCAGGAGAAAATATGATGACTGAACTGACAACTGCAGATCCTCAAAGACCCGGCACGGAACCATCGCAGTCGCGACTGCTGGAGATGGCCCGTTCGCTGGATGTCTTTGGACGACAGGCCGAACAGTTTCTGCAGCAGCAACTGGCTGATCTGCAGTTTGCGATGGAAGAGCTGGAACGCGAAAAATCGGCGTGGCGACGCCAGATGGATCGTGAATCCCGCCAACTGGCGCGGCAGTGGGAGGAGATTCGTCAGGCGGGCGGCGTCCGAGAACACGGCGTTGCCGCTGACCGGCAGACCCAGAGTCGTCGCAGCCGGGCCGAGCAGCAGGCCCGACAGTCTCGCGAAGCGCCCCTGCGACTGCTGCTGCAGCCAGGCCGCGCCAGTGCCCTGCAGGTGGGATTGATCGTGTTTGAGATGTCGAAGCTCAACCGGGAAATGGGTGGTCGGGGTCTGAGATTTGAACTGGATGAAGTCAGACGCCCCGTACGAGGACTGTTTGCCCGGAAGAATGCGGGCGAGTCCGGCGAGATTCTGGAACTGTCCGTGTTCTCTGAACAGCCGCTGCACGCACGCGGTCAGCACGTGGTGATGGAAGTGGACATCACCGATCGCATTGAAAACTGGATCGCGTTCAAAAGCCGACTGCTGCAATCCCGGCTGGTGGATGAGGGCCTGTTGTCCGCGTTTGACAAATCGCGTGTGACGGGAGATCAGACGGCCGCACGTGAGATCCTGCGAGACGCCAACCGACGGGTGGATGATGTCGATCGCAATCGCCAGAGCGACACCTGCTACAGTGGTTCTTTTCAATTTGTCAACACGGCGCTGGATACTGTGCAGCAGCAGGTGGGGCGACTGGAAGGCTGCTGTGAACGGCTCACGCGGGACACATCTCTGAAACTGCACATCACCGTCCATACGGTCCGCTGATCTGCATTCAGCGAGAGCCCCTCGAGTGGCGAGAATTCCCAGGTGCGGAGCGCTGCGGGCGACGACGGCTGCCATGGCGGTCGAAAACCGACTCACGTTCCTGACGTGCG
Source organism: Planctomycetaceae bacterium (assembly GCA_024742875.1). Lineage (GTDB taxonomy): Bacteria > Planctomycetota > Planctomycetia > Planctomycetales > Planctomycetaceae > Fuerstiella. Next base: position 78,370 of record JANSXP010000027.1, on the reverse strand, counting down.
TCTGCGGTCCCGCGAATTCTCCGCATTCGCGTCCGCGCCGCCGCCGACGCTGTGCGGTGGTCCACGATGGGCGCCGGATAGTGCTCCCCAATGATGCAGTTGGACGCCTGCTGCACGTGCAGCGGCATCAGATGAGGCTCCGCCAGAAACTCATCGGGAACGAGCAGAAGTTCCGGGACCCACTCACGCAGAAACGTGCCGGTTGGGTCGTGATCGGTCACCTGTTTGATGGGGTTGTAAATGCGAACCGTGCTGATGCCCGTGGTGCCGGACTGCATCTGAAACTGGTTGTAATGAATGCCAGGTTCGTAATCGGTGAACATCCGGGCCAGGTGCAGACTGGTGGGCCGCCAGTCCAGCCACAGATGGTAAGACGCAAAAGACACCACCATCGCCCGCATGCGAAAATTCAGCCAGCCGGTGATGCGTACGCATCTCATGCACGCATCAACCATGGGATACCCCGTCTGTCCCGCTGTCCAGGCCGCCAGTCGGTCGGGATCCGGTTCGCTCGGACGCAGTCCGTCACAGGCAGTGTGCATGTTGACCTGTTGCAGATCCGGTTGATCTTCCAGCTTCTGCATGAAGTGGCAGTGCCAGTGCAGTCGCTCGCCGTACGCTTTGAGGGCGGACGTCCAGTCGGCAATTTTCTGTCGGTCGCCCAGGCGGGTGTTGCGGACGCTGCGCAGGCGGCGATCGACGGCCTGCCAGAGCTGCGGAATGGAAATGTTGCCCCAGGCCAGATGGGCACTCAATCGGCTGCAGCTGTTCCAGGCCGTAACGGGGCTGGACAGTTCACGCTCGTAGCGGCGGCCGCGCTGACGCAGGAAGGTGTTCAGTGTTTCCAGTGCACGCGTTTCTCCGCCTCGCTGAATACGGCTTAAGTCCTGAGTGTCATCCAGTCCCAGCGCGCTTGCGCCCGGCAGCTCGTCAGCAGCGGGCGTGTCGGCGGGGCGAATCTGATGGGGACCCGGGAGGACCGGTTCGCTCATCCGCTGATGCCACTGGCTGGCCCAGCCATCACGCTGCTGCAGTCGTCGGACCACACCGTTTTGCGTGTGCTCGTGCCAGGCGATACGGTTCTCTCGCGCCCAGCGGCCGACCGCCAGATCACGTTTGTAAGTCCACAGCGTACCTGTTTCTTCATGGCTGTGGATGGCCGAAACGGGCTGCTGTTTGTGGAGGTCCGTCAGCACGGAAATGATGTCGCCCACTCGCACAACGAGACGACCGCCACGCTCTTTCAACCGCTCCTGCAGGTCAGCCAGCGAGTCGTGGACAAATCGCAGGTGTCGCGCGTCCGCATCAGGCTGCTGCCACAGTTCCGGTTCAAACACGTACAGACACAGCACAGGCGAGCCGGACTGGCAGGCGGCGTGAAGAGCACGATGATCGGAGACCCGCAGGTCCCGTTTGAACCAAACAACCTGCATGGTGGTAAAGCGAGGGCCCGCTTTCGGAGGGGACGGCATTGCTCCGACAGACCGACTGCCAGCGCATTCCAGCAATGATGGTTAGACACCACGCCCCATTCGGCCAGTCCATTCCCATCTGCGGGGGATGTGGCGTGATTCACCGTGGACTGAACGATTCTGCTTCGAACGCCGGGCCCGTCTGCTGGAACGCTGCCAGACGAGCGGCTAAAGTCCCGACGTGCAACGTTCACCTGGAATCGAGTAAGAGTGTTATGTCTGATCCTGTCGTGATCATCGGCGGCGGTTTGTCCGGCCTTGTCTGTGCCCGAGAACTGGCAGCGAAGGGACTGGAAGTTGTCCTGCTGGAAGCCTCCGATGGTGTTGGCGGGCGAGTGCGGACCGACAGCCACGAGGGATTTCTGCTGGATCGCGGATTTCAGGTGCTGCTGACTGCGTATCCGGAAGCCCGGCGGCAGCTGCACTACGGTGACCTGGATCTTTGTCCGTTTGCACCGGGATCTCTTATCCAGCTGGCTGACAGTCGACATCGTATGTCCGACCCGTGGCGACGCCCGCTGCATGCAGTGCAGACGGCGCTGGCCCCCGTGGGCGGTCTGGACGACAAACTGAAAATTGCCGCCCTGCGCCGCGCGAGCAAGCGGGGTTCCGACGCGGAAGTCTTCACCGCTCCAGAGCAAACCACAGAGCAGGAACTGCGTTCTCTTGGTTTTTCTGAAACGATGATTGAGCGATTTTTGCGGCCGTTTCTGGGCGGCGTGTTTCTCGATTCTTCACTGACGACATCCAGCCGCATGCTGTACTTCGTCTTTCGGATGTTCAGTCTCGGCGACACTTCACTGCCAGCGTCCGGAATGGGGCGAATTTCTGAGCAACTGGCCGCCTCGCTGCCGACCGATACCGTGCGTTTGCGGCAGAAAGTCGCAGCAGTGGAAAGTTCCCACGTGCAGATGGAGGACGGTACGCAACTGCCGTACTCCAAACTGGTCATCGCGACCGAACAGTCGGCTGCTGCCAGACTGCTGCCGGAACTGGCCAGCGAACGTGCGCCGCGGTCGGTCTACTGCGTCTATTATGACGCCCCGCGTTCCCCCGTTCGTGATCGGATGCTGGTCCTGAATGGTTCCGGCAAAGGCATGGTCAACAATCTGTGTGTGCCCAGCCTGATCGCGCCCGCTTATGCGCCCCGGGGGCGCCACCTGATTTCGGCGACCGTGCTGGATACATCGCTGAATGAGCCCACACTGGCCGAAAGCGTCCAGCAGGAACTGCATGGCTGGTTTGGTGATCAGGTACGGGAATGGAAACACCTGAAAACCTATCGGATCGACAACGCACTGCCCAACGCAGACGCGCCCGCCTACAATCCTCCCGTTCAGCCCGCGCAGGTGCGTGACGGGGTTTATGTGTGTGGCGACTACCGTGTGAATGGGTCCATCAACGGCGCGATGCAGTCGGGCCGTCTGACGGCCGAGTCGCTCCTGAATGCCCGACCGCTGTAGCGACAGCCGTTTCCGTGACTTAGTTGCAAAGCCAGAAGCCGACGTTCAGGTAGCTCGCGAAGCTCACCCACAGCAGATACGGGATGAGCAGCGCGGCGGCCGGACGAGAGTGGCGATCAAACACCACGATGGTCGCAACGATGGACACCCAAAGGCACGCAATCTCCATTGCTGCCAGTCCCGGACGCTGGAGTCCAAAGAAGATGGCCGACCAGCCGGCATTCAGGACCAGCTGAATGGCATAGATGCCCAGCGCCCGCACTTTCCCGAGGCTGCCGCGGGACCAGACGAGCCACCCGGAGACTGCGATCATGATGTACAGAATCGTCCATACGGGGCCGAACAGCCATCCGGGAGGTGTGAGCGGCGGCCGAACGAGCGACCGGTACCAGTCACCCGGCGGAAACATCGCGCCGGAAGCGGCAACGGCGGCGCACAGGATCAGGAAGATGGCCAGCGTCCCAAACTTCGTTATCTGACCCTGACTTTGAGGTGCGGTCATTTCTGACATCGAGCCGGCTTTCGTCAGGCCTTGTGGGATGTCCTAGAGCGTTTTCAGGTATTCCAGGACCGCTCGCTTTTCGACAGTGGACAGTGAATCCGGATAAGTATGTCCTTTATTACTCTTGCCGAACAGTCGCGTGTCAAAATAACCGCGTCGTTTCACGCGATCTGTTTCGGTGTTCGGCACGCCCTTCAGAACTTCCACTGTCAGTCCGATGTTTTCTTTATTCATTTTCTGCGAAACAGCACGCCATACAGCCGGTCGCTGATCGGGATTCAGCACGCCCCACAGCGTGGGTACACTGCCGTTATGAAAATAAGGGGCGCTGGCCCAGACGCCGTCCAGTGGCGGCGCGACGTAGCCGTTCGGATCTGTAATATTCTGCTGCCGGGTGCCCGCTGCATCTTTTGCAAACCAACTGTTGGCGTAGCGCTGCCTGCCCGCTACGGACAGGGCCGTCAGGCGAACAGGGTCTGTCCCAATGTCGTTTAGCGGGATGCGGCGATTGGGATACGTCCAGTTCTCTCCGTAAGTGCCGTGACACCGTGCGCAGTTGTCCAGAAACAAGGCCCGTCCGCGGTCAGCCAGCGATTGATTCACCAGGGCAGGAAACTTTGGTGGTCGCAATGATGTGATGTAGGCGAGCACGTCACGAAAACTGTCTTCATACTTTGCGTAAAAATCGGGACCGTTTTCCGGCACCAGTGTGAACTGCATCAGTCCGCGGTGTCCCTTTTGAGCGAACCCGTCGATGTACATGTACGGTCGCTTGTAAAAGTACCACCATGGCGGCGCGTCCATATCATGATTGGTGAACAGTTTGGGAGCGGCCGGCACAAGGTTGAGTTCGGCATCGCGGTTGTGCATCAGCCCCATGCCAAACACGACCGCGTTCGTTGTGCCGTTGGATGTTCCCAGTGGAATGGCCATCGCACCCAGATCCATGCGACTGGGCGGCAGACCGTGCCGTATCTTGGATCGCCACGTTTCTTCGACGAGCGAGTGCAGCGCAATGCGGTTGTTGGGCGCGCCGGGCACGGGCTGGCCGTAGACAGTGCCGCCGTGGCAGGTGAAGCAGTTCATGCACCAGCCGCCGGACTCGTTGACCACATACTGCAGCGGTTCGTCCGTCGTTTCCCCCGGTCGGGGTGTCAGGCCGTAGCGTTCAAAGGCCATTTGCCGCCGCTGTGCGTCGCTGGCCTGGCTGGCGCGAGCCCGCAGCCGCTCGGGCCATTCCTGCCAGACCTGCTGAAAGGTCTCGTCCTGAAAGTCGGGGGGAATCAAAGCGGTTTCGGTGAGAAAGCGAAACCCCCGCGCAGCCGGAGTCTCGATCGCCTCGCTGCCATCCTCTGCTCGGACCGCCACTGCCGCAACAATGCCGGCAACTGTAAGCAGCAACCGGAAACTCGCCAGAGCTGTACGGACGGCCAGTGACAGGTGCCCGTGTTCGCGGCGTGTCCGGGTGACAGAGATTCTCATGATCATCAGGATTCCAGGGCGAAGGCGGTCACCGGAAAACGGTCGTGAGACGGCGAAAATGGGGTGTCTTCGAGCGTTTTCTCCGACCTGTTTCTAGTGCAGCCTCAGGGCGATTCAAGCAACTTGCGGGGTGGCGAAACGTTCATCAAAAATGGGAGATGCGGCGAAGACAGACGCTGGACTGTGTCTAGAACCCCTCGCGTTGCCCAGGACGGGCCGCAGAGAACGACAAAGAACGGCCGCCTCCATTCCGACTGGTCCCCTCCAGTACCGACGGCGAGGCTACCTTCGCACAAAGGACAAACGATGTTCGGCATGTTTCGCAAAGACCCACTGAAGGCCCTGGAAAAAGAGTACTCACAGAAGCTGGAGGCCGCTCGGGACCTGCAGCGAAAGGGCGACATCGTGGGGTACTCGCAACTGACGGCCGAAGCCGATGAGATTCTCAAGAGCATCGAGTCGCTCGAAGCGGAACGCTCACCCGCTCCGCAGTGACGCCCCTGAACCGACGCTTCGTGCAAGCGTCTTCCTAATGACGCTGCCGACGTCTACGCCGACTCTTATGTCCGGCGGCCTGCCAGGCTGAGAGTTTCACCCTCTTTGCGTGGCGACATTTTACGCCGTTCTGCGCTGGTCCTGATCGGACTCCACGGCGGATTTCAATTCGGCTCCCAACTGGGAGAGCGTAAAGGGCTTGCCCAGCCGGCCGAAGAATCCAAAATCTCGCGGACGGGCGAAGCATGGATCATTGGCGTAGCCACTGGCGACGATCGCCTTCACATCGGGATCGATTTCGATCAGTGCCTGCAGCAGCGCCCTCCCGCCCCCCGTGCCGGGCATTGTCAGATCCGTAATGACTACGTCGAATGGCGTGCCCTCGGTCTGAGCAAGCCGAAACTGCTGAGCCGCTTCATGGGCAGAACAGGACAACGTTGGAGTGTAACCCAAAGTTGACACCATCCGGCCAGTGGCCGACAGCACCTCGGGCATGTCGTCCACAATCAGCACCCTTCCGGCACCCTGAAGTTGTCTGCTTTCTGTCGTCCGCCGGGTGACGGCCGTAGAGGTGGCCGGCAGCAGGATGGAGATTTCGGTTCCCTCCTCAGCCGATGAAACGACATCAATTTCGCCGCCGTGCTGCTTGATGATCGAGTGGCAGATTGACAGTCCCAGGCCGTGTCCGTGCTGCTTGGTCGTGTAGTACGGTTCGAACACCCGGGATTGCACTTCGTCCGGCATTCCGGGACCGTTGTCGCGGAACACCAGCCGGATAAAACGATTGCCGGAACCGGGGCCACTCACATTGCGGGCCGACACATGCAGCGTTCCTCCCTGGTCGGCGATGGCCTGCACGGCATTGATCACGATGTTCTGAAATACCTGCCCAATCTGAATGCGGTCAATGCTCGCGTTGTAGAGGTCTTTTTGAAAATCGTAAGCAACGCTCACAGGGGTGCCGCGCAGCGAGAATTCCACGCTTTCTGTGATGAGCCGTTCGATGGACGAGCTTTGTCGCACCGGGGTGCCGCCCTGGGCAAAGGTCAGCAGTTGTTTTGTCAGACCGGTGGCCCGCTTAACCGCCCGACGCAGTCGACTGGCTGATTCGGCGACATACGCGTGATCGTCTGCGTTGTAAGACAGCAGTTCTGCTTCGGCGCCGATTCCCGCCAGTTGGTTGTTGAAGTCATGAGCGATGCCGCCGGCCAGCACTCCCAGTGATTCCAGCTCGTTCATTCGCCGCGTTTCTTCGCGCAGGCGAACCAACTCGGTGATGTCCATGTTCACGCCGATCACGCTGGACTGACTGCGCGACGCAATGGCCAGCACGTGACGGATTTGTGACTTGCGATAGATTCGAAAGTTGCTGCGGAAAATCGTGTTTTCCTCCAGCATGGTATTCAGGTCGGACTCCGCGGAATTAACGTCATCGGGATGGACCGTGCGGTGCCAGTCTTCGTAGGACGAGACCGGAGTATCCACACCGTAGATCTCGTACATGTTCTCATCCCAAAGCAGTTCATCGGTGTCGAAATTCCATTCCCAGATGCCAATGCCGGCGGCCGATTTGGCAAGCGTCAGGCGGTTCAGAAGCCGTTCCTTTTCCGCCTGCGAGAGCGCCAGTTCCGTCACATCCTGAAACGTGCCGATCAGGCGTGTCACTTTTCCCCGGGCATCGAACTGTGGTTCACAGCGTGCGACAGCAAATCGTCGCCGCGCCCCTCGACGCGCCAGTTCCAGCTGTAGTTCGTACGGTGTGCCGCTTTCAGCGGCGGCTGTAACGGCCGGTTCCAGCTGACGCCAGGAGTCGGGTGTGAACAGCTGATGATGAGTTTCAAAAGGTGGTGCCAGTCGAGCCACAGGAAGATTCAGAATTCGAAACAGCTCTGGAGACCACCACACTTCGTTGGCAACCAGATCGTAAGTCCAGGTGCCCGTCTTGTTAATCTGCTGAGATTCCCGCAGCGCTTCGGCGGCCGCTTCCCGTTCGGATACATCGCGAACGGCAGTGAGTGTGCCATCGTCCAGTGACTGGCTCGTCACCTCCACAGGCGTTTGGGCGCCGTCTTTGCGCACCGCAAGAAATGGCTGGGGAGAGCTTGCCTGCAGGATGGCCGGCAGCAACTCTCGGTTTTCTGCGCTCCGATCCTGGAGCAGTTGAGTGATGCGACTGCCCGTCAGTTCGCCCGGTTCGTAGCCGAGCATTTTCTCAAGGAATTTGCTGCAGCCTGTGATTCGCCCGTTGTTGTCGATATTCAAAAGACCGGAGGGTATCGCATCGATCAGTCCGGCCAGTTGATCACTCATCATATTGCTCCCGCATCGCCTGCGATAAGGTGATCGACGATGTTAAGATTCGGCTTATGGGGCAACAAGAGGAATCAGACGGGAAGCTTGACGGTGTGGCAGTCCGGACAGCGTGTTTCAGCAGTGATTTCCTGAAGCGTGTCGCTGGGCGGAGATCGCTTGCTGGCAGTGCTGGAATGCCCGCACGTTTTTCGAGGTGAGGTGCCCCGGCGGGTAGTGAACGACTACCAGTAGGAGTTCGTGGATGATGGGGAGATCAGCGGGAGGGAATCAGCGGGAGGGGCGGATCTGCAGGCGGGGCCCCTAACGGCATCGCACGATTTCTCTGTTGACGGCCTTGGGGGGGGGAGGGGCGCTGAGAGATTCACCTTGGAGTGGCTGCCCGGCGTGCGCCCCGGCGGGCGGTCAGCACGAGCTGGGTGCCGGATTTGACCGTCCCGTCCACGGATTAGTTCCAAGAGCTGTAGAACCTGTCGATCAGATACACCATCAGCACACCGCGGGCCGTCCAGCAGATGGTGCGAATCCAGTTGGTGCGGACCAGTTTCTGGTAGGCGGCCTGCGTGTACTCGAGTGTCAGGGAGTTGTGCGCCGGCACGGAGAGTGTGGCCGTGGAAATCCAGATAATGCCCACCAGCACGATGCCGGCCCAGACCAGAGTCTGAGATTCCTTCGGGGCAAACTTCAGCAGGCCGACGGCTGTGGCCAGTTCCACCAGCATGGCAGGTCCAACCACCCAGGTCGTCAATCGCTGGTGTAGCTGTTCGTAGTGCTGAAATTCCTTCTGTCCGACGCTGGAGAACAGTGGATAGTGGACAATCTGGACGAACCAGATCAACCCCACCATAAACAGCGTGGCAAAGACATTGGTGAGCAGAATGAGCTTCATGAACCAGGGGCGTTAACGGAAGTCGTGGAGAACGGTCACCTGATTTTACCGTCCGAATGAATCTGGCCAGGGGGGCCGTCCGCCCAATTGCCCCGTCTGAGAGGAATAAACGCATGGCGACACAGATCGTCTGGTTTCGTAGTGACCTGCGTGTGACTGACAACGCGACGTTGTCGGCAGCCTGCGGCGAGGCCACGGCACAGGGCGGCGATGTGGTGGCCGTGTATGTGCTGGATCCTCGGTTTCTGGCGGAAACCCGCTGCGGATTTGAACGTATGGCGGGCCATCGCCGACAGTTTTTACGCGAGTGTCTGCTGGATCTGGATGACTGCCTGCGGGCTCGTGGTGCCGGCCTGCAGATCCTCACTGGACATGCCGAAGACGTGCTGCCGCCGCTTGCGGCTGGGGTGCCCGAGGCAACCGTCTGGTTTCAATCCGCGATCGCGCCGGAAGAAGTGCGAATTCAGCGTCGGGTGTCGCGACATCTGCGGGACAGCGGTGTGCGAGTCAGCGTGAGCGAACCGGCGACGCTGTATGCCATTGACGATCTGCCGTTTTCGGTCGATGAGCTGCCTGAGGTGTTCACTCAGTTTCGCCGGCAGGTCGAGAAACGCTGCGACATCCGAGCGCCCCTGGCCGCTCCAGCCTGCATTCCGTGTGCCGCTCCGCCGTCGGACGTTGAGCGGCAGTTGCAGCAATCCGCAGCTGGCAGGTCGCTGACCACTGATTGTGCGCCGGATTCTCGCGCGACGATGACGTTTCGAGGCGGCGAGTCGGCGGGATGGGAACGCATCAAAAACTGGATGTGGGAGCGTGATCGTCTGCGCGTTTACAAAGAAACGCGCAACGGCCTGCTGCACGAGGAAGACGCCTCGAGGCTGGCTCCGTGGCTGGCGCATGGCTGTTTGTCGCCACGGTCTGTGTTTGCCGAAGTCGAACGCTACGAGCAGCAGCGGGTGGAAAACGACTCCACGTACTGGTTGGTCTTTGAGTTGCTGTGGCGGGACTACTTCGCCCTGATCGTGCATAAACACAAAGGGGCCGTCTTTCGTCCGTCGGGGCTGCGCGGAGTGACGCTTCCCTGGTCCACGGACAAACGTCTGTTTGACGCCTGGCGCACTGGCATGACGGGTTACCCGCTGATCGATGCCGGCATGAGGGAACTGGCGGCCACAGGTTTCCTGTCCAATCGCGCTCGGCAGAACGTGGGCAGTTTTCTGACGAAGAATCTGGGCATCGACTGGCGGATGGGGGCCGAATGGTTTGAATCACGGCTGATCGACTATGACCCGTGCAGCAACTATGGCAACTGGAACTACACGGCCGGTGTCGGCAACGACGCCCGCGGCTTCCGCTGGTTCAACACAACAAAGCAGGCCAAAGACTATGACGGTCGCGGTGAATTTGTCAGGTACTGGCTGCCCGAACTGAAGGACGTCCCCGTGGATTACGTCCACGAACCGTGGAAGATGCATGCCGCCGAGCAGCGGCGATCGCAGTGTGAAATTGGAGTGGACTATCCGGCTCCTGTCGTGAATCTGTTCGATTCCGCAAAGCAGAATGAGGAGCTTTACCAAAACGCGACAAATGGAGGGCGACAGCCCCGCAGACGCCGCCGTCGCTAACTACAATGCGATCGTTTGTGAGTCTTCTGTGACGAGGCTGTTGTGTCGCATTTGTATCCTGACTGGCGTATTGGGGATGATGTCCTGCGCCGTGAGCAAATTCCCCTGCTGATGGGGATCCTCAATGTCACGCCGGACAGCTTTTCCGACGGCGGTCAGTTTGAGGCGGTCGAGCCCGCCGTGCAGCAGGCCGAAGCTTTGATCCGAAACGGCGCACGAATCATTGACATCGGGGGCGAATCGACGCGTCCGGGCGCCGAACCTGTTTCACTCGACGTGGAACTTCAGCGGACGATTCCGGTCATCAAACGGCTGGCAGTCAGTACGGACGTGCCCATTTCTATCGACACCACCAAGGCCGAGGTGGCTCGTCAGGCGCTGGAGGCGGGAGCCCGCATCGTTAACGATGTGTCCGGCATGACGTTCGATCCACAGATGCTGACGGTCTGCGCGGAGCATGATGCGGCTGTGTGTGTGATGCACATTAAAGGCACGCCGCAGACTATGCAGGACGATCCGCATTATGACGATGTCGTTGCTGAAGTGACCGAGTTCCTGGCGCGACGCCTGGAGGCCTGTGCTGCGGCCGGTCTGGATTTCGATCGCATCTGCGTGGATCCGGGCATTGGTTTTGGAAAAACGGCTGAACACAATCTGCAGCTGATGCAGCAAATCGAGGAAATGCGAGCAGCGCTGGGGCGTCCGGTGCTGATCGGCCATTCACGCAAACGCTTTCTGGCCAAACTGCTGGGACGGCCTGTCGAGGAACGCACGGCCGGCACTGTCGGCGTGTCGATTGCGCTGGCACAAAATGGTGCCGATATCCTCCGTGTGCACGACGTGGGTGCCTGTCATGACGCTCTCGTTGCCTGCGGTGCTGTGGCAACACCCATTCGCCGACGCTGATGCTCTTTGTTCCTTCTCGTAAGTACTGTTTGCCATGTCTGTGCCCACTGCCCCCTCACTGCTGGTTTCGGTCCGCGATTGTCGCGAAGCTGCCGCGGCTGTTTCTGGCGGCGCGGATATCGTGGACGTCAAAGACCCGGCGAACGGACCACTCGGCTATGCGGGACCGGACGCTGTTGCTGCGATTGCCCGCGAGGTGGATGGCCGCCTGAAGGTCTCGGCAGCGCTGGGAGAATGTCGTGACTGGCTGGGGCAGGATGGGCCGCAGCCATTGTCATTGACGCAGGCGTATCCGCTCCACTGGGTGAAACTGGGGCCCGCTGGTCTGGCGGACGCTGAAGACTGGACAGCGTTGTGGAGGCAGGCACAGCAGGCCACAAGGCCGGCGGCGGAGACAACGCTGGCGGCGTGGCCTCGGTGGGTGGCGGTGGCCTACGCTGACAGCGAGCGGGCGTCGAGCCCTGGACCGGAAGCCATACTGCAGGCTGCCATTGAGCAGGATTGTGCCGCCCTGCTGGTGGATACTTTTGTGAAGGACGGTCATACGACGTTTGACTGGCTTGGCGAATCGCGATTGTGTCAATTGCGACAGACGGCGGCCGATGCGGGGCTGCTGTTTGCTCTGGCCGGTCAGATTTCTGTTGGCCATACGCCTCAGATTCGTGATCTGCAGCCGGACATTGTGGCTGTGCGGGGAGCCGTCTGTGACAGTTCCGATCGCGGTCGTGCGGTGAGTGCAGATCGCGTCCGATCACTGAAGAAAGTGCTGCTCGAAGCGGCGGTGAGCAATCCCGGGTGCAGCCGTGTCTGAGTGGGTTTGCCTGTTGAGAGGCATCAACGTGGGGGGCCGGAATCGTTTGCCGATGGCAGAGCTGCGCACGATTCTCGAGGGGCTGAAGTGTCACCAGGTGCAAACTGTCCTGCAAAGTGGCAATGTCGTTTTTCAATCCACGGCCAGGTCCGCCACGCGACTGGCCGCCTCAATCACCACGGCGATCGAAGAGCAGTTTTCCTTCGCGCCGGCCGTGCTGCTGCTCACGGCGGAAGCTCTGCGGCAGGCGGTCATCGACAATCCGTTTCCGACGGACACCGTGGATGGTGCCACGCTGCACTACTACTTCCTCGACGAGCCAGCGTGTGAGCCGGATGTTTCCCGCCTGGAGCAACTGGCCGTCGGCGAAGAACGCTGGCATCTGCATGAGCAGGTCTTTTACCTGTGGGCTCCCGATGGCATTGGCCGGTCCAAACTGGCGGCGTCCGTGGAACGATGTCTGCAAGTCACCACAACGGCGCGAAATCAGAAGACGGTGGACCGGCTCCTGGCGCTGCTTGACTAGCCAGTCCCGCCCGCTTGTGTGTCCGCCACGGGCCACTGAGCGACAACACTCGCGCTGTTTTTCTTGAGCGAAATCCGATATTTCCGCCGCGCTTTGTCAGAATGACAATAGCTGTCTGCTTCTCGAAGTGCGCATTTGCAATTTCGTTCCTGCCCTGTTTACCAGAGCCGCAGTCTTTTGCCAATCGGCAGGCTTTGCCGTGCGGGTTAAGTTCTTTGTCACATTGTGTTTGTGACACAATCGTGGGGAAAGCGGCATCGGGAATCACTTTTGGCACACCGTTGGCAATATACGGATCAGTGTGACAACAAAAGATCCTGGCTGAAGTCAGCGGGATCGCTCAGGAACGACAAAAACACTTTCAGGAGGTAACTGGCCATGCTCGTACTGACACGCAAACCGGCAGAGATGATCAAGATTGGTGATGATGTTGTCATCAAAGTGATTAAGACGGCACGCGGTGCTGTGAAGATCGGAATCGAGGCACCCAGCGATGTTCGCGTCATTCGCGGAGAACTGCTGGAGCAGACCATTCGACCCGAAGCGTCGCTGGCCCGATCGGCCGACCACGCACCCGAAACACTGCCCGAGCAATATCCACACGTCGCCTAGGCGATCGCCCGAACACTGAAACCCCAAAATCAATCATTCGTCGACGGTTCAGAGAGCCGTCATTCAGATCTCAAGCAGGAGGAACGGACATGATGACCCGAACAGGAAAGATCACACTGGCTCTTGTCACAGCGATTGCCTCGCTGACGATGACAACCGCACAGGCACAGCACTCTGGCACGAACGCCAACTGCACAAACGGGGGCTGTCGCATCCCGACAGGCCCCGCATCTTACAACGACAATATCTATCCCCCCCGCCCCGACGTCCGGGACACCTACTCACGCTACGAAAGCGATTACGGCAGCAGCGTGCGACAGGCAGACTGGGGCGTCGGACGCGACTACCGAGAACGTGCCACGCCGACCAACTACTGGAATGAAGACACCGATCGTCTGTTTCGCAATCCCATCACCCGGTACAACGACTATCGTGGTCGACTGGAATCTGCCGTGGAAGACAGCTTTCGCAGTCCCATCGGCGATGACTATCGCGATGGGCGCTCGTGGGACCGTCTGCGGCAGGAGCCGGATCGCTACGAGGAAAATCGTGGCCGGATGCGTGATCCGTTTCGGATGCCGGCCGGCAATGGTTATGCCGATCAATTCCGCAATGCCCCGCTGAGTCGTGATCGTGGCTACGGCCATGGTTACAGCGACGGCTATCAGACACGCTACCGAATTCCTCTGGATCGTATTGACTATTCGAGCCCGCGGAACGACTCGTGGCGAGATCAGCGTCCGCTGGATTCCGCACCGCGATTTGATGAACGCTACCGTGCTCCTTCAGAGCGGCAGCCCCGCGACCCGCGCCTGCAGGATCGTCCCGGCTATGACCCTTTGACACCGCCGCTGCCACGCCGTGGTGGTGACAGTGAAGTGGAAGCGATCAGCAACGCTCTGACCGCTCGCTATGGCAATCCGTCGACTGTCAGGGCGATTCGCAGCTTCACCAGCAATCAGGCGCTGCAGTTGTTTCGGGAAGTGAATCAGCAGACCGATTCGCGACATCTGGAACCCAGCAGCTATGACCTGCGGGTACGTCGGGGACTGCGAAACGTTGGTCTGGCACTGGAAAATCGAGCCTTTGTGCAGGCGGTCGGGATCTCTGCGGATTCGTTCCGACTGGACGGATTTCGTGACACCCTGTCCCGCGTGGCATCGCAGATGACAGTTAACAGTCTGTCAGATGCAGAAAACGTGGTGCGAACTGTGATGCAGCAGGCTCAGAATGTGCCAGGGCTTTCGCCCAGCGTGGTGGCCTTCGAATTCACCAGTGCAACGGTCGACACGCTGGACAAATTCTCAGCTCTGGAGCCCAAAGAACCCGGTCGTGGTGCGTCTCTGGATCTGGAACAGCAGGAAATCACTCGCAGTGCCGGATTGGAAACAGAGATGGTGGGCATCGGTGTAGAGCTGAAAGTCCATGATCGTGGCCTGACCATCATGAAGTCACTGCGTGGCGGCCCTGCCGCTGCGGCCGGTCTGCAGGCGGGTGACCTGATCGTGGGAGTGAATCGTCGATCGATCGCCGGGCTGTCTCTGGCCAACAGTGTGGACCTGATGAAAGGTGGCGAAGGAAGTTCGGTCCGACTGTCGATCGAACGCGATGGACGAAGGTCGTCTGAGGTAACGCTGGTCCGACGACGGTTCCGACTGTACACGGTCAACGAAGCCCGGATTCTGGAAGGCACCGACAAAGTGGCCTATCTGAATCTGAGCCAGTTCGGTCCGAAATCCACAGAAGAGCTGGATCAGGCTCTGCAGCAGCTGTACCGACAGGGAATGAAGTCTGTCATCATGGACCTGCGAGGCAACCCCGGTGGTCTGCTGAATGTCTGTGTGGACATCAGCAATCGTTTTCTGCCCTGTGGAACGATCGTGTCTACTCGCGGTCGTCTGTCTTCGGACAACATGCTGGAGAAGGCGTCATTTGGTCGCACCTGGAGCACGCCTTTAGTGGTTCTGATTGACAAAGACAGTGCCAGTGCCAGCGAGATCTTTGCGGCTGCCGTGCAGGACAATCGTCGAGGTGTTGTTGTGGGAGAAAAGAGCTATGGCAAAGGAACCGTGCAGACGCACTTTCCACTGCAGAGCATCAGTGGCAATCTGCGACTGACAACCGCTCGATTCTACAGCCCCAATGGCAAGGCCATGTCGGGAGCTGGCGTGACGCCTGATGTCCTGGTGCGTGATGCGGATGGTCCGGCCAACGGAGATCGCATGCTGCAGGAAGCCGTTCAGATTGCGCAAAGTCAGCGTCTGAAAGACATCGCCGCCTCAGCTCGTCAGTGTCGACCGCAGACCGGAGAGGTCGAGACCGAATCAAAGAGCAGTTTTCGCAACGATATCTTTGATCAGGTCGCTCCGCAGACGGTGCTTCGCTGATGAACGACGCAACAGGCTGTTATTCGGACCAGGAAGGTTCGAAGGCCAACTTTCTGACAA
The DNA here is from genome assembly GCA_024742875.1 of Planctomycetaceae bacterium. Taxonomy (GTDB): domain Bacteria; phylum Planctomycetota; class Planctomycetia; order Planctomycetales; family Planctomycetaceae; genus Fuerstiella. The sequence continues at coordinate 62,830 of JANSXP010000027.1, read as the reverse complement.
CGGATCTCACGAGGAGACCCCATGAGCACTGCTCCACAACCTGAGAACTTATGACCGGTTGATCCCGCACAGGATCAACCGGTTTTGCGTTTTCGGGATGGTGAAGTCCGTCGATTCAGCCGCCACGATGGGGGAGGCCACGAAATTCAGAAAATCAGGGTAAGGAAATTCAGTGACGTCCAGTCGTGAGATGTGACCTGGGAAACAATCCCGTGTGGTGCCATCGCACCGCAGATTGGCAAAGCGTTGCGCTAACCTGCTGGATTCTGTCGACGCGACTGCACATTGGGTGGATGCACTGATTGACAGAGAAGACAGGAATCGCTTTAACGGCGTCAGGACAGGGCAGTGCTTCCCGCAGGAGAGAATTGACGTATCTGGAGCCCAAAAAACATGTCGACAACTGAAGTGAAAAATACAGACGCCCACATTCCGGACGGCGCCGTCAGACAGCGATATTCGGCGGCCGCTCAGGAACGGGAAGTCGCGCTGTGCTGTCCGGTTTCGTACGATCCCGCGCTGCTGGAACAGATTCCCGAGGAGATCATTCAAAAAGACTACGGCTGTGGAGATCCTACGGCCTTTGTCCGCGAGGGGGATGTTGTGCTGGACCTGGGATCCGGGGGCGGCAAGCTGTGTTACATGGCCGCGCAGCTGGTCGGTGAATCCGGACGCGTGATTGGTGTGGACTGTAATCAGGACATGCTGGGGCTGGCGCGACGTTACCAGCAGCACATGGCGGACGTTCTGGGGTACGCCAATGTGGATTTTCGCTACGGTCGCATCCAGGATCTGGCACTGGATCTGGATCTGTTTCATCAGCAGATGGGACAACTGCAGACCGAGGGCGTGGAGCAGTCGCTGGAACTGCTCAACCTGATGCGGAGCATGCGTCACGAAGCGCCCATGATTCCCGACAACAGCGTGGACTGTGTGATTTCCAACTGCGTGCTGAATCTGGTGAACCCGGACGACCGCAAGCAGCTGTTTCGTGAGATCTACCGGGTCCTCAAAAAGGGAGGTCGAGCAGCAATCAGTGATATTGTGTCGGACGAAGACGTGCCTACCGACATGCAGCGGGACGACCATCTGTGGTCCGGATGTTTGTCGGGCGCGTGGCGGGAAGACCGCTTTGTCGACGAGTTTGCCGAGGCGGGATTTTATGGAATCCACGTGGCGCGATACCAGAAACAGCCGTGGCAGGTCATCGAGGGCATCGAGTTTCGTTCGGCCACCATCATGGCGTACAAAGGGAAAGAAGGGGCCTGCCTGGAACGCAATCAGGCGGTGATCTATCAGGGACCGTTTGAGCATGTGAAAGATGACGACGGTCACATTTACAAACGCGGTCAGCGCACGGCTGTGTGTGACAAGACGTTTCAGCTGCTGATGAAAGAACCATATGCGGGCCTGTTTCTTGCGGTCGAGCCGCTGGAAGAAATTGCACTGGAAGATGCCGCCGAGTTTGACTGCCGTCGTCAGGCGCTGCGTCATCCCCGGGAAACCAAGGGCATGGACTACGATGCCACTGTTGTCAGTGACGCCGGCGTTTGTTCGGTGGATGGCAGTTGCTGCTGATACCCTGTTCCTGTAAATCCTGCTGTTTCCGGTCCTCAAGCATCGTGCTGTAAAGAATTCTGACATGCCACAGGCGTCCACTTCGCTGAACCATCGCAATGCTCCACTGTCCGTCGCCAGTGAACAGCTGCGGATTTTGAACAACACGCCGACGGTGTCGTTTGCGGCCGCCGTGGAAAACCATGGCTTTCATGAGCTGCGGTCTTCCTCAGTGGAGATTCTGCAGGTCAATGTCGGCAAGCTATGCAACATGACGTGCCGACACTGTCATGTGGATGCCGGCCCGGATCGCCGTGAAATCATGACCCGCGAAACGATCGATGAATGCCTGGCCGCCATCCGTGGCACAGACATTCACACGCTTGATCTGACGGGCGGCGCTCCAGAGATGAATCCGGACTTTCGCTACTTTGTGACCGAGGCACGCAAACTGGGCGTGCATGTGATCGATCGCTGCAACCTGACCATTTTGCTGGCCAAAGGCTATGAAGAAATGGCCGGATTTCTGGCCGAGCAGCAGGTGGAAATTGTGGCATCACTGCCCTGTTATCTGGAGCAGAACACAGACAGTCAGCGCGGGGATGGCGCGTATCGGCAGTCGATTGAAGCCCTGCAGCTGCTCAATCGTCTGGGCTATGGCCAGCCGGATTCTGAATTGAAGCTCACGCTCGTGTTCAATCCCGTGGGGCCATCGCTGCCGCCGGAGCAGACGCAGCTGGAAGCGGCTTATCGTGACTATCTGCGGCAGGAGTTTCAGATAGAGTTCAACCGGCTGTTCACCATCACCAACATGCCCATCAGCCGCTATCTGGAGGACCTGCTGGAGTCAGGACAGTACGAGGCCTACATGCAGAAGCTGATTGACGCCTTTAATCCGGCGGCGTTGGCGGGCGTGATGTGCCGCCAGACGCTGTCGGTGAGCTGGGACGGCCAGCTGTACGACTGCGACTTCAATCAGATGCTCGAACTGCCCACGTCCCCGGGGTTGCCGCAGAGGATTGGTGACTTTGACCAGAATCTGCTGAAAAACCGCCAAATTGCGGTCGGCCAGCACTGCTTCGGCTGTACGGCTGGCAGCGGTTCCAGCTGTCAGGGGGCGATCGCCTGATCTGCTGAGTGTTTCTTCCTGAGGAATCGACGTTACACTGGAGAAGTGGTGGTCCGCCGGGCCGCCGCTGATCTCAACGAACGTTCCTCAAGTAACAGGTTTTCTGAATGTCTCAGCAGACGTCCCGCCGTGGTTTTCTCCAAACCACTTCTGCCGCCGGTGTGGCCACCGCAGCCCCCTGGTTTTTCTCGACCAAGACCACCCTCTCTGACGAAATTCGCGAAAAGAACGACCGCATCACGATCGGCGTGATTGGCGCTGGCGGCATGGCCGGCGGCAACATGAACGCTGCCAAAGACTGGCTGGATGTGATCGCCATCGCTGACGCTGACAAGTCGCGTCAGGATTCTTCCAACAAGCGAATGAGCAAAGGTAAAGCGGACGTCTATGACGACTACCGCAGTGTGCTGGAGCGGGATGATGTGGACGTGATTCACATCGCCACGCCTGATCACTGGCACACCAAGCCGCTGGTGGAGGCGATGCTGGCCGGTAAAGACGTGTACTGTGAAAAACCGCTTACACTGACTATCGACGAAGGCAAACTGATTCGCCGCGTGCAGAAAGAAACGGGACGAATCGTGCAGGTGGGAACGCAGCAGCGAAGCACCAGTCACCTGTTCCTGAAGGCTCTGGCCATTGTGGCGGAAGGTCGCCTGGGGCGCATCAAACGCATTTCGGCGGCCATCGGTGGAGCACCGACGAGTCCTGCCATTCCTGTTGCCGATGTGCCGGCCGGTCTGGACTGGGATCGCTGGCTGGGGCCGGCTCCCGCGACAGACTATCGCAACCTGCCTGCACGCAAGGGGCAGCGACGTGGCAACACCAACTGCCACTATGAATTCCGCTGGTGGTATCAGTATTCCGGCGGCAAGCTGACCGACTGGGGGGCTCACCACGTGGACATCTGCAACTGGGCTCTGAAACTCAATGGCCAGACGGAAGGCCCCGTCGCCATCACAGGACACGACAGTGTGGAGCATCCCGTTGAGTTCAAAGACGGCGAGCCGATTCAGACGGACCGCTACAACACGGCCAGTAAGTTTCAGTTTGTCGTGAAGTATCCTGGCGGAACGGAAATGATCATCCGCAACGACACGGACAACGGCGTGCTGATTGAAGGCACGAAGGGGCGTATCTTTGTGTCTCGCGGCAAACTGGCCGGCAAACCCGTGGAAGATCTGGCCGACAATCCGCTGCCCGAAGACGCGGTCAGCAAGATCTATCGCGGCATGCCGATGGACTACAACGAGCGCAAGCAGCACTGGGCCAATTTTCTGCACTGCGTGAAAGAACGCGAAACGCCGATCTCCGACGTGCACACACACATGGAAATGCTCAATGTGTGTCATCTGGCGGGAATCTCAGCTCGTCTTGGACGAGACCTGAAATGGGACAACGCCAGCGAGCAGATCGTAGGTGATGACGTGGCGAACAGCATGCTGGCTCGACCGTACCGCAAGGGGTACGAAATCGAAATGTAACGACGCCAGCGGCTGGGTCGTTCAACAGGAAAGGGATCGTCCGCCGGACGATCCCTTTTTCGTATGTGGTATTGCGTGAACTGTAGTGCGACCTGTGTCGATCTACAGGCGGACACGTCCCGAGTCGTCACCCTTCTCCCCTTCCTCAGAGGAGATGGGAGGGAAGATCAGCTGCGAGTTGGAAATTCGTGTGATGTTGCCTTCCGAACCGCCATCCGGGATCACGGGCGGCAGTGGCTCATCGGACATGGGGGGCACGGGGGCCGGTTCCATGTTCTCCGGGATGGCGGGCACCGCTTCGGCCGGGCCCACGCCGGGTGTTGCGTTGCGAAGCACGCCAGGCGTGGATGGGCGGCCATCCGGATTCAGCGATTCGAAACTGTTGGGCGCTGGACCGCCGACGAATTCCATCGGAATCGTCCGGAACTTGTGTTTGTCTTTGGCATGTGTGCGGTCCACGGATCGCTTCATGGCCGTGTTGTAGGCTTCCGGATGCCAGTTGCCTTCGGCCAGATAGATTTCGTTGTCACGCAGCAAAGTGCCCTTGCGGAACTTCCAGTCCACCAGGGACTTGTTGTATTCAATGATGCTCTGCAGATACGCCTGCTCGGCGTCACGGGCCTGGATTTTGGCGTTGAGCAAAGCTTCAAAGTTGGCGGAGTTGATCTGTGCCTGGAAGGAGTCTCCGATCAGGCGTGACTCCTGAAATTCCACGTGTTCCCGGCTGGCCCTCATCCGGGGGATGGTGTCACTGGCCAGTGAGTACCAGCGTTCCATTTCCAGCATGGTGGTAGCCAGCTCGTAGCTGATGTCGCGTTCCTGTTCGCCCAGTACAACGCGGGCCTTTCGCAGACGCAGCTCATAATTGCGTTCCTGAATTCGTGCCAGCCGAAAGCCCAGCGGGGCGGACATCTGAAAGCCCACACTCCAGCCCGTATTCTGTCCGCCCGCCAGATTGCCCAGGAACGTATCCAGTTGAGAATCCTGGTTGCCCAGCAGGGCATCACCCAGGCCATTGACACGATACTGAGACACAAAGTCGAGTCGAGGTCGCGTCAGGCTGCGGGCGGCCCGCAACTGCAGTTCGAGGCTCTTGATTTCCCACTTCTGTCGACGCAGTTCCACGCGATGAGCGAGTGCTTCCTGCAGCGAAGATTCCCACGCGGGTTCCAGCAGGGCTTCGGTCGGCTGATCGGTTGGATACAGAAATTTGCCGTCGGAAAGTGGCAGGTGACACAGACGTCGCAGACGCTGTTCGCGCTGCAGCACGTCAGCCAGAGAACCGGCCAGTCGGGCTTTGGCTTCGGCGATTCGCGCTTCGGCGGATTTGGATGCGACCGTACTTTCGCGACGATCGCGAACGCGGTTGTAATACTCCAGCAGTTCCTTAAACGACTCTTTTTCTGATTCGTAAAGACGCAGGAACAGGTTCAGGTCCCAGTATACGCGATGCACGTCGCGGACCAGTGACTGGACAGACTGCTCGAACTGCGTGAGTGAGATGTCGCCGTTGATGCGAGAAATCAGCACGCCCTGCGAAACGCCGGATACCCCTCGCAGGGTCTGGCTGGCCGGGCCGGCAATGCGGGTGAATTCGGTACCGGCACCCGCCAGCAGTGGCTGACGCATTTCAAACTGCACCAGGCCGTTGTAGGACGATGGAAACAACTGCCCGCCGCTGACCGGACGATTGTTGCCGTCGTAGTTGGTGGTGCCCTGCAGAGTGAGCGTCCCTCCGTTGGCCAGCGGCTTTTCGAGGGAAGTCTGCCAGGCGAATGTCTCTGACACCTGAGAGGCGCCACTGGGGATACCAAAGCTGCCCGCGTTTTGTGGGACTTCGTCTCGTCCCCAGGTCAGCGATGTGGTGAAGGCAGCATCGAAGTCAGCCAGGGCGGCTTCGGGGCCGCGATTGCCAAACAGGAAACCGGTGTTCTGGATGGCATGGTCCAGTGTTGACGCCACCTGAGCGGGACGGCTGAAGATCGGGTTGGATGGTGAGCCAAAGGAGGCATCGTCCAGCACGATGGCCGAGTCAGACAAAGCGCGGCGAACACACTCGTGCAGCGAAATGCCCCAGGGCTCCGTTTCATCCAGATCCGTCAAACGGCGGGGCCGATTGAACAGATTGGGGTCCCGTGGGAGGATTTCTTCCGGCTCAGTGGGGTATTCAATCGCGGACGCCTTATCGACGTAGTACGACAGATTTTCGTCACTGCGCCACAGATACTGCAGACGCAACGGTCCCTGAGCACACCCTGACAGCAGGGTGGAGAGCAGCAGTGCGAATGCTGTTGTTCTCGATCGTGGTCTGGACACTACGCATTCCTTGTTTGCATCTTGCAAAAGATGCGACCCCCTTTGGGGACGTGAGCGTCAACGCGGAGTTGCCAGCGGCAATCTGCGCGAACCGACGTTCAGACAAAGTCCCGTCTTAATCGGTATCGTCAGAACAGTCGTCAAACTTTGCAGGAACCTAAAAACACGGATATTCGCGGTAACCCGCACAGATTAACGCGCCCTCAACTGGCTGGTTTCCCGGGCTCTGCGGCGTCGAGCAGGGTTTTGGGCAGGGAATTCGCCCTCAGGCGACGCAGGCAGGGCATGCGGAAAGCGTGATCTTCCGAACAGCAGAGAATTTGCTGTACCACCGGTCGGAAAACGGGCCATTACGAGTGGCAGCGTTGCAATTCCAAGGAGTCGGTTCATACTCTCCGCCAAATTGAGCGTTTTTTGCGGGCAGACTGTGCGCTGCCTCCGGAGGACGCAGGCCTCCCCACGCTGTCGTTTCTAAGGTACCTGCAGGAGATATTGATGTCTGTCGCTACGGAATTTCCAATCCCCCTGAGTGATTACAAAGTTGTTGCCCTCGATCCAGCTCAGCCAAAGTTGACAGACGAACAGAAAACCCAGCTGGCTGCCAATATCCAGTTGTGCCGCGACGCCATCATCTTCTTCACCGCCATCGCCGACGCAAAGGGTCTGGGCGGTCACACGGGTGGGCCATTCGACACCGTGCCCGAAACGCTGATTATGCACGGGTTTATCGAAAACGCCCGTCAAGGCGGCGGCCCGGATGTCGTGCCCGTGTTTTTTGATGAAGCGGGTCACCGTGTGGCCACGCAGTACCTTATGGCTGTGCTCGAAGGCGAATTGCCGCTGGAGAAGCTGTTTCATTATCGCGAGTATCTGTCGCACCTGCCTGGACACCCGGAAAAGGGGTTCACACCTGGCGTCAAGTTCAGTTCCGGCCGTCTGGGCCACATGTGGCCTTTCGTGAATGGCGTGGCCATCGGCAATCCCGACAAGGTCGTCTTCATGCTGGGGTCGGACGGTTCCCAGATGGAAGGCAACGATGCGGAAGCAGCTCGCCTGGCCGTCGCGCAGGGCCTCAATGTGAAGCTGCTGATCGATGACAACGACGTCACCATCGCCGGGCATCCGTCGGACTACCTGCCCGGCTTTGATGTGTCAAAAACGCTCGAAGGTCACGGGCTGAGCGTCAACATTGGCGATGGTGAAGACCTTGATGGGCTTTATGCCCGCATGTGTGCGGCCGTCACCGAAGATGGCCCGATCGCCCTGATCAACAAACGTAAAATGTGCCCAGGCGTGGAAGGACTGGAAGGCAGTGCACACGGTCACGATGTCATCAAGACGGCGACCGCGATTGACTACCTCAAAGCCAATAACCGTCCGGAAGCAGCAGAATATCTGGCAGGTGTTGAGAAAGGCCCCAAGGGCCCCACTCACCGCGGGTCCGATGCCGGCAGTGTTGGCAAGAATCGTGATCTGTTCGGTCGGATCCTGAATGAGATCCTGGACGATATTCCGGAGCAAAAGCGGATTGAGTCTGTGAAGGTTTTTGACTGCGACCTGGAAGGCAGTTGCGGCCTGAATCACGTTCGCGCCTCGCATCCCGAGGTGTTCGTGCGTGGTGGAATCATGGAACGCGGTAACTATTCCGCGGCCGCGGGTTTCGGCTTCGAGCCAGGTAAGCAGGGCATCTTTGCCACCTTCTCCGCGTTTTTGGAGATGCTGGTTTCCGAAATCACGATGGCGCGTCTGAACGGCAGCAACGTTTTGGCGCACTTCAGCCACGCCGGTTGTGACGACATGGCCGACAACACGTGTCACTTCGGGCTGAACAACATGTTTGCCGCCAACGGTCTGCCGGATGAAGGCAAAGACACAACGCGATTGTACTTCCCGGCGGACCAGCATCAGTTCCGTGCCTGCCTGAAGAAGATCTACAATGACGAAGGTCTGCGTTTCATCTTCTCCACGCGATCCGGCGTGCCCGATCTGCTGGATGACGGTGGCAGCCGTCTGTTTGGTGACGACTACGAGTTTGTGACCGGCAAAGACGATCTGGTCCGGGATGGCAAAGACGGCTACATCGTGTCGTTCGGTGAGACCACGTACCGAGCGCTCGACGCTGTGATCGGGCTGAAAGAGGCTGGTAAAGACGTGGGACTGGTTTGTAAGTCGACCCTGAATGTCTACGACGAGGACATGATGGCACGTCTGGCGGCAGCTCCGGCTGTGCTCGTGGCCGAATCGTTCAATGTTAACACGGGGCTGGGCTCACGGTTCGGATCCGAACTGCTCAAGCGAGGCTTCAAAGGCCGCTATAACAACATTGGCACCAACAAAGAAGGTTCCGGTGGACTGTGGCAGCAGATGGGCTTCCAGGGCGTGGACTCCGAGGGGATTGCCTCGGTGATGTCTGAACTGCTCAGCTAGGTCCTGTCTCGTGACAGATTCCCGTCTGGTGGTCCGGTCGACCGTGACTGGGCCACCGAGGCGTCGTCCGCTGTGCCATCACTCGGGTGACTCCCGCGAATCCACGGCAGTGGAGATGTGGCGCGACTGCGGCTGAGCCAACGCGTTCTCGCCCTGTCGATCGATCGGTCAGGATGCGGATGTGCAGTACGGATGCCCCACCAGCGGAAGCAGCTTTGCGAATCTTCATTCGGGTTCAGAATTGTCATGCAGGATGGTTTCTTAGGATATCGCACGTCCTTCATGCTCGACTTCGTCGTGTGTGCATTGGTGATCATCGTGCCGCTTCTCGTGTACAGCCTTTGGCTGGTGAAGGTGAAGAAAGCCTTCAACCAGCACAAGTGGCTGCAACTGACTTTGGGCATTGTGCTGCTCGTCGCTGTGACGGCCTTTGAAGTGGATCTGCAACTTGTCCACGGTGGCTGGGAGAACATCGTGAAGAAGTCGCATCCCGAAGAGGCGGCCCTGGCGGCGAAGGTCGCCGAAGCACGCCCTTACCTGAGATTTCACCTGATCTTTGCCATCACCACTCCGGTAATCTGGTTCACAACACTGGTGCTGGCGTTTCGTCGATTCTCTGCCCCGCCACTTCCGGGTGAACACAGCCGCACTCACAAACTGCTGGGCTGGCTGTCGACTGTCGATATCACCATGACCGCGATCACCGGGCTGGTGTTCTATTACGTTGCGTTTATGACGCCATAGTGTAAGGTCGTAGGGACTGTTTCCTGCCGCCTTTCCATGATGGCCCTCTCATGCAACGCATCCTGCTGACTGCCTGTGCGCTTCTGCTCACCGTCGCCCCTGCTCCTGCTCAGGTGTTTGACGAAGACTTCGATGCCTGGCCCCTGCACACCTCTTTGGGCGGCACATTGGCGATTTGTCCTGACGTTGCTCAGGCCGAACGATTTGAGAACATGCTGCGTCGTGCCGGTGAAGGCACAAACATCGTTCTGCTGGCTCATCCCGAGACACGTACGGCCGATGTGGCTGGCCTGGAGCAGTTGTTCACTATCACCAAGTCGTCGTCGGTGACTTTCGGATTACTAAAGGCCGGCAGCATGGACGAATCGCTGACGGCAGAAGATGCCCCGGATCTGGTTTTGTTGATGTCGCCAACCGACATCGTGCCACAGGGGCTCGGTGGGTCGGCGGACGCACTGGCCGCCTACGTACGAGGTGGAGGTCGACTGGGTCTGCTTGGTGGTGTCGCTCAACTGGCCGGAAAGTTTTGGTTAACTGACGACGGTGATCTGCAGGCGGGACTAAATGTCCTGCCGATGGCCGTGCTGTCGGTGGGCGAAGCTGATGACAAACGTCTGCTCGATGCCGTGAGCGCAAAGCGGCGTACTGTGGGGCTGCAGCTTTCCATTGATGCGATGCTGGTTGTGCGACGTCGCATTGCGCAAGTGGTCGGCGATGGCACGGCATCCTTCGTTTTGCCGCCGGGCCCTCACCACAGCGTGCGGCGGCAGAGTCTCACACAGCGGCAGCAGGGGCAGCGTGCTCCCCAGTTCCTGGTTGACTGGACGGAATGGCGACGAGATTCCATCGATCGCACACTGCCGAAGTTTCCCGCCGACAAACCTCCGGTACCCCGCGTCGAGAATGGCACGCTGCTGATTGTCGGCGGCGGCGGCATGCCGGCAGGGTTGATGGAGCGATTTGTGGAACTGGCAGGAGGCAAAGATGCGCGACTGGTCTACATCCCCTGCACCGAAGAACTTGAGGTGTCGCCTCAGCAGGGAATGGTTCGCTACTGGGAACGCATGGGCGTGAAGCAGGCGACCACCGTCCACACGAAAGATCGTCAGCGTGCCAACAGCGATCCGGAGTTTCTGGCTCCGCTGAAGGATGCGACCGGCGTCTGGTTTGGTGGAGGCCGCCAGTGGAATTTGGCGGACTCCTACTATGGAACACAGGCGCAGAAGCTGATGAAGGATGTGCTGGCACGTGGCGGCGTCATCGGAGGTTCGTCGGCCGGCGCGTCGATCCAGGCGCGTTATCTGGCCCGCGCGACACCCATTGAGAATTTTCGCATCATGGCACCCGGCTATGAACGCGGTGGCCTGGGCTTTATCGGTGGAGTGGCCATTGACCAGCATTTCTCACAGAGAGGCCGCCAGAAAGACATGACCGGGCTCGTGAACCGGTATCCTCAGATGCTCGGAATCGGGCTCGACGAAGCCACGGCCATCGAAGTCCGGCAAAGTCAGGCCACAGTCATCGGCCGGGGCCGCGTGTTCTTTTACGACCGCAATACTCACACAGCGGAAGACGACCCGGACTATGTGGCCCTGCCGGCTGGTGGTGTCTACGAACTGGCTCAGCGGAAGGTTTTGGTGATGCCGCCGGAGGAAGACGATGCTTCGCCCTCAGAAGACAAGGCCACATCGGCAGAAGATGCTGATACCAGACCCCCTGGCAATGCCCCGTAACGCCCGCGCAACCGAATTTCTGCCACCACTCGTTTTCTGCGTGCTGCTGGCGTCTGCTCTGTGTCAGCCGGCGATCGCCATGGCGGGCAGTGGTCCTGCCGCGCCTGATGCGGTTGCGGATCTGCTTTCCGCCGTTGTTCGCATTCGCTGCGGCGGAGAGTTATCCACTGGTGTGGTTGTCTCGGCAGAAGGCGACGTCCTGACGGTCGCCCACGGGCTCACCTCCCCGCTGCGGCGCGTTGTTGTTGAGTCTGATGGCGGAGCCTTCCCGGCGATCGTACGACATCTGGACCGAAAGGCGGATGTGGCCATCCTGCGGGTTGCAGGCCTGGTCGGTCAGCGGGTCCGCCCGATGGGCGTGGCCAGTCGCCGCCTGTACGATCAGACGAAGCTCAGGAACGTGGTGTATGCGGCGGGGCGACCAGCACGCAGTGAGTCGGGGCCCGCCATCCTGCGCCATGGTCGGTTGCTGGCGAAGACCGCCGACACTATTCGGACGTCCTGTCGTCTTACGGCTGGAGATTCCGGCGGTCCACTGTTCCGCAGCGATGGCCGACTGATTGGCCTCAATGCGCGGATCGGCGCTGGTCGTGTCACCAATCTGCATCTCAGTCTGGATGTGATCCGGCAGGCGCTGGCGACAGCACACATCACCACCACCGACGGAGTGATCGCCGGCCGGGTTGCCGAGATGACGTGTCCTCCGGCGGCCCGCCAAACACTGCAAAGATTCAACTTTCGGCTCAGAGCGACCGGTCAGAACGAAACGCTGTTCTGCTGTCGCGTGTCAGATCGCCTGTTTGTTGCCAAACGCAGCGTGGTTTCCGGTGAGACGCTGGAGTGCAAAGGGCCGAATGGCTGGCTGAAACTCCGTCTGGTCGCTTCCTCGCTGCCACTGGATCTTCTCCTGCTTCAGGTGGAAGACTCAGCATCACTGCCCGCATTTTCCAATGGTCCGTCGGTTCAGGTCGCTGCCTGGCAGGCCGTCTGCTGTCACGGGGATGCCTGCGGTATCACTGCCCGACCGAAGTTTCACGAACCGCGGCACAGGCCGGCGCTCGGCTGTACGCTGGACGTGGATGACGGGGTCCTGGTGGTGTCCGGGGTCGTGCCGGGTTCCGCCGCAGCCCAGGCCGGCATCCTCAAGGGAGATGTCATTGATTCTCTTGCGGGAGAAGACTGCACCAGCTTTGATGACGTCGCCCGGCTGCTGGATCAGTACGCGGCCGGTGATCGCATTCGTCTGGTCTGCCTGCGTGACGGGCTGCCGCGAAGTGCGGTGGTAGTGCTCTCTCAGCCGGCCGATCGACTTCTCGACCGCAGCGAGTTTCTTGACGGTCGTTCCGGCGTTTTGAGTGGTCGCAGGACTGGCTTTGAAAATGTCTTTCAGCATGACGCCGCCCTGCTTCCCATTCACATGGCGACGGCCGTCGTCAGCCCCAGTGGAGATCTGCTGGGCCTGAACATTGCCGTTCGCAGCAGAGAGTCGGTCATTGCCCTGCCCTGGTCCGCGGTTGCAGCATTTGCAGCCAGCCACGACACTCTGAAACCGTAACGCTCCCAGTCCCCAAAAGTAATGAAGCATCGACATGTCGAACGCAGCGCTCCGTAATCTACCCGGAATTACCCAGTTTCAGATGGCCGGACAGGTGGCTGTGGTCACCGGCGGATCGAAAGGGCTGGGGGCCGCAATGGGCGCGGGTCTGGCATCTGCAGGGGCTTCCATCGTGATCCTGAGCCGCCATGAGGATGAGGCGCGGGAAACCGCCGACGAGATCGCAGCCGGATTTGGCGTCCAGGCTGTGGGACTGCAGGCCGATGTAACGGCGCAGTCAGAAGTGGATGAAGTCGTCAAGAGCGTCATTGATCAGTTTGGGCGGATTGATGTGCTGATCAACAGCGCGGGAATCAACATTCGCGGCAGCATCGAAGATCTCAGCTACGAAGAATTCGAGCAGGTGCAAAAGACCAATGTGCATGGCACGTGGCTGTGCTGCAAGGCGGTGATTCCCCACATGAAATCGGCGGGGTACGGCCGCATTATCAACATGGCCAGTACGCTGGGGCTGGTCGGGCTGGCAAACCGCACGCCGTACACGTCGAGCAAGGGGGCCGTGGTGCAACTGACGCGTGCGCTGGGTCTGGAACTGGCCAACCAGGGCATCACGTGCAATGCCATCTGCCCGGGACCGTTTCTGACACCGATGAACATTCCGATTGCCGATACCGAAGAAGCGCGTCGCTTTATCGTGGGGGCAGTTGCTCAGGAACGCTGGGGGGACCTGCAGGAGATTCAGGGCGCCGCCATTTTGCTGGCCAGTCCGGCGGGCAGCTTCATGACGGGCAGTATGGTCACCGTGGACGGCGGCTGGACGGCCCGGTAACCGGCCCTGCCGGTGACGGATCGTCCGGAAACGACGAGGCAGTATGCAGCGTCGCGTCTGTCGATTCCCCTTGTTTTTGATCGTCCTCCCTCTGCCCTCCTGAACGCCATTCCGAAGCAACGCTGGACGACGCTGCCGTTGCGGGGGCAACGTCGGCTGCTTTGGGGAAACGATGGCGCCGCGGCCGACGGCATGAAATCACCGGCTGTCAGTCTCCAGCATCCTTCGCGCACAAAAAAAGCACAACTGGCTAACCAGTTGTGCTTTGCAAGGCGAGGCCGAAGGGACTTGAACCCTCAACCCCCGGATCGACAGTCCGGTACTCTAACCAATTGAGCTACGGCCCCTTGCTGAGCGAGCACTTTATCGATGGTGTTTCGAACAATCAAGTATTCGCACCGAGATCTTCGGCAGCAACTAAAAAACTTCTTCAGGATATTCTCTCCAGTTTTTCAAATTTGCTGCCAGCGGTGAACCGCATCTAGGACGACCGGCGGCCACCCCGAGACCGACCGCCCTCGTCACGACGACCCCCATCATCACGTCCACGTCCGCCGCGACCGCCTCCGCCGGAGCGGCCACCTCCGCCTGGACGTCCGCCGCGTCCTCGGCCGCCACGTCCACGTCGTCGATCGTGACTGCCGGGGGCAGGCGATTTGATCGCCAGGTGCCCGATGGCATCTTCCCATGTTGGAATGTCTTCAAATTCCGTCGCAGCCGGACGTCGTTCACGACGACGACGTTTCTGACGAGGTCGTTCCTCTTCTTCTTCCCCGTCGGCATCGTCCTCTTCGTCACGACGGCTGCGGCGTCCACCTCGAGGGGCTTCGTCTTCGTCCTCATCCCGACGCTCTGATCGTCGACCGCGAGAGCGGGACTCGCGAGCAGCGGGCTTGCGTCGTCGACGCGGACGTTCCTCTTCTTCTTCGGACTCTTCTTCGAAGCTGATGTCCGCATCCGAGTCGTCTTCGTCTTCTTCGACTTCCTCTTCTCGCGCTGGACGCCGATCTCCTCCGCGGCGGCGACCACCACGTCCGCGTCGTCCGCGTCGTCGGGAGCGTCCTCGAGGTGACTCTTCGTCTTCGGAATCCTCGGTGTCGTCGGAGTCGTCGGTGTTCTTCTCGCTGTCTTCAACTTCGCCGGCTGCGGCACGAGCTGTGGCCGGAGAAACGCTCACGAAGTCCTCTCCGTCCTCTTCGAACAGAATGTCGTCCAGACCGTCGTCGTCGTCGTCAGCCTCATCGTCGGACGCTTCGGCCTCTGCTTTGACTGGCGACTCCTCGTCGCGGGAACCACGTCTGCGGCCACGACGTCGACCACGTCCGCGACCGCGACGACTTCGGCGAGGCGGTGCTTCTTCTTCCTCATCGGCACCGTCTTCCGCAGACTCGTCTTCCGCAGACTCGTCTTCAGAAGACTCGTCTTCTTCGTCCTCGTCTTCCGGAGGGGCTGAGGAGGATTTGCTGTCATCCCAGACCCAGGCGTCCAGTTCGCTCCAGACTTCATCGTCGTCGCCGGACGGTCGGCGTTTCCGACCGGAGCCGGATTTCTGTTCGCTGGATGAGCCCCCCCTGCGAGCGGCGGGACGTGCCTGTCGCTGGGGCGGTGGTGGTGCCGGTTCCTCTTCGTCGTCATCATCATCGAAGACAATATCATCGTCTTCGTCGTCGTCTTCTTCTTCTTCTTCTTCGTCGTCGTCGTCGTCGTCTGCTTCCTCGTCACCGAAGACAATCTCTTCGTCTTCATCATCAGCAAAGGTGACGTCCTCGTCGTCGTCCTCGTCTTCATCAACGAACGTGACTTCCTCGACTTCGTCGTCTTCCTCCAGTTCCTCGTCCTCAAACGTGACGTCCTCGTCGTCTGTCTCTGACTCAGCGTCTTCTTCATCCTCGTCGCTGAACAGGATCAGGTCGTCGTCGATTTCGTCCGCGTACCCGGAGTCAGCGTCCTTTGCGTCTGATTCGTCGGTGTCAAAGTCCACCTCATCATCGTCCGCGTCTGCTCCGCTGGTTTCCTCGGAGTTGCTCAGCAAGCCATCGATGCCCGCGCTGTCGTCGTCGTAGTCATCAAACAGCAGCTCGCCGCCAACCTCCTCGTCCGGACCGTTGACCTCAATGCCAAACAGTTTTTCTGCCAGATCATCCTGGGGATCTGTGTTCGGTTCTTTTTCGTCGCTCATATCGCTGGCGTGCTGATGAAGAGAATGGCTGACATCGCGGCGACCCGCAGATCGGCGATGGTAAGGACTGCGGAGGCTACAAACGCGGTGACACGAATGCAAACCCCACTGACGGATGGTGGCACTAAGAGCCTGAAATCACCCGATTTACGTCATTTGTGAGACCTCGCCGGATGACGGTCCGCTGCAGAGGGCCGGAATCCCACTCATCTGGTGGTGGCCCCTGACAGTGACCGTCGACAGACGGGCTACCCATCGAGGGTGCCCTTTGACGAGGGGACTCCGGTCTGCCGCTCGTCTCGTGTGACGGCGATTCTCAGAGCTCGCGCCGTTGCCTTGAACGTGGCCTCAGAAATGTGATGACTGTTGCTGCCGTGATGCAGTATCAGGTGCAGATTCATTAAGGCATTGGAGGCGACCGCATTCCAGAACTCCTGCACCAGTTCTGTGTCAAACGTGCCAATCTTTTCGGTCGGAAAGTTCACGTGATAACAGAAGGCGAATCGGCCGCTCAGATCGAGCGCCGATGTCACGAGCGATTCTTCCATCGGCAGACAGATGCTGCCGTAACGCGTGATGCCGGCTTTGTCCCCAAGAGCATCACGAATGGCCCGCCCCAGACAGATCCCGATGTCTTCGACCGTGTGGTGATCGTCGACCCACGTGTCGCCTTCGGCTTTGACCGTCAGGTCGATCAGACCGTGTCTGGCGAACAGCGTCAGCATATGATCGAAAAAACCGACACCTGTCGAAATCTGGTTTTGTCCAGTCCCGTCCAGGTTCAGTTCCAGCTGAATCTTGGTTTCCGCGGTGTCGCGCGAGATCGACGCTTTTCGAGCCATAATCAACTGTCAATCAACGGGGCTTGTCATGGTGTCCAGGAATGAGCCGGATGGAACTCCAAATCTACCGCATTTCCGCCGGTCAGGAGAGTTCGCCCACAACTTCCGCGACCGCCTCGCAGAATCGATCGATCTGCTCGTCGGTTCCAACGGTAATTCGAATTCCATCAGCCAGCGAAGCTTCCGCAGTTGCGCCGGGGAATGTCATATATCTGACAAGAACATGACGTTCCTTCAGTTTTTCGTAGATGGTCTGATGCTGTCCTGTCGAGTGCTGGGTCCACAGGAAATTGGCCTCGCTGGGAAACACCTGAAATCCCAGTGGCTCCAGGGCCGCCGCCAGACGTGTGCGGGTAGCGATGATTTTTTGTCGGTTTTCGAGCATCCACTGCTGATCCTGCAGGGCGGCCGTCGCCGCGGCAATGGCCACCGCGTCACAGTTGTAACTGTCTTTGACTTTCTGCATGCCGACTGTCAGTTCCGGGGCGGCCACCGAGAAACCAAATCGGATGCCCGCCAGACTGTACGATTTGCTGAGGGTCCTGGTGAGGATCGTTCGGCCCGCAAAGCGTTCGTCGTGCAGCAACTCACCGCGGTGCGGGGTGTCCGCAAAATCGCCGTACGCTTCGTCGACCACCAGCACGCCGTCATTCGGCCGCAGTTGCGCCAGTTGATCGGCCGTCCAGCGATTTCCCGTGGGCGAATTGGGGTTGGGAACGAATGCCACCGCTGACTTTGCCGCTGCTGCGGCAGCACTCTGCGGTTCCCACTGAAAGTCTGAATCCAGAAGCAGTCGCTCGACCCGGCAGTCCTGGATCTTCGCCAGCGTTTCGTATAGCACATAGCTGGGGTACGGATAGACGATCTGTGATCCGGGCTCACAGAACGAGCGAATCAATATGGTGAGGTTTTCGTCGCTGCCGTTCGCCGGCAGGATCCAGTCCGGCGTGACTTGAAACAGCTCGGCTGCTGCCTCACGGAATCCCATGGCCAGGGGATCCGGGTAGACATTCAGGCGACTGGTGGCGGCCTGCTGGATGGCGTCCACCACGGCTGGCGATGGCGGATAGGGATTCTCATTGGTGTTCAGTTTGACCCAGTCGCCACCCTGAGGTTGTTCTCCGGGGGCATAACCGGCCATGTCCTGAACGTTTTGTCGAAACAGATTGCTCATGTGGGTCTCAGTGCAGTCATCGTGTGCGGCCGGTTACAATATCGCATCGCCTCGACGCGGTTAACGAGGCCCTGGAGAATTCCCGGCGACGCCCGAAAATTCCCGGCTGCATTCCGTTTCGTCCGACCGTTTTCTCAGGACGCAGCGTTCTCCTGTCAGGTTCAGCGCCTGTTGGGCCCCAAAAAAAAACAACCCGACACCGCATTTGGCTGTGTCGGGTTGAGATCCGTTTTTGCGACCTAAGACGCTGCAGAGATCAGCAGGCCTGCAGCAGAGGTGATTATTTCATGGCGTCAGCCAGCGTCGCTTTGCTGTTGGCCAGGTCGTCATCGGACATTTTTACACAGCCGACGACGGGAACGCAGTTCTGACCTTCACCGAGGTAAAACTCGATGAATTTGGCCACTTCCGGACGCTTCAGCGAATCCTTATTCACGTAGATGAACACGGGGCGAGCCAGTGGCTTGTAGGTCCCCGTCTGAATGGCTGTCGGATCAGGAGCCACTGCGTCCGCCAGATCTTCCGTGGGGCTGATCTTGAGCAGCTTCAGCTTGTCTTTGCTCTTTTCGTAGTAGCCGTAGCCGAAGTAGCCCATGGCAAACTTGTTGCCCGCCACTCCGGTTACCAGCAGATTATCATCACCACTGGGGGAATAGTCATCTCGTGTGGCACCTTCTTCACCGTTGATTTTCTTGGTGAAGTAGTCAAACGTACCAGACTCTCGCCCAGGGCCAAACAGCTGGATTTCTTCCGCCGGCCATTCCGGATTCACGTCTTTCCACGTCTTGACGGTGCTGCCAGGTTCCCAAATCTTCTTCAACTGAGCAGTGGTGAGGGCATCCACAAAGTCGTTGTCTTTATTGACGACGACAGAAATACCGTCCATCGCCACCATCAGTTCCACATACTCGACGTCGTTTTCTTCGCACTTGGCCTTTTCCGTGTCCTTGATCGGTCGAGACGCATCATTGATGTCCGTTTCACCGGCCGCGAACTTGCCAAAGCCGGTTCCTGTGCCGGTGACTGTGACCAGAACTTTGACGTCAGAATTCGCGTTTTCGAATTCCTCACCGATCAGACTCGTGATGGGGCCGACTGTGCTGGAGCCGTCCGCGACAATCTGTGCCGATCCGCCGGCCGCGCTGCCACCTGGTGTTGTTCCTTCTTCCGCTTTCTCAACACATCCGACGAGGAGCAAGAGAGAGAGGGCGAGAGCATTTTTGAAGCTCATTTGCTGTTCCCGATAATTAGTCGTGGAGTTGGTTCACAGGCCAACCAGCCTGCGCGGCGGGAGTGGAACTCATGAGTGTTAAGGAAATGTTAAGACGCCCCGTTTGGCCGCGGATTCTCAGGGCATGTTTCCACACCCGTCCTGCCGCTGAGAATTACAGAGGGACGGTCATCCGAATTTCCCGTGTTGCCACCTGAGACAGGAAACGGCCATTTTCAGGCTCTGGCTACCAAAGTGTCCGGCGTGCACGTTCCGGCCATTCCCGATCGTAGGCACGCCCATCGATCTCGCCGTCACTCATCGCCTGCAGGATTTGCCCCGGTCCGGGCAGTTCCGTCGTGGAAACATGGTGATCAGGATCCCAGAGGCCTGATCGAACAATGGCCCGCGCACACTGAAAGTAGGCCTGGTCGATCTGGATTTTCAACACGGTCCTCGGTGCCTGGCCGTCCACGGCAAACGACTCCAGAAGTTCGGGATCGGCATGGATCGAACCGGTGCCGTTGATGCGAAGCGTGGTTCCGCTGCCCGGCAACAGCACCAGCAGCGCCAACCGGGGATCCCGAACAACGTTCCTCAGAGAATCAATACGGTTGTTGCCGCGGCGATCAGGCAGCAGCACGCAGGTTTCACTTTCGACCCGCACGAGTTGTTTTCGATCTCCACGCGGAGAACAGTCCACGCCTTCAGGCCCAACAGTTGCCAGGCACAGAAACACGGAGGCTTCCAGCAGTGCCCGATACTCCGGTGTGAGCCGGTCGCTGACTTTGACTGCGGCTGCCGTGGAGGGGACGCCATAAATCGCCTCCAGATCCGCGATGGATGTGATGCTCGTCATAGTTTCCTTACACGAAAAAAACGGGAATGTGATGCATCGGGCCACAAAAGTGGTTGGGCCGCAAATTCACGGTTGAGGCCGTAAGACGCGTCCGGCAATCGCACTCTTTAAGAGGAAGACACGAGCCTCACGGCTTCGGTTCCCCGCATCCTTCAGGAGAGAATCATGTCCGTATTACAGCAGGTTAAACAGGCAGACGCATCCGCTGACGTTCAAAACATGTCGGCCGAAGAACTTCTGGAGTGGGCCGACCTGAGATTTGGGCGCGGGCTGGTCCTGAGCACCAGTTTTGGAATTCAGTCTGCCGTGATGCTGCATCTGGCCACTCAGGTTCGTCCCAACATGCCGGTGATCTGGGTGGATACCGGCTATCTGCCTGCAGAGACGTACGAATACGCCGAGACGCTGACGGAATTGCTGAATCTCAATCTGACGGTCGCCCGTTCGCCCATTTCTCCCGCGCAGATGGAAGCTCGTTTCGGACGTCTGTGGGAAAGCGAAAGCGTGGACGATCTGAACCGCTACGATCAGATTCGCAAGGTCGAGCCGATGGAACGCACGCTCAAAGAACTCGGTGCAACCGGCTGGCTGTCCGGGTTGCGATCCGGCCAGACAAGCTATCGCAGTGCTTTGCCACGCGTGAAGCCAACGGGTGATCGGCATCGCATCTACCCGATTCTGAACTGGAGCAGTAAAGATGTTTACTACTACATGCAGCGACACCAGTTACCGGGGCATCCGCTGTTCTACCAGGGCTACACGACCGTCGGCGACGCTCACAGCAGTCGTCCCGTGACAGACGACGACAGCCATGAACGTGATACCCGTTTTCAGGGACGCAAGCAGGAATGCGGGCTGCATTTGGTCTAGCGTCTGCTGCGCGAAGATCGCCGTCTCTGAAGGTGGTGACCTGCGTCGATCAGGGCGGCGTGACGATCACAGCGTCACGTCAATCGCGGAGGGGCCATCACAGACGGTCGATGATTGCAGCCCCGTGAGGTGTCAGCACCGGGGCATCGCAGTTGCCGGGAGCCGTCATTCCCGCGAGTCGGATTCGGTCGTCTTGCCGCTGTCCTTGATTCTGTCTTTGAGTTTTTCCTGATCGCTTTTGCCGGTCAGAAAGACGGTCAGGTAAACGGTCACACACAAAGTGATGAGCAGCAGCACACTGGCGATCGTCATCGCCGTCTTCCTGGACAGCTGCCAGCCGAATACCTTCTCCCCAATGATCAGTTCGCCGCTTCCGTCGGATCGGCGCGGTCGAGTGCCGCCTTCGTCTTCCGGTAACTGGATCAGCTTCGTCAGGTTTTTGGAAATCTTCAGACGCGTGTGGCAGTGAATGCATCGTCCTCTGCGGCCGGCGTGCGCCGGCAGCAGCGGCAGTGGCACACGGCACGCCGGACAGGTGACCAGCCCCTTAGGACCGGTGGAGATTTTCGGCGGCTGCTCGAACGCTGTGTCCATTGCCCCGGCACGCTCGCGTTCAGGCGGTTTCCTTTCAGGCGGTTTCCTGACGGTGGCCGCCGGCTTGAGGCGACCTGCGCCGGCTGCCGGACGTGTTCCGGACCCGGTGGACGTAAGTGATGCCAGCACCGCATCGGCAAATTCTGTGGACGATGCAAAACGTTGTTCCGGCTTCTTGTGAATAGCCTTCTGGACGGCGAGTGCGAACGCCTCCGGCACATCTTTGCGGACCCGATTGAGAAATGGCGGGACCTTGGTGGTCTGATTGACCATGGTGGCCGCGCTGCTGGCGCCCTGCATCGGGGGGGAACCGGTCAGCAAATGGTATATGACAAGGCCCAGGGCGTATTGGTCGGCCCGCCCGTCGAAGGGCTGTCCAAAGATGAGTTCGGGCGCCAGATAGTTGGGAGTTCCCACAACAAACCCCGCGCCCGTCATTTCCGAATCCGTGTCGACATGTTCTCCGTAGGTGATCCTGGCGAGGCCAAAGTCGCTCAAAAATGCGTTGCCATGGTTGTCGAACAGAATATTGGACGGCTTGACATCGCGATGGACCATGCCCTGATCGGCGACAAAGTCCAGCGCTCTGGCGATCTCACGCAGCCACTGTCTCACGCTTGTGACAGCCACCCGTTTACCAAGTTGCTGAATCTTCTGCAGCTGGTCGAGCAGATCTCCGCCGGACAGATACTGCATGACCAGAAACGGCAGGTCTTCGTGCTCGCCCATGTCCAGTACCCGGACGATATGCGGATGCGAGAGCTTGACCAGCAGCTGGCGTTCCTGGGTAAACCGCAGGCGAAAGGCGGCGTCCTGAATGCGATCCGGTTTGGGGATCTTGACAACAACGTCAGTCGACAGGCGGTCGTCCCAGGCCATGTAGACGTGGGCCATGCTGCCCTCACCGGCCAGACGCTGCAGCTTGTACCGGCCGCCGGCGACGTACGATCCCACCAGCGCACCAGCATCGAATTCCTCGCCGGGCTTCTGCCCGCTGTCGGAAGGCGTTCCACTGGATTTGTTCGCACTGTCCATGTTGTGTGAGAGCCCTGCGCTGCACGTCGACTGAAGGCGAAGAGGCTGGCAGACAAATGAGCGTTGCCCCGGTGCCTGTTCGGGAGCCATGATATCTGCGACCACACCGCGTACAGAGAATTCGCTACTGCGGTTCGCCAAAATTTGACATGTTGCGATATTTCGTTCGTTTGGGGCCCAATGTCAGCGGCCCGCCTGCTGTTTGACTCAGGCTGAGACGCCAGCGGAGTGTAGACGCTGACCTGCGGACTCTCAATCATTGCCGAATGGTGGTGATGGACAGAATCCGTCATGTTCCGCCGCGGACTGTCTGCTCTGGCAGGGCTGACTGCGCTGCGGCTCACTCGCCAGCTGCGGGCGCGAAAGACAGTGCGTCCGAGACCATCTGCAGCAATTCATCGTAGCGAAACGGCTTGTTGAGAAAGCCAAACGTATCGAGGGCCGCTACGCGTTTCCTGGAGGAATCCTGAATGTCTGCGCTGGCGACAATAATCGGGCAATCCGCTTCGGCGTCTCGCAGCGCATGCACGAAGCCAAATCCGTCCAGTTCCGGCATCAGCAGGTCGGTGATGACCAAATCCGGTTTGTGTTTTGCCCAGGCAGCCAGTCCCTCCTGGCCGTTGACCGCCTCAATGACCTGATACCCGGCGGCACGCAGGGGCTTGGCCAGAAACGCACGGCGCGCCAGGGCGGAATCGTCGACAACCAGTATCTTGCTGTTCATGACAGCCCCCACCCTGGACCGGAAAAACGTGCCGTGAACCGTTCAGCGGCAGCGATAAATTCTTAGTTTCTCCGAGTGGGCATTAGGAAACTAAGCCAATTAGGCGCAAGCGATCAGGGAAATTGCCAGTACCGATCGAAGGGGTGCTGAGGATTTCGAGGCCGCGCGGTCGAGGCAGTCAGACTAGCGCTTGGGAGAGAAGTGAATCTGCCGCACATCCATCAGGGCCACCCTGTCAATTTTCACCGCTTCCACCTTCACCTGGTAGTCGCCGGGCTGTGCGACATTTAATACCCCGGCGTGCTGCCACTGGAAGTTTTGAAAGTGGCCGGTAACCCGGGCCGGAAACTCGAGTGAATCCACAACTGTTTCTCCCTGCAGCAACGTCAGCTTTGCCATGCCGCCGCCGTTTTTGGCGGCTCCCTGCAGCGCACCCACGTTGAATGCGCCCGGTCGGTCGATGTTGATCTTCCATGTCACACTGTCGGTGGGAATGGTCCAGTAGCCAATTGTGTTTTTGTGCGGCTGCGGCTCAAACCGGAGCTTCTCCCCCGTGGTGATACCGAGGCCGCAGCGAAGTGTCAGCGTGCCATCCCCCGCCTGTCTGACGGGGGCAATTTCCTCGGGGGTGAGTGGAGGCGAATCGAATTCCAGCACGACCTTCCCGCTGACCGGCTTGCCCTGGACTCGAATCTCCCAGTACTCGATTTCCGGGTGCACAACCACGGATGCCTCGGGATGACCCTCAAACCACGATCCCCGCAGACTCGCGCACACTCTGGGGATTCTCGTGGGGCCCGACTCACTGAGCGGCACGACCCAGCGGTTGCCCTGGCGGCCGTTCAGCACGGACGGATTAATGTCGTCAGCCGGCGTTGGGGCGTTTGTCAGCAGGCACGTCGCAACGAACAACAACAAAAATCTCACGGTTCAACCTCCGAACAGAATGCGTAAGCCACGGTTCTAACCCGCCAATGGAGAACACACAACGGTCGACCGGGCGCTAATCCGGTGGTTTGCCGTTTGCTGTGTTTGATCATGTGTGGGACTTTCGGGGCGTGACGGATCGGATACTCTGGCGGGGCGTCCATGGGGTATGGGAAACAGGAGCAGCGATGTCTTTCATTTTGTGCGGAGTGATCACCAGTTGGTGCACGCTGGCCGTTGCCTCGGGCGACGAATCATTTCATGTGGTGGTGCCAGATGCCAAATCCCGCTGCATTCGGCTGTTTCACGTCTTTGCGGCAGGCTCCCAATCCGCCGAACAGCCTCGACTGTCGCTCGACTGGCCTCCGTCCGGCATTGCCGTTGATCATGCGGGCGACCGGCTGGTGGTGACCGGCATGGAATCCGGATCTCCCAGGGCCGCCACCGTGCAGTTGACCGATGGTCGCCTTATGTTGCAGCAGGAGTCTGACCTGCCGGCAGCCACCGGATACACGAGTGTCGATCGGACTGGGCAGTTTCTGCTGTCTGCCAGTTATCGCGACGGGCGGGCGGACGTTTATCGTCTGCAACAGGACGGTCGCGTCGGACCGCGGACGGCGACCTTTGCCACTCCAACCAAAGCCGCCCATGCGATTTTGACCAGCCGCAATAATCGTTTCGCCTACGTGCCCTGCGTGAAAGATCAAAATGCTCTGTATCAGTTTGCCTTTGATGCCTCGGCCGGATCGCTGACTCCGCTGAATGACTTCAACGCGCGACCGCCGGTGATGTTTGGTCCGCGTCACTATGTTTATCACCCTCAGCTTGACGTGGTTTACTTCAGCAATGAGCAGCAACTGGGTGTCAGCGTTTTTCACATGAGTGACGACGGACATCTCAACGCGCTTCAGCATGCCACCACACGGCCCCGCCGAGCACCGTGGCAGCAGGGGGTGCGGGGACTGCATGCGTCTGATGTGGTCATGATTCTGACGGTAAACGCCTGTACGTCGCGGTTCGCGATTTTGTTCAGGACGAAGATCGTGTCTATGTGTTTCGCGTGATGCAGGACGGACGATTGCGGCTGACCGGCGGCACGTCTGTGGGCGATATCCCCTGGAAGCTGGACGTGTCGCCGGACAGAAATTCCCTGCTGGTCAGCGAATCTGGTGATCGTACGCTGGGCGTTTATCGAATTCGCAATGATGATGGCGGCGACGATCAACTGGAGCTGATTCATCGCATCGACTGGGGAATATCCGCGCGGGATTTTGCCATCCTTCCCTGAGGTGGTGTTTCAGTGTGTCGTGCAACAGGAGGCGTTCGGATGTTGAGATTTCTGATGGGGATTCTGCCGTTATGCGGCTGGCTGACGTGTTTCGCGCAAGAGGAGTCTGCGCGTCTGTTTGAGCAGCCGGTGGACAGAAGTCTGACCACAGGGGAATACGCCATCGTGCAGACGTGGTCACAGGAAACGGATTTCGACAGGCCTTACTTCGTCAAAGTCCCCAAAACAACGGCCGAACAGCGTTGGCCCGTGTTCATTTATCTGCACGGCAACGGCGGCGATGCCCGCAGGACCTCCCAGGGAATTCCATGGAAACTGCGGGAGATTTCCCGCCGCTATGTCATGGTCTTTCCGCAGGGCTACGAACGCAGCTGGAATATTGTCTCCGAACGCTCAGAGGCCGACGATCTGGCCTTCCTCGAATCGATCATCGGGCGGCTGCAGCAATATGATAATGTCGCCGGCGACAACGTGACGATCATGGGCAGTTCCAACGGCGCGGCGCTGGTCAATCAGCTGGCCATTGAATCACAGCTGCCGCAGATCAGAAACTACATCAGTTGCGTCAGTCCGCTGAATGTCTGGCAGCACGACGGCAGCCGTTTTCGACGTCGTGGTGCCGATAATTCCTACACGCAGGCGGTCGTGCCGCCGACCGGCAAACGATTGTTGAATGTCTCCGGAACCGAAGATCGTCTGGTGCCCTACGCAGGCGGGCCCTCGGCCGCCATCCGCGCGAAGGACGGGAAGCTGAAATTCCTGCCGGCGGAAAAATCCACGTATCTGTGGGCTCGGCATTATGGTTATCAGGGCGAGCAACTGATGACTCCCACATCGTCTGAGGGGCCACTGGAGTATTTCCGCTATCTGGATGGCGGGGTGGTGCACCTGAAGGTCAACGGTGAGGGGCACGGGGCGACGCGGATCGTCGACGATCGCATTTTGCTGAAGTTCCTCACGCCCATGGCGGCAGGCGCGTCAGACACCGCCGAAGGCAGGAACTGATATGGCTTCCGTCTTCCGTGTGTTGCGAAGATGGGTCAGACGACGTCCAGTCCGCCCGTACTGTCAGCGAATCTCTCGGTCGCAATGCCAAACCGCTGCAGCATCGTGACGAACAGATTGGCCAGCGGCAGGTCGTCCTGCCGGGCTTCTTTCTGCCAGGGTTCGGTGCGGCCATCCCACGCGCCACGATGCGCCTTTTCACCGGCAAAGTTCAGATACTGTCCATGACGATACCCCATCGCGCGGCCTCCCGCCAGAATCAGTGGGTAGTTACGTGACAGGTGAAAAGCGCTCGAGGCGGAGCCAAACAGCAGGACCGTATTGTCGAGCATGTTACCGTCACCGGCAGGTTCCGGCGTGTCTTTGAGTCGCTGGACCAGACGGCCAAATTCCTGTGTCAGGAATCGGCAATAGGTCCCGAAATTCTTCCAGCCATCTGGTTTTGCCGTTTCATGTGACAGCTGATGCGTGAGATTGAAGCCCACAGCGCGGGCCAGGTAATCGCTCTTGCCAATGCCGTTTTCGCGCCCAATCTGATAGGTGGCGATGCGCGTGACATCTGTGCGAAATGCCAGGTAGATTAACTCGAACATGGTCCGCAGATAGTTCTGCGGATCATCCGGCGTGATATCCAGATTCAAATGACTGACGTCCACTTTTGGCAGCGGGATGTCGGCCCAGCGACGCGCTTTCTCAACTTTCAACTCCGCATCACGGACAGACTGCAGGTACTCATCCAGCGAGCCGCGGTCAGAAGCCGACAGTGAGCGGCGCAGCGAGCGGGCATCTTCCAGCAGATCGTCAAGCGCGCTGTCCGCCAGGGCCAGTTTGCGGGCGGCATTGCCACTGCCCCGCACAAACAGCATGTCGAAGATTTGTTTGGGGCGATGTTCGGCCGGAATGGCGCGGCCATTGCGGTCGAACGACATCGTGTGCGCACCGCGGGGTGTGCCCGTGCCGCCGTCGGTGGAAATCACGAGCGAAGAGTACCGCGTCTGTTCACCAATGTGAAAAGCCATCTGCTGATCAAGCGAGATACTGTTGACGTATTCTTCGTGGTCGCCGGTGGGGGCGGCCGTCAGAAACTGGTCCGCGTTGCGGTGCCCGTGGATGTTCCGGCAACTGGAATGCGACATCCCCGAAATGATGGTGACCTCATCACGCAGCGGTTCCAGTGGATCCAGGCATTTTGTGAACCGAAACTCTTTGCCTTTGCCAATGGGAAACCACGCCCAGTCGGCATACGCTGGATCTTCGGCCAGCGGCATGGGGACACCGTCCGGCATGTAAAAACCGGCGAAGCGGTTTCTGGGACCGGTGGGAGTCGCGGTGGCGAACGTCTCCAGGTGAGGCAGCGCCAGCGCAATGCCGGTGCCGCGCAGAAATCGTCGACGATCAGGTTGGAATCGCTGTCTCATGATCTGTCTTTCTGTCTGCCCATCATAGACGCAGGCGAACCCGCTGCGAAGGTGATTACTGGCGTGCGGATGCTCACTGGAAGACGTCACTGCGAATGATTGTTCGTACCAGCGTGGCCAGGCCGTCGTCCTGCTGCCGCACCTGCGCTGCGATGCGGTCCACATGCCGACGGTCGGCAAAAGTCAGCGGCCGACCGAGGGCAAACGTCAGCATCTTGTGAGTCAGCGCGCGGACAAACTGGTCCTGGCGGTTGAGCAGCAGGTATCGTTTGAGGCCCGTGATCCCATCCAGAGTCTGCTGATTGAACAGCTGACTGGAGGCATGCACCGGCTGACCGTTGACTGCGGTACGCCAGCGGCCAACCGCGTCAAAGTTCTCAAATGCGATGCCCCAGGGGTCGATGCGCTGATGGCACGAAAGGCAGGCGGGCTGCTGGCGATGATTTTCGATGCGTTCTTTCAGCGTCATCTTTGCAATCTCGGGATCAGCGATATCAATGACCGGCACAGCAGGAGGCGGTGGCGGTGGCGGATCATTCAACAGACTCTCCAGCACCCAGATCCCGCGTTTCAGTGGGTGCGAGTCTTTCCCGTCAGAGTTCATCGCCAAAAGTCCGCCGTGCGTCAGCAGGCCTCCTCGCTGAAGTTCGGGGGGCAGGTCCACCCGCCGCATGCGGCTTCCCGCCACATTCAAAAGTCCGTAGTGAGCGGCCAGTTTCTCATTGGCAAATGTGTAGTCGCTGTGCACAAAGTCCAGCACATTGGCATTGTGCCGCAGCATGTGATGGAAGCTCTCCACCGTTTCCTGTCGCATGGCCTGCTTCAATTCCGGTCGAAAACGCGGATAGGCTTTTTTGTCGACGTTCAGATAGTCGAGCAGCTGCAGACCCAGCCACTGCTGCACAAAGTGACGACTGAATCGCAGAGAGCGGGAATCGCTGAGCAGTCGGTCGATCTGCTGGTCAAGTACCGCACCGGTCAGTTCGCCGCGGCGAGCCAGATCCGACAGTTCGGCGTCCGGCACACTAAGCCACAAAAACAAAGACAGTCGTGCGGCCAGCTCGGTCTGCGCACGCGACCCCTGCGGGCTTGCCGGTGGAGTCTGATTGACGTACAGGAAGTGTGGAGAGGAAAGCACGGTCGACAGCGTTTCGAGCACGGCCTGCTCAAAGTCGGAGCTGTCCGGTCGGATGTCCGAAAACAGAGCCAGCTTGCGTGCGATCTCGTCATCACTGACCTCCCTTCGCCAGGCTCGCTTCATGAGACGGGCGATGATCTGGCGGGCACGCTCCGTTTCCGTGCCTGGGCCGGCTGTCAGCAGATGCACGTGTGACGACGGCGGCCACTGTTCGTAAACCGGCGCTGTCACTTCCACGTGATGTATGTGAATCTCGCCTGACAGCGACGCGTTGACGAAGCGGACATACTCCGACGGACTGGGCAGGCCACCCATGACGCCCGTTGTGCGCACCAGATTGCGGGGATAGATTTCGCTCAGCGGCACCAGCCACTCGTAGATTTGTGGTTCGCTGTCGGTCCCCGTGATGATCCGATTCCCGTCGCCGACGGGAATGGAGGCATTGGAGTCGTTGCTGGCCTGCCAGCCGAATCGCAGTTCCAGTTCGGGGAAGCGATCCGGCTTCGAATTCTGAGATGCCAGCACGCGGACCCTCAGCCCGCCCCGCTCCGGAATGCGATTGCCCACTTCAAAGATCATTCGCTTGCCGGGTGGCAGCACGGCCATACTGGTGGCTGGCTGTGGCGGTTCCGGTGGCGTCTCGGACGGCGTCCACGCGTATTTGGCGCCGTGGTAACGCCATTCGATGCGCGATGTCTGCGAGGTCTTGAGGTTGCGATAGTGCGCCGGTCCGTGTGACTGCCGAAACGTCTGTTGCCGTTTTTCCAGCAGCGTTTCCAGCTCGGGGTTGTCTTTTTGCTCGGCACGCAGTTTATCCAGTTCCTGCTGTTGAGACTTCCATGCGGGGGCGGCGGCTTCATCCATTGAGACGGACCAGTAGACAGGCTGCGGCTGTGTTCCCCTCACGGTGACTCGATCGAGCGCTTCTCTGGCAATCCTCCGATACGTCTGCAACTGCACGGCCGTCATGTGCAGCATTTCTGAGCTGTTACGAAAACCGTCTTCGGAACGAGGGTCCGGTGGCAGATCTTTGGCAAAATCAAACGGCTGTCCCAGCAGATCCTGCAGCGCGTATTTGTATTCGTAACGCGTGAGCCGTCGATACGAAGTTTCGGGGTGCTGCCTGCGCCGCACGAGTGAAGCTTTCTGCAACTCGCCCGCCAGCCAGTCGACAATCATCGTGCGCTCTTCCGACGTGATGCCATCTGCATCGGCAGGCGGCATTTCGCCTTTGCTCAGCACAGACTGCACCTCCAGCCACCAGGTCACATCTTCCCCAGTGAGCAGATTACCGCTCAGCGTGTCGATGCGGACGTTTCCTTCCTGAGCGTCAGGGCCGTGACAGTCAAGGCAGGCCCGATGCAGCACAGGCTTCACGCGTTCGGCAAACGCTGTCAGATCGGCTTGCGGTGGAGCCTCTGCGTCCGAGTGCATCAACTCGGCGCGACCGCGTTTTCGGTAAGCTGATTGCGCGCGTCCCAGCTCTCTGGCACGCTGCAGCGAGACAGGTTCCGTGTTTTGATTGGTGCTGTCAGATTCTGAATCGGCAGAGCCGCGGGCCAGGGGGGGGAGGATGCCAAAGGCAGGGATCAGAATCAGCGCAAGGACCACGCGGGTGCGTGGCAGAGGGAGGAGGGATGGCATGATTGCTGGAAGGTCATGAGTTTCGGCCAACAGGAGAACGGACACGACACCAGTAGCATAACGCAGTGCCGTGTCCGCTGCATCCGGCGTTTGCACTTCCGGACGCATTCTCCCGGCTCAGAGTCTGGTCCAGAGGCTGGCACTGGAGTCAGCGACGGGGAAAACAGGCCGGATCTGTGAGCCGGGCTGCTCGCCCGCTATGGCTGCTGCAGATCGGCGGCAGTTGGGCTGTGGATGTCTTCAAACAGCCACATCTGACCGTTTCGTGTCAATGTGACCACGAAAACCTCGGAACCTGACCGGCCGAATTCCACCAGTGCGGCGGTGGCTTCTTCTGCTGAGGTGGGTTTGCGATTTTTCAGATAGAAGACACGAGGAAGTGTGCCGTCCCAGTTGCTGACCGCCCGCCACCGCCACGCCGACGGGCCAAACAGACTCTTGTAGCGAACTGTTCCGGGAGCGTACTTTTGCAGTTCGGAATCCGGGAGGGGGCCCTCCTGAGACATCCCCAGCAGACCAGCCACATCCTTGTCGGCATAAAGCCGCAGCACCTGGCGAGCCACGGCTCGCGCGTCCGCGACGTCGACGGGTTCGTCGTCTCCCGCTGCTGGCGGTCCAGCCACGTCTTCTGTTTCCACGGGACCGCTGGTGGTCCGCGGCAAGCCGCCGGTGACACGAAAGCCGGCCCAGCGGCCCACCGGGGCATAGTCGCCCGCCGCCGAAAGTTCTGCGCGCTGCTGACGCTGAATGCGGTTCATGACGTCCGCCGGCGAACCGCCGTCAGCCAGCTGCCGATACATCTTCCTGAGTAATGGCACAGCGAGTTCCGGTGGCACAGCAATCGTCTGCGAAACGACCGTGCGAGCACCCGCGATACGAAACAGGTGCGGCATGTTGCCTGCTCCCGCCACGTAGTCGCTGGACGAGGCCTGCGGACGAACGTTGAGCACCACAAGGTCGGTGCCACTCAGATTCATGGTGGCGATTTCTTCACCCGTCCAGACGCCATCGGCCAGGTGATTGTTTTCCGAGCGGATGTCGCAGCCGGCCAGCAGCAGGCCGCACCGCATCAGCGGATTGAACTGACGAATGGTGAGTGAGGCCATCAGAGCGCGGGGGGCGGGGGCCAGAAAACGCGTGTCGCGTGTCACGACCTGCGGCTGATCCTCAAATCCGTCGGTGGAAATATGCAGGACTCGTCCCGGTCGAATGGTCAGCATGCGGTAGTCGGATGCCTCGTCCAGGTGATAGTACTGCGGGGCCGCGCCCGTCCACTGGCGAATCCTGTCGGCCAGGACGATGTCTCCCAGAACGCTGTCGTCTGCCGGACTGGTGTCTGCCGGACTGGTGTCCGGATCCAGCAGGTTCAGAAAGTCTTCATCACTGTCGGCCACGCTGACGGACTGAACCAGTTGACTGCGATTCACGTCCAGCCGGGACCCCTGCGATTTGCGAACCAGAGTCTGCAGATCGTATCGGGGCAGCTGGCTGATCGCGTCATCCGGCAGTTGATAGTCGGGCTGTGAAATGACGACCGACGGGCCCGTGGAGGCTGGTTGTTCGCCCGTGATGTCGCGTGGAGTGCTCACATACCGAACTACGAACTTCGTCAGCAGTGGCTCCCCTTCGTCACCGGGAATCGCAGACCAGGGAAGATCCTGGAGCGGCCCGTCGGCACACACCGTGAGGCGCTGGGCCTTAAGGTCCAGTTTGGCCGAAATCGGTTTCCACAGGCGACGGGACAGCAGTTGCAGCAGCTTCTGTTCACGAAGAATCTCGCTGGTCCCGGGCTGGCTGTCGGCCGATCGGCGGGCCAGCGCGGCAAAGGACTGCAGAGCCCGGCGAACTTCGTCATCGATATCGTCCTGGGAACCCAGGTTGACGACCTGAACGGGAGCGTCTGTCCTGGACGTGATCAGCCACGCCAGATAGACGGACTGCTGATTCTCCTCGGCGGCGGCAGTGAGAATGCGTCCTGGTGTCAGCGAGCGTCGAATGAGAATCAGCACCTCATCAGTCGCCAGTCCACTGCGAACCTGATTCAGCGTGACCCACTCGGGGGTGTTGCCGTAGATCGCCTGAATGGCCGGTGGCAACTGCTGATACAGGTCGGCCTCGTCGGCGATCAGCCGTGTGACGCTCGAGCGAATGTTCTCCGGCGGCTGGTCGATGTCGATCTTCAGTGGCAGACGGAATCGGTTGTGCGCCGCGGTGCTCCAGCGAATGAAGAGGCTCATGTCCTCGCCGTCGTCAATCACTGACTGAGCGCGTCGTTTCATGCTCAGCAGTTCCGGCAGCCGATTGTGGCCATTGATGGCCCACGTGGCCGTGGCGGCGTGCACATCCTGACGGTCGAACTGCAGCGACAGTGACGTGGCCTCGGCCAGACTCTGGTCCGCCTCGGCCGCCATGCTGATTTGCTGCTGGGGCGGCAGAAACGGTGCCAGCTCGTTCAGATCCTGGAGCTCGGTCCGCAGCGCGCTGTCAGTCCCCCTGATGGCCTGTTCCACATGAGTGCGACTTCGCGCCAGTGACATTTGCAGAAACAGGGCTTTCAACTGCGTGGGCGAAACGGAAACGGTGTCTGTCAGCTCGGCGAGGGACGTGATGACGTCGGTCAGTTCGCCTGGCTGTGCGGCCGCGGTCTGCAGCTGCATTGTCCAGTGAGGGATCTTCACCTCTGCGGCCGCGTTTTCCATAAACGGGGCCGCCTGCTGCAGCAGATGGGCGGCGGTGCCAGGATCGCCCTGCTGCAGGTGACACCAGATCAAAGCGTTATAAGTGCGGGCCGTCGATTCGGGGATCAGGTGTCCCGTTTTTTCAAAGCCTGAGATGGCAGTCGTCAGATGCTCAATGGCGGAGTCATAGGAGTGTTCTGAGGCTGCCAGTTGCCCCAGCCCCATGTGGGCCGTGGCGGAAACGAACCGCAGAGTCTCATCGTCAGCGACATCCTCAAGGATGGCTGCGTAGAGGGACTGGCTTTTGTCGAAGTGTCCCGCCACGTTCTGACTGGCTGCCAGCCCGAGTGTGTATGTCAGCGTGCGGGGGTGCTGCGGGCCAAAATGACGCCGGCAGATTTTGACGATTTCCTCCAGCTCAGAGATGGCGGCATACGGCTGACCCAGACTGCGAGCGGTCAGAGCACGGCTGTAGCGAAATGCGGCAGTGACCGGATGCTGATAGCCGAATGTCCGCAGCACGCCGCTGAACATACTGTTGTCCACATCCTTCAGTCCGGGCTCGCGCTGTTGGGTGCGTGTCGTCATGTATTCTTCGAAGACAATTCCCAGCAGCAGGCTGCGGCCTTTGCTCGCCGAATCGAGTTCTTCCGCCACCGCCTGCAGGCGCTGCAGTTTTGCATTCAGATCACGGGTGGGAGCGATTGCTGTTTCGAATCGCTCCAGCAAAGCGTTGGCTTCATCAGCGTACTGATCACGCAGTTGAGTTCTCAGTTCGGCGGAACGCGCACTGATGATCTGCTCCCGCTGAGGCTGTACGTTGTCCGCTGCCACCCAGCCGTATCGGTTTTCGTCCTGCACATAGATCCGATAAAAACCGTCCTGCTGCTGCAGACTCCAGATTTCCTGGTCTTTACTCAGTGCTGCGATGCGGCGACTGTCTGCATCCGGGGCTGCCGTCACGTGGCCATCCTCCACGACGATCTGCATGGATTCTCCCTTTGGATTCAAATCCAGAAAACGGGAGATGAAATCGCCAGCCGGATCGTCGCCGGGCGTCGCTGTCAGTTCCCCGAGGCGTTTGCGAATGGCGTCGGCCTGCGGGCTGTCACCTCCGCCCAGAATGTCGTAGATACGCAGCACCTCGTTCAGCTGTTCGACCGCCTTTTCCGTATTGCCCGTCGCGGCGTAGGCCGTTGCCAGTTGTTCGCTGGCTTTTGCTGCGGCAAAGTTGCTGGCCAGTCCGTTGGCGGAGAGCGACTCGAGCTGTGCGGTCAGATGCTGGATGGCATCGTCCCACCGCTCCTGCTTCAAATCGAGTTCCGACAGCACCTGCAGACTCATGAGTGCCGGTATCGCACTGAGTTTTCCGGGGGTCAGCTCTTCCACAACCGCAGTGGCCACTTCGCGAGCCGATTCGTTGTCACCGTCAGCCAGATACACGCGGGATAAACTGGCCGCCAGTCCCAGGTACTGCTCCGGCGGCAGCGCGTCCCCCTCTGCCAGGGCCTGTTCGAGCAGACTCCTGGCGTCTTTCAGTCGCCCCAGATCCAGCAGCACCACGCTGAGTTCCGACAGCGTGTCGGCTCGCTCTGTTGCTCCGGCCGGATAGATGTTCTCTGTTTTTCTGACAGCCGTCTGAAACTCCGCGAGCGCCTGTTCGTGCTGACCGCTGTACCGCAGTGACTTGGCCAGGTGCCGCGTGTTGTTAATGGTGACGGCGTGATCCGGGCCAAACTGCTGCAGCGCGGCGTCCCGCGCCGTCCGATAGTGTTCCGCCGATTTTTCTCCCTCGTCGAGATCCAGCTGGCAGCCCCCTCTGATGCGATTGACATCAATAGTGAAGTCGTAGGCGTTGACGTTCACTGCATCCAGTCGCGGCTGAATCTCGTCCAGACGCTGCAGCGCCTCTTTCGGGCCGCGTGTTCGCGAATGAATGGCGATTTCCATCAACTCCAGCCACAGGGTGAGTGAGCTGTCGGCACCGTATTCCTTTTTCGACAGAGCAATGGCCTGTTGCATGTGAGCGTCGGCAGAGGCCGACTGCTGCTGGTTCAGTGCAGTCACTGCCTCTGTGAAGCTGGATGTCAGCGTGCGGAACAGGCTTGGTGTCGTCAGGGCGTAACCGGGCAGGTGCTGCACAGTCCGCAGTTGTGTGTTGGCCAGACGGAACAGTTCGCCGTTGTAATTCACTGTGTGATAGTTCTCGTCTGACTGCCGCCAGTCCAGCACTGTCAGGCCCGGTACTGTGTGCGCCACGCTGCCGTCGTCGTTCAGGAGGTAGCCCTGTGGCAACTCCACCATCACGACGTCACTCAGTGTGTTGTCCTTGTCGCTCTCGAGGTTGTCCGCATATTCTCGCAGATCCAGAATGCGATCACTTTCCAGATCTCCGGCGGCCGCCAGTCGTTTGATGGAACGCTCGTAGGCCTGTTTGGCGTCGGCGAGGCGATCCTGTTCCACAAACACATCCCCCACCCACTCGTGGGCGTTACCGTCGGTTTCGTCTGGTGCCTCCGGCTGGTATTGGGCAATGGCGTCCTGGAAATGCGCCAGAGCGGCCGGATAGTTTTTCCGGTCAAAATCGATTCGTCCCTGTCGCAGCAGCAGGTCTTTCAGTGAGACGCTTTTCAGTTCTGCCGGCATCCGGTCCACCAGTGCGTTTGCGGTCTCGCAGACGTTGTCAGCGGATTCGAAATCACCGGTTTCCGTGTTGATGTAAATCACGTCGGTGTACACGTCGTAGAGCTCTGACTGCAGATCAGGATGCCTCTGCTCGTACAGGTCGGCCGCGATTCGCAGCGCTTCCAAAGCCACGTCATAACGTTCTGCATCGCGGGCCGTCGCTCCCAGCCAGGCCGTTTCAAACGCGATTCGCTCATCGTCCGGTGGCAGCAGTTGCCTCATCGCGTTGACGGTCATCTGCTGTGGCAGCAGAGCTTCAGCGGGCTGTCCCGCACTGGAGCGAGCGTATGCCAGTCCGCTGAACACGGTGGCCGTGTCCATGTGCTGCGAGCCCAGACTGTTCAGCAGATTCAGAGCCGCACGTTCATACAGGGCGGCCGATTCTTCATAACGCTCCTGCTGATCAAGGACCATGGCCCGCAGGTGCCAGGTGTCAGCCGCCACAAAGTGATCCCGAAGATTCAGGTTGGCAATCAGATTGTCTGACTGCGTGAGCAGTCGTAATGTCTCGTCATAATCCTGCTGCTGGTAGTGCGTGTAAGCCTGAAAGTTTCGGATCAACGCATGAAACAGCGTGGGCTGCTCTGTGTAGATATCCAGTCGCTTCAAAGCGAGGTCTGCCGTAGTGTGGGCGAGCCGGTAATTCTCATCGGCTTCCGCCAGAACGGCCAGACCCAGGGATTCCACGACATGTCGCAGATCCGGCTCGTTGTCGGCGTTCACGCTGGGGAACTGTGAGGACAGATAGACCTGAGCGGTGGAGATTTCGAAGTCCTGATCCTCGTACGTAACGATTAGCTTCCCCTGTTTTCGCGATTTGACATCCAGGACCGCGTAACGCGGCAGTTCTGCTACCGACTGGCCGCTGTCGTCGATCAGCCGTAAGGAGTCGTCGCTCACGAAGGCGAACTCCGCCGCCAGCACGCGATCGCAGAAGATGGCCAGGGCAAAGGCGCACAGACTGCTGACCAGCCGGACGGAAAACTGGCAGCGCGGTCGTTGGCTGCTCGGAAAGCAGGGCGAATGGGAGGTGGCGTTCATGGGCGGCCCGATCGCGGAAGTGTCTTATCCAGTATTGAAGCGGAATTGCTCACTCTCACAAACGCAGGCCGGGGGATCGGCGGACACGAATTCTCCGGACGAACGCAGATTTCGTGACGTCGGCGGATACTGCTGGTGTCAGGTGCCGCTGAGGGGCTGCACCAAACTGCAGTAAAAAGGCGGCAGGCAGATGGCCTGCACGGCCGTTTCGGCCACAAAACAGCCTTGTTTGGGCTGGCACGTCAGTTGCTCCTCTCTCGCGACCGGTTGGGCGACCAGCTTCCTCCCTACGGTCCTGCGGACAAGCCAATGCGGAATACTGAAACTGTGTACAGTGCGTCTACGTCGGGCAATACGTCTTCCAAAGAGGCCCCAGGTGGGCGCGGTCGTCGTCGTCTCAGTTTGATGCTCTGCGTTTTGGGCGGCCTGCCAGCGCTGGTGATGGCTGTCGTCAGTCCGGTGCGCAGTGCGTGTCTGCTCTGGGCGCTGGGGACACTGCCGTGGGTGTTCGCTGCGATGGCAGCCACCGGATTTGAATCGCAGAACAGTGGCAGAGCGTGGAATGTTCTGCTGGCAGGTGTACTGCTGCTGGATGGCTGGTTTGGTGCAGGGACGCTGCTCAGTCGCGACGTCTACTATTCCATGATGGTTCACGCGACGCCGTTTCTTAACATCGCCCTGCTCGTGGGCGGTTACGGTCTGCTCATGCTCTCTCCGGCCGTGTCACGTCGATTCTCCAAACGACGTTTGCCGTCCGCCTCTGCCGCCAAACAACTGCGACAGACCACCGCGACAAATCTGGCGGCTCGATAGACAACCGCGTCCTGCAACATCAGGCTATACAGACAAGTGCAGCGCTGTGCTGCCATGTCGATCGGTTGCGGGGAGATGGCGATGCGGCGAATGACTTCCTTCTTTATCAGTCTGCTTTTCGTCCAGGCGGCGTTCGGACAAATCAGCGTCGATGGCCTGAAACGAAATTTCGACGCCAACCGGGATGGCGTCATTGCGAAGTCTGAGGCGAAGAATCAGCTGCTGAAAAACTTTGACCGCATTGACGTGAACAAAGATGGGCAGCTGGAAGACGACGAGCTGGCAGAACTGGTCAAACGTCTGCAGCGTTCCACCAGGCGGACCGGACGCAGCCCGGGACTGTCGATTCCCGAAGGTGTGACGCTGGAAAAAGATGTGGCCTATCGAGAGGGCGACAGCGACAAATGGAAGGCTGATGTCGCGTATCCCGCTGCTGAGCTCACCGCCGATACACCACGGCGCGCAGCGATTGTGTTCATTCACGGTGGCGGCTGGCGTTCTGGCGATAAAGGAAGCGGGCAGTGGCGGAGCTTACCGCTGCAGTATGCGGCTCGTGGGTACGTCTGTGTGTCGGTCAATTATCGGTTGCTCGACGAAGCCTCATTTCCCGCCTGCATCGAAGACTGTCGCAACGCTGTCCGCTGGCTGCGGGCTCATGCAGACAAATATCATGTCGACCCCGATCGGATCGGAGCTTACGGCAACTCGGCCGGCGCGCACCTGGTGTCGATGCTGGGGCTGACGGGGACTGATGCCGGACTGGATGGTGACGGCCCGTGGCAGGAATTCTCCGGAAGTGTCAATGCGGTTGTGTGCTCGGCTCCGCCGACCGATTTTCTGAACTGGGACGGCCGTTCTGAAGCGGATCCACGTCGCCTGCAGCGGCTGTTCGGCACGGACAATATCGACCAGGCAACCGCTTTGGCAAAAAAATGTGCACCTATCACGTACGCCAAAGCGGGCGTGCCGTTTCTGGTGATTCACGGGACGGCCGATCGCACGGTGCCCGTGCATCAGGGCGACTCTTTTGTTGAGGCCCTGAAAACAGCAAAGGCCGACGTAACCTACCTTCGCGTGGAGGGAGCCGGACACGGAGTCTTTGGCCAGGCGTCCAAACGTACGGCGCCCGCTATGCAGAAGTTTTTTGAACGAACACTGGCAGACTCCGACAAGGGCCAGGGGAGAGAATAATGAGGCGCTGTCGACAACTGACAAACTGCCTGCTGGTGGCCGGGGTGCTGCTGTCGATTTTCATCACGGCTTCTCGTGCGGGCGCACAGGATCACTGGCCCCAGGCGGCAGGTCCGGCGGGCAACTGGCAAGTCGAAGGAACACCGCCGACGACGTGGAGCGCCTCGCGGGGAGAGAACATTCTCTGGCGGGCCGAACTCCCGGAAGCCGGGATGAGCAGCCCGGTCATTTGGGGCAATCGCCTGTTTGTCACCACGCATGTTCCGATCGCTCGTGAAGAGCAGAAAAATGGTGTGGAGGACGTCCTTGGCTTTTGCTTTGACGCCCTCACCGGAGAGCAGCTTTGGCAGGTGGAACTGCCAGGAGAGGCCTTCATTTCTCTGGCGGGGGGCTTTACGGACGGCACCGTGTTTGCGCCGGTGACCGACGGCCGTCACGTCTGGTTTTTCAACCGCTGTGGCTCAATGTGCTGCTGCACGTTTTCCGGAGAGAAGGTCTGGAGTCGCAGCTGGACGCCGCGCTTTAAACACAACAACCGGCAGGCAGAGCCCATTCTGGCGGATGGAGTGATTCTGTATGTGGAGGTCGCCAACAAAGAACAGGGCGCAAAAATTCAAAAATGGTCGGCGCCCGGAAAACGTTCGAAAGGCACGGCTGTTCCCGACGGCGTCGAGGAACAGGAAGTCTGGACGTACATTCATGGTATCG
Organism: Planctomycetaceae bacterium; assembly: GCA_024742875.1. GTDB lineage: Bacteria > Planctomycetota > Planctomycetia > Planctomycetales > Planctomycetaceae > Fuerstiella. The sequence goes on along the minus strand of JANSXP010000027.1, from coordinate 23,033 downwards.
ATGCCGCCACCGGAGACGTGCTGTGGCGGGAGCAGGTCGGCACGTCCATTCATAACACACCGATGGCCGGCAAACTTCCTGATGGTCGCTGGGCCGTCGCGCACGCGCGGGGCGGACCGCATGGCGCACTGGAACGCCCCTACGGACAGAGCCTGACCGTGGTCTCTGGCGAGGCGGCCGGACAGACGCTGTGGAGTACGCAGCTCGATCGCTACGATCCTTCCTTCTCGTGTCACTGGAATGAAGACCTGACGATGGGCTTTCAACTGGGTGAACACGTCGTGCTGGAGACCAGCAGTGGCAAAGTGCTGCGGCGGCAGCCGCTGTATTCCGGCGCAACCGCGTGGACCTGGGATGAGCAGGCGGCCCGCTGGAATCGCCAGACGGATTTCTCTGTGAAAGCCGGAAAAGGCCACCCCAACACCAACCAGGCCAATCTGGTGGTGGGCGACTGGCACTGGTTTCTGTCCCACAACGTGCACTATCTGGGGCGTGTGCATGCCCGGACGGGGCGGGTGGAGTATCTGGAACTGCCCGCTCAGTTGATCGCGTCGGAACAGTCACGCGATCAGGACGTCCTGCTGTGGAAAAAAGCTGACCGCGGCAACGACCCCCGCAATGCGCAGGGATTCGCTGTGGGCGACAAGGGACACCAGGGCTCCGGCTGGGGGCATATCTCGGCCGCGAGTCCGACGCGCGTGGGACGTTATCTGTTTTTTCCGGTCGTCACCGGGACTGTTTACGTGATCGACTCAGAAATTGACGAGCTTTCTCCGGAGGCCATCGTCGCCATCAACGACCTGGGTCCGGCCAGAGAAACGTGGACGCTGGCGTCTGTGACGTACGCCGGTGGGCGACTGTATGCTCACACCATGACCGAACTGCTCTGCATCGAGCCTTAACGGCGGAGGGGGCGCTGTTTTGAAGTGGAATTTCGCGGTCCTGTCGGCAAAAAACGAATCCGGCTGTACGATCTGCAAATCGCACCGCAGTACATCAGGCAGAAAGTGCGGCGATGAACACAGATTCCAACTTTTCTGATGCGGCGACAGGCCCCTCTGATCTCGGCGAGCTGTTTGCGCAGCACCGGGAGAGACTGCGGCGAATGGTCCATTTGCGCCTTGATCGACGCCTCAATGGGAGGGTGGACGCTTCGGACGTGATTCAGGACGCCTACCTGGAGGCCTCGAGGCGTTTTGAAGAGTACGAACGGCAGCGGGATGTCAGTCCGTTTGTCTGGCTCAGATTTCTCACCAGCCAGAAGCTCGCACAGGCGCATCGTTATCATCTGGGCACACAGGCACGTGATGCAGGACGAGAAGTGTCCATCAACGCGGCCGCTGGCCCGGAAGCCTCTTCCGCCGCACTGGCCGCGCAGCTGGTCGGCCGATTCTCTTCGCCCAGTCATGCCATGAATCGTGCCGAACAGCGGCATCGCATCCAGCAGGCACTGAATGACATGGAAGATGTCGACCGCGAAATTCTCGCCCTGCGGCACTTCGAACATCTGGACAACGCCGAATCCGCGGAAGTGCTCGGCATTGAAAAACAGGCCAGCTACAAACGCTACATTCGGGCGATTCGCCGCCTGAAGCAGTCCCTTGATGCCGGGGAGAACGCATGAGTCGGCGATCAGCCAGCAGGAGGACGGCGCCTGATGGCACGTGATTCCTCAGAGGATGTGCTGGGGCCGCTGATGGATGAATTTTTGCGGCGCAAGCGCAATGGTGAGCATCCGTCTTTGAGCGAGTTCGTCAGTCGCCATCCGGAGCTGGAAGACGAGATCCGTGAGCTGTTCCCAGCCGTCGCCATGATGGAGCAGGTGGAGTCCACGGCACCCGAGCAGCCGCGCGTCACGCGGGACGGACGCACACTGCAGCGACTGGGGGATTATCGGATTATCCGGGAGATTGGTCGCGGCGGCATGGGGATCGTCTACGAGGCCATCCAGGAGTCGCTGGGACGGCATGTGGCGATTAAAGTGCTGCCGTGGCAAAGTGTGTCCGATGAGCGGCTGGTGAAACGCTTTCAGCGTGAAGCACGAATTTCGGCGGCTTTGCACCACACCAACATCGTGCCGGTGTATGGCGTGGGAGAAGCCGATGGCGTCCATTTTCTGGCGATGCAGTTTATCCGCGGGCAGAGCCTGGATTCTGTTCTGGACGAGTTACGCCGAATGTCGCGGCCCACGGGTCGCGGTCAGGCTGGCCGCGCTGCGACAGGTGACAAACCGGAGGGCGCTGCGACATCTGGCCGAGCGGATGCTGCGGCAGCGGACGCTCGCCCCCCCACCCCCGAGACAGCCGGCAATTCGGCGGCCGGTGACGGCATGCTGCCAGCCGCTGCCGATCAAGTCCCCTCCGGGCGACTGGCGGACAGCCAGCACATTGCCCATGCTCTGACACATCAGCCGGAGGATCGTTCGCGTGACGCAGCCATGATGAGCGGACCGGATCAGGTTGTGAATGACAACACGTCCGCTGTCGCAGCAGGCGACACCGCTCCGGTCCTGGGGTCGGCCACGGCACTGGCAGTTTCTGATCACGGCAATCGTCGCGGCGAGTTCTACCGCAGGGCCGCCAGGCTGATTGCGTCTGTCGCTGATGCGATCGATTATGCGCACAGCCACGGCGTCATTCACCGCGACGTCAAACCCGCCAATCTGATGATTGATCTGGAGGGCGAAATCTGGGTGACGGACTTTGGACTGGCCAAAGCTCAGGATTCGTCTCCCGGGACCGAAAACACGGTCGCTCCCGAAGAGCTGACACACACCGGCGATCTGGTGGGCACCATTCGCTATCTGGCTCCCGAACGATTTCAGGGCGTTAATAATGCCCGCTGTGACATCTACAGTTTGGGCCTGACGCTGCATGAATTTGTGACCATGCGGCCCGCGTTTTCTGCGCCGGATCGCGTTTCTCTGATTCAGCTGATTACGTCCGGTCCGCCGCCGTCGGCTCGTCGTCTGGCCCCTGACCTGCCCCGCGATCTCGAGACGATCATCGGCAAAGCGACCCGCACTGAGCCTGCGCAGCGATATTCAACCGCCGCGGAAATGGCCGTTGATCTGCGGCGGTTTCTGGATGGCAAGCCGATCGTCGCACGTCGGACACCGCTGCAGGAGCGGTTCATTCTGTGGTGTCGGCGTCGGCCCACGGTCGCCGCGCTGTCGGGACTGGTCCTGTCGCTCCTTGTGGTGCTGGCCATCGGTTCCTCAATCGCCGCCCTTAGCCTGAACAACAGTCTTGGCCGTGTGCTGGCTGCCCGTCAGGCCGAAGTGCTGGCCAACCGCAAGGCCAAACGCAGTCTGTTTGATGCGTATCTGTCGCAGGCCACCGCAGAAGTCAGCGGGATTGAAAGCGGGCGTCACTTCGCGACCATGTCGGCGGTCAAGCAGGCTTCCAAACTGCTGCGTCAGCTGGATCCCTCGGATGCGGATCGGCTGTCCCTGAGAAACCTCGCGATCCACGGACTGGTACTGGATGATCTGCAGAAAGACATTCACGTCCGCCTGGAACAGCCCAATACTTTCCACCAGAAGTCGGGCTTTGATGCGTCGCTTTCGTGCATTGCGCTGGTCGATGATGATGGCAGTGTGATTGTGCGTGCGCTGGACGTCGATGAGGTGATCACAAAGATTCCCGGCCGCTGGCAGGCCGCCCCGCTGGCGTACACGCGAATCAGCAAAGACAACCGCTTTGTGGTGATTCATGGCACGTTGGCAGACGACAGCTGCGCAATGAGTCTGTGGGATCAGCAGCAGCAGAAGTTTTTGCTGGAAGAAGTGCCCACCCGACTGCCGGAGTGGGGCCGCTGTTTCGCCTTCTCTGCGGACTGCACACGATTTGTGTATGCCACATTGAAGCAGGTTCGCGTGCTGGACCTGCCGTCCGCAGAACTTCTGCGAACGTGGACACCCCCGGGACAGACCATGCACGCTGCGTTCAGTCCCGACGGTGAGATGCTTGTGGTTGATGGTGGCCGTGGCTGCTTGATGGTGCTGGAAGCGGCTTCACACAAGCAGATGAAGATAGCCGTATCGGCCCGAGCCACCGACGCGGAGTTCAGTCCGGATGGGCGGCTGCTGGCTGCCTCCAGCGGAGACAACAACATTTACGTCTGGGATCTGTCGGAGCCCGATCAGCCTCTGACGGTACTGAAAGGTCACACGTCTCAGGCCCGCGTGGTGGAGTTCAGTCCGGATGGTCTGGTGCTGGCCTCAAGTGGCTGGGATACCACCTCCCGCATCTGGCAGCCGGTCATTGGAAGGGAGTTATGTCGGGTGCCCGGGCAGATCGCGGCATTCAGTGCGGATGGACGGCATCTGGGATTTGAAGGCGCGGCCCAGGGATTTGGCCGCTATCACACCAATACCTCCGGCGTGTGCCGTTCGATCGTTCAGACCAGTCGCGTGGCCGATGTGGACGATCTGGATTTTCATCCCGCCGGGCAGCTGCTGGCCTTTGTGGGAGACGACGGGCTGTTTCTGTATCACTGGCCGGACGCGACGCTGATTCGGAGATTGCAGCCGCTGTCGGAATACACACGCTGCCGGTTCGTCAACAATGGCCGCCGACTGCTGGTCACAGGTGTTGGGGGAGCCGTCTGTTTTTCCACCGCCGATCTGCTGCAGCAAAGCGATGCCGCGCCCGTCGCCGCGTGTCGGATGACGGCAACGTATCCGTGTGATGGGGCTGTGGCCGGAGAGGATGAGTCGGTCGTTTATCTGACGGCGGACGGGAAGATGCACCGGCTGGATACAGACACTTTGGTGGATGTGGACACCCCCATCCCACTGGCTGCCGATCACTGGTTTCTGACGGTCAGCCCGGATCGCCGCTATGTCGTCTCCAGCGGAAAGCACTCGCTGTTTGCAACCATTCGGGATGCTGACAGCGGAGACGTGCTGCACACGCATCATGAGTCGCGAAGTCCTGGAGTGTGGCCGCAGTTCAGTCAGGACGGTCGTCTGCTGGCGCTGTCGTCGCTGGGCCGAGTGACGTTTCTGTCCACGGCGGACTGGCAGGTTGTGGGCAGATTTGAACTGGGAGAGATGTCGATTGGCCGTACGGCGTTCTCTCCAGACGGAACTATGATGGCCGTTCAGGCCCGCTCGCAAATCAGCCTGCTGGACACCGACAGGTTCTCGGTGCTCGCGCAGTTTAAGCCGCGATTTGGTGAGCCTCTGTGTTCCGTGGGCCCGGAAATGGCGGCCGCGATGTCGTTTTCTGCAGATTCAACCTGCCTGGCCGTGGGCACACGGGAGAACAGCATTCACGTGTGGGATCTGGCGGCAATTCACAATCATCTGGAGCAACTGGGGCTGGGCTGGCGAGAGGGCAGCGGCACCAGTCTGTCCACCTGGGGCGTCCTGCCGCAGCCGAAAGTCCCCACTGTTTCGCCGGCCGTGTCACAGGCCGGACGGCCGTTCGAATTTCCGGAGTCGGCTGACGAGTTGCGGGAACGCCGGCTGCAGGAACTCAATCAGGCCGTGCTGGACGATCCAAACGCCCAGCGGCCCCGCGTCACCCGCGCCGTGTTTCTGAGAAAGCATGGCGAACTGCAGGCAGCGCTCGACGAATGGACGACGCTGCTGCAAATGTATCCCGATGAGCTGACTTACCGCTTTTATCGCGGCCTGATCTGGCAGCAGATGCAGCCGCCTGATCTGATTTCTGCCGCGGCTGATTATGAATATGTGCTCGCCAGCGAGCACAGCACCGCCGCGCAGCGTTTGCAGGCGAACAACTACATCGCGTGGTTTTCCATCATCGGACCGGCAGAAATCTGCGACGCAGATCGGGCGCTGCAGCTCAGTGAGGCGGCCGTGGAACTGGCTCGAACGTCGATTCCCGATGCCGTGACGTATACGGAAAACACGCTGGGCTGGTGTTTGTATCGCTGCGGCCGGTACGCGGAGGCTGCCGAAGTACTGGCACGCAATGCCGATCGACGAGACAACGCAACGCCCGTCTTTGACTGGCTGTGCCTTGCCGCCTGCTACCATCACCTCGGGCAGCCCGAGAAGAGTCAGGCGGCCTGGCACGCCGCCTTTACCGAGTTGCCCAGCGTTGACTCTGAGGATCTGGCCCTGCTGGAACCATTGTTTCGCGAGGTGGGAGGACAGACGGGGCAGTCACAGCCACCCGCCTTCGAGCGGTGACAGACATCAGCCGGCGAGGGTCACGCAGACGATCGCGTGGTCTTGATCATGGCGAAATCTGAACGGTGTCCGCGTCATCACTGCGAAAGCACAGCAACTGACTGACGGTGCGGATCAGCAGGGCGCCGTCCGCGGGTGTGAGAGAAGCATACGTGGTGGCCCCAACAACGTTGCGATCGATCTCCGTTCCCGAGCCGTCACTTTTGAGCACGTGCGTAATCCCGCTGTCCTCGGTGAGCAGGATGCAGTCTTTGGCCAGCATCAACGAGCTGCTGGTCCGTCCGGCGGCACGCGTCTGCTTCAGCAGCTGTCCGGTTGCTGCATCATAGCTGGTGTAGATTCCTTCGTCGGAAACCAGATGCAGAATGCCCTCGTGCAGGATTGGCGAAGGCACATATGGAATACCCTTCTGCGCCTTCCACACGATGTGGGTCTCGGTGACATTACCGGTGCCCGTCGGATCGATGGCGATCAGCAGATCCTCACGCCCGCCAGGCACAAACAGCAGCTTGCCGTCTGTCACGATGGAGCTGACGGTTTTCTGCGCTGGGCCATCGCAGTACCAGATTTCTTTTCCGGTGGCCAGATCGTAAGCAATGGTCTGACCAGCGCCCGACACCACAACCTGAGTCGTGTCTCCCACCTTCGTCAGGAACGGCGCTGCAAAAGAGCGGACCTTGTTGGCTCGTTCTGTCTTCCACAGAATCTCTCCCGTGCGGCAGCTCAGCGCGGCCACAAAGGCCCCGTCACCATCCTGCGTGCCATTCACCAGCAGGCGATCGCCGTGTACGACGGGGCAGGAGTGCAGCCCATGCCGCGATTCGAATGTGCCCGCACGTTTGGTCCACGCGATTTCTCCCTGGTGCGTCAGGGCAGCCACAGCGATGTTGCCGTTTTCTGCGAAGGTCACGTAAACATGATCGGCGTCGCAGGTTGGCGTGGAAGAGGCCGCGGAATTCAGACGATGCATTTTTTCGATCGGCGAATCAAACACCTTCGTGCACCACAGCTGCTCTCCCGTGGCCAGATCCAGGCACAGCACGCTGCGGTCCGTTTCGTTGGGGTGGCTGGCGGTGGTGAGAAAGACGTGACCGCTGTGTACGACAGGCGATGAATAGCCCGTGCCAGGGATCTTTGTCTGCCACGCGGCCGAATCCGCCGACCAGTTGAGCGGAACACGCGCATCGGTAATGTGCCCGCTGGCATCCGGACCACGCCAGGCAGGCCAGTCGCCGGCAGGCAGAGAAGCAGTTCCACACAACACACAGACAGTGAGCAGTTGCCGCAGCATAAGAGGAGCTTTCGTCGAAACCCATTCCGGGGAAGAACGTTCTGCAAGGTTCGCAGGGTTAGCAAGTTGAGCGCGCAACGCGGGCGCTGTGAGCGACACGCGATTTGACAGCACAGCCATCGCTGTTAGTTGGCTGATGCCGGACGGGCATCCGGCACAGTGGTTGTTCCTGTCAACTGCCGTTTGAGTCGCGTGGACAGATCGGTCAGTTTCTGCAGTTCTTCAATGACGCTGATGTACTGCGACTTCACGCTGGTAGAGCGATCGGTCATGGCAGCAATTCGGGCTTCCAGCTCCAGATACTCGGCTTCCATCTGCTGGCAGGCCGCGACGACCGCCTGCAGGTCCGCATCCGTAGTTTGCAGCTGCGTCTTCAACTGCTGTTGCGTGCCTTGTGACAGGCGACCACCGGTGGCGCGTCCGGCAAGCTGAGCTCGTTCCATGGCGGCTTTCAGAAAGACCTGAGCTTCCAGAATTTCCGGCGTTTGCGATTCAATGCTGTCGGCAATCTGCGCGGCTGCGGCCAGTGCTCGCTGCAGGTCATCCGCACTGGCAGGAACGGCCCCCGTCTGTAACTGCTGCTCAATACTCAACAGAGACTGACGAGCGGCCGCCAGACGCTGCGGAATCTCTCCGGTCGGTACCTCCGGCAACGTCATCAAAGGAGCCGGTGCGTCCATGGCAATGGTCGCGGGGGCGGCAGCGGGTTCAAGAATTTCCGTAATCGCTGTCGGGCCACTCACCTCTGCCAGAAACGGGGTGGTGTCGTCAAGGAGTGAGCCAGCCGGCACGGTCAATTGTTGCGGGTCCGCCGTCAACGATGACCACAGTCGGGTTTGTCCTTTCCAGTCACCGGCGACAATCATGGAGCCAGCGAAAGCCGCACGTGTGGGGATCTGGTCCAGCTTGCGTTCGGCAACCAGCTGGCCGTCTGCCGACCACAGTCGCACGTGTTGATCGCGTCCCGCCGTCACCAACTGACCTTCGGGCCCAACCTTCATGGAGAGTGTTCCGCCTGGATGAGCGGACCACTGGTTCTCCGCTTTGCCAGTATGCATGTTCCAGCGACGGACGGAGCCGTCTTCCGCACATGTGTAGCAGAAATTGCCATCGTGGCTCCAGGCAATTGCCGTGATGCAGCCGCTGTGTCCTCGCAGGGTGTGCAGCAACTCGCGGGATTCTGTTTCAAACACGTAGGCGTTGCCGTCGCGGTCAGCGGTGGTGAAAATGAAGCCTTCGGGGCTGAACGCCGCGGCCATCACCCAGTCTGTGTGTTTCTTGATCACTCCTATAATGTAGCCACTCTGTGTGTCTGCGATCTTCAGAATGCGATCGGGACCGCCATACAGCACCAGTTGCCCGTTGGGGCTGACATCGCAGCCATACACGACGTCGTAGTCGTCGCCCACCACATGCAGACGCTCGTGGGTTTTGGTCGACCACAGCACAACGTTGCCAGCCTCCGCGGCCGTCCCTCCGCCGGCCATCAATACCGAGCCGTCATCGCTAAAGCCCAGCTGAAACACTTCACCTTCCGGATAGGGCAAAGCGCCCAAAAACTCGGCGGAACGACCGTCAAACAACAGGACCTGCAGCTGACTGCCGATGGCAATCAGGCTGCCGTCAGCAGACGCTGCCAGGGCAGACACGGGATTGCCCTGGACGCCGGAATAGGCCTGCTTCATCATCGTCGCCGTGGGAGCCGGAACGGAGACTTCCGGCTGCATGGCGGTGGCCGGAGCGGCACTCGCCGTCACTTTGACGTCTTTCGGAGACTCGGGCATTCCCGTTTCGATCCAGACACGCACCTGATTGAGATACTTCTCTTTCATCTGCGGCTTGCCCGGGGGCATGGCCGGCTCTTCTGCGTGCGTAATCGTCAGATACAGAAAGCTGTCGGTCGCATCACCGTGGGTCACCACTTCCCCTGACGTTGAGCCCTTTATGACGCCAGCGTAGGACGACAAATCCAGGCCCGCTCGGGCGCGAGACGTGTTGTGGCAGTTGGCACAGTTGTCTCGGAAGATCTTCCGAATATGCGTGCTGTAGGTCACAGGAGCGTCATCAGCGGAAGCAGCAGGACAGGCAATCACGCCCAGAATTACAGTGAACAAAAGTCGGCTCATGTCGGATGTCTCGTGTTGCGAGGATCACGGGCCGGCAGTGGCCGGCGTGATTCTGCGGCCGGTTTAGCGGTTGAAGAGAAACTCTCGAGAGTTCAGCAGTGCCCAGAAAACGTCGTGGAGTTCAGATTCCAGATCGTCTGATTCAAACGAAGCCAGAATCTTTTCGACTTCCATAGGCGTGGGTTTGCGGGTGTAACAACGGACGTACAACCGTTCGATAATCTGTGGCGGTGTCGCCCCGGCTTTGAGCAGCTCAGAGACCAGGCCTCCCTCTTCGATTCTGTCGTTGGTCGTTTCACCATTAATCAAATGAAACGCCTGCGACAGCGTGGGGACGACGTCCACTTCGCAGGAGCAAACCGTTTCTCGATTCGCTCGACCGAATGTGGACAGGAAGTAGTTGCTGACGGCTCCATCGGCGATTTGCACACTGCGAGCATTCTCCGGCAGTCGTGCGAAACGCGTGGATGTGTTGGTGATGCGAGACAGACTGTCCAGCAGCACTTCCGCTCGAATACGGCGAACAGCGGCCTTCGAGAAGTTGGTCAGGTCTTCCGTATTGGTCTGGTTGGCCTGCGTCGACAGCTGGTAGGTGCGGGAGTTGCAGATGTCACGAACCAGTTCCTTCAGGTTGAAGTTGGTGGCACGAAAACGAGAAGCCAGTTCCGTGAGCAGTGCCGCGTTGACGGGTGGGTTGCTGATACGAACGTCGTCCACGGGTTCCACAATGCCGCGACCCATGTGATGGGCCCACACGATGTTGGCCAGATTGGTGGCCACATAGGGGTTCTCATGATCAGAGATCCAGTGTGCCAGCACGGAGCGACGCTTCTGGCCGTCCGTTTCCGGCGTTGCCCCACCCAGATACTTGGGAGCGACCGTTCGGTTGTCGACAACGTGATAGGTTTCTCCCTGATCCAGCTCATGAACGATGTACTCTCGGGGGTCCGTCGACTGCTTGAATCCAATGCGGCTGAAGAATGCCGTGAATCCGTAGTAGTCATCCATGGTCCAGCGATCGAAGGGATGGTTGTGACACTGAGCACACTGGATTCGCATGCCCAGAAAACTCTGAGCCACGTTCTCTGACAGCAAACGATTGTTGGCTTCGATCTGGTAGTAGTTGGTGGCGGGCGAGTCGAATGTTCCGCCTTCCGCCCGAATGACTTCCGCCAGTAGTTCATTCAGCGGCATGTCGTTGGCGATCTGGTGCCGCACCCAGTTATGAAAGCCCAGCAGTGCTTTGTAACTGACCTGATTGGCCGTGCGGATTTTGAGCATTTCGCCCAGCTTCATGGCCCACAGATCGATAAACTCCTCACGATCCAGCAGTTCATCAATCAGCCGAGCACGCTTGCCTGATGCGGTATCCGCCATGAAGCGTTCGTAGTCGTCTTCGGTCGGCGTCAGGCCGATGATGTCGATGTAGGCGCGACGCAGGAAACGCTCGTCGCTGCACAGTTCTGAAGGTCGGATCAGCAGTTTGCGCAGTTTTGCGTTGACCAGTTCGTCGATGTAATTGCCCGTCTCGGCAATCTCCATCTGCATGTCCGCTTCCGCCGGCAGGGAGATCACGGGGATGCCTTCCGTAAAGCTGTCGAATCGCGCCATAACGAATGCTTCGCCGCGATTGTGAGATTCAATCAGCCCTGTTTCAGAAACCTCAGCCGCGTTGTCATTGTTGCTGATGAACGTGGACAATTTGGTGACGTCGCGTGTCGTGCCATCAGAATAACTGGCGACCACAACCAGCTGCTGGCCCTGGCCTTTGCTCTTCATGACGGCTTCTGGTGGGTAGATGCTGATATCAGTCGCCTCAGCGACGCCCGACAGATCGTCGTTTGCTCCTTCACGTAGCCAGCGTTCGAGTGTCTGATAGGACTCACTGCCAACGGCAAATCGCTCGCCCCCGGAGTGTGGAGCCACGCCGGTTCCTTTGGTCAGGATCAGGCTGGCTTCGGGACGAGACAGGTTCAGTCGGCGACCAGGCATTTCCTGAGCCAGTCGGTGATAGTCGCCAGCGGGGTCGAAACCGTACAGGGACAGGCGGAAGCCGTCCTTGCCGCGAGCCGCACCGTGGCAGCGACCTGAATTGCAGCCGGTCTTTGTCAGCACCGGCATAACATCCAGCCGAAAGCTCAAATCGTCGTCCTGATCAGACAGGCTGACCTGGACCGGAACCTCCAGTGTTTGATCGGCAAACTGCACCTGCAGCGTCGTACTGCCATCGCCGGCGGGCACGACGCTGTGACCTTCCACGCGGGCAATCGACTCATCCGCGACGGCAATTTTTGCCTCCGCCGTGGCGTCTTTGGTCAGCCCATTCTCCAGTGCCTCGTAGACGATAAACGACTGAAAGTCGCGGGCGCCGGTCAGCTGAATCTGTGGCGGGTAGAAGGTCACGTCAGCGGCTTCGCACGGAAGACTCGCGGCGCAAAGAATCAACAGCAGTCTGTTCATGGGATTGGGTGCCATCTTCACAGTTGGTCTGTTTTCACAGGGCAGGAAAGAAGAATGTCAGTCGTTGATGCGTGAGTCAGAGGCGGGCTGAGGTCGGTTGGCCAGCGATCTGAGAATTTCCAGGCGACTGCGGTCGTCGCGGGGCTTTTGCCCCTCAGCCAGCACTTCCAGCACACCACCGCGGCCTGAGAAGTGACGCACCACGGAACCGCTCTGCGGCACTTCGACTTCCACATACAGCGTGTTGTGAATGGAAGCGGGCGTCTCTTTGCCAACAGCAATGTCGAAGGCAAACGAGTTGCTGCCGATGGGCACGGCCACGGGAGCCACGTCCACGAATTTCGGCAGGCCACGCAGGCGGGCGACGGCCGGCTGCGTCGCATCCGCTTTGGACCAGTTGGCCTTGCAGACAACTCGTCCTCGACCACCCTGCTGGGCAATCGACTTGTCGATTGTGACACTCAGGTAGGGGGCGACAACATCAAATGAGAACTCCCCAGATGAGGCGAACACTTCCTCACCGTCCATGTTGCCCTCACCCATCATCAGGACTGTCCAGTCAGCGGTATCGGCCAGGTCGGTGGCGGTGAGCGTAAAGGTCGTCTGGGATTCTCCCTCGGGAATGATGACGCCGTTCTCCGGAACTTCGATCCATGGTGGCAGTACGGGCAGCGTGAGTTTGATGTCATCCTCATAGCCGTTGCGGTTGGCGACGACCGTCAGGTCCAGCTGTCCGTCTTTCGGAATGGGCACGGCAGGCTGCTTTACGTCCAGCGTAAACGGGCCTGATTCCAGCACGGTGATGGGCAACTGGTCGACGTTAATGGAGTGGTAGACGGTTCGTCGCGGCGGGCCAAACGCCAGACCGGTTTCCTGGGACAGGCGTCCATGGACGGAATCACTCTGGCTGGTGCCCACTCCGTTGATGCCAAACAACCCCCCCGTGAGCGGAGCGTCTTCTGCGGCTTCAAACAGGATGTAGCCCAGATGGGAAGAACCGGGAATACGGCTGGCTTTGGCGGTGACGCCTTCTGGCAGGAAGTCAGGTTGAATGTCGATCGCACCAAAGAAATTCCGCCGGCGAGCACTGACGACAATGGCCGTCCGGCCGCCCCGACACACTTCGACTTTCTGACGTTGCTGCTGTCGAGACTCCGACAACACGGGCACCCTGAGCTGCAGCGAGGCTTCCACCGGCTGAAACTCGACCCGATAGACGTAGTCCGGACCGCCGTTCTGCAGGTGGTCGCGGACGGTAATCAGATACTCACCCGTGGCCGGTGCAGAAAAGCGAAACTCGCTGTCGTGATTGGCACCGTCATCGTTGGTGACCAGGACACTGCCATCCGGTGTGCTGATACTGACGACCGTGTCGATCGGCGAGCCAATCCGCTCTCCAAAGACCGATACGTTGTACGGTTGACCGGCTTCGGCTCGAAATCGGAAGACGTCCAGATCGCCCCGTTTTTGCAGAATCCCGTTGAGAGCGACGGGCAGACCGACGACGGAAGCTGTGGCGCTGTCGGGCGTGTTATTTGGCTCCTGCTCCAGCGAGTTGGGAAACGGTGAAACTCGCAGGCGGACGGGAGTCGGTGCGATGCCGGATTTGTCTTCGGGGAACAGCTCTACTGTGCCGATGGATGCGGGCAGCGAGGTGGTCTGCACGATCGGGCCGGCGGCGTCACCAATCAGGCTGATTGTCTCTTCCGCTCCGGGCATACCCCCGGCCGGATAGCAGACAACGGGGCGCGGATGGCTGCCGATGTGCAGTTGATAAATCGAATCGAGATCGCCCCCAAAGGCGGCCTCACGAATGGCCAGCAGATAGTCGCCGTCCTTCGGGGCAAGGAACGATAACATCGGATCCTGACGCAGCAGGACACTGTCGTCGTTGGCTGTCAGCTCGTTGCCGTCCGCATCAAGAACCGCAATGCGGGCGTCAAAAACATAGCGTGTGTTGCGAATGCCCACGACTTCCGCCGACAGACGATCCCCCTGCTTCAAAGTCACGCGATAGAGGTCAACATCGCCTTCTTCAATCAGACCGTGGATGGTGACTCCCGGATCAATGGGCGTCGCTGCGGCAGGCGTGTTGTTGGGCTCCGATTCTGACCGTTGGCGGTACGGTGAAACGTGGATCGTGCACAGATCCGACACACCTGCAGGCGTCTGCAGACGCAGCGGGTATTCGCCCGGCTGACACTGCGAGTCCGCATGCAGTGTGACGGTGACCGACGTGTCGTCATCACTGACCGCCTTCACCAGCGAGAGGCCCTCGTCATACAGAATGACGTCTTCCACCCCGCCGAGTCGCTCGCCCGAGAACTGCACTTCAAAGTCGGTGCCACGCTGGCCGCCCGCCTTTTCCACCCGCTCGATACGGGGAGCCTGGGCAAACGACAGGGAGCCCAGGCAAAGTGTCAAACAAATTGTCAATGTGGAGGAAGATCGCTTTACGGCACCCACGTTGTTTCTCGCTGCATTGTCAGTTTCGTCCCTGGCAGAAAAGACCCCTGCTCCGCAGAGGTGCTGGTCCGATTCATGTCAGTGCGTGCACCGGACGTGTGTTGACCCGTCGGAGCGTGCATGGGGCCGCTAGGCGATGATCTCGTCGACCGCTGAGCCACCATCAACGATTTCCAGTGGTCGATTGCCGGGGGCCATCAACTCTTTGGTGGGGGCAATTCCCAGCTGACGATAGACAGTGCAGGCGAAGTCTTCTGGTGAAACCGGAGCGGTGGCCGGCTCAGCAGCGATGGCGTCGGATTCGCCATGAATGTGGCCCGCTTTCACTCCGCCACCGGCGAGGATGGTGCTGAAGACCCGCGGCCAGTGGTCACGGCCAGCTCCCGCGTTGACCATCGGCGTGCGTCCGAACTCCGAGCACACGACAACCATTGTTTTCTCCAGCATGCCGCGTTCATCCAGATCGGCGATAAGTGCGCCAAAGGCCTGGTCGAACGGAGGCAGCTGTCGCAGCGTCGTGCGGAAGTGGTAGGTGTGTGTGTCCCATGCTCCATAGGACAGCGAGACAAAGCGAACTCCCGCTTCAATCAGTCGACGCGCCATCAGCATGCGGGCTCCTGCGGAGTTGCGTCCGTACAGATCGCGTGTGGTGTCGTTTTCCGCAGAAATATTGAATGCTTCGACGGCTTCTTTGGACGCCAGCATTGAGTAAGCTCGCTCGTAGAAGGACTTCATAGCATCGATACCGTCAGCCGATTCCGCATTGGTGAACGTGCTGTCGATGCCGGCCAGCAGTCGCTTACGTTTGGCGAATCGCTCTTCGTCAACTCCGCCAGGCAGTGCGAGATCGCGGACCTTAAAGCTGCGCCGCGCGGGGTCGCCGCCCAGTGTGAATGGTCCAAAGGCGGAGCTCAGGTAACCGCTGCCGGAGAACGCACTGGTGAGTTCGGGGACGCAGACATAAGGTGGCAGCTCGCTCAGGCCGCCCAGCTCATGGCTGATCAGACTGCCCATGCTCGGATACACGATCGCCGGACTCGGACGATAGCCGGTCATCATATTGTGCGTACCACGCTCGTGAGCGGCTTCCGTGTGGGTCATGGAACGGACCACGCACAGTCGATCGGCCACCTTGGCCGTCTCTTTCATCAGCTCATTGAACCGAACCCCAGGGATCGAAGTTTCGATGGAGTCCATTTCGCCGCGGTACTCCACAGGAGCCGCAGGCTTGGGGTCAACCAGCTCCTGATGGGCGATTCCGCCTGGCAGGTAGATCTGAATAACTGACTCACAGGGAGGCGTCTCTTTGGCAGGAGCACGAGTTTCCGCTCTGAGCATTTGCCCCAGAGACAGACCCAGTGCGCTGAGAGTACCCAGTTGCAGTGCAGAGCGTCGTGTGTTTTTCAGATGATTCATTGGGCGCTGTCTCCGGATTCGGTGGTTGCAGGAAGAGAGGTGGTTTTGAGACCTGATGAAGAATGGGTGTAGGTGACTTCCAACATGGGACGGAACTCAGATTCCAACCAGTCGGAGGAGTAAAAATCCCAGCCGTTGCCGCCTGTGTTGATGAACACCCAGCCGTAGTTCTCGACGCCGTCTGCCCACAACTGCACGGTCGGAGTGACGTCGAAGTACACCAGCTGCTTGTCCATGTTGATCTCGGCAAACGTGAAGCCGTCACGTACTGTGGAGGCTTCGGAGTTGTCGACCGTGATACCGTTGGCCATGCCATCCCAGGTGACGGCGGGAGACCAGGGCACCAGCAGGCGATGCAGGTAGCACGTGGTTCCCGGGTCAAAGGCCACGACCGTCAGTTGGGCACTCTGAATTCGGGCTCCTCTGGGGATCTGCGGAGTCTTGCTGCCGAAGATGTCTTCAAAACGCAGGAGCACCTGGCTCTCGCCCCCACCGTTGTTTCCGTCGGTGGTCATCGTGCCCTGTTTCAAAAGCGACTTGCTGGGGGCAATGGCCCAGATCTCCGCATCCAGTGCACCCTTGTAGTTGTCGACACCGTTGCGGAAACGACGGGTGACTGGTCCTGCGGCTGCTGCCGGCTGCGGTGCCGCCACTTCTTCCGAGGTCGCCGCTTGACTGTCCTTCGTGGCGTCAGCGGCTGTCTTCGCTCGCGTTCCTCCCAGTCGTTTGGCCACAAAGTCGTAAGCCCGGGATTGTGAGCCAGAGTTGAAATCCACTTCGCCGGAAATCTCGTTGCCGTCGATGTCGGCGACAAACGTTGCCACGACCGGGTTCGAGAATCGCTGCGTGTTCACGACAACGGTGATCGTCTTTCCCTTGAGGGAAACTTTCTCAACACGAACGCGGCGACCGTCCGATTCGTAGGTTCCTGAGAAACCCTCTTCACCGTTGGCAATCGAGAGCGTCGCGGAATAGATCTCTCCTCCGCCATCAATGCGGACTCGCCATTTTCCCACGGCGTCTTCTGCCTGAGCGGCAGAACAAAGGACCAGAATCGCAGCAAAGCAACGGACCATACGACACAGCCTCCTCGGTGTTTTGGCGGATCGACGATGGTCGACCCTTCGAACACGACGTACCGTAGGATGTGATGTTCATGTCCGGTGAAGTTTCCAGGTGTTCTCGGCAAAGCTGAAAGTTCTGTGGCAAGGCTGTCGTCCGAATCGGAATGGCGCTGCATGCGGACCGGCGTCTCAGGCTTCAACAGACGTTTTTGCTCCTGCCCTTGCCTGCCGTCCAGCAACGCAGGAAAACGCAGCCGGGGCGATTGGCTGTCAATTTTCTGGTGGTTATTGTTAAGACCGCGAACGTGGTTGGCTGACGATTCTGAAGTTTGCGCACGCCATTGATGGGTGTGCCCGTCGAGAAATGCCCATGCAATGGATTCTGTTGAGCCTGATGTCGGCTCTCGTGTTAGGTTTCTACGGCATTGCCAAAAAGCGCGCGGTGGATGGCAACCCAGTGCCCCCCGTGCTGTTACTGCAGGTCAGCACGGCCGCTGCGTTGTGGCTGCCGTCCATTGCGCTGCGATACTGGTCGCCAGCGTGGGCAGACACTTGGCTGCGTGAATCCCCCCTTGCCGTGCAGGCACTGAATGCATGCCAGCATTTCTGCCTGGCATGCAAGTCATTTTTGGTCGGTGCTTCCTGGACGCTAGCGCTTTACGGCGTCAAACACCTGCCCCTTTCTGTGTCGGCCCCGATCAGGGCAACGAGTCCGTTATGGACGATCCTGATCGCGGTGTCGTTACTGGGCGAACGCCCGGTCCCGTGGCAATGGTGTGGTATCGCGACCGTGATGCTGGCGTTTTTTCTGCTGTCACGTGCCAGCCGTCAGGAGGGCATCGACTTTCACAACAATCGGGCGGTTGTCGCCATGATCGCGGCGACGCTGTTGGGCTCCGCCAGTGCGCTATACGACAAACAACTGCTGCAGCGGTTCGACTTCACACCGGCGACCGTTCAGGCCTGGTTCTCGGTTTACCTCGTTCCCGTGATGCTTCCGCTCAGCCTGCGGTGGTTCTACCGCGATCGACGTGACCAGCCACTGCAGTTGAGAGCATCGATCTTTGCCGTCGCGATGACGCTGCTGCTGGCCGATTTTTGCTACTTCGCCGCGTTGCGTGACCCGGACGCGCTCATCTCCGTGATTTCTCCGCTGCGACGAGCCTCGGTCGTCGTGCCTTTTGCCTATGGCATCTTATACCTGAAAGAAAGCAACGGTCTGCGGAAAGCCGCCTGCGTGGCGCTGCTGATTCTCGGGGTAGTGATTCTCTGCCAGGGGTAGCGGCATACAGTCGAATGACGCGTCGTTTTCTGCATTGCGGCAACTCCTGGTGTGACAAAATATCTTATGGCTTTGTTTGATGTGTGGTTGAATTGTTTGTTTTTGCAGGAAGGCAGAGCGTTTCCATTTCGACCATGTGTCTCGGGCGAGTGCCGTCGATCGCCTGCAGCAGGACGTCGAGGCGTTCCTGCGAAAGAGACAGCCAGACAAGCCGCTGTGCCTGTTTGTGGGCACCAGCAATCCCCATGTCTCCTGGACGAGTCCGACAACGTTTGATCCACAGCAGGTGGAGTTCCCTCCGCATCACCTGGACACTCCGGAAACCCGCAGTCTTCGTGCCGCCTATTACCAGGAAATCAAAGATCTCGATCGTCTGATCGGGCAGCTTCGTGGACTCGCGGCAAAGCACATGAGTCAGGATCTGTTGTTCGTTCACAGCAGCGATCATGGATCACAGTGGCCATTCGCCAAGTGGAATCTCTATGACTACGGGATCCGAGTGCCGCTAATTGTCTCCCGGCCGGGACACATCGAGGCAGGTTCCCGAGTTGACGCGCTCGTCAGTTGGGTCGACCTGCTGCCGACGTTGATTGACATCGGTGATGGACAGTTGCCTCTAAAACTGGATGGGCGTTCGTTTGCGAAAGTCCTCACGGGCCAGACGAGCCAGCATCGCGATCTCATTTTCACGACCCACACGGGTGACGGCACCAAGAACATCTTTCCCATTCGCAGCGTTCGCGACAGTCGCTGGAAGCTGATCCACAATCTTCATCCGGAGTTCGCTCACACGAATCACTCGGATCTTGACCGCAAGCCCATGGCGGGCGGCTACTGGACAGAGTGGGCCGCACTGGCGAAGACGGACGATCGCGCGGCTGCAATCGTGGGCCGCTATTTCGAGCGTCCGGAGTGGGAGTTATTTGACCTGCAGAAGGACAAGTGGGAGCAGCACAATCTCATCGATGATCCTGCTCATCAGGCTCGCGTCGCGGAGCTGCGACAGAAACTCGCCGCGTGGATGGAGCAGCAGGGTGACACCGGGCTGGTGCACAGCAAACCACGCCTGCTGCAGGATCGAGAACGATGGCATCCGGACCACTTCGTTGCTCCAAAGGCGAAGTGATCGTCGGGGGAGGTTCCGAACGCCTGTGTGGTCGTTCTGCCTCTCCGCTTGCGGCACATCGCCCTGTCTGAGTCCGGAATCCGCGCGGCGTGCTGATCCGGGTGAAAGCGGGATGCTCGTCGCGTGTCGTGCGTGAGCCGCATGAAGGAGCAGCAAGGAGCAGCACGAAGAGGCGGCAGGAACGGGGGGATTTCGCCCCGAGCGGCCATGCACTTGCGATCATGGTATCACAGACTTGGTTTGTTGAGTTGAACCACGGCCAAACCGTGATAGACTCCCGTTTCGCAGCGGACAGGCCGTCCGGCGGGAGCTGAAAAGTTACCGTCGACTCTAGTGAGTTTTGATCAATTCTCACGAGTTCAGTCCTGTCAACGACTGCAACGGGACGTGGCTCAGCCTGGTAGAGCGCTGCACTGGGGGTGCAGAGGTCGCAAGTTCAAATCTTGTCGTCCCGACTATCTGTCAACAAAATCGGCAACAGCGTCACTCTCTCGGCATCAACAGCCGTGTGAGGTTCGCGATGTGATTGAAGGTGCCACGCGGCAGATGGATTTCTGCTTGGCGGAGAAATATTCTCTCGAACGTTTCCGCCCGTGCGTTCTTCTCTCCGATTCTTCGCTCCAGCTCGACGACGTCTCGCCTTGCCTCAAGCAGCCTTTCCTGCTGCTCCTCGTGTGCCTGACGCTCACTTTCTCGAAGCTCAAGCAGGCGTTTCTCCGTCGTGTTCAGCTGAGCCACCAAAGCGCGTTTGGCTCGCTGCATCTTCCTCAGGCCAGCCGCTGTGCTCTGCGTTCGCATCGCGATCTCGATGGCATCGGAGACAGATGTGAGGTTCTGCTCAATCTCGCGTTTCAGTGCGATGACCTCCTTTCGGGGCATGCCACTCAAATCGATCTCACATATTTCCCAGTTGATTTTGCGTTGGATTTTCATCGGATTGCACCTCCACTAGCCCATAAAGTCGCGCGGTTATGTCATCGACGTCCCTGCCAACGTAGTACTTCATTGCTGTTTCGATGCTTTTGTGTCTCATCAGCTCCTTCAGGTCAGCGGGCATCAATCGCCTCGCCCATCTGTCGCCAAATGACCGCCGGAAGTCGTGACACGTCGCGTGCCGGCCCTCTTCCTCGTCTGTGACAATCCCTGCTTCTTCTCCGATAGCAGACACTGCCTTGCCGACTCCGTCAGACGTGAACCTGCCATATCGTCCAATTGGATTGAACACAAAACCGTCCCGTTCCTTTCGTCTCATTAGGAACTCGATAAAGTCGGGGATCATCGGAGCTAATTGTGCTCGCTTTGACTTCTGCCCGTTCTTGCGGATTCGGTATCGCGGGTACTCACCCGTCAGATCGATCGCGAATGGAGCATCCCGATCCCAGGTCAATCGCATGGGCTCCTCGCAGATGCACTGGCAACAGTCGCATGAACTGCCCCCACCCGAACTGCCAGAGCTGCTCAGCATCCACAAGCCATCCGTTCGCTGCACAATCACATAGTCGCCGTTCGATCCAGATACGCCAGGATCGTGATTGGTCACAACATTGAAAATGCCGGTCGGGTGCAGTTGGCCATCGGCCCCTTCTGTCAGGAACTCGAATCGCGCTGTTGTTGGGTCTGCACCAATCACAGCAAATGGGGACGCCAGGTCTTCCGTAAGCTGGCCCTGCCTTCGATTGACGCGAATCTTCTCTTTGCGAGTGTCAGCAGACTGACCGGGCTTGAGGTGCGCAGTCCGCTGATACATCTTCTGCAGCTGCTCAACAGCCTGAGAGCCGAGGGCTTTCCCGGACATAGCTCACACCCCGGAATCGCGCCAGCGTAGTTCTTCAGGAAGTAGGACTTCGCCGGAAGGAAGACAGCACTGCCTGGTGACGGGTGCTTGCGATCGAAGCTCAGCGAGCTGTAACTGATCGTGGCAAGCCACCGTATTCGTAAAGGCTGACCCGGAGCTGCTCTTCCTCATCCTCTGGCAACTCTGTCAGATTCAGCACGATTTCCAGCACGCCATTCACTTCCATGGCCCACTGCGGCTCAGTCGTGCGAATCACGTCCACCTTCTGATCACCGAAGAGCGTGGCCCAGAGGTAGTCAATGGCGTCTTTGAGTTCTGTGCTTTCCGTGCCTTCGTAGGGCGCTTGAACGGGACCACGGTAGCCCTGCTGCCCCTCAAACCACAGCTTGCGTTCTCGCAACCACGTGATGACATTCTGAGCGGCGATGTTCTGCTGTGACAGCACCTGAAGAATCTCAAGCTGCTGTGGCTCGGGCAGATCAACAAGGTCTGCCTGCAGTGTTCGTTCGTAAGCGTTCATTCTGTTTCCTGCTTTCCGAGGTAGTCCTCAATTCGTCCGAGTCCGATCTCCACCCGTTCTGTGGCCTGGTCGATAACTGGTGCAGCCACTTCCGGGGCTTTGTTCAGGAACATGCCTGCTGCCAGCCCACCACCACCGAGGAGCCCGCCGAGTGCAAGAGTGGCCAGAGACTTCAATGTGGAGTCCCCCGTCCTGCGGTTGTCGGTGATGATCTGCATGTCATCGTCCGGGATGTCGAGGGCCATGTGCGTTGCTCGCCGCTTGAGTTTGTCCTGCCAGTCCTGGCTCTTGAGATACCGTCCGTAGAGGTGCTCCTTATTCGGAGCTTCGTCGTTGTTGAACATTTGCCGCTCCGAGTTGTTCTTCGTCCGCTTGTTTTTGTCGTTCGAGGGAGTCCACGACGAACTGGCGCCCCAACCGCAATAGGTCCAGCGTCTGCAGCTGGGCTACACGGTTGAGGTCAACTGGCTGTCCGGAAAGGATCTGCCGTTCCAGTTCGTCGAGGGATCTCAGTTCCATTACTTCGGCAGCAGATCTTTGTCAGCGATGATCTGTCGACGTTCCTGCGCGGCAGCAAAGCCTTTGCCCAGGGCGTCGATGGTCAGAGACTGCGATCGAGCTGCGACCGCGTTGTAGTTCACGTCAACAGGTGCATCGTTGACGAGACCATGCTGGGCCTGACGGGTGTCGTCCGTCTGCTCAACAGGGCCATAGGCGCGAGTTGGTTCACTTTCGTTGGTCATTGGAATTCGTTCCTCAGAAAAGATGGGGATTGAAAGAATGCCGTCCCCAAATACGGCAGTTTCAAATATGGAATCCGGGCGCACTGGCTCGCTCACGATTGGGTAAGACGTTGCACATCAAGGACGATGGCTTCTCCCGGCTTGTAGGTTTCGTCATCGAGGACTGTGTCCCCGTCGATGATCAGAACTCGCCGACCCTGTTCGAGCATGGACAGGCGAGCGTTGATTGCTGAGAGAACGGCGGGGGAAACGCTCTCGCCATCCTGCCCCCGAATTCGCTCGGAATACTTCGAGGTGATCACGTCGGCCAGCTCGTTGAGATCAAGCTCCGGCGAATTCCCGTCCTGGCCATCTGAGCCCCGGAGCTGCTCTCTGTTTGACTCAAGCCAACTCACCACCTCGATCTTCACGTCTCGAAGCACCTCATCCATATCAAGGGACGGCGCTGGTTGATCGACAGGCCGAGGGACTGTGGGCCGGCTTGGCTGCTGCTGCACGATCGCGGGATAGACTGGCTGCACATACATCGGGTAGCACTGGCCACGCTCACAGCGCCACTGCACCTGCCTGCCTTTGGG
>JANSXP010000086.1 GCA_024742875.1 Planctomycetaceae bacterium | reverse complement strand
AACCGAGGTCGGGCCCGCGCTTGGCCGGGAGCCCCGACGGGCGGCGGCGGCCGCGAGTCGCGGCGGACGGTGGCGAATGACGCTGCTTGCGCAACTGGGGGCGATTCGGTGTGGAGCGTCTCTGCGCGCCGCTTCGCTTACGTCGCTCCCGTTGGTCGCTTCGACAACTGAGATCGGATCTGCGCCAGGCCGGGAGCAGCGTGGTGTGCTGTCTCAGTTGGTCGGCCTGTGAGTTAGCTTGTGTCGGCCGGGCTGTGCGGAGGCGAATCCCGGTATCAGCAATGTTACGGTGCCGCAGTGGCCCTTCGCGCCGCCACTCTGTTTCCCCTGTCCATAGTCGCATCGTTCCCGCACGACGCACGCTGCCAACCGCTGGGGAGGTCATTTCGTCTGAGTCGCCGCGCTCAGCCCATCTTCCGATTGGGGCCATCATGGCCGGTCCACGTTGCTCCCGGCCAAGCGCGGACCCGATCCCAATTGTCGAAGCGACCAACGGGAGCGGTCGGCGCAGCGCCGCACCACAACGAATTGTCACCAGCTGCGCAGCAGCGGCCCACGCCACCGCCCGCCGGGGCGTCCCGGCAGGCAGGCCGACACTTTTTTGGGGTGTGTGGGGTTAGTGGGGTGTGGATTTGTGATGAGGTCTGTTGGATTGAGGGACACCATGAGAATTCGAGTGGCGAGTTGGTTGGCGGTTTGTTGTGTTTGCGGGCTGGCGAGTGCGGATGAGGGGATTGGGGGTGGCCATGTGCTGATTGCCCCGATGGGCGATCCGATGGCCTATTTGATTGATGCTGATGGTCAGGTGGTTCATCAGTGGGACTGCCAGGAGGGGCCAGCGAATGCAACGTATCTGCTGGAAGATGGGTCTTTGTTGCGGACA
This sequence comes from Planctomycetaceae bacterium, assembly GCA_024742875.1. Taxonomy (GTDB): domain Bacteria; phylum Planctomycetota; class Planctomycetia; order Planctomycetales; family Planctomycetaceae; genus Fuerstiella. The sequence continues at coordinate 25,653 of JANSXP010000086.1, read as the reverse complement.
GCGAAGGCTCAAAGCCGCGTGTTTAACGCGCGGGGTGGGGCGGGGGGCCGGGTGAAGAAGATTTCGTGGGATGGTGAGCTGCTGTGGGACTACACGCTGTCGAATAATGAGATACATCATCATCACGATGTGGAGCCGATGCCCAATGGGAATGTGCTGGCGATTGTGTGGGAGCGGCACACGTTTGCTGAAGCGGTGGCGGCCGGACGTGATCCGAACACGATGAGTGCTGATGCGCTGTGGACGGAGACGATTCTGGAGTTGAAGCCGAAGGGCAGAAACGATGCCGAGGTGGTGTGGAAGTGGCGTTTGTGGGATCACCTCGTGCAGCAGTTTGATAAGTCGAAAGATAACTTTGCCAGGGTGCCCGATCATCCGGAGCTGGTGGACATCAACTATGGCATTCGGCGTGGGGGCTCTGACTGGATCCACATGAACTCGGTGGATTACAACGCGGAGCTGGATCAGATCGCGTTGAGTGCGCGGTGGTTTGATGAAGCGTGGATTATTGATCATTCCACGACAACGGGAGAAGCGGCCGGGCATGCGGGCGGCAAGTCGGGCAAAGGTGGCGACCTGCTGTATCGCTGGGGTAATCCGGAGGCGTACTACGGCGGATTTCCGTTTGATCGGCAGTTCTTTGCTCAGCACGATGTGCGGTGGATTGACGAAGGACGACCGGGGGCGGGCAATTTTCTGCTGTTTAACAACGGCGACCAATTCAACCGGCCGTATTCTTCTGTCGATGAATTTGCATCGCCGGTGACCAAAGAGGGCTCGTATCCGCTGTCTGATAGGGCGCCGTATGAGCCCCAGGCGTTTCGCTGGTCGTACAGTGACGAAGGCGTGTTTCGCTCGGATCGAATTTCCGGCGCCCAGCGGCTGCCGAATGGCAACACGCTGATTTGCTGCGGAGAAAGCGGCTGGGTGTTTGCGGTGACGCCAGAGAAAAAGCGTGTGTGGGAATTTCGCACGTCGTCACTACCGGGAAATCGTCGCGGGGGCAGTTTGTTTCGAGCCCCGTGGCATGCGGCGAAGCCGGATGTCAAACGCTAAACGAGCGTGGCTGGCTGTTGGCGCCCGGCCGGAAGGTGTCCTTGAGACCGCATCTGTGTTTTGCTTATGCGGTCGTGGCGTCGTTCCCGCCCACGCCACGGACCGCCGCAACTTGCGGCCCAGCGTGAATCCGACTTCGGTTGTGGCGAGGGTAGCAACGGGTAAGCGGAGCGTCGCGACTGTAAGCTAAGCGGCGCGCAGAGACGTCCCACAACGAATCGACTCCAGCTGCGTAGCAGCGGCCCCCGCCATGGTCTGCCGCGACTCGCGGCTAAGCGCGGCCCCGACCTCGGTTGTCGAAGCGACCAGCGGGAGCGATCGGCGCAGAGACTCGCCACGCAGAGTCCGCCCACCTACGCCACGGTCCGCCGCGACTCGCGGCCTCCGGGCCAGGCGCGGATCCGATCTCGGTTGTCGTTAGCGGAGCAACGCGAAGCGACTGTAAGCGAAGCGGCGCGCAGAGACGCTCCACAAAGAATCGACTCCAGCTGCGTAGCAGCGGCCCCCGCCATGGTCTGCCGCGACTCGCGGCCTCCGGGTCAAGTGCGGATCCAACCTCGGTTGTCGAAGCGACCAGCGGGAGCGATCGGCGCAGAGACTCGCCACGCAGAGTCCGCCCACCCCCGCCACCGCCCGCCGGGGCGTCCCGGCTAGAAGCGGGCTTGGCGTTGGTAGAGGTATTCGGTGAGGGCTTTGTCGAAGGGCATGCTGGTGTCGAGGGCGACGTAGTCGGCGCCGAGGGAGAAGCATTCTTCGCGGTAGCGGGTTCGTAGTTCGTTGAGTGCGTCGAGGTAGTCGGCGCGAATGCCGGCGGCGTCGACGATTTGGTGGTCATCGGACTCGGGTTCGACCAGGTCGACGCTGCCGGAGAAGGGGAAGGTGACTTCGGCTTCATCGAGGACGTGGAAGAGGATGACGTCGTGTCCGGCGTAGCGGAGCATGCGGAGGCTGTCGATGACTTCGTCGGGATCGGTGAGGAGGTCCGACATGAGCATGAGGAGGCTGCGGTTTTTGATCATGCCGGCGATGCGCTGCAGATTGGCGCCGATGTGCGTTTCGCCTTCGGGGGTGGATTGCTGGAGGACGGAGAGGATGTTGCCCAGGTGAGAGCGTCGGCTGCGGGCGGGAAGGCTTTGTCGGAGTTCTTCGCCGAAAGTGATGAGGCCGACGGGGTCCTGCTGGTGGACCATCAGGTAGCTGATGGCGGCGGCCAGGCAGATGCAGTAGTCGAACTTGGTGAGGTTTTGGCGGTAGGTGTAGGCCATGCTGCGGGACAGGTCCATCAGCACGTAGCCGGTGATGTTGGTTTCGGCCTGATAGCGTTTGACGTAGATGCGGTCGGTGCGGGCGAAGACCTGCCAGTCGATGTCTTTGGGGTCGTCACCGGGGTTGTAGCGGCGATGTTCGCTGAACTCGACGGAGAATCCCTGGAAGGGGCTGGTGTGCAGGCCGGTGAGGAAGCCTTCGACGATGAACTTCGCGCGCAGATCCAGTCGGGCGATGTTCTGAATGACTTCCGGTTTGAGATATTGTTCTGCCGATGACATGGTCGGATTCTATAGCGCGGTTGTGGAAAGACCAACCGGCTGTGGTGGTGTGGGGGCGGGAGGGGGTGCGGCCAGAGGGGGGATTGTTTAGGATGCGGCGCACCGGTGGGGGTGGAGGTGTGTCTTGTTGAGTGTGGATGAGGTGGTTTCTTCCGGGGATTGGTGGATTGGCTGAAGATGTCTGATGGTCCATTGAAGTTGATTGTGCTGACGGGCAGTGACCGTCCGGAGGTGCTGGAGGCCTGGGATGAGCTGCTGCCGTTGATGCAGGAGACGGAAGGTGTCCAGGTGGTGGGCACTTATGCGCGGCGGGATGAGATCCCCGAGGATCCGGGTGCCGATATTGTGGTGGTGATTGGCGGCGATGGATCCATTTTGCGTGGGTGTCGGCAGTTGGGGACGAGTCAGTTGCCGATTGTGGGCATCAATTTGGGACGGCTCGGTTTTCTGGCGGACATTACGGTCAGTGATTTTTGTGGGAACCTGCGGCAGTTGCGGGACGGGGAGTATGAGGTGAGTGAGCATCTGATGTTTCGGTGTGAGCATCACACGGAGGGGCAGGTGCATTCTGATTTGGGGTTGAATGAAGTGACGGTGACGGCGGCCGGATCGCTGAAGATGCTGGACATTGATCTGGAGATTGATGGTGAGCCGATCACGACGTTTAGTTGTGACGGGTTGATTGTGAGCACGCCGGTGGGCAGCACGGCGCACAATTTGTCGGCGGGCGGGCCGATCATGCGTCAGGATTTGCAGGCGTTTTGTATTACGCCCATTTGTCCACACACGCTGACGATTCGTCCGATTGTGGATTCGGCGGAGCGGACGTATGAGCTGACGGTGGCGAATCCGCCGGAGGGCGTGACACTGGTGATTGACGGGCAGATTAGTCGTCCGATTGGGGAGGGAGACCGGATTGTGGTGAAACGTGCGGCCGCCACGTTTAAGCTGGTTCGTTTTTCCGGTCACAGTTATTACAACACGCTGCACCGCAAGCTGGGCTGGCGAGGTCAGCTGGATTACCGGGACCGATCCGGGCGGTAGTGTGGGGTTCGGCTGAGCGGTTGAATTCTGTGTGGTTGAACTGTTCGTGTTTGTCGTGAGCGTTTGCGTCTGGCGGGTGTGATGTCTGAGAAGCCGAAGTGGAGATCAACGACCGTGCTGGCGGTCCGTCATCGGGGCACCGTGGTGCTGGGGGCGGATGGTCAGGTGACGTATGGCAATACGATCATGAAGTCGGACACGCGGAAGCTGCGGCGGCTGCTGAACAATACGGTGCTGGTGGGATTTGCGGGCTCCACGGCCGATGCGTTCGCGCTGATGGAGCGGTTTGAGACCCGGCTGAAGGATTTTCCGGGGAACATCGCCCGGGCGGCCACGGAGCTGGCGCGAGACTGGCGGACAGACCGGGCGCTGCGGAAGCTGGAAGCGATGATGGTGGTGGCGGACGCGGAGATCACGCTGCTGCTGACCGGTCAGGGGGATGTGGTGCAGCCGACCGATGGCGTGGTGGGCATTGGCAGTGGGGGAGCGTATGCGACGTCCGCGGCCAAAGCGCTGGTGAAGCATTCGGATTTGGCGGCGGAAGACATCGTGCGGGAATCGCTGGCCGTGGCGGCGGAAGTCGACATCTACACCAACGACAACATCATTTTGGAACAGCTGCCGTCGACGGCCTGATGAGGGTGGACCGTCGCGAGGTTTTTTTTAGAGGCTGGCCCGCGTTCCGTCGGCGGCTGAGCCTTTGCTGGTGAAAACAGAAGACAGTGGACAGACGACAGGCAGCGACAACGGCAGCGATAACGACAACGATGACAGACACGACTTCAATGACGCCACAGCAGGTGGTGGCCCGGCTGGATGAACATATTGTCGGACAGGACGCGGCCAAACGGGCGGTGGCCATTGCGCTGCGAAACCGCTGGCGGTGGCAGAATCTTTCTGACGAAATGCGGCAGGAAGTGACGCCGCGTAATATTCTGATGATTGGCCCCACGGGCGTTGGCAAAACGGAGATCACGCGGCGGCTGGCCACGCTGACGGGGGCGCCGTTTGTGAAGGTGGAAGCCACCAAGTACACCGAGGTGGGGTATTATGGCCGCGACGTGGAGAGCATGATTCGCGATCTCGTGGAGTCGGCCATTGGGATGGTGAAAACGCGGAAGCGTCGGGACGTGGAGGAGCCGGCCAAAGCTCAGGTGGAAGAGCGACTGCTGGAACTGCTGGTGCCGTTTGAGCCCACTCCCGTCAGTCTGGACGACGAAGAAGATCCGGGGACACAGCACGCTCGACATCAACGGACGGTGGAGAAGTTTCGCCAGATGCTGCGGGATGGAAGCCTGGAAGACCGTCAGGTGGAACTAATGGTGGAGCAGAAGTCTTCGCCCGTGCAGGTGTTCACGAATATGGGCGCTGGCAGTTCGGATCAGATGGACATGGATCTGCAGGGCATGCTGGACCGGATGATGCCGAAGCAGAATTCTGCAAGGAAGGTTACGGTGGCCGATGCGCGACGCATTCTGCTGGAACAGGAAGTGGAAGGGCTGCTGGATAAGGAGGTTATTCAGGAAGAAGCCATCGCCCTTGCGGAGCAGTCGGGCATGGTGTTTATCGATGAGATCGACAAGGTGTGCAGCAGCAGTGAGGGGACAAAGTCGGCTGATGTGAGTCGTCAGGGCGTGCAGCGGGATTTGCTGCCGATTGTGGAAGGCACCACGATTCAAACGCGCTACGGCAATATTTCGACGGAGAAGATCATGTTTATTGCGGCGGGCGCGTTTCACCGATCGCGGCCGTCGGATCTGATGCCCGAGCTGCAGGGACGTTTTCCCATTCGCGTGGAGTTGCAGGATCTGACCAAGGAAGACTTTGTCCGTATTTTAACAGAGCCTTCGGGGTCGATCACGCGGCAGTATGCGGAGCTGCTGGCTGTGGATGACATCACGCTGGAGTATGCGGAGTCAGGAATTCTGGCGCTGGCAGACACCGCTTTTCACGTGAATCAGACCACTCAGAACATCGGAGCGCGGCGACTGCAGACGATTATGGAACGCCTGCTGGAAGAACTCAGCTATGAGGCGCCGGACTGCGGTGCAAAGACCATCGTGGTGGACGAGGCATTTGTGAACGAGCGTCTGGCCGAGATTCGGCAGGACGAAGACCTGAGTCGCTTTGTGCTGTAGGCGGCCTGCTGCATGCGGGCAGCGTCTGCGGGCAGCGTCTGCGGGCAGCTTACTGCGGGCAGCTTACTGCGGCACGCGAATTTTCCACAGCGGCTGATTTCGGCCTTCACTGTTCAGGTACAGCCACTGGCCGGTGGGATCGTAGCAGATTGTTTCTCCCTGAATGCGGCCTGGCAGATCCACAGAAGCGGCACTGGCGGCAAAGGCCTGTTTCCAGGACTGCCCTGCGGCGCGCTGCACGCGCAGTCCGCTGAACATGGAACCGACAATGAGCTCGCTGCCGTCGGGCGCCACGTCGAGCGCGGTGACATAGGGCAGGAAGGGGGACGCCAAACGATCCGCTTTCACCTGTTGACGTTTTCGACGCATGTCCAGCGGCACGCCGTACAGGCCGCATTTGTTGGGCGCTTCTTTGGTGAGTACGAGGGCCTGTTTGTCGATGGGATCCCACGCCAGCCCTTCGCAGTTGAAGATGCCGTCTTCGTAAGTGAAATCAATGAAGCTGCGCACCGGATGGGTGATGGTGGGCAGTCCGTTGGCACGGGGCACTTTGGGCTCTTCGATGAGGTACAGTCGGCTGAGCGGTTTGCGGTCGCCGTCGCGGCGGTGATCGTTGTCGCCGATGTCTCCGATGAGCAGGTAGTGGGTGCCCTTGATGGAGAAGGAGCACATGTCTTCCCAGTCCGTGGCGACGGCACCGGTCAGTTTGACAATGGCGATGAGCTGGCCCCGCGGGTTGACCAGATACAGGTGGGGCTCATCGCCCGAATCGTTGTGGATCCAGACGTGACCGGGGTGATTGCGGCTGGCTGCGATGCCGCTGGATTCGCTGAGCAGTTCATGGTCGAGCGTGCCGACCGGCCGAAAATCTTCGGTCGTGACCAGTGTGGCGGCCAGAAGAATGCAGTAGAGGGCGGTCATGGGAAGATTCCAAACACGCAAACGGTGAGATTGTGAACAGTTGTTAACGCGCGTGACGGCTTTCAGCCAGTGGTCGGCATGGGCAACGGCAGCACTTTATTCGGCCGATGTCCGTGCTACAATCTGAAACAGCAGCCTGCCATGCGCCCCCGATTCCTCTGCGTCAAGAAAGTCATGCCATGATCCGTCCGTTCACCTCCCTGTCCATCGCCGCTGCGTGTGCCGCGGTGCTGTTTTCGGCTTTTGGTGCGGCGACAGTCGCTGATGAACCCTCCGAAGCGGACGTGGCCGCCCGTGAGAAGGCGTTTGCCGAGCAGTTGGGGAATGTGACGCTCACGGGCGTCTACACAGTGGATGGCAAAACGGACGCGCTGCCCAAGCCGGAATCTTATGTGATTGAAAGTGTCAACAAGGCGGTTGGCAATTTGTGGACGTTTAACGTGCGGATCAAATACGGCAAGACGGACGCCCGATTGCCAGTGACCGTGCCGATTGTCTGGGCAGGCAACACGCCGATGGTCTCTTTGGAAAATGCCACGATTCCCGGTTTGGGTACGGAGTTTTCAGCCAAGGTGATTTTTGATGGCAATCGCTACGCCGGCACGTGGGCACACGGCAAGGTGGGCGGTCATATGTATGGCACCATCAAAAAGAATCAGGACGAAAAAAAACAGGAAGCTGCAGCCGCGACTAAATAGCGGCTCGTGAAATCGATAAGGTGAAACAGCGGCGACGTGCCCGAGGTACGTCGCCGTTTTTTACACCCACTGCCTGACTGCAGCTCAAACAAGACGGACGCATGAAAACGCTGATCACTGGTGCCACGGTTGTTTTTCCCGATGAGACCAAAGCGGCCAACATTCTTGTCGAAGATGGCAAAATCGCTGATATCAACGCGGATGCCGATGTCGTGGCCGACGATGTGATTGACGCCACCGGGCTGCATCTGTTGCCGGGGGTGATTGACGATCAGGTGCATTTTCGCGATCCGGGGCTGACCCATAAAGAGGATCTGGCCACTGGCAGCCGGGCGTGTGCCAAAGGGGGGGTGACCACCTTTTTGGAAATGCCCAACACCAAACCGGCCACGATTACCATTGATGCGCTGCACACCAAGCTGGATGTGGCGGCCGAAAAGTGCGTGGTGAACTACGGCTTTTACATTGGCGCCACGCCGGACAACGTGGAGGTGCTGGCAGCCGCCGAGCGGACGCCTGGTATCAAGATCTTCATTGGCTCCAGCACGGGCAATCTGCTGGTGGATCAGCAGGCCGCACTGGAACGTATCTTTGGTGAGTCCAGCCTGCCCATTTGTGCTCACTGCGAAGACGAAGCCACCGTACGGGCCAACGCCGAGCGTCTGAACGGCGGCAGCACGTGGACGCACCACAGTCAGATTCGTGACCACGCCGCGGCCCTGATTGCGACCAAACGGGCGGTGGATCTGGCCGACCGCCATCAGCACCGATTTCACGTGCTGCATGTGTCAACGGGCGATGAGGTCAAATTTCTGCGCACATGCAGCGATCTGATTACCGCCGAAGCGTGCCCGCATCATCTGCTGTTTCATATTGGCGATTATGAGCGGCTGGGTTCGCTGGTGCAGATGAACCCCTCGATCAAGACAGAGGCTGACAACGAGGAGATCTGGGCAGGACTGCTGGATGGCACGATTGAGGTGGTGGCCACAGACCACGCTCCTCACACGCTGGAAGAGAAAGACCAGCCGTATCCGCAGTCTCCTTCCGGACTGCCGGCGGTGGAGAACTCCCTGGCGCTAATGCTCAATGAGGTGAATAGTGGCCGCTGCACGCTGCAGCAGGTGGTGTCGTGGATGTGCGAAGCGCCGGCTCGGGTGTGGAACATTGCCGATAAGGGCCGCATCGCCCCCGGGTATGATGCCGATCTGGTGCTGGTGGATATGAATAAGACAGACACCGTGCTCAATGAGAACCAGCTGACCAAAAGCGGCTGGAGTCCATGGCACGGGACGACTCTGCAGGGGTGGGCCGTGCGGACATTTGTCCATGGGGAAACCGTGTTTGTGGATGGCCAGGTGCGGGAAAACGTGCGGGGTCGCGAGGCAACTTACGACCGGTAAATACGTGCATGAACGGACGACTGCGGCAGTTAATGCCGAACCGGCGTGAGGGGGGCTGCAATTGGGAATTGCGGTCCGGCAGAGTGTGCTTTGCGGGGTGAAGTGCTGTTGACGCAATTGCGGGATTTCAGAAAATCCGCTCAACCTCTCTCAAGTTGAAGTCATTCGCCAGCAATCCCGCTGCATGACTTCGGCGACCGCTGAGGCCGGCTTGCCTGGTTTCAGCACCCGTCTCACAGCCTCTCCACAAAGGCCGTAAACGTGAAATCTCTTCACTTTTGCTTCGCCCTGATCACGTCAATCGTCACGCTGTCTTCCACTTCGGTGGTGACGGCCGATGATGTGATTCGACTGCTTCCCGCATCCCCCGTGTTTGGTCAGCACAGCGGCAGGCATGCTTCGGACATCATTTTCCGAGCTCAGGGTGGCGTTCCTTTGCCGCCGGAAGCCGGTGTTCCTGCCACAGGAGTCTCCGGTGCCCCGGCGGCGCAGGCCGCCCCGGCGGGTCAGGCGCCCATCGTCAATCCGCCCGTTTCGCAGCCACTGGGACCCGGCAGCCTGACGACTCCGGCGCCCTCCACCTGGAACGCTTTTTCACCGCCCGTTTATACGGATCCGTTTGCCAACGGTATGCCTCCGGCGGCTCCCGTGGCGCCTTATGGCCCTTATGCTCCCTATGGGCCTTTCGGTGGGCCCGGTTTTGGAGCACCGGGGTATGGCGCTCCTGGCTACGGCGGTGGATTTTCTGTGCCTGGAGTCAATGGCCCCCGCCCTTATCGCATGGGCTGGCATTCTGATCTGGATCTGGAATGGATGCCCAACAGCGGCGTGGCCGGAGCCACGGGCGGCTTTGAGCAGTTTGGTGTGGATTATGATCTGGGTTACACGGGCCTGTTCATGCCCGGCTGGATCATGACGTGGACCAACCAGTTCCGTTTGCGCAACTGGGACGGCCCCAACAGTGGACCCGGACTGCCCGGCAAAGCGTTTCGTTTTGGCTGGGACTTCCAGCTGGAGACACCACAGAGTGGACCTGTTGGCATTCAGCTGGGCATTACGCCTTCGATCAACTCAGATCTGGATGGTTCGGTGGGCAGTGCGGCCTTCCAGCTGGATGGTCGCGGAGCCTTTCTGTTTCAGCTGGATCAGCGGTGGAGCCTCGTGCTGGGGGCTCAGTACTGGGATCGGGTGGAAGACCGCGTCATTCCTCACGTCGGTGTGATTTATCGCGACGACTGGTGGGAGTGGCGTCTGATGTATCCTGAATCCATGGTCAGCCTGTTTCTGGGGAACGAGGCCCAGTGGTCCAAATGGCTGTACGCTCGAGCCGAGTACCACGTGGAAGCCTACGAAGTGCGAACCGCCGGCGGCGGACGCGATCAGGCCCAGCTGGACGACTGGCGTGTGCTGATTGGGTTCCGCATGGATGCGGGCACCTACTCGTGGTTCACCGAAGCGGGCTGGGTGTTCGATCGTGAAGTGGAATACGGCATTCCGGCCAACGGCTCGTTCTCGCCCAACACCGGTTTCATCGCCCGACTCGGCTGGAAGTACTAAGCCCGGTTACGCCCCTCGATGTCGCGGATGCCGTGGATGCCGGGGCGGCAACGACGACGCTGTCGGCGTTCACCCGTGTGGTGCCAGTGGGGCTGAGGATCACAGGTGGTCGGCCGGTGGTTGAGGAACCGGATTTCATACACTCTCGCAGCGGCCGTCTGTGCCGGCTCGTTTTATTTCTTTCAGGAAGCACTCATGACCGCACCTGTCGCCGTCATTCTTGCCGCAGGCAAGAGCACCCGCATGAAGTCGAAGACCCCCAAGGTGCTGCATCCGGTCTGTGGTCGTTTGATGATTGAGTACGTCATGGACGCGGCGCGCGAAGCCGGCGTGGAAAAACTGGTGGTGATTGTGGGCCACAAGGCCGAGCTGGTGAGAGACGCCCTGTCGCATCACAGTGATGTGGTGTTCGCCGAGCAGGTGGAACAAAACGGCACGGGCCACGCGGTCATGATGGCCGAGGAGCAGTTGCAGGGACACGACGGATCCACGCTTATTCTGGCAGGCGATACGCCGCTGCTGCAGGGTTCTTCCCTGAAAGCCCTGCTGGACGCTCAGGCGGCCGATGGTTCCGCCTGTGTGATTGGCACCGCAGACACGGAAGACAACGACGGTTTGGGGCGAGTGGTGCGGGACGACGCCGGGCAGTTTACCTGCATTGTGGAGCACAAAGACGCGACGGACGAACAGCGAAAAATCACTGAGATCAACACGGGCTGCTATGCGTTTGACACGCAGCTGCTGCTGACGTCGCTGCGACAGCTTAAGCCCAACAATGTGCAGGCGGAGTACTATCTGACAGACTGTCCCCGCATTCTGATGGACGATGGGCACCGCGTGTCGGCCAGCTGCAGCCTGACCATTCAGGAAGCGATTGGCGTCAACAATCGGCTCCAGCTGGCGGAAGTGCGTCGGCACATTCAGGCAGACGTGCTGGAACAGCTGATGCTCAGTGGGGTGACGATTGTGGACCCGCTGCAGACGTCGGTGGATGTCGGTGTCACGATCGGTGGCGACACTGTTGTTTATCCTGGCTGCGTGATCGACCAGGGTGTCACCATTGGAGCAGACTGCCGCATTGGTCCTCACGCTCACGTGACAGCTGGCACAAACATCCCAGACGGCACCACGGTTTAAGTGTTCGTCACCGGTGAGATTTCACTGACAGCGGCAACTGTCAGGAGAAGGCTGCGTCAACACGTGGTTTGCGCAAATTTTCCGCGAAGATCCGCGGTGTCGCCTGCCATGGTGTAGGTTTGTCTGTCGATTGGAAGACCTGCCTGGCAACTGGTGCCGCAGCCGACGGAGTGGGCGAGCGACCGTGTCCGGCGGACACCCGCTGAGCTGAACGGGTGCATTTCCAGCAAGCCCCGACTGCTGTCACGAGCCGTCGGGGCTTTTTTGTGCGCCGAGCCTGCCTGGCGGAACGCAGGAGTTGTCGCGTCGAGCGCCCCGACCGCGTGCAGCGATCGATCCTGCGAACTGCCTGTGCGTCGGGGCTTCTGGTTTGAGTCTTCCTCACAGAATCCCCGCCAGGTTGGACTTTCCCGGCCGTTGTCGTTTTCAAGCGGTTTTCAGTTCGGTACAAGCGTGCCAAAATCGCTCAGCGGGAGTGACGGTTACTCGAATAGAGGCTTCACAGCATGCTTGTGAATATCTGCGGTTGCAAACTGAATCTGGTCCAGGGAGACATCACCGAACAGCAGGTGGACGCCATCGTCAACGCGGCCAATTCGTCGCTGGCGGGCGGCGGTGGCGTGGACGGAGCCATTCACAGTGCGGGGGGCCCCGCCATCATGGCGGAGACAGACGAAAAGTATCCGGACGGATGTCCCACCGGCAAAGCGGTTGTCTCCACGGCCGGTCACCTGTCGGCAAAGTACGTGTTTCATGCGGTTGGTCCCGTTTGGCGGGGCGGAAAAGAGGGCGAGCCCGTGCAGCTGCAGTCGGCCTATCGGAAGTGTCTGCAGCTGGCCGTGAAACACGAATGCGAGTCGATCGCTTTTCCGGCTCTCAGTGCGGGAGCATTTGGCTATCCGCTGGATCTGGCGGCAAACGTCGCCATCAAGACGGTGACGGACTTTCAAAAGTGGCACAAAGCGCCAGCCGAAGTTCGCTTTGTGCTGTTTACCGAAGGCATATACGGCGCCTTCGCCCGTTCTCTGGAAACACAGATTGAGCTGCCCTGAATTGTCCCGGCTGCCGCATGCCGCAGGAGGCGGCCGGCTGTATGCCTGTATGACGCTGTGTTCAGCACGCCGTGCCGTCGTGCGAGAAACCGCGGCGGTTGTCAGATGATTACGCCGGGGCCGCGCGTTCTTTGAGCTCAATCACGCAGGTGATGATGACGGACAGCACCACCAGCAGCAGCAGAACATAACGTGGCCACCGCGCGGTGTTGGGGCCTTCTTTCTGCGAGCGAATGCCGACAAAGCGAAACACGAGTGAGGTGCCCAGGATGATGGTCACCATGTTGGTCAGAAACAGCAGGAGCGCTCCCACTCCCTTGAGAATCTCCGCGTGCGCCAGGGCGATGCCGGAGGTGGCGATGGGAGGTACGAGTGCGGCGGCAATAGCCACGCCCGGCAGTGCGGACGACAGGCTGGGACGCCCCATCGCGTAAGCGGCCGCGATGCCGCTGGCCAGGGCAATCAGCAGATCATAAAACTGCGGGTGAGTGCGGGCTTCCATTTCATTCGGAAACCCGGTGGAGGTGTCCAGCGGCGGCAGCCAGCCAATGCGGGCGCCCAATTGCACGATCAGCCCAAAGATCACGCCAATCAGCACGGCCGTGACAAAGCCTCGCAGGGCCGTGCGAAAGGCCACTTTGGTCAGATGAGCGTTGGCATGAGCCACGCCCAGACCCACACCGGCGATGGGCGTCATCAACGGCGCCACCAGCATCGCGCCCACAATCACCGCGTTGGAGTTTTCCGCCAGTCCCAGGCAGGCGATGAGCGTGGCCAGACTGATCAGGCAGACAAAGTCGAAGTCCCACTGCGAACTGGTCTGGATGCGAGTCACCAGATTGATGCGTTCTTCGCGAGACAGCTGAGGGACGAACGATCGCACCCAGCCGTCGAACCGATTCCACTGTCGTGTGCCAAAACTGTCGCCCTGACTGACCACGGCAATGGCGGGGATTTCATGGTCGGCGGCCGCCACCGGGCTGGCTTTGAGGAATCGCCGCAGCTCTCCGGCATCACGCGAACCGTATATGAGGATGTCGAATCGTCCGCCATCGATCATTCGGCAGGCTTCGGACGCTGATCCGGCGACGACAGCATCCGGCGTAAACAGATGGCGAATCCGCGGGCTGACCTTGCGTTCCAGCAACAGCGAAACACGCCGACGTCCGACCGATGCCGCGTCGTCACCAACGGCCGGTTCAATATAGATGCCCGTGACGGCCCCATCAAAGCGCTCTGCCAGACTGCCCGCGTGTTCCAGCGCCGCCGCGTTGTTGGCGCGCTCTGACAGGAACACGCCGATAGACAGTTTGCCGGTCACTGCCACCGCATCATCACGCAGCAGGACCACATCGCAGTCCAGATGCTCAGTCAGTCGAGGCTGCCACTGGTCGTCCTCACCGGACAGGGAAGCCGGCGCGGGGACAATGACACAGTGCGGCTGCAGTCCGGAAATGAGGGGCCCCAGATCGTCTGACCAGCGTTCTCCCGCCAGCAGCCGCAGTTCAGGGCGCTCAACCGGAGCGAACGCGGCAGGCAGATTCAGAGCCGACTGCCCGCTGGCGGCCGCCTCGCCGACGGTCGATTCGTCTTCGGGGCGAGGATCGAGGTGAGTCTCGGGGGTGTTGCCGAGCCCCGCCGCTGACGCTTCTGCCGGTGCTGGGCGATGATACACGCGTGCGACAGTGCGCCGCACGTGCGTCACCAGTTCGGAATCGTCGTCGGTGGCCTCCGTGATCTCCTGCAGCCTCGTTTCGCCCGTACGACGCTGCACAATCACCACGGTCAGGCGACTGCCCCGAGCGTCAGCCATCAGACTGGCCCACGGCACCAGACTGACGGCGTCATCGGGCGAGGTCACAATCAGAACAGTGGACATCAGACGTCCTTTGGCAGTCCGGGACCAGCAGCGAGGTTCCGCGGAGCGATCGAATCAGCCAGCCAGCGCCCGAATTGATTCCGGGCGGCGGCGCGGCAGAGCCGTTTCAGTTCTTTAGAAGCCACGCAGTGCGCGGATGTCGGCGAACGACCGCAGGTCGTAGTCGATGCCCGCATAATCCAGGCACGAGCACAGAGCGCGAACCGCCACACCCATGCCATCGGGGCCGCTGAAGCCACCAAACTGTCCGCCGCCTTTGAGGTGCGGCTCGGTTTCCAGATAGAAACCGGGCAGTCCCAGTTTTTCCAGGCGGGCTTCGATTTCCGGCAGTTGTTCGCGGAGGTCTCGAAACACAAGTTCATGCCCCGCATCGCCCGCGTTGGCCGGAACAAAGTTCTTCAGTCGTTCTTCGTCCACAGCTCCCGTCCAGACCAGGTCCGGGTCGATGGAGTAGTCCTTCACGTGCATCCAGCCCAGGTAAGGCACGGTGGCCTTGTATTCTTCGTAAACCTGAACTGGATTCTTGTTCTGGGCGGCCACGTTGCCACCATCGAAAATCAGCACCATGTTCGGGTGGTCGACCAGTTTGGCCAGTTCGGCCAGCAGTGGCCCCGTTTCGCCCACAAGGTTCGGTTCAATTTCCAGGCCGTAAACCAGTCCTTCCGCCGCACACGCCTCAACAATCTGACGCACACGGTCAGCCGCCTGCTGCAGGTGATCTTCCGGTTTGGTGCCCTGCGGATGGTAGAACGAGAAACCGCGGATCAGCTTTGTGTTGAGCGCCTTAGCGCAGCGAATGGTGGCCGCGACTTCACCGTCCAGATACTCCTGCGGATCAACGTATTTGTTGTGTGAGCCATCATCCACATCCAGCAGTTTGATCTTGCCTACGCGGGCTCCGATGCTGGTCACGCTGATGCCATACTCCTGATGGTACTCTTTCAGACGCTCCAGTTTGTCGGCTGCAAGATCCACCACGTGTTCGATCGTGCCGTCACCCGCTACGTCAATAAACCGGGGACTGTAATTCCGCAGCCCGACCGCCGCGAGGGCCGTCATTTGTTCCAGAGCGGTTCGGTAGTTGGCGGCCTCATCGGCGAAGGCACTGATAATTACGGACGGCTTTGTGGCCATTGGAAAGACTACTCCTGGTGAAGCAAAGACAAATCGACGGAGGCATTGTCGAAGACGCACCTTTTGCCGGCCAGGCCATCGGCCCAAAATCCAACAAATCGCGCGGTATTTCGACGGACAACTGTGCCGTTCTGCGTTTCAGTCCGAAATCCCGCGACGTCTGTTGCCGGAGAGTCTCAATTGGCTGGAGTATCTCCCGATACGGCGTCATCACAAATTCCCTGAACACACAGCAGCCAAAGTAACGAAACGTCCCCTTTTGCAGATGCCGGTTGCATGCCAGCGGACAGCCAGCGATGATCAGGATGACGGGCGAGCACCATTGACAGGCAACCATGAGGATCATACCGGTCATTGACATACAGGACGGTATCACCGTGCGCGGAGTGGCAGGACAGCGGGAGAGTTATCGTCCGCTCAAAAGTCTGCTGACCGAGTCGGTCGATCCGTCTGTCATTCTTCAGGTTCTGCAGCAGCAGTTTGGCCTGGGCGATTTTTACGTTGCCGATCTGGACGCCATCCGACATCAGCGGCTCAATCGCTGTGTGCTGGCGGAACTGCAGCAGGCCGATGGACAGATGTACTGCGATGCCGGGGTGCAGAGTCTGGCCGATGCCCAGGCGGTTGCCGATCTGCAGGCCGACCGCATCGTACTGGGTCTGGAATCCGTGCCCTCAGCCGCCATCGCCCGCGAACTGCTGGACGAGTTTGGCGAGGACCGTCTCGTATTCAGTCTGGATATGCAGGACGGTGTCCCGCTGTGCGGACCGCAGTGGCAGGGCGAGTCCATCCTGCACATTTTTGACAGCGTTGCCGCAATGGGTTTCAGTCAGTTCATTGTGCTGGATCTGGCGTCTGTGGGCACTGAATCGGGGATTACGTCGTTGACTGTCTGCCGTCACATCCGTGAAGAACTGCCGGGAGCCAGTATTCTGTGCGGTGGCGGTGTGCGGCATGTGGCGGATCTGACGTCCGCCGAGCAGGCCGGTGTTGACGGCGTGCTGGTCGCGTCCGCGCTGCACGATCGATCGCTGACACCGGAAGATGTCCGCTGGTGGCGGACGTAGCCTGCTGCGGCACTCGGTCAGCCTCCGGTCTTTGCGCATAAAGAAACGGCAGACGAGGTCGCCTGCCGTTTCTATTCATTTTGGGCATGTGTCGCGACGTGACCTGGAAGTCACGAGCCGCACAGTCTACTTCTCAGCAGACTCTTCTTTGGCATCTTCTTTTGGCGCTTCTTTGGCTTCTTCGCCGCCATCGCCTGCCAGTGCCTCTTCGTATTTCTTGAGGGCTTTGGTGAGCGATTCCATTTCCGGCTCAAGAGCGACCGCTTTCTTCTGCCATTCGACAGCTGAAGCCGCGTCACCTTTGGTGAAGTAGACACGGGCGAGAGCGTCCAGTGGTGGGATCTCTTTTTCTTCCGTCAGTTCCACGGCACGGGCGGCCGCTTCCATCGCCAGATCCAGATCCCGCTCTTCGCTGTCAGTGCCAATGGTCAGCATTGTGGCCACTGCCTGCAGCATCATGGGGTCATCGTTGGCAGACTTGATGACGAAAGCCGCTGTTTCGTTCAGCTCTTTGATCATGTTGCCCTGCATCAGGAACTGCATCTTGAAGCCGGCGATCTGAATCATGTCGGGGTACTTGGCCAGCAGTTCGTCACACATGGCGGCGGCCCCTTTGAAGTCACCCCGCTGCTGAGCGGAAGCGAACTTCGCTTCGTAGGCCATCATGTCTTTTTCCATCTCGATGGACTTCACGAAGTCAGTGCGAGCCGCTTCCGAGTCCCACGTGCCGTCGACCACCATCTGCAGGGGTTCGTCCATTTCCACGGGATGACCGATCCACTCCACGTTGCCCGTGCGACCGATGATGAAGGCACAGGGAATGCCGCCCTGATTGGCAGCTTCCAGAAACGCGGCGTTGGTCTGTCGCTCATCGTCAATGGCAATGCGGTAGCTGAGCAGTTCGTCCCACGTCTTGCCGACGGGACTCTGCTTGCCAAAGAATCCGGAGACCGTGTTTTCGCTTTCGTCCGTCACGCCGATGAATTTGACTTTGTCGCCGTATTCGTTCTGCAAAGACGCCAGGTGGGGCATGCTCTGAATGCAGGGCGGACACCAGGTCGCCCAGAATTCCACCACGTAAACCTGACCTTCATCGTAGCCTTCCACGGCATCGCCCTTCATCCACTTGGCGATGTGGATTTCCGGAGCGGCAGAACCGGGGGCCAGCAGTTCTGTGGCGGCCGTCGCTTCACTGCCTGCATCGGGGGTTGGGACATCGGGGACGGATGTGTCTTCGCCCGGGGCCGGTGGAGGCGCCATCGATGCGGTGATGTCAGCCTTGTTCTGGCCGGCCGACTCGTCTGAGGACACACTGTTTGCCGCTTCTTCGGCACAGCCGACAACAAACAGACAGGCAGCCAGCAGGCTGAAACGAAGGAAGGGAGAGGGCATTAGGTTGTTCCTCAGTGTGGGAGGGAGCGACAATCGCAGGTCAGATACTCGCAACAAGCGAACATCATCGGTGGGCGGTAATGTGCGGGAAGGCGTCGGACGTGTCCATACATACCCCGTGTTTGTCCCGCATTTCTCCGGGGTTTCCTGTGGTGGTGTGAGTTCTCTTACCCCGGATCAGCGTCTGCTGTGGCACGCGGCTAACCCAGTTTGTTGTCTCCCGCATTCTCCGCCTGATGCAGGGTGACGGGCCAACCAGGAAACTGATTGTTCGGATCACCATCGGTGGCATCAACGAGGAATCGGAACGATTCAATCAGATACACCTTCTTTTGCGTGTCAATGGTGACCATGCCAAACCCGCTGCCCTTCTCGTGCGCCTTCTGGTAGCGGTTCTTTGAGGTGCCCACCACGGGATTGCCAATGGCGTAAACGTAGGTTTTGTTGCCAAAGCCATCCAGATACTCGCCCGTGTGCTCCAGACCGTGTTGGGGGCGGTTTTCGTGCGGCATGCCCATTTCGTCCGGACGCCACCAGCGAGGATAGCCGGCGGCAATCGCAGGCGTGCAGAAGCTCCAGAAACTGTCACGCTGCTTGTCGACGCCATACTGAGACAGCGACGTCAGGTGCTGGTCTCCGTTGATGTGCAGTGGCATCGCAGGCGTGATGATCCTGATGGCGTTGTCACGGGCGGTCTGCGGCCAGCCACCCGAATCCAGATCGGCCTTCAGGTAGCCGTTGTAGCCACCGTGGTGTGTGGCCAGTCCGGAGAAGACTGTCTGGCTCAGCAGGACCTTCATGCTGTGGCCGCGCCAGTCTTCCACCCAGTGTTTCAAGAACGCTTCCTGGCGTTCTCCCAGCAGAATCAGGCCTGGCTTATCCAGCACGCTGGTGTCCACATTTTGATCTCTCACATGGTCCGCACGGCCGCTGCCGGTTTCCACGCGTTCAGGACCGCTTTTGAACTGCCGGTCACCCAGAATGGCAAAGCTCACATTGCCATACACCAGATCGCCGTAGTACACGCTGATGTTCTGCTCACAGGGCGTGGGGTCGAAAAAGTCCGGATGATGGCCGACACACGTGCGGTGTACGGCGTTGACCATGCGGGCCGGCTCTCGATAGCCACCTTTGGACGAAGCGCCTTTGTCCAGCCCTTTCATCGCCGCGCCGCCTTCGCCCCAGATGTTGCCCTGGAACACATCGTGGTCATCGGGAATGCAGACCACCGGACGGTCCTTCATGGCATCGCGAAACGCCCAGCCAAACATGTAGAACTTGCGAAGGTAGTTCAGAATGGCAGGCTCGGCGGGCTCTCGAATCAGACCAAAGCCGCCGTGACTTTCGTAAATCTGATCGCCGGAAAAGTACAGCATGTCCGGGTCCAGCCGCAGCAGATTTTCCGCCACCGGCTCGTACGGAAAACCGTAGTGATTCTGACAGGTCAGCGCTCCCAGCCGCAGTGGGCGGCCGGACGGATTGGCTTTGATGGTGCCTTCCCAGAAGGACTGCCGCACTTTGCCGTCCGTGCGTTTGTCACGATACACCAGACGGTATTTGTGTTCGGCCGATTCGTCCCAGTTGATCACGCGAAACGTGGCCACCCAGGCGTCTTTGTCCATCCGCGCGTGGCCCAGCGACTTCCACCGGTCGCCCCGCTGGACCAGCAGTTCCACTGTGTCGTTGTCCGCTTCCCCCAGAGGTGGTGTGAGGGCCGACATCTTCAGCACGAAACCTTCGTCACTGCGGGAATCGCTCAGCGTGTACATCGACCACAAAATGGGGCCGAATTTTCTCTCGGGCTTCACGTCAAAGGCGGCTCCGTCGACCGTCCAGTAACGGAATCGGTACCGCCCGCCCTGACCTTTTTTGATTTTGGGATCAAAATTGCTCACCAGCGCCACGTTGCCGATCACGCTTTCCACTGGAAACGAGGCCGTGGCCGTGGACGTGGGACTGCCGCTTTCATTGAGTGAATGCAGTTCCAGTTGGTAGCTGTCACCCTGGGGGGTGCCGACCAGTTTCAGACGTGTGCCCGCATCGCCGTCAGCCAGCTTTGTCTTTCTGCGGCCCAGCAGCAACTCACCATTCACGACGCCCGCCGCAATGCCGCCACCGGAAAAACTGTTGCTGCGATACTCATTGAGCTCGCTCTTGACGCCCACCCGAAAACCAGCGCCGCCATCGGCTTTGCCACTGCTGGTTTGCTCAACTTCCACCGTCATTTCCAGCGGCTGATCTGTGTACGCCAGTTGATGGGTGATCAACTGAATGTTGCGGGCCCCGCCGCTGGTGGTGCATTCGGCCGCGCCATCTTTGACCTGCCAGTCTTCCATCGGGTTGGACCAGAAACTCTCGCCGACGAACACGCGGTCACTGGAAGTGTGCCAGTCGCTGGCAAACGCCGGAGCGGCGGCCGCAGGTGTGGGCGTGGCTGCGTCCGTCAGCGGCAGTGAGGTCAGCGCGGTGGATCCGGCGGCACCCAGCTTCAAAGCATTCCGGCGAGAAAATGATGTCATCGTTGTTTCCGTGAAAAAAGGTTCTGCCTGTCAGTCTTCCAGTCTATTAAACCTTCTCACCGTGTAAACCGGCGCGCTGGATGCGAGGCGGTTTCGTGCCTTTGTCAGACGTGCGGGACTTACGAATGTTCGGTACCCTTCCTGTTGTCCATCCGCCCATCACCGGAATTGCCTCATGGCCATGACCGAAGACGACACCCGCCTGCTGGACCGCCTCCGCCTGCTGGTCAAAGACCGCCGGGGATTTTCTGAGAAGAAGATGTTTGGTGGCATCTGCCTGATGCTCAACGGCAACATGTGTGTGGGCACCTGGCAGGGGTCGCTGGTGGTGCGACTGGATAAAGCCGACCACGAACAAACTCAGGCCGACGCCCACACGGCCCCCATGGACATCACGGGTCGCGTGATGAAAGGCTGGGCACTGGTGCGACCAGCGGGCGTGGCCACAGATCATGACCTGAAACACTGGCTGGATCGGGCGGCCGCGTTTGTTGCCACGCTGCCGGCCAAATGACGCGTCTCGCAGCGTCGTCGATTCTGCATCCCTCCCCCCCACTGCGACTGCTCCAATTATGCCCAGCGAAAAAAAGACGTCCGGCTTTAGTCTCAAAGACGAACTGTTCAACAAAGAGCGTGTCACGTGGCTGGCCGGCCTGTTCCAGACAGCCGATCCTGAATTTCCAGCGCCACTGTTGATTCGCCGAATCATGAAGACACTGCCGCAACTGGAGCTAAAGCAGCGGATCGTCCTGATTGCCGAACAGCTGGAACGCGTGCTGCCGGATGACTTTGGCGAGGCGGCGGCTGCCATCACGGCCGCTTTGCCCCCGCCACTGGACCCCACGCTCACCGACGATGACTTTGGTGACTTCATCTTTGCTCCGCTGGGGGAATTCGTGGTCCGCAACGGTCTGACCAAACAGCATCTGCGGACATCACTCAAAACGCTGAAGGCACTCACGCAGCGGTTTTCCATGGAAGACGCCATTCGCGCGTTTCTCAACGAGTTCCCGGAGCAGACACTCAAGGAGCTCGATAAGTGGAGTCGTGATCGCAACTATCACGTGCGGCGACTGGTCTCAGAAGGCACACGTCCCGTGCTTCCCTGGTCCAAACGCATTTCTCTGGAGCCTGATGTCCCGATACCACTGCTGGATCAGCTGCATGCCGACCCCACGCGTTATGTCACGCGGTCCGTCGCCAACCATCTGAACGACATCGCCCGCACTGATCCGTCGCTGGTGTTGAAGACTCTCAAACGCTGGCAGAAAGCCGGTCTGCAGGATCCGAAAGAACTGGACTGGCTCACGCGGCACGCGCTGCGGGGGCTCGTGAAAAAAGGCGATCGCGATGCACTGAAGCTGCTCGGCTTTCGCGCCGATCCCAAAATTCGCATTGCTGGCCTGTCCATGAAATCCACAAAGCTGGTGCCAGGCGAGGCGGTGGACTTTTCTTTTGAGCTGACGGCAGAACGCAAAGAACGCCTGCTGGTCGACTATGTGATTCACTTCGTGAAGGCCAACGGCACGCTGGCCCCCAAAGTGCACAAGCTCAAGCAGGTCGATCTGGCCAAAGGCGAAACGGTAACGCTGGGCAAGAGGCATACCCTGCGAGCCAACGCCACCACGTACACACTTTATCCGGGAGAGCATAAACTCAGTCTGCAGATCAACGGACGGCCATACGGTGAGGTCACGTTTCAACTGGGCACAGCGAAGTAGACCCTCGTGCGGCTGCGGGCAAACAGACGGCCGCTGGCACACTTGCAGCCGCCGATAAGTGATGCGGACGAAGTCGCCAGGTACGTGTCGGCAGGCACACGTTGACCGCTCACGTTGGTTCGTGACTGATCCACACGTTATCCGCGTTTTGGACGACGCGTGATTTTCAGGCCCGTGCCGGTCCACAGTGTATTGAGGTCCACCGTTTTCCACGGTTCGTAGCCGCGCGACGGGTCACCAATGATGTGGGCTCCTCGGAATTCGCCGAAGTAAACCACAGAATGGGCCAGCCCGGGAATCCAGCCTCCATCAGTCACATAGCGTGGATTGCTGGCGGCCACTTCTTCGTCCAGCCGGCAGCACAGCAGCACGGGGCCGGCCGTGTTCAGCTGCCGCAGTGTTTCCACGCCGCCTTCAAAAAACTCCACCTGAAATTCCGTGTACAGCAGTTTGGTGGACAAACCGTGGTACAGGCCCAGCCACGTTGTGCCGGATTTTGTCAGACACAGTCGGGCCATTTCCTGCTCTGACGATTCAATGCCCAGGGTATTCAAAATGGTGGCCGCCGCTGCCGCCGAACACGTGTACGGTGTTGTCTGAATACAAACGGGAAACAGGTCCAGCCCCATTTCTGTGTCCCATTCATTGCCACAATTGGGCGGCTCAGACGGGATGAAATAAGTGAGCGCGTACACGGAGGCACCCAGCATCATCACCATAATCGGCACACGGCGGACCAGCGGGGCCGGGTCCAGTCGCAGCCACACAGTCGCCGCCAGAGCAGACAGCAGTGGCGGGAACCAGTTCGACAGCACGATGACGGACGGCAGAGGAATCCACTGCACAATCCACAACTGTCCCCAGACCGTCTGCACATAGACGATCACCAGCACCACCAGCACGACGGCGATGAAGTCCATGAAAATCTTCGACCGATTCTTCAGCAGCCGATACGTCAGGCAGAAAATGGCGATCGACACGAAGACGATTAGCGCAATTCCCAGGCGAATGTCTTCCATCGTGCCCGCCCCGCGACCGCTTGCGGCCTATTTCCAGTAGGTGAGTTTCAGCACGCCGGCCACAATGCCGGCCACCAGCAGTCCACTGCCAACCAGGCCAAATGTATTACCGGCCATCGCGCCGCTGAGGTTCAGTCCCATGATGGTGCCGATGAGCGACCAGCAGATAATGATCAGGCTGATCTGCTGACGCTTGCCCTGCTCTTCCGGGCTCATCGGGTCCGCCGCGGGCTTCGCTTTGGTGGGCTTTGGCTTAGCGGTTTTGGTGTTCTTACCTGTCGATTTTGCTGCCTGAGGCTCACTGCGTTCTCCGGGCGCATAGTAGCGGGCAATGGCCTGCTGGATGCTCCGCGGTACCGCCAGGGCAGCCCGCATCGGCATGCCGTACCGCATGCGGATTTCGTCTTCCAGGTCCGGACTGGGTTCGTCGGCACAGGCGACCAGCACCTTGCCGCGATCCTCAAACAGTGGCAGGCATGTGTGCCGCTTCACCACCTGCTTGGGCAGCATATCCAGTATGTCGTCTTCGGGCAGCATGTCGTTCAGGTCAATGAACGGCATCCGCAGTTCGGCCGCGTAAGCCTGCGTGGCGGCGCCCGACTTCACCAGCTTCATCTGCACGACAGCGTCCCGATCTGACAGACCGCGGGCTTCAGCAAATCGCTGGATTTCTTCCACCTGCGCCTGCTTGATGAGTTCTTTGCCCACCAGAAACTTCAGCACGGTATCCGGCTGGTCATCGAGGCCACCTCCGGACTCGCGGCCCTGGCTGGCGTCGTACTCCCGCTTGGCATCCGGGTCTGTCAGGCACAGCATCGCCTTGGCCAGTTCGTTGAGCAGATCCTGAGACTGCTTCAGGTACTGGCCGGTGGCGTACTTACGCACGTGGGCGTTGAGCTTGCGATAATTGTTCTGGATCTTGTCGACGTCGTCTTCGAACTGAACCAGTCGCAGCAGCGTGTAGTGATCTGGTGGACGATCTCCCTCCGGAATTCCGAGCCATTCCTTGTAGACATCGATGTCAGCCAAAACTCACCTCGCCACTTGATAGGACTGAAAAGCTGCGGGCCAGAAAAGTCCGCGGATGAAATGTCGATTTCTGCAGCACCAGCGGACGCCCGGTACGTAGCAGGATCTGGGTTTGTTCGATCGGAACTGTTCGCAGTGTACCGCGCCGGTCGTGTTTGCGGAACTCACTGCGACCGGTGGGCGATGTGATATTCTGGACCGCTTTTCAACCCGGATTGTCATTGTTAGCCTGAGTGCCTTCGCGGGCTCGATGGCACGCCCGTTCAGTGTCCCGCGTTGTTGCCTCTTGTCTGCTGATTCACACTCTTCTCCTCGTGCGAAAGTCCCTCCATGCGAATGCTGCCTCTGCTTGCCTTTGTGTTCCTGATGCCTGCTCCACAGTCAACGGCTGCCGATGAGCTGTGTTACGAGATGCGGACCTACTACGCCAGCGAAGGCAAGCTCGACGCGCTGCACGGTCGTTTCCGCGATCACACAATGAAGCTGTTCGAAAAACACGGCATCAAAAACATCGGCTACTTCGTGCCCACAGACAACAAAGACAACAAGCTCGTGTACGTGATTGCCTTCCCTTCCCGCAAACAGCAGCCCGAGATGTGGAAAGCCTTTTTGAACGACGCCGACTGGAAAGCCGCCTACAAAGCGTCGGTTGCTGATGGCCGTCTGGTTTCCAAAATCGAATCCGTCTTTCTCAAGGCGACCGATTTTTCCCCGGCCATCCAACCGAAAACCGCCGACAAACCGCGTCTGTTTGAATTGCGCACTTACACCACCCGCGAAGGACGTCTGGACGCTTTGAAAGCTCGGTTTCGGGATCACACGGTCGAGCTGTTTACCAAACATAACCTGACCAACATCGCCTACTGGACACCCGAGGACGAAGACAAGGGCCGCGACAACAAGCTGGTTTATATGCTGGCCCACGACAGCGAGGACGCGCGGGCCGCCGGCTTCTCCGCCTTCGGCAAGGATCCCCGCTGGAAAAAGGCGCGGACCGAATCCGTTGCCGACGGCCCCATCCTGGTGAAAAAAGGCGTCAAATCTGAATTGCTCAAACCCACCGACTACTCGCCCTTCAAATAGGCGGGCAGGAGTGGAGCAAACTACGGCACAGACTGCCCATTCCTCGGGCGGCGGTTCTTGTGCAAATGCCGCCCGCCAGTGACCGGGAATCAGATTTATCTGACGCTGGTTTTATCTGACACCAGATTTATCTGACAGCAGATTTATCTGACAGCAGATTTATCTGACAGCAGATTTATCTGACAGCAGATTTATCTGACAGCAGATTTATCTGACAGCAGATTTATCTGACAGCAGATTTATCTGACAGCAGATTT
>JANSXP010000160.1 GCA_024742875.1 Planctomycetaceae bacterium | reverse complement strand
GGAACAATCTCTCAGTGATCGTCTGAGCCTCACCAGCGAAGCACGAGCCCGTTCGCTTTCTCAACTGAGTATCTCCAGCGGAGCCGAAGGATTCATGCAGCGAGACTTCAAAAAGCAGCTGCAGAACGCCCCTCGCTCCGGTGGCATGACAAAGATGCTGAACGAACGCCTGGCCGAAACGGCTCCCGCCGCTGCCCCGGGCGGACTCAGCGGTGGTGGACTCGGTGGCGCGGGATTTGGAGGGGGAGGTGGATTCGGCGGACGAGTCAGTGGTTCTCGTGGAGGTCAGGCGGGCGCCGGGCGACCGGCCACCGGGCGGAACGTGAATCTCTCCGGACAGTTCGGCGGACTGGCGGGTGAAGTCGCCGACTCCCCGGCAGACGCAGCACGGCCGGCCTTTGCACCACAGGACCGTATCCGCCGTATCGCCGGCCGCACGTTCTACTGGAAGCAAACCGAATGGCAGGACGCGGACTACAAACCGACCAAAGAAAAATCGAAGGATGCCATCACTGAGATCACCCAGTTCAGCGACGCGTACTTCAAACTCGCAGCAGAGAAAAAAGGCAAGTGGGCGAAGTTCCTTGTCTTCAAAGAACCCGTTGTCCTGGTGCTGGATGGTCGCACCTATCGTATCCTGCCGGAGAAAAAGAAATAGGCCACCACTGGTCGGCACCTGACCGCAGTACTATCGGACAGTCTGCGGTCATGAGAAACCGTTCGGAGCAATTCGAGTCCGTACAGCACAGGTTCGGGTCCTCACAGGATCCGGACCTGTGTCTGTTATCTCTGCAGCATCCTCGCCTGTGCCCCGCTGTCCACTGGTTGCAAATCACAGGCGGCGTCGGTAGCTTCGCGGCACGCCCGTGCGCGTTCACCCACCTTTTCCGCCTGCCAGTCTGAGCCATCATGAAAATTGCGTTGCGTTACCTGTCGATTCGTCCGCTGCTGCTGTTACTACCCGTTCTGCTGAGCACAGCCGTCTCCGCTGCCGACAAACGCCCCAACATCCTGTTCATCTTCACAGATGACCATGCGGCTCACGCCATGAGCTGCTACGGATCAAAGATCAACTCCACCCCCAATCTGGACCGTATCGCCAACAACGGAATGCTGTTCACCAACTGCTTTTGCACCAACAGCATCTGCGGCCCCAGCCGTGCCGTTATTCAGACAGGCAAGCACAGCCATCTCAATGGCTTCGTCCGCAACGGCAATCGCTTCAATGGCGACCAGCAGACGTTTCCCAAGCTGCTGCAAAAGGCGGGCTACCAGACGGCCATCGTGGGCAAATGGCACCTTGCCACAGCACCACAGGGCTTCAACTACTCCGAAGTGCTCAAAGGACAGGGCCCCTACTACAACCCGCCGATGCTGCTCAACGGCAATCCCAAGCCCGTCAAACATATTGGCTACACCACTGACATCATTACCGACCTGGCCCTCGACTGGCTCAAAGAAAAACGCGACACCGACAAGCCGTTCATGCTGATGTATCAGCACAAAGCGCCCCATCGCAACTGGCAGCCCGGACCGGACTATCTGACGATGTTTGATAACGTCGAAATCCCCGAACCCTCCAATTTGTTCGATGACTGGTCGGGCCGGGGCACAGCCGTTCAGACACAGGACATGAGCATCCGCAAAACGCTCAACAACAATGACCTCAAACTCTCACCTCCCCGAGGGCTCACCGAAGAACAACTTAACGTCTGGAATGCTGCCTACGGCCCCAAAAACGAAGCCTTCAAAAAAGCCAGTCTCACCGGCGACGATCTGATCCGCTGGAAGTACCAGCGATATATCAAAGACTACCTTCGCTGTGTCGCGTCCGTTGACGACAACGTGGGCCGTGTGCTCGACTACCTGGACGACACCGGACTGGCCGACAACACGGTCGTCATCTACTCCTCCGACCAGGGCTTCTACCTTGGCGACCACGGCTGGTTTGACAAGCGATTCATGTACGAAGAATCGTATCGCATGCCTTTCATGGTGCGATGGCCAGGCCAGATCACGCCCGGCACCGTGAACCACAATCTGGTGTCCAATCTCGACTTCGCCGAAACGTTCCTTGATGTTGCCGGCGTTGAGATTCCCGCCGACATGCAGGGGCTGAGCCTCAAACCACTATTCACTGCATCTGCGTCCCTCGCTACTGACCTCACTCCTGCCCCCAAAACCATCGGATTTGACAGTCAGCTCATCAACTGCACGCAGCCGGACTTCCGAGACGCCCTGTACTACCACTACTACGAATTTGAAGCCAACCGCCGAACGGCCCACATGGTTCGCCGCCACTACGGTGTTCGCACAGGCACTCACAAACTGATCCACTATTATAATCTTGACGAATGGGAACTGTTCGATCTGAACACCGACCCGCGGGAAATGAAGAGCGTCTTCTACCAGCCCGAATACAAAGAACTGGCCACAATGCTCCAAACCCGCATCGCCCAGCTACAGCAACAGTACAAAGTCCCCGACGACCGTGGCTCCGTCCCCGTCGATCCCCCGTCACTGCATCGCAAATAGCCGCGAGGCCGCGAGTCGCGGCGGACGGTGGCGTGGGAGGTCGATTACCTGTGGAACGTCGCTGCGCCGGCTCGCTCCGCGTTGCTCGCTATCGACAAACCAGGTGGCACCGCGCCTGAAGCCGCGAGTCGCCGCGGACGATGGCGTGGGAGCTCGATTACCTGCGGAACGTCCCCGCTGAAAGGCTGGGACTTGCCTTCTCCAGCCTTTTGAAAGGCTGAAAAAGGCCTCTTGCAGCCTACTTTTGCCTAGGT
>JANSXP010000136.1 GCA_024742875.1 Planctomycetaceae bacterium | reverse complement strand
GAGGATAAGACCGAGTTTATCTTCACCGAGCAGGACGGTATCCGCCTGCGTTTTGATGAGGGCCGCGTTTTCATCCTGCTGCGTACCGGCTTTTACCAGCCGGATGCCGACCGCACGATTCCCAAGCACGCGTTCGAGATTCCTATCGGTATTACACTGGAGGGCGGTCAGTTGACACTGGATCCGCCGAAAACGGATCCCAGGAGCATTCTGTCACTGCGTCCGCAGGCGATTGAAGGCCGTTCATCACTGCGGTCTGTGGCTCAGGCCCGCGGGATTGCGAAAGGTCTGATCGACAAGACCTTTAAAGAGCCTGTGATCCACATCGAGCCGGACGTGATGGTCAAGATGGGCGACGGCTCCGATCTGCGTGTCACTGTGACGGAGTTTGAACTGACCGATGGCTGGCTCACGGTCGTCTTTGAATAAGCGGCCGGCGGGTGACTCCCGGCAAGCCACGGACGGTGGTCGCTGAGACAGGATACTCAGGATGAGTGGACGCAAAACAGCGCAGGCACTGGCGGTGATTCTTTTCACCGCCTTTTGTCTTTGGTTCGCCTTTCGCGGGCTCGAACCGGCGAAGCTGCGAGACAGTTTTGCTGACGCCAACTACTGGATGCTGATCCCGATGATGGGCATCCTCTTTTCCTTCTATGCGTTGAAGGCATGGAGGTGGGCGCTGCTGCTGACACCCGTGGCCTCGCTCACGCCACGGCAGGTCACGCCGGCGATGATGATTGGCTTTATGGCCAACAACCTGCTCCCCGCTCATCTGGGAGAATTTGCCCGTGTGTTTGTGCTGGGTGAGCAGTATCAGTTGAAGAAAACCCCCGTGCTGTCGACCGTCGTGCTGGAACGCGTGTTCGACATCCTTGCCATCTTGCTGCTGCTGGGGATCAGCCTGCTGTTCGTAGACGGGATGCCCCCCAAACTGCAGCGATTCTGCCAGATCTTCGGCGTCCTCTCGCTGGTGGGGGTGGCGTCGCTGGTCGCCTACATGGCTTTCACAGCTCAGTTTCTAAAGCTGGTGAAGACTGTGTTCGGCTGGTTTCCGTTCCTGCCGGATAAGCTCACCGGGGGCGTTTTGGGAATGCTGGAATCTGCAGCTGTGGGGCTGGAAGCCGTCCGCAACCCTCGACTGTTGCCGGCCATCGCCTTTAGTTCTGTGGCACAGTGGATGCTGAATGGTCTGTTGATCTATTGTTCAGCGCACGCATTTGGCGTGACAGTCAGCTACGTCGATTCATTGATGGTGATGGGGGTGATCGTGTTTGCCATCCTGCTGCCGGCTCCGCCAGGTTACTTTGGCGTGATCCAGGTGTGCTTCAAACTGGTTCTGGAGTCTCGCTTTCCGCCGGAAGAGGTGGTGGCCTGCTCCATGTTCTACCAGGTCAGTCAGTACATCCCTGTGACGCTGACAGGGCTTGTGTTCCTGTCTCGTGTGGGACTGAGCCTGGGATCTCTGCAGGCGGCCAAAGGAAACTCTACAAGGGATTCGAAGAACGGGCAGTCCACCAACGCGTGCGGCGCAGATGCTCCTGTGGCCTCTGATGGGGAAGGCGGCGACTCACACGTCCGATCTGGCAATTTGACCGAGTCCGCGAATTCTCCGGACTCTGGGGCCGTTCGTGACGCTCGCAGTGATGACGCTGAGTCCGAACAACCGCCCGAAACGTTGACCCCCTAACGATTTTCGTTGGCTTCCGTCAAACCAGCACGGTCACCGAATTCGGAATGACTGGTCTTTGGCCAGAGGCCGACGATATAATGCAGGGTCGAAATGCGCCATCAGACTCCTGAGGTGCGCATTTTCGGCGTTCAACAGACAGAAAACACGGGTTTCGTACTCCTTTTTCCGGGGCGAAGCCCTGATTTGTCGGACGAGGTCGTCGCAAAGGCGTTTCCCGTCCAATGAGTCACTGTTCTGGAGCAGAGGAAGACAAGCCATGTCGACAGCCACCGGATCGAGCAGCGGTTACGCAGATTGCGACGAGTTCATTTCTCATCGCCTGAAAGCCGCCCGAACGCGCATCAAGCGCACTGACCTGCTGACTGCGTCCCTGCTCGCCGGTGTGCTGCTGATTGGCTATGTTCTCGTGTTCACGATACTCGATCACTGGGTGGTGGACGGCGGCTTTTCGGCAACCACCCGGGCGACTCTGCTGGCTCTGGTCGTCGGGCTTTGCCTGGGCATCGTTTATCGTTATGTGATCCGCCCCTGGACGCAGCAGATTCATCCGTTGTATGCCGCCAAGGTACTGGATGAATCTGACGACGACATGAATGGGGCGCTGTTGAGCCTGGTGGACCTGGATAGTACGGACACCGCTGCAACGGAAGCCATTCGGCGGACGATGGAAAAGCGGGCGGCTGTTCGCCTGTCCGAAGTGAGTGTCGATGAGGCAATCGATCGTGGCTGGCTGATGAACCTGAGTGTCACGCTGTTTGTGCTGGTGCTGGCCACCTGCATCTACGCGGTGTTCAGCCCCAAGACGATCAATCTGCTGCGGCCACTGAGTCTTTCCAGCGCAGCGGTGGCCACCCAGACTCGCATTTTGAGGGTGCAGCCAGGCGAAACCACCGTGCAGGCCGGCGGTGAACTGGAAGTGGTCGCCGTTGTTGGAGGCAGCATGCCGGACGCCGTTCAGGTGCTGTACTCCACGGAAGATCAGACCTACGTCGACGAAGTGTTCACGATGTCGGCGACCGACGAAGAGGGACGCTTCCGGGTGTCGCTGGTCGGCGACGGTGATCGGGGCCTGCGGCAGAGCTTTTCCTATCAGGTTGTGGCCGGTGATGCGCGGTCGGACGTGTTTGCGGTGACCGTGGATCAGCCTCCCACCTGCAGCGTGATTGAAACGTCTTACCAGTACCCCGCTTACATGGGGCTGCCGGACCGCACGACGCAAAACGGAAATCTGGATTGCTGGAAGGGGACCCGCGTCTCGATTGTGGCGGAAGCGACAACGCCGGTACGTCTGGCACTGCTGCAGTTTTCGGAAGACGCATCATTCGCAAATGGTGATGTCGAGATGAACCTCAGCATTGACGGCACGCGGCTTTCCGGCGAACTGATGCTGGATCTCAGGAAAGAGACTCCGAAGTTCTATCGTATTCTGGTCACAGACCTCGACGGTCGTACGGATCCACAGCCCACGGTGTACTCCGTAAAGATTCGCGACGATCAGCCTCCCATGGTTCGTCTGCTGGACCCCGCCCGCGATATGCGTGTGGCGGCGAATGCCGTAGTGCCTCTGTTGATTGAGGCGGAAGATCCGGATTTCCTGCTGCGGACGGTGGATATCAAGATGGTCGTCAACAACGACCGCGACGTCACGGAAATCGTGTTCGATGGTCAGCGCGCTCGACCGACGAGTCGGTGGAGCGGCATTTACGACCTCGAACTGCGTCATCTGCGACTGCAGGAAGGCGACGTCATTCGTTATCACATAGCGGCCAAAGACAACAAGACTCCCGTGGGGGGCGTGTCCCGAACGGGTGATCTGCAACTGTTCATTGAACGCCCGGAGACCGAGCAGAGTGTCGAGCAGCGTCGTCGCGAGGATCGTGATGCGCTGGAACGTCGTATGCAGCAGGAAGTCCCTCAGGAACGTCGTGAAGATCCTGCGGCCGACACGGAACCAGCCGAAGATCAGAATCGGGAAGGCGGCGATGAGGATCAGGCCGCTGGAAATTCCGCCAATGAGCCCAATCAGGCTGCGGGTGAAGAGAATGGCACCGGAGAAACCTCACCAGATTCCAAAGCTGGCGGCGATGAGGGCAATCCGGGAGAGCCAGGGACAGGCAGTCCAGCGGAGGGCAGTGATGCCAGTCAACAGCCCGCAGAAAGTGGCAGTGAATCCAGCGATGCTGACACGGAGGCTGCGGAATCGGGGGAGGGGCCAAATCGCAAAGCGGCCGATGGAGGGAACGCTCAGCGGACCGGTGAGAACTCTGGTGAGCCGCAGTCCGGGGAATCAGACAGACAGTTGACCGACGACGAAGCGATGCAGCAACTGCTCGATGCCTACAAAGATGCGATCAAAAATTCGGATCCGTCCGATAGCGAGACCGTCACGAATCCCACGGAGAGTACTCCTGCTGGGCAACCTCGAAATGAGGATGATCGCGTTGATAGCGACCCGCAGATCGGGGCCGGTGATGACCCCAGTCGGCAGGATCCAGCATCGACAGGGACCGATGACCGACCGGCCGCAGAGACTGGCACTGATCCACAGAACGACAACGGTCTGGCCGACCAGCCGGGTGACAAAGTCGACCCGTCGGCAAGCGACAATGATCCGAACATGTCGGGTGAGCCAGGCGCTGAACAGGGAGATCCGAACATGTCGGGTGAGCCAGGCGCTGAACAGGGAGATCCGAACAAGTCGGGTGAGCCTGGTGCTGAACAGGGAGACCCGAACAAGACGGGTGAGCCAGGTGCTGAACAGGGAGATCCGAACGAGACGGGTGAGCCTGGTGCTGAACAGGGAGATCCGAATAAGACGGGTGAGCCTGGTGCTGAACAGGGAGATCCGAACAAGACGGGTGAGCCTGGTGCTGAACAGGGAGATCCGAACAAGTCGGGTGAGCCAGGTGCTGAACAGGGAGATCCGAATAAGACGGGTGAGCCTGGTGCTGAACAGGGAGATCCGAACAAGACGGGTGAGCCTGGTGCTGAGCAGGGAGATCCGAAAAAGACGGGTGAGCAAAGTGATCCGAAAGCTGGAGAAGGTGGCAAGCAGTCGGGAGAAGGCGGCAAGCAGTCTGGAGAAGGTGGCAAGCAGTCTGGAGAAGGTGGCAAGCAGTCTGGAGAAGGCGGCAAGCAGTCGGGAGAAGGCGGCAATCAGTCGGGAGAAGGTGGCAAGCAGTCGGGAGAAGGTGGCAAGCAGTCAGGAGAAGGTGGTAAGCAGTCTGGAGAAGGCGGCAATCAGTCGGGAGAAGGTGGCAAGCAGTCTGGAGAAGGCGGCAAGCAATCAGGAGAAGGTGGTAAGCAGGCCGGTAAACAGGCCGGTAAACAGGGCGGCAAGGGAGGCGGCAAATCGGCACAGCGGGGGGGCGCTAAGGGAAATGCATCAGGCGGTGGTCATCCCGCTGGAGGCATGGGAGAAGGTGATGGCCCCGGCAAGCAGTCCGGCGGTGATGAGCAGGGCGGACCTCAAGCCGGAGCGGGATCCGGCAACGGGGGCAAAGATGGTGAGTCGGAATTTACGCCGGATAAGGCCAACGTGGAAGATGCCGCGCAGGCAGCCGATCTTGTGCTCAAACGTCTGCAAAAAGACATTGATCGTGGGCAGGTTGACAAAAAGCTGCTCGAAAAACTGGGCTGGACGGAGAGTGAACTGGACGCCTTTCGGCAGCGCATGCAGAAGCAGTTGTCGCGACTCGATGATGAGGCGGCCGATCAGTCGCGATCCGATCAGCGTCAGCGACGCCGTGTGGAGGAGTTGCTGAAGAGCCTCGACCTGAAATCAAAGTCGCAGGGCCGCACAGGTCGATCTGATCGTGACCGTCAGGTGCAGGACACCAGTTCCCGACAGACCGCGCCGCCATCGCGTTATCGTGATCAGATGCAGCTGTACGAACGCTCGCTCTCGGAAGGTCGCCGCCGCTGATCATCACAGTGTCTGCATCCCGGAAGCGATTCTGCTTTTGGGACTTTCCGCGTCATTCTGCGGAAAGAAAGTTGCTGTCGGTCCCGGGACTTGGCGGAGTCATGCCAGAAGCGATCATGCGGAGACAACCGCCTCACTACGCTTGCAGGGATTTCGTTTGATGAAGATCGGCATTATGGCAGACATCCACGACAACGTGGATAATCTGCGACACGCGATCGGGCTGTTTAACGCTCATGAATGCCGTTTGATTTTGCTGGCCGGTGACCTTGTCTCGCCGCTGGTCGTGCCCTCGATGAGAAAGCTGACGGGCAAAGTCGTGGCCTGCTTTGGTGACAATGACGGGAATCGTCGCGGCATCATCGGCGGAATGAAGATCGTGGGGACAATCGGTCACGGCCCCTTCTGCCATCAGACGGCCGATGGGTTGAAGATCGTGATGGCCCATCAGCTGAACGACTTCAAGGACTGCCTCGGCGAGGCGGACGTGTATGTGTTCGCTCACACGCACCGCCCCAGCATTGTCACAGATCGCAACAATCGGCTGTTCATTAACCCCGGCGAAGTTGCCGGTTGGATGTTTCGCAAGCCGACCGTCGTTATTCTGGATTCGCAGACCCGGGAAGCTGAATTGATCGATCTGCCGGAAATGTCACCGGGCGTGTTCATTCCGGAGCCGGGCTAGCA
Source organism: Planctomycetaceae bacterium (assembly GCA_024742875.1). GTDB lineage: Bacteria > Planctomycetota > Planctomycetia > Planctomycetales > Planctomycetaceae > Fuerstiella. The sequence goes on along the minus strand of JANSXP010000136.1, from coordinate 2,814 downwards.
AAACGCCCGTTCATTGATGTCAACGGGGATCGAGCCAGTCCCCCAGCCGATTCATCGTTTCGTCACGCTCTTCCCGGCTGGCAAACAGTGAATCGTCGCCTTCGATGCGAATCTCATATCGCCCTTCAACATCGCAGTCCTCATTGCCGCAAAAGTGTGGCAGGTCGGAAACCCACACTACGCGGGCCAGCGGCACATGTTTGTCGTCGATTATTGCGAATGCTTCCGGCATGGTGACAGCCTTAAGATGGTGAAGTTCCGTGTATTGGATCAGGGCTCGTGGACCGGGTAAATGCCGATTCCGGCCACCTATTGTCTGTCGCGCCCCGCTTCCTCCGCGGCATGAAGTTCAGCGCGGATCAGGCGATGGTCTGATCCGGCTCCCGTAGCGACGTAAAAGCCCGCGCAACGAATCTTCTCCGAGACGAGGATATGGTCCAGCACCAGGCCGCACGGAAAGACGGGTTTAGCATACCACGTGGGCTGGATGCTGTTATGGCTTCGCAGCAAGCGGGCTGATCCACAGAACCGCTGAAAAACGGGAGACCACGGTGTGACGTTGAGATCTCCCATCACGATGATGCCGAACGGTTGGTGTGCATCGTCGTGTCGTACAATTCTGTCCGACAACTCCTGCAGGTGCTGATTGCGGTTTTCAAAACCGGACGCCGGCAGTGGCGGGACCGGGTGCGTGGCATAAAGACGGTAGCGCTGGTCGGCGTGCTGGATGGTGGCTTCGACAGACGGAACCTGAGGTGCGGCCAGTCGAAAGATGCGGCCGTCTTCCAGCGGAAACCGGGAATACAGACCAATGCCAAAGTTGCCGTGGTCCTGAGGTTGCTCGATGAAGTGTGGGTATTCGTTGAGAAATTCTCGCCGTATCCGCTCCGCCAGTGGCGTGGAAAGTTCCACAATGGCCAGCACGTGTGCATCGGCGCGACGAATCTGTTCGACAATCACGTCGTGCTTTGTGTTGGTCGAAAGCACATTGAATGTGGCAACGATCAGCGGGGAGGACTGTTCCCTGCTGTCAGCATCGTGTTTTGCGGCGACGCTGATCTGCGCCTTCCAGACGGGCGTCAGGGCGGCCACCACAACGACAATTGATGCCACGGCCCACCGGGGTTTGCGCACAGCTGTCAGAATGACCATGCACGCGACGGCAGAAATGAACCATTGCATGCGGAGGTTTGCCAGCAGATCGGCGATCCACCAGGACGCGTCTAGAAAGCTGGACATGACCGCAGCGGTTGTCAGCACAAGGCCGAGTTGAGCGCAGGCTGTCAGCAGTTTGGGCAATCGTGCTGCGGCAGTCATTTCGGAAAGCTCAACTTGCGGGTCAAAGCACGCCTGCGACCGTAATCCCAATCAGGTGGGCGAGGTAGATCAGCAGCATGATCCAGCCGGTCTGCGTGCTGATGCGTTCGGATTTCCATGGCAGCGCGAGCAGCAGGACGGTGAGCAGCAGTGTAACAGGCAGATCAACGGCAACGGTTTGCATCGCAATTGGCAAAGGCTTCACGAGCGCACAGGAGGCGAGTACCCATGTGATATTCAATACGTTGGAGCCCACAATGTTGCCAATGCCCAGAGCTTCGTGCCCCTTCAAAACGGCGATCAGCGATATTGTGAATTCGGGCAGTGAGGTGCCAATGGCGAACAGTGTCAGACCCAGAACGAGTCGTGGCACACCCATTCGCAGGGCAATGGCTTCGCCATTGGTGACCAGCAGGCGACTGCCAATCACAACCATTGCCGTCGCCAGACAGAACACAATTCCGGCTTTCATGAAGCCAGTCGCCGTTGCCTTTGGTTCATCGGCCGCGTCGTCGGACAGGGCCGCCGCATGCATGGCCAGTCTGGCGACCCGAGCCGAGTATCCCAGATAGACGAACATACCAGCAAACAGCAGTCCCGCCTGCCAGCGTGCCAGTCCAAACTGTGACGGCTGACCGTTCAGCACGGCGCCACCACTGGAAAACAGGCTGAATGCGAATACGCCCAGGCAACTCGCCAGCATGTACATGCCTGGTCCCTGCAGCATTTCCCGGGAGGCGGCAATGCCAGACGGCTGGACTTTGGCATTCCCCTGCTTACGTGCGATGTAACCGCGAACGATTCCGCAAACTCCGATGATCAGGCCAATATTGCAAAGACATGACCCAATCGCGTTGCCGACGGCAAACTCGGTCGCACCCGCCAGTGTGCCCGTTAGTGAGACCATGAACTCCGGGAAGGACGTCGCAGTGCTCACAATCGTCGCGCCCACAATCACAGGTGGAATCCGCGTCATGCGCGCGATGTCCACAGAACTGTCTGTAAACAGGTCTCCTCCCTTGGTTATTGCCGCCATTCCAGCCAGCAACAGGGCAATCAGTGCCCACAGTGCGCTCGGCGCGGCGGATCCAGTCAGCATGTCGATGATGGGAGGCATAGAATCAGTCGAGCGTCATCCGGACGTCGGTGGGGCGGCAACCGACTTTAGAACGTCCGGCGACGCCTGTTTTCAACAAACAAAGAACACGTCCGCACAAATGCGAGACGCGGGCCGGCAGATTACGGATCTCGTGTATCACGGGGATTGAACAGTAACACTGAGCATACCCGAATTGTTGTGTCGATCGTCACTGTGATCGTTGATCTGCAGCCAGATCGTGCCGGTAAATTGGGCAGTGAGCACCGCGCCGGTCCCAATCGGCTCTCGACGCTGAATCTGTGAGCCATCATCTGCCACAACCGTTGCCAGCAGGATTCCCAGTGGCTGCCCGCGGACATACTCAACGCTGACGCCCTGAGGTTCACACGGCCAGTCCG
>JANSXP010000076.1 GCA_024742875.1 Planctomycetaceae bacterium | reverse complement strand
CCGCGTGCAGCAGCGTGTGGTGGACTATCTGACGTCCGACGCGTTTCAGCACAAGCAGGCAGCCCTGTTTCGCGCGGCGCCGGACGCCGAAGAACCGGCCACCGCGGGGCTGTTTGCGTGGTACCATCAGATTCGAAAATTCCTGGGCGCCCATCGCAAACTACTGCAGTTGTTTCGACGCTCTTCACTGATCAGCAGTGAAATGATACGTGACATTGTCGACGCACTGCTGCCCGACATTGATATCCGGGATACGGCCACGCCGCTGTCGATCGTGGCACTGGATTTGTACAGCGGACACAAAGTGATTTTAACAGAAGGATCACTCAAGGATGCGGTGCTGGCGTCTGCCGCCATCCCGGGCGTCTTTCCGCCGGTGCCGTGGGGCTCCATGCTGCTGTGCGATATTGGCATGATGGACGCCATCCCCGCGCGTATCGCCCGGACCTATAACAAAGATGTGACCATCGCAGTGGACGTGGGGGCCCGCATCGAGCCCATCACTTCGTGCGAAACGGCGGCCGACATTTTTCTGCGACTGTCCGACATCGGCGAGCCACTCGTGCGGCAGTACACCAAAGACATTGCCGATGTGCTCATTCGCCCTGATGTCGCCAGCGTTCCGTGGTATGACTTTTCCAGTCCGGCAGATCTGATTCGCCTGGGGCGTGAAGCTGTCCGCGAACGTGATGCGACGACCAGACAGCGGCCGCAGGTCGGGCAGCGTTCACTTTCCGACAGCCTTCCGACCGGCTCCGGCTAAACTCATTCCACGCCTGACAGGGCGATAGCAGACGGATCAGGTGGCATCCGGCGGATTCGGGTGGAACGCGGCCGAGTCTCCGCGGTTTCCTACCCACCCACACAGCGCACACACCGCTGGCGCCACCCGCGCCCTGCCCGCAAAGTTGATGCAGTCGTTAAGGTGGGAGGGCGTAAAATCGCCGGAATCTCGTGTCTTTAGTGAAGGCGCAAATCGGGTAAAGGAAATGTGAAGGCCAGAGGCTGGCCTGTCTGATTGCGCAATTGGTTCCGTTCAGTGAGCGTATGCCGGATCTGTGCACCGTTTGACAATCGGTAAGTTTTGCGGCAAATCCCGACGATACCTGTGATGGGCAATCTCTCTGGTTCATGCCAGTCACGACAAAGATTGCCACGGAAGCCGAGCCTGCCGGTTCACTGGCTTCTGACAATTATCGCAGCAAATACAGGAACGTGAGTTTTTATGATTCAGGCAGCCCCGTGCGGCATGATGCCCCCCGCACCTGCGGACGTCAGTTCACTGGACGGTCTCAAAGACTTCATTCACCTTTCCCTTTGTCGAAAAGAAAATCTGCTGGAACACCATTTCCCCATGACGGAAGTGGAACTGCGTCGCGGCGATGACTTGTGTGCCATTCAGTTCACACTGCATGGTCCCCGCAGCGTCAAACTGGGCGCCGTGTGGGACTGCCGCAAGAACGAAGTGCTGCTGTACGATGCTGTCGGCAAGCGGTTTGGCAGAGTCCGACTGCCAAACAACATTCAGGCTCCGTCAAAACCACGATAGACGTCAGTCAGACAGCCCGGCGTTGAGATGGTTCAGCGCAGCGCGTCATGCTGCCCGGTCAACACTGGCAGTGATCAACGCCGGCTGGCAATTGTGGTGGCCGATCGGAAGACGGTGAACACGGGATGCGTGTGCATCCTGCGAGGACATGGACGGCGTTCCGCTGTGGCGGCATACCACACGACGGTATCCGCCGGTCAGTGGGTTGGGAGTTAGTTGATTCATCAGCACGGACGAGGCAAACGCGGGTCAGAGGCTGAAGGCTGACTCAACAGTTGCATGATGAAGAACGGGAACTCCCAACCCGGCCAGTGAATGCCGCCCCGTGGCAGGACAGACCTGATTCGATCGCGCGCCTGACTTTATGCGTGGTCCGCTGCTCGCGTGGATCATCGCGCTGGCAGTCCCGGCCCGATATGCTGTTCACAGAATTGATATCCCGCGGAGCGATTCAGTGCGCAGCCTCTATCCCCTCACTGCCGTTTTTCTGTGCGTGACCGCTGGTTGCTACGAATCAGAAATTTCAAACAGGAACGAATCAAAAGTTCCTGAAGGGGAAGCTCACAACGCAAATGCGGCTGATGCCCACCTTCAGGCAGCCAGAAACCTGTTTCTCCAGGGGAGATACGACAAAGCCAGCGCAGAGTATACGGCCGCCATCCAAAGCGCCCCCGATCATGCGGATGCTTACGCTGGCCGGGCGGGCGCTTGGTTCCATATGCAACGGTTCGACAAGGCCATTGCTGATGCGAATCAGGCCATCCGGATTGACCCGCACAACACCAAAGCCTACTTCAACCGTGGATTGACCCGATTTACACAGGGTGAGTACGACAACGCCATCCGGGATTACTCGACCGTCTTACGTCTTGCCCCTCACGACTCAGACTGTTTCGCTTCCCGTGCTGCCGCCTGGATCGCCAAACGAGACAGCCCCAAAGCGATTGAGGATGCTTCGCAAGCGATTACGCTCAATCCCCAAAACGCGAGGGCTTACTTCAATCGAGGTGTCGCCTGGTACAACAGCGACGAATTCCAAAACGCGGTAGCGGACTTCACCGCAGCAATCGCGATCGATCCGACGTATCCACAGGCGCATCGCCAGCGGGCTTTCGCCCTTGGCAGGCAGCGCCATTACGACAAAGCGATTTTGGATCTGAACCACGCGCTCCAACTCGACGAGCAGGACGAACTGGCTTTCTACCAGCGTGGCTATTTCTGGTACCTGCTGGGGGATGAGTCGCAGGCACGAATGGATTTTGACACATTCCAGCGGCTCAGTTTGGGCTCACAAGACCTGCCCTACTATGACAGGAATTAGACTGTCGCCGACATGGCGGCCCTCAACGGCGGGTTCGCAAACTGGCAATCTTATTGCCACGTGCTGCTCGACGGCATTCCTACTGGTCTGTCGAATGGTCTGTTTTCCACGAACGTGTGCCCCGCGCGTTGCTGAGCAGACGAGTCTAGCCACGCTCTGCAGTAAGAATGGCGCGGGTGGGCGGGGGATCGCCTTCCACGGTGGCGGACTGATCGGCGTTCAGAAAATCGGGCAGCGACTCGAACGTCATCCAGTCGGTCGACCGCTGCTCGTCGATGGACGTCGGCGTGACATCATGCACCTGAATATTGCGAAAGCCAGTGCGCTGCAGCCAGCGTTCCAGCAACAGAACCGATGGCAGAAACCAGACGTTCCGCATCTTGGCGTAACGCCCGCGGGGCATCAGGACGGTTGTTACGTCGCCTTCGACGACCAGCGTTTCCAGCACGAGCTGCCCGCCGGGTTTGAGGGCGGACGCCAGCAGCTTCAGATGTTCGATGGGACTGGCGCGGTGATACAGCACGCCCATATCGAAGGCCACATCAAATTTTGCCGGTGCCGTGGCGAGGCACTCATCCGGCAGCGGCAGCACATAGTTGGGCAGCGGCCCGGCCAGACGTTTGATGGCTTCATGCTGCATCACGTACAGCAAAAACGGGTCCAGCCCGACAACGGTCGCCGCACCGGCGGCCAGCATGCGCCAGCCGTAGTAGCCGTTGCCTGATCCCACATCCAGCACGAGTCGATCACGCAGTTCCACGTGCGGCGCCAGTCGCTCCCACTTCCAGTCGGATCGCCACTCCGTGTCGATGTGCAGATCACCGATCTGAAACGGCCCTTTGCGCCACGGATGGAAAGTCATCAGCCGTTCGCGCAGAGCCGCCTGTGAACCGAATTCTCCCGTCAGTCGAACGCCGTCGCGACAATCGAGGGCTGCCGTCTCAGCAGTCGGCAGCTGAGCCCACGCTTCCTTCCAGTCCGCAAGCAGACCGTGCGTCTCCGGCTGCAGGGCGGCTGCCGTTTGAACTCTCAGCTCATCGGCCCAGTCATCCAGACCGGCATCTGCCAGTCGCGCAAACAGCGATTCGTATTCGAACAACACGGCAGACATGACGGCACATCATCCGGCAGGCTACGAGCAGACGCCGCGACGGGCGATGGATTTACTCGTCAAACGAATCGTTGATCGTGGTGATCGGCGTCTTGCGGGCGATGCGTTTCGTCAGTCCCTTGAGCACCTTCCCGGGGCCCACCTCGTAGAATTCGGTGCAGCCGTCATCCATCATCCGACGAATGGAATCTTCCCAGCGGACCGGCTGCAGCACCTGCTGCACGAGGATGTTGCGAATCTCTTCCGGGTCGGTGTGGACGTCGGCATCGACATTGGAAACCACCGGAATTTCAGGCGCCTTAATGTCGGCAGACGACAGGGCCTCACGCAGTTGATCGTCGGCCGGCTTCATGATCGGCGTGTGGAAAGCTCCGGCAACGGCCAGAGGAACCGCACGACCGCCGGCGGCTTCCGCCAGTTCCGCCGCCCGTTCGCAGGCCGCGTTTTCACCACTGACCACAATATTGCCCGGACACAGATAGTTGGCAATCTGGATGGAACCGTGCGCGGCGGCATCGTCGCATACTTTCTGAACGGCATCACGATCAAGCAGCAAAATGCTCACCATGCCGGAGGGCGTGGCATCGGCGGCGGCCTGCATGGCCTGACCACGTCGCTGCACCACACGCAGTCCGTCTTCAAACGACATGGCGCCGGAAAAGACGAGTGCCGTGTATTCGCCCAGACTCAGTCCGGCCGACATCTCACAGCCCAGCACAACGTCGGGCGAATCGGCTCGCAGTTTTTCCAACGCCGCCAGACTGCACACAAACAAAGCCGGCTGGCTGTAGATGGTGGAATCCAGTTCGTCGGCCGGGCCTTCAAAGCACAGTTTCGCCAGGTCATAACCCAACACGTCGTTGGCCTGATCAAACAGAGCTTTGGCAGCCGGATACTGCTCGGCCAGACGTTTGCCCATACCAACGTGCTGCGCGCCCTGACCGGGAAACAGAAGAGCGGTTTTTGACATGGAACACTTCCTTCACGCCCCGCAACGCGATGCGGGCAATGGCTGTGGACAGCCCAAAGAAAAACGGACGAGGTCGAAAAAAATCGCTCGCCGGCAGAGCTGGCGAGCGTTCAGTGTCAGACTGCGAGCAGGGTACCGTGAAACAGCGTCTATTCAACGCCGGCAGCGGATGTCGCCAGCTGTTCGGTAATCTGGGAGTTGATCTGATGGGCCTGCAATTGCTCGGCCATCTTCAGGGCATTGTGGATGGAGCGGGCATCACTGGATCCGTGGCAAATGATGCAACTGCCATCGATCCCCAGCAGAGGGGCACCGCCGGATTCCTGATAGCGATACTTCGTGACCAGATCGCCCATCACTTTCTGTCCGATTTCTCGTTCAGAATCCAGAGCGCCCAGCATAGCACCAGCGAACGTCTTGAGCATGTAATCCGCCATGCCCTCACTGACCTTCAGGATGACGTTGCCCACAAAGCCTTCGCAGATCAGAACGTCCGCTTCACCCTGATAGACGCCGCGGCCTTCCACGTTGCCGATGTAGTGGTCTTTGATGGCACATGACTGCAGCAGTTGATGCGTTTGCTGGTACAGCTCGTTGCCTTTGCCCTCTTCGGCGCCGATGTTCATCAGGCCAATGCGAGGGTTTTCGATTCCCATGATCTCTTTGGCGTACACCTTGCCCATCACGGCATACTGCACGAGATGCTCAGGTCGGGCGGCCGGATTGGCCCCAACGTCCAGCAGCAGGCTCTGCCCTTTCAGGTTGGGCAGCGTCACGGCGATGCCGGGGCGTTTCACGCCTTTGAGGAACAGCCGTGTGCGCAGACCAGCCGCCACGACAGCGCCCGTGTTGCCAGCACTGACGACAGAATCTACCTCTTTGGTGGCCATCAACTGCCAGCAGCGAGCAATCGAACAGTTGGGCTTGGCACGCAGTGCGACCGTCGGCTTTTCTTCCATGCCGACAACACCCTCAGACTCCACAATCTTCAACCGATCGTGGTGAGCGTTGTGCTCGGTCAGCTGCTGCTCGAGCTGTTCAGGGTCACCAACCAGCAGGACCTCGAGGTCGCTGCTTTCAGAGACGGCAGACAGAGCTCCGAGCACGTTGGGTGCCGGGGCATCGTCGCCGCCCATCGCGTCCAGCGCGACTCTCATGGAGACTAGTCCTCGTCGTCAACGGTCATAGTGCGTCCCTGGTAATAACCACATGTGGGGCACACGACATGAGTGGGAACAGAGTCACCGCACTGAGGGCACTTGGAAAGCTGCATGGGCTTCACGGCGTTGTGGCTGCGACGCTTACGCGAACGCGACTTGGATTGTCTTCTCTTTGGGACGGCCATGATTGCTAAGTCCGGGGGGCTGAAAAGCTGCGATTAATCGTCAATTTACCTACAGTTTGACACACTGGCGAGATCCAGATTCGTCTGTGAATATCTCTGGATCGGCACCTTTTGCATCCGGATTGAATGATCACCGCAAGAACGCGTGAACTTCCGATGCAAGGTCTCGGTTCACCCGTCCGGGTGCACCACTTTCGGACGTTGTTTGCCGCGAGGGCTTCCTTTGACGCAAATCATTCCCTGCAGGAGACTTGGGCCTGCGTTGCCGAAAGTCGCGGAATACTGGCAAACAAGAGTTCAAGTGTCAAGGACTGAGTCGGCAGCTTAACGCCACCGGGCCGAAAACTCCGGCAATCGGTTGTGAAACCGGAGGAAATCCGCAAAGCTCCGGCAGCTGACGCCGCCAGACAGGCCGTCCATCCCTCGGAGCCTGAATCCTGCAACTCCTGCTGTCACAGCAGTTTGCAGAGTGCCGATGGGAAAAGGACACTGGCGACCACGGCGTGAAAGCAGCGATCACCTGACGTCTCGCCAGACGCCACCGAATGTGCGGGCCGCACCCCTTCAGCACGCAGGATGAAAGCGAAATGGCTGTTATTGAGAAACTGGGTCAGTTTTATCTGGGACGGGAACACGATCTGGCCAGCGGCGAAACTTCGGCCGCGGAAATCCACTACGATGCCAAAGATCTGACCACTCACGCGGTTTGCGTGGGCATGACGGGCAGCGGAAAAACGGGCCTGTGCCTGTCACTGCTTGAAGAAGCGGCCATCGATGGCATTCCCGCCATCTGCATCGACCCCAAGGGGGACCTGGGCAATCTGATGCTGTCATTCCCCGGCCTCACCGCATCGGAGTTTGAGCCCTGGGTCGATCCCTCGGAAGCCACCCGCAAAGGCATGACGGTTCCCGATTATGCTCGCAAGACGGCGGAGACATGGAAAAAGGGGCTGGCCGAGTGGGGACAGGGCCCCGAACGCATTCAGCGGTTCCGCGACGCGGCAGAAGTGGCCATCTACACGCCCGCCAGTTCCGCCGGACTGCCGCTGACCGTCCTGCGGTCATTTGATGCACCGGCCGCCGATATCCTTAACGACGGAGAAGCCCTGCGGGAACGCATTATGTCGGCCGTGTCCGGCCTGCTGGCCCTCATGCAGATCGACGCCGACCCCATCAGCAGCCCCGAGCACATCCTGCTGTCCACCATTCTGGAGACTGCGTGGCGGGAAGGTCGCGATGTCGACATGGGCACTCTGATCCGCTCCATTCAGGCGCCGCCGTTCGACAAAGTGGGCTTTCTGGATCTGGAATCCTTCTTCCCCGCCAAAGAGCGTTTCAAGCTGGCGATGTCGCTGAACAACCTGCTGGCGTCACCCAGTTTTGCCGCGTGGCTGGAAGGCGAAGCACTCAGCATTCCCAAACTCATGTACACGCCGGAAGGCAAACCGCGACTGGCCATCATCTCCATCGCCCATCTGTCTGATTCTGAGCGCATGTTCTTTGTCACCATCCTGCTCAACGAAATGGTGGCCTGGATGAGAAGCCAGCCCGGCACGTCCAGCCTGCGAGCGCTGCTCTACATGGACGAGGTCTTTGGCTACTTTCCGCCCACCGCCAACCCGCCGTCCAAACAGCCGATGCTCACACTGCTCAAGCAGGCCCGCGCCTTCGGCCTGGGATGTGTGCTGGCCACGCAGAACCCCGTGGACATCGACTACAAAGGCCTGTCCAACGCGGGCACCTGGTTTCTCGGTCGTCTGCAGACAGAACGCGACAAAATGCGGGTGCTCGAAGGCCTCGAAGGCGCAGCGGCGTCCGCCGGTTCCGCATTCGACAAACAGAAAATGGAACAGACACTCGCCGGACTGGGCAGTCGCGTGTTCCTCATGAACAACGTGCACGAAGATCAGCCCGTGGTGTTCAAAACCCGCTGGGCCCTGTCTTACCTCCGCGGTCCGGTGTCGCGTCAGCAAATCGAAGCGCTGATGGATCCTGTAAAAAACCAGGTGGCCGCCAGCGGTGGTGCCACGTTCGGCATGACGGCCGAAAAAGAAGGCCCGGACAGCGAACGCCCCGTGCTGCCGCCGGAAATTGAAGAGTACTTTCTGCCCCTCAGCGGCTCCGTTGAAGGCCTGCAGTATCGTCCCGCCCTGCTGGGTCAGTCGCGCGTTCATTTTGTCTCGTCCAAATACGACATCGATCGCTGGGACGAGGTCACGCTGCTGGCGGCTACCGGAGACGACATCCCGCCCGATTTGTGGACCGAAGCAGACGAGTGGGACGAAGACGATTTTCCGGAACTGGAATCAGAGCCGGAATCCGAGGCCGCCTGGCGTGACCTGGCCACGGCGCTGACCAGCAAAAAGTCCTACTCCAAATGGTCATCTCTGCTGAAGGACTATCTGTATCGCAACCGCCGACTGCACATCTGGTCGTGCAAGCCGCTGGACGAAACCTCACGTCACGACGAATCAGAATCCGACTTCCGCATTCGCCTGCGACACGCCGCTCGCGAAGAACGTGATCTGCGCGTCGAAAAAATGCGGTCCAAATACGCCTCGCGATTTCGCACTCTGGCGGATCAGATTCGTCGTGCGGAACAAAAAGTCGAACGCGAAAAAAGCCAGAAGAGTCAGAAGACCATGTCCGCCGGCATCTCCGTGCTCACCAGCATTGCCGGCGCGCTGTTTGGTCGCAAACTCAAAAGTGTGACCAACGTCAGCCGCGCAGGCACCGCCATGCGAAGCGCGGGCAGCGTGGCCAAAGAAGCCGAAGACGTTCGTCACGCAGAAGAAGCACTCGCCGCGCTGCACGAACGACACCGTGATCTGGACAACGAGGTGGAAGACGAGGTACTGAAAATTCAGGACCTGTTCGATCCCGATCTGATGGAATTGAAGCAGGAAGAGATCAAACCCCGCAAATCCGATATCAGCGTGGAACGTGTCGTGCTGGTGTGGCTGCCGTATACATCTGACGGCAACGGCCTGCGGGACCGCGCGTTTTAAGGAAGCGGTCTGAACACGAGCCGACTCACGATGTGAAGTCGGCAAACGCTTCGCCTCCGGACTGCAGCATCGTCTTCAGACCGCGTTTTAAGGAAGCGGTCTGAACACGAGCCGACAGACATTGTGCTGTCGGCCCGCGCTTCGCCGGCCACTGGTGACTGGCTCACGACTCCCGGCGGCTGGCCGCGTGCTGACCCGCCAGCCAGCCCGTGCTGAAGGCCGCCTGAAAATTGAAGCCGCCAATCGGACCATCCAGATCGAGAATCTCACCGGCAAAGTAAACGCGCTCAGCGCGCTTACTTTGCATGGTTTTGGAATCCACCTCTTTCAGGGGCACGCCACCTGCTGTCACTTCCGCCTTCTTAAACCCCAGCGTCCCACTGACCGGCACCACGCTGCCTTTCAGATGCGCGGCCAGTCGACGGATTTGCTTTTTTGACAACTCCGCACACCGCGCATCGGCTGGCACGTCCGCCTGCCTCAGCACCGCCTCCCACAACCGCCGAACGATGGGCACCGGCAGCAGATTGCCCACCTGCCTGGAACCAGCCGCACGAAATTCGCTCGTCAAATCCTGCAGCAATTCTTCGTCTGTGACAGCGGGCAAAAAATCGCAGACCACGCACAGCGGCGTTCGCTGCGGGCGACAGGTGATAAAGCGGCTCAAATCCAAAGCGGCTGGCCCACTAAAGCCGAAGTGCGTCAACAATAGTGACGATCGTCGCGATGCCAGAAACTGCTTTGCACCATATTCGCCTGTGCCACGCCTGGAATCATGATTCACCAGCGCCACGCCAGCATCGGCAATCGTCACTCCCCTGAGTTCTCGCACCCAGTCGGCATCCGTCGTAATCGGCGTCAGCGCGGGCACAGGGTTGACGATGGTATGACCCAGTTGCCGCGCCCAGGCGTACCCGTCGCCCGTCGTGCCGCACCCTGGATAAGACTGACCGCCGGTGGTGATGATCACTGTCCCGCCGGTCACCGTCCCGCTTTCACTGGTCACCTCCACGCGCTCAGACGTCGGGAGCACTTCCGTCACGCCGCAGTTGTATCGAATTTCTGCACCACTGGAGACCGCCAGTCGCAGCAGCGCGTCACGCACATCAATGGCTCGATTACTGACAGGAAACACCTTGCCCGTGTCTTCCACCTTCGTGGCCACACCCAGAGCTTCCACCCGAGCCACCACCTCTTCCGGCGGCAGCGCGGCCAGCGGGGATCGGAGGAACTGCCCCTGTCGCTTTTCGAAGGCCGCAAATCCGGCGGCGATACCCTGCTGATCTGTGTGGTGCGTGATGTTGCAGCGGGTCCCGCCCGACATCAAAATCTTCACGCCCGCCTGGCGGTTCTTTTCCAGCAGGCAGGTTCGCGCTCCACGCTGCGCGGCAGACGCGGCCGCCAGCAAACCCGCGGCCCCGGCGCCTACAATCAAAACATCATACATCGATCAGCACACACATGATTCGGTCGCCCACCACCGAAACGCCCCGAAACGCCCCGTTACCGCCCCGTTACCGCCCGACGCACCAGCACCTCGCGGCCATCTGCGTCACCGCACTCTCATTCGGCCGGGTGTCGCACCCAGCACGACGTATGCGGCTCCATCCCGATGTGCGGATAATAGGTCTGCGCCTTGGGGGCTGCCAGTAACAGCAGGGTTGTCTGCAAACCGCACTGCTCATGGGTCCGGTCAATCAGCGTCCGCCCAATACTCTGCCCCTGGAACTCCACGTCCACCGCAAGGTCCGACAGATAGGTGCAGTATGCAAAATCTGTGATCGCCCGTGACACGCCAACGAGCAGCCCACCGGGTTCTCGCGCCGTGAAAATGCACGAAGCATGCGACAGCATCCGACCGATGCGTTCCACATCATCCACCGGTCGCCGCTCTGCCAGTCTCGAACGCCGCAGAACATCAATGAATTCTGCAGGCGACAGTTCCGGCTCAATCTGATAACTGATTGACATCACGATGGCCCAACTCAGCCGTGCACCGACAATCCAAAGCCCGCGTCGCTGATCAGTTGGTCACGTCACTAAAGCGATACTGAGCCGGGGGCGTCCCGGTCAAAACGAACGGACGACGATACACTTCTTTGTTGGCACTCTTGAGCACCATGAAATAGTCGCCGGGCACCAGCTTGCTGCCAAACTCATAGATGAAGTTTGTTTTCAGCTTTTCCCGCGTCACAAACTGGCCGAACTGCTCAATTGTACGACCCTCGTCATCCTGCAGCAGACACTCCACCCACATGTCTTCATGCGGGGGATTCAAATTCGCCTGGGCAATCATCGTCTCACCAAACTCAAACTCCGCCCGCCGATTGGCCAGTTGATTGCCCACCAGCATCGTGCCAATTTCAAACGAGAAGTATTTGTCCTGCTCTCGCAGCGGCTGAGATCCCTTGATCATCGTTCTGGCCACGAGCGGATCCATCGGCTTCAATCTGTACCCACCTTCGGCCGTGTTGCGACCGTAAATATCCATCCGCAGTTCTGCTTCCGTACAGGCCAGTGTCGCGACAGCCACCAGACTTGCCCACACAGCCGGAGCCGGAAGCATGCGCGGCAGCGCGGTCAGCCCGCGTTCCGACGCGACCAGCGGCATAACGAACCACCGATCAACACGGAGTCGTGCGGCCCAGTTCCGCACGAACAGAAAATCCTTTTCGTTCATGTAGCCAAAGTAGCTGCTGATGCAAATCGCCGGGAACACATACAGCCCCAGCGTCAGCCAGGTCATGAAATGAAACATCACTCCCATTCCCAGCGCCACAAATCGGCCCCGGGGACGCCACGCCAGAAACGGAAACATCATCTCCCACACAACGGAAATGTAAGCACTCACCAGCAGCAGAGGTGACCACATCGCCATCATCTCGCCGACCGGATTTTCATAATTCCAGTTACTCAGCATCCAGTACCGCATCTGCTCGCCACTAAAGAACGACGCAGTCTGGATCTTCGTAATGGCCGCACCAAAATAAATATGGGCGAACAGAATCTGCATCAGCCGCATTGGCCACACGGCCACCCGCGGGGGCAGCGTGCGAAACTGCGGATTGCGACGACGTGCCAGCCACGCGTCCACCGACCAGATTACCCCCGCCTGAGACACACTCAGCAGCACCAGCATGTGCGAAGCAATGACCGAATATTTGGTCATCGTGCCCACGCCATCCATAAAGTTGAAATAGATGTACAGCACGGCCGCCGCTATCGCAGAGACCCGCGTGCAGAAACCAATTGACAGGCACACAAAGCAAGCCAGCATCAAACTGTACAGCGGGATCGCCACTCCCGGTGGCAGCACGGGCAGCACAGCTCCATGCCCAAACAGCTCGTACATCTGCACGGGCGATCCATCTGTCGTGTACAGCAGACGCGACTGCGGAAACCGCATGAACATCGGAAAACCACACGCCAGCGGCAGCAGCATCCGCACCAGCGCCAAACCAAACGGAGTCTCTTTGGCAAAAAAGAAACGTGACAGAGCACTGGATTGTTCAGACGTCTTTGCGGGAAGACTCATCTTCAAACCTGTCATCAAAAGTGCGATAGCAAAATACGGCAGCAGGAAAACAGGGCCGCTGCAAACGGGCAAACACTGCGTCGAACAACCAATTGCCTAATTGGTCGTCAGCGAACCGGAGGACTGACTCTGACGAGGGCTATAAAGCGTGCTGTAAAGCCCGGTTGCATTACTCGACTGACGACGCAGCCGCGGGTTGTCATAAACAGCATTCAGGCGCTGGGTGTCGTGCCAGTCAGGATTCAATGACATGGCCAGACCATCCTCGGAGAAAATTCCCCGAACATGGAAATACGACAACTTGTCATTGGGTCGGCTGAAGTATTCCTGAAACAACCGCGGCGGCAGGTTGTACTGCTTCGGCCACACTTCCTCGACCACATACACCCGGTCGATCGAATCATGCACCGTATGGTCCAGCACGTGATCAATGTGCTTGGGCAGCAGGTGATTCGTATTGTCATAATGGATGCGGGCCACATGGCCATAGGGATGAAACTCCCCCCACGGCTCCCGCACCTCCAGAAACTGCCCACTGGAATCCTGCGCAATAATGTGCGTCCGGGAATCCCACGCCGTCCAGCCGCAGAACATATCCCACACCACAAAATAACTCAGCGTGTTGCCACACAGCCCCACCTTCAACGCGTGAGCCATCACGCCCCACGACAGATAGCTGACGTACACCGCGATAAACGCACTCACGCCCACTTTTTTCCAACCTGACATCGTAACCTTCCCTGGCAGCGAATCGGGCAACGGACAATCCACCCGGAATCTGCAATGTTCGCCGATTCTCGTCAATATCAATCCGGTCGGGATGCCCCGGCGGGCGGTGGCGTGGGGGCTGCGTTGCACGCGGCGGACGATGCTGCGGGCAACGCCTCTGCGCCGAGTCGCGACGCTGCGATCACCCGTTGCTTCGCTGACGGCCTTCGACGCTGGGTCCGCGCCTGGCGTAAGTCAGGACGCCCCGGCAGGCGGTAGCGGTCGGGACGCCCCGGCGAGCGGTGGCCTGGGGCCGCGTGGCACGCGACGGTCGATGTTGCGGATTTCAACTCTGCGACAAGTCTGTTCGTCTCGCTTCGATGGCACCAATCACTTTGGGCCTGCAGATGGGGCACGAAGGTGGGGCACGAAGGTGGGGCACGGAGCGATATCGTTGCCGGCAGGACGGGGCATCTCCCGACCTGTCAATGCTCAGCGGGAACATCCCTTAACGTTTTTTCTCCAAAAAAGTTTGACGACCGGAAAACCTGACCTAGGTTTCGGGTGTTCGCTACCCGCGACAAGACACAAGCGGCGGTCAGGAGGGGTCCTGGCTGTCAAATCTATGATTTCCTTTGGGGGTTACATCAATGTTGAAGTTCGCTAACAGTGTAAAGAAGTTCCTCGTTTCTGAAGACGGTCCAACGGCTGTTGAGTACGCCGTCATGCTGGCTCTGATCATCGTTGTTTGTCTGACTGCGATCTCTACGATCGGTAACAGTGCAAACAGCAAGTTCCAGGAAGTTGGTAACTACCTGACATAAGCTGACGCGTCCTGCGACGCGAAAATGGCTTGAAGACCCGATCCGGACAGGCCTTGCCTGTCCGCCGCACAAGCCAAGGGAAATCAGGGAGCTCGTTTCATCAGAAACGAGCTCCTTCCTTTATGCGCGGTCGGAAAATCGGCAGCCTCGGCCTCCTCGGATCCGACCTTCGCCGACCGCTGCCGCGGCACACAGTTCGTGAATGACAGCCTGAGCCAGGGGGGGCGAAGCATCCAGTCGGCGGTCCGTCGCATGGCTCGATGCTGCCCGGCGGAATCAACTGTTGCACTTGCGAAACCGACAATTGACGCGGCCGCTGCAACCAGACCAACAATGCTGAACAACCCAACCGGTCGCGATGGGTATCTCTACCTGCACGAACCCGAACAACTGGTTCAACCGCACCACCCAGGTGCCTCAATTCTTGCCAAAACTGTTTGACCGGAAAATTGCCTAACCTAGGTTTCAGGGGATCCGCGGTCGCACAGTGCGACGCAGAACTAGCCGCAAGCAACTGCGGCACGTGTTGGTCGAAGAGGGGTCTTCGACCGAACGAAAATCAAAACCTGGGGGTTATTCAATGTTGAAGTTCGCTAACAGTGTCAAGAAGTTCCTCGTTTCTGAAGATGGTCCAACGGCTGTTGAGTACGCCGTCATGCTGGCCCTGATCATCGTCGTTTGCCTGACCGCCATCTCTACGATCGGTAACAGCGCAAACAGCAAGTTCCAGGAAGTTGGTAACTACCTGACATAAGCTGATGCCCGTTCGCACGGGCCGTGGACATTGCCCGCCGACACTCACGTCGGCGGGTCAATCGTCTGCCTGACAGACTGCACCCTGAACTTACGTCTCGGAGATTCCAATGCTGCCTTACTGGGTCGACCTTTCGATTGCTGACCTGATGCAGGGAACCGGCTTTCTTGCCATGGCTCTGATCCTGATCACCTTTCAGTTTCTGCTGCCATCCGGACGTTAGGCGGCTGACGCTGCCACCGTTCTGTGAAACGCGACTGTTCCTCGTCGACGCCACAGAATTTCAAACTCATAACACGCAACGCTACTGGAAATAATCAAATGGACTGGAACGAAATTCTCGTCAATAACTGGCCCATCAAACTGGTCTCCGCCATCCTCATCCTGGCGGCCTGGATCGATGGCAAAGAACTGAAGGTGCCCAACTGGATCACCTTCCCCATGGTCCTTTCCGGACTGGTCTACTCGGCCATTGCGGGCGATGGCATCGTGGCCGGCCTGCAGGGCATGTGCTGCGGACTGCTGTGCCTGCTGCCTCTGTACGCGGTTGGCGGCATGGGCGCTGGTGATGTGAAGCTGATGGCCGGCATTGGTGCCTGGGTCGGCTGGGAAATCACCTTCTACTCGTTCTGCGTTTCCGTCGTCGTCGGAGCCATCATGGCAGTCCTGATGGTGGCCTCTCGCGGCGCCTGGAAGAAGCACTACGAGCAGTTTCTGCTGATTCTCAGCGAATGGACGGTGATCAAGAATCCATACAAGCTGTCTGAGATCGCCGCAGAGCGTAAGCCAACCATGTTTCTGCTGCCTTACGGCATTCCCATCTGCATCGGCACAATCGGCTACTTCATGTACGCCGGGCTGATGTAAGTCGACAGAACACTGACAATCGCCCGCTGTCAGCAACGACAGCGGGCCTTTGACTTTATTGATTTCATGAAGACAGCTCAGTTGCGAGGGGCAACTGGCAAAGATTGATGATTATTCCCGCCATCAATATTGAAGCAGTGTTTCAGGCGCTGCCGATAATGACGAAGGTGGGACTTCACTCAATCGTCACCTGACGGCTGACTGACCGGGATTCACCTGCTCAAACAGCAGTGAACACCTGGCAATCATCCGAGCGGAATTCGAATTGAGGAATCCCGAGATGAAGAACCAAACTGTAGTTTTGCTGGCCGTTGCCGGGGCATGCGGCCTTGTCGCCATGTTTGGCGTCAAAAAGTATCTGGATCAGCAGAACAACAAGGAACAGGCACCGAAGGTGACAGTGCTGCGGGCTCTGACTCCCATCAAACAGGGAGCCGCGCTCAACGCCACAAACACACAACTGGTCAGTGTGGAGAAAGATTCCGTCCCGGACGGGGTTGTCACTGACATGGAACAGGTCAAGGATCGCTCTCTCAAAGTACCTCGCGGTGCCGGAGACTGGATCCTGGTGGATCAACTGAGTGCAAAAGGGGAGCTGGGAGTCGTCACCGCGATTCCCAAGGGGTATCGAGTTCAGACAATTCCGGTCGACGCAACCACTCACCACAGTGGCATGCTGCAGCCGGGTAACCGCATCGATTTGTTCGTGACCTATCAGGACATTGACAAAGACACGCGGGAAAGAATCAACGTTTCGTCACTGGTTCTGGAATACGTCGAAGTATTTGCTGTCGACAGCGCTCAGTACGGCGTCGATCAAACGGGCGAAAACGACAAAGCAAGAAACATCTCACTGCTGGTGACACCTGAGCAGCTGCACAAGGTGAATCTGGCAATGAAACAGGGGGACATCACAACCGTACTTCGCTCCACAGAAGACACGGAAAAGATCAACATCGCGTCGCTGGATGAAAACGGCATGAGTGGCCGTGGTGGCGATGTGGACACAACGTCCAGTCAGCCACAGCAGGCCGACACCATCGCTGAAGAACCAGCCTTTGATCTGTCTGTGCTCGATGAAGGGGTCGACATGATGGCCAGCCTGATGGCGGAATCGAATCCCAAAGGGGGATCCGGCCCCGTCAATTCGGCGACCAACTCGCTCGATTCGGCAATGCCGGCAGACACCTGGATCATGGCGATCCATGAAAACGGTGCCGTTCGAGTGGAACATGTCAGTACGGTTTCGGACATTCCGATTGATACAACAGGAAACGGGCCCGCTCTGCCGGGACCAGCCGGCGTCCCGCCACGAGGCGGAGCGGCTGATCCAGGAGTGCTTGGTCCAGGCAGCCCTACACTTGAAGGTCTGGAAGATTCTCTTTCTGACCTGATTGAAGAAGGCTTCTAGAAGTCACGAAAACAGAGTCTGCAGGACGGGTGATTGGATTTGCCTGCAGACACGAAGTCGCGCGGAGCGCGTTATGAGTTGGGGACGCGGTACCCGGGCATCTGCCCGGGGCCGCTCTTCACATTGCATGGAGTGCAGGGATGCTTTTCACACCACGGTTCACGAAGACGATTTTGACCGCATTGCTGGGGGTGGCAATGCTGGCGACAGCCACATCAGCGGTCGCCCAGAGTCCCGGGATCTCGCCGATTCTGGAACTGCGTTCCGGTCAGATGAACCAGACCTCCATCTACCAGAACTTCACCGTCATCCTGCAGGTGCCGGCACGCATCCGCACGGTGCTGGACTTTGATGCTCAGGTCATCAAAGTGGACTCTGTCCAGGGACACCCCAATCAGGTGACTGTCTTCGGCCTGGAGACCGGCGTCACCACCGTCACCATCATCGACGAGGCAGGCACCGCCACCAAGGTCGAGATTTTCATTAAAGGTGACGTTCGCCATCTGGAATCCATGCTGGATCGCCTGTTCCCCAACGACGCCATCGAGGTGCTTGAAGTCAAAGGCAGTGTGCTGCTCAAAGGCTGGGTCTCTCGACCGGAACACATCAATCAGATTGTGGAAGTCGCGGAGCAGTTCTTCCCCAACGTCCTGAATCAGATGCGAATCGGCGGCAACCAGCAGGTCAGCCTCAAGGCGACCGTGATGGAAGTCAACCGCACCAAAACACGCCAGATGGGAATGAACTTCGGCCTGGTCCGCAGCGACAGTTTCCTGCTGAGCACCCCCGGCCCCATCACCCCCATCGGCGGCCTGACAGTGACCAACACCAGTGCCACACCGTCGTTCTCCGGCTTCCAGAACGCCAGTGTGACATTTGGCTTCATGAACCCCTCCAGCATCTTCCAGGGATTTGTGGATGCTCTGCGAACCGAAGGTCTGCTGAAAATCCACGCCACCCCCATGGTCACCACGCACAACGGCAGCCCCGCCGAACTGCTTAACGGTGGTGAGGCGCCCGTTCTGGTGCCTGCCGGACTTGGTACAACGGCCATCGAGTTCAAGCCGTTTGGTGTGATCCTGAACGCCGTGCCCCACCTGCTTGGCAAAGGCCGCGTTCGCCTGCAGGTTGAGCCGTCCGTTGTTGAACGTGACTTTGCCAACTCCGTCACCGTAGACGGCATCATTGTCCCTTCATTCACCACGCGAAAAGTCAGCACCGAAGTGGAAATGAACATGGGGCAGACGCTGGTCATTGGTGGACTGGTCGGCAAACGAGACACCGGTGGTGCCACCAAGATCCCGTTCTTCGGCGAACTGCCATGGGTCGGAGCCGCCTTCAGCCGCAAAGACTTCACAGAAACAGAAACCGAACTGGTGATTCTGGTGACTCCCAACTACGCCTCCGCTTTGTCTGATGAGCAGTTGCCACCAGGTGGCCCCGGACTGTTCACCGACACTCCAACAGACGTCGAACTGTTTGGTCACGGTCTGCTGGAAGTGCCCAAAGTGGGACCGGAATGCAGCGGCAACTGGAACTGTATGGAGTGTGACAAAAACGGCAGCTGCATTCGTCACCCGTACGGTCGTAACCTGTCACCAAACTGCGACAGCTGCGGTCAGAACGGATGCACGGATACCGGCGCGGGCCTTGTCAGCCCTATGCAGATTGTGCCGGGAGCCACATCACCTGCCACTGATCAGGCCCCCATCACCCAGCGTCTGCGTGTGGAAGATGTGCCTGCTCCGATCACAGATGACAGCACGGCCGGTCGAGCTTCCCTGCGAAGCCCGCAGCAGGCCACCCGACCAGCCACGACTCCGTCTGGTCTGATTTCACCAATTATGCGATAACCGGAAAAGCGGGCCTGATCACACCACCAGATTGACACCACAGACTGTACCCAACTCGAAACGAGTCGCACTATGAAGAGCGTCCTGCGCATCGCCACTGTCGATCCAAACGAAGACACCCGCAACTCACTGAAGACAATGTTGCTGGGCATCGATACCGTTTGGCTGGAAGCAGAGTGCTCGCGTTATGAATTCTTCATGGATGTCATCCAGCAGACTCAGCCTGACATCGCGCTGGTGAATGTGGACAGCAACCCTGCCAACGCCGTCAGCCTGATCGGAGAGATCACAGCCAACGCGCCTCAGTGTGCCGTGCTGGTGATCAGCGAGTCTCAGGAAGGCACGCTGATTCTGCAGGTGATGCGCAACGGCGCCCGAGAATTTCTCAACATGCCGCTGCAGCTGGATGACTTCATCGCAGCGCTGGACCGCATTCGGGCCACGCTTGGCGGGACCGATGGCGACGGTGGCGGCAGTGCCGGCCAGATCATCACTGTCGTCGGTGTCGGCGGGGGTGTCGGCAGTACGTCGCTGAGTGTCAACCTCGCCGCCGCTTTAGCGCAGAACCCGGCCAACTCTCCCGTCATCATTGACCTGGACCTGACGCTGGGCGACGCCGATGTCTGGCTGGACATCATTCCGGATTACACAATTCGCGATGTCTCTGAGAACATCAGTCGTCTGGATTACGGTCTGCTCAAACGTTCTTTAACGCGGCACGAGTGCGGCGTGTTTCTGCTGCCACGGCCCGTGGAAGTGGAAAGTCAGGACCTTGTGCGGCCCGACGATCTGCGACGCATTCTGGCGCTGCTGAAAGCCACGTTCTCGCACCTGATTATTGATGTCAGCAAGTCGTTTGGCCCGCTGGACATGTCCGCCATGGAGGTGTCCGACCGCATCATGCTGGTGGCTCAGCTGGACCTGACGTGCCTGCGCAACGTGGTTCGGGTGATGCAGTTTCTCGATCAGGCCGGAGAGCTGGACAAGAAGGTGGAGATCATCGTCAACCGCATGGGACTGGAAGACACCGACATCAGCCTGAACAAGGCGCTGGAAACGATCGGACGGGAAGTCTTCTGGCAGCTGCCCAACGACTATGCCACGATGGTCGGCAGTCGCAACAACGGTGTCCCTTTGTGCCAGTTTGCTCCCAAGTCACGGCTGACCCGCAGCCTGCAGGATCTGACCAGACGGCTCGACATGAACGAAGCGGAAGCTGCCGAGGCGGCCGTCACAGAGAAGAAGAAGGGCGGGCTGTTCAGCCTGTTCAGCAAGTAGCCGCACACCTGCCCCTGCACACGAGTGCTCAGGCTTACACCTCACGCCGCCTCCTCAGGCGGCGTTTTTTTTGCGCGCGTGCCCTGCGTGCGAGAATCCCCGTATCGTGTGTCCAGTTAATCGGATTGCTCCGCCTGCGACACGGCGGGCATCCCCGCGACTCGTCCCCAGAAACGGACGTTTCGCGGCATTCCCATGTGTCTTTCCCGCAACAGTTGAGTCTCATGACAAATTTCCCGGGTGGGGAACGATAGGTCCTAAGCGTGTAAAGGAAACTCCGCACTAGCCAAAAAATGACTGAGGAAAACTTCTCCCTGATGAGTGCCCCATGGACCCGCTTCAACTCTCCGAAAACCGGCGTGTGCTGATTGTCGACGACAATCGAGCCATCCATGACGACTATCGCAAGATCCTGTGTGACGCACCGGTCGACACAGAACTTGCCGATATGGAGGCACTGTTCCTGGGGACCCCGGCCGACTCGCAGTCGGAGGCACCACGGCTGAATCTGCATCTGGACAGTGCCTGGCAGGGCGAAGAAGCGCTGGCCATGGTTACGCAGGCCGTCGAGGAAAACCAACCGTACGCGCTGGCGTTCGTCGACATGCGCATGCCGCCCGGCTGGGACGGGCTGGAGACCATCGAACGACTGTGGCAGGTGGACCCCGATCTGCACGTTGTGATTTGTTCCGCGTATTCTGATCAGTCCTGGAGTGGCATCTGTCAGCGTCTGCACAAAGGTGAGCAGTTTCTGATCCTCAAAAAGCCATTCGAAACAGCCGAGGTGCTGCAGTGTGCGGTCTCGCAGGTGCGCAAGTGGAACCTCATCCGTCAGGCTCAGCATCTGATGGCCGAGCGTGCTTCTTACACCGATCGGCTGGAACAGCGCGTGCATGAGCAGAGCATTGCCATCCGCGTGGCCTACGAAGAAACCATTCATCAGCTCGTGCGGGCGTCCATGTTTCGGGATAAGGAAACGGGCGCTCATATTCGTCGCGTGGGTCTTTACAGCGAATTACTGGCACGTGCAGCTGGCTGGTCGGATGAAGCCGCCGAGCAGATGCGTCTGGCCGCGCCCATGCATGACATCGGCAAGCTGGCCATACCCGACTCCATCCTGCAGAAACCAGGCTCGCTCACAACCGCGGAATATCGCCTGATGCAGCAGCACACCACACTGGGGGCGCAGATGCTGTCGGGCAGCACATCGCCATTGCTGCAGCTGGGCTGCGAGATTGCCGTCTCTCACCATGAGCGCTGGGACGGTACCGGTTACCCCAACAAACTGACGGCCACCGACATCCCGGAAAGCGGCCGTATCGTGGGCATTGTGGACGTGTATGACGCGCTGTCTCACGATCGTGTGTACCGCAAGGCAATGAGTCGTGCGGAGACACTCTCGGAACTGCTGGACGCCCGCGGAACACACCATGATCCGGATCTGCTGGATCTGTTCATCACGCTGCTGCCGGAGATGGAAGCCATCGTGCGTGACAACCCCGATGAGCCGTCAGACGTCGCGGCGGCCGACGATCCCGACGGACTGCTGTCGGCGTCAGCGGCGGAACTCAAACGCTGGCAGGCCAGCCAGACCGAGTTGACCGAGTTGACCGAGCTGACGACACCTCCCGCGTGACGGTGCTCCCCGGCCTCCCGGTTTCCACGCACGCCCGTTACTCGCATCCAGATTTTGCTGCCTACGCAATGCCGTACAGCGGACGGAATCGACCATTCAGCTGATTCATTAGAGGCTGATTGGACAGCGATTTTCCCGAAACCACTTCGACAAGGCGGCTGGCACAAAAACGCTGACCATGTTCGTGGATATGCTGCCGCAGCCACGCCAGCAGCGGAGCGAATTCTCCGCGGCGGAACTGTTCGTCCAGATCCCCCAGTTGTTCGCCGGCCGCCTGAAAGAACTGCGCGGCGTACATGTTGCCCAGGGCATACGTTGGGAAGTAGCCAAACAGCCCGGCACTCCAGTGAACGTCCTGCAAACAGCCGTCAGCATCGTTTTCCGGAGTGATGCCAAAGTCAGCCGTGAAGCGTTCGTTCCACACATCCGGGATGTCGGCGGCAGCAACGCGACCGGCGATCAAATCCCGCTCCAGATCAAACCGCAGCATGATGTGCAGGTTGTAGGTGACTTCGTCCGCTTCCACACGAATGAATGACGGCGTGACGGCGTTGATGGCAAAGTGGAAGTCATCCAGCGAGGTGGTGCCCAGTGCCTCAGGAAAGGCGGTCTGCGTGCGGGCATAAAAGTGTTCCCAAAAGGCCCGACTGCGACCAACCAGGTTCTCCCACATCCGCGACTGCGATTCGTGAATGCCCAGTGAGCAAGCGCTGCCCAGCGGCGTGCCAAAGGCGTCCGCCCGCAGTCCCTGTTCGTATAACCCGTGACCCGATTCGTGCAGCGTGCCGAAAAACGAAGACGAAAAGAAGGCGGGATCGTAGCGCGTCGTCAGCCGGCAGTCGCCGGGGCCAAATCCACTGCAGAAAGGATGTGTGGTGACATCCAGCCGCCCTTTTTCAAAATCAAAGCCGATCGCGGCCGCCGCTTCCCGGCCCAGTTCTGCCTGACGTTCAACGGCATACTCGCGAGACAGAATTGACACATCCGGTTGTCGTGAGGCCCCCTGAATGTCGGACAGCAGGGGCACCAGTTCGCTCCGCAGTGCATCAAATACGCCGGCGACTTCGCGGCTCGTCATCCCCGGCTCATATTCATCCAGCAGCGCGTCATACGCTTCGCCGTCTTCCGCAAACCCGACGGCCGCGGCCTCTTCCTGCTTGAGTTTGACAATCTGTTCCAGCCATGGTGCGAAGGCGGAAAAATCGGAGTCGCTGCGGGCCTGTGCCCAGTGATGCTGAGCCAGCGCGGTCACACGCGAGATTTCTTCCACCAGCTTCTGCGGCAGTTTGACGCTGCGTTCGTAACTGCGGCGAATCTCCCGCAGATTTACGGCCGTGTCAGAATCTTCCGCATCCGCCAGAGCGCTGTCTGACAGTTCATTGAGCAGTTCGCCAATGCGGGGGTCGGTGGCCCATTCGTGCGTCTGCCCGGCAAGCAGGCTCAGCTGGTTGGCGCGGTGCTCATTACCGCCGGGCGGCATGTAAGTCTCGCGATCCCAGCCCAGCACGGCGCTGCAGGAACCCAGCAGCGCGGCTTTGGTGACACGGGCAATCAGATCAGAATAAAGGTCGTTGGGAGAGGGCATGCGGTTGCTAAAAGACTAAAGGGAGGTGTTGGTTGAGGGAAGATCGCGTGAAGTCAGCTGTCTGTGGTTTTGTCCGGCTCCCACAGAACATCGTCCTGCCCGTCGTTGTTGCTGCAGCGGGCTGCCACAAACAGGAAGTCCGACAGACGATTCAGATACACGGCGATGTGCGGGTTGATACTGGTCTTTTGTGCAAACTGCAGCACGTCCAGTTCGGCGCGGCGACACACACTGCGGGCGGTGTGCAGATGCGCGGCGGCTGGACTGCCGCCTGGTAAAATAAAGCTCTGCAGGGGCTGCAGACGGGCATTGAGAGCGTCAATCTGCTGCTCCAGCCACTCGGTGTGTCGGGGGGCCATGCGGGGACAAAAGTCCTCCTTCGCGTCCGGGTCCCACGGACACGTGATATCGGCGCCCAGATCAAACAGCCGCTGCTGAATGGTGGTCAACACCGCGGCCAGAGCAGACTCAGCTCCGTGAGCGATGGCCAGGCCAATGTGCGTGTTGGCTTCGTCCACACTGCCGCCGGCCACAATGCGGGCATCCAGTTTGGACACGCGGGAGCCGTCTCCGATTCCCGTTTCGCCGCCATCACCTGTGCGTGTGTAGATTTTGCTGAGTGTGACCATGATTTTTGGTTCGGACGTCTGGCGGCCGACTTCCAGGGAGCAGGAGTGAGAAGGCTTCAAACAGAATCGGGAAACACGTGGCGGCCGGAATCATCGAGCGAAAGCTCGTGCACAGACGCTGCACTTTCCGGATCGAGCGTATCGTACAGGTGCGGAAACAGGTCACCGCCGCGAGAGACTTCCCACTTCAGTCGATCGCCGAAAGTCTGATCATCAAAGGCAATCAGCAGCAGATCAGCCTGCTCTGCAAAATGCTTTGCCGCTGTCTCCTGAACCTGCGTCCCGCTGGAAAAGTGAATGAAGCCGTCCTGCAGGTCAATTTCTGCACCGCGAAAAACGCCCTCATCAACGGCCTGCTGCCACATCGAGCGTGCACAGATCTTGTAAATCATAGTCATGCTGAGCTTCCTGACCGGCGGATTTACCGCCAGCCGTTCGTCACGGAATCGGGCGGCCGCCTGATGTCTAACGTTTGACCTGCTTCAGGCCGGCTTCCCGGGCGGCCGGCTCCGGGTCTTCAAATGGCAGAGCCTTGAGAAACTCGACCAGGTCGTCCACCTGATCGGCTGTAAGGGAACTGGTGACGCCGTGTTTGTCGTCCGCATTGGCGGTGGTCAGCACGTCCCGCAGCGTAGCGGCCGAACCATCGTGCAGGTACGGAGCCGAACGATAAACGCCCAGCAGCGTAGGGGTGTCGTAGGTCGTGCCCATTAACTCGGTTTCGTCCGCGCGGCCCGTGCCAATGTCGTACATGGCCCTGGCTCCCGGCTGAGAGTCCGAATACAGCGGGCCGCTGTGGCAGCTGGCACATTTTGTCGTGGTACTGTGGAACAGTTTCTGCCCACGCTGTGCGGCGGCTGACAAACCGTTTTTCGCATGCGGACTGAGCGACGGCTTGTGGGAGTTCGTGTACACCGCCAGGGCATCCAGCAGACGACTGCGTCCGGAGATGGGCTCTTCCAGGGCGTCCGGCAGTTGCCCGCGAAGCAGACCGCGGCCCTGCATCAGCTTGCCGCGAATCGTGTGTTCAAAGTCCTGCACTTCGTCGCGATCGGCCGACCAGTGCAGCGGATGCGTCCATGCCAGCGCGGCCAGCGGCTGCGTCTGTCGCAGACCTTCCGGCTGCTGCCACGTGCGTCCATCGGCATCACCGTCGATATGACAGCTCGAACAGGCAATCCACTGCCGTCCGGACATGGGCTGACGGGCCGTGTAAAACAGACGTTTGCCCAGCAGATGATCTTCATCGTAGGGCGTCTGTGTGGTGGTCACACGACGGGTCTCCCGCAGGGATTTCGCGTCATATCGCACCAGCTCAAAATCCAGCGCGTTGTAGACATAAAAGCTGTCACCCGAGTTGCCGTATCGCACAGCCCGTGGATTGTTCCCCAGTTGCAGCGTGCCGGCGTAGCCGAGTTCCTGGTAGTCGTTAAATTCCACATTGGCCACATACAGATCATTGGTGGCGCCAAAAATGGTCAGCACCTGACGGCCATCCGGCGAGACGGCCACTTCCCACGGATTGGCCACCACCCGTGTGCCGCGAAACGTGTCCATGGGAATTCGCATCCGCCGTCCTTCGTCTTCGCCTTCAAGAGTGGCGGCCGTGACATACGGAAAGATCGAACCATTGCCGTGGGCCGTGCGAATGCGGGAGCGAATGTGGGGCAGGTAGGCTTTGGGCAGATCCGGATGCAGGGTGATCTGTCGAGCGATGTTGTCTGTGGACGCGCCCGGATAACGGGCCAGCACGCGGCCATCCTGTGTGGACAGCCGCACGAGCGCCGCAGTGAGATATTCGGTCACCAGGACCTGCCCGCGTTTTTCATCCAGAGCGATGCCCCGCAGCATCGGCCCCGCGTCCCACGTCTGATCAATCTTCTGCTGCTGCACATCAATGCGAATCACCTGACCGGGGTATTCGAGAGTGGCGTACAGGAACTTACCGTTAGCCGAACTGACGATGCCGTAGGGTTCATCAAACACGTCAATGCGATGCTGGATGGTGCCGTCTTTCGCATCGAGGATCACAATAGCGTCCTCCCCGTACACGCAGCAGGCCACCAGCGATGTCGTGCCGATGAATGTGGTGCCCTCCGGGTGCCGTCCGACCGGCACTTCAAAACGGCGCTGCATCGTCGCGGCGTCGATCAGCGATACAGAGCCACTGTCACGATTGGCACAGGCCAGCAGGCTGCCATCTGCACTCACCGACAGCAGGCTGTTGCTCGCAGATTGAGCACACAGGGCTGTTGTGCCGCAGCCGGCGAGAATCGCGACTGCAGCGCCGCAGACCGATCGAAAAAAAAACGTCATGGCAGGATTACCGGAGAAGGAGAATTCTGGCAGGGCCCGCAGTGTAGCGACCGGACGCCCTCGACAACACCAGACCACCGCCTGCAAATGTGGCCCAGAGTACGAATTGGGCATGAGAGTTGCCACGGAACGGATCGTGCCGAAGCCGTAAAGCCTCGGCGAGTCAAAGGCGTGTCACGTGGAAAACCACCGTTTTCCGAACGCCCGGCCGCTCGTCCGTTTTTGTGGTCACCGTCCTGCCGTGCTCCGGGCCAACACACGGGTCGGACTGTGGGTGGCCTCTGGTCAACTCCACTCAATTCGGGGCCAGTTCCCGCCCAATGCCTGGCAAAATTCGTCCACATGGCGCGTGAGATTCACGCAGTTCGGCAATCTGCCTCCCGGGGGAATTGCCATTCCCGCAAAACCTGAATTTGACCACACTCCCCGCATTCAAAAAGAAGGACGTCATGCGTTGGTTTGTGTTTGAAGATTCCACGGCGGCGGATTTAGCGCCCATCGCTTTGGCGCGGCCCGTATTTGAGCTGATCTGCGGCCGCGAAGGACTGCGCCGCCGGCTGCAGCGCTGGTTTCCAGCGAGCGCGTGGGGCGCCCTGGTCCGCCCCTGGCTGGCAGAGACCTACGCGGAAACCTGCGCCGCAACCGCCACACACGGGCAGCCCGCTCCTGCGATCAACCGCCTCCGTTTTCTGCACGACGATGTCACTCTGATCATCAATGGACGCTGGCTGCCGGAGGGACGTCTGCGGCCGGAAGAGGTGACGCTCGACAATGCTGGCTTCATCGACGGGCATCTGGCCTGGATGGCCGTCTCACCGGAAGAAGCCCGCGTGCTGGATGAAGTGGATTTCCAGGACGTGCTGCTGGGGATTGCCAGCAATCGGCGGGCCATCACGGCCAGCGGATTTCTGGCTGGCCGACCGTGGGATTTGGTCAGCAACAACGCCGCGCAGCTTGCGCGGGACTTCCACGACGAAGGCGTCTCCCATGTGCCCCATCAGCCCCACGTGCAGATATTGGGCGCCCCGGAAGACGTTTACGTGTCAGAACTGGCACGCATCGATCCCTACGTGGTGATCGACGCCACGGACGGACCAGTCTCCATCGACCGCGATGTGCAGATTCAGTCGTTCACCAGGATCGCCGGCCCGTGCCACGTGAGCGCCGGAGCACGCATCTTTCGCGGACTCATCAGCGGCGGCACCACCATCGGTCCTCAGTGTCGCATTGGGGGAGAAGTGGAGGAATCCATCCTGCACGGCTTCGTCAACAAGTATCACGAAGGCTTTCTGGGACACAGCTATGTCTGCCCGTGGGTCAACCTTGGTGCCATCACCACCACGTCCGACCTGAAGAGCGACTACAGCGCGGTTCGTGTGCCGCTGCAGGGCGACTTCATTGATTCGGGGCTGTCCAAAGTCGGTTCGTTTATCGGCGACCACACCAAGACGGCCATCGACAGTATGTTCAACACGGGCACCTCCGTGGGTGTGATGGCCCTCGTGCTGCCAGGCGGCCGACTGCTGCCGCGTCATATCCCATCGTTCTGCAACGTGAGTTTCGGCTCTCTGGCGGCCGACTGGCCGCTGGAAACCAGCATCGAAACCGCGCGAATCGCCATGAATCGCCGCAACCAGGAACTCACCCCAGCCGCCGAGCGTCTGTTCCGCACACTGCACACCCAGACCCAAAACGAACGCCAAACGGCCATGGCCCTCGCCGCCCAAAAGGCCGCCAGCCGCGGCGATCGGTAGCGGAAGCGGAAGCCGTCAGATCACCGCCTCATGCCCTGTCGTCCACAAACCTGATCCGCGGGGCGCTAGCCCCCGGTTCGTCTGCTCAGCTGATTTGGCTCCGCAATGCAGCAACCAAAACCGCTATCGCCCTGCGGCTGACAGGAATTGGGGAACTGTTTCTGCTGTATGCCAGCGGTCCGATTCCTCGCCAGCGAACCTGGCCTAGCTGTCGAACCTTTTGTCAAACTCCAGTTTGTCACTGTCGCTCTGGTCAGGCGTGCTGCTGACAACAGCGTCCGGTCGAAGGACCGGCTGACCGCTCGCTCCCACGGAGTCTGTGCCTGTTCCCTGTCCCGCCGCAAAGCCAGCCAGCAGTCTTTTGTGAAACTCGGGGCGATATGAGGCAACGAAACTCAACAGTGATGTGACAATCACCAGGCGAAGGTACTTCGCCTGTGCATCGGCAGGCTGGCCTCCGTTAATCACATTTCCGTTGGTCAATGACTCTTCAAAGAGAAACAGCATGAAGATGACAAAACCTGTCGTCAGAGCATCAAAGTGCAGTTTGCTGTACGTGCTGTCGGGACTGTCCCAGGAGCGAGCGATGCCGCCCAGTGATGCTGATGCCACACAGAGCATGAGAAGATTCGTCCAGGTCCAGCACAAAACGCCCGCCGTGAAACTCCAGACACCCTGCCCCGTCATGCCATTGTCCAGCGCAACACCAATCAGTTCAGACGCGTTGACAAACGTGCCACATACGAACAGCGTCATCCAGACACCAAGGCTTACAGCTGCCAGCAGGGCGACCCACACAGGCCCGAGGCTCACCTCGGAACGTGTGTCGCCCCGTTGATGCTGTTGGTCACCAGCCGTCTCTCGCGACTGTTCTGCCTTTCGACCAGCCGCAACGTTACTGGAAGACGAAGATGGGCCGGCGACGCCAGCCTGCTCTGCAACTGTTCCCATTTCACCACACCTCACCCTAAGGCCATAGACACTGCCATACTCAAAAGAACATATCACCCACTTCCCAAGGCACTGTCAAGCACTCACACGACACCTCCACCCACCCTTGCCAGTCCTCCCATCCTCAACTGTCAACGCCAGAAGCAACCGGTGAGCCCATGGACTGGAAACTCGTCCTTCGCAGTACTCGTCGGTCTCCATCGGCGCTGTCATGGAACCGACGGGACTTGCAGAGAAAGGTGCCAGCGGGTGATGACGTTGCTCTGCAGAAGACAGACATCCAGGTGTTGGGCGGATGCCCCAGCTTACGTCACGCAGCGAGCCCTGCCTCCTCGCGGGGGGGCAGGGCTCGCCGTCTTGCTTTCCGTGTGGTGCTGCCGGGAAGGTTCTTCAGTGACTTCGCAGCTGACTCAGCAACTCTGTGAACACCGGCATTTGCAGGTACACCGATCGAAACTGGGTGTTGAGCTGGGTGGCGTCAGTACCGACGCGCCCGTCGAGATCTTCCTGAAAGACCTGATCAAAGCTTGTCGCCACTGTGTTGATGTACAAGCCGACGAATCGGGTGCGGACAAGGCGATCTCCCGCATCTCCGCCAAGAATGGCTTCCCCTTCAATCAGATCTGAGCCGGGATCCAGCACATCCCCGCCCGCACCGCCACGCAGAAAGTCTTTCCCTTCGTTACCGTTGAGTCGGTCGCGCAGTGGACCTCCGATCAAAAGATCGTTTCCCGCTCCACCAAACATGATCGTGTTGACGGGCGCTCGATTAATAAACTCGTCTCGGTCGTCATCCCCTACCAGGTGAAGTCGCCCCACGGACAGAGCAGGGATGTCCACAATGATTTCTTCCCGGTTTGATCTCGCAATGCTGTGAGTGATCACAATGTTGTTGCCGACCAGTTCTTGGGATGCTCGTTGCTTTTGGTCCAGTGTTAATGAGAGTCAGGTTTGTAGGGACGTATGCTGGTGGAACGCAGGCTGAGGCGTAGCCGAAGCCGGAGTGGAATCAGTACACGTCCGCGCGAACTCCGCCGGGGTCTGGT
>JANSXP010000035.1 GCA_024742875.1 Planctomycetaceae bacterium | reverse complement strand
CATCAAGATTGAGGATGGTCCGGGCGACGGTCGTCCACGCGGCCATCTCTGCCGAGTCGATGTCGGCCTTGCGCTTTGCCTGACCGACCGAGATGGCCTCACTGGCCGCCTGCGGGCTGGCCGCATATTCGCGGCGGGCGGTGTCCAGAAGTTCGGTTAACAGTTGCCGCTCTGTGGTATCCGGCTGGCGGGACAGTGCCAGCTGTGTTGCAAAGTCCAGGCGAGCGGACGTGTTGGCATCGGCATTTTCGGTGAGAATGCGTTCGGCAAACGCGCGGGACGCTTCCACAAACGTGGGGTCGTTGAGCAGTGTCAGTGCGGCCAGGGGCGTGTTGCTGACCGGCCGTTCGGCCGTGCATTCTTCCCGGCTGGGACCGTCAAACGCTTTCATCATCGGGTGCAGGAACTGTCGCTGCCAGTGAACGTACAATCCTCGCCGCCACTGTCGATCGTCCGTGTGGTGGGCGTACTTGCGCGTGGGAAAATTCAAATGGCGGTAGTATCCGGCCGGCTGATAGGGCTTTACGCTGGCTCCCCCCACTTTATTGACCAGCAGCCCACTGATCTTCAGTGCCGAATCCCGCACCATTTCGGCCGGCAGACGGAATGCGGACTGACGCGCCAGCAGCAGATTTTCCGGATCGCTCTGCAGCAGTTCGGGCGTCCAGGCGGATGACTGGCGGTAGGTCTGGCTGGAGGCAATGGCTTTGAGTACGTGCTGCATGTCCCAGTTGCTGTCCACAAACTCCATCGCCAGATCATCCAGCAACTGTGGATGCTCAGGTGGGGTGCCCTGGCCGCCAAAATCTTCCAGGTCGGCCGCAATGCCCCGTCCCATGAGCAGGAACCAGAAGCGATTGGCGAACACGCGGGCCGTCAGTTGACCGGAACCGGTTTTCGTGTCCGTCAGCCAGCGGGCCAGATCCAGTCGGGTGGGACGTGAACTTTTAGCGATGCTCCCCAGAAATTCCGGCACCGCTGGTGCAATGATCGGACCGGATTCGTCGAGCCAGTCGCCGCGTGGCAGCAGTCGCACGGTCCGCGGCTGTTTCAGGGAGGCACTGATCATGGTCTTGCGTGACGCCCTCAGCAGATCATCCCGCTGCTGGGTGAGTCGTTTCTTCCGGGCCGTCAGTTCCGTGTCCGAGGGGCTTTGCTGCAGTCGGTCTTCGATGTCTTCCAGTTGCCGCTCCAGCGATTTTAGCTGACGGCGTTCTCGGCGGGAGTGCACCGTCAGTTCCGGCGGGCGACTGGTCGGCAGCGAGTTGGTGCCGCGTGAGAAATGCTGTTCCTCGTCGATGTCCGCAAAGAAGGCCGCCATGGCGTAAAAGTCTTTGGCCGTATACGGATCATACTTGTGGTCATGGCACTGCGCGCATCCCACAGTCGCTCCCATCCACACGGCCGACACATTGCGGACCCGATCCGCCTGATAGATGGCCAGGTATTCTTTCTTTTGCAGACCGCCTTCATGCGTGGTTTGCAGCAGGCGGTTGTAGCCGGAGGCAATCTTCTGATCGACGCTGGCATTTGGCAGCAGGTCTCCGGCCAGTTGCTCGGCCGTAAACTGGTCGAACGGCATGTTGTCGGCGAAGGCGTCAATCACCCAGTCGCGATATGGGGAAATACTGTGATCCTGATCGCCGTGGTATCCCACCGTGTCGGCAAAGCGGACCAGGTCCAGCCAGTAAGCCGTCATCCGCTCGGCGTACGCATCGGTGGCCAGGTAGCGATCAATCAGCGTTTCCCAGGCCGCGTCGGTGGGTGAAGCGACAAACGCGGCCACGTCGGCCGGATCCGGAGGCAGTCCAGTCAGGTCAAAGGACAGCCGTCGCACCAGCGTGGCGGGGTCTGCCTGAGGCGACCGCTGCAGGCCTTCCTGCCGCAGCCGCTCGTCGATATGAGCGTCAATGCGGTCAGCCATGTGGTCCGCCCGCGCGGCGGCTGGGGCTGACGTCGACCGGGGCGGCACATAGGCCCAGTGCGGCTGATACTCAGCTCCCGCAGCGACCCAGTCCTGCAGCAGGCGAATTTCCTCAGAACTCAACGGCTTACCGTATTCCGGCGGCGGCATCACCACATCCGGATCGTCGCTGGTGATCCGCGCGATCATTTCGCTGTGGTCCACATCGCCCGCGCGAATCACGGCGTATCCGCCTCGATCCATCGTGGCCGATTTCCGATCATCCAGACGCAGGTCTGCTTCCCGGTGATGGGCGTCCGGCCCGTGACACGACAGGCAACGGTCCGAGATTAGCGGGCGGACCCTGCGGTTGAAATCCGGTCCTGTTGGCTCGTCAGCGGCCGCGTGTGGCGGCCACCCTGAGGTGAGCAACACCGCGAACAACGTGGAAAATATCGGGGTTGCGATCCACTCCCGGCCGATATTGCCCGATTTCCCGAATTCTGACACCATACCACCCCACCGAACGTTCTGATTTTTATCTGACCAGCCGCTGATTGTCTGCGGTTGACGCATCGAACGCAACTTTCCCCCACCCTGCATCCACCTTTCGGGCAAGCTGTTGTCTGTCAGTTTTCCAAATTCGCCGCTAACTGTCGGGCCACCGCGAGCCCTGCTCGCAGGACTGTATCTGCTGGCGGTCCTGCTGTCGGGCTGTCGGGGGACTCCGAAGACATTTTCGGTGGAGCGACCGGAAGTTCACAATCTGAAGACGGACGCGTTTGAGATCCGCAGCAACTTTCCCATTGCTCAGGATGCTCCGCTGGTCAGAGAACTGCTGAATTTGAAGGCCAGCCTTCAGCAAACACTGCAGCTGCCCGAGCAGCGCGACCCAGTGATCGTCTATCTGTTTTCCAACGAAGAATCGTATCGCCGTTACATGCACAACACCTGGCCTTCGCTGCCAGCACGCCGCGCCTATTTTGTAGGCACCAGTCGTGAGCTGTCCGTGTATTCCTACCACAGTGAGTTTGTGGAAGAAGACCTGCGGCACGAGTTCACGCACGGACTGCTGCACGCCAGTTTGAATACAGTGCCGCTGTGGCTGGATGAAGGACTGGCCGAGTATTTTGAAGTACGCGGCAATCAGCCAGGCCTGCCCCACACCGGGCACATTCAGTTTCTGCAGCAGGCGCGTTCCGAAGGCTGGACGCCTTCGCTGTATGACCTGGAACATCTGACTGATTTTCGCCGCATGACTCAGCGTGAATACGCGGAGGCCTGGGGCTGGGTGCACTTCATGCTCAACTCAACGCCGCAGGCCCGACAGGTGCTCGTCGATTACATGGCGCAGCTGCAGAAACGATCGGTCGCCAGTCCACTGCTGCCACAGCTTGAGCAGGCGGTGCCCACCTTCTTCAACGACATGACGGCTCACGTGGGGGCGATGTCGTCCGGCGTGCAGACGGCGGGATACGAGGCCCGCTAGGCCTCCCCTGGACTGTTTCGCCGCCGAGTTCGCCGGCGTTCGGCAAGCTGCCAGGCGGAGTCGCTTAACGAAATCCTTCGGCGATGATCGGCAGAGTCTAGTCGAAATAGCCGACCGCATTGCGAAACAGCTGCAATCCCTGTCCTTCGCCCCTCATGCCATTGCGTGTCCACTGAGGATGCTGAGTGGCAAACAGAAAGCGTTCCGGATGCGGCATCAGGCCCAGTACCCGTCCGGTGGCATCCGACAGGCCCGCGATGTTGGCGATGGAACCATTGGGATTTTCCGGTTCCGGCAGAATGCCAATGTTGGTGGGATCGCCGGATTCCGCAGCCCGCGCAGCGGCTGCATCACTCCAGTAGCAAAGAGAGATCTGGCTGTTGTCACGCAGCTGCTGCAGCACGCTGTCTTCGGTGACAGCAATGCGGCCTTCTGCATGGGCGATTGGTACTTCAAACTCATCCATGCCCTGCAGGAACACGCTGTTGGACGATGTGGTTTTCAATCGTACCCAGCGATCCGTGTAGCGGCCGCTGTTATTCCAGGTAAGCGTCACCTGATCCTCAAATCGAGAGCCATCGGTCTCGGCGTCTTCCACGCCGCGACGCATCAGCAGACCGGCCTTGAGAATCACCTGAAAGCCATTGCAGATTCCCAGCACCAGCTTGTCGGCTGAGAGAAACTGACGCATGGCGTCGTTCAGCTGGCCTCGCAACTGTCGGGAGAAAATCACACCGGCCCCAATATCGTCTCCGTAACTGAATCCGCCTGGCACACACAGAATCTGATAGTCGCTGAGCAGATCTGGATTTTCCAGCAGGCGAAACAGGTGCACACGATCGGCCTGACCACCGGCCAGCTCAAAGGCATGAGCTGTTTCCAGGTCGCAGTTGGTTCCGGGGGCACGCAGCACGCAGATACGAGGTGACGACATCCTGAAACTTTCGCTGACAGCGCCCGTGCGAACAGTGCATGCGGCGGTTGTCAAAAGTGGAGAACCGGACCACCGGCGAAGCTGCCGGAAGTCAGCCGGGATCTCGTCCCCGGCTCTGGGGGGAGTTGTAACACGCCAAACAGCCCGCTTCATCCGCAGGCCGCGGTCAACCGTCGATTTTCAACAGAGCGAAGTTGTGAGTTTCAAATTCAGTAACTGCCGTGGAGCCCGATAGTTACCGCCAGGCGGCGGAGGCCCACAAACCGGCATTCTGAAAACGTGCGGTCTGCCGTATGATTCGCTGCTTGCTCAATTCGCAGGCGATTTGCCCATGCGTTGTGGAAAGGACTCCCATGCGACATTTACTGCCGGCTGTGCTGCTGCTGTCTCCCGTCTGTTCTGCTCAGATTCCCGTCGGATTTCCGGTCGCTGTTCCGGCGTCTGATCCTGGCCAGATTACGCTGGAGGTTCGTGTCCTGACGGCGCCCGACGCGCAAATTGAGCGTTTGAAAACCAACAATCTGATTCGCACGCCGGAACTGGCCGACACGCCTCAACTGCCCGAGGTTGACAGTCAGACCCTTCGCAAACAGGGGGGCATCCAGCTGGTTTCCGCCACCAGGGCCGTGCGACAGGCCATGCCCGTATTCGTCAATGTGCTGGATGACGGTGCTGTACGGGGCCTGCTGCAGCAGGTCAGCCAGGACGCGGACTCCGACGTGCTGATGGCTCCCAAAGTGATGGTCAACGAGGGCCAGCCGGGGACTGTGCAGATCGGCTCTGAGCAGCCATTTGTTGTGGAGGTCAACCCCGTGGATGGAGAACTGAAACCCCGGGTCGAATATCAGCACGCCGGCATGAAGGTGTCATTTCGGGCGGCCTCTGAAGCCGACGGCTGCAAGCTGGATGTGGCCCTGCAGCTCACGGATGTCGATGGCCGCGTGACGCACGCTGCCGGACCAGAAGGGGCCTTTATCCAGGTGCCGGTCGTGCAGGCCAATGAGTTTTCCCTGTCCGCTCTGATCGCGGAAGGCCGCACGCTGGCCGTCACCGGTGTGCCTGTTAAACGGACCGTTAAAGTTGAGTCCGGTGTACCCATCCTGCAAAAGGTGCCCCACGTCTCAAAGCTGTTCAAAAACTCCTCAGTGGGTTCTGAAGTGCGGGATACCATCATCTTGATCACTCCACGGCAGCAGCGATGACGGGTGCCATGGTGCGTCACCGGCTGCCCAGGCAGTCGCACGTTTTTTGAAAGTCGGTCGAAGTGCCTCTTGTCGAAGTTCCACTGCACATTCCTGAACGCGCTTTGCCAAAATTTGTGGCCGAGTTTCTGGAAGAAGCCACGTCCCGCATTCGCGATTTTGTGGAGGTGCGACAGATCCGTGTAAACGGATTTGTGCCCAGTGATTTTGACGTCGTGTTTGCCGGACTGGAAGCGGTGGCGGAAAACGACATTGCCCCTGGAGACGTCTTTCTGGAATGGGGCAGCGGTTTTGGTGTGGTGGCCATGCTGGCATCGCTGCTTGAGTTTCAGGCCTACGGCATTGAAATTGATCAGGAACTGACGGCCTGTGCGCGGATGCTGGCGGACGACTTTGAGCTGCCTGTCGACTTTGTGGCGGGCAGCTTTATTCCGTCCGGAGGCGAAGCGCTGGTGGAGCGTCTGTTTTCCGGCAGTGAATCGTGGCTGACGACCATTGCCGATACGGCGTACGACGAGCTGGGACTCGGGCTGTCCGACTTTGACGTGGTCTACGCCTTTCCCTGGCCCGGAGAACAGCAGGTGGTTTCGGGCCTGTTTGAAGAATACGCGGCCGTCGGTGCGGTGCTGGTGACGTTTGATCAGCTGGAGGGGGTGCGTTGCTGGCGAAAGACGGCTCAGGCCCGGTCGCAGGTCCGATAAACGGTGATGCCCCAGGCAATCT
Organism: Planctomycetaceae bacterium; assembly: GCA_024742875.1. Lineage (GTDB taxonomy): Bacteria > Planctomycetota > Planctomycetia > Planctomycetales > Planctomycetaceae > Fuerstiella. Next base: position 66,470 of record JANSXP010000035.1, on the reverse strand, counting down.
GCACGTCTAACTGGCCAGTTGCACGAACAGCACTTCCAGCTGCGTTTTGGGATCCACGCGACTGCCGCCTTTCATGTTGGCGTCCGCCTCCACCAGCATCTGCATGATGCGAGACGCTCTGGCAAATCCGATGCGTTTTAGATACGCCTCAGCAGCCCCAATCGCGGGGCCATAGATGCCGGCCGCTTTCAGGCTGCCTTTCACATCCCGCGTCTGACGTGCGCGCTCGGTGGCTTCGGCCAGTTTGCGAAAGGTAAACGTCAGGCCACCAAGAATCTTCTGCGGAGCGTCGCCCGCTAAAATCAGCTTGTCCAGACATTCAAACGCTTTGTCCATGTGACCGTCCCGAATGGCATCCAGCATGGTCCACGTGGTTTCGATCCGCCAGCCCCCCACGACACGGGTCACGTCTTCCGGCGTGATCCGCTCCGCATCTCCCACAAGGGACACCAGCTTCTCCAGTTCCTGCAGGACCAGTCCCAGATTGTCGCCGGCCAGCTGCACGATCAGCTGCGCTGTCTGCATTTCCAGCTGCTTGCTGTGGTCGTCTTTGGCGGTGGCCACCAGCCATTTGCACAGGGCCGCGCCGGTGAGTTCTCCGCACTCCACATTCATGCCGATGCCGGCTGTGGCTTTGGCCAGTCGCGTGTTTTTGGGCCACGACTTCACGTCAAGCACCAACAGTCCGGAACCCGACGGACTTTGCACATACTTCTCCAGGCCGGCTCGATTGGCGCTGACGAATTCGTCGGCATCTTCAATCAGCACCACCCGCATGTCGCCAAACATCGAGACAGTCAGCAGCTCATCGCACACCGACCGCAGGTCCGCGTCTTTGCCTGCCACCCGCGTCAACGCGACATCGTCGGCTGCGTCTTCGGCCACCCCAGGAACCTGCCGGAGAATCTCCAGTTTGAGGTACCGTTCTGAGCCATACAGGACCAGCACGGGGATCTCTGGAAATGTCTTGTGCTTTTTTAAAAACTCGGTGGCGTGCATGGCGAACGATTGGTTTTCCAGCGGACGACGGGCGTGGCAGTAGCTCCCTGGCCATCAGAGGGGCGGCAGCATCGGCCGGATAAGCCTATCAACTGCGGCATCGGCCGAGAAACACAACGCTGTATTCCCTTCAAAGAACAATTGGAGAATCCAGGTAAGGTCCAACGGTTGGGGGCGTTCGCAATGCGTCAGGCGGGTTATCCGAATCGATTTGACTGTCAGCCCTGTTCCGAAATTGCCGATGACGAACAACGTGATTGAGCCTGGAGGTTTGCGCAGCAGGCAGGGAGCCGGACCGCAAATCTCACCACAGGCACAGTCGCTGATCGATACAGCCGTTTCGAAGACAGGGATGTTGACGAAGCGGCTTTTCAGCCACCGAACAGACATGGATGTCGATGAGGCGGTTGAGAAAGCTGTGCTGCAGACAGGGACGTCAACGCACCAGCTTTGTGATTTGATCACCGACTGCGGGGGCTGTGTATTCGTTTATTCCAACGGGGAGGCGGCGACATGAAGTCGCTCAGATTGTTACGATTTTCCTGCTTCGTTCTGGCCATTCCAGTCGTATTCGCTCAGGCCCAGGCGCAGATCGTGCCCGGGACCGGCATTCGCATGACGAATGTGGGCGACGATTTTGAAGACCCAAAGTGGAAATGGTGGGCGAATGGCGAGAAGGCCAGTCGTGAACAGGACAACCAGGAACGTCGTCCGTTGGGCGCTTCGGCCAATGGCCGCTGGTTTGAAAGTCCCAAGCGGGGGCAGCCCGATGTCATTGAACGTGTGCCGACGCCCGAAGGCGGCATCCCGGGCAGCAACTTTGCCCTGAAACTGCAGTCACTGAACACCGGTGTTCCGTATCGCCCCAGCGGCAAAATGGAACAGGATGACTTCGTGATGGCCTGCTCATCCCGCATCGGCATCACGGATGCCGGCCGCGGACCCAGCTGCACCGTGCGAGTCTGGCTGCCGCCATTCGAAAACTGGGAGAACCGATCGGGAGCGCACTTTGGCTACCGCGTCGACTGTAAGACGACTACCGTGGAAAAGAAGAAAGGTTTTCTGTTCAGCCGCACCAAGCGTGAGCAGGAATCCTACTGGCCTGGCTTCTTCTTTGAGTTCCACAGCAAAGACGACCCTCGCTACGCCGAAGATGATGCCGTGCTTCTGATTCGCGGCGACAACCTGGGGCGTGAAGTCCGCGGACCCAAACTGACACCCGGCTGGTGGACGCTGGGAATGTCTGTCAGCCCGGACGGCCGCGTGCACTACTACGCCAGCCCTGGTGTGGATGACCTGCGACCGGAAGATCATCTGTATTCCAGCTTCCCGTACAGTTACACGGCCGAGCAATTCGCAACGCACTTTTTCAACACCGTTAACATGAACGACGGCCGCACCTGGTCGACGCCCTTCATTATTGACGATCCTGCCGTGTTCCGACTGCGATAGTCGGTGCGGACAACAGACAACCGGCGACTGCCGTTTGTCAGCGAACACACAAACGACTGCCTGATGTGGCAGTCGTTTGTTTTTTTTTGCGCGGTGACAGCCGGGCGTTCGTCTACTGATCGGCCACGGTGTTGTGCTGTTCTCCGCACGCCCGCTGTGCTATCGTTCCCTTTCTTCGTTCTGCCCAAAAGGATGTCCCGTGTTCCGGTATTTGCTGACAATTATTCTGACCCTCCTCTGTTCTGCCTCCGCCAGCGCCCATCCCGGCCACGGTTCCACCGCGCATGCAGACGGCCTGATGCACTATTTGACCTCGCCTTTGCATGCGGGATCCGCTCTGATCGTCGTCGCCGCGATGCTGTGCGGCCGAAAGCTGCTGGCACTGTTCACCGATCGACTGAACGGCCGCGACTGATCACGCCAAACTATCACTCGCATCAGGGGTGCAGCCAGCCGCCGAAAATTTCGCCGTCACCAGACGTGTGCGTTGCGGGAAAGACAGCTCGGAGATTGCCCTGGCGTGACAGATGCAGCCACTCGATGGCCTTCACCTCAAAACGGATCACAGCGAAATTGATCCGAGCCGGTGTGAGTTCGCCGCGCTCCGGCACTCGGCCGAGGAACTCAGCCGGCAGATTGCTGTTCGGTTGATCGGCCGGGCTGCCCGGCGAATGCGGCCCCAGATAGCCGCGCAGGCTGGAGACCGGTTCCGACTCCCAGAAGTCTGCCGCGAGCGTATCGTCCGTGTGCACGCTGGCGAGTGCCGTGACGACCAGTTGAGTGGCCGCACTATGGTCATAAAACAGCAGACTTGTCCTGGCGTCGGCCAGCAGCTGCGCTACCTTGGGGGAGCGAAGATCGGTGTGCGCAAACAGGCAACCGGTCGCCGCGTCGACTCGCCGCAGCACCACCGTCCGCTGCCGCACGGTATCGCCACTGCGGGTGGCCAGCACGGGCAGTCGCCAGCCACAGTCGCGGGCCGTGACGCTGCGTTGCAGGCTGATCCAGATGTCCTGTTGAATCTGCGACAGGTCAGTCAGGTTGCGAAATTGAACGGCGGGGACAGAGTCAGTCATCGTTACCTGAGATTTCAAACAAAGATTGCAGAGCGTCCGTGAGCGAGTCGACGGGCCGTCCCGGTACACGGCCATCGAGATCACATTCGGCCAGAAAACGCAGCGCGTCGCCATCTTCATGAGCGTCCAGTCGCCGTCGGGCCCGCGCACCAATGGTGCCATCTGCTTTGCGATGCTGCAGCGGCAGATTCTCAACCAGCCAGAGCGTTCGTTCACTGACCAGATCTTCGATGGCTCTGACCGTCGCCGGCAGTGGATCATACGGATCGATCCCGTGGCCCACATCGTGCAGCAAAGCGGCTGTGACGAATTCTTCATCCCACGGACGTCCGTCCCGGGCCAGATGAAACACCTGCAGGCTGTGATACAGCAGGTCACCCTCCGGATGCTCACGACGATTCAGACGCACACGATCCAAAGGTTCCAGCAGACTGTGGTAGGCGACTTTCAGTGAGGCGTCGCTGTGTTCTGCGTCAAAGGACAGCGGGCTGACCGGCGGAGAACTGCTGATCAGGTCCTGCAGCGCCAGACGGATTTCCATGTCTGTCGGCAGACACTCGCCGGGGAGATAGCTGCGGGTGATGGACCGAGCAGCACGCCAGCGTGCCGTCGTGAAATTGCTTTCCTGCCGCGAATGCAGCAGCCGGGCGGCGTGAAAGCAGATGTTGCGTCGAAGTTTGTCTGCGTCCATTCGGTCTGTGCGGTGTTCGCACCAGTTGAACTGTGATGGCCTGATGTCGCTGGCTCGATCATAGCGGGCCACCAGGTGCCGACAACCGGCGTTTCACGAATTCCCAGACACCGCTGTTTGGTTTCGGTTCGGCGGATGGGCGGTCAGCACGGCCAGTCCCGCGGCGGCAGGAAACAGAAGAAACAGCAGCAGCGCCGACAGATAGCCCCCCGTGAAATCGTGAGCCAGTGCCAGCGGGATCGGTCCCAGCGCGGCGGCCAGCACCATAACGGACATCGCAACTCCCTGAATGGCGCCCTGATGTGTGCGACCAAAATAGTTGATCCAGATAATGCTGCCAGCGCTGCGGATGATCCCGCCGTGCAGCCCCAGCAGTGCCGAATACACGAAGATCCAGCCCGAAGATGGCAGCAGGATCAGCAGTCCAATGGCGCAAATTTCCAGGGCCATGGAAACTGCAAGGACGAATCGAGCGGGCAGTCGGTCGATCAGAATTCCGGCAATCAATGTCGACAGCGTCGCGGCAATGGCCTGCACGCCCAGTGCCGACAGGGCCGTGCTGCGATCGACACCGTGCTCTGCCAGCAGGGACACCTGATGAAACATCAGTCCGGTTCCCACCAGAGAGACGGTGGCCACGACGGCTGCGATCTTCCAAAAGCTGCCACATCGCAGCGCCTGCCTGACGGTGTAATCCTCAGCAGTGGAATCCAGCGCTGCGGTTGTTGCCCGGTGGGCCGGTCGTTCAAACTGCCAGTCGGGAAACAGACCCAGCGACTCGGGGCGATCACGCAGAAAAACGGCAGCCGGAAGGATCAGGCTCACGGCCACGATGCCGCCCAGCACAAGCCATGCCTGTCGCCAGCCCCACGCCTCAATGAAGGCATCATTGATCTGTGGAATAATCAGCACAGAAGCCGTTCCGCCGACCGCACAGATGCCTGCGGCCAGTCCTCGCCGTGATTGAAACCACTCTCCAATGATCCAGTTGGAGATCAGAGTCAGTGAGCCCTGCCCCAGACAGCGAATCAGAGTGAACCCCAGATAGAGTCCGGTCAGGCTGCCAAGAGCCGACATCCAGCCACACGCTAACGCCAGGCCGGCAGCCACCAGTGGCAGCACAAATCGAGCTCCGAAACGATCCACCTGACGCCCGATCAGCGGCAGCGAAAAACCGCCAATCAGCGTGGCTGTCATGTACGCAAACGTGTACTGCGTGCGGCCTATGCCCAGTTCCGTCAGCATGGGGTCCACAAAAGCGGCGACCGAAAACGACTGGCCGGGAGCCGACATGAAGACGGTGACAGCGGCCAGTGCCAGCATCACCCAGCCCGGATGGAAGGCGGGGCGGCCGGCGTTTGGTGGAGTTGGCAGACTTTCAGAATCCAGGGGGGATGGCCGTCTGTGGGATTGCCTAAAGATGGGGACTCCCGGAGAGAAGATTGTGTGATCTGGGCGATACCCCACATAAGAGTCCGGCAGGGGCGTGGCGTTAGAGTGGGCCGGACGGTGACTGTAACACATCTCGGGCAGGATCGTCCTGGCCATCCTGTGGCGTGTCTTGTGGGCCCAATCAGTGCACGAACTGAAATTCCGGGTGCATGACGAGCAGCCACAGGAAATCGTGGATCGATTCCACGTAAAGTTCGTCCGACAGCAGATCTGAAATAATCTGACGTTCCGTCTCCCGCGGTGCCCGCACCAGCGTTTTGCGGAAAAGCCGATCACTCAGCTCCGCTGACGTTTCGTCTGAGTCTGCGATTTGTTCTGCTCCCTGTCGCAGCATCGTGTCCAGGATTTCTCCATTGGCCAGGTCAATGGCCTGCAGCGTGGACAATGATTGTGGACGGACAGTGACGACCTGCTCGCGATTGGGACGTCCAAGGGATCGCATGAGCATATTGCTTTTGAGCAGTGCGGCCCGCGTGATGCCATTCGAGATATTGAGCACACGGCTGATTGTGCGCGAGATTGCACTCTCAGCCGTCGGGCCAGGAGTGAATCGGGAAGGCACCACAACGGCGGCGTTCCACTTTGCTGCGGCGGAGTTCTTTCCGTGGACGTCCCCACTGGCAGCCTGCCAGGACGTGTCGGTCGGGATGACGACAGGCTCCGGAAGGGTGTCTTCGATGATCAGTTCGGCGTACAGGCTGGCCGCGTTGGCCGAGTTGCCGCCATTGCGGCCGACGATCAGAATTTCGTTCTCTCCGCGGCGTAACTGACGGGAAATGCTGATCGCTTCGACGGTCGTCCAGTTGTTGTCTGCGCCCACTTTTTTCCCGTTCACATAGGCCGTGTACTCGTTGTCACACGTGATCACCAGCGTGGCTTTGCGAGGCCGTTTTTCCAGCGATAGCTGTTTGCGAAACGTGGCCGTTTCTCCGGGCGGTGACGTGCGAGTATCAGCATACGTCCAGATCCACTCGCCCGACTTTTCGATCAGCGGGATGTCGCCATCGTGTCGCAGCGCCGGCGGAATGGGAGCGTCAACACGCTGGGGCCCCACACCCGTGAGGCGCCAGACAGCATCCATGAACTGTTCGGCCGTTAGGTGTCGGCGAATCGGCCCGGAAAACACGTAGTCTCCCGCTGCTGAGGGATCGACGTCTGCCGCAGCCGCGCCGCGATAGACGCGGGACTCGGCGATGAGTTTCATCAGGGCCTTGAGGTCGTAGTCCTGCTCCACCAGATAGTTGGCCAGGAAATCCAGCAGATCAGCGTTCCACGGTTGGGTGTGCATAGCGTCGACCGGGTGCACAATGCCGCGCCCCATCAGCCGGTGCCAGACACGGTTGGCGATGGTGCGGCTGAAGCGTCCGTTCTGTGGAGACGTCATCAGGTCAGCCAGCTGCTTCAGTCGGGTGGGCTGATCAGCATCTGGATCGACGGAACCCAGTTCCGGAAAAATCCATTTGGCCGAGGCGATGCGTCCCGTTGGTTTGTCGCAGCGATGAATACTCAGCTCTCGTTCGGAGAAGATGGCGGCCAGGCCATACGCCTCGTCCAGTGTCCAGCGATCAATGAAGCTGTCATGACACGATGCGCACTTCATGTTGATGCCCAGAAACACCTGCGAAACGTTCTGGGCAAACTGAATTTCGCGGACCTGGCTGGCGTTGACGCTGCCTCGCCACTTGATGCCCCGGATAAATCCTTCACTTTGTTTCGTCGGGCTGATCAGCTGACGCACAAATTCATCGTACGGCAAATTGTTAAGCAGCGCCTCATACAGCCATGCAGTGATCTGACTGCGCCCGCCATCGATGTATCCGGTGCCCGCGTAGTCGTTGCGGAGCAGATCGTTCCAGAAGGACATCCAGTGTTCGGCGTAGTCGTGTCGACGGTCCAGCAATTCGTCCACCAACTGGGAGCAGGACGCATCGTTGTATTCGCGGGACAGAAACAGCCGCTGTTCTTCCAGCGTGGGTGGAATGCCAATCAGATCCATGTACGCGCGTCGCAGGAAAACGTGCCCGGGTACGGGCTGCGGGGCGGGCTGGCTGTGCGCCTGAAAATGGGTTGCCAGGATGCGGTCAATGGGGTTCGCTCCGGCCTCGCCTGTGTCCGGAACCTCGACGTTGCGAGGCAGCAGTGGCGGTTCCCAGGCCGCTTTGGCAAAGCGAAATCCAGGCTCCCAGTTGACACCTTCTGCGACCCAGCGTTCGAGCAGGCTGGTCTGATCGGCCGTCAGTCGAGGTCTGTCAGATGGCGGCATTTGATAGTCGGTGTCTGTGCTGTGCAGCAGTTCGATCATCAGGCTGTCAGCCGGTTCGCCAGGTTTGACGTAACCTGACTCCAGAATCTGGCGGTGCGTGTTGAATGAGAAGCCACCTTCTGACCGCGTTCCCGTGTGGCATTCTGCGCAGTGCTTTTTCAGGACGGGCACCACTTCGTGGGCAAAGTCCACCTTCTGCTGTCCGCGTGCGAGGGGCGTGACTGCGAAAAGAGTGACGGCACAGACCAGAATCCGGCGAACGCGACCGTGCCCAGAGCCGGCAGCAGGGATGCAGGAGGGAGAGGAAAGTGTGTGAGTCATGGGGAACATCAGAGGCAGGCAGGAAGAAAAATGGCGGTTTACGCCGTGTCGGCTGCTAACGCACTGTTGAACTGCCGGGGTAACGGAGACCGAGACGGATGAAGACGGATGAAGACGGATGAAGACGGAGTGGAGACGGAGTGGAGACGGAGTGGAGATGTCCGACAGAAAAAACGGGCAAGCGGCCGTGTAGGCCCGTGGACGACAGCAAAGGTCGGTGACAGGGATGCGGCAGATGGCAACACCGCCTGGACGGCCATGATACCCAACGTCAATGTCGGACTGAATACTTCCGAATCGATTGTGGCGTGGAGTTAGCAGAGTCTGACGGGTAAAATCCCCAGCCCCGACTGATTTTCCTGCCCAGTGTGACCGATATGCATCCCGCCATTGAATCTCAACTGTTGTCAACGCGTCGTCAGCTTCTGTCTTCGGCGGGGACCGGCGTGGGACTTGCGGCCCTGTCCGGATTGCTGCAGGCGGACGGGCTGGCGGCGGACGGTGCCGACGCGACATCCCTGGGGGGCCTGCCTGGGCTGCCGCACATCAGCCCCAAAGTCAAAAACATCATCTACCTGTTCCAGAACGGCGCCCCCACGCACGTTGATCTGTTCGATCACAAACCGGAACTGGAGCGACTGCACGGCCAGCCGATTCCTGAGTCGTTCGTCAGCGGCAAACGTTTCAGCACGATGACGGGAGATGCCACGGGGAAGCTGGTGCTCGGCGGCATTGAGCCGTTTCAGCAGCACGGGCAGTCCGGCGCAACGGTCAGCGCATTGATGCCGCACACAGCGAAGATTGCCGACAAACTGTGTTTCGTCAAAGGCATGCACACGGACCATGTGAACCACGCTCCGGCGATCACGTTTCTGCTCACGGGCTTTCAGCTGCCAGGACGACCCTCCCTTGGGGCCTGGCTCAATTACGGGCTGGGCAATCAGGCGGACAATCTGCCAGCGTTTGTGGTCATGACGTCCCTGAGCCGTGGTTCGTCGTGCGGACAGATCTTCTACGACTTTTACTGGGGCAGCGGATTTCTGCCATCGCGATTTCAGGGGGTGAAGTTTCGCAGCGGCGGTGATCCGGTGCTGTATCTGTCTAACCCACAGGGGGTGTCCCGGCAGGTCAAACGCGGTTTGCTGGATGATCTGGCGCAATTGAATGAGCTCAAACTGCAGCGGCAGCGGGATCCGGAAATCGCCACCCGCATTGCTCAGTATGAAATGGGATTCAAGATGCAGGCCAGTGTGCCGGAGCTCACGGACGTGTCCGGCGAAAGCAAAGCCACGCTGGATATGTACGGACCTTCGGTGCTCGAACGCGGCACATTTGCCCACAACTGCCTGCTCGCCCGGCGACTGGTGGAACGCGGCACCCGCTGCGTGCAGTTGATGCATGCCGGGTGGGATCAGCACAACTCACTCACGACAGAACTTTACAACCAGGTTCGCGACACCGATCAGCCGTCGGCCGCCCTGGTTCGGGATCTGGAACAGCGTGGTCTGCTGGATGAAACACTCGTGATCTGGGGGGGCGAGTTTGGCCGCACGCCGTTTCTGCAGGGCGACATCAACAATCGCAAACGCTGGGGGCGAGACCATCATCCGTATGCATTTACCATCTGGATGGCGGGCGGCGGAATGAAGCCAGGTATGAGCTACGGTGCGACTGACGAACTGGGTTTCAACGTGGTGTCAGACGGTGTGCATGTGCACGATCTGCAGGCCACCATTCTGCATCAGATGGGCATCGATCACACGAAGCTCACCTACCGCTTCCAGGGGCGTCAGTTCCGACTGACCGACGTGCACGGGGAAGTGGTGCACGAGATTCTGGGCTGACAGAGTGCGTCTCTCCAGCCAGAGTGCGGGCGACAGCGGTTTACGGTTCTTCCCGTGTCTGAATGAACAGCGCTTTTTTCTCCCCAGGCAGTGTGAAGTCAAAGCCACACGACTGGAAGAATCCTTCTGACGACGTAATTGCCATCACCTCCAGCACGTTGCGGCGCTGGGCCAGCTGCACACACTCCTGCACGAGCCGTTTGCCCACCCCAGTGCCCTGCACTGCAGGAGATACGGCCAGACTGCGGACCTCGGCCAGTTTGGACGAGTAAATCTCCAGCGCCGCAAATCCGACAACCTGCTCCTGCTGACAGGCGACAAAACCGAACGGGACCAGGTCGCTCAGTTCTCCGGGCGTGCGTGGGAGCAGCCGATTGGCTTTCACAAACCGATCGATAAATTCTTCCAGCAGCGGCAGATCGTCGACAACAGCCGGACGAACAACAGTGGGAGGCGAGGATTCAGGCATGAAAATCGGACCGACGGGCCGGATACGACACAGACGCAGGGACGAACGCAAAGGCAGACGCTAACTCTGCGACTCCAGGTGCAGACGCAGAATGTTCAGCGCGTGGCGGGCGGCGCGGTTGCGGAAAATGGCCAGATTGCCCGTCATGCTGACATCATAATCTTCGTCCAGATTCCGACCCACGACCACCACACAGCCGTTTTGTTTTCTGATTCGACCATCCTGGACCACATAAGACGGTGAAGACAGTACCACATAGTCGGCCTGCTGTTCGTCAATGATGCGGTCGGCCTGCTTCCTCAGATGTTCCCGCCACAAGCCACCATCGGCCGTCAATTCCGGGCTGATTGACTGCGGTGTGGGGAACATGCGGCTGAATGACAGACACGCCGCATAGTCAGTGCGTTCGGTCAGCCACTGGCTGATCAGGCCGCCTGTGGTCGGACCCTCCAGCAGCGCCAGGCGGAAATTGCGATCGAGCAGCTGCCGGGCCACCACGTCGTACAGTTCCAGATTGCCGTCCGCGTAAACGGCAGAACCGAGTCGCTGATAGATGGTGTCCCGCGCTGCGGCAGTCAGCCGCTCACACTCTGACTCCGTGTCCGCCCGGGAGGTGATGGACAGAGAAATCACCGCCTGGCTGGCCGTGATCCCCACTTCCGGATTGCGACCACGGGCCGTCAAATCCCCCAGCAGGCGTTCGGCATCCGATTCCCCATAACCAAACGTGCGTATCAGTGAGCGGCGGACCACCTGACGGCTGCGGGGCAGCGCATCCACAATCTGCTCAGTGAACATGAGCTTCATTTCGGCCGGTACTCCCGGCATCACGCCAATGGTGCAGGCGGGATCTTCCAGATGCATCAGGATGCCCGGAGCCGTTCCGTGTGCGTTGTGAACGGCCATCGCCCCCTGTGGTCGCAGGGCCTGCACTTTGTTGCGTTCGGGCATGGTCCGACCGCGTGAGACGAACATCGCTTCGATGTGCGCCAGCGCTTCGTCATCCTGCACAAGGGGCTGCTCAAAAGCGGCCGCGAGAGTGTCACGAGTGATGTCGTCCAGTGTGGGACCCAGGCCGCCGGTGACCAGCACCAGTCGCGATCGCTGCGCGGCTTCGCGAAACACGCGCACCATGCCATCGTGATCGTCCGCAATGGTGGTGTGCCGGTGAACTGTCCAGCCACGTCCTTCCAGCTCAGAACTGAGCCACTGGCTGTTGGTGTCCAGTCGTGCGCCACACGTCAGCTCTGACCCAATGGCGATGATCTCTGCTTTCATACTCCGGTACCTTCCCGCGGCTCGATCGAAATCGTTGCGGGTTCCTGTCGGCCAGACTCTGTGATTTCGGCAAACAACGCGAGCACGTCATGCACCATCCGTTCCTTGGTAAACCGGTCTTCCACCAGATTTTGTCCGGCAATAGCGATGCGGGCGGCCAGTTTGTGGTCGCCCAGCAGCTGCAGGATGCGATCTGCCAGCACGCGGCTGTCTGACGGTGGCACGACAAAACCATTCTGGCCATCCTCCAGAATGCTCAGCACGCCGCCCACTCCGGACGCAATGGCCGGCCGCCCCAGCGCCATCGCTTCGAGCATGATGACACCGAAGCCCTGCTGCAAAGACGGCAGGCAGAAAATATCGATGGCCGTCAGGTAGGCGGTCATCGCTGTGCCGTCATCCACAAATGTGATGTGGTCGTCCAGCTCCAGCGACGTGGCCAGCTTGCGCAGGTTTTTTTCCTCCGGCCCGGACCCAACCACCACGATGCGGATCTCGGTTCCGGAGTCGATCACCCGATGGCAGGCTCGCAGAAAAAACGAGCCGCCTTTGATCACTTCCAGTGGGCCGGCAATACCCACCACCGGCAGGCGGTCGCCCTCCAGAATGGGCGGATGATCGGCCGCCTGGTCCAGCGAGACGCCTGGCGGAATGACGCGCTGTTCAATCTGATCCAGCCGGGGCGGCAGCGCGGCACGCACACTTTCACTGACGCAGATAATGGCGCGACACACGTCCGACCCGGACGACAGCACAACGCGGGCCGCTTCGGTCTGGTCGGTCAGTGTCAGCACGACGGGGCGGCCCAGGGTGCGTCCCAGAAACAGGGCCTGCGAAAGCATGGCGGGGCCATGCACGTGAATGACGTCTGGTGGCTGATCAATCAGCTGGCTTAGTACGCTGCGACCCACCACGCGGCCCCAGAGGGGAACACCATAGCCCGGGACCGTGATCACATTCACGTGTTCCGTCAGCCCCGGCTCCAGTTTCTGCATCCGTGTGCACAGGACAATCGTCTCAATGCCCAGCGCCTCCATTCCCTGAGCCTGTCGCAGCAGCAGAATGGAGGAGCCGCGGAAAGTCAGATCGTGCGTCAGAAACAACACGCGTTCAACGGGATCAGGCATGCGGCCGGCCTATTTTCGCAACGCTCGTGGCCGGGACAGAATTTCGTTCACGAGGATTGCGTTACGCACACCTTCCGGATTTCGCAACAGCCTGGCCACATCAGCCGCTGCGCTGCGGGTGGGCTTCTGTCCGGTCAGCGGCGGCATTTCCTCGCTGCGATCTCCGAGGTTGTCTTCCACGCTTTCGACAATCGTCGCTTCAACATACTCCTCGACGTCGTGGTCGATGTATTCATCCACATGCTGGCTGATGTATTCGTTGACGTGTCGGGAGATGCCCGATCCGATGGCTTCCCGTTTGCGGTCCGCTTCTCGTTTGCGGGCCTCCCGCGCGGCCTTCTTCTGCGCCGCCTGTCGGTTTCGGGCTTCCGCTTTTTTGGCTTCCGCCTGCTGCCGCCGACGTTCGCGACGTTCCCGCGTGCGGATCGAATCTGATCCCTGTCGCGGTGCGGCGGTCGGCTGAGGATCGTTGATGCCTTCCAGGAAGGACTCGATCTCATTTTGCACGGTCGCCCGCTGCCGCGGCCGGGCTCCCCCCTGCGCCTGTCGCTGCTCTTTTTTGGCCTTCTCGTTGGCCGCCTTGATCATCGACTGCACGGCACTGAAACCCAGAATGATCAGAACGACAATCAGCTTTTCCATGTTGTTGTTCCGTTTTCCTGAGGGGGAGATGTTTGATCCATGTGGCCGTGATGCGTGTTGCGGCCGTCGTCAGGTTGGTGGCGTCTGTCACAGACACCGCTGCCGGAGCTTTGCCGAGCGGACGGTTACTGGCTGGCCGCCGCGGGACCGGCAATGGCTTCCCGCATGCTGGTGTCCGCCTGCACGTTCTTCAGTTCGTAGAAATCGAGCAAGCCCAGTTTGCGGCTGGCAAACGCTTCCGCAACGGCCTTCGGGACCTGGGCTTCCGCCTGGACGACTTTGGCCCGGTTTTGCTGAATGCGGGCGATCATTTCCTGTTCGCGGGCACGCTGGTCCGCACGCAGCTGTTCGGCCTTGGCCTGAGCCACACGCATATCGGCTTCGGCCTGGTCGGCCTGTAGTCGGGCGCCGATGTTCTCGCCTACATCGATATCTGCGATGTCGATCGAGACAATTTCGTATGCCGTATTGCCTTCCAGCCCCTGCCCCAGCACGATGCGGGAAATGTTGTCCGGATTTTCCAGCACGCTCTTGTAGGAGTCCGTCGAGCCGATGGCCTGCACAATGCCCTGGCCAACACGGGCGATGACGGTTTCTTCCGTGGCCCCACCGATCAGCTGAGCAATGTTGGTTCGTACCGTGACGCGGGCTCGGGCACACAGCTGGATACCGTCTCCGGCGACAGCGTCCAGCGTACCGGCCGTTCTTTTAGGGTCGGGACAGTCAATCACTTTCGGGTAAACGCTGGTGCGCACCGCGTCCAGAATATCACGACCGGCCAGGTCGATGCCCTGTGCCGTGTCCCAGTCCAGCGCGATGCCCGCTCTTTCAGCGGCAATCAGCGCTCGAATCACGTTGGGCACATTGCCGCCTGCCAGATAGTGGGCTTCGAGTTTGCGCTGAGTGATGGGGTAGCTTTTGGTGAGCCCCGACTGCACAGCCATGATCATGCTGCGGACGATGACGGTGGGGTTCACTTTACGAAACCGCATGGTGACCAGATCGATCAGCCGAATGTTGGTACGTGTCATCAGACACTGCAGCCACAGACTGGCAAACTGAGCCACGATCGCCAGCAGGATAATCGCCAGCAGCAGGGTAACAACAATGGCGATCCAGCCTCCTGGGCCGATCTGTGCCAGTTGTGCGATGGGCGCTGCAGTGATGGCATCAAGAACGTTGATCATTCCAGTTCCTCCAGGCGGGTGGTCCGCAGTGTGTCTTCGGTTGGCGTCAGATGACCGCCGGTTGTTTGATGGTCTCGGACATCCTGTCTGTCAGGATGCGGTGTAGTCCTCGGGAATATCGAAGTCAAGGGACCCGTCCGCGTCGCCCGACTTCGGTTCTTCCAGCAATTGCGTCACCGCCAGAGAGTCTTCGATTGAGGGCGCGGGCGAAGTTCCGGCTGGTGTCGCGGAAACAGCAGGAACGTCGCTCGCCTTCTTAACGATCAAACGATTTCCCTCTATTCCAATAACTTCCACCCGTTCCCCCGCTTCAACCAGCATACCACGGGTCTCCGCGTGGAATTTTTCGTCGTTCAGTGTGACCATGCCACCGGGCATCAGACTTGAGGCGGCCAGTCCCTGCTGTCCGATCAGGCTGTCTGCGCCGCTGCTTTGCGGTTCTGTACGCACGGGCCCTTTGAGCACAATATGGTCGCCCAGCCGACTGTGCTGCAGCAGGTATAAGACGCCGCCCAGCACGGACGGTATGCCGAGGATCCAGAATGCGGCGTACGTCCAGAAAAATCCCGGGCTGGTGCCCCACCACGCCTGCCACGCGCTCCAGGCAGAAATCAACAGAGAGATTGCCGCCAGAATGCCAATCACACCGAAGCTGGGAATCATCAGCTCCAGGGCGAGCAGAAACAGTCCGACGATCAACAGGATCGTTGCTAATACTCCGGCATCCGGCATGTCAGTTCTACCACATCAAAGACCACAGGAATCGGAACGCTGATCACAGCACTGACCACGGCACCATTCGACGGCTGGCAAAAAACCTTTGTCATTTGATCGTCGTATTGTCACCACTTTCGCTTCCCTTGGCGACCGATATTGCGACGTTCCGATCGGATTTGGGCCGTGTTTCGATTCTGAATGTTTCGAAGTTGCGAACCCGCCGAGCAGCGATATTGTTCCGAAACACGCTCCGTTTTGTGAACCGCCAATTTGGCGCCATGAACACTTCCAAAACCACAAAAATCTGCCAGTCACCGGCCGAAGCTGCCGCCCTCCTGCGGGACGGCGCACTGGTGGCGCTGCCCACGGAAACGGTCTACGGTCTGGGTGCGGATGCAACGAATCCGGTTTCTGTGGCCGGAATCTTTGAATCCAAGCAGCGACCGGCCTTCGACCCGCTCATTGTGCACGTGCCGGATGTGACGATGGTGGATAAGGTTGTGGCCGAATTTCCGCACACCGCCCGGCAACTGGCCGAGGCCTTCTGGCCAGGGCCCCTCACGCTCGTGCTGCCCAAACGGCCGGAAATCTCCGATCTGGTCACAGCCGGTCTGCCGGGTGTGGGCATTCGCGTGCCGGGACACCCCTTGACCTGTGAGGTCCTGCGGCTCGCTGGTTGCCCCGTCGCTGCGCCCAGCGCAAATCCGTTCAGTGGCATTAGTCCCACCACCGCTCAGCACGTGCTGGACGGACTGGGCGGCCGCATTGATGCTGTGCTCGACGGCGGTCCGTGCCTGGTGGGCGTGGAATCGACCGTTTTGTCGTTGATGACTCCGATTCCCACACTGCTGCGGCCCGGCGGTGTCACGCGGGAAGCCATTGAGCGTGTCATCGGTCCGGTGGATGTGGCGGTGGCGGATCCTGAACAAGACGATCAGGCGCAGCCAGCCCCGGGAATGCTCAGTCGGCACTACGCGCCGCGGACGCCGCTGACTGTGGTCGATTCTCTGAATGAGGCGATTCCGATTGTCGGAAAGCCGACGGGATTGTTAACCTATGGACGGCCTGCCGCGGAAACTGTGGCAGACGGCTTTGAACGGGTCGAGATTCTGTGTGAACAGGCGGATCTGAAAAATTGTGCCGCTCAGCTGTTTGCCGGTTTGCGACGTCTGGATGCGGCAGGTCTGGATGCCATCATCGCGATCCGATTTCCCAGTCAGGGTCTTGGAGTGGCGTTGAATGATCGGCTGCAGCGTGCAGCCTCTAAGTGATACAGGTGTCATGAAGAACAGTACGATTCTGGTTATTGGTGCGTCAGTGCTTGCAGTCGCGCTGCGGTTTGCGGAAGTCCCACTTTCGAACTTTGGGTGCATGGCGGCGCTCGCGCTGCTGTGTGGATCTGTGATTCGCAGTCCGCTGGGCGTACTGGTGCCGCTGGCCGTGCGTCTGATTTCTGACGTACTGATCTACTTCAAGACGGACTACGGATTTTTTGCCAGCTGGCCGTTTGACTACGCGGCGTATCTGGCGATCTTCTTTCTGCTGGGACGATTCGTGCAGCCGGGCAGTGGAACGCGGGTTGTCGGCGGATCAATCGCCGCCGCGGCCACCTACTTTCTGATCAGCAACCTGGGCGTCTGGGCGCTGACGGACTACTACCCGCAAACGGCCGCCGGATTGTGGCAGTGCTATACCATGGGGCTGCCCTTTGCCTCGGGCACGTTTGTCGGCAACATTCTGCTGGGGCCGGCTATGTTTTTGGTTGCCCACAAGATGTCCGTGCCGGCGGCATCAGCCACACTGCGTCCCGCTGTCGCTGCCGACGAATAACACGCGGTCGCGGCCTTCTATGTGAGTTGCATCGAAGTGAGGTACCCTGATTGAGGTGCCTCGGTGAGCAGTGACAGTGCAGTCGGCCTCGTCTGGCGGACCCCGTTTCGACTGCAGCGCCTCTTTGATTTTCACGAACTCAGCGACTGGACACCGTATCCCATCAGGCGGCCACCGGACTGTTGCTGTTGTCCGGTTCTGCCGTGACCGTCCACGATGCCACACTCTCCTCTGTCAGGTGCCGCTGCGACAGGGATGGGCCCCGCGGTCGCTGGTCGATCGGTGAGACGATGCACTATGATGCCGTGGCGTTGTGCGTCAGCATTCCGTTTGCCTTTTCTGTGTGAACGTCACCGTGGCCAATTCCGCCTCTCAACCTGAAGGTGTTTCGGATCAGTCATCCGACGAGGAACTGGTGGCCGCCATCAACTCGGGTGACCAGGCCGCGTTTGCCGTGCTGTACCATCGTCACAAAGACTGGGTGCACAGCCTGGCGTTTCGATTCACAGGAAATCACGACGACGCTCTGGACGTGATGCAGGAGACGTTTTCCTATCTGGTCCGCAAGTTCCCCGGCTTTGAACTGACGGCTCGGATGACCACCTTCCTGTATCCAGCCGTGAAAAATCTGTCGATCGCAGCCCGCAAAAAGCGACAGCGCTCCACCGGCGGCGGGGAAAATCTCGATCTGTTCTGTGCAGATGAAGACGATCAAACGCACTCGGAGCGTGAAGATTTTGCCGCGCTGCTGTCCGGGCTGTCCGACTCGCATCGGGAAATCCTGCTGATGCGGTTTGTCGACGATTTGACGCAGCCGGAGATCGCCCAGGCACTAAAGCTGCCGCTGGGGACTGTCAAATCCCGGCTTCATCATGCTGTCAATGCGGTTCGCAATTCTCCCGCCCTGGCCGCTTTTCTGAATGGCGGCCACTGAGTGCCTTGCACAGCGCACGAAAAAACGGCTGCCGCGAGAGCGACAGCCGTTGATGGTTGTGCTGGCAGCAGCGCCGCAGCCCCGCCTATTTCAGTTCGCCACAGTCTGCAATGGTGACTTTGGCCAGCGGACGTCCACTCTGAGAGCCTTTGCTCTCAATCAGCTTGACGACGTCCATGCCGTCCAGAACGCGACCAAATACAACGTGCTTTCCGTCGAGCCACTGCGTTTTCACCGTGGTGATGAAGAACTGTGAGCCGTTCGTGTTGCGACCCGCGTTGGCCATGCTCAGAACGCCGGGGCCGTCGTGCGTGTATTTGAAGTTCTCGTCCTCAAACTTTTCGCCGTAGATGCTTTCGCCGCCGCGGCCGTTGCCCATCGTGAAGTCGCCGCCCTGCAGCATGAACTGCGGAATCACACGATGAAAAGAGCTGCCCTTAAAATGCAGTTTCTTGCCCGATGTGCCTTCTCCCTTTTCGCCGGTACACAGAGCGCGGAAGTTCTCGCACGTTTTGGGAACATCTTCGGCAAACAGCCCGATCACGATGCGCCCTTTGGCCTCACCGTTGATTTCGATGTCAAAGTACACTTTCTTTGTGACTTTGCCTTTGGAGGCCACTTCGGCGCCGCTGACCACAGAGCAAGCGGCGAACATCAGTCCGCAAAAAAATGTAAGCCCGTTTCGCATATTGAACTTTCTCCAGTAAAAACGTGTGACATTCGTTAGCATGGACCGGCATCGAATACTCGGTCCTCGCTGTTCGGTCGATGGGATCTGGTCCTTCCGGATCGCTGCATCGCCGTGAGGCCGATTTTACCCGACCTGACTTCAAATGCGAACCGGTTACGCGTGTGTTTGATCTGCAACGGATTGCTCAGCAGACTCAGCTGCAGCATATTGAGTACCACGAAACGCTGGATTCGACCAACAAACTGGCCGCCGGGCTGGCCGATCAACTGTTGCCTGTCTGTCCGGCACTGGTGCTGACGGCCAGTCAGACAGCTGGTCGTGGTCGAGGTTCCAACAACTGGCTGGCGACAGAAGGCGCGTTGACGTTTTCTGTGGTTTACGACCGGAAGACGATCGGGCTGTCTCCGCAGCGGCTGCCGCAGTTGTCTCTGGCGGCCGGGGTGGCTGTGCGTCAGGCGATCTGCGAGCGGACGGATCGACCGTGTCTGGTAAAATGGCCCAACGATGTGCTGGTGAACGAGCAGAAGATCTGTGGCATTCTGACCGAGCAGCATCGCACCAGCGGTGGCGAGATCATTGTGGTGGGCATCGGCATTAACGTGAACAACTCGCTGACTGCCACAGCGGTCGATTTTCGTACCTCCGCCACCAGCCTGTATGACGCGACCGGTCAGCTGTTTGATCTCACGGACACGCTCATCGCCACAGTCAATCAGCTGAACGCGTCCATTCGCCTGTTGAGCGATCGTCCCCGCGAGTTTTTTGCAAAACTGAACCGATTCAGTCAGCTGAATGGGCGTGATGTGGAGATTGACGATGGCACCCGTACCATCACTGGTCGCTGTCTGGGCGTCGATGACGACGGCCGGCTGCTGCTGGATCAGGGAGGAGCACACGCACGTGTCATCGCCGGCACGGTTGTGCGCTGGTAGCGGCGGTCAGGCTGGCCTTGTGCCGCCGATCAGCTGATATGAGCGCCGCTGATATTAACGTACACAGCATACAGCGACTGACTGCCCGTCATAAACAGGCGATTGCGTTTGGTGCCGCCAAAGCAGACGTTACTGCAGATTTCCGGCAGCAGGATCTGTCCCAGCCGCTTGCCGTCTTCGTGACCGAACACGTGCACACCGTCGTAACCCTGGCCCACCCAGCCGGCGCTCGACCACACATTGCCGGCCACGTCGCAGCGAATGCCGTCAGCCTGACCGGCCACCACTTTGCCATCCAGTTCCAGCTCCATGGACGCAAACACACGACCATTGGCAAGGCGTTTTTCTCCTGCCACATCCCAGACTTTGATCTGTTTTTTGGCATCCGGGTAGTGCGAGGAACCCGTGTCAGCCACATACAGCCTGCGGTAGTCGGGTGAGAAGCACAATCCGTTTGGTTTGTAGATGTCTGTGGTCAGCTGAGACAGCTGTCCCGTACTGCGATCGATGCGGTAGACGGCTTCCTTCTGATAGGGCTGCACCGAGCCCGTATTGGCATTGCGACCTTCGTAGTCCATCAGGGCGCCGTAGCCGGGGTCCGTGAAGAAGATGTCGCCACTGGGATGCACGACCGCGTCGTTGGGAGCGTTCAGTGACTTGCCGTTGAATTGGGAGGCCAGCACGGTTCGGGTGCCGTCATGCTCATATCGCACTACGCTGCGCGTGAGGTGTTCGCAGGAAATCTGCCGACCATGAAAGTCAAACGTGTTGCCATTGCTGTTGTTGGACGGGTTGCGAATCGTGCTGACGTGGCCGTCTTCCTCCAGCCAGCGGTGCTGCACGTTGTTGGGAATATCGCTCCACACCAGATAGCGGCCGGAGCCGTTCCACGCTGGACCTTCGGCCCACAGCATATTGGGGCTGTGGTACAAACGCTGCACGGGCGTGTTTCCCAGGACCAGTTTGCCAAAGCGATCGTCGTGCGACACCAGACGATAGTCCGGGTAGCGCACAGGCGCGGCGCCGGGAGCAAAATGGTTTTCGTCGGCCGACAGTCGGGAGCCGACCAGGACGGCCGAAGCGGCTGCCAGAAAAGATCGACGCTGAACGCTGACAGAAGATTGTTCCGGGGAAGTCATGGGCCATTTCCGAGACGGAAGGGTACGCAGAGAATGAATGTCCAGTGGTCAGTGAGCGATGTCTGCCGCAACTCAGCCGAACGCCAAACCGGTGCCGGACGGATACGGAAGGACGTTCGACAACCTGGCACAACACGACAGTCGCTCGGTGCGTGGTCGCGCTCGCTGACGCCGTAATCAACATAAATCGCCAAAGACGAAATTACAACTGCCCGTCCGACACAGAAGATTTCTGATCAGTGCAGTTGCCGGAGTTCAGCTTATCCTGCGGGGGCGACTGTGCCCGGGCAGGTTGCAGTCGCAGCTGGCTGATAACCGGGTAATGATCGGAGCCTCCGGATTCGATCACACGGGACTGCCGCGTTTCGAAGTGGTCCGAGTGAAAGACATAGTCGATGCGAAACTGGACGTTGACGTCACCAAACGGCCAGTGCCAGGTGGGCTTCTGCTCGCGACGTGACACCACCTGGGCATAGCTGTCGTTCAGTCCACCGGCTTTCATGGCGGTGGGCGCTTTGAAGTCCGGCAGGCTGTTGAAGTCGCCACACACGAGGGTTGGCCGCCTGACGTTCAGGCGCTCCAGCAATCGGGTCGCTTCTCGCTGGTGCACACTTTCCGTGCGTCCCATGGCCGTCATGACGGCGGCCACGCTCGTCCGCCGCTTCACCTGAAAGGGCATGAGATGCACGTTGACCAGCTGCACTGTCTGACCATGCACTGAGGTTTCCGCCATCAGTGTTCCAAACAGCCCGCCTTCGACCGGTGGCGCAAATTTTAGATTGCGCAGTGGCCAGCGACTGATCACTCCGGAGCGTTCCGCAAAATACTCATTGCGATGCCCCATGAACACGACGTACGGATGGGTGCCTCGAAACCGTCGCCGCAGCAGCCGTTCCACATCCGGCGTTGTTTCCTGCAAAAACAGGATGTCGGCACGCGTTTGTTCCAGCGTCGCCAGCATATCGCGCGGCGATTCGTTGGCGTAATTGAGATTGAAGGTCGCCACGGTGATTTCGGTGTCGGCAGCAATCGCAGGCTGCGGCCAGCGCGCGAAAAAGACCACGGCAGCGATTCGCAGCTGAATCGCGATGCCGTGGCCTTTGTTCGCGAACATCAGTTATGCGACCTTTGCCTGCAGGTCTTCCAGCCCGATGCGGTGGCAGAAGTCGCCAAACGATTCTCCCTCTTCGCGTTCGGCCTTATACACACCCAGCACGGGCGACAGCGTGCTGGCAATTTCCTCGCCCGGCACCAGGTCTTTGTAGATGTAACACAGGCGGGTGCCTTCCGGATTACCGCCCAGAAAGACGGTGTACTTGCCAACCGCTTTGCCCACCAGACCGATGTCCGGCGTGTAAGGACGCGCACATCCGTTGGGGCATCCGGTCATGTGTACCGCGATCTTCTGCGACTCCAGCCCGTATCTGGCGGCTTCCACTTCCAGCTGATCAATGATGCCCGGCAGCGCACGTTCTGATTCGGTGATGGACAGGCCGCACGTGGGAAAGGCGGGACACGCGATCGAATAACGTCGCAGCAGCGACAGTTCTTCCGCCGACTTCATGCCGTGCTCGGCGAGCAGGCCGTCGATCTCGTCTTTGTTGGCCGGATCAATATCGCACAGGATGACGCTCTGCAGCGCCGTCAGGCGAGTGTCCATGCCAAACTTGCCAAGGATGGCCCGCAGGCCGGTCTTGATCCGCAGTTCTCCCTCGTCCTTGATGCGTCCGTTTTCAATGTTGATGCCCAGAAACAGCTTGCCGTCGCCCTGCTCGTGCCAGCCGATGTGATCGTCGACGCCCGTGACGTCCGACGGATGCGGTTCCGGCAGCGGGCCGCCAAAATACTCTTCCACTTTGGCTTTGAATTTTTCCAGGCCCCAGTCGTGGATCAGGTATTTCAGTCGGGCTCGTTTGCGGTCCTCCCGATTGCCAAAGTCACGCTGCACTTTGACGACTGCTTCTGCCACGGCCACCACCTGCTCGGGCGTGGCAAACGTCAGTCTGTCGGCGATGCGGGGAAATGTTTTTTCCGCGGACGGCGTGCGTCCCATGCCGCCGCCCACCAGGACGTTGTAACCTGTGATGCCGCCGTCTTCGACAACGGCCAGCAAACCCAGATCCTGCGTGTATACGTCGACGCAGTTGTCAGCGGGCTCCGCAATGGCCATCTTAAATTTGCGTGGCAGATAGCGTTCGCCGTAGATGGGCTCTTCGACCGGAGCAAAATCGGTGGCGCTGGTCTTTTCCCCGTTTTCGTCGGTCAGCCAGATGTCAAAGTAGCTGGTGGACTTTGGCTTGAAGTGATCGGCCAGTTCCTGTGACAGCTCCTGCATCTGGTCATGCACGGGATTGTTGCGATAGGGGGCCGGGCAGCACATCACGTTGCGATTGACATCGCCACAGGCGGCAAAGGTGGTCAGCTTGGTTTCGTTGATGGTGGCAATGGTCTCTTTGAGATTGCCTTTGAGGACCCCGTGCAGCTGAAAGCCCTGACGTGTGGTGATGCGAACGGTGCCATTGGCCAGCTTTTCACAAAGATCCAGTTCCGCCAGAAACTGGGCGGCCGTCACGCGGCCGCCGGGAATCCGCGTGCGGACCATGCAGGAGAACGCCTTGGCTTTTTTGGTGCCGTCTTCGTTCTTCTGTTTGCGGACGTCGCGGTCGTCCTGCATGTAGCTGCCGTGGTGTTTCAGCAGTTGCGCCGCATCGGCGGAGAATGTCGGCTCGTCGTTCAGCAGCTCATCGGGAATGCTGCCGCGCAGCTGGTGGCTGCCTTCTTTAAGGGTTTCCAGTTTGCTGAGTTTGACTTCTGCCGATGACATGATCGTTCGTTCCTGACCAACGTGGACTGAGATACCAAAACCGACACCGCAAACGGCGCGATTCAGCCCGGATTTCTCGCCGTGCTGAGGTGAGTATAGGTGGGTAAGAAATGTGTGGATAGTCGATTCGCGGGCATTACGTTAAGCTGAGACCCGCGTTTCTCATTTCCCAGTGACCGGGGAATCTGCTGGTGTCCGTGACCGATAAATTTGTGCTCTGGCTGGCCGAAGGCTGTGGCCTCGGACGTTTGCGCCCAGCTCCCGGCACGTGGGGCAGTCTGTGGGGAATACCACTGGGGCTGCTGCTGGGATACTGGGAGACGGTCTGGTGGGAGCGACTGCTGGTGGCCGCTGTTATGTTTGTGGTGGGGGTCCCCATATGCCGCAAGGGAGCGGATCTGCGTGGGGAAAAGGATCCGTCCAGCGTGGTGTGGGATGAAATGGCCGCCTTTCCCATCGTGTTCGCGTTTGTGCCGCTGAATGATTCCCGGCTGTGGCTGACGATTGGTTTGGGTTTTTTGCTGTTTCGCGTTTTTGACATCAGTAAACCTCCGCCGGTTCGCCAGGGCGATCGTCTGTCGGGCGGATTGGGCATCATGATCGACGACACGCTGGCTGCCGTCTACGCGGCCGGCTGTTTGTGGCTGTTCACACACTACGTCCTGCCGACCGGCTAACGACAATGTCTGCTTTGGTGCCTTCGCCGCAGTCACAAATTCTGCGGTCACGGACTCCGCGATCACCAACGCGGACCGCACGCCTGTCTGACGCTGCGACAGCCGTATCACTTACGTCACCGCGTCTCGTCTGGTCGATGCCAGAAGACCAGCAGGTTGCCGGACGGGTCATACAGATTGACTTCGGTGGGCGCGCCGGTCCCCCGCGGGTCGACCGCGTTGATCTGCCTGCCGGCAGTCAGCCGGTCGTTCACAAAGCGACAGAAACTGTCCAGGCAATCGACGGGCAGACGCACTTCGGTGGTCGGTGAGGAGTCGTCCACGTGACCATTCAGGTGGACCGTAGCCTGTCCCCAGTGAATCTGCATGTAGAGCGTGGAATCCGGATGCGGATGGAAGCGATGTTCCCAGTCGATCGTGAAGTTCAGCAGATCGCCGTAAAAGGTTCGCGTCGATTGCTCATCCAGCATGCGCAGCACGGGGATCGAGCCGCCAATCTGGAATGAGGGTGCGTCGTCACTGGGTTGAGAGGGGCTCGCCACGTTGTCGCTTTCAGCAAAGTCCGGATGCAGCAGTTGTGCAGATTACATGGTCGGCGGCAGGTCGCCGGCAAACAACCACAGGATGGGGTGTTTCCCGTTCTGGCGGGCAGGAAATGTCAGACGTGCAATTGCCGGGCATCTTCCGTCGGACCGCTTCGATAACTGTGTCTCTGGTCGCGCACCAAAAGCGGCCGCCACACGAGCATCGAGACGAGTTTGTACCGGTCATGTCGGATCTGAATTTCTCCAGCTGTGAACAGCGTACCGCAGAATTGATGCGGACTCAGCGTCAGGCGCAGTGTGCCTGGACGGACCGCATGTTTGGTCTGCTGATGATGTTCCAGTGGGTGTGCGTGGTGGGAACGGCCGTGCTGGTCACTCCAACCACCTGGATCGGTGAGACGACGGCGCTGAACGGGCACCTGTGGGCGGCCGTCATCTGGGGCGCGCTGATCTCGTTCATACCGGTCTGGATGACCGTGCAGCTTCCCGGTCGTCCGCTCACGCGGCATACAGTTGCCGTTTCTCAGATTCTGTTTTCCGCCTTCCTGATTCATCTGACGGGCGGGCGCACCACGACCCACTTTCACCTGTTTGGGTCGCTCGCATTTCTGGCGTTTTACGGTGACTGGAAGGTCCTGCTGACCGCTTCCACTGTCGTGGCGCTGGATCAGTATCTGCGGGGGCAGTTCTTTCCGGTGTCTGTGTTTGGCGTTGAGGATGTCAGTGCCTGGCGCTGGCTGGAAGTCACCGGATGGGTCATCTTCATTGACTTTTTCCTGATCGCTTCGTGTCGCCGGGAAGTTCGGAAAACTCGCGAATCCTGCCGCCATCAGGCCGAACTGGAGATGGCCAAGGAGATGACCGAACGAAGCGTGGTGGAACGCACGGCGGAACTGAAGAGAAAAACGGAAGAAGCCGAACTGCTTGCCCTGGTAGCTCGCTATACAGACAACGCGGTCGTCATTACCAATGCCCAGGCGCATATCGAATGGGTCAACGAAGGTTTTGAACGCTGCACGGGGTATTCTCTGGAGGAGGTCAAAGGTCAGGTGCCAGGTCACCTGCTGCAGGGACCCGAAACTGATCCGCAGACCGTCGACGTGATGCGCGCCTGCCTGGCCCGCGGCGAGGGCTTCGAAGTTGAGCTCATTAATTACGACAAACAGCAGCGGCCGTATTGGGTGGCCATCGAGTGTCGGCCGATTCACGATGAGACCGGGCAGGTGTCGCGATTCATCGCCATTGAAAGCGACATCACAGCACGGAAGAAACACGAACAGCAGCTGCGGCTGTACAGCAAGGCGGTGAGCGAGGCCAACGATGCGATCATCATTTCTGAAGCCGAGCCCGTTGACGAGCCCGGCCCCCGCATTCAGTCCGTAAATGCGGCGTTTGAAAAGATGACAGGCTATTCGGCCGATGAAATCATTGGCTGCAGCCCCCGTATCCTGCAGGGAGAACAGTCTGACCCGGCCACCCGGGACCGTATTCGGGAGTGTCTGAAAAACTGGCAGCCTGTGCGGGAAGAGATTCTGAATTATCGCAAAGACGGTCAGCCGTTCTGGGTAGAGCTGAACATTGCGCCGCTGGCTGATGAAGAGGGCCGCTACACACACTGGGTGTCCGTGCAGCGCAACATCACCGACCGCAAGGAACAGGAGGCCGAACGAGCGCGACTGTCTCAGCAACTGGCGGATGCTTCTCGTCAGGCCGGCATGGCAGAAGTGGCCACCGGCGTACTGCACAACGTAGGCAACGTCTTAAACAGCGTGAATGTCAGCACTCAGCTGCTGCTGGAACGCAGTCAGAATTCGCCCATTGAAACACTGCAGAAAGCCAGTGATCTGATCTGCGAACACGAGTCCGATCTGGCGGGATTTGTCACCACGCACCCGGGTGGCAGACATCTGCCCGCCTTTCTGAAACAGCTTGCCGGTCGCTGTGCGGAAAATGACACAGCGGTGGAGCAGGAGCTGCAGATTCTCAGTCGCCACATCGAACACATCCGGCAGATCATCTCCACGCAGCAGTCGCTGGCCCGCTCAGTCTATGTCCGGATGAGCGTGCCGCTGGAAGAAGTCATTGAAGATGCCATCCTGACACTTCGCGAATCATTTCAAAGGCATGAGATTTATCTGCACAGACAACTCGACACCGTGCCCGTGATCGAGTCCGATCGCAATCAGATTCTGCAGATTCTGGTGAACCTGCTGAAGAACGCTCGGCAGGCGATTGACGGTGAGCCAAAGTCGCCGCGCGAACTGTTTGTGCGACAGTTCGTTCAGGGCGACTACGTTGTGATTGAGGTGGAAGACACGGGCAGCGGCATTGCGGAAGAAAACCTCGCGCGTGTGTTTGCTCATGGATTCACCACGAAGCCGGATGGACACGGATTCGGCCTGCACAGTTGTGCCAATGCAGCCCGCACGCTGGGCGGAGATCTTAGCGTTCACAGCGACGGCCCGGGACGGGGGGCCGTGTTTCGGCTGCGATTGCCCGTGCGGCGGCCAGATTCTGCCCACGCTGATCGGCAGGCGGAGCCGGCGAGCGCAGCGGAATCCGGTGTCTCAGCGAGCGCTGCCGCAGGAGCCAGGTCATGACAGCGCAGCACACCAAAGCGACCGGGTTTCGCATTCTCGTCATCGATGACAATGCGGACATCCACATGGACTTTCGCAAGATTCTCACGCCCGTGAAGCAGACGCCGACGGACCTGGAAGCGTTGTTTCTCGGCGAAGCGCCCCGGTCCGACCATCCGTCTGTGGAAATACCGCACTTTGAATTGGCGGCCGCCGATCAGGGGCTGGCGGGTGTCGAAATGCTGCAGGCGGCCATGGAAGCCGGCGCTCGGTTTGACCTGGCGTTTGTTGACATGCGGATGCCGCCCGGACTGGACGGCGTCGACACGATTGAGCGATTGTGGGAACTCGACTCGGGGCTGCCGGTCGTCATCTGCACGGCTTACTCTGACTATTCAGGAACGGAGATCTTCGAACGACTGGGAGTCTCAGATCGACTGCAGATACTAAAAAAACCATTCGATCCGGTTGAGGTGCAGCACCTGGCGCTGTCACTGGCGACTCGTCGTTCGCTGGAAGATCAGGCCAGTCTGCGGACCGAAGAACTGGAACGCCGTGTGGAGCAGCGCACCCTGGATCTGCATGAAGCCAAAGATAAAGCGGAGGCCGCCAGTCGTCTGAAGAGCGAGTTTCTGGCCAACATGAGCCATGAAATTCGTACGCCGCTCCATGGCGTGATGGGCATGCTGGAACTGCTGAAAGAAAGCGGTTTGGCGCCGCAGCAGCAGGAATATGCGGATGTCAGTCTGTCATCTGCCCGCTCCCTTCTGGCGCTGATCAACGACATCCTTGACTATTCCAAGATTGAAGCCAGCCAGCTGCAGCTGGACGAACACCCGTTTTGCCTCAGACGGATGGCGGAAGAGCTGATCACCATCAGCGCCGCACAAAAGGGCGATCGCAGTGTCGACGTGGTGCTGGACTACTGTGACACTGCGCCGTCGCTGGTCGTCGGAGACTCACTGCGAATCCGGCAGGTGCTCACCAATTTGGTGTCCAACGCGCTCAAGTTCACGCAGTCCGGCGAGGTGGTTCTGGACATCAATGCCGTCGCGTGTCACGACAATATTTCTACGTTCCGATTCGCTGTGCGCGACACGGGCATCGGGATTCCGGAGGACAAGCTGTCTGTGATCTTCGGCAAGTTTGCGCAGGCCGACAGTTCGACAACACGTCAATATGGCGGCACCGGGCTGGGCCTGGCCATTTCCCAGCAACTGATTCACATGATGGGAGGCCGAATTCACGTGTGCAGTGAGCCAGGTCGCGGGGCGGAATTTTCGTTCCACCTGCAGCTGCCTGTATGCTGCGACCTGCGGGACGAATCACACGCCGACCTGCTGACTTCAGCCCCCCCACAGGGTCTTCCGTCCGGCGATCCGACAAATCCCGATGACCGTCCTGTTGTTCTGCTGGCTGACGATAACGAAGTGAATCGCGTGGTGGCCGGCGAAACACTGAAACTCCTTGGCTGTGAGGTGGTCATGGCTGTGGACGGACGGCAGGCGCTGGAGCTGATGTCGCAGCAGGCGTTTTCCATTGTACTGATGGACTGCCAGATGCCCGTGATGGACGGCTACGAAGCGACGCAGAGCATTCGGCAGCTGGCAGGCCCCGCTCGCAGTGTGCCCGTGATTGCCCTCACGGCTCATGCGATGGCCGGTGACCGGGACAAGTGCCTGGAAGCCGGCATGAACGACTATCTGGCCAAACCGTTTACGCTTGAGACACTGCAAAAAAAACTGGAGCGATGGACAGGACGGTCACTGACACCCGAAACCACCGGATCTTAGAGGCCGTATTTTCGGATCTTGCTGTACAGCGTGCTGCGGGGCATATTCAGCGCTCGCGCGGCCATCGCTTTGTTGCCACCGGTGGACTCCAGCGCCGACCTGATACGGGCGATGTCGGCCGCCGCTGATATGGCCCCGCGGGGTGGCTGTGGAGAAGCTGAGGGCGGCGCGTGTGCCGAAGATGCAGGGCGGCCCGCCTCTTCCCGCTGCTCCTTCGCCATGTCCTGCAGCGACCAGCGGGCGTCAGCAGCCGTCGACAGCGTGTCGCCAGCAGTACTGAGCGCGGGCGTGCAGAGTTCTTCCGGCAGATCCTTGCGGGTGATCGTGTCACCGTCGGCGAGAACCACCGCACGTTCCACCACGTTTTCCAGTTCACGGATGTTGCCCGGCCAGTCGTGACGCTCGATAAGTGCCAGCGCGTCCGGCTCGATCTGGCTGATTCGTTTGTCCGTCTTCTGAACGGCACGATTCAGGAAAAAGAATACCAGCTCAATCAGGTCTTCGCGTCGTTCCCGCAGCGGCGGCAGTGTGACACTGACAACGTTCAGTCGGTAGTACAGGTCTTCACGAAATTCTCCCCGAGCGATCATCTTCTCCAGGTCTCGGTTGGTGGCGGCGATCAGCCGCACATCCACATGCACCGTCTGGCTGGTGCCGACCGGCTCAAAACAGCGTTCCTGAAGTACTCGCAGCAGTTTGACCTGTGTTTCCAGTGAGATGTCGCCCACCTCATCCAGAAACAGAGTGCCGCCGTCAGCTGCCTGAAAGCGACCCACTTTGTCAGAGTCGGCCCCCGTGAATGCGCCGCGCGTGTGGCCGAACAGTTCGCTTTCCAGCAAAGAGGGGGCCAGCGCTGCGCAGTTGACCGAGACCAGCGGCTTTTCCCGGCGATCACTGTTGCGATGTACGGTGCGGGCCAGCAGTTCCTTGCCCGTTCCACTTTCACCACGAATGAGAACTGTGGCCGTGCTGGCGGCCGCTTTGCGAACGATCTCCAGCACGTCCAGAATGGCCCGACTGTTGCCGCGAATTTCCCCCCGGTCCAGACCGTCTGTTGTTTCCTGCCGCGCCACTTCTCCCGCATTGTCCTGCAGGTTGGTCAGTTCGGCCCGCAGCATAGACAGTTGTCGCTGCTGTTCCGCAATACGGTCCACTTTGACCTTCAGTTCCTGGTCCAGGCGGGCCAGGTTCTGATTGGCTTTGGAACTGTGCAGCGCCAGGACGGTCATCTGTCCCATGGCCTGCAGGAAGGCAATATCCTCCGGAGAATAGGCCACCTCATTCGCGCGAGCGCCCAGCGCAATCACACCGTCCACGCCCTGATCGCCACGCAGAAAGCAGATCAGTTCCGCGTGCAGGTCACGCAGCAGCTGCTGCACAAACGGCATATCGCTGCGGCTCAGTGATGGCAGTCGCAGAACCACCTGTTCGGTCGGCACCACGCCATCGGGAAAATCCAGAGTCAGTGTAGCGGGAGCCGTAGACGTTTCGTCAGCGCCGATCAGCCGCAGGACGCCGGATCCATCCCGCACAAACATGGCAGCCGTTGAGGCATCCAGCACGTCGCGGCAAGAGCCCAGTGTGATCTGTGCCAGTGAAGAGGGGTCCGACAGATACCCACTGGCCTGATTCAGCTGTTTCAGCGTGCGGTCCAGCTGATACTTCTCCGTAAAGAACCGCTGGTCAACGACGGACTGAATACGATCCCGTGCCCACAGGACGAAAGCAATCGCGATGACCACCACAAGGAAGATGGTCAGGTGCAGCAGCAGTGACGAATCCTGCGGCAGACCATACACCCTCGTCAGCAGGACACCCACGCCAAGGACAGCAGAACAGGTTACGGTCAGCAGCGTGGAAATCAGAGAGTACTGACGACCCCGCTTCAGGATGTCGTCGGCCAGAATCAGTCGGTGTTTCAGCATGCCGTGTGCGTAGGCCGCCATAAACAGACCGCTGGCGATGAACATGGGACGCTGAGCCCGCCCGAGAGCAAACTCCGTCTTCTGATAGAAGGCCAGATACAACGTGTAGAGAATGGGAATCGTCGAGATCAAAGAGGCGATCAGAATGCCGGAAGCCTGACGGCGTTCAACGGGATTCTGGGTTCGCAGCAGGCTGACCGACAGTGACAGTACGGTCAGCACAAAATACACGCTGCTCAGTCCGATGGCGGAAAACACGAGCAGTCGCAGGACGTACAGCAGGTAGGCGCTGACAGCGTCACTGGCGAACACAATCTGACCTGGTTCCGTGATACTGTCAGCAACCGCCACGAGCTTCTGCATCAGAGAATACTGGCCAGGGGAGACGCCAACACCAGTGAGTGAATACGCGGCCCAATACACAAAGCCCACCAGAACGGCCATCGCCAGCAGGGGCGCGTAGATCAGAGCCAGGCTCCAGCCGCGACGCTGCTGCAGGAAGACACTCTCCCGAGGAAAGCAGGAGAAAAAGTGGAGTGTCACGGCCGGCAGCAGGCAGGCGGCAAAAATGAAGGGCAGGTTCAGCAATGGGCTGGACACCAGCATCCACCAGTTGAACCCTCCCACAAATGCGGGCATCGACGCACAGCACATCAGGCAGAAGATACGAATGACCTTGTCGTTGGGACGCTGCCACCAGGCGGCGACGCCGACCACAAAGATCCCCAGCTGGCACAGAAACCAGAAGATGGTCAGCAGAAAATCGGATGACACCAATGGACGGACAGGCACATAAGTGCGAACCACCAGATTGGGGTCGATGGAGTCCGGTTGTCGCAGCTTCAGTTCCACCATGCGACCAGACGGACTGTTCGTTTCCGGACTGGACTCAATCTCCACGAGAGCGGGGACCAGCGACTCGGATTTCTCGGCCGGCTCGGATCCCGGATTCATTCGTCCGCCGGTGGGAATCTCGGCCGATCGTAAGCCGGCGAGGCTGTGGACGAAGCGAATTAGGTTTCCCGCCGGCACCCGGCCAGTGGCAATCAGTCGGTCACCGGGGGAGGGTTCAGTGGACAGGCAGTCCTCGCCTGGAAACACAAACTGCACGATCTCAAGGTCTGTCTCGTTCGCTGTGTTGGGTAGCAAACAGCGCACACCCACGTCTGGAAACGTGGCGACATACCAAATCACCACCAAACAGTAACTGATTGAGGCAGTGGCGGCGCAAAGTACACCTATCCTGCCTATTTTGCTGTGTTCATCGTGTGGGAATCCGGTGGACATTTTTCGGCGCTCTCAAGTTCGGCGCCAACGATAGTCGTGTGGCGCCCAGATTTCAACCATTGAGACAGAATCCGGCGCTGGCGCCGGGTTTCGGCGCTTTTCGGCGCGCGCCGAAACCTCCAGTCTTTGTGGCGGCGCTTCGCCAAAACCGACGTTTTGACTTCGTTTCGTCCCCGTTCAGCTTTTGTTGATCGCTCAATCTCTGTTTGGCACGCGGTTCGCTGTACCCGGAACCACCCAGCCAGCCCTTTGGCGTAAGCAGTGTTGAACTTGACCAACTCCGATAGGTAGTCACCCAGCCACCTTCAGGATTCCCCAAACAACGGTCAGGTTCTTTCCCCACACTCGATACGCCAAGGGCTGTTTTTTTGCGCAGAGGCTGGTTCAGTCCCCCATGTGGCGGCAGCAATGGGTGGCCAGGCACGCGCGAGTTGACGGGCAGACGTTTGGGGTGTCTGTCACGGCAGTGCCGTTCCGACCGCAGGAAGTTCCAGGGCTGAGGTTCCGATCCGGTCGACGAATCGAGAATACTCGCCATAATGATCTGAGAACTATGGCGGGGCGGTGAACCTCGCCGGAATCGAGCGAATCTGAGCAGTAGAGTCCGGTTGCTCGTATCTTCGACCGGCCAGGTCTGTGCACTCAGTTACCAAAGGAATTCGATGTCTCTGCCTGTTGTGAACGCAACCGATGACGCTCCCTACGAAGATCCACTGGATCTGATGGACGAAATTGAGGAGCTGAAGAAGGAAAAGGACGCCAGCATTTTGGCGCACTTTTATGTTGATGGTGAGATTCAGGACATTGCCGACTACACGGGGGACAGCCTGAAGCTGGCACGCGACGCAACGCAGGTCGAAACATCGACGATTGTCTTTTCCGGCGTCCATTTCATGGGCGAGTCTGCCAAGATCATGAATCCGGAAAAGCGAGTGCTGATTCCCGACATGCTGGCCGGGTGTTCGCTGGCAGAGAGCTGTCCCGCCGATCAACTGGCCGCCTTTCAGGAGCAGCTGCGATCCGAAGGGCGGGAATTCGACACAGTGGCCTACATCAACACGTCGGCGGCCGTGAAAAGTCTGTGCGACTGGATCGTGACCAGCGGCAATGCGCAGGAGATTATCGAACGGGTTCCAGCCGACCGGGACATTCTGTTTGTACCGGACCAGCATCTGGGTCGGTATCTGATGGAAGTCACGGGGCGAAAGATGATGCTGTGGCCCGGCTCCTGCATGGTGCACGAAGTCTTCAGCATTCAGGGACTGATTCGTGCCAAGCGGAATCATGCCAACAGCCAGGTCATCGCGCACCCGGAATGTCCGCAGAACATTCTGGAGATCACCGACTTCATTGGTGGCACGGAGAAGATGCGACAGTACGTGATGTCCATTGCGGAACCAACCACGTTTCTGGTAGCCACGGAAGCTGCCATGATTCATGCGTTTGAAAAGTCCGCGCCGCAGCACACCTTTGTGCCCGTGCCGGGCATTATTACGGCCACCGGCGAAACGTGTGCCTGTAATCGCTGTCCACACATGGCCCGCAACACGCTGCAGAAAGTCCGCGACTGTCTGCGGGACGAGTCGCCGGAAATCGAGTGGCAGGACTACTTTGAGAAGGCGCGGGCTGTGCTCGACAAAAGCCTGCTGAAGTAAGCGGGCGCTGCCGCCTCAGGAACCACGACCACCTTCGCCCATTCTGTGGGCGAAGGTGTTTGCATAAAAGCGTGGAGCCATCAGCGCGTGGTGCAATCAGTCCGTTCAGGGCGAGACGGTCTTTCAAAGTTTTACGCGGTCACAATCACAGAACCGACAACCATGCAGTCCGATTATCTGAGCAACGTGGAACGCCTTCGTCTGGAGCGGGAAGCCCGCCGAGAGCCGGGTGAGAACTGGAAACGCTGGGGCCCCTATTTGTCAGAGCGACAGTGGGGAACCGTGCGGGAAGACTACTCCAATAATGGCCAGCCCTGGGATTACTTCAAACACGACGATGCCCGCGGTCGCGCCTATCGCTGGGGAGAAGACGGACTGCTGGGAATCAGTGATCGCCAGTGTCGGCTGTGTTTTGCCGTCGCGCTGTGGAACGGCAAAGACCCAATTCTGAAAGAGCGGCTGTATGGTGTGAGTGGGCCGGAAGGCAATCACGGAGAAGACGTTAAGGAGTTCTACTTCTATCTGGATTCCACGCCCACGCATTCGTACATGAAGGCGCTTTACAAGTATCCGCAGCGCGAGTTTCCCTATGAACAGCTGTCGATTGAAAATCGCAACCGGGGTCAGCATCTGCCGGAGTATGAACTGGCTGACACGGGCGTCTTCGACAACAGTGAGTACTTTGATGTGTTCGCGGAGTATGCCAAAGAAACGCCCAACAACATTCTGATCAAGCTGACGATTGCCAATCGCGGGCCGAAGGCGGCCCCGTTGCATCTGTTGCCGACGCTGTGGTTTCGCAACACGTGGACCTGGGGCTGTCAGCACGAAGGCTGCTGGAAGCGGCCCACCATGATGCTCGATGAGAATGGCCAGGTGGTTGCCGAGCACGAGACGCTGGGACGTTTTCAGTTTGCGGCCGACGCATCGTCCTGCACGGCCGAGCCGGAATGGCTGTTTACTGACAATGACTCCAATCCGAAGTACATCCAGGACCCGGAGCTCGTCAGCCGATACTCCAAGGATGCATTTCACGATTATGTCGTGGGTAAAAAGAAGCGAGCGGTGAACCCCAAAAAGTGCGGCACCAAAGTGGCGGCTCACTACGTGACGAAGATTCCGGCCGGTGAACAGATCACCGTGCGACTGCGGCTGCACGCCGAGAATGAACCGCCCGCCCTGCTGTTTGGCGACTCGTTTGATTTTGTGATGGACCAGCGTGTTTCTGAAGCCGATGCGTTTTACGAAACGAAGATCCCCGACAATCTGGCCCAGGACGAAGAACAGACCATGCGTCAGGCCTACGCGGGGCTGATGTGGACCAAGCAGTTCTACAACTACTCCGTTTACGACTGGCTCAAGGGCGATGCGAACATGCCACCGCTGCCCGAACATCGACGGCAGATGCGCAACGGAGACTGGAATCATCTTTACAACCGCGATGTGATTTCCATGCCGGACAAATGGGAGTATCCGTGGTATGCCGCGTGGGATTCGGCATTTCACATGATTCCGTTTGGAGCGGTGGATACGCAGTATGCCAAGGATCAGCTGATCCTGTTTCTGCGGGAATGGTACATGCATCCCAATGGACAGATCCCGGCTTACGAATGGAATTTCAGTGACGTCAATCCGCCCGTGCATGCGTGGGCCTGCTGGCATGTCTACAAGCGCACGGGGGAAAATGGTGGCAAGCGGGATCGCGAGTTTCTGGCGCGGACCTTTCAAAAGCTGCTGCTGAACTTCACGTGGTGGGTGAATCGCAAAGACGTGCTGGGCAAGCACGTGTTTTCCGGCGGTTTTCTGGGGCTTGATAACATTGGTGTGTTTGATCGCTCCAAGCCACTGCCGACCGGAGGTCATTTGCATCAGGCAGACGGCACGGCGTGGATGGGGTTCTTCTGCGCCACCATGCTGACCATTGCGCTGGAACTGGCGGCCGAAAACCCGGCGTACGCCGATATGGCGAGCAAGTTCTTTGAGCACTATGTGGAAATCGCAGATGCGATGAATTCCGGTGGAACCAATGGACTGTGGGACGAAGAGGACGGCTTCTACTACGACCATCTGTACGACAACGGCAAATCGATTCCGCTGAAGGTGCGTTCGCTGGTCGGCATCATTCCGCTGTTCACCGTGACCATGATTGATGACAGCGTACTGGAGCGACTGCCCGGTTTTCGCAAACGCATGAACTGGTTTGTTCGCAATCGTCGCAATCAGCTGCAGCATCTGACGTACATGGAGCGGGACTGCGACGAGGGCGAGCAGCCTGGTGGCAGCCGTCTGCTGGCGATGCCTTCGCGAGATCGCTTTCGCAAGATTCTCGCCTACCTGCTGGATGAAAACGAATTCCTGTCACCTTATGGCATTCGTTCTTTGTCCAAGGTCCATGAGACCGAACCGTTTGTGCTGCATGTCAACGGGCAGGAACACCGGGTCAGTTACATTCCCGGGGAATCGGATTCGTGGATGTTTGGCGGCAATTCCAACTGGCGCGGGCCGGTGTGGTTTCCGCTGAACTATCTGCTGATTGAGTCTCTGGAACGCTATCACCGCTTCTATGGGGACTCATTCAGGGTGGAGTGCCCCACGGGATCCGGCAATGAGATGACGCTGCGGGAAGTGGCCCGTGAACTGATGCAGCGACAGGTGAATCTGTTTCTGCGCGGCGCGGACGGAGATCGTCCCTGTCACGGCAGCGATCCCAGATTCCGTGACGATCCGCACTGGAAGGATCTGCTGCTGTTTTATGAATACTTCCACGGAGAAACGGGCGCCGGCCTGGGGGCCAGTCATCAAACGGGCTGGACGGCGCTGGCCGCTCGGCTGCTGGAGAAGCTGAAGGACGACGAAAAATCGGAAACAGGCAGGAATGCATGATCGTCTGCCGGCTGGTGCCGTTAGGATCCACCGGTCTGCAGATGGCCAGGCGTTCGCTGCGTCCTTTGGGCGGAGAGGAAAGTCCGGGCTCCACAGGACACGATGGCGGGTAACGCCCGCCGCCCGCGAGGGCAGAGCAAGTGCAACAGAAAGTAGACCGCCGGAACGGCCGTCCCTGGGGCGGAGGTGAGGCGAAGTCCGGCAACGGACTTCCCCGGTAAGGGTGAAACGGTGCGGTAAGAGCGCACCAGCGGTTCAGGTGACTGAGTCGGCTGGGTAAACCTCATTGGGAGCAAGGCTAAGCAGAAGGAAGGGGGTCTTCGGATCTCCGCGACTCGGTCCGGGTCGCTCTACCTTCGGGTCAGCTGCTCGAGGTGTCGAGCAATCGGCACCCTAGACAAATGAACGCCCGCGGCAGTTCGCTGTCGCTGACAAAACCCGGCTTATCGGCCATCTGCGGACAGTTTTGTATCTGAGGGGCCTGATACCGAAATCTGACTTACGGCGGATGTCGCACCCTCACATTTGCATTGGGTCACGCGATACGCGACCAGCCGTGATGACGGGTGCCGAACGGCGATGAGGTGTGGTCGCAGTCAGCGACGGTGGATGGCAGGCAGGCAACAGATGGTGGTCGCCACGGCGGCCGTACGATCAAGAGTGCAGCGCGGATGATGTTTGACGATCAGCATGAGCAGTTTCGAAACCTCTGGGAATCGGTGCAGATTGCCCGCGGTGTGGAGTATTCTCTGTTCACCTTTGGCGACTCTGACCTGCCCTACTTCCTGGTCACTTCCGGGACGGACGATGATCGCCTTGTTCGTGTGCGTCGAGGTCAGATTACCATCAGTCGGGCGCGGATCATCACGCCGGACTCCGCCCGACCGGAGTTTCAGAACTTCTTTGAAGAGAATGAAGACTTCGGCATTCCCGATTTTCTGATGGCGCGAACGGCCGCATTTTCCAACCTGAAGCTGTCCAATCAGCATGTCTCGGAAGACATCGTCACCGACACGGTGGAAGAGGCGGTGGATCGACTGAATCGGCAACTGGATGCGGAGGAGGAGGATCGCGTGGCGATTCTCACGGCGCCTGCCGCACTGGCGGGCGTGGCGCTGTTCAAATACGCCTCCCATCGGGTGGTGGAAAGTGCGGCCGATAATCTCGGCGAGCTGCGTGAACGCGGTTTTTTGCCGTAAGTGTCCGCCGCCCAATTCTGGTTCCCTGCCGCCTTAATACTGCCAGCGCTGTGCCAGCCAGACTCACCCGCTCGATCTGTTCTCACGGCCCGCTTGCCTCATGTGAGTACTTTGCCGTATCGCCTTCGCCCCGATTTTGCTGCGTTTTTTGCGGTTGGCTGTCGCTGCAGGACAAATTTGGGAAAAATTTCTGCAACAGGCGTGTGATTTTCCCGTGACGGTGAACTCCTCTCCTGTGAGGACACCATCATGCCGCACCCCAAAACCCGCCATAGTCTGATTGTTCGCCTGCAGGACGAACGCAACGACCAGGCGTGGGACGATTTTGTGGTGGCGTATGAGCCATTTCTTTATCGCATGGCCACCCGTCAGGGGGTTCCTGAGCGCGACGTTCCTGACGTGGTGCAGCAGGTGCTGATGGCCGTGGCGCGATCTGTGGAGGGCTGGTCGGATGATGGGCGGGATGCGTCATTCCGCCGCTGGCTGTCGACCGTGGCGCGAAACGTTGTGATTCGCTTTATGACGCGGGAACGCCGCCAGCCGTCCGGCGGTGGTGGTACCAGTGTGATTGACCTGATGAAAAACGTGGCCGACGAGCCGGCGGCCAGCGAACGCCACCGCTACGACCATGAACTGATCGTCTGGGCTGCCGAGCAGGTCCGCAGCGAGTTTCTGGAAACCAGCTGGACGGCTTTCTGGGCGACCACCGTGGACGAGCGTCGTGTGGCCGACGTCGCGGCGGAACTCCAGATCACGGCGGGCAGCATCTATATGTCCCGCAGTCGCATCATGGCAAGAATTCGTGGTTTGATTCAGGACATTATGGAATAGTCGTCTGCTCCGGCAGAACCGTTTTCTGGTGACTCACATGGCAACATCAGCACACAACTGCGACGCGAACCTTCTGCACCAGCTGCTGCAGGATTCGCTCAGCGAACAGCAGGAGCAGTGGCTGTCCGAGCATCTTGAAGACTGCCAGCAGTGTCGGTCTTTGCTCGAGCAGCAGGCCGGCGGTGTGAGCGAGTGGAGTCACGTCAGGGACGTGCTCCGCAGCGAAATTCGCCTGC
Organism: Planctomycetaceae bacterium; assembly: GCA_024742875.1. Lineage (GTDB taxonomy): Bacteria > Planctomycetota > Planctomycetia > Planctomycetales > Planctomycetaceae > Fuerstiella. The sequence goes on along the minus strand of JANSXP010000035.1, from coordinate 26,992 downwards.
AGGTCGATCGGCCGGCCGCTCTGCGTTCCACACTGCTGCCCGTGGACCGCTCTTCGCTGGGCGAATTTCCGCCGGTGTCTGCGGAGCTGAATATCGACGATTTTGCTGTCGACTTCCTTCAGCCTTCGGACAGAACGGACGTACTGGGCACTCTCAACGACATCGAAATCCACAGTGTCATCGGCCAGGGAGGCAACGGCATTGTGCTCAAGGGGCTGCAGCCGGAGCTGAATCGGCTCGTCGCCGTGAAGGTGATGGCTCCGCAGCTGGCGGCCAGTGCGGCGGCCCGCATGCGATTTTCCCGGGAAGCTCAGGCCACAGCCGCGATTGTGCATCCGGCGGTGATGCCCATTTTGACGGTGCACTCCGACGGGCAGCTGCCCTATCTGGTGATGCCGTACGTTGACTGTGAAACACTCCAGCAGCGACTGGATCGGGAGGGCGCGCTGTCGGCCGTGGATGTGCTGCGAATCGGGCAGCAGGTGGCAGAAGGACTGGCCGCCGCGCACGCTCAGGGGCTGGTGCATCGGGACGTGAAGCCGGCCAATATTCTGCTGGAGAAAGGCGTTGATCGTGTCATGCTGACCGACTTCGGTCTCGCCCGGGCGGTGGACGATGGCACGCTGACACGCACGGGCATCATCGCCGGGACGCCTCAGTTTATGTCGCCCGAACAGGCCCGCGGTGATGCGGTCGATACGGCCAGCGATCTGTTCAGTTTGGGCAGCGTGCTGTACGCCATGTGCACCGGCCGTCCCCCGTTTCGCGCGGAAACCACTTATGGCATTCTCCGCCGGGTCACCGATGACAGTCCAACCGCCATTCCGCTGCTGAACCCCGCCGTGCCGGTGTGGCTCAGCGGATACATCGGACAACTCATGCACAAACACAGCGAGCAGCGACTGGCGTCCGCGGATATGGTGGCCGAAACACTGCGAGGTGGTCTGGCTCATCTGCAGCAGCCGCTGACCCGCCCCCTGCCCGCAGCGCTGCAGTCTCATCACGTTCGCCCATGGGGCCGCCTGTTACTTGTGGCTGTCTGTGCGACCGTCGCGATTGCTGCGATCGTCTTTCGGCCGAAGGGGCCACGATCACCGGAAAACACCGGACAGTCAGGCACTCAGGCATCCGTGGCGGCGGAAAGTCGTGTGTCCGACTCGCCGACTGATTCGACTGCTGCGACGAATCCCTCTGCAGCAGCGACGCTGCCCGAAGCCGCCACGCAGGCATGGACGACATCCCTGGACGAAGACTTGAATCAGCTGTCTGCTGAGGCAGACACTTTGCTGAGTGCTCCGCTTTTTGCGGAGTGAACGCTGGCCGCCTGGGCGGCTGAATACTTTTTGTGTTGATGCTCTGTTTTGAAATCGCTCGCATCGTTTGCGTACGAAACCGTGTGAGCGACTGGGCTCTGCTCAGCCATTTGTTCCCACCTATCCTTCAGGAGAGACACCATGCTCATCATTCCTTCTCTTTGCAGTCGTACGCGACTGCTGCAGCTGGCCGCTGCTGTCCTGGTCGCCAGCGGCAGTCTGGCCCCCGCTCAGTATCTGAAGCTTCGTGATGCCGACGACGCCGGTCCGTGGAAGGCCGCCTATCAGAAGATCAGCGCTGCCGCGGTGCCAGTGCGTGCCGCCTGGCGTCTGAATGGTGAGACGCAATATTCCTACACGACAGGCGTCCGACTGCAAAGTGCGACGCCCGGTAAGTGCCTGCTGCTCACCAAAGGGCTCACGTTTCGGCAGGACATGGCCAACACATCCCAGGGAGGTTACTCCAGGGATTTGAGTATGTGGATTGGCACACCGGAAGACGATCAACGGGTGTTGCGTAACTGGAAGCCCATTCGCCCGGTGGCCGATTCCATGGCGGCGGGGACCACATTTTTTCTGGTGGACTGTGAGGACGGCGATTCACTGCCCGTGTTGTCGGGGCGGATACCCCGTGAAGATCTGCCGCTGGCGATCATCTCCCAGCTGATCGACCGTGAACCAGGACGTGAGTCCGTGGTTCGCCTGCCGGGGGGGGAGGCTCTCGATCTGTCCACGCTGAGCCGATCCCGTGTCGGCAAGTCGATGTGGGGCAATCATGCCAACTTCTTTTCCTGTGATCTGAAGGCAGAGTGGGACGATCCGGACCTGGTGCGATTCGTGTTTGACCAGCAGGGCGATCTTTTGGGTGTCGCCACCGGCTCAACGCAGTACGGATTGATGGCCGGGATGATAGGCGCAACGAACACCGGCACGTCCACGTTCCTGTGGGTGGCCGATATGGCTGAGTCGCTCAAAGAACATGGCGGACTGGTTGAGGACACGCTGATCGCCGCCGGCATCAAACGTCGTATTGAGCAGGCGGATAAATACGGTCGGCCTGTGGTGAGTACGGGGGTGACGGTAACGTGGTCTGACGACCACCAGGAACTGCAGGCGCTCAGTGCCATGACGGGACGGTGGAGTAACGTGAAGATCCCGCGGGAAGACCTGATCGTGCCGGTTGTCGGTACAGCTGTTGCGGCCGTGCAGCTGCAGTCGTCGGTGGCTGCCTACAGTGCGGAGTCGGGCACGTGGGATCTGCTGGATGTTGGTCGAGACGAAGAGCCCATCGTCACGGTCGACACTTCAGCCGTCAAAGTAAACTTCAAGGACAGCAGCCGCATGTACTTTTTTCCACTGAAGACCGGCGTTTGGACGTCACCCAACGATCCGGATTACCGGGAAAAGGAAGTGGTCGTCAGTACAACGGGCGTGCCGACCAGTGCGTTCGCCGAGGCTGCCTCGAATCGGGTCAGCATGCAGACGAACCGTGGCGGCGTTCAGATCCGCGGAATCGCCCGACATGTGGACGCGGCCGTCAGGATGATTGAAGCGGCCCGCGTATCGCAGGCAGGTCACGAGGGTCTCGCGATCGGGGAGAGTCAGTCCGCGGGTGGCAGTCCGGATGTAAGGCTGGCTTTGCAGCTGCGGTCAGCAGGCAAGACGGTGGGGCCGCAGGACCGCGCCAAACTGCAGTCTGTGGTGGAATCGCTGCTGCAGGAGCGACTCGACCATCAAAAAAAGATGGCGCAGCAGCTCGAGGCCAAACTGCGGCAGATCGAAAAGACACTGGCCCAGCGGGAAGCCAATCGGGAGCTGATTGTCTCACGTCGGGTGGAGGAACTGCTCAATCCGGATGTCGACTGGGAGTCACTGATGGGCGGTTCTGGTGAAACGGGCCGCCCGGCCGGATCGCCGAAATCCGGTGGGGCCTCTTTGAGGCAGCCGCCACAGGGCGTGCCGCCATCGCTTTTTCAGCGACAGTAGTGGCTGGTCGGCGGTCAGCCGCACCAGGTCAAAAAAAACAGCCCACGACCATTAGGCCGTGGGCTGTTTGCGTGTTCGGTGATCACGACCTGTCAGCCGCGCTGTTCACGATCGATCAGTCGAACCAGTTCGGCCAGACTGCTGACTTCCATTTTTCGCATCGCTTTGCCGCGGTGTTTTTCCACCGTCTTGATACTGATACCCAGCTTGATGCCAATCGACTTGTTGGTTTCGCCTTCGTATACCAGGTCGATGACCTGCCGCTCTCGTGAGGACAGACGGCTGCCATAGGTTTCGCCGCCCGGCAGGATGGGAGGAAGTCCAGCGTCGTCACGGACGCCGGTCCGCAGCTGGTCGAAGGCCTCCTCAATTGAGCTGAGCAGCTGCTCTTTGTTGTACGGTTTATCCAGAACGGTGACGGCCCCCTGCTTCATGGCTTCCACAGCCACACGTGTCTCGGGGTAGCCGCTGAGCAGGATCAGCTGAAACTTATGAGGGTAAGGTTTCACGGCCTGCTGAACCCCCAGACCTTCGACCTCAGGCATCCGCTGGTCTGAGATCACGATCCCTTTGGGCAGAGATTCCAGCTGACTGAGAAACTCGGTGGGGCGAGAGAACGACTTGACGTTGTAGCCAACGGCCGTCAGCTGCATTTCGATGACTTCCAGCACCTGAAGTTCATCGTCGATGACGTAGATGTTTCCCTTCGAGTTGATTGGCGATTCATCCGTGCTCATCTCATCAGCCTGAAATTCAAGAGTCGCGTTCATCCTGCCCTCCTGTCGGGGTTTGATTCCACAAGAGAAGTGGGACACCAGCGTCGTTGGAGAAGATCGACAAATGCTCAGTAGCATCTGTGTCTAATCACGCCCATGGGGGCTGGTCATCCACACCACAACCATGTTTACCATCATACTAAATCCCCGGGGGGGGCGGTTTATGTTCGTCGCAAATTTGCTCGAAAGGTGAACAGGATCAGATTTAATCAAAATTGTGTGGACAGTTTTTCTGAAGATGTTAGGTCATACCCGCATCCCTTTGTGAACGCTCCGCCGCATTACGTCTGGGGGACTCCCGGGACCGCACGACTTTTGGCAACTAATATTGAAGGCCCTGAAAGGGCGCAATGGTGGCCGTGAACGCACGGCCGATTAATCGGGGATCGATCTTCCGTGAGGATCTTCCGCCGGCTGCGACAGTTCGTCCCGCAGGCGTTCCTGCATCTCCGGGCCGATGTAGTGTTCCATGGCTTCCGCCGGATCATGCAGATGGTCGGCCGGCAGATTGAAATTCTCCAGCAGGTAGGATTCCCACAGTCGATGAGAGCGGATGAGTGATCGGGCGTAGCGCGTTCCCTGCGTTGTCAGACGCACGTCCTCCCTCGTTCCTGTGAGCAGCCGACTGGACTGCAGCCAGCGCAGTGCGGGAGCGGCCAGCAGACCTCCGCCTGCCAGTTTCAGGCACTCCGTTCGCGAAGACTGCACCGGCTGGGCAGGCGTGCTGGAACGTTCCTGCTGACGAAACAGGCCTGCGAGAACATCTTCGGCACAAATGCGGACACGCAGCCGAACGGTCCGTGCCGCGCGTACCAGCAGGCCCTCATGCGGAGATAAAACGATGGCAACGGCCAGCAGCAAACCTGACATCACGGCCGTCATGCCGGCCGCGGACGATTCCAGCCAGAGTGCGAGGAGATAGCCGCTGGTGGTGCACGCGACGCCCACGGCGCTGGCCAGCCAAAGCATGGTGGAAAGTTTGTCTGTCAGCAGCCGCGCAATGGAGGCGGGGACGATCAGCAGCGCGACCACGAGCAGGCCGACGACTTCCATCGCGGAGATGGTCACCAGTGCCACGACAGTTGTGAGCAGATAGTGCATCAGGCCGGCGCTGATACCGACGGTGGTCGCGAACACCGGATCAAACGACGACAGTTTCAGCTCCTTCCAGAATACGGCCAGAAAGGCGAGCGTGATTACAAGTGCGGGAATGAGCGTGCGGAACGCGGCCGGCCACAAATAGCCGCCCATCGGATTCAAATTGACGCCCGCCAGGGCCAGGTCACCAAACAGCACACAATCCAGGTCCAGATGCACGCCCTTCGCCTGCGAGACCACAACCACGCCAAACGCAAACAGCGAGGTAAAGACGATGCCAATGCTGGAATCTTCCGGGACGTCCGCCCGCTCGTGAACAAACTGCGTCAGGACGGCGGTGAGCAGCCCCGCCACCAGCGCGCCGATCAGCATGGGCAGCGGTGACACCTGACCGGTGAGAAGATAAACGCCCGCCGTTCCGGCCAGGACTGAGTGACTGAGTGCGTCTCCCAGCAGGCTCATCTTCCGCAGCACCAGAAAACAGCCGGCCACCGCGCAACAGACGGCACACACGGCCCCGACCGCGATCGTCCAGAAGGCGTTCTGAACGGAATTGGGGGGAAGTGACAGGAGTTCGGCCAGCCTGTTGGTCAGTCCGGTCAGTGGAATGGGGATTTTGGCGCACAGCAGAAGACCGGCCGACATCAACGCGTTTGTCATGCGGCACCTCCGTCGTCTTCCTGCCGCTCCGCGACCCACGGCAGCAGGCTGGTGTCCAGTCCTTCGCGGGCTCGAAACAGCACGCCCCGATGCGGCGCAAATATCCAGGAGGCCACAAAGATGAAGGCGGCCGTCAGCACAATCAAAGGTCCGGTGGGCAGACCGGCGATCCGGGCGCTGATAAGGGTCCCGGTGACTCCCGACAGACCCCCAAATGCGCAGGCGATCATCATCATGTGAGACAGGCGATCTGTCCAGAATCGGGCGGCAGCGGCGGGAATGATGAGCAATGCGGCCGTCAGGATGACGCCGGCGGCCGGAAGTCCGACGATCACCGTTATGGCCGTCAGCAGCATCAGCAGTCCATCGAGTCCGGTGGAGGACCAGCCCTGCACACGGCAGAACTGCTCGTCAAAGCTGACCAGTTTCAGCTCTTTGAACAGCAGCACAACAACGACCGCGGCAATGGTCAGCACAATGCCGATCTGCATGACGTCCTCCTGCAGCATGGTGGCCGCTCGGCCGATGATGAAGGACTCCAGGTCGACACGTTCGCTTCGCCAGGTGTTCTGGATGAAGCGCGTGAGCGCTATGCCGCCGCCATAAAAGACACTCAGCACAATACCCAGCACGGCGTCTTCCCGGAGACGCGTCACGCGTTTGAGAAACGAGACACAGGCTGCCCCGAGCAGACCGCTCAGCAGTGCGCCCGACAGCAACACCAGGATGGAGCGGGATTCCAGCAGCATAAACGCGACGCACAGCCCCGGCAGGGCGGAGTGGGCCACCACATCACCCACCAGTGCCCGCTTTCGCAGCACGGCAAAGGTGCCCACCAGTCCTGCGGCGATTCCCAGCAGCAGCGTGCCCAGCAAAACAATGATGGTCTGGCTTCCCGGCATGGCACAGACGACCTGTCAGGTCGTTTCCTTCTGCTTCTGAACGGCTTCGGCCATCTGATCCAGCACGGTCAGTCGTCCGCCGTAAGTGGCCTGCAGATTGTCCGAGGTAAATGTGGTGGCGACCGGACCTGACGCCACCACGCGCACGTTCAGCAGCACTACGTTATCAAAATACTCAGCCACTGTTCGCAGATCATGGTGGACCACCACGATTGTGCGGCCTTCCTCGCTGAGAGATCGCAGCAGGTCAAACACGATGCGCTCCGTGGCCGCATCGACGCCCGCCATGGGTTCGTCCATGAAATACAGGTCGGCCTGTTGTGCCAGGGCGCGGGCCAGAAACACGCGCTGCTGCTGGCCACCTGACAGTCTTCCGATCTGCCGCTGCGCGAAATCCTGCATGCCTACTCGTTCCAGACATTCGGCCGCCAGAGCTTTTTGTTTCCGTCCGGGGCGACGAAACCAGCCCAGGGCCCCGTACGTTCCCATCAGCACGGTTTCAAACACGCTGATGGGAAAATCCCAGTCCACACTGCCCCGCTGCGGCACGTAGCTGATGCGATCCAGCTGAGAACCGGCTGGCTGGCCCCAGGCGGTGACTTCGCCACTGACCATCGGCACCAGCCCCATCACAGAGCGAATCATGGTGCTCTTGCCCGCGCCATTGGGACCTACAATGGCCGTTAAGCCCGGTTCACTGATGGTGTAATCGATGTTCCACAATACCGGGCGACGGTCGTAGGCCACCGTCATGTCGTGAATGTCCAGGATGGCGGCCGTCATGGGGCCACTCCATCGCCCAGCGAATCGGCGATTTCACGAATGTTGTGCAGCAGTGCACCGGTCAGGCTCGCTTCGGCTGTCCCCGCCTCGCCGACCGTATCTGAGTACAGCACGCCGCCGATTGACAGTGTGTGCCCCTGTGCCCGGCAGCCTTCCAGCAACGCGCGGATGTTTCTGTCCGAAACACTTTGCTCGGTAAAGACCGCTGAGATTTTTCGCGAGCAAAGCAGTTCGATCAGTTCGTTAATGCGCCGCAGGCCCGGTTCGCTGTCTGTGCTGATGCCCTGCACGGCTTCCACGCTGAAATCGAAGTAGCGGGCGAAATAGGCGAAGGCGTCGTGAGCCGTGACCAGCACGCGTCGCTGTGGGTTGATGGTCGCCAGCAGGTCACGGCCCGTCTGGCCGGCCGCCGATAATGCCGCGGCGTATGCCTGGGCGTTCTGCAGATAATCGTCCGCCCCGACTGGGTCATGGGTGCCCATCTGCTCCGCAAAGTGCACAGCGCAATCTCCCCAGAGATCCGGATCAAACCAGACGTGGGGATCGTGTGCGTCGCCGTCTGCGGCGATGAGGCGACTGGGCGTCTCCTCCGCCAGGGCGGCGGTCAGGCAGATGACGGGGATTCCGCGCTGTCTGAGGCTTTCCAGTGGCTCATCAAACTGCCCTTCCAGATGCAGACCGGAATACACGACCACATCTGCGGCGGTCAGTGTGTTGATGTCACCCGGCGACGTCACATACGTGTGGGGGTCAATGCCGGGGCCGTCCATGATGGCCGTCACGGTGATTCGGTCGCCACCGACCTGGGCCACAAGGTCCTTGACCACGTTGGTTGTGCAGACGACGTTCAGCGAGTCGTGGGAGGTGTCCGCCGACTCCGGAACGGGCGCGCAACCCACCGCGGTCAGGGCCACCATGGGGAAAAACAGCAGTAAACGGCGGAATTTCGACATGGTTTTTAATTAGCCAAAAACATTATTTTGATCAATCAAAAACATGAATTCCGGGTCCCGTTTCCCACGAATTCTGAACCATTTGGGCCACTCGACCGTTCCACTGGTCGGTGGTAGCGCCATGGCCAGAATCGGGATCCGTTCGTTATGATGGAATTCGGGCTGCCGAATCGGCCGCGCCGCAAGTCCTGACCCGGGGGCGAGTGGTGACGAGAAGTCCCGTTCGGGCTGGCTGCGCGGGACTCGCCGCCAGCGTTGGATTGCCCGTGCAGGTTGCCCGAGCGATTCGGACCGTGAGTCCGCCCTGGAAAGATGTGCGTCTGTCGATATGCTGATTCCGTATTCCACTGACGCACCGATCTACCATTATCCCATCTCCACAGCTGGCCTGGTGGTGGCCAATTTTCTGGCCTATGTGCTGTTTGCTGACGCCGGCAGAGATTCGATCTGGCTGCTGCACTACGGATCGCTGAATCCTGTCGAGTGGGTGACCAGCATCTTCATGCATTTTGGCTGGATGCACCTGATCGGCAACATGATCTTCCTGGTGGCCTTCGGGCTGATTGTGGAGGGCAAACTGGGGTGGCGTCGCTTTCTGCTGTTGTACCTGGCCATTGGTGTGGGACAAAGCGGCGTGGAGCAGTTGGTGATGCTGGGCCAGTCTCCCGAAAGCGTGCTGGCTGACTACGGATTCGACACTCCCGAAGAACTGGTCGACGGACTCGTGGCCGAAGGCTGGGACGAAGACGAAGCCCGTTTCGTCAGCCTGATGATGCTGCAGCCTGGCGCGTCGTGCGGAGCTTCGGCAGCGATCTACGGCTTACTGGCCATCTGCCTTGTGTGGGCGCCCAAAAACGACTTCAGCGTGTTTCTGCTGATTGTGATCTGGCCCGTCTTTTTTGACCTGTCGATCATCTGGTTTTCCGTGTTTTATATCGGCTGGGAAGTGTTCACCTTTTCTATGTTTGGGTTCTCGATGGGTAGCGAAGCGCTGCACCTGATGGGAGCTGCCATCGGGTTTGGGGTGGGCACGCTGTACCTGAAAAAGGACTGGGTCGACTGTGAGGGGTGGGACCTGTACAAGGTGCTGTCCGGAAAGTACGGCCGCGATCTGGACCGGACGGTGGCGGTTGGCAGTCACGCCGATCCCTCCCTGATGTTTGGCAAAGAGGTGGCCGTCGATGATGACACACACCGCGAAAAGCCAAAGCAGACAGCCCGGCAGCTGCGGGGCACCCGTCTGGAGAAAATCGAAAAGATGATCGACTCCGGATCCATTATCGATGCGACCGAAGAGCTGTACGCGCTGCAAATGCAGGACAACAGTCCAAAGCTGGATCGCGCCCGGCTGAAGCGGCTGGCTCGCGGCCAGATGGAAGCCGGCATGCTGGATGATGCCGAGCTGTGCCTGGAAGAATACGTCGAGCGCTTCCCGGAGGACGACGCCTGGGCGCGAGTTCGCTGCGCGGAAGTTTACGTGGCCAATCGCCGGCCCAATGCGGCTCTGCTGACCCTCAAACAGGTCCGGCTGTCACGGCTCACAACAGAAGATCAGCAGAAGGCCAAACGCACGGTTCGCGCGGCCAAACGGCTGGTCGCTGAGGGCGTGGAAGACGCGGAGCCGGAGTGGTAACCAGCCGCCCTGTCAGTCACCATTCGGTCCCTGTGCCTGCTTCGGGGGCCGGCAGCGTCACTAGACGCCGCCGATGACGATCTGGCAGATGATCCCAACCATGATTGTCAGCGTTCCGACCAGTGACATGCAGAAGGGAAACATGTTTTCGTCCCAGCGGCTGAACAGAAAATAGAGTGGGTAAAAGGGGACAAACATGTACATGTAGCCCACCGTGGAGTCTTCACGAAATGCGTTGCCCATAATTGCCAGGCCGCCGTAGGCGTTGAGTAACGCGCCAACGATGACGGCTGGCCACGTCATGCCTTCCACGTTCATCGGGATACCCACCCCCGCGATCACCATCAGCACGACGCACCCAAGCAGGGTCTTGAGGATGATACCGCCGCGCCCAGCGCTGCTGCGTGCTGCGTCGGCACTGTCATCGTGATAGCCGTCCGGCCGTGTCTTCTTCTTTTTCCTCCGCCGTGGGGGAGGAGAAGAGGCGTAGGGATTCTGATCGTAGTTGGCACCGGACGTGACCAGTGGATCGTTCCACAGATCGTCGTAGCCATAGTCGTCTTCGGCGGGCGCAGGTCGCTTCCGTTTGCGTTTGGCGGGCCGCGGCCGCTCGGGCTCCTGTCCACCGACCGGCCGTTTTTTTCGAGGCGGAGCTGAAGCACTGCCTGCGGTGGAAGGTCTCTGTTTGGCGGCAGGTGCGGCTGGCGCCGACGTGGCCATGCCGGCCTGAGGCACTTTCACCACGGATTTGCATGCCGGGCAGCGAATTTTTTTGCCCGCATGAATGTCATCGACGGCCAGCGTTTTGCCGCAGGAATCACAAATTGCGTGAATTTTCATCAGCAAATATCTGCCGGGCGAAATCGAGAAACCGGCACCCATTACAGGCTTGGAATTCCGGAGGTTCACGGAGACACCCACGGGCAAAGTGCTACATCGGTGAAAACACTAACCTAAGGGCGAACCCGAGGCAATTCTCCGTCTTCACAATGATGTCTTCTCAAGGGCATCTGGCAGCACAGCCAGAGAATTCCTCAGAGCCTTCGCGCGTGTTCACGCCCTCCACCGCCTATGCGTGATGGGACGATCGCATTGAGCGATCAGGTCGGCTCCGCGATGAATGCGGCCATCTCATCGAAGTCGGCAGGCCGCTCAGAATCTGATGCCCCCCGGGAAACCGGAGATCTCCCGTGAGGCCTCACAGCAAGTTGCCCTGTTGGGCCTGGACGGGTTGCGCGAAGTGAATGGCGATTTCGCGAATCGCATTCTGCAGCGACTCGCTGGGACGAACTGCGCGAACGGCAGCGGTTGATGGTCGACGGACGGCGACGGCAAAAAAAAAGGCCAACCGAGGAAGCCTCGACTGGCCAGTTTTTTGTCGGAGTGGGCAGAGCCGGAATCGAACCGGCGACACCAGGATTTTCAGGCATGGGCGATAAACTCAGAAACGCCCAAAACCCCAGCTTTTTCGGGGTTTTCTGAGAATCTGAACGACGAAAATAGTCGGATTTGTCGTCCAAGTGCGGCACAAAGTGCGGCAATTTTTTGGCAACCCTCAGGGCGTATTGACAACCATCGCAGATCACCATTTCACACTCGATGGTAAGTCGGGTTTGCGTCTTGGCGGCTCTCTGCTCAGTCTTAGTTGCCTAAGTGCTGGAATCGTGCGTTCTTGATGAAATTTGCAAGGTGATCGAGGTCTGGAAACAGGGTGCGCTCCGATATCCCCATCGATTCCAATTCTTCAAGCAGTCCCGCTTTGGCTTTGCTGCGTATCACAACAGATGAGAGAAAGTTGTCGGTCTCACTGCACGACTTCTCGAGGCACTTTGAATTGCTGCCATGGATCGTGAAGTGGCTTTGTTGAGCCAGCATTCGTCGATTGGATTCTGAGCTACTCAATGCAATTACTCGTTCGTCGCTTGCCCCATGATTAAATGCGGCGTCCGTCAACCCAACTACATCTTTAGACAACGCAGCCGGTAGAACAGGCTTTCCGATCGTCTTCTGGTTGAGGCCGAATGGGTACATGCCGTAGACCCTTCCGTCACAATCTGGGTTACTCCTCGCTGCAAAGAACAGCGCAACCTGAGCCGAATACGTCCAGTCAAGCAGCCTTGTGGGAAGGCCGTGATGTTGCGCGACGAACAACAAGTGCTCTTTACTGATGTTATTCGGTAGACTCAAGTCCCGGGTATGAGCATAGCTTCGAAAACGCTGCAGCATGGTGGACTCATATTCCCGATAACTCGCTGATCGAAACACTGTTGGAGTCAACGTATAAGTTGCTTTGGAGTGCCCTCTCCACCACACATCTAGCGACCTATGCGTCCCGTGCAACAACCTACTGAATTCGACCAGGTCCGCCAGCGACTCGATTGTTACAGGAGATTGTGCGACTTCTACATGACTGTTTACTTCAGTCTGGAACACAGATCCGGTTGGGATGATGTTCTGTGGGCTCCAGTCGAGTTCCGGTACGGCGAGAGACCGTTCGCTATCGCCTTCTGTGAACGATGTTTGAGTTTCCCAAATGCCTTCGTCTGCGCTGTGGTTCACTCCTACGCTGGTTTGCGTAGTTCCTAATGATGCACTATCAACATCTCTGATGAGCTTCTCGGATTCCATGTCAACCTCTGCGAGCTTGCGTGAGTCTTTCTGCGGAAAAGAAGAGAGAGAGAGGGAATCGTTAGCTTCCTACGCACGTAAGGGCTATGCAATTCAGTGAGCTCAGATTCTTGAACGAATTAGGTTATCGCTCGGTCGCTCTTGCTGACCATTTCCATCTGACTCATCCAGTACACGACGCCCAAGCTGGCTGACTTCGCAACAACTGGCCCTCAATTCCCCTCTCGCTTCTCCCACCGAGCCTTCCGCTCCGCGTACGCCTCCACGGAAACCGCGAGTGCCGCCAACGCCGCGTACAGCACTTCCTGAGCGGTCTCCGGATCTTCCTCGATGAACTGCTTCACGTTGGCAAGCAGGTCGTCTGGATCACGAGCCAGCATCACCACGTGCATGGCGTGGGCCGAGAGTCTTGGTTGGCATTGGTCAGCGACGCGACGATCAACCGTGTTCGGGCGTGGACACTTGGTCTGGTGCCTGCGAAAGCACAAAAAAACCGCTGAGATCAATCTCAGCGGTCTGTAGATACTGGTGTGTCCGTCTGCTGTGGCTATGTCTTGCCTGTCGTCACCTGTGGGGCATCCGGCCAGTTTACGCGAAGCCGTTCATCCAACTCATAATCTTGGCTGGTTGTCCAAACAGTCCGCGCTCGAATCTGTCCGTGAGGCTCCAGCTCCAGCTCCAACTGACCGATTGTGCCGCCGTGGACCACACACTTCAGTTCGCCAGAGTAACGGCTGGGGTTGGTGGTTTCTTCAGTCACATTAAGCTCGAGAGCCACGCCGCCCCGAGTGACAATTTCAATCGCGCTCAACGTCTCTCCGCGCATGACGACCGCACCATCGTCGGACTGCCATGTCTTATGGAGAAAGTCTGGACTTGAAGGCCAGAGGTAGGTTGCTGCCAGCCACAACAGTGCAGTTACGGCAGCGACCAAGAGCAAATACAACAACTTCGCGGCAACTTCCGCCGCCAATTTTTCTGCGATGGGGTAGAACCATTGGCTCCATGTTGGTTTCGACATTGATTTGACACCTCAAAAAGAAGAAGAAGGTGTCGGAGATAGATGAGGGAAGTCGAGGCAGGTAGCTCAGCTTGTTAAATCCGTGGAAGAAGCGATCGGTCTGCATTTCCAGGCAACCAACATATTGCGGCCAGGGCGCTTATCTCCCAGCAGTCCCGCACTCAACCCTCCAGTCTCTCCGGGTTTCCGGAGCCACCCTGTCTCCAACAGGTCAGGGTGGGCGACTTGACTCGGGACTGGGGCTCGCTAGGGACGTAGCGCGCACGGGTTTTGGATGCTCGGTTCTGTTGGAGACATGATTTGAGCGAAGCAAGCTCGATCATGGTGAGACAATCCAAAACGACTTATGAAGAGACGCCCATTTACAGGTAGGTGGGACGCTCTTACAAACCTTGCGCATGTTCACTCCGTCTAAATCTTGACGTTCCTGGCTCAGAAGAACGTAGATCTATTCGGATGGAAACATCAGCCCCAGTCCGTCTGACGTCCGGAACCTTTCCGCGACGTCATCTGTATCCGTGCAATCAGTCGTTGAAGAGTCGGAGCGGTAAGCGGTCGCTCCGGCGGGTTGAGAGTATTGCGGGCTCTCGATCCTGATATTAGGCAGGTGTGGCGGTGGAAGTCAAACAAAAAAGTCGGAATTTGCAAGTGAGTTTTTGCACCAGATCATTCTCCTTGTTCAGAAATGAGCCCCTCGACAAGTTGCTCCATCAGCCTTCTGTGGTCCTCACGGAAGTCAGCCGCCGTCTTCTCGTTAGATTTCGCGAGTCGTTCGACCGCTTTTGCCATCGCTGCCATTGTTTTCCAGTGCAGGACGCCGAACCCAACGCACAAGAGCCCCAGAATTGCTGCCGCTCCCAATTCGCCCCATGAATTGAGTTGTTCAGAACTAACGAAATACGCCAACAGAAAGCCGCTCGTAACACCCCCCATCAGATACATCGCTTCAGTTCCTCAGTTTGACCGATACCACGGTTCCACGTAGATCGGCAGGTTTTCAATACTCGTCGTGACGTTGATCAGCTTCGATCGACGGTTCAGATCCAGACCGGCCACAATGCGTGAGCCGGCGGGGACATCACCATCGAATCCCCCTTCATTCACCCACAGCGGATAGGTCTCACCAAGTTCGCCAGGTTCCACGAGTGTCGTCCCGGGAACGTCCGCCCAGAACTCTGGAGATCCGCCCTCGGCCTCTGGAATGTCATCAGTGAGCCACAACGACCACACAGCCGTGTAATCCTGCGGCGGATACTGAATCGCTTCCTGCGGGAAGTTGATGCCGGTATGAGCGAAGCCAGCACCGAGGAAGTAGCAGTAGCCGCGAAAGTCGGGGTCACTCTTGTAGAGCACTCGCGGATATCGGTCATTGAATGAGACTGACGGCGTGTGCCACCAGCAGAACGCCGTTCTCCGGATCGAACTGGCGAGTCCCGTGTTGTACAGGGCCCCGTAGGTCACCACCTCGGACTCGATCGGCACCGGCGGCCCGCTCATCTCATACGTCCGGTTCAGAATGGCCTGCACAGTCCCAAGGTTGTCCAGGACTGCGACATTCTGCGGCAGACGGATGGCGTTGAAACCACCCGATTGCTTCGGATCGACGTTGTCGACAAGCCGGCCGTCGTATCGCTTTGACGTGCCGGGGATGACCTGGTCGAAGAACGGATTCCATGGTGAGCCCATCATCAGCCTGATTCCTCTTCCAGCGACGCCACAATATCGGTGGCCGCCGCGAAGACTGCAGGCGTGAAGATGCCGCCAAGGTCCTGATAGACACGTGGTTCGACGCTCAGCAGCTGATTGCCGATGCCCGGAACCTGAGAAATGTAGGCCAGTGCCCCCACGGCGATCGGCGACGGCTGCGACGTGTCGACAAGCGTCCCAAATTCAGTCGTCAGGGATGAAACGACGAACGGGACCTGACGAACTCGAACCGTCAGCCGCTCATCGAGGTTGTACGGGAATCCGTTCTCGTCGACTGGATGGTCGGGGATGCTCCCATCGTCGTTGAATCCGAGCAGGGAAATGATTTCATCCTGTGTCAGACCTTCCGTTTTGGCAAACACGAACTCCTCTGGCGCTTCGTTGAACGCGATGAACCACCGGCCCGTGTTGACCATCGTGTCTTCGAATATGAACTCTGGATCGGTTTCAGGATCGTTGAAGTCGGGATTCGCAACGCGTTTGCCATCGACTCGCATCTTGCCGCCGGTGACCTGCACCCGCGTCCGCCAGTATTTCGGCAACGCCTGAATGATGGCCGAATTGTCAGCGTCGCGGCGAAACGTGAACTCCCCCGAGAAGTCCGGGTTTCGTTCCTGCCCTGCTTTCACGATGCGGCCGCGAAGAACGTCAAGCTTTCCAAAACCCGGATAGCCGTTAATCGACACCTCGTACGAGAACGAAAACTCGGCGTCCTCGCGAAGGACTGCACATTTGCCCTTCTGCCAGCCGAGCGGCGGATCGACGATCATGGCACCGCGGATGCCGTTGATCTGCGGTTCGTCTTCGAAGTCCGCCTGTCGCAAGGACCGACGCTCCTGGATCACCTCTCGGTAAACCGGTTCATCGCGGGGAGATATGAAAAAGCCGTCAACCATCTTACGTGATCCTCACCAGGCCGTTCACAGACATCCGCTGTGAGGTCAGAGTGTCGCGGCCGGCGATGGCGTTGTTCACGACCGTGACAGAACCGACGAACAGCGATCCCGCGAGACAGTTGAACGAACCGAGCTTCGCGACTTCGTCGTCATAGACAGCGATCCCGACATCCCCGGAATGAACGCGAAGACGAAGATTGTCGCTCAGGCAGCTCAGCACACAGGCAGGCTTGCCATCGACTTCCGAAGCTCCTGTCTCATAGACCACGACTTCGCCGGCACTGTTTCCGGGATCGATCCGGATGAGCCCCGAGCCAACACCGTCGCCCCGCCCGACTTCGATCACGCCGGTCGCGGCGATCCCGATGGCCAGAAATCGCTGTCGGTATTCTTCGAAGCCCTCAGAGTTGTCCCGTTCCAGGCCGATGCCCTGATCGAACGATGCTGGGATCGTCACATCACCGGCGATCACGCCGCAGAAGTGAGGCCCGGTTCCGGCGGCCGTGATGTTGACCGCTGCCCCGCCTTCCGTCGCAGAGACCTGGAAGATCCCGTCGGTTCGATCGGAGTTGATCACGAAGTAGTCGGTGCCGGCCGAGACGCCTGTGGGGGCCGCGTCTCCGAACAGGAACTGAACCTTCTGCCCGTTCTGCAGATCGTGGCCACCGGCGGCCGTCAGAGTGTTGTCTGTGGTGTCGATTGCGACCTGAACGAACTGCCGAAGACCGTACGTGATCGACTCGTCGCTGAAGTCGAGAAGGATCTCGTCTCCTGTTTCGGGCAAACGACCGAGAGACCAGTTGACCGCGTCAGCCCAGTTCCCTGGGCCACTCGGAAAGTCGTCGATCTCCCGAGTGGCCTGGCTTTGCGTGACGCTGCTGGTCTGATTGCGTTGCAGGAGCAGCTGATCGACCTCCTGCAGAGCGAGACCTGCCGTGTAATTGACCAGATACTCGCGAGAAGCGGCGTTGTAGTTGACCACCACGTCGCCAGGAGTGGCCAGCGACGGGAAGTTCTGCAGCTTCGTCAGGAAAGACGCCCCGTCTTCGTTCCAGTTGAACGAGACGGGTCCTTCGTTGCCCGAAATCAGATCAAACGTCCCGTCGTCAGCGGTCAGGGACACGCGAATCGTCGCCGATGCTGAGACACCCGCGAAGGCGGCCGCATCGGCGGACACAACGCCATTCCCATCGCCCGTGAAGCTCGTCTCAACGGCAGACGGCAAGTTTCGCGACGACGTGTCTCCCGTGTAGGAGATGGAAAACGGCGATGCGGCTGTTCCGGCCCCGCTCACAGCGACGGTGATCCCCGTTGCTGTGTTGATCGCAGACTGAACGGCCGCCGCATTGCTCGATTCTGTCAGGGCGGACGTGATGCCCTCGGCAAATGAGAGTTTGTAGCTTCCCGTCAGCGTGTTGCCGGCCGTGTTCGGCTGGAGGTAGAACTCGTGAACCGCTGGCCGAGCTGCGTTCGTGGAACCGCCGTGCTGCAGGACTCGCATCGTTCCGAGATTGTCTTCGTGGAATTCGAAGCGTGAGAAGTCGAAATCGGTTCCGCCGCCATCGTCAACGGGGAGTTGATACGTCGTCGGGTAGGTGTTCGCTCGTCTCAGCCCATCGTCGAACCAGAAGATGAGGCAAAGCTCATCCGTCTGAATATTGCCCCCACCGAGTTCTGTTCCGCCGTCGAATCCAGTTGGTCCACGCCAGACCGTCCACTCGCCGAACTGGACTGCCTCGTTCAGAGAAGTGATCAGGTCGCTCGCTGTTGAGAAGTCGACGACCGCACCATCCAGCGAGGCGGCGACTGGCCCCTCTCGCTGATCGAGCAGAATCACCTCGTGCGGACTGGCGTCAGCGGACGAGATCACTTTGCTGATCGCGACCTGTGGCGGGTTTGAATCGTTCGGTTCGATCCCAGAGACCGACAGGTTTGTTGTTGCCCCGGGGAATCCCACCATGTCGATGTACATGATTCGGCGGAAAGCATTCCGCTGAGTCAGCTTGTCACCCGTGACGTGAATGTAGACATCAACCTGACCGCCCCACGCCGCCGAAAATCGGGCGGACAGATCGGCTTCGGATTCGTTGCTTTTTACTTCCAGCGGAGTCGAGCCGTCGGTGATGTCGAAGACGTAGTCCCCGTCGATCCCGAGCCAGTAGATATCGTGCGTGGCGGGACGAGCGGACTGAGTTTCGACAAAGACGACCTGGCCGCCGTTGTTCAGGCCCGTGGCGTCCATCTTTACGGCGACGGGTTGGGCTGCGTAATTGCCTATCCATTCCAGGACGATGTCGCCAGAATCCACGAACACGGAAACATCGCCAGACGCGAAGGACGTAAGGGCCTCAATCGCGGATTGAACGCCGCCCGTGTTGAATGCTCCTGATGTCTTGAGCGTGATCGCTGCCGTAGTCTCGTTGTTGCAGGTCAGCGTGAAGGTTCCGCCGTCCGCGGCGTCGAAGTTCAGTCGGGTCTGCTGATTGACGGGCGGAGACCCCTGATTGAATTCCACTTCCACAGTCGGAGAGATTGAGACCTGAACGTCGAAGTCTTCGTTCTCCCCGCCAGTCAAACTGACATCAAGCCCCGTCACCGTTGCGTTGACGTTTGCCAACTCGGGAAACCCGGAACTGTTCAGGCCGGCGGCGATCTCGTCAGCATCCCAACCGACGAATTCAAGCCGCTTGTTGCCAACACTGACGACCGTGAAGACGCCCTGAGACACGTTGTTCGGTCGGAGCAGCCTCAGGACTTTTGCACTCGGAGTAGCGTCGCCGCGAAATCGATTGATAGCCATTATTTCAGTAACCTCGCGTATGGGAGTTCTTCGTCTAGGTCGAACTTCAGAGTGATGATGTCTTTGGGCTCAAGGGGTTCTTTGATGATGACTTCACGATTGATGATCTGCCGCGGTCGCTGACCGAGCTTGTTCAGGAAGACTCTCTGTCTTGTTTCGTTCCCCTGCCCGTCCGTCGCTCTGACCTGGTACGACCGAAAGCCCTTCTTGACTGTTTCCTTTCCGGAAGCAGACACTTCGACCTCTTCAAATGGCCGCACGATCAATTCGTTGTAGCCGAGATTGAAGACTTCTGTTGTCCACGTCAGTGGGTTGAACCAGAACTCAAACGAGAGGGGGCGATAACGGTACTCCTTGCCGTTAATCGTCTGCGTTTGCCACGCCCCAAGGCTCATCTTTTGCAGCTGCAGCTCTTTCGGTTTGAACCGCACACCGTCCAGGCGTGGCGAGTCTTTGTTCACGCTGACGCCGTACTCCCGGAACCAGTCTGGAACGCCAGGGACATTCCTTGTTCCGCTGATAATCCAACACTTGATTCGGCGAAACATGCCAGAGATCGGCTCGCCAGCTGTGGTGACGATCGGCCTCCCTTTGTTGTCGACGTAGGCCGGTATCTCCAGAATGGTGCTTTCCCATGTCCAGTCAATTGGGACGAGGAAAGGCGTCTTGTATTCGAACAGCGAGAAGTCACATTCGAGGGTGTAGATGTAATTCGACTCAGTTTCACGCAATCGCATGTCGGTGAGTCGCCGCTGAAGGGGTGCCCTTCCAATCGTCACGCCCGGTCGAAAGATCGGAACTTGTTCCATGACATCAAAGACCGTGAGTTCGGTCGTTGTGTCATTCGTGAAGATGTTCCACTTCCGCGTCTGCGTGACGTCATCAGTGGACGCCAAGTCGTCAACGGTTCGATCCTGTTCGATTCGCTCGATCTTGATCGGGTAATCGTCAATGGGCGCAATGAGGTCGCTCATGTTGTTGACTCCTTGACAACTGGGGCCTTCTTGAGATTACCGTTCACGTCCTCAAGCTCACCCAGCAGGGCGTTAGTCTGGTCATCAATGGCGTCCTGGGCAGTTCGTCCTGCCGAACCGGATAACGCAATCGCGACAGTTTCGCTTGCCTGACTACTGCGTACATCGACGCCCGTGTTGGCCCTGTTGACTTCAGCGGCCGCCGCTTCTCGGTTCTCATTGAACTCTCTGAGCAATCTTGCGATAGAATTGGATATCGACTCCGGGTCATTCTCACCGTTGTTCGCGAGAATCCCCTCCGCTTCGTTCTGGGCGTTGTCAAATTCAGCGGCAGCCTTCTGGACTTCTTCCCCAGCGGCTTCCGCCCGTCGTTCTGTCTGCTCCCGAACGAGATCTATGGCTTCCTGCGTTTCGATCTCACTACGCTCTTTCCTCCTCTGGCGTTGCTGTTGACGCTCCGCGATCTCCCGCTCTGCGTCACCAATCGGATCAACTCTGTTGCGGTCCTGATCTTCCTGCAGTGTCTGTAGAACCTCACCAACGTCCTGGCCGCTGGCTTTGGCGATTGCCGCAGCGATGTACTTAGAGATCTCCCCGGACGCCGACTGAAACACTGACTTCACCCGAGCAGCGGCCGAGATCATTGAGTCGACGAACACACCGCTGAAATCCAGCCATGCGTTTTCGAGGGTGCTGGTAAGGCTCAGGAAAATTCCCGCCAACTCTCCCTTGAAACGAATCCAAAAACCCTGAATCTCTGCCAAGCCGATCGAAAACACGGCCTTCAGCCCTGCCATTGCGAGGTTCCCAGCTGCTTTCAGATTGCCAGACCCAATGAGAGCAACAATTGTCTTCCATGTCCGGCTCAAACGGCCGCCGAGGAAGTTCGACAGTGAATCAACTGCCCCGGATGCAGAGATCGCATAGGCCGTTATGCCTGCGAACGCCCCTATCAGTAGTCCTGCGGGAGACAGCAATGCTGTCATCAATCCGACCGTTGACGTGATCGCAGCCTTAACGAGAAGGAGGCCCTTCACGACGAGCGACATGGCTTTGCCGAGACCTCCAATTCCGAAAGTCACGACTTGGATGATCGTTCCAAGCGCGACCATCGCCACGCCAGTGGCAAGCACGCCGGACACTACATTGAAGATAGCCGAGACAAGTTCCTTATTTGCATCAACTGCAACCTCAACCCACCTGGCAACGTCTGCGATCTTCGAGACAACCGGGGTGATCACTGGAAGGAGAATGTTCCCGATTGCGCCGGCCGCGTCCTCCGTCACCCCCGCAAGCCGCTTCATCTGGTTGGCATAGGAGCCGCTTGAACGGATCGCATCGCCCTGGGCGGCCGTCGTGCCTTTCAGCAGGACCTGCATTCTCGCGAAGACCTTCTGCTGATTCGTCGCGGACTTGGGATCGATCCCCTGGGCAAGGAGTTCCTGGTTCGTTGTGGCAACGTTCAGAATCACACCGTATTTCTTGACTGTCTCGCCGCCGCCGGTGAGGGCAGCGTGGAAGTCGCGAAGAACATCGGCATCCGCCTTGTTGTTAAAGCTCGCAACGTCGACGGCCAGTTGAGTGAGCTGCTTGCTGTACTGTTCGGCCTCAGAAGCGTCAAAGCCGATCGGAATGAACAGGTCCTGAGTTCCCGCGAGAAAATCGGCGATCTGACGTTTCGATCTGCCGACCTCTTTGGCGAAGTTGTCGCCCCATTGCTTCACGGCCTCTGCGTTTTCCCCGAAGACAACGTTGAACTTGTTCATCGTCTCTTCAAGATCACTGGCTGCCTTGATACCTGCCAGAAATGGAACGGCCAGAACGCCGCCCAACCCCAGCAAGGCCGCCCCGTTCGATCGAATGCTTGCACCGAAACGTGAGATCCGCCGTTCCACGGTTTTCAGGCCACGCTGCAGCCGCCCGTCGTCGAGGAAGAACTCGACGAAAGCAGAACCTGCCTTGATGGACCTTGCGGATGTCATCCTAACTCACGTTTCCCAGCTGACTTGGTTTGATGGTCCGGATCGGACCTCGCTCGGCGTCTTCCATTTGTGCGAATCGGTTGAAGGTCTCTCGACCGACGTGATCCTTGAAATGGGCCTTCGCGATCAGGTAACAGATGTCTCCGGTGTGTTGCCAAAGATCCCGTCGCCGGGCTCGGTCCATGTCGTCAAGTTGCCGCCAGGTGAAAGGCCGGGGGTCCATCCCCAGACGCCCGGCGGCGTCCCAGATCAGTCGCCAGAAACTGTTGTCAGTTCTCCGACTGTCCTTTTGACTTCCCTGTCGATCGCCTCTCTGAGTTCTCCGCTTTCCAGACTTTCCGCCACCTGTTTCGTCACTGTGTCCGCCGCCTCGATCAGCCTGTCCAGCGCGGCGGCGATCTGGGTGTGTCCGCTGGACTGGAAAAAATCCCGAAATGATGAGAACACGACTTCCCGAGCCTCCGTCCAGGTCGGGCCATTGAACAAGCCCGCGAGGGCCGGCATTCGGAACTGTTCTTCCTCCGAACCGATGAGCACTTCGAGCACTTCGCAGAAACACAGCGGGTTCGCGACGAGCCTGTGGATCTCAGCATCGGAATCACTACCAAGCAGGTCGATTCCTCGCGTCTGAAGATCGATGCAGTGCCCAATTGTCGGAGCGATCCGGAAAGAAACCTCTCGCGTGGTGTCACCCTCGCGAACTTTGAGTGTGAGTTGGTTGGATTCAGTCATTGCTTTGGGGTCCGGGGAAAAAGAAAACGCCGACGCAAAACGTCGACGTTGAGATGCGTCCTTGAATTGAGGCGGGGCCTATTTTGCCGAGCGTCGGTAGGCCTGCTCCAGGGCTGCCTTTGTGGCCTCGTCTTTCTGCTTTCGGGTGAGCTTTGCCGGCCCGTCAAGTCGGACCTTCACGTCTGAAGTCCTGCCGTCCTTGTGCCGGACCTTGCTCACTCGTTCGTTTGATTTTGGTGCGGTCGCCTCAGTCATTTCTGTTGCCTGTCAATCGAATGGGGGTGGATTTGAGACTTACGCGACAGTGACGCGTTGAGGCTCGTACGTGGACTTCGCAGCGGGCATGACCTTGAACTGAACCTTGTCGAATTCTTCGAGGTTCTCAGGCTTCGGGGCGCTGAAGACTTCAACGTCCAGGTAAAACCCTTTGACGCCGCTGGTTGTGATGTCGTCATCCATGACGGCAAACGAGAGGACGGTGTCGTTCTCGTAGGCGGCCATCAGTAGCACAATGAACGGGTCGTCGGCTTCGTAGGTGAGTGTCAGCGTGTAGGAAATTCGACGCTGACCGCTGCCGGACTTCTCGATCCTCGATCGCCGGTTGTTGACTTTGGCCTCTCCCTTGGCGTCTTCGTGCTCGATCTGCTCAATCAGATCGCCCTCGGTCCACGTAATTGAGCCACCACTCGCGTGCGTGGTGGTGGAGGCGTAGGCCTTGCCGTCGAGTCCAAGTTTCATGAGATCGAATCCTGCCAAATACCGGGGACGAGCCTATCAATCGCGGCTTCGTGAGCTGGTGCCATAAATGGGCGTGGTTTCGTTTCTAACCGTCGTCCCGCTTTTCCCACAAGGCGGATCTTTCGACCTCCAGCCTCCCAGAATGCGACCCACTCTTTCGCCTCATCGCCTGATGTGCCGCCGAATTCGATCTGTCCTGGAATGTCCTCTCCATCGAAAACCTGAGGGCCCGTGATGACCGACCTGGTATTCAAATCCGCAACGAAAAAGAGCTTGTCGCGAAGGTCTCGATTTCGGTACTTCGGCGGCTTTCCTGGGGCTGACGTACGCACCGGGTAAGGTGAAATGTCGAGATCATTGAGGGAGAGGCCGTACTTCTCTCGGCTTTCATCAACCAGTCTTCGAAGCTCGGGATCAAACTGACTGGCCGACTTCCGACGGCCGCCTTTTCGAATGGATCGCCTCGCAATCGTGCGGGTCATGGCCCCAACACGCCGCAGTTTGCGAAGGGCGGTTTTGTCGAACTTGTTGATGATCGCGGGCCGGTCAACAAACCGGCGTTTGATCGATTTTAAGTCCGCTCGGATGCCCATGACTGATGAAGGCATGACGTCACCGCTTGTAAGTCCACGTGAATTCGATCGGCGTCATGAAAACGCCATCTCCAAATAGCTTCGAGCGAGAATAGTGAACGAACGGTTCGGCCTTTATGAGCGAGACCCGGCCGCCTCCCAACAGATTCATCGTTCGCCGAGTTTCCTCGAAGAACGTCTGAATGGCCTCGGACATGGCCCCGAGTTCGTCCATCACGTCGTCTGTGATGTCCGCGTCTTCGATCCTGCAGCGGAGGACGGCGTGAGTCACATAATCGTGACGGAAGAACCGGCGATTCAATGGCGTGGACGACATCCCAACGCCAAGGCAGTCGACGAGGATCTGTCCCTCCGACATTTCCTTGAGCCGACGTTTGGGGTGTGTCACCTGCTCGGCGACCACATTCGAAAACAGCTGCGAGACATTGATCTCCCTCGCCATCTGATCCGCGATCCGCCTCCAGACTGGGGGCATAACGGTAGCCGGCGGATCTACAGTTCCACCGTAGATCGTCCCGTAAATGCCGCCGTATATGTCGCCGTAAATTGCCATCAGACAGGAGTGATTGTCGCTGCTCGGGTTTCGTTGTCAGAGGAAGCGACGTGGTTGTATTCCACGCCTTCACGTATTGGGATTTGTCCGGGAGCAAAGCCGCCCACGAGAATCCGACCATTCGCGTCGATCAGGAGGGACGCGAAGTTTGTGGGCAGATCGGCAGACGACAGCCGAGAGGAAACTGGAGCGTCCAGGTTTGACAGGTCTGGAGCGGAATGGCTTGAACGCGAAGAGATCGGTGCGTCCAGATTGGAAAGATCTGGAGCGGCATGGCTCGAACGCGATGAAACCAGTGCGTCGAGGAACTGCAGCACCTTGCCCACTGAGCCGGCCGTCTCGTGATTGGCTGCCAGCACTCGATTGAGGATTGCGTCGCGAGTCTCGGTGGCAATCTGCTGGACTGGCAGGTCATCTGCTCCGTCAAACTTTGCAACAATCTGATTAACCAGATCAGTTACGTCAGCATCAGAGAAGAGTTCCGCAAGTGTCGCTGCTGGGAGAGCCATCTCGTCGCCGGCCTGAGCTGGTGCGTAGTCTGGCTGAGCTGCGGCGAGCACCACCCGAATCGTGGACTCAACTGCTCCCACGTTGGCACTGATCCGGCCATTGACCAGATTTGCCGGCAGCTTGGCGAGAATGGCCGCCTGAGCATCTGTGATGTTCGTGGGCGTCGCTGGAGCTGTGTCGTTGCCTCGCATGGGGGCATCGGGATGGGCCAGCGAATCAAACACGATCGACCGATGGACAGTGCCGGAGTGGTCCACCGTTATCCGCACCTCAAGGTGATCGGTTACCGCCCAGCCGGCCAGCGTGGTGAAGGTGATGGTGTATTCCCCAGTCTGACCGGAAACGGCCGCAACCACCGCACTCTCACCACTGGCCACTCCATTTCTGAGCAGCACCGCTGTGGGCGCGTTGTCTGGCGTGGTTGGCGCGGCGTCGTGATAGAAGACGAAACGTGCCGTGTAGGTGTGGCTCAATGTGATCATGCTCGGATGCCTGTAATCAATCGGGGTTTGCAGGTGTTTCGGGCGGACAGGATGCCTGAGAATCCGGTGGATGGATTGCTTGCCAGCGGCGGCTCGTAGAACGGGTCGGCGTTACCATTGGCTGACAGAAACGCAATCTGGTCGGCGGTCAACACTTCGTCGTAGACGTTTAGCCAGTCGTATTCGGCTGTGAGGTTGCCTGTGCCGGATATCGAAGCACCGATCCGGAGGTACGTTCCTAAGGCGGTCGACCCCCAAGTTCCTTGATTTGTCTCCCCGGCGATCGCCAATCCGTCCCAGTACAACTGCAATGTGTCGGTCGCCTTCTCGTAGACCATCGCGACCGTGTATGTGGTGTCTGCGTCCCATTCGTGCGGGTCGAAGTCCCTGTACCGTTGATCGACAAACATTCGCAGTTCGTTGCGGGATGCGCCGTTGCGGTACAACGCTATTCGGACGTCATCACAGTCCCACAGGAACGCGGTTCCTTCGGTGTCGTCGCCGGACAATCCGAACCGCATTCGTGCGACAATCGTTCCTTTTTCCAGCCCGATGCCTGTTGCGGGCACCCGCGCGTGACATTGGTCCGTGCCATCAAGCGCCAGAACACCACCAGTGACGGTGGCAGTGCCCTGCAGTTCCCCATCATTCCCCCCGCCCGTCTGGTCGATCAGGCCGCCGCTGCCGCTGAACGATGCCGGGTCGATGCGCAGTGCTTCTTCCCCGCGAATAGCGGGAACTCCATCGCGATTGATGTTGCTGACGTCACTGTCAGAGAACACTGACGTGCTGACTCGGACATCGGCAGCGTCACCAGCCAGGTAATTCGGTGCAGATGGTTCGTCCTGTGCGAACAGTGCGAAGTCCGCCACCGAATCGTGGATTGACGTAATACTGGCGTCAGTCACCTTCGTCGCGGTTGCCGTTTCCTCGACGCCATCAATCCAGATTCGCAGCGTGCCGTTATCGAACGTAAACGTGATGCGATGCCATTTGCCATCGTTGATGTCAGACGCAGACGCCCAGACTTTCGCTGTGGATGCGGTGTTTGTGCCATCGGACGATATGACGAACAACGCTTTCCCTGGCCAGCCGACGTTGTGCTGTATTGCCCAGGCTCTGTCGTTGTTCGTTGCATCGTACTCGCCAATGATGATGCTGTTTCCAGTGGCGGTAGTGCGGACAAGTGCCGTGACTGATAGCGTGCTGGTTCCGTTTGTAACTTGACCAGCATTCAGGCTGCTGGAACCGTCACCAGTGAAGACGTTGTTT
>JANSXP010000165.1 GCA_024742875.1 Planctomycetaceae bacterium | reverse complement strand
GGATAACGCCTGCCGTAACCGGGCACGAACGGAAGACTTTGATTTTAGTTGCCGCGTGATTGAGTGCTCCGGTTCACGGCTTTGTTCTGCCACTGCGTCACGTCCAACCGAATTTCAGGAGTGGTCGCGCGCATTTCGGACATGGTGATTTTAACTTACCAAGGTCTGTGTTAGCGATATGGCATACGGGACAGTAGACGCCGTCATCTGGAATTGGAATGGACTCTCTCAATTCAGACAGCGTCGAAGCCATGAGATACACTTCGTCATTATTCGCATCGAGCGATGGCAACCCAGAGGCTTCTGGATTGGGGACGGAAGTATTGAGTGGCGTAGTTGATATCCACTCTTCGGCACCAAGACTCGAGTTGTCGTCGAATCGATCAGTTATATCCAATTGACTAAAGGACAGCGTCTGGGGGGCAACCAGCTCAGCTTTTCGCAGGCGCAGGGTCAGCGAACGAGATTTCGTGAATTCTTTCTTCGATATCGGCTCTGCCTGCACTACGGACCAGTCATCACCGCCAATGTGCAGCGTCGTCTCTTCGGCGAACGAGTCTGGAAGGTTTGCGGGCGGCATCTCTGACTCCGCGAATGCTTCGTTGGTCGCATCATCGATGAAGGTGACCAGCACGTTTCGACTAAACCATGACATGTGTCACCTTTGTGGCAGAACGTCCCGCATCACCGGATGCGGACGTGAGACTTACATTTGAAAATTCGGCGAACAACCGCATTCCGGTGCATGCGATTGTTATGCATCTCTAGTCTCACGCGGCCAATCATGATCAACTGCCAATTTCTCGGCGGCATCATGCGAATCAAACACCGGGTAGGCGTTGTCGAGAAGGTACTGCACAACAGCGTAGACGAAAACAGAATCCTCGTTTTCGTGTATCATTGCTCCATTGTACGCGTTCCAGATCAGCAACTCATACTCGTCGTCACCCCTGCGAACCAGAAAGGGGAAATTGTTTTCATCGGCACCAAGCAGGGCAGCCATGTCGACGCCGTTGTACTGTGCGGCGTACTTCTTGATCTTCTTGAGTGGAAAATCTTGGTAGGCGTAATTGGTGAACTCAGCATCCATGGCTACTTGCCGACGCGTTGGATGATCAATTCGACATCGTCGCCCGATTTGAACATGCCGAAATCGACATCGTTGTCGAAGTGCTGATGATCGGTGGCAACATCATTATCCGCGAGGGCAATCATCCACCGAGCAAGAGCAACAAGCCCGTTACGGTTGGCCTCGATGGTGATTTGATTCCGCGGCTGATCGTCGTCGGCGGGCGAAAAGCGTGCTGCTGCGAACGCGTGCTCGGGAATCTCCACAACCGGGCAGCCATGTGGATTAATCTCGAATTGGACGGTCGTGCTCTTCGAGTTCATGACTACGCTGCTGTCGATGCATAAAGAATCCATGAAAGCCGTGTGGGGCGTCAGGTGTTAGCCTGACGCCCAGGGATACCCCAGGAGCTGGCTGCATAGTGCAGTCGCTCATCAACATCACACGTTGAAAGGTCACACGGCATGAAGATTCTCTCACTCGATCTGGGAAAGTTCAAGACGGTTGCCTGCCTCTACCAACAGTCACCCGATCAACCGCAGCACTGGGATTTCGTCACCGTGGACACACTCAAAAAGGATTTCGCCAGACTGATTCAGCAGTTCCAGGCAGACGTGCTGGTCTTCGAAACCTGCACCGCGGCAGGCTGGCTGGCCGACTTGTGTGACGATCTTGATCAGCCGTTCTTCATCGCCAACCCCAACGGAGAAGCATGGCGGTGGTCCAAGATCAAACGCAAGACAGATCGCGACGACGCCCTCAAACTGGCTCGACTCACGGCAATGAACCAACTGCCCACAGTCCACGTCTCCTCTCGAAACACGCGAGCCAAACGATCGCTGCTGAAGTTTCGCCAGTCCATTGTGGAACGACGCGTCACTCTGCAAAACGAAATTCGCGCCCTGTGGCAGGCACAGGGACTCGCTCCGTTGCCATCCGGCAAGTGCGGCTGGACGCGGGTGGCCTGTGATCTCATGAGATCGCACGACAAACAACTGCTGGAATGCACACTGGATGACTGCTGGCGCGGTCAGCTGAACTTACTTCTTGATCAACTGGCCTACATCCGTGAACAGGAGAAGCTGGTTGAACGCAAACTGGAACATCTCGCCAAAGACAACAGCGACATCCAGCGTCTGCTGACGATTCCCGGCGTTGGTCGAGTGACAGCGGAAATCATCGTCGCGTATCTGGATAAACCCAAACG
>JANSXP010000037.1 GCA_024742875.1 Planctomycetaceae bacterium | reverse complement strand
CCGTCTTCCACAATGTCATCGCCGATGATAGTCACCGCGATGTTTTCCGTCTCACCCGCCGTGCCGGCAAACGACAGGCTCGTGCCGCTTACTGTCACATCACCGGCTTCCGCCGTCCCCAGTGCCGACGCATAAGCCAGCGTGATGCCGCCTTCCACCTCGGCATCCAGCGTCACCACCGCATTCACATTCTGATTCGCGTCAGACTCCGTCACCGTGATGTTGCTGATGCTCAGCGTGGCGGTGTCGTCGTTGTTGATGGTGCCACTGGAAACCGCGCCGGTGGTGATCGCTGCATCCTGCACGGCCGAAGTGCCCGTCACATCGCCCAGCGTGATCGAAAACGTCTCACCGTCTTCCACAATGTCATCGCCGATGATAGTCACCGCGATGTTTTCCGTCTCACCCGCCGTGCCGGCAAACGACAGGCTCGTGCCGCTCACTGTCACATCACCGGCTTCCGCCGTCCCCAGTGCCGACGCATACGCCAGCGTGATGCCGCCTTCCACCTCGGCATCCAGCGTCACCACCGCATTCACACTCTGATTCGCGTCAGATTCCGTCACCGTGATGTTGCTGATGCTCAAAGTGGCGGTGTCGTCGTTGTTGATGGTGGCGGTCGCTGAAGCGATGGTCGAGCCCACGGCGCCCCCCGCGCCAGCCCCCGACAGCGACAAAGCGACAATCTCGTCGTCTTCCACAATCGCATCACCGGCGATCGTCACGGCAAAGTTTTGTAATGTCTCGCCAGCGGCGAAATTCAGCGTGATGGTCTCCTGCGTGAAGTCAGACGCTTCCGCTGCGGTGCCACCGCTGGCCACTGCCACCACCACATCCACACTGGTCGATACACCGACAAAGCCACTGCGGTTGACAGTGCCGGATATCGTGCCGGCGGACTCGCTCGCACTGAAGTTTGTGGCCGAAAAATCAAACTCATGCCGCGCACTGGACAGCACCACATCGTTGCCATCGCCGCCCACATAGCTGACCGTGAACAGCTCACCGTCAGAGGAAAAGACGGCCCCTTCCGCCAGCCCGGCGAAGGTGCCGGTGACCGCGTCCACCCCGTCGTTGTTGATAATCACATAGCTGTCACCCACTGCCGGGTTGTACGGCGGCAGCACGTCGACTGACAGCGATCCGCCTGACAGCGTCACCGTTCCCGTCACGTTGACCTGGTCGTGCTCGGTTCCCGGCGTTGTCCCCTGCACCTCAATCAACAGCGTGGAACCACTGCCCAGATCGAAATCGCCCGTGTTGATGATTCCAGGGCTGTTGCCAGGCTGCAGGCTGCCGGACGTCAGCGAGACCTCGGCCACGTCGCCGTCACCTTTAAGAATCGCGTCGTCTCCCAGTGACAGTGTGCCCGACAGGTCGGTGTCGGCGTCTGTCACAAACGTGCCAGCGTCCAGGTGGAGAGTGCCGTCCGAGTGCAGCGTTCCCAGCGTGACCCGTTCCGACTCCAGATACTGATCGCCGCCGCTGGTGTGCAGCACATCGGCATCCACAGACACCAGCGCGTCAACGGTGCCAATCGCATCATTCGCGCCGCCCTCCGTCCCGGCTTCCAGTCGCACTTCGGTCGCCGTCAGTTCCAGGCCGTTTCCCCCAAGAATCTGCTCTGCGGCCGACAGCTGCACATGATCGCCCGTACTGCCGATCCCCAACTGCAGATCGCCGTCCGCCGAGATACTGACATCACCACTGCTGGCAAACGCCAGCGAGCCGCTCTGCCAGTGGTCCACAGCCGTGTCTCCCAGCACGATGGAATCGGCCGACAGCTGTGCCGCACCCGTCAGATTCACACGGGCATCCGAAGCGTCGGTCAGCGCTCCGGCTGCATCGATAGTCAGCGAATCGGCCGTCACACTGCTGAGCGTCAGATCATCGACATCAACCACCGACACCGCTGTGGCATCCACCTGCAGCGTGTCGAAGTCGTTATTTGCCGAAGTCAGCGTCACACGTTCAACACCGGAAATGTCCAGGTGCGACACCTGGACGCTGTTCTCGGACGCAACACTCTGCAGTTCACCGCCTGGCGTGCCGGCGATGCGAATGGTGTCGACCGCGGCGTTCAGACTCAGCGTGCGTCCATCGGCCGACAGCTCGAACGGACCTGCCAGCCCGGGAGCCGCCGCATCCCAGAGGCCTGACTTCAGCGTAAACGACGCCTGTCCTGTGGCCGCATCGCCACTGATCAGCAGATCGTCGCCCGCGTCGAACTGTGACAGACTCAGAATCCCGCCGGCTTCGATTCCAAACGAGGCGTCCAGCAGGCGACGATCTTCCAGGGGCGTAACGCGCAGCCGCCCACGCGGACGAGCCAGCAGCGCGGCACGCTGCTGGATCCGCTTTTTCAGGCGGTCCAAAAAACTGGTCAACGACATAACTTCTGCCTTCACTGCGGGCAGAGAAACCGGTCGCACTCCGACATTTCGAGCTTGCGCACGTCCCCCCAACAGAACACAGACTGTGTTCCGCATCGCTTCACCTATCGGCAAAGTCAACCTCCACGCCCAGCCTTACCAAAGCCGCGCTGTCCGCAATCGCCGGGTCGGACAGTCACCATGCGCTCTGCATCGATTGTGGGTCCTGAACAGGTTGGATGGGTCAAAACACCGAATCTAACAGTTTCGCAGCCATCACCCGATCATAAGGAAACCACCTTAAGTAAACGGATGTACGAAATGTGTTCACCCTCTGTGCTGACCAAATCGGTCCTCTGCTGTCTCTGGCTCGCTGGGTTTGTTCTGATTGACTCCGCTGCTGGCGGCGCTGTCACGGACAATCCTCAGGACGCCTCCAGTGACGCCCCTCGCGTTGTGCCCCCCATTATCAGTGGTCCAACGGAAGTTGCCAAGACGCCAAATCGACCAGGGGCCCCCGCTTTTGCAACGTCACTGAATCCGGGCGGAATTAGTCTTGCCAATCACTATCGCCGGCGCATTGTGCAGTCGTCGGTTTCAAGCCCCAGACCGCAGCCACCCGCCGCGCCGCCTGTTTCCGAGACGCCGCCGGCTGTCCCGCCGCAGATCGTTCCACCGGAAGTCGGTTCTCCGGTTGCTGCCGGCGACGATCTGTTTCCCCCGCTGAGTGCCGTTAGCCTCAGCAGCGCGACTCGGGCGGAATCTCTGCGTGGTGACGTTCTCCCACTGCCCGATGATCTGGCCACCGACTTTCAGACGCCCTACGGTCGCTTTCTGGATGTCTCCGGCTATCGCCGCGCTCCCGCACCAACCCTGACGCCATTCGCCTTCTGCCACCACCCGCTGTATTTTGAAGACCCGAACCTGGAACGCTGTGGTATCCACCACGGCTGCCTCACCGACGCAGTCTCTGCCGTACGTTTTTTTGGCCGGGTGCCACTGACACCTTACATGGTCGGCTCACAACCGCCACGCAGCTGCGTCCCCTCCCTGGGACCGTGCCGCTACTGCCACGAGTTTGGACATGACGCTTATCTGCCGCGTCCCAATCCTGAAGGCGCCGCCTGGCAGGCCGCGCTCACCGTCGGCTTTGTGTTTCTGATTCCCTAGCCGTCGCAGGCCGTCGCTCGCCAATCACCGGTCACCGCACCATCCCGGCAGCGTTCTAACCAGTCCGTCCCAAGCGTGGTTCCGACCAGGTTTGGCGATAGCGCAGCAACGCGGAGCGACTCGGCGCAGTGACCGTCCACGCAGATTCGTCCGCCGCGTGCAACGCGGCCCCCACGCCACCGCCCGCCGGGGCGTCCCGGCCGTCCCGGCTAGCGATTGAGGCCGAGCAGGTAGCTGAGGTTGGTTGGGGACGGGGGACCGAAGCGAGGTTCGAGGGCGAAGGCGACACCGACGTTATCTTTGCTGGTGTCGATACCAAAGCCGAAGTGCACCACCCAGTCGAGTCCCACGCGGCTCATGGTGAGCGACGAGCCACGTGATTCTCCGGCCGCGACATCGTACGCGACGGAGCCGGTAGAGATCCATTTGGGGCTCAGCTGATAGCTGTAGCTGGCGACGAGGGTCTGGCTGTCGAGGTAGTTTTTGGCTTCGACCTTGCGGTAGCCCAGGTAGATACTCCCACGGGTGCTGCGCTGGCTGAGGACCCCCACGCTCCAGACATTTTGAGAGTTGTTGAAGAAGTCAAACACACCATCAGCCAGCAGGCTGGTGCGATCATTGACATTCCAGCGGTAGTTTCCGTGAAGCAGTCCGACGGTCTCTCCAAAGTTATCACGGTCCGCATCAGGAAAGAATGTGACGCCTGCTTCCCACAGCATCCAGTCGCGAATGCGTTCCTGTCCGGCAGGCCCCACTTTGGTCTGCAGTCGGTTGCGATTGACCAGACGAATGGTCTGCTGGTCGTCGGCCAGTTCGTGGTAGGGCGCACTGACCCACAGGCCGGCGCCCGTGCGGACAGCGTAGTTGCGAGGATCAAACTCGTTTGGGATCAGCCCGGGAAAAATCTGCTGGGTATAGCGACCGCGGAACCGTTCGGTGCTGTTGTCATCGAACTCATTGTACTGAGCAATTTCGTTCAGCCCGCGGGAGGCGTCGGTGAAGCGCCATTCCAGGCTGGTTTCCGATTTGTGCGCCAGTCCGTTCAGACGCCACAGATCACTGCGAATGAAGGGCATAATGCGGGTGGCCGTCAGTTCGGCGCGGACGCCGCCGCTGAACAGATACCGGTCAATGTCATTGCCGATCAGGCCTTCATTCCAGAAGGCCGCTTCTCCCATGGCAAACGGATTGATTTTGACGGCACCCAGAAAAAAGGGTGCGTCAATTTGATGGCGTGTCATCGCGACCAGCCCGGAGGCGTCCGTGAAGTACGGCAGTCCCAGCGGGCTGAAGGGATCATTGGGGGACGGGGGCAGAGCGTTGGGTTCCAGGTCGGCGTAGCCCACGCTGGAGTGAGAGGACCAGTATGCTGCGCCGCCGAATAGAGGCTGCGAAAATCCGTAGAGATCACCACGGGGCAGCCAGTCGGTGGACGCCTCAAACTCGTTGAGTTCCGTGCGGCCCCAGAGAGTCCCGCTCCAGACACCCGCGTCTTTGCGAATGCCCAGCAGTGTTTCCACATCTTTGTCGGTGTCGTAGCGATTCTCATGGAACGACTCCTGATAGTTGCGATCGCTCAGGTAGCCCAGTTCTCCAAAGACGGTCGTGCCGTCACGCAGCATCTCTTTGTGACGCCAGATGGCGGCACCGCGATTGTTCTGGGTGGGCAGCGTTTTGCGGTCGAAACCCAGGTTGTCCACATCGTCATCGTACTGGTAGATCAGTGTCGACTGCCCGATGGCACGTCCGTTGGCTGTGGGCAGATCATAGTTGCCTTCCAGCCCGATGGCCGGACCACGTTCGGACAGGTAGTCAGCAATCAGATCCCAGTCCATGCCTTTGGGCGTGGGTTCCCCAAGAATCTTGGACAGGTTCCAGACCGTCTTCACCTGCAGGCCGAAGATGCGGTCATGCTTCACCACCGCGCGACGGATGGGAATGTTGGGGTCTTCTGCCGGAGCACGAATCCGCGGCAGATAGAACACCGGCGTGTCGCCAATGATGAACTGCGAATCCAAAGCGGTGACCCACAGCGGCGGTCCGTTCTTGGGCTGTCCGGTAATGGGATCGATCTTTGTAAACGGCGAGATGGGCCCCGGCTCCACTGTCACTTCCCGCGACTGCACGCGGTAACCCGGCTTGCCGTACGGACTGGTCGTCGTCCACGCATCGCGGGCGAAGAACTTGTCCTGAGCAATCTGTCTCAATCGTGCGGCCCGCACGCGCAACTGGCCGCCGGTTTGCGGCAGATACGCTTTCAGCTCTGCATTCAGCAGCAGTGCCTGGTCGTTATTGGCATCAAGAAAAGCGTGGGTGGCGGTGATGGTGTTCTGCTTTTGGCGTACCAGAATGTTGCCTTCCAGATACACCTGAAAACGAGCGGACGCATTCTGCAAAAGGTCGCTGTTCTGACTCAGCGATCCGGAGTCACTTGGCTGCGTCCAGATAATCACGCGGTCGGCTGACAGATCCAGCACGCCGGGCTGCACCGTTTTTCCGCCTAAATCAATATAGAGCCCCTCAACCAGCACATTCACACCGCCGGTCAGCACATACACCTGCTCTTCCGGAACCGTGTCTTTTGACAGAAACGACTTCAACTGCAGCGGTTGACTGCTGCGTGGTCGCACGCGAATGCGGCGTGAGAGAGGACTGGACGTGGGTGACGGCACCAGTTGAGGCGGCGTGAAAGAATCCTGCGAAACCTGCAGACTCACCGTCTCCTTTTTTTCACGACGCGCAGGATCAATGCGGTTGATGGCCTCGGTCATCAGCGACGACGGACTGTCCAGTTGTCGCTGCTCTCGTGTGGCAAATGTAAGGCTGCCGAGCGTCTGCAGACGAATCAGCTTCCAGGCGCTCGTCCGACTGCCCTCATCACTCGTGAAACGCACCCGATTGCGGGCATACGCATAAACGTCGTGCTGACCTGCGGCCGTCACCGTATCGATGATGACCATCGCTTCCGCTTCCAGCTTCAGCCGTCCCTGCACCAGTTCCACCAGCTGTTTTGTGCCGCGACCACCCTTCAACATGCTGATGGTGGTGGCTCCGTCTTCCCAGTCTTCCTGCAGATACGCCGAAAGCGCGATCGGCTTGCTGATATCGTTGTTCTCGGGAGCAATCAACGCGCTGCTCTGGGCGTACACCGAAACGCTCTGCAGACAAACAGCAGAGGTCAGGCCGACCAGCGCAGTGATGGCGCGAAGAGACAACGACATAGAGAGGATGATTCAGTCCGCTGATCCAGCGGGAGAGGAAGGGGCCGGCTGATCCGCAACGGATTGAACCGACAGAGATTGGCGTTTTGAGAAGTCAGCCGCGAAACGGCCAGGCAGAGACGAAAAGTGTGAGAATGGAGCAGGAGTTTACTCGCGACCGCGAAAAAGGGTCAATACCGCATACACCCACGCGAATCGTCGCAACCTCCATCCACAGAAACACTTGCGCGACGCGGCGCCGTCACGTGGCAGAATTCGCCGAAGTTTGTCAGTCTCGCCGCACAGCGGAATTCTGAACTTCACCAGTCAGATTCAATTTCTCACTGCGACTTTCTTCCTGCGGCCACGATAAACTGCCGCACTCCGGCAAAATCCACCGCTTCTTCGCGACCTTTCCCATGAATCCCACCGCCCCAACTGTGCCCCTGATCCGCTTGCTTCCCGCCGTGAGCGCGACCGCCGTCCTGCTGCTGGCCAGCGTCGCGGCTGCAGAACGCACAGAACATCCCATCTCCATCACCGAAGCGCAGATCTTTGTTTCCAAAAACACGGCACAGGTCCGCATCAAACTGTTTGCCGAAGACCTCAATCTGTTCCACAGCCTCGAAGCCAATGAGGCCGACATGGTGCCCGCCAGCGAACTGCGGCGTGGCCTGGATCTGCATCGTGACTTTCTGCTGCGAAAGTTCACTCTCCGCGACGTCGACGGTAATCCGTACGCCGGCCAGGTAACCGACGTGGTGCCCTTCGAGATTCCCGAACAGGGCATCCCACTGGATGATCTGATGAACTACACGGCCACCTACGCGCTCGAATACCCATTCGCCACGCCGCCCGAATTCCTCACCATCCAGCAGGACATCAGCGACGAAAACTACATCCTGCCGTCCGAAATGAAACTGGCCCTGTTTCAGTCCGGGTCAGAACTGACCTACACCAACACGCTCAAGCCCGGCGCCAGCGAAACCCTCAAGTTTGACTGGAGCGATGAACAGCTCAACAGCGACTCCACCGACGAAGAGTGGGAAGCGTGGTTTGAAAAACAGCGGAACGAAGCGCTTGGTATCACCAGCTACGACAGCGTGTACTCCTTCATCTACGTCGAACCGGCCGAAGTTCGTCACGAAGTCCTCATCCCCCTGGCCAGCCTCCGCCTGGTCCTGCCCATGGAGCACGAAGACCCCGCCTTTGTCGACATCCCGGAACAGGATGCCGTGCGCGAACTGATCAAGGGCTGGTTCTCAGACTGCAACCCCACTCTCATCAACGGACAACCCGTCACTCCCGAATTCACACGCATCGACTTCCTGCGACTGGGCATGAAAGACCTGGCCAAAGTTCCCGAGCCACAAAAAATCAGCCTCGCCAATGGACGCGTGGGCGTCATTATGACCTACAAACCCACCAATGACATCGTTCGCGAAGTCTCCATCCAGTGGGACAAATTCAACGGCACCATCCTTCGAAAAATGCAGTCCCGCGTCTTCACCTACCCCGAAGACTTCCAGTTCTTTGACTTCTCACGCTTTCAAACCGAAGAAGAAAACACGTTCACCTGGGCGGTCGACACGGCCGCTCTGCCCACCCCCGCTGAAGAAATCCCCGTCGAGCAACCGCCGATTGCCAAACTGTCACTGCCGGTGGCCACCATCATCGCTGCCGTCATCGCTATCCTCGTGCAACTGTTCAGCCTGCCGTCACTCAGCCGCGTCAGTGCCGCTCTGCTCATCGTTGCCGCCATGATGTGGCCCTTCGCCCGCACGGAAATCGACAGCCCTTTTCAGACACGCGAACCGCTCACTGCCGCAAACGCCACCGATGTCTTTCAGGATCTGCACTCCGGAGCCTACAGCGCTCTGGAATTCGGATCCGAACAACTCGTCTACGATATCCTCGCAAAGTCCGTCGACGGCGATCTGCTTGAGACGCTCTATCTGCAGCTCAACGAAAGCCTTGCCATCAAAGAACAGGGAGGCGCCGTGGCCCGCGTTCAGGCCGTCAACTACGAAAACGGAGAACTGGTCACCTCCGATACCAGTCCCGAGTGGCCCGGTTTCCAGA
The DNA here is from genome assembly GCA_024742875.1 of Planctomycetaceae bacterium. Taxonomy (GTDB): domain Bacteria; phylum Planctomycetota; class Planctomycetia; order Planctomycetales; family Planctomycetaceae; genus Fuerstiella. Next base: position 60,676 of record JANSXP010000037.1, on the reverse strand, counting down.
TCCGCAGCCGCTGGGACGTCTCCGGAACCGTCGAACACTGGGGTCACATCCACGAACGACAAAACCAGTTCTGCGCCATCTTCCGCGTCGAACCACGCGACGGTCTCTGGAAAATTACCGACATGAAGATCGAAGAACAAAAAAGCACCTCCTCCAACCCCCGCCTCCGCCAACTCTAGGCCGCGACGCCGCGGCGGGCGGTGGCGTTGATGAGGTAATTTTGCAGGTGGAGTCGCTGCGCCGAGGCGCTCCGCGTTGCTTCGCTACGACTATCGAGGTTGCTCCGCGCCTGGCCGTGAGTCGCGGCGGCGGGGCCGCGTTGCACGCGGCCGATGATTTTGCAGGTGGAATCGTTGCGCCGAGCCGCTCCGCGTTGCTGCGCTACGACAAACTGGGGGGCTCCGCGCCTGGCCGCGAGTCGTGGTCAGCACTGCCCAGGTTCGCTGCGTTCAGCCCGATCTGCCTCTCCAAGCGCGGTGCAACCTCGATAGTCTTAGCGCAGCAACGCGGAGCGACCGTAAGCGAAGCGGCGCGCAGCGACCTTCCACGCAGAATCATCCGCCGCGTGCAACGCGGCACCAACGCCACCGCCCGCCGGGGCGTCCCGGCCCGCTAGGGTTTGGCCTGGCGTCGGAATTCGCCGGGGGTCATGCCGGCGATGCGTTTGAAGACGACATGCATGTACTCGGGGTGATCAAAGCCGCAGAGTCCGGCGATGCCTTCGGCGGGCAGGTCGGTGGCCAGGAGCAGTTCGCGGACGCGTTTGATCTGGACGTGGCGAATTTCTTCCTGGGGTGTGCGGCCCAGGTGTTTGCGGACCTGTCTTTCGAGTGTGCTGCGTGAGACGCTGTTTTGTTTGACGACTTCGTCGACGGTGAGGCCGCGGCAGGCGTGTTCGCGAATGTACTGCAGTGCGGCGGCGATACCACGGTCTTCGATGGCGACCACATCTGTGGAATGACGTGTGGCGACACCGAGGGGATTGATTTCCTGCACATTGCCGTCGTGTTCCGGCGGGCGGTTGTTCATGAGTCGATCGAGTTCCTGAGCGGCGCGAAAACCGACCAGTTCGGCGTTGGGGATGACGCTGGACAGGGGAGGCGAGCAGAGGCGACAGAGCAGATCGTCGTTGTCAACGCCGAGGACGGCCGCCTGCTCGGGAACGGCGATGCCCTGCTGGGAGCAGGCTTCGATGACGTGCTGCGCGCGGACATCACTGCAGGCCATGATGGCAATGGGCAGAGTGAGTTGCTGCAGCCATTCAGCGATGGCCTGGCGTTCCTCCACCCATGTTTGTGCGCCTTCACCGTGCCAGACAGAGTTGAAGACTTCGCACGTGGCCCCGGGTCGGGTGGCCACCGTTTTTTCGAAGGCTTCCTGACGTCGCATGGACCAGGCCTCGCCCGTGAAGCCGCAGTAAGCGAAGCGTTCGAAGCCGCGATCCATGAGGTGACCGGCCCCCATTTCACCGACGGCCGCATCGTTGGACCGCACCTGAATGAGTTCTGATTCGCCGCGTCGGTCGTTGACTTCGACCAGCGAGACGCCCGTGCGTTTGGTGGATTCCAGCAGTTCCGGGGTTGTGGTGCGGGTGATGATGCCGTCGCCCGGCCAGTTGTTGAGCCATGTGGGCGGTTGTTTCCAGAGGTCACGCTGCTCAAGGTACACGGACCATTCGTCGTGCATGCGCATGTAGCGCACGATGCCGGACAGCAGATTCCGTCCGTAGATGCTGGAAGTCTCGATAATCAGGGCCACTTGTCGTTTCATGGCCGGATTTTAGCTAGTGGGTCAGGGGCGTTGAGGGTTGGTGACCGTTTTTTCAGTGTTTGCGACAGAGTCAGCGACAGGAAACCCCTTTCACTGGCAAACGTTGCCCCTGGGTGTCCGCGCAATGGGAAAAAATGAAAGGAATTGCCAGAGTCCCTGACACCAGTTGGCCTTGTGAGGAGAGACGTTTGACGCAGAGTCTCAACTGCCCCATGACAGCAGGGCGGTGTACGAGGTTCTCAGTCGCGGCGCGGGGATCGTGATGGGGGGAGGGGCCGCGGTGCCGATGGCAAGTGAGCCAGCGAGCCAATGACCGCTGGGGGAGAGATCTGACTCCGACGATGGCAGCGGCACAGGTGTGTGCGGGCGATGCCTGGCGAGTGGATGTCTGGCGGGGGACGGCTGGGGGAGCGGATGCAGCCGCTGGAATTCACTCAGCGGAGCAGTCAAAACCGCAAGAGGCAATCACATGAGGCAATTGTGGAACGGCAGCAAAGCGGCAGGCCACAAAAGGGACCTGCAACCATCACCGACCACCGACCTGACTCCGGTGTCCATCCCGCCGCGGTTGAACCGCCGCTGCTGTCGGTGGCTGCAGGCGTGCCAGTGAATCTTCGTGCTGCAGCACCCATTCGTAGATGTCTTCGATGATTCGGGCGGGAGACTTTTGCGGCCGCCAGTCGAACGCTGATGAGACTCGGGAATTGTCGGTTAGGTAGACACGCAAATCCACGGTACTGGTTTTGGGGACAGACGAGAGGGGCACACTGCGTCCGACAATCTCGCGCGTGATGCCGGTGAGCTCCGCCAGCGAAACACTCACATCCCGACCTCCGCCGACATTGTAGACGCTGCCATCCCAGGACGTGACGCTGTCCAGCTGCCGTCGAATCAGGCGATACAGGTCGTGCACGTGGAGAATATCGCGCACCTGTCGGCCAGTCCCTCCATACCCGATGTACTTAAGCGCCTGACCAAAGTGATGCCGCAGAACCCAGAGCGAAACAACTCCCTGATCAACTTTACCCATCTGCCAGGGGCCTGTCAGCACTCCGCAGCGGTTGATGATCACAGGCATCCCGGCGTTGGCGGCGTATTCCTGAGCGATCAGTTCACTGGCCAGTTTGCTGGCCCCGTAATACGACCGGCTCCCGTGCAGCGGAAACTCTTCAGTGATCCCCTGCGGCGAAACACCCGTATCGTGTTGAATCCACTCGAAACGGGTGTCAGCCTCTGACCAGGCAACAGCATTCAGTGCGGCAATCGGATAAACGCGACTGGTGCTGAGGAACACAAACGCGGCATCGTGTCTGGCGGCCGCTTCCAGGCTGTTGATCGTTCCATTCAGATTGATGTCAAAAACGGGTTTGGGGGACGTGCCCAGTCCGGCCTGAACAGAGGGTTCGGCCGCACAATCAATGAGCAGATCAAAGTGCCCGGCAGCGGCGAAATCATCTGTTTGCCTGACATCGCCGTGCAGAAACTCCACGCCAGCGCGCTGCAGCCGGGGCAGATTCAGTTCGCTGCCGCGACGCGTCAGGTTATCCATGGCCACGACACGTACGTCCGGGAAGTCGTCGCGAAATGCGACAGCCAGACTGCTGCCGACAAATCCGGCGCCGCCTGTGATCAAAATGGTGCGAATATCGCTCATGGTCAGTTCTGAGAAGCTGTCTGGGGTTCGGTTTTGATCGCGCGGTCATCGGCTGCCGGAGACTCGACAGACGTCATCGCCGCCAGGGCGATCTGTTCGATGATTTCGCGAATCCCAAAACGCTGCTGCCACTGTGGATAGTGGCTTTGAAATTTGCGGGTGTCCGACACGTACCAGATGTGATCTCCGATGCGGTGCTGTTCGGCATGCGTATATCGGAGTTTCTGACCGACAATTTCTTCACTGATCTGAATGGCTTCCTGCATGGAACAATTGCTGAAGCGACCACCTCCAGCGTTGTAAACCTCGCCGGGGCGCGGGCTCTGGTGGTATTGCCAGAACATCTGAACCAGATCAAACGAGTGAATGTTATCGCGAACCTGCTTGCCCTTGTGGCCAAACACGGTGTACTCGGTCCCGTTCACGCAGCATTTCACCAGATAGGACAGAAAGCCGTGCAGCTGCGTACCGGAATGGCCCGGGCCAGTGAGGCAACCTCCCCGAAACGCAGCTGTGTTCATGCCAAAGTACCGACCATACTCCTGCACGAGCACATCGGCTGCGAGCTTGGACACACCAAACAGCGAGTGCTTGGCGTGGTCAACTGACATCGACTCGTCAATCCCGTGCTCGAACCACGGGTGCGACGGCTCGATTTCCCAGCGAGTCTCCAGCTCCACCAGCGGCAGACGATTGGGATTGTCGCCATAAACCTTGTTGGTGGACGTAAAGATGAACGAAGCCTTCTCGCAGTGCTTACGAGTGGCTTCCAGCAGGTTCAACGTGCCGTTGGCGTTAACGGCAAAGTCAACATGCGGCGCCTTCGCGGCCCAGTCATGAGAGGGTTGAGCAGCCGTGTGAATGATGAGTTCAGTGTCACGGCCAAACTCGGCAAACACGCGATTGACGTCATCAATCGAGCGGATGTCCACTTCGCGGTGATGGTAACTGGCAAACTGTTCTTCCAGCTGCCGCCGGGCCCACAGGGTCGACGCGTCGTCTCCGAAGAACTCGCGACGCATGTCGTTGTCGATTCCCACAACGGTCAGCCCCTGTCGGCAGAGAAAGCGGACCGCTTCCGCACCAATCAGTCCTGCAGATCCCGTTACGATGGCCACTCGCGTCATGTCTCGCCCCGTGCAGTGTGTGTTCCCTGGCTACTCAGAAACCTACACCGATCGGGGGAATACGAGACTGGAAAACGCGAAGCCGCATTGATGTGTTCGGGAATCCAATCCGTGCATCCGACAAAACCGGAAACTGCAAGAAAAAGTCAAAGCCCGCCCGCGGCGGATGGCAGCAGGCATCTTCGCAGGGGCAGGCTTGCGAACCGCCGCTGCCGGCATCTGTTGTTGGCTTAACCTGGAGCTTATCTTTTGGGCACACAGAGACTGAGACGGACCGATGGCCGAACCGCTCACGAACCGGAAGGGCTACGGGCTCATGGGGAATGTCGAGGGCGAGTCGAGTTCCACGCCGGGTGGGCCGTCAAGATGTTCTTCCACAAAGCGATCCCAGGAGTCGCGAGTCTCCTGAGAGATCAGGTCGTTCATCTTCTCTTCGCACTTTTCACACACCATCATTGGCGTCTGCCCCAGCGGTGTAACCTGCACGACAAGCTGAGAGTCCTGACAGACGCCCGCCAGTGAATAGCGATGGCAGCTGTCCCGATCGATTCCGCAGACAATGCAGTTGTCTGTGCAGCGCTGGAGCAGGTCCTGACCTTCCTGCTCGTCGGTCACTTCCACGACCTCGATCACACGGGGACCATCTTCATCACCGGACAACTGCTCCGCCGTCATCTTCTGAAACTGCTCCGACATAAACGCGGTCAGGTTCTTCCGCGTTTCTTCAGACATCTCTTCCATCTGCTGCTGCTGACAACGGTTGCACAGCGCCATCTCCAGGACGGCTTCATTGCCCACAATCTTCTTTTTCACAACATGCATGTTGGCCTCGAGCAGCGGAACCTTGCAGGCAATGCACTGCCGAAATGGCTCTCCGGAGTACTCGGACCAGAACAGTTTGGGGACAGCAGAAAAGAAAACACCGAAAAATGACATGGCCGAATCGACTCCCTGAAATGTGACGCCCACCGAATCTTAGTACAGCCACAGCGTCGGTTCGATCTCCACGCAGAATTCCTGGTGGGAAAGACAAGGCGGCCGGGGGGCGTGCCGTCGGCAGAACTCCGCCTTCCGTGCGTTTGTACGCAGCTTCACCTATACTTAGGAGCCATGTCGCGAAGCGCAACTTCGCTGTTTTCGATTTCGCGGCGATCAGCCACGTGGGAACCAACAGTAGATTGACTCTGGCATGCATAAACTCGTTACTGTTTATCTGGACACGTCGGGTTTTGAGCGAAAACGATCCGGGATTATCTTCAGCACCAGTGAATTCCACGGGCGTGTGGACGAATACCTGGCAGACTATCTGGAGGACGGCTGGAAAATCGTCCAGCTGTCCACATCGCCAGCGGCGGGGACCGGCGCGTGGGTGGTGGTGGCCCTGGAAAAACCGGACGCGATGTCAGGCTCATGAGCGAACCTCGTTGCTATGACATCAACGCCTCGTGGCTGACCAATCTGCAGCAGGCGCCGCGCGGCGATCGTGTCCCGCCCCCGCGGGCCAGGAGCGGGGCCCCGTGGTTCTGGTGCCATCTGCCCGTGGCTTCACCGCTGGGGATTTCGGCTGGTCCGCTGCTCAATGGCGACTGGGTGTGTCACTATGCCAGCCTGGGTTTTGATATTCTCGTGTACAAAACGGTCCGCAGTTCCGCGCGGCGCTGTTACGAACTGCCCAACCTCGTTCATGTGGACACAGATGCGCTGTCCACAGCGGGCACCCGTGTGTCCGCGAGCACTTCCCCCACAGACAGCTGGGCCGTCTCATTTGGCATGCCGTCTGTTTCGCCCGACATCTGGCAGGCGGACATCCAGCGCACGAGGGCTCGACTGCCCGAAGGAAAACGACTGATCGTGTCAGTGGTGGGAACAGCAGACCCGGCTCTCACTCAACCGGCGGCCGCCCTGCAGCAGCTCACTGACGACTTCGCCGCGACAGCCCGCATGGCGGCAGAAGCCGGCGCCGATGGCATTGAAGCCAATTTCAGCTGCCCGAATGTGTCGACGTCGGACGGACAGCTGTTTCAGAATCCCGCCGCAGCCGCTCAGGTGGCGGCCGCGATTCGTGCCGCCATCGGCCGCACACCGCTGGTGCTGAAGATTGGCCATACAACCGATCATCAGCACATTAGAGAGCTGATCGCTGCCGTCGCCCCGTCCGCGAACGGCCTGGCAATGACCAATTCCATCTCAGCCAAAGTGCGTGGCACGGATGGCCGACCACTGTTTGACGGACAGTCACGCGGCATCTGCGGAGACGCGATTCGCACGGCCAGCATCGAACAGGTGCGGCTGTTTGCGGACATTATTCAGCGCACAGGGATCGACCTGTCAATTGTCGGAGTGGGTGGCATTTCCACGTCCGAACACGTCACCGCCTATTTGCAGGCCGGCGCACAGACGGTAGCACTGGCAACAGCGGCGATGCTCGACCCGACGGTTGCGAACAGGTTGATGCCGGCCGATTAGCTCGCGGCGGTGAGCACAGCTGTCGGCAAGCGCCGCGTTTTTTTGCCGCAGGCTTTTTTCGCGGGCTCTTGCCGCGTGAGAATCGGCTGCCGACTCGCCCCGCTTCAGCGTCGCTTAAGCGGCGTCTTTGGCGTTGTGCGTCTGGTCGCTGGCCTGGGCAAGGCGTTCGTCTTCCCGCCGCTGCAATTCGGCCAGTCGCTTTTTCTTTTTACGACTCACCTGACTGGCAAAGTCAATCAGCCCCGGGGTGAGCTTCTTCATGTAGTACAGACCGTACGCCATCGGCGTGATGAGCTGCTGTCGCTTATTGCGCCGAATGGCATGCAGAGTGCGATGGGCCACCTGGTCGGGAGTGGCCGACAACAGAGGCGGTGGCTCCGGCACGGACGTATCTTTTCGGCCGGCCGCCGCTGACTTGTAGAGATTGGTGGTAACGGGCCCTGGGCAGACGGCCGTCACACCAATGCCCTTGCGACCGTACTCGGCGCGGAGTGCTTCGGTATATCCAATCAAACCGAACTTGCTGGTGTTGTAGGCGGCGAAGCGTCCTCCGGCCACCATACCACTGATGCTGCACATATTGGCAATGTGGGCGTCCGGGCGTGTGAGCAGATGAGGCAGAAAGTGGTTGGTAATCTGGATGGGTGACAGCAGATTGATCTGCATGAGCCAGTCCCACTGCTGCTGCGACATCTGTTCGGTGGGACCGTAGTAGGCCACGCCCGCGTTATTGATGAGCAAATCCAGAATCCCCACACGCTCATCAAAATCCGCCAGCATGTTGTCAACGTCGGCCGCCACCGAAAGATCACACACACGCGTCCAGACTGTCGTCCCGGCAGTCGTCAGATCTTCGGCCACGGTTTGCAGGGCCCGTTGATCGATGTCAACCAGATACAAACGACAGCCGGCTTCGGCCAGTTGCTGTGCCAGTGCTCTGCCAATTCCGGAGGCAGCTCCGGTCAGCAAGACGTTCCTGTCCTGGAAAGATTTCACGGGGCGTCCCTGTCTCGTGGTGTCCGGTTGGTTGTCAAATTTGGCGGACCGAAGTGTACGAAAACCGGCGCTTTCTGGCGAGTTCACCCGGCAAATGCTGCCATCGCCAGTCAGACTTGCCTGGTCACGCCGAAACGCGGTCCGGATGTGCAGCGTTTGCGGACCATTCCGAGTTTTTCACGTTATGAACACCAACCTTAGCGGGTGTTCTCACCCCGGGTGAAATTACTTAGCCCCGAATCTCTGTCTGGACGACTTCAACAGTGAAGACCGTCTGCCGTCGCACCTTGCATTCCGGCGGCTGGATGGCAGGGAGGGCCGAAATGAAAGATTGCAAATACTGCCGTCACGGCAGATATGTTCGCCGCTGCGCATCACACAGCCGCTGGTATCACTGTCTGTTTTTCCATCGCTGTGTGCGGTGTCGCTACTGCGGCTATGTGTTCCTGACCTGGATCTGGCACCGCATACCCGTGTCGCGACGCAAGAAGACGACGACACTCACACCGCCAGCCGCCCGTCAGGCGGTTTCACCACCGAGTTGCTAGACCGGCTGCGATCTGCACAGGGCGGTCCCGCCTGGGCGGGGCGTTTTTGCCTGCAGGCGACGCTCCATTCTGGGCAGGGGCCTTCCGCGTTTTTCGCGATGGTGGGCCCTCGATGAGTGCTGTCGATTCGCTGTCGATTCGGGCGACCGACGGAAAGATTGTCGTTGGTCCAGCGAACGATTCGTTAAGCCTGAATGTCGGCTTCCATGCGATCAGTGGGAGCGGCCGTGTCGACCGAGCCGTGTGAACTCTGCTCGCTCCGCTGGGCAAAGAAACGATTGTCGGCCACCCAGTCTTCACGCGTGTACGAAACTGTGGATGTGTCTGTCTCCTGCACTTCCAGACGCTCAAGGCGAAAGCCCATCGCCGTGATTTCAGTGAACAGCTTGTGACACAGGTTTTCCACGCTGGTGGGACCGTCGAACACGTTCAGACGCAGGTTTTCACCCGTGCGTTCCATGTGCATCTGCAGCGTTTCATACAGGGGGTCATGGACGCTGATCAGCATGCCGTGGTCATAGCGCTGCTTCAGCCACGGCTCTACTTTGGCATCAAAATCGCCAAACAGCGTGCTAATGTCGCCTTCGCGTTCCACCTCAAAATAGCAGCGTACGCCATAACGATGGCCGTGCAGATTGCTGCACTTATCCTGCAGCGTTTCGTTGCGGTGAGCGGCGTAAAACTTGTACTGCTTCTGGATGATCATGACGGTGTGGCCTTATGCGCAGCGATATCGAACCGATGGGTTTTAGACGCTCTGGGGTCCCCGTCCATCCACATTTGCACGTTTTTTGCTGCCCCGCCGCGCCGCCTGCGGACCAAACTGACCACACAGGCAACCGACGTGACGAACATACGACGACGGGCAACTCGCGATATCGCTGGATCATTCAGTTGGCACGCAGGTCGATACACACGACTTCTGCGTCATCCCGCATCAACAGATGCCCGCCCGAAATCACGGGCGCCTGACGCGTCATGCCGGTCAGCACAGCACGAGCCGTCTCTTCGTAGCCTTCAGGAGTCACCGTGCCCACCACCAATTCGCCCTTCATTGTGGTGATGTAAACACGGCCGTCCGCCATGACCAAATTGCCTTTGCCAAACCGTTTTTCCATCCACAGTTGTTTTCCCGTGGCCGCGTCCACCGCCACCAGATTGGTGATCGGCCCCGCGCTGCCGATGTTGTCAAAGCCATACAGCACACCCTCAGCCAGCACGGGCGTTTGCCACTCGGCTCGCAGCACACTGCCGCGTCCCAGAGAACTCCAGTCTTCGCTCACCGCAAGTGACTTGCCACTGCCCGTCACCTTCAGCACAACAGAACCGTGGTTTTCGCCAGCGGAAATCAACACACGATCCGCATCCAGCACCACGGGCGATGCCGTATTGCAGTTGTACTCGGTCACAAACGGAAACTCCCACAGCACAGCGCCCGTCGCCGGATCCAGACTGAGCACTTCCGCCCCATTAACCGCCACCACCTGTTTCACACCCGCCAGTGTCGCCATGATGGGTGAAGAATAGCCGGCCAGTTCGTCGCCGGCCGCCCACTTCCGCTCGCCCGTCGCTTTATTAAAGCAACACACGCAGCCGTTGGGTGAGCCGACCTGCACGACCACACCGTGCTCCGTCACCAGCGGAGAACTCGCCATGCCATAATCAGCCACCTGTGTCTTCAGTGTGCCAACCGTATTCACCGACCACAGCACCACGCCGCTTTGCGCCTTCAGAGCCGCCAGCACGCCGTCGCCGCTGAACGCATACACCACGCCATCCACCACAGTGGGCGTCGCCCGCGGGCCGTTGCCCATCGAGTTTTTATAGTTCTCGCCGATTGCCGTCTTCCAGATGACCTCGCCATCCGCCAGCTTCAGCGCGACGACAAACTGCTTCGCGCCGTCCTGGTACAGCGTAAACACTTCGTCGCCCACAACCGCCAGCCCTGACATGCTCACGCCCAGCTTCGAGCGCCACAGCTGTTTCGGGCCGTCATCGCCAAATTCGGCCACCAGTCCAGTTTCGTGCAACACTCCGTTTCGACCGGCTCCCAGAAACTGGGGCGAATCATCGGCCACTGCGGCCCCCACACAAACAAACAGCAGGCCACACATCAGATTCCAGCGCATGATATTCCTTTCGAAAAACTGACGCCTCATGGTACCAGATCACACCGGCCAGGGAATATCCTGCCCCAGAGCCTATCATCACACAGACACCCGATTTGACAAATTTCTGAAGAGCCGGCCGCCTGCCCTCCATTGGCACTCCCGCGATTGGCCCTTCGTCAGCAGACAGCATCAGCCGCCTTTGCCAAACGTCCGGCTGAACACCGCCAGCGGTCCACATCATGCCTGAAAAACACGAACACGCCTTCCAGCTCGGCGGCAACTTTGACCCGGCCGGCGATCAGCCCAAAGCGATCGAGCGTCTCATCAGCGGATTCGATGAAGGCAAAACCAAACAGGTGCTGCTCGGTGTCACTGGCTCCGGCAAGACGTTCACCATGGCCAACGTCATCCAGCAGGTGCAGAAACCCACGCTGGTCCTCTCTCACAACAAAACGCTCGCCGCCCAGCTGTACTCCGAATTCCGCGAGTTCTTCCCCAACAACGCGGTCTGCTACTTTGTCAGCTACTACGACTACTACCAGCCCGAGGCCTACAATCCCCAGCGCGACATCTACATTGAAAAAGACGCCTCCATCAACGAAGAAATCGATCGCCTTCGCCTGCTGGCCACCAGCGCCCTGGTCAGTCGCAACGACGTCATCGTCGTCTCCACCGTCAGCTGCATCTACGGTCTGGGCTCGCCCAAAGACTATCTGGACATGATGATCCCGCTGCATGTCGGCCAGCAGATCGACCGCGATGCGCTGCTGATGAAGCTCATCGACATTCAGTACGAACGCAACGACTACGACCCCGGCCGCGCCAAATTCCGCGTCCGCGGCGACGTCATCGAAGTCTGGCCGGCCTACGAAGAATTCGCCTACCGCATCGAACTGTGGGGCGACGAAATCGAAAAGCTCAGCATGATTGATCCGGTCTCCGGCAAAGAGTCCGAATCTCTCCCCGACATCTACATCTACCCCGCCAAACACTTCGTCCTGCCCCAAAGCCGCATCGATTCAGCGCTCGACGAAATTCAGCAGGAACTCGATGACCAGCTCAAAGTCTTTCGTGAAGAAGGCAAGCTGCTCGAAGCCCAGCGTCTGGCCGCCCGCACTCGCTACGACATGGAACTGATGAAAGAAACGGGCTTTTGCCCGGGCATCGAAAACTACAGCCGCGCCCTGGCCGGCCGCAAACCGGGCGAAGCGCCCTACACCCTCTACGACTTCTTCCCCGACGATTTCCTGATGATGGTCGACGAATCGCACGTCACCATCCCGCAAATCCGCGCCATGTACGCCGGCGACCAGGCCCGCAAGTCCACCCTTGTCGAACACGGCTTCCGCATCCCCATGGCCAAAGACAACCGGCCACTCACCTTCGACGAATGGGACGCCAAACAGAAAAAACTGATGCTCGTCTCCGCCACACCCGGTGACTGGGAACTGCAGCAAACCGAAGGCGAAGTCGTCGAACAGGTCATCCGCCCCACCGGACTGGTCGATCCCGTCATTCACGTCGTGCCCGCCCGCGGTCAGGTGCCCCACCTGCTGGACGCCATCCGTGACCGCGCCGAACGCGGTGAACGCACGCTCGTCACCACGCTCACCAAACGACTCTCCGAAGATCTCACCAACTACATGCAGGAAGAAGGCATCCACTGCCAGTGGCTGCACTCCGAGCTCACCGCCATCGAACGCGTCGAAGTGCTCCGTGAACTGCGCGAAGGCAAATTTGACGCCGTCGTCGGCGTGAACCTGCTCCGCGAAGGTCTCGACCTGCCCGAAGTCAGCCTTGTCGCTATCCTCGATGCCGACAAAGAAGGCTTCCTCCGCAGCGAAACCAGCCTCATCCAGACCATCGGCCGCTCCGCTCGCAACGTCAACGCCGAAGTCATTCTCTACGCCGACACCGTCACCCAGAGCATGCAGCGCGCCATCGACGAAACCAACCGCCGCCGCACGATTCAGCTGGCCTACAACGAAGAACACAACATCACGCCGGAGACCATCACCAAAGCCATCCGCAAAGGCATCGAAGAAGAAATCGCCGCCCGACAACTCGAACGCGAATCCGTCGGCATGGCCACCGAAGAAGAATACGTCACCACCGAATACATCAAAGAACTCGAAACCGAAATGCTGGCCGCCGCCGAACAACTCGACTTCGAACGCGCCGCCCAACTCCGCGATCGACTCGCCGACCTCAAAGACAAAGTCGGACAAAAAGTGCCCGCCGAATCCTCACAACCCAAAAAGAAACGCGGCCGCAAACGACAACGCTCCGGCGCCCGCCGCCGCTAGCCGGCTGGCCGGGACGCCCCGGCGGGCGGTGGCGGGGGACGCTGCTGCGCAGCTGGGGTCCATTCTTTGTGGCACATCTCTGCGCCGAGCCGCGTCGCTACGCTACGCTTACGCTTACGCGTTGCTTCGCTTTCGACAAACGAGGTCGGTTCCGCGCTTCGCCGATACATGGTGGCCATGACCAGCCGACGGGCGGTGGCCCCGGTTTCCCGGTCGGGCAATAGCACGAAACGGAGGGCTAGCGCCCTGCGGCTGACGGGACCGCGGTGACTCCAGGCGGGGCTGAACGCAGCGAGCTCGGCAATAATCAGCACATCTTCAGCGCTCGATTTTGCTCCGCTACGCCCGTGCTGCCCTCTCAGCCGACGGGCGCTGGCCCCGGTTTCCCGGTCGGCCAATACCACAAAACCGAGGGCTAGCGCCCTGCGGCTGACGGGACCGCGGTGACTCCAGGCGGGGGTGAACGCAGCGAGCTCGGCAATCAGCACATCTAGGGCGCTGGATTTTGCTCCGCTACGCCCGTGGCCTCTCAGCCGACGGGCGCTAGCCCCGGTTTCTCGGTTGACCCATAGCACGAAACCGAGGGCTAGCGCCCTGCGGCTGACGCGCGGTGCCACCTCGGTTGTCGCAGGCGACCAACGGGAGCCCGTAGGCGCAGAGACCCCCCAACGCAGCCTCGTCTACTCAACGCCCTCGCCCGCCGGGGCGTCCCGGCCGCCTGTCGGGGCGTCTCGGCCGCCTGTCGGGGCGTCTCGGCCGGCCGCAGCGTCGGCTTTGTTGAGGGCCTGGAGGTAGGCGTTGGCGGCGGCTTCGATGATGTCGGTGCTGACGCTTTTGCCCTGGTATTTTCGTCCCAGGACGTTGATGGCGACGCGAACTTCTCCGAGGGCGTCTTTGCCCTGAGAGACGCTGCGGACATCGAATTCTTCGAGTTTGGCGGGCATGTCCATGACACGTTCGAGCGCCCAGAAGACGGCATCGATGGGACCATCGCCGATGGCGGCGTCACAGACGACTGGTTCGTCTTCGCACTGCAGTTCGACCGTGGCGGTGGGGACGGAGGATCCTGCCGAGGTGTGGAAGCTGATGAGTTTCCAGCGGGCGGGGGCGTCAGTGAGGCGACTGTCGATGAGGGCGCGAATGTCGGAGTCGTAGACTTCTTTTTTCTTGTCGGCCAGGGCGATGAAATCGTCGAAGGCCTGCTGCATTTCATCGTCAGACAGTTCGAAGCCCAGTTCTTTGACGCGGTCGCGGAAGGCGTGGCGACCGCTGTGTTTGCCGAGCACGAGGTTCTGGCCGACGTAGCCGACGTCTTCGGGCCGCATGATCTCGTAGGTGGAGCGTTCCTGAAGGACACCGTGCTGATGGATGCCGGCTTCGTGGGCGAACGCGTTCTGGCCGACGATGGCTTTGTTGCGCTGGACTTTCATGCCGGTGATGGAGGAGACCAGATCACTGGTGGGGACAAGGCGTTCGGTTTGAATTTTGGTATGGACGTTGTAGTAGTCCGCGCGGGTGCGGATGGCCATGACCACTTCTTCCAGGGCCGCGTTGCCCGCGCGTTCGCCCAGACCGTTGATGGTGCATTCGATCTGGCGGGCGCCGGCTTCGACCGCAGCGAGGCTGTTGGCGACGGCCAGGCCCAGGTCGTTGTGGCAGTGGGTGCTGATGATGGCGTCTTCGATATTGGAGACGTTTTCTTTCAGGTAGCGAATGACCTTGAAGTAGTGGCTTGGGGTGGCATAGCCGACGGTGTCGGGGATGTTGACGGTGGTGGCTCCGGCGGCGATTGTTTTTTCGACCACTTCGCAGAGGAAGTCGAGTTCGGTGCGGGCGGCGTCTTCGGGGCTGAATTCGATGTCGTCGCAGAACTCTTTGGCGTTGGCAACGGCTTCGACCGCTTTGTCGATGATCTGCTGCTTATCCATTTTGAGCTTGTGCTCCCGATGGATGGCGCTGGTGGCCAGGAAGACGTGGATGCGTCGTTTTTCGGCGCTGGCCAGTGCTTCTTTGGCGCGGGCGATGTCGGCATCGAGGCTGCGGGCCAAAGCGCAGATGGTGCTGCGATCGCCAAAGCGGGCGGCAATCTGGTGGACCGCTTCGAAGTCACCGGGGGAGGCGATGGGAAAGCCGGCTTCGATGACGTCGACACCCAGTTCCACCAGGGCGCTGGCGACTTCCAACTTTTCTTTGGTGTTCATGCTGCAGCCGGGGGACTGCTCTCCGTCGCGCAAGGTGGTGTCAAAGATTACGATTTGATCGCCGGTCATGGGTCGGACGCCTTTGAGAATTCGAGGACTGCCATCCGGTGGAAACAAAAAACCCTGAGGCAGAACCTCAGGGTAATGGTATTTGCAGAGCGTGACAGACTACGTACCTGAGGCGGACTTCATTTCTGAAGTAGAATTAGGCTCAGGTTTAGCAGTGCGTTTGTCATGGCGGTTAGGTTATCACCGGTTGCGGACACCGTCAACCAGTGAAAGGTTCTGTCCAAGAACCGGTCAAAAGCAAAGAAATCCGCTCCGCAGCCTGATGTTGCAGGCGAAGCCGAAACGAATGCCGGTCTCGCGCAGCGAACCGGATCAGGCAAAGGAGCGCCTATTTATCCGAACCGGATCAGGCGAAGGAGCGCCTTTTACTTCCGGGCGAACTTCTTGCGGTCATTTTCCGTCAGGAAGGTTTTCCGCAGACGAATCACTTCGGGCGTGATTTCCACGTACTCATCCCACTCGATGTATTCGAGGGCCGCTTCCAGACTCATGTCGCGCGCGGGGCGCATCGTGATGGCATCATCGGCACCAGCGGAACGCACGTTGGTCAGCTTCTTTTCGCGAACAGGATTCACGACCATGTCGTTCTCGCGACTGTTCTCGCCAATGATCATGCCTTCGTACACGTCGTCGCCGTGCTTCACAAACATTTCGGCGCGTTCCTGCAGTTTCCACAGGGCGTAGGCAACCGCTTTGCCACTGACCTGCGAGACCAGCACGCCGTTTTGGCGAGCGGGAATTTCGCCTTCGATGGGGCGATATTCTTCAAAGCGGTGATGCATGATGGCTTCGCCACGGGTGGCGTTCAGCATGCGGGTTCGCAGACCAATCAGGCCGCGGGCGGGAATGCTGAATTCCAGATGCGTCATGCCGGTGGCCGAGCCCGTCATCTCGATGGTTTGGGCACGGCGGTTGCCGACTAGTTCCATCACGGGGCCAACGTCGCCGGTGGGCACATCAACGACGAGCAGTTCGTAAGGCTCACACTTCTTGCCATCGATCGTGCGGACGATGACTTCCGGCTTGCCGACGGAAAGCTCAAAGCCTTCGCGACGCATGGTTTCAATCAGTACGGCCAGATGCAGGATGCCGCGGCCGGACACTTTGAAAGAGTCTTTGTCGCCCGTTTCTTCGACCCGCAGAGCCACGTTGGACTGCAGTTCTCGTTCGAGGCGTTCCCGCAGATTGCGGCTGGTGACGTACTTGCCGTGCTGACCGGCCAGTGGCGAACTGTTGATGGTGAACTTCATCGACAGCGTGGGTTCGTCCACCTCCACGCGTTCCAGGGCGATCGGGGTGTCGGGGTCGGACACGGTGTCGCCAATGGCGGGGTCTGGTAGCCCAACCAGTGCCACCAGGTCGCCGGCCGCCGCTTCGTCGGTATCAGCGCGACCGAGGTTGTCAAACAGTTGTACCTGATCGACTTTGGATTTGGTGACAGCGCCGTCGGCCTGCATCAGCGCGATTTGCTGTCCGGTTTTGATGCGACCGGCCGTGATGCGGCCGGTCGCAATCTTGCCGACGTACTTGGACCAGGTGAGCGATGTGACCATCAGTTGCAGCGGGTCATCAGGGCGGACGACGGGACCGGGAATTTTTTCCAGCACCATGTCGAGCAGCGGGCGAATGTCGCCTTCGCGCTGTTCGGGATCGTGGACCGCGTAGCCTTCTTTGGCACTGCAGAAGATGTAAGGAAAGTCGAGCGTTTCGTCGTCGGCTTCCAGTTCCACCAGCAGGTCGAAGGTCTGTGACAGCACTTCTTCGGGGCGGCAGTCAGGGCGGTCAATTTTGTTGATGACCACCATCAGCTTCAGGCCGTTCTCCAGCGCCTTTTTGAGGACAAAGCGGGTTTGCGGACGCGGTCCTTCAAACGCATCCACCAGCAGAACGGCCCCATCGGCCATCTTGAGAACACGTTCCACTTCGCCGCCGAAGTCCGCGTGACCTGGCGTATCGATAATGTTGATCCGTACGTCGTCGTACATCATGGCGATGTTTTTGGCGAGGATCGTGATGCCGCGTTCGCGTTCCAGATCGTTGCTGTCCAGCAGACAATCCTGCATCTCCTGATTCTCGCGGAACATGCCGCTCTGCTTGATCAGACAGTCGACCAGCGACGTTTTGCCATGGTCAACGTGAGCGATGATCGCAATATTACGAACGTCATTGCGGCGCGTGGCCGTAGATTCGGTAGCGGGGGTGGATGTCGACACAGCGAAACTTTGCGTGTGAAACAGGGGGAGGGCCAGCGGCGCAGACCGGTGGCCAGAAGGCGGCGAATACTAGCAAAGTCGACTCCCCCGCATTCACAGCATTTTCCGTTTTCACACGAAATTCCCTAAGGCGGGCAACGACCGGCAGTTCCGCCGGCTGCGAGGTCCCGTCCGATTGTTCGGGGGAATCACAGGTCGCGGGCGGCGGAACGGTGTTCCCCACTTGATATCCGTGGCCGTCCTGAGACACTTCCCGGCCGGAAACATCACAAAAACGCTCACATCGAGCGCCCCAGGATCAGCTCATGGATATCGAAGAAGTCCGCAAAGTGGCCTCGCTGGCCCGCCTTTCTCTCTCGGAAGAGGAACTGGCGACCTACGGCGAACAGCTCACGCGCATTCTCGGCTACGTCAAAGTGCTGGACGAAGTTGACATCGAAGGTGTCGATCCCATGCCACACGCCGTCGACCTGCAAAACGTCTTTCGGGAAGACGCGGAAACCGAGTCCCTGCCGCGGGAAGACGCCCTGTCCAACGCCTGCAAGACAGACGGACAGTACTTCCAGGTGCCGCAAATCCTCGACCAGAAAGACTAACCAGCAAACGACTTACGTCGTGCCCAGATCCGGAATTCCCCGCAGTCGCTCAGCCCTTCGATTTTGAACCCATGTCCGATCCCCACTCTTTGTCCACGGCCGATCTGATCGCCCGCCTCAACGGCGGCGAAACGACCAGCCGCGCCCTCGTTGAACACTCGCTGGCCCGGATTGCAGAACTCAATCCCACGATCAACGCTTTTGTGAGCACCGACGCCGAATCCGCGCTGGCGGCGGCGGATGCCATCGATGCACGTCGCTCGGCCGGAGAATCGCTGGGGCTGTTGCAGGGCCTGCCGCTGGGGCTCAAGGACAACATCTGTCGTCAGGGCGCCGCCACCACCTGTGGCAGCCGAATGCTGAACAATTTTCAGCCGCCTTACGATGCCCATGTCGTGGAACGTATTCAGGCGGAAGACGGCATCGTCATCGGTAAGCTGAACCTGGACGAATTTGCGATGGGCTCCACCACCGAAACATCGGTGCATGGGGTCACGCGCAATCCGGCCAACACCGACCACACGCCCGGTGGTTCATCGGGTGGATCAGCAGCCGCGGTGGCAGCCGGCATGGTGCCTTTGGCCCTGGGGTCTGACACAGGCGGCTCCATTCGACAGCCGGCCAGCTTCTGCGGAGTTGTGGGGCTCAAACCGACATACGGACGCGTGTCCCGCTATGGCCTGGTGGCCTTCGCCAGTTCGCTCGATCAGATCGGACCGCTGGCCAAAGATACCTACGGCGCCGCGCTGCTGCTGCAAACCATCGCCGGTCACGATCAGCGCGACTCCACGTCGGTGGATCATCCGGTGGACAACTACATGACCGCCGCGACGACCGCCCGCGAGAACCTCCGCATCGGCGTGGTCAAAGATCACTACACCGACGGCCTGAGCGACGACGTTCGTGCGGCCATAGAGAGTCAGCTCGAAGCGTACAAGTCGGCGGGTGCGACACTGGTTGACATCGAACTGCCGCACGCCAAATACGCGGTCGCCACCTACTACCTGATCGCGCCTTCTGAGGCCTCCAGCAACCTGGCTCGTTACGACGGCATTCACTACGGTCATCGTTCTGAGCAGTTTGACCCGGCCACTGACAATCTTGTGGACCTGTATTGCCAGAGCCGCGCCGAAGGGTTTGGGCCGGAAGTCAAACGCCGCATCATGCTCGGCACCTACGCTCTGTCCGCCGGCTACTACGACGCCTACTATCTCAAGGCCCTCAAAGTGCGTCGCCGCATTCGTGAAGATTTTGACAAAGCCTTCCAGCATGTCGACGTGATCGCCGGCCCGGTCGCCCCCTCCACCGCTTTCCCCATCGGTGACAAAGCCGATGATCCGCTGGCTTTGTATCTGAGCGACATTTACACGCTCAGCGCCAACCTGGCCGGCATTCCAGGCATCTCCATTCCCCTGGCGGCTGCTCCCAGCGGTCTGCCTATCGGCCTCCAACTGCAGGCCCCCGCCTTCGCCGAATCCACCCTGCTGGCGGCCGCGAGTTGCTGCGGGTGACGCAGGCCGCCCGTCGGCGGGGCGATAGCCCACGGTTGTTCGACGTGTTCCGAAAGTGACCGGCGTTCTTCGAAACCGGGGGCTGGCGCTCCGCGGCTCCGTTGTGTGCCGCTAAGAGTAGAGTTCGTTGAAACGCTCGAGGATGTCGGCGCTGGAGATTTCTTCCGTGCGTTTGGAGACCGTCCAGCGATGGCCAAACGGGTCGTCAAACGTGCCCGAACGTTCGCCGTAAAACTGATCGGCAACAGGCTTGAATTCCGTAGCGCCCGCTTCGATGGCCTTGTTGAAGACGGCATCAGGATCATCCACATAGACCAGCAGGCCCGTGGCGGAACCTCCAATGGTGGGCGGAGCTTTAATATCCATGTCGGGCACTTCGTCAGCCAGCATGACGGCACCACCGCCGATCAGCAGTTCCGCATGTCCGATAGCCCCGTCCGGGGACGCCAGACGAAGCGTCTCTTCTGCGCCCAGGACGTTCTTGTAAAAGTCGATGGCCGCCGCCGCGCCCTGAACAACAAGATAGGCGGTCACGCCGGAGGGCGTTGGAGGAACGTCAGTTTCGTCAGTCATGGATTTGAGGATCCTGTTGATGTCGTTCAATGCTGTCGTGCAGCCCGACTCCGTCCCGTTGCCACTCCTGCCAACATCCTTACCATTGCTGTGGCAATTGCAAGGCCGGCGGTTGGTGAGTCCCGCGAAGTGCCCGAGTTGGCTCAGACCTGAACGGTCGGAACAGGCAACCGTCAGCGGCTGTGAAGGCCAGGCAGATTGCAATTGAGCTCCGGCCACCCAGTTCGGGTTTCACGTGAAACACGAACAGCGGTGACAAAGACGGCGCAACCGGAGACGGCGCAACCGGAGATGGCGCAACCGCGTGGTGCCCATCAACCGCCAGTCCCAGTTCTCCGATTTGGCCGCGCGGTGAAGGGTCGCCCACACACGGGAACCGGCGACCGGCGACTCAACTATTACCGCCCACGATGACAGGCTTCCCTGCGGAAGGGAATGCCGGGGTTCGCGCCGCCTGGCTCGGCCTGCCGGCAAAGCCCGCTCAGCGGCCTGCCACACCATCCCCCGCCGGGGCCTCCCGGCTGCCGCGAAGTCGATAAAGTTCGAACTTCTGCACGCGGGCCTCGGGCTGCTGAGAGATCCAGCGGGGAGAAAAGAGGTTGTAAAGCACAATGTCACTGACAACAAAATGCACATCCGTCACGTGCTCGAAGCGGACATTGATCGCCGCCCAGTTGTCAAAGACTTCTTCCTGTGAGATGGCGTGGGGGCCCAGCACCAGGTACGTCGGCAGAGGGCGGCCCTTGAGAGAGAACGCAGGCACATCCACATTCTGCACGGGGGTGGCGATCAGCCCCGCGCTGTTCAGATGCTTCAGCAGCGCCGGCTCTCCCATCACGTAGATGCCCACTTCCGGACGAGACATATCCGCAAGGGGCGTGTCGACAGGTTGTGGCTCGGCCACTTTGTCCCAGACGGTGGGCACATCGCCATCCGTGCCTTCCGCGTTCGATTCGGCCCACGGCACAATCATGCCGTCTTCGTCCAGCGGAAGTTCGGGAGCGGGCAGCTGCAGCGTCCCGTCAGCATCCGCCAGCACCGTCGTGCCCAGTTGCCAGGCCGCATCGCGGAGTGACGTGCGGCGGCCCCAAACCCGCGACGCGTTCAGCTGCAGGCCGTTGAGCACCGTCAGGCCGATTGCAAATCCGACTCCCAGCATGGTCGCTCGCCGCAGCAGCTGCGCAGTTCGGGAAGCCGCCACTTTGCCGCCGCGACGATCCACGTTCAGAACACCTTCAATCCACCAGGCGATTCCGGCCCCGGCCGCCAGCCAGATCGACGCCAGCAGCGGCAAAGACAACCTCGGATACGGAGCGTACATCGGAGTTGTGACAAGCATTCCCGTGAACCACGCCAGAACAACACTGCTGCTCAGCAGCGGATCAATGGCGGCCGCACTGCCAAAGTCGGCCGGCGTGAACCCCGCCCCGTCGCACACAACAGGAGACCGATCACCCGACTGAGCACGATCGAACAGTTCCACCGTGACCGGCCACAGAAACCGGCCCAGCAGTCCGCCCAAAGCCACACACAGCAGAATGGCCACAGGGCCAATCGTCACACCCACAACAAACATGGCGATGGACGCCACGGCCGTTCGCTGCAGAAGTTCGGTGGACGGGAATCGTGACGAAGACGCAGGCTGCCCGTCAGCCTCCCTGTTCCACGTGAAACGACGCAGCTCGATCCACCGCCGCGATCCGGCGGCCAGCACGCCAATCCCGATTGCCGCCGCGCCAAACCAGCCTTCCAGACTCAGATAATACGTCAGGTGATTCGCCAGACGATTCTGCCAGCCAGCCAGCCCCTGCAAGTACCCCGCGTGGTTGGCCGACACGGCCGCATAGCCGCCCTCGTCCTGCAGCATCCACAGCCACGGACTCCACACCACAACCGCAACCACCACAAACACCGCGTTGAGCCGAAGCAGTTCCACGGGCGACAGCACGGTGCGTTTTCGAAACTTCGCCATCAGCCACCAGAACGCAGTGCCGCTGACCAGAATGGCGACAGGCAGCCAGCCGCTGTACTTGGTCCACCACGCCAGTCCACACACAACGCCGCCCGCCGCCATCCGCCGCGTAGATCGGGCCGCAATTCCCTCCACACCCAGCATGACACTCAAACAGATGAAACACAGCACGGGAACATCCGTCAGGGCCATCCGACTAAACAGCGCATGGAAGTCACTAAAGGCGGCGACGAACGCCGTAAACAGTCCCGCCGCCTGACCGAACATCCGCCGCGACATCCACCACACGATCAGCAGGGTCGCGGCCCCCAGCACCATCGATGGCAAAAATGGAGCTATCGCTTCACACCCCGGAATCGCGCCGCAAAAAGAAATCAGCGTCGGCAACAGGGGCGGCGCGTACAGGTGACGCATCGGATAAGCGTCATCAAAGATGGCGTCGTACCACAGCGAAGAGGCATACACGCCCTCGTCAAAATGCTCGACCGCCAGACGATCGGAGTGTGCGAACCGCAGCCACATCCCCATCACCAGAGCAAACGTAACCAGCCCCAGCTCCTGCTTCGTACACCGCGACGTCATGCGTTCTTCTTTAACAACCCCAATCCACACAGATCAGGTTCCACGTGAAACCCACCTTCTGAAAACACTCTACCACATCCCCCACCCCAAGTCCCCCCGGCCGGCCGCGACGCCGCGGCGGGCGGTGGCGTGGGTGGGCTGAATCTGCGTTGTGGGTCTCTGCGCCGGCTCGCGTCGCTACGCTTACGCGTTGCTGCGTTATCGACAGATGAGCTGGGGCCCGCGCTTCAGCCGAGACGCTCGGCGGGCAGTGGCGACCGCGAGCCGCGGCGGGTGGTGGCGTGGAGGTGTCCACATTCTCTGAGCCGGCGGTTCCACGTGGAACGAGTTGAACAGCCTCAACCAACACTGTTTCACGTGGAACAGCACGACGCCGACTCCTCGCTATTCGGGGTGCTCAGCCCGACGCTGGAACGGGGAGCGAGTGGCGAAGGCACGCGGAGCGACCGTAAGCGAAGCGGCGCGCAGAGACCACAACGCAGCATCAACAGCCGCGTGCAACGCGGCCCCACGCCATTGCCCGCCGCAGCGTCCCGGCCGAAGCGCGGAGCCGACTCCATTTGTCGAGAGCGCAGCAACGCGGAGCGACCGTAAGCGAAGCGGCGCGCAGAGACCACAACGCAGCATCAGCAGCCGCGTGCAACGCGGCCCGCACCACCGCCCGCCGCGGCGTCGCGGTCCCGAGCTATTGGATGCGAATGATGCGGCGACCGGTGAGGACCTGGCCGTTGGGGTTGGTGGCTCGAACCAGGATGGTGTGGGTCTTTTTGGCCAGCGTTGTCGGCAGTGTGGCTTCCCAGAGATGGGGGCACTTCATGGGTCGACTCATGCCCCGCCAGGCGAGGGTGCCCGCTTTTTTGGCCGGCTGCTCGGCATCGAACAGAGCCTTGTGGACGGGATCCGCGACGTTGACTTTCTTCATGGGGGTCCACTCATCCAGCAGGTCGGTTTTCCATTCCACCACAGCGCCCGGCATGGCGTTAAAGACGTTGGCGTGAAAGACCTGGCCGGTCGCACTGCTGGTGGCGAACACTTCCGGAGCCGAGATGCGAACCTGATAGTCCGAATCTTTGCGAGCGGCGCGATACTCCAGCATGTAGTTGTCGCCGTCAAAGTGCATCACTGTGAAGCCATTGGGCGTGCCATCGGCACACATCGTGTGAGGGATGCCGTTTTCGTCTGGTGCACCGGACCACCACGAGCCACTCACCGTGACGTTGATAATGTGGTGATGCGGCTGTTTGGCTTTCCAGCCCAGTGCCTCGTCGATCATCACGTGCTCATGATGATGCGTGTGACCGGCGAGTGAGACGCAGTGTTCCCGCGTCTCCAGAATCCGAAACAGCCGCTCTCGACGCGGCTCCAGCCACGGCGTCGACTTCACCAGGGGGATGTGCATCATGGCCACCACCAGCGTGTCCTGGGGCACCAGCTTCAGATCATTCTCGATGAAGTCCAGCTGCGCTGTACTCAATCCCGAACGGTAAAAACGGCGTTCCCCGTCTGACATCCAGTGCACGTCATCCACCACGATAAAGTGGATGCCGCCGTAGTTAAAGGAGTAGTACGCCGGACCATAAACGCGTTCAAACGTTTCGTCACTCAGCTCATCACGATCCACCGCGTAGTTGATGTCGTGGTTGCCGATGACGTTGTACCACGGCACGCCAATGCGACCGACCATCCGGTTGAAGTTCTCAAACAGATCCAGATCGTCAAACAGAATGTCGCCCAGCGTCACACCGAAGGCAGCGTCTGTTCCAATCAGTCCCTCCACCACGTCGTGCGCGATGTAGTCCACTTCCTTCTGATCACGGGGCTGCGGATCTCCAAAGAACAGCACATCAAACTGCCGCGATTCTTCCTGCGGGTACATTGCAAAATCAATCTGCTCCGGCAGCGGACCAGTCGGCTCGACGCCAGGAAACTTCAGCGCCTTCGGAGAGCCGTTCGGCTTGTGGATGTAATAGAACCGAGACAGATGATTCTCATCGCGGACCGGCCGAAAGCCATCCGGCTTAATCACAAACACAATCGCATCATCGCTGACGGAAATCGCATACCGACCACTGGCATCCGTCTTCACCACTTCCGCCCCGTTCGAAACCCCCACGCCTTCCAGCGGACGTTCATCTGCATCCCTGCGGCCATTGCCGTTGGCATCCACATACACGACACCAGTCGCCGTCTCATCCGCAATCGCAGACGGCACAACAAATCCAAGGCAGGCAACCAACACAGCAAGGCGGGACATAGAATTCTTCCACTTTTGAAACACGGAGGGATACGCGAGTCATACCAAGCCCGCCAGCAATTGCCAGAGACCCACATCACCTTAACACAATCTTGCCGGGACACCCCGGCGGGCGGTGGCGGCCGCGATGCCGCGGCGAGCGGTGGCGGGGGACGCTGCTGCGCAGCTGGAGTCAACTCTTCGTGGGACGTCTCTGCGCCGAGTCGCGTCGCTACGCTTACGCGTTGTTCGCTGCGGCAAACAGCTTGGCACCGCGCTGTGCGGGAATGCCGCGGCGTGGGCTGAGTGCTGCGACAGCAAGTCAGACACCTGAGCCGCAGGGCGCCAGCCCTCGGTTGCGATCGCAGCACAACACGCGAGCAATCATCAGAAACCGGGAGCTAGCGCCCGCCGGCTCAATTCCCGTGGACGCCGGGCTGCGCGATACCGGCTGGCGATGTTATTTGGGCATCGCGAACAGACCACCCTGTGACATATCTGACCGAAGGATCAGGCCGCCGTCTGCGTCACTCACGGGGACGTCCCGCCACGACTGCTGCCTGCCATCCGGCCAGTGAACTTCCAGACGATCGATGACGTCCGCGTCGCCCAGGCCAAAATGCAGCACGCGTTCGTTGCTGGCGTGATAGCCGTCGCCGGCGGTCACCGCTGCCCGCAGCTTCCGACCGTTAACCGTGCAGACAACCACCGCCCCAACCGCGTCGCGGGCCGACTTCACATCGACCAAACGAACGGAAACGGAATGATTGGGTGTGGATGTGGTGTTGGCCAGCAGCGCGATCGATTCGTCCAGTCGTCCGATGACAGCATCAGGCAGACCGTCACGATTGAAGTCCCATCGCACGACGCTGCGCCCCAAAGTCGGCTGGTCGAAAAACGGCCCGCTGCCGTCTGCGGTGGCGAGTGTGAAGTGCTGCCCCTGTTCGTTGTGGTAGAACTGCGGGGGCATGCGGTACGGGATGCCGTCGGCCGTGAAGTCGTCAACATGGCCGTTGGCTACCAGCAGGTCGGGCCAGCCATCGTTGTCCGCATCCAGCGCCTGAGCACCGAACCCGAGCATCGCACGGCTGGGCTCTGTCAAACGAAAGGCTGACGTTTGATCGTCAAACAGGCCCGGTGCGAGCTGGCGATACAGCGTGTTGCTTTCGCTGTAAAAGTTGGTAACGAACAGATCAATCTGCTCGTCGCCATCAAAATCTGCCACGGCAATCCCCATGCAGGCCTGCGCCTGGCCCAGGCTGTCGAGCGCCACGCCGGCGGCAGACGCGCGATCAAAGTACGGCATCGCGACGACCTCAGCCTCTTCGTGGAAGCCTTCAAACAGAAAGTTGGGACGTCCGTCGTTAGCCACGAAGACACTCAGTGGGGCCTCCGCAAACTGGCCGATCACCAGCCCCAGACCATCCCCGTCCGATGCCGTCAGTTGCATCTCGTGTGTGGCGTTTTCGAAGTGACCGTGTCCTGTGCCGCGCCAGAAGACGTTGTCATCGGCCGGCAGTTCACCGGGAATGCAGCTGTGAGGCGCGCCGTTCACCGGACACACTTTGTCGTACGCCTCTTTCACGAACGTCAAATCATACAGATCCGGCAGTCCATCATGATCGAGGTCCGCGATGGCGCAGCTGGTTGTCCAGCCAGCATGCCCGACCCCCGAGGACGAGGTCACGTCCGTGAAGGTCCCATCGCCGTTGTTGACGAACAGCTGATTGCCGTCAATGTTGGCGACATACAGATCGGGAAAGCCGTCGTTGTTGATGTCGCCGGCCGCCACGCCCTGACCGAAGCGCACGTTGACCAGACCGGCCGTCGCGGAGATCTCCGCAAACTGAACACCGCGCTGATTGCGATACAGATGATCGCGGAACCGTGACTGATTTGCGAAGGGTGGCTGATGACCCGCCTGAGTGGCGTACAAATCCGGCCACCCATCACCATCAAAATCCAGGACCGCCAGACCGCCACCGGTGAACTCGAACAGCCGTCTTTGTGGCTGGTCAGGCGGCGTGCCAAACTGATAGTTCAGGGTCAGTCCCAGATCCGCGCTGACATTCACAAACTCCACGGGCGAATCGCTGTTCGCTGCCGGGCGAACGCCGGAAGCAACCTCCTGCGGCGGCGCCCACACCGACTCAAAGCGGGCCAGCCAGGTGGCCGGATGAGCGTCGTGCACCACCCAGCCTTTCTGCCGCGCCGTGTGCCGCAGCCGCTCCCGCATGGCGGCTGGCCAGCCATCCGCAACCTGCTGACCGGCGACGGCACACCAGGCGACGGCTTCGGTATGACGTCCCAGTGTTTCGAGAGTGAATGCCAGTTCCCTGATGACAGAGACGTCATAGGGGGCACTCTGCTCGGACAGTTTCTTTCCCAAAGTCACCGCCTGCAGACACAGCTCGCCACGCTTTGCCAAACGGGCGGCGGACGCGGTCTGCCCCAGCCGTTCACAGCACTGCGACAGCTGGTGGCATACGGCCGATTGATTGGGCTGCAAAACGAGGCTGTGACGAAAGCACAGCGCGGCCAGTCGCGTGTCACCGCACTGACGAGCCCACTGGCCACGGATATTCCAGACGATGGAAGACTGCAACGCGTCCGGCGGCAGCCCGCGATCCCAGTCGACCAGCGGCCGGCCGGCCGACTGCAGCAGCCGCCCCAGTTGCTCGCAGGCCGGCAGGCAGCCTTCGTGTTCCGGCAAAAACTGCCGGAGCAGGTCCAGCGCTCTCTCCGGCTGATAGTCGTTTGCCAGCGCATGCGCGGCCGTCAGTACAGTCGCCGGGGGGTCGCTGGCGGACACCTGCCCGAAGTCCGCGTCGTCGGTCATCGGCCGTTCGGCAGCCGCCAGCCAGCACAGCTCGTCGATGCTGAATGTGCCTGCCTGAACATTGGCCAGCCAGCAGGTGATTGCTTCGGTCTGCCGCCCCTGCAGCGCCAGCAAAAAGCCCAGCTGGCGTCGTGCCAGATGGTCATTGGGTGTCACGCAAAGCAGTCGTTGCAGCGCAGATTCCGCGTGCGGCTTGAAGGAGGCATGCCCCAGGCACAGCCTCACCCGCAGCGCCAATGCTTCCGCGGCGACCGGATCGTCATCTGCAATTGCGTCCAGATGCCGCATCGCGGCAGACGGATCTTCCCCCGCCGTGGCCCGGGCGGCCACCAGACGAACGGCGGGCCCATCGGACAGTTCAAGGGCGTGCTCTGCCAATTGGCGTGCTGCCGCTGCATCTCCTTTGGCCAGCTGCAGCCGCGCACGCCTTGCCAGATCCTGCGGGTCTTCTGTGGAACAGCCAGCCAGCAGGCAAAGAAAAAGCAGCCTCACCAAAGGGTGGGCTGCTGCAGGTGTGTGGTCGGACGTTCGGTAAATCGAACGCTGCTGGCGCCACAAACGCATTATTCCACGCGTCCTTTGGATTCCAGTTCAAAGGTGAATTCATTGAGACTGGAGTCGGGATCCACGGTGGCTTTGAGTTTGGACTGGCTATTGTAACGAACCGGAATCGTCTCTTCCTTCATGCCTTCCACACCACCGTACTCGTCGAGAATCATCTCTCGCGTGGACACACTCACCGTGTGATCTCCCAGCGGGCAGCCGTCGCTGCCACCGTAGCTGAGCGTGAATTTGCCTTCGGCGTCCGTGCGGCCGCTCGCACCGCGATCACCACTGACCGGACTGAACGAAACCGAAGCGTCTGCCAGTGGCTCGCCATCCATCAGAATGGTGCCGGAAGCGGAGACAAGCACGGGCGCATCGTCCGGAGCACCGCCGCAGCCGGCCACGACAGCCGACAGCACCGCCAGTCCGATGAGGCGCAAAGACCTGCTGGACACAAACAACATAAGAAGATCCTTTTCGCGAATGAACTCGCGTTGATACTCAGATGGCTGGGTCGCCGCATGCAGGCGACCGTTATGAAAAGAGCCATGCGGCGAAACACTTCGCCGCATGGCACGTCGACATCCGGGATCGTCGACTCCTCACGCAGAATGTCGGGAACGGGCGGCCCGGCGCCGCCTGAAATGGTGGTTCGCGTCAGCGAACCGGATCCGTTTCTCTCTGCTGTCTCCCCCTGCAGATAGAAACGGACACTGCAAGGCGAAGCCGAAGTGGATTCCGGTTTCGCGTCAGCGAACCGGATCCGTTTCTCTCTGCTGTCTAAAACTCGCCCAGCACTTCGCCCCACTGATGCGTCAGCAGAGAGTCGTACAGGGAATCGGGGCAGCGACTGCGATTGTGCTGGATGTTCTCGCTGATGAATCGGGCTGATCCATCAAACAGCAGAAACTGAGCTCCACCCGTGTGGCGACTGGAAGCGCCCATGGAGTCTTCCCAGCCATCCGTACCGTTGATGTACTGGCGACCGCAGAAGGCCACGCCGCTCAGGCCCGCCCAGAAGCTGGTGCCCTGATTGGTCAGGTTGCCATTGAATCCGTCACCCATAGAAACCCAGACGTTACCCGCGCGGTGGAACTCGTTTGCGTGATCGCCACGGTCGCCGTTGGGGTCGTCGTAGATTCGCTCACCAATCATGATGGTGTTGGACGTGCCGTCGGTGATGTCCCGCATGCGGGTGTTGCCGTCGACCTTGAACGGTCCCTGCACCTGATTCCAGCAGTTGTTGTTGTTGTAAACGGTCTGCACGGGCTGGAACCAGTTGGAACCGTGATTCACAACGTAATTGCTCAGCGAAGTGCCGACGGCCTGACCGCTGGCATTGCTCGGACGACGACGCAGGTTAATTTCCGGAGCCGTATCAGAAGGACAGCGGAACATCGGGTAGCCCTGAGTCAGCACGGCATAACCGGGGTGTGTTTCTTCCAGCGCGTCGGAAGCACGAACGCTGCCGACATCCATGGTTTCGTAGGCATTGTTCAGTTCCAGCATGGGCGCGATGAATGATCCCCAGGCCCAGTTGGCGCGGGTCGTGCCGTTGCTGTAGGGGGCGCGCTGCTTGTTTTCCGCAACCAGAGCCGGTGGGAAGCTGCGGTGCACATCGTGGTAGTTGTGCATGGCCAGTCCCAGCTGCTTCAGGTTGTTCTTGCACTGGGTTCGTCGGGCGGCTTCGCGGGCCTGCTGCACAGCAGGCAGCAGCAGGGCGATCAGGATGGCAATAATCGCGATTACCACCAGCAGCTCAATCAGTGTGAACGCTTTTCGTTTCCGTAGCGAAATTCGCTTCATCGCATTCTCCGAGGTGTGTGTGTCTGGACCTGATAGAAAGAAAACTCTGAATCTGGTCTCCTGCAGATTTCGAAAGGTGTCGCGCAAAGCACCCGAATTTGGCAGATTGAGAATTTTTGTCGAATATTGCCGAATCCACAGAATTGACTGACACCTGCGGCGGCGGCACGGAGAGTGTTTGCAGAGGTTGCCGGATGACGGTTTTTCCCGAGGTTTGGCTTCCAGGCGAGTCCCTGTTTTCTGTCGCGAAGCGAGGATGAATGTCGAACCCGTCCCCCGAATTTTTCTCCTTACTGACGGACCACCAGCTGCAGCTGCGCGGGTACATTCTGGCGTCCGTGGGAGATCACACGGAAGCGGACGACATCCTGCAGAAGACCAACCTGACGCTGTGCCGCAAGGCGGACGAATTTCGGGACGGTGCGCCGTTTTTGCCATGGGCGATTGCGGTGGCCCGATTTGAGATTCTCACCTTTGTCCGCGACCGCCGAAGGGACCGCATGGTCCTGCACGCGGACGTGGTTCAGCTGATGACGGAAGCGGCCACCGACCGGGTGGATGCTGCCGGCCCGAGACAGAACGCACTGCGAAAGTGCCTGGAAAAAGTAGAAAGCCGGCAGCGAACGCTGCTGGATCTGAAATACGTCAACGACGCATCCATTGACGAAATTGCCCGGCAGACCGACCGCACGTCCAATGCGGTGAAGTCACTGCTGGTACGAATTCGGCGAATGCTGTCGGACTGCATTGAACGTTCGTTGAAGACAGAGTCCTGACCGACGACGATGTCCGTTAAGGAATGGACGAGGAACAAGCGGATGCCCCAACCTGATCCCCAACAACTCGACAGACTCTACGAACTGCTGCTGGAACTGCGACAGGAAACGCTGGCCGAGGCCGAACGTGAAGAACTGAATCAGTTGCTGCGCGGTGATGCGCAGCTGCGCGGCGTGGCGGCCGATTTTCTGATGGACGAAGCGTCCCTGATTCACGAACTGCGGACCAACGAATGCCGCGACCTGTTTCAGGATTCCGGCATGACGGCCGGGGTTGACGATCTGTCTGCCGCCCTGGCTGACGAGTCGATCGTGTCACTGGCCCCGCCGCCGCAGACCGAGTCGCAGACAACATCGCGTTCGAGAGTCCGCTGGTATGCCGTCATTTGTGCGGCGGCCGCCCTGGGCTTTGTGTGGGGCATGGTTTCACGCGACAACACGGTCACCCCAACCACTCCGGATACGGAGATCGCCTCCGAAGATCGGCCCGTGACTGAACCGGTCGTCTGCGGCACACTGACGCTGGACGCCAACTGCCAGTGGTCGTCACCGCTGAGCCTGGGCGATCATCTGCTGGCCGGCCACTATGTGCTGCAACAGGGCATCGCCGGTCTGCACCTGACCGACGGCTCCCGACTGTTTGTCGAAGCACCGGCCGAATTCGAATTTCGCACGTCTCGATACGTCGTCCTGAAGTCCGGTCGCGTGGTGGCCGAGGTGTCGGAAGAAGCCGTCGGATTCCGACTGGAAACACCCACCACCAGTGTCGTCGATGTGGGCACGGCGTTTGAAGTGTCGGTGGATGCCGCCGGAGAAAGTGAACTGGAAGTCATTGAAGGCGCGGTGACACTGCTGCCCACAGACACCGAAGTGGACGTCAATCCGCCTCTGATCTTCTCCGGAGACGTCCGCAGGATTGATGGCACGGACAGCTCCGTCACCGGTAAGACGCCGCAGGCCGGATTTCGCAGTCGCCTGGATTCTCTGCTGCAGTCTCAGCCCGAGACAGAGCTGATTGCCTACGACGGCTTTGATAACGAAGACGCGCAGGATGGTTCTATCAACGGCGGGCACGGCTGGCAGACTCCCTGGCAGCAGGGCTGGGCGGCGAATCGTCCGGCCAGTGTGGTGCTGCGGAAAGGACGCAACATCGACGCGCCCATCTGGCTGCCGGAACCGTCCGAAGGGTATGTGGTGTGTCCCACCGGCAGCGTGTCACGACGGCTGCTGGAGACCCCGCTCGATCTGGCGGCCGACCAGAATTATTACATCAGCTTTCTGCTGCGGACCCGTCCGGTTGGCAATGTGAACCAGCGACAAACGGGTTCCGGACTGCGAATTTCCAGCTCGGCCGATCGCGACACGGGCTTTGGTGTTTGCATTGACTGGCAGCAGCACCTGACCACCTGGTCCGGCGAGCAGCGATGGCGGGGCGAACTGAGCATGGAGGACGATCGATCGTTCCTGATTGTGCTGCGCATCACGGCCTCGGTCGATGAGCCGGACGCGGTGCACGCGATTTCGTTTCCGGCCGAAAGTCTGCCTTCCGTAGTGGAACCGGAACAGTGGCAGTCTTGGTGCCGGCCGCACGCCGTTGACGAACCGCTGGATACGATCTCTTTGTGGAGCGGGCAAAGTGCGGTGTCGCTGGTGGACGAAATTCGGATTGGCACCACCTGGCAGTCCGTCGTGCCGGTCCGTTAATCCGAGCGCCGCACAGTCCATGCAATCAGGTCGCCGCCCCGGCGACGTCTGCAGCCGCCGGGAAATTGATGATTGCCGCACTGGATTTGCGTCCTGGGCGCGGTACGGTCTGGCACAACCGTCACAAAGGGCCGAACCATGATCGACTACACGACCTTCCGCTCAGAATCTAATGCCGATGTGCTGATCATCGAAATCACCGGGAAGCTGGACGCGGACACGTCCGAATATCTGATGGACTGCGTCCAGGGTGAAATCGAGGACGGCACACGCTGCATTGTGCTGGACTGCAGCCGGCTGGAATACATCTCCAGTCTGGGACTGGGCACTCTGGTGCGTGCTTCGCTGCGTGTTCGCAAAAAGGACGGTGCCGTAGTGCTCTCCGGCGTGGAAGGCATGGTGGCTGAGGTCGTGCGACTGGCGCAACTGGGTCGCATGCTGCATATGTACGGCAGTGTGGACGAGGCGGTGGCCAGCTTCAAAAAATAGGCCAGCTCTGCAGGTCGCTCGCCTGCGTGCGGCCGCCCCGGCTGCGCCGCCTATCCGTCGCTCATCCGCCGCCGCTTATTCCTCTTCCAGAATGGGCGTCCAGGTGCCTTCTTTCAGCGCCCAGCACTGACCGGAGTTGACGTCCATCCGCAGGGCGCAGTAGCGCTCGTTGACCGTGTGGTCGATCTTTACGAGGAAGTCAGATGTGCCTTTCGGACGCAGTTGCTTCACCTCTTTGATGGGCAGCCACGTGCTGTCCATCATCCGCCAGCTTTTGCCCGTATTGGCGTCATAGCGAATGGCGGCCCAGCGGTTGGCTGTGGTCGCCTGCATTTCCACTTTGTAGCGGGGCGTAACTTTGACTTCTTTCCGCTTCTTCTGCTGTGGCTGACTGGCTGCGGGCAGCAGCCGTGCCACATAGAGTTCAGCATCGGCGTCCACCTGCGAGATCACGTCAACCGAAGCTTGCTCAACCGCGTCGGCCACGGCTTCAGACGCTTTGTCATCGTCCTGTGTCAACTGCGGTGCGGCATTCAGCCCGGTCACCGTCAACAGCCCCATGACTGCCAAAACAGAGTACTTCATGGTCGATCCTTTCTGGTTGTGCACATTGCCTCTCGGACTAAGGAGTGGACGAGCGAGTCAATTCGTTCAAACAACTCCAGCACTCCAGGCTCTTTTTTTCATGGATTCTCGCAGCGCCCATCGGACGCCGAGGCAAGGAGTCATCGGGCCCTGCCGCCCATGCTTCTCGCAAAACTGCACACATGAACACTGATTGAACGCTCGATGAACAAATTTGTCAGTATTTCACAAAAATTCGCCTCAAACGTGTCCCGTCAGGGTATCCGCCCTCTCAGATTCAAAAGCACTGGCAGTAAAATGCCTCCGCCAGTGGTCCACGCAAAGACACGCCCGCAACTGTAATTACGCCCCCACACCCCTGCTCGGCCTTCCCTCCGCGGCACCCTGCCATTGGCAGGTCGGCAAATTTCGCCCACCACGTTGCTGTCCATCAGACCCTGGATTTGCACTGTAATGGACTCGCCTGACAGCCAGCACATCGAAAAACTCCCCGCCTGGGTCGAGGAAGAGTTTCTCCGGCAAATTCGCCGCGGCACGGTCACCGACGTTTCCGGCCTGATCAATTCTCTCGCCAGTCAACTGCCTGAGACTCGTGAAACGGTCATTCACTATCTGCAGTTGCTCGCCTTCACAGAAGCCGGTGCATTAATAGAGCAGGACGTTGCCCCCGCTCTGCCGCAATTCCTCGGGCAATATCAGGTGCAGCGGCTGATTGGCCGCGGCGGCATGGGAATGGTCGTGGCGGCGCGGGCCCCGGATGGCGGCCTTTGTGCCATCAAGATCCTCAACCCACAGCGGGACGCCCTGCTGGATCGATTCCAGCGCGAAGCCAGAACGCTCGCAGAGCTGGATCATCCCGGCATCGTCAATATTCGCGAGTTTCACAATGACGCAGAACCGCCTTATCTGGTGATGGACTTCATTAATGGCATCAGTCTGGACCAGTTGCTTCATTCTTCCCCCGAGTATGCTGCGTCTGCACCGGCCTGCTCGAAAGATGCGGATCATGCACGTTCGAATGCTGATCGGCCCGAGGGCCCAAACCTGATTGCGTCGGACTTTGCCACTATCGCGCACATTGGTGAGCAACTGGGCGACGCCCTGGCGTACACTCATCGTCAGGGAATCGTTCACCGTGATATCAAACCCGCAAACATCATCTACTCAGACGACGGTTGCGCACGCGTTACCGACTTTGGACTGGCACGACACATCGCCTCATATGACAGTGTCACGCAGACCGGTGATATCGTTGGCACGCCACGCTACATGGCGCCCGAACAGCTCCGCGGGGTTGCCGACGAGCGCAGCGACATCTATTCGCTGGGCGTGACATTATGGGAATTGTGCACAGGTCATTGCGCCTGGGTGTCCCCCGTGGAACGTCAGCCCAGCGGCTGGCAACTCCCCCCCGCCCGCGACATACAACCTGACGTTCCCCGGGGGATGTCCGAACTGATCAGTGAGTGCTGCGCGTTCGATCCGGATCGACGCCCCCGCGCTGATCAGGTCGCCGTACGAATGGCGCAGATTTACAATTCTGAACTGGCCCCCACCCGGCCCGCCATTCTTTCGCGGCCAATTCTGATTGCCGGTGTCTGCGGTCTGCTGATCGCCCTTTTCACAGCCGCGTCAATGAATCGGGATGCCTTCCTTCGACCGGCAGACACTCCCCCGAACGCGCTGACCAGACCCGTCTCCAATTTCCTTCCAGCCACGTCCCGGCAGATTCACGTGCAGGTGCGCGATGGTCAAACGAGCCTTGACTTAAGAGAAATCCTGCCAGACACCAGACACTTAAAGGGCCTCACGGCCCGCATCGTGGGAGGACGTGACGCCGACTGCTTCCGCATTGACCTGGACAGTCAGCTATGTGCCCGGACGCCGGATGTCTGCCTGGCGGAAAACAACCGTACGCTGGAAGTGCAACTTCTCGTCAGTGAGTGCGATCAGCCCACCTGGGCAGCGTGCGTCGAGTACACCGATAATGATGTGTGCTTCATGTCCAGCGATGGCCGACAGCCGCGTTTTTTTCGGCTGCCTGATGCAAACGACTTTACCATCAGCCAGTCCGTCGGACTGGCATCAGTGGATGGAAGCCTGTTTCTGACGACCCTGCCTGCGGCAGACGGCAAACTGGCTCTGTGGTCATTCGTGATCAGTCAGGACGATCGTCTGGTCAACCCTCGTTGTCTCAGCCCCAATTGCAAGCTGCCTTCGGGCACGGAAGCATTCGCAACCACAGACGGTCGGCTCTTCCATGTTGTCGGGTACTCTGAAATGACGAACGTCGGCAGCCAGACAGGCCCTGGCAGGCTGCCCCGCAGTCTCTGGACGTTTGCGCTTCAGGATGATGGGACATTTCGCCAACTCAGTGAACGCCGACTGCAGCTGGAAACCGATCACATCAGCCACCTGTTTATAACCGAAACCGGCATTCTTCGACTGGGCTGGTTGGTGGGCGGCATGCACACTCAGGGATGGATCGATAAGACGGCAACAGATACGACGCCAGTTGCTTTCGGCAATCGCATCTATGACACGCAGGCCAGAGCGGACTGGAAAACAGATTCCTTCCGCCCCGTGCGCCGTGTCACGCTGCACATCAGGCCGACACGCTGGGACGAAATGGCGGTGCTCAGAGCTTCACGACTGGATGGGACACGCCGGACGATCAACCTGGTGAATACGACAGCGCAGAAACTCCATGTCTTCTGGGTCAATGCTAAGGGGCAGCAAGCCTACGTGACGCAGATTCCGGCCAACAGTCCCTGGCAGTTGGACACCTACGTTGGGCACACGCTGGAAATCCATGACGCCACGACCATCTGGTCGGCCTTCACCGTTTGCGAACAGATGCCCGTCATCACCCTGGACGGCCCTGGCAAAATTCCGGTGCGGGACTATGCAGGCAAAAAGTCTGCAAGCCTGCTGCATCCAGAGGCTCCTCGCGAGGGGCCGGAAGAGTCGGGACACTCCCGTCAATAGGAACTGACGCATGCCAGAACTGCGGGCGGCCACGACTCCTTTTCGAGGCGTTGATCAGGGGCGACCTGTGGTTTTCGGTTTCTTCAAATACGGATACGTCGCCTGAAACTTCTGCCAGGCGTGCTGCACACGTTCGTCTTCGGGATCGATGCCCATTGCGGCTCGAATCCAGTTGCCCGCCAGTTTGGGGTTGCCCAGTTTCTCGGCCACGGCAGCAATCTGCAGCCGCAGTTCCACGTTCTGCAGGTCATTGAGCGCTGCATGGTTCAGTTTGGACATCTCCACTTCCAGCTCCGCGATCT
Source organism: Planctomycetaceae bacterium (assembly GCA_024742875.1). Taxonomy (GTDB): domain Bacteria; phylum Planctomycetota; class Planctomycetia; order Planctomycetales; family Planctomycetaceae; genus Fuerstiella. The sequence goes on along the minus strand of JANSXP010000037.1, from coordinate 23,713 downwards.
CAGCAGAGCGTTCGCGGTACTGCGTGGCTTTTTCCACCTGGCCGTCTGCCCCGTAAACATCCGCCGCACAGCTGAGCAGATTGATATTGTTCGGTTCCCTCTGCAGGATCGCCGTCAACACGCGAATCGCATCGTCATAACGCATTTCCTGCTCCAGCAGTCTGACGGTGAGCACAACCGCTTCCACACTGCCGGACAGTTCAGGGCCCAGTGACTGCATCAGGGCGCGTGCTTCGTCGTAATGCCGCAGATAAAAATGGGCCTCCGCCTGCCGCAGGGCCACAGGTGGCGTGGACTCCAGCGAACTGAGCAGTTCGAGCGTCTGCGGATACCGCCCCAGTTTCAAATAGCAGTCAGCCAGTCCGCGTTTCACATCCAGTTCGCCCGCCGATCCGGCGGAGACCAGCGTAATCGCCTGCTCATAGGACGTAACGGCTGTCTGGAACTGACCGTAAGACTTGAGGATGTCGCCCTGCACCAGGTGCGGGTGGTAATCTTCCGGGGCGAGTCGCGCCACATGAGCCGTCTGTTCCAGCGTACGATCCAGCGCCCCAATGTCATAGAACGCGGCCGACATCACGCGGTGGGCCATGATGTTGTCGGGGTTGATGTCGGTGGTCAGCTTCAGCAGATGAATGGCCTGATTGAAGTCTTTCATGTGATAGAAGATCAGACCGGCCTGCAGATAGGACTGCTCGCGGGTGTCTTTGTGATACTGTCCTTTGGCAAAACTCATCAGCGCGTTGTTGAGATTGCCTCCGGCGGCTTCCTGAAAACCTTTGAGCATCGCCGTATGACACTCGTAGTCTTTGATCGGCTCCAGTTCCGCCACACTGGCGGCCACCCTCTCCATGTCCCCCGCCTCGGCAGCCGCAAAGCCTTCGCGGTAGATCTTATCGTAGTCTGGCACAGCCGCCGTTGAGCTGACCATCACCACCGCGATACCGGCACACAGCAGCGCTAGCAGCAACATCAGTCGGGCGATGCCGCGGGGAGCGGAATCTGCGGCGGCGTGGGCCGTTCTGCGCAGTGAGTGTGCCCCGGGAGTTGCCGATCGGGGAGCGGTCGCTGGAGGGGTCACCGCTCGAGGAGAAGCCATCCGCGCTGGAACTGTGTGCGCGGGTGCCGATTGCAGCTGTATCACGCCATCAACCTCTGACTGGAAGTGAACGACTCATGCAACCACATCAAGCGATGGGCACACTCAGAACTCGCCCTGCCAAAAATCTTAACCTGACGCTTATCCAAGTTCTATCACAGTTCCAGCACGGTCCGAACGATCTCGTCCAAAGCGACAGGCGACTGCCGGCAGGATGTCCCAATACGTTCAATGGTCGCCTGTGGCCGGGCCGTGGCTTGAGAATATTGCAAAGCGAAAACGCGGCCGCGTATTCCGCGAGCCCCAACACTGACAACACGAACACCCCTAGGTAGGCACAACCGCACATACCCCAGCTTGACACACCACACAGGGGGACATCAAATCAGTTAACGGCGCAACAATTTCCTCATCTCTGTTATTTGCATTGCTGCGCCGGCAACCATTTCTTCACACTTTTCTGAGGGGGCCTTTCGATGCCTGCACAAAAAATTCGCTGGTGGAGTTCTTTACGAAACGGTTTGCGTGTTCAGCCACGACGTCGATCCCGACGAAGTCTTCCGGATGCCGTTTCTGCGCTGGAACCGCGGACGCTGCTGACCGCTGTGACCGTTTTTGACAATGGAGCGTTCGTCGACACGGCTGGCAGCACGTTCTCAGAATCGGACAACGTCCAGGCATCTCTGGTCGCACTGGGGCACACCGTTTCGACGTTCACTGCCACCTCAGCGGCCGGCATTTCCGCCGCACTGGCCGGCCAGGACACACTGCTGATTCCTGAACTGGAGCGAGGCAACTTGTCTGCCGCACTTTCACCGGCCGCCCGCTCCGTAATTTCTTCGTTTGTCAGTTCCGGTGGCACGCTGGTGATTCACGGCGATACCGGCGCTGACGGAGATGAAGCTCTCATCAACGGGATCTTTGGCTTCAACATTACGTCAGGGATCCAGACCAGTTCCGGTGTGAGCACGCTGGCCGCTGGCGCCGCGGGAACGCCGTTCGCGGGAGGACCGGCCAGTATCCCCAACAACAACGGCACCTACATGTGGCTGACATCGTCACTGCCTTCCTCCGCGCAATCAGCGTACGAGTTTGGCACGTCGCGAGTCAGCAGCGCCGTCGTTTCGATTCCGGAAGGTGCCGGGCTGATTAACTTCCTGGCCTATGACTGGTTCGACGCGGCGCCGCGCGGATCGCAGAATGGCGGCTGGCTGGAAGTGCTGGACCGCGCAGTAGGCACCGCGGCTCCCAATACGCCTCCGGCGGCCGACGCGGGTGGTCCCTACAGTGTGCCGGAAGGCGGCAGCGTGACACTTTCCGGAGCCGGCTCGACGGACAGCGATGGCACCATCGCTTCATACGAATGGGACTTCGACTTCACAGGGACGTTCGATGTTGACGCCACGGGAGCAGCACCCACGTTTTCCGCGGCAGGACTGGATGACTCTGTGCGCACGATTGCCCTGCGGGTCACCGACGACGACGGCGCAGTCAGTTCCATCGTGCAGACCACTCTCACTGTGGATAATGTCGCCCCTACCGTCAGCGGTCTGTCCGTCTCCGCCACGCAGATCAGCGAGGGAGAGTCGATCGAGTTGACGGGCAGCCTGAGTGATCCCGGCGTGCTGGACGACTTTTCACTGGTGATCGACTGGGGGGACGGCAACGTTGAGACGGTCGCGCTTGCTGCGGGCACCACGTCTTTTGCTGTACCACATGTCTATGCCGACGATGATCCGTCGGTAACACCGGCTGACCAGTACACCGTGTCGGTGAGTCTGACGGACGATGACGGGGGCGACGCGGCCAGAACGGCTGAACTGTTCGACAACGGTCGCGCACAGGATAATCAGTTTAGTGGCCTCTTCTCTTCGGAACTGCGTAACTGGCGAGTCTACGATGACTTTTCGCTGACGGCCGCAGCCACACTGGAGTCCGTCTTTTTTCAGCAGGGGATCACGGCAGGAACCCAGCTGGCCGGATTTCAGTTTGCCGTGTACGCCAATGCGTCCGGAGTGCCCGGTGCCCTGATCTACTCACAGGAACTGACTTCGACGGACTACACGGCGGTTCCCAATTCGGTCAGCAGTTTTCCGTTTGGCCCGTTCTTTGACATCACATTCGATCTGACCAGCCCGTTGAATCTGGCAGAAGGGGATTACTTTGTCAGCTTTTACGGACGCGGCAACACCGACTTCCGCACCCCCAATGTCGACAGTCGCAGCCAGTTCAGCAATTTTCTGCAGCAGCCCGGCTCCGGCAGTTTCTTTCCGCGCACCGGGGACACGCCGTTCACACTCTTTCAGCCGGAGGGTCTGCCGACGTTTGATGTGACCGTCAACAATGTGGCGCCCGTCATCAGCGAGATCGCCCTGTCTGATGTGATCAGCGAAAACGAAACCGCCACACTCAGCGGATCATTTACTGATCCGGGCCTTCTGGATGAACACACGCTGACGGTCGACTGGGGAGACGGCACCACCGAGACCATCACACTGCCGGTCGGAGAGCGGGACTTCGCACTCACGCACACCTACCTGGACGACGGCCCTTCTCCCGGAAACGGAACCGCCAGCGATCAGTACCAGGTCTCCATCCTGCTGAGCGATGATGATGGAGGCACAGACATCGCCCTGCCCACAACGGAAATTCTGACGAACGGCAGTTTTGAGTCCGGCAGCTTTTCCGGATGGACGGCCAACACCACGGGTACCCCATTTCGCCCCTGGCGTGTGTCAGGAGCCGGTCTGGGCGGCGGGTTTGGCATGGACCGCACGTCGCCACAGGACGGCAGTCAGGTCGCATGGAATGGATTCGACGGCAATGGGCCGCTCGAGTTTCAGCTGTACCAGGACGTGTTGATCCCAACCAACGGCGAAGCCACGCTGCAATGGCAGGACCGACTGCAGTGGAACTTTGATCCGGGCCGTTTCGCCAGTGAGCCACGCACCTACAATGTGCAGATCAGAGATCCACAGACCAATGCGGTGCTGGCCAGTCTCTACAGTTTTTCCACCGGGACGCAGTCGCAGACGCCTGTCGGCGATACAGGCTGGCAAACTCACTCGGCTGATGTGACGGCCTTCGCCGGACAAAACGTCCGGATCTACTTTGTGGATGCCGTTCCGCAGGCCTTCACCGGACCGGGCCAGTTCGAACTGGATGGAGTGAGTCTGCTGGTGGCCAATCCGCTCTCGGTCACGGTCAACAATGTGGCGCCCACTGTGGACGTGTCTTTGGCCGACACCACAATTTCTGAAGGAGACCTGGCCACGCTGAACGGATTGATCACTGATCCGGGAACGCTGGATGAATTCACGCTCGATGTTGACTGGGGTTCTGCGGGCACGAGCACGTTCGCGCTGGGCAGTTCGGCGTTAACAGCCGCAACCGACGGCATCGACTGGGATCCTGTCACGCGTGAGTTCAGTGTCAGCCGACTGTTTGCTGACGACGACCCCACCGGAACCCCGGCAGACGACTTCAGCATTGCCGTGACGGTCACGGATGACGACACGGGCAGCGGCACCGACAGCGCGGTGCTGACCGTGGAAAATGTGGCTCCTGAAGTGTCATTGAATGATCCCGCTCCGCTGTCTGACAAAGGCGATACCGACTCGCCCGTTGTTCTCGTTGTGGATTTTGATGACCCCGGACTGCAGGACACTCACACTGTCGTCGTTAACTGGGGGGACGGCAGCACAGACACCGTCGCTCTGACGTCCGGGGAACGCAGCGTTGCCGTGTCCCACACGTATCTGACTGGTGGCGTTTTCAGCATTGATGTCAGCGTAACAGACGATGACACGGGAACAGGCACCGCCTCTCAGACGGCCGTGATTTCGGGAGTCGGCATTCAGGAAGTCGATGGCGAAAACGTGCTGCAGATCATTGGCACCGCTGGCGACGACCACATCTCCATCAACCAGACCGGCAATGGTCGGCTGAAGGTGCACTGGGACGCGTTGCCGGACGAGGTGGCCGAATTCGCTCTGGCAGACGTCGATCGTGTGATGGTCATTCTGTGCGATGGAGACGACCACCTGTCTGTGTCCGGACGCGTGACGCTGCCGGTGATTGCCGACGGGGGAGCCGGAGACGATCACATTAACGCAGGAGCCGGGCAGACGGTGGTCCTGGGCGGAGACGGCGACGACCACATCAACGGCGGCGATGGCCGCAGTATTCTGATTGGCGGCGGCGGACAGGACCGGATCGTTGGCGGTCCTGGCAACAGCATCATGACCGGTGGCGTGTATGCCGATGCCAGCGGAGCGACGGATGTGCTCAGCAACTACCGCAGCCTGCTGGACACACTGGACCGCTGGAGCGGCGATATTGATGATCTCATCGCCGGAGCCGATCCTCTGGAAGACGCCCAGCTGGCCGCGTTCTATGCTCAGGTGGGAGACGACGACGCGGCCCCCGATGTGCTGACGGGGTCTGCCGGATTCGACTGGACGCTGCTGTTTGATGGAGACACGCTGACCGATGCGGGCAGCAACGCAAATGGAAATGGGAACGGCGGCGGAAACGGAAAGGGCAAAGGCAAAAAATAACGTCTGGCCGTCTACTCGATCCGGGGGAGGTCTGCGGACCTCCCTTTTTTTATGCGCTGCGGCACCACCACGGGCGAATTCACGAGGTGAACGGCTGACGGGGCTGGCGAGTGGCCGTCACCAGGGACCGTCTGCCTTGTTTCATGATCGGGTCGCGGTAGAGTCTGGCGAACGGCGGCCACAGGGACCGTGAGTTTTTGCGTTCAGGACAATCATGCAGGACACATCGCTGAGTCTGCTGAATCGACTGCGCTCCGCGGACTCCGATCCGTGGCGGCGGCTTGTCGATCTGTACACCCCGCTGCTGCGCGTGTGGCTGCAGCGATACGGCCTGTCCGGCAGTGATGCCGACGACGTGGTGCAGGAGGTGCTGCTGGCGGTTTCCAAAGACATTGGGCGTTTTGAGCACGCCGGACATCCGGGCGCCTTTCGCGGGTGGATGAAGTCCATTCTGGTGAACCGACTGCGGAACTTCTGGCGTGCGCGCCGCCGACAGCCGCAGATGGCCGGCACCCCGTTCGAAGATCGTCTGCTGCAACTGGAAGACGGGGCAACGGCCGTCAGTCGCCTGTGGGATCGTGAACACGATCAGTATGTCCTGCGCCAGCTGCTGACGCTGGCGGAGCCCAACTTTGAATCCACCACCTGGCAGGCGTTCTGTCGAGTGGCTCTGGACGGCGCCACACCGGAGGAGGTGTCGTCCGAGCTGGGAATTTCACGCAATGCAGTGATCGTCGCTAAGTGCCGTGTGCTCAGCAGGTTGCGTCAGGAATCTGTGGGCCTTGTCGCATCATCTTCGGACTTTTCCCCGAACAGCTGAAATGCGAGGACGCAAACGGATCTTCCTGAATAGCAGCCAGCCGTGAAACATCCCATGGATGTGAAGCGAAGGCTGTTCTCTGCGTCCATCCGCTTTCTCTGCTGTGAGTTTCGCATGTCTGTTCCAACCCCCCATCCCACGCCCGAACGACTGGACGCCTACAACCGCGGCCAGCTGCCCCCCGATCAGGCAGACGCCATTGGGGCGCATGTCGGTGAGTGTGAAACGTGCTGCGAAACGCTCATGGGGCTCTCAAGTGACGACACATTTGTGGGCCAGCTGCAGCAGGCTCGCGCCCTGCCCGCCCCGCACGCAGACGACGTGGCCGCCCTTCCCGCGGTGCTGATCGATCATCCGCGTTACGACGTCATCGATCTGATTGGCACCGGTGGCATGGGAGACGTTTACCGAGCCACGCATCGGCTGATGGAACGGACCGTCGCGCTGAAGGTGATCCGCCGGGATCTCATGACACGGCAGGAGGCCGTCGATCGCTTTCATCGGGAAGTCAAAGCGGCCGCTCGTCTGACGCACCCCAACATCGTGACCGCACACGACGCCGAGCAGGCTGGCAGCGTGCACTTTATGGTGATGGAGCACGTGGACGGCATCCATCTGGCCGACTCCGTTGTGCTCGACGGCGTGATGCCGATCGCCGATGTCTGCTGCTGCATTCAGCAGGTGGCCACAGGACTGCAGCATGCTTTCGAACAGGGCATGGTGCACCGCGACATCAAACCACACAACCTGATGCGTACCAGCGATGGCACCATCAAGATTCTGGACTTCGGGCTGGCCAGTCTGTCGCCGATGTCCCTGATGGACGTTGAAACTCCGCCGGTCCGAAGCGACCTGACGTCCGTCGGATCGGTAATGGGCACGCCCGATTTTATCGCCCCCGAGCAGGCGCGTGATGCCCGCGCGGCGGACATTCGCAGCGACATTTACAGTCTGGGGGCCACCGCGTGGTTTCTGCTGTCCGGTCAGGCTCCGTTTGCCGATCGCAGCCTGCAGCAAAAACTGGCCGGCCACAGCGAACGTCCATCGCAGCCACTGCGGCAGTTGCGGGGCGACATTCCCGCACAACTGGAAGCCGTCGTTACCAAAATGATGGCCGCCGATCCGGCCGATCGCTATCAGACGCCCGCGGACGTGGCCGCCGCCCTGCGGCCGTTCACCACCACGGCGCCGGTTCGAAAACGAGCCGGCACGTGGCTGTGGGCCACAGCGGCCGCCAGTGCCCTGGCCGTGCTGGTGGCTGGCATCATTTTGTTTTTGCAAACCCGACACGGCCTGGTGCGCATCGAAGTGATGGATGACTCACTGCAGGTGCAGATCGAAAACGAAATCATCACCGTGTCTAATGACGGGCGGGAGCTGCAGATTACTCCCGGCCGGCAGTCGCTCACCATTCGTCAGCCCGGCTCTGACTTTGAATTTCGGACGGACACGTTTGAGCTGACACGCGGCGGCGCGGCCATCTTCCAGGTCAGCCTGCTGGATGGTCAGGTGGTCGTTAATAAGGACGGGGAGAGCTTTGACGAACAACGCCTGCCTGATCGGGCGATCGCGCAAACGCCCGAGGTGCGTCCGGCGTCCCGGCTGGACCGCGTGCTCAGCGAAATGTCGGACGCCGAGCAGCGCGACCAGTTCAGGACCTTGTACGACAACAGTCCCACTCGGTATCAGCAGCAGGCCAGTGCGTTTATCGCCCGCGGTGATCTGGAGGGCGCACGTCGCGTGCTGGCCAGCGCCCGAGCCGATTCCCCCGAGGCCACGGCCATTCTGAAAGAGGCCGATTCGCTGCGGCGACGGGGCGAGCTGATTGCCGCCGCGCGAAGCTACCTGAACGCCTATCGCCTGCAGCCCTCGCTGCTGCACGAACAGCATCTGCGGACGTTGCGGCATGCAGATCATCTGGAACAACTTGTCGACATTCTGACCGAAGAACGGCTGCGACAAATGGGAACTGCCAGTCGCGTTGAGGAAGTCGTGCTGTCGCTGTTGCAAACGACCCGCACCCGCGATCAGGCCTTTGAACTGCTGCGGCGGCTGGCTGCGGCGCAACCTGACAGCTATCGCCGTCTGCTGAAGCGCATCCCACCGCAGATCCTCCGCACGGCCCCCGACCCGACTGCATTTGTGCGTTCAAAACTGATCCCTGCAGATCTCTCGCAGAAGGGCGACGGCTGGGCCCAGTTTCGCGTCACAGGCTTCGTCAGCACACCGGCGGTCAACGACTGCAATGTCTGGGGCCCGCTGCAGGCGCTGCCGCCCGTGCTGGACGGCTGCCAGCGCAAACATGAGGTGCTTAATGAACTGGTGGCAGAAGTTCAGACGCTGCGAGCCGAACATCCGCAGTGGAAAGCGGGCACGGCCGTGCTGGCGTTTCTGGAAGCGCTGCTGGGGAACGAACAACGGGCCGATCAGCTCCTCGCCGAAGTTCTGCAGGACACCAGTTCGCCCATCCCGCCCGACGCTGCCTGGGCGTTTGCTCTGGTGCTGGAAGGACACGGTGAACAGCTCGATCAGCGGGTGATGGAACTGTTGAAACGGAAACTCGCCGGTCCACTGGATGAAGGCCGCCCGCAGAGATTCTCGCCCCGTCGCAACCTGGCAAAACTGTACGCTCGTTATGGTCGGCAGCAGGAAGCCCGCCGCCTGCTGCTGTCGTTAGCCGCGCCGGAGAGTGAAGTGGTCTGTGCGCCGGGCCATCTCAACACAGACCAGGCCACATGCAGGAACTGTCATCGGACACACCGTTCGTTCAACAACTTCCTGGTGATGGCCAGTGACTTAACAGACATCGGCTGTCCAGTCGACGCGTGGCTGAAGCTGGATGAAATTGACTCCAGCTATCAGCGATTGTTCAGCAGCGACAAATCGTGGGCAAAGTCGCGGGTGTTTGACTCGCTCGATCTGGACTCTTCGTCTGCTCAGTATCAGCACGCCCGCGACAAAGTCCGCGAGCAATTGACGCCGGCGGTCATACTCCAGGCCCTGCAGCGGGGACGACTCAGCGACAAGCAGGGTGGGATGAATCTGCGTCCGGCGCTGCGGGGCGTCGAAGACAACGTGACCATTGTCAGTCCGGTTCTGGAGTTGCTCAACATCGCCGCGGCCGGCACAGATGAAAAATCCGCGGTTGAAGAATCTGCCAGTCGACTGGAAGAGATTGACGCCTGGCTGACCGACGCTTTTGCAGAGAATCCGGATGATCTGGACGCCGGCGTGGCGGCCGCCTGGTCCGCGTGGCTGCGGCGGCATCGCCGGGAAGCGGAAACCCGTCTGGAGCAACTGGTGGTCGCGCTGGAAGATCGCGAAACGCAGCCTGGTGATATTGTGCTGTGGCTGGCCGCCCGCCGCGCGTTGACGGACCACGCCACGCCCCCCGCTTCCCGTCAGACGGCCAGCTACCTGGCAGTCCGCGCACTGGAGGCCGCTCGCCTGCATCCGGACACAGATCTGGCCCGCGCACTGCGTGACGACTACCGCACCATGATCACACAGTGGTTTCAGCCGGATCTGCCGGTGAAGCCAGTCGTTGTGGAACTGCGGTGGCTCGAAGATGAGCACATCGAAGGCATCACAATGGAATCGACCACGCAGTGGCAGGAGAGCGGTGGTCCGGGTTACCTGCACGAGGACGCAGCCCTCACCCTCACAGCAAACCATGTGACCAACGTTGACGTGTACGAAACAATCCTGTTCAACCCCATTTTGTATAGCTGCCGCCTCGAACTTACAGCCCAGGCACGCCGGCAGCTTCAGCAAAGTGCGCATCAGCATGACGGTGTTGTGAAGGGTGATCCGCACCGCACGCGACTTCTGGCCGTGCTGATTGACGGTGACTATCAGGGGGCCATGCGTTACGAAACGGACGGCAACAAGCGTGTGGCCGATCAGTGCAAAGCGTCCAGCTTCGCGCCGCACGTCGGAAACACTGTTGATCGCCAGCAGTTTTCCGCGCTGCTCCACACGCTGCTGACAGATGACGCCCCGGAAAGCGCTGACTGAGCGAGCCGCCGCCGTTGCTGCCTCACCAGCCGAGATTCGCCCAACATCTTCCATTGGATCGAATTTCGCGTAACATTCGGGGACGGTCGGTGTCCCCCTGGACGTCGTACAGCGAGTGTCCCTATGTCACCCAAAGGGACGAAGTCCGCGCGGCGGCACGCGAATTTTATGATCACACTCACACCCACCCGCCTGCACTGGCTCAATGACGACGGCGATGACCCGGCCGATTTGTGCGCGCATTCGCCCGTGCTGCTGGAAGTGCACGGCACAGCCCTGGTGACACCCAAAGATGGCGACGTGACGGTTAGCGCGGCGGCCGTTTTCCTGCTGCGTACACTCGAACGTGATCATACGCCCGAGCAGCCGGTGGGCGATCAGCTGTTTCCGTGCTGTGGCCACGCCATGTTTGACACAGGGGACGACGATGTTGTCATCTGCGGCTGCAACAGCGGCCCGGACCTGTCCGTTGTGCACGAGGAGATGGACCAGGTGCAGTTAACATCACCCAACGGACAGACAGTCCGTGTGGCTTTGGTTGACTGGCAGGAGGCAGTAATCCACTTTTGCGATCAGGTGACCGCGTTTTATGACGCAGCGCTGCCCAAACGGCCCACCCGTGACGATTCTGGCGGCTTTGAAAAAATGATGGCTGAATGGCGCCGACGACGGCAGCAGTCAGAAAGAAAACGGAACATTGCGTGACACCACAGAAACAGGTGGGATCTGATTGATGCGTGCCGTTTTCGACAGTCTGCGATTCGCCCTGAATCCCATCTTGCCCTGGCACTGGCGAGCGTCAGCTGAATCGCTGTCCCGCTGTGTGGGCTGGGAACCGCCGATGATGATGATCGCGGCGCTTGGTATCATCCTGCCACTGAACGTGGGCGTGGGCTGGCTGGGCAAAAATGAGATGGCAGCCACGCTCCATCTCACGACTTCGCTTTCCTGGCTGATTGTCTCAGCCCTGGCGACGTTGATTGTCGCTGGCCGGTGTGTCCGCAACCTGCGTCGCTATGGCCCGTTGGGTTTCACGCGGGCCAACTGGTGGTTTGAGTGTGGTCGACTCAACATCATTTTGTCACTGTTTGCCTTGCTGTCGTGCCCCATCGCCTGGTTTTTGCCGGGACGCAATACGATCATCCCCGCGCTGCTGACTGGCAGTCTCGTATGCGGAGCCGCCTTTGTGGTGACCGCCAGCCTGGGCTATGCCAGCCGCGTGGTGCAGAGATTCCCACGGCCCACGAAAGCCTTCCAGTGCGTGCACTATTTCTATTGCACGCTGCTCCCGCTGGGCGGTCTGATCACCGCGGCGCTGTACTGGCCGCAACCTGCCTTCTGGCCCGATGGCTGTCTGGTGATCGCCGCTCTGGCTGTCTTCGCCATGCTGTGCCTGGGCGGCATCATGTCCATCTGCCATCATCACAAACAGTGGGAACGGTCGCCCCTGTGATCGCCCCCAATTCTGGAATCATCTCTTGTCACTGCGACTGAATCTTTACGGCTGTCACATCGCCACCGTGCTGGAAGCGGTAGGAAGCCAGTCGGCGGCTGTGCTGCAGTCCGCACGCGGACATCTGGGCGAGACCATCAGCACCACACGCGGCGAAGACGCGCTCAAAACTGCGACCGCCTGGCTGACGACGCTGGTGCAGTCTGGCTGTCCGCTGGCATCTGATCGCCCCCAACCCAGCGTGAGCAGCGACGGCGGCCTGCTGGCGACCCACATGGAGACCGAGGTCCACGTGCTGGCGTTGCACAGTCTAATTATCAGCCTGCGGGAAGACGGCTGGCGGGATTTCAGCGGTGAGTCTTCCATGTGGCACGCCGGGGCCCTCGGCAGTTTGCAGCGAGAGCTCCGCGCGTGCGGCTTCACAAAGTCGGCGGAATGCCCACCCGAATTTCACCAAGGCATGCAACGTCTCATTCACGGCACACCGCTGTTCGGCGATGACTTCCGCTCCGACTGGTCGTTTTACAGCCTGCTGCCCGGCAACATGCTGCCCGGATTCTGTGAGACGCTGCAGGCTGCCATGCAATACGAAGACAGTGTCCCCGATTACGTGCCCGCCGAGGTCCGCAGCACGATGACCCTGCGGCTGAGTGACAATGCGCGGCGGTTCGTGACCGAATTTACCAACTGGCTGCAGCAGATCAGTGACGCCGGTGAGGACGCCTACATTCTGTATTCGTAGCGCCAGATGCTCGTGACGGGCGGCTGCCTCCTCACTTCGGCGCACGTGAGCCAGTATGCAAACGGACTCAACCAAAGTGGTGATCGATCGCGTGCTCGTCAGGCTGGGCGTCTGCATGGGGCTTTCGGCCGTCGTGTTGCATACGTGCATTCGCATTGAAATCGCCAACGCACGCACCAACGGGTATCTGCCGCGGACAGATCTGGTCCATGGCCGGCTGCCCACGTGGAGAACAGCAGGCGAGCGCACGGTCCGGGACTTTGTGGAACGTCAAATCGCCGCACAGCGACTGGCCGATGCGGAGGTCGACCGCAGGAACAAAAAGATCAACGAGAACACCGAGAACAATGAGATCCTTGAAGCCGGCATCAGCTCAGCCCCGATGGCCGGACCGCCCTGGTCTCTGGCGGAACAGGCTCTCATTGATCAGACACTCAAAGAGGCTCGCCGAAACTCTGAACTTTATGACTGGGTGAGCGGCCCGTGATTGTGGCAGTACGTGCTGATCCCCGCCTCACTGGCCAGCGCCGGCTGGCTGCTGACAACACGTGACCGTCGTGTTCGGGCGGTCGCTTACTGCTGTGTGGCCAGCAGTCTGATCGCAATGGGGCTGATGTTCTACCGTGGCTACTTCACCAGCCTGGGATGGTAAACCGGGTGGACGCTCCTGCGAGATGTTGACCAGCAGAGAGCCTGGATGACGTTTTTTTCTCGTTTTTGCTGCGACACATGATCCGCAGCAGGTGGACCTGCGTTTGCATGACGGCCCGGAGCGGACACATTCGGCAGGCAGGGGCCATCAGTGAATCAGACGGCAGCGTGCTGTCGCAGCCTTGCCAGGGAAATACGGCCGCCATCAGCGGCCCTGACAAACGGAACACTTATGAAACTGGGAATCGCCGGCGTGCTCTGGGTGGGCTTTGCGGTGGGTGCCTTCTCCACCGTCACGGAACTGCGTTACGAAATCTGGGGCCAGTCGGCCACGGGCAAAATCACGGGTGCCCACACAGAATCAAGACGCAGTGGCGGTCGCTATCGACGCAGGAAGCAATACCTGGTGCTTAGCTATGAATTCGCCGACGACGAGGGCACGACGCATTCGGGGGAAGATTCGATCCGGGCCAACACGTCGCTACCACGACAAACCGGCCAGCCTGTGGAGATTCAATTCCTCAGCGGCGCACCGCAGTCATCGCGACTGGCCGCCAAGTCTCGCCGCATGGGCTATCTGATTCTGCTCGGCTGTGGAGCCGGTCTGGCGGGATACTACTGGAAACGCCACCAGCAGACGACCTGATCTCGTCATCCAGAACTCAACACAGCCTCAGCACAGCCAACGGGAGGAACCATGATCTTTGATGCGTTACGCCGCCGCGGCAATCCGACCAATGCGTGGGACCGCGTGGCCGATCTGTCGCTGACCGTGGAGTTGTTCCGTCCCGCAATCAACAGTGTGGCCATCGAATCCAGGCTGGACCAGTTGGAGTTTCTGGGTCGCAGCAGTTCGGCATTCCACAGCCCCCTGCACTTTGCTGATCTGGGTCTGGTGATCGACAGCGAACAGGACGGCACGTTTTCCGGGTTCAGCGTGGTCCTGCACGACGTCGACGGAGAGCTCGCTCCGTTTGGCGGCAGGCTGACGGTCAACGGCGCGGCGATTGTCCCCACCGATCTGCTGACACCGCTCGGAGAGCCCTACTGGGTCGACACGGACGAGCACGAGATCCTGACCTTTTTTGAATACCCCACGCACGAGATTCAGGTGGAGCAGTCCCTTGAGGGCGTGCTCCAGCGAATCATCGTGACGTCAAAGCCCCTCCTTGCGGACGCGCAGTGTCGCGAGGACTACGGCGTTGACAAACCCTGGCCGCCGGCCTGAGAACAGCGTGTTCAAATCGGCTATTGGAGACGCCCCCTCGGCCCTTTTTCCATCCAATTTCCATGCCTGAAAAATCACTCCTGTATTGCTGCCTGGCCGTCATCATGATCAGCGGTTGCAGTCGCACGTCGAACGCCCCCCAACCCCCAGAAGGAACCGCCGTGTCTGCCACTGATCCGGACGAATTTCAAACACTCCTGGATGCCAGCATGCAGGAGTTGCAGCTGAAGACAGAAGGTCACAAGGTGTGGGGACTGGGCACGTTTGATCGCTGGAATGTGGATCAGGATGTCGGTGACCTGGTGTTTACAAACGAAGACGGCACCACGGCTGTGGCCCCCGTGCAGATCATTGGCTCATTCAGCACGAACGACAATTCCTGGCTGTGGGCCTGGGACAATCCTTCGATCAACGACGCGCTGAAAGTGGATGCGGCGAAGCTCAAAGAGTACGGAGAAACGCACGGCATTGAACAACTGACCAGCCGCAAGTGGACGGGCACCGAGGACGACGCCTGGGCCATGGCGGCACTGGCCGTCAAACTGTGCGACGCGCAGGGCGCTTACCGCGGCCCGGCCGGTGCGACCTACATCTTCATGACGTTTGGTGAAGTCAGTATCAGCCGTCCATGAACCAGGGAGAACTTAAGGTGAACACATCGGTAAAGAATACAGGATTGGTCGTTGTCGTCTTACTGGGCGTCTCTTTGGCGGCAGCTCAGGAAGAACCAGAGAAGGCAGAGAGAACCGATCGGACGTTTCTGCTGCAGACTGTGGCGCAGCCTGCCGATCCCGATCCCACCACGCAGACAAAGCAACAGCGCACGGCCACATTACGGCAGCGGATGCAGGAAGTTCGCCAGCTACTGCAGGACGGCAAGGTGGAGCAATGCCTGAACGAGTATGTTGACCCCTTCTGGCTGGCTCGGGCGGCCGCAAGTTCCGGCTGGACGGTTGACGAACTGCTGGACAGGCAGATTCTCGCCGACAAACAACGCGCTCAGGGGCTGGCGGATGCGTTCCTGCAGACACTGCGGGCGAATAGAGAGGTCGAACCCACATGGCTGCTGAAAGGGCGCGTTGCCAGCTTTATCCGGGGAGGCTCCAGCCGAACGGCAGAATTCTGGATCTACTATGAGGGAAAGTGGCGGATCTCTCCCAAATCATAAGCCGCGTCTGGGCACTGACCGGCCGGCGAACTTCCGCTTCCCCGTCCGTGTCCGCAGGGCATGCACGCACCCCAACCACTGCCGCTGTTGATTCTGGATCTGGATGAGACGCTCATCCATGCGGTCGCGGCACCATTGCGCCGGCCACACGATTTTCAGGTGGGGCCGTGGTTTGTCTACAAGCGCCCCGGCGTGGATCAGTTTCTCACACGTATGGCGACCGACTTTCAGCTGGCTGTGTGGTCTTCGGCAACCCCGGACTATGTGGACGCGATCGTCGCACGACTGTTTGGCGCTGAACCAGCACTGCAGTTTCAGTGGAGTCGTGATCGCTGCACCGATCGCTACGACCCGGAATATCAATGCCGCTACCTGGTCAAAGATCTGAACAAAACCAAACGCGCCGGGTTCCCGCTGGAGCGCACACTGATGGTGGACGACACGCCGTCAAAGCTGGAACGCAACTTTGGCAACGCCGTTTACGTGCTCCCCTTTACCGGCGATCCCAACGATACCGAACTGCGACAGCTGGGCCCGTTTCTGCTGTCACTGGCAGATTGCCGGAACGTGAGAGTTGTCGAAAAGCGCGGATGGCGCAGCCGGCAGACAGCGGACATCGCCGAGGAGCGGTGACCATGTACAGCAGGAGTCTCAACTGGTCTCAGGACACAAACTCTGTGGCCGATGCGGTTTACCATCGCGTCTGCCGCAGTCACCTTGATGCGCCCGGTTTTTGCGTCATCAATCTGGCGCCCACAGCGGATTCCGTCACATTGCGCCAGGCAATGGTGCAGCTCAAGCAACTTTTGTCCGTGCGACATCATGCAGGTACCGGACGCACACTCGTGTACCTGTCGGTCGGGCGATTTGATCAGCAGCAAACCACACGCCCTCACCGTGACGGCGGCCCGGATCAATCACTGCTGATGCTCGGGTATGAGCCCACGACCGTCGCATCCACGCTGGACGTGCTGGACTACTCCCGCTGCGCACAGGAGCTGGGCCTCACTCCCGATGCCTTCCTGCAGCAGCACAACCCCATGTTCGCTGGCGGCTTTGAACTTCTGCAGCCCTACACCACGCGTGTGCGTCTGTCGGCAGATCGTTTTCAGATCGTCTGCATCAACAACTCGTCTGCGGCGTACAGTGCAAGTCAGCCGGCATGGCAGGGCGTGCTGCACACGGCCAGCGTATTGACCCCCGACGATTCGCAGCGACGCGTCATCAATTCCACCATGATCGCTTCCGTGCCACTGGACACCCCGGAACCGATTTCCGAAGATCAACTGACAGATTTCCTGACCACCTCCACCGTCCGCCGCCGCGGTTATGACAAGCCCGGCGTTGCCGACGACACGGCAGCGTCAACATTTCTCTGAGCCTCTGCCATGACAGTTTCAGACATCGCCACGCCGCTCGAATGCCCACCGCCCTTCGCGGATGTGCCGTCGTATCTGCTGGCCGTGAATGTCTCGCGTCAGGAAGCGGCTGAGCGACTCGGGCCCCCGCAGCAGACAGAATGGGTGGATGGCCTGGGGTACCTTGACCTCTGGGCGCTGGCCTATCCGTGTGGCCTGCAGGTGGCATTCCGATTTGACCACGACGGCGACAGCGGATTGGTGTGGGCGGACTCTCCGGAGATTGATCACGTGCAGCGACACATCCCGTTCAGTGAGGCTCAGTGCACCCGCATCGATGAGGCGACACTGCAGCGGGAACTTCAGCGACTGCTAAGAGCGTGGCCAGATCGCCAGAGGGAAATCGCAGCGCTGCGATCGTATCAGGTGTGGCGGCAGGGAACCGACGGCAATCCGTTTCGCATCGGCCACCGCACCAGTCTGCGCGATGCGCAGTGCCGCGTCAGACACTTTGAATCCCTCGGACATCATCAGCACTACTGGCTGGAAAAGGTGAAACACTCTTGAGCCATGACAACACTTCCCGCAGGGCTGTTCGGCGTGCTGCATTATCGGTGCGGTGGGCCCTGGTTCTGGCTTTGCCCCTACTGGCTGGATGCAGCAACGCCACGCCGCTGCACCCCACGGCGGACCGCTTCGGCGCCGACTATCAGGCCCTGAGTGTGGCCGAGCGCGGCAAACTGCCCAGCGACGGTCGGCTGTCCACGGACGCCCTGTTTTTCAAAGCGATGGCCAAAGCGTGCCGCGTGCAGTCAAAGGCGCGTACAGGCGATCAGGCCGCTTTGTTCTCCGCGCTCACGCAATACTACGAAACAGGGGCGACCGTGACGGGCGATGTGGTAACGGCCATGGAGCAACTGGAGGCCGTTGGAGGGTTTGATCTGCAGGTGCTGGTATCGAGTTCAGAACAGAGTGAGCTGACAGCTTATCTCACCCAGCTGCAGGCGCTTCAGGAAGCCTATCAGTCACTGCTGGACACAGAGACGCAGGCGGATCGCGTCTTTGAAGCCAGTATCACAAAAACCGTTTCGGCCGCCGCCGTGGATCACTGTGTGGCCGTCTTTCATGCAGAGACCACGTCACCTCAACGAGCCATTCTTCGCGCCGCCGATCAGGTAATGTTTCAGGGCATGCGGGAGGCGGCCGAACTGCTCATCGATGAGTGGGGCAGCTGGCACCTCAATCAGACGTCGGATGCCATCTCTTTCAGCAACGCGGCGGCCGAACAAAAATGGGACCGCATCATGCAAAGGCTGCAGGCCGCTCAGACGGGGGCCGATGCGCCGTTTGAAAACTAGCCTGCTGCGATCCGCCTTCCTGCTGGCAACGTGATGTCTCACCTGCAACATCCCCTGCTGCGTCTGCTGCTGCTGATCGGTCTGCGGCTCCAGCTTTGGTTGCGTTAACACTGTGGGGAGTCTCACAGTGGTGGATGATTGATTTCGAGTCTCGTGACGTCCCAGCCATGGTGGCTCTGACGAGCGACCACACGAAGGTCTATCTGCAGTATCTCCCGCCTCAGCAGGGAGTTGGTCGGGGAACAGCAATCATCCTGCGGCCGGACTCAGACGTGGCCCTTGCCGGAATCGAGTCCGCTCTGGTCAGTCGCCACAAACCGCTGCTGAACACACGTGTGCTGGGGATCTGGTATTCCGGCCCCAACGCTTCGTATCAGCGGTGTGTCATTCGCATTCGCCTGTGGCTGCTGGCACTGACTTCGACAATGATGTGTGTGCTGGGACACTGGTGGCTGAGGCGCCGGGAATAGACGGCCGCGCCGGCTGCTGATTCTCCGCCGGCCCGATGAAAGCCCTGGTGCTCGTTATTATCCGTATCTGCATCATTGCTGTCGGCTTTGTGACCATTTCGATGGGGATGCGTTACTGGCAAAACGGGGCGGCAATGAATGACGCGGCAGACAATCGCGACAAACCAGAGTCCACTTAGCGCGTTTTTCATCCGAGATATCAGGGCGGAAAATGTGTCTGCCATCGGAACGCTCCGCCAGCATTCATTTCATCGCCGTTCGAACACTGTATGCCAAAGTCCCACAACAAACGACGGCCACAGCCTTTCGCGTTCACTCCGATCCCCGATGAGAGTCCAGCCCAGCCGCGTTCCGCCGCAGCATGGCCATGGGATTTCGTCCTGTTCACAGGGTTGCTGTTGCTGCTTCCCATTTTACCGCCGCGAGAGACCGGCCCCTGGAATGCCGTCACGCGGGCAGAGTACATGGTCCTGATGGTGCCCCTGCGGCTGGTAACGCTGGCTCTGGCGGTCAGAATTGTGTGCAACCGCCGCCGCTCTGTCCTGATCCGCAGCCTGACAGCCCTGCTGCTGCCGCTTTTACTTTGGCTTTGTCTGCCAGGCTGAATTCTGTCCGCCTGGCAACCATTGTGTGCCCCCCTGTCCCAACGTTTCGTTACCAGCTGACTGCCTCATAAATCATCATCGTTTTCACATTGCCGAACTGTCGCTGGGATTCCAGCTGCCCGTGGAATTCTGGCACCCTTATGAAGCTGGCCACCAGCGCGTTGCCGCCATTGCAGCAGAACACGGCGAACCACTGGTGTGTGATGGTCCGCAGCAGTTGCTGGATCTGCAGGCTGGTGCCACAGAGGCCGCCCTGTGCGTTCACGAGCAGATGCCTGACTGGTGGTCGGCGGCGTTTGCCATCGGGGAGACGGGAGACGGCGGCTATTTCATGATGAAGCGATCCGGCTCGGCCAAAGTGTACATCATGGATTCGGACTGGTATGAACCGCCTCGGGTGGCGGCAGCAGACTTTGACGCGTTTCTGACCGCGCTGGAAAATGAAGACCTGCCATAAATGACTGTTCCCCGGTTATGAGCCACGAGCAATGACAAAAACAGATGACTGGTTTGAAGACGTTTGGGAGCATCGGGAAGAACGCCTTTATCCAAAGCTGTTCGGCTCGGTGGGAGACGCCATCTATCCACTGTCGCCGGCCATCTTCACAGACACCTTCCGGCAGGAATTCGACCCGCGGTGGCTGCACTGCGGCGTGTTTGAATCCCCACCCAATTCCAAACACGCCAGCTGGTTGTATGTCACGTCGGGTCTGTCCAACGCGTGGGAAGACGATGAACCGGATCCGACGAGTCCTTCCGGCCTGGGGTGCGAATTTGTCTTCGAAACTTCGGGACAGGCCAGATGGGCCATCGTGCGGATGCTGCATGTGATGGCCTTCCAGATTCTGCTGGCTCATGGCCGCTACCCGGACCGCGATGTGCTGGAGTTGTACGATCGCATTCCGCTGCGTGACTCCCTCACTCCGGAGCCTTCCGAACTGACATGGCTGATGGTCGCGCCGCCGGCCGGCACAGACAGATTTCAGCTGGACTCCGGTGAAGTGGAACTGCTGGCTCTGGTCGGCATTACGGAGGGCGAAGCACAGCATGCGCGTGAGCACAGCGGCGGCATACTGCTGCAGCGACTGCAGGAAGCAGACGCCTTTCCGGTCACCAATCCGCAACGCGGCTGCATCATTCTGTAAACGTCCGCAGTCTGTCCGGCCCGCCCGCTGTGCTCGCTCGCTGCGCTCCACGCAGACGCCCGAGCACAGTCGCCCAGGCGTCTGGCCACGCGTGGCGGCTTACGGAATCAGCACACGGTCGATCAGGTGAACCACGCCGCGGATCGATGAAACTTCACGGTGCGTCCGCCGGACAACTGCTGTGAGACGCCAAGGCGCAAGGCACCGGACCCGGTGCATCAGCGCCTCACTGCCCGTACGACGATGATGTGAGCGACTTTTGGTGCTCACGCAGCCGGGCTGACAGCCGATTCACGGTCTGTCGATGGCGGGGATCCGTGGCCAGATTTTTGCGTTCGATGGCGTCGGTGTGCAGATCGTAAAGTTCCAGCAGCCGTTGTTTGGGATGGCTCTGCAATCGCGTCTCAATCAGTTTCCAGCGCTCGCTGCGAACCGCCCATAGTGGCTGACTGCCCAGCTGCGACGTGGGGGCCTCATACAGAAAATCGGTCCGCCAGTCGGCTGGTGTTCGGCCAGAAACAAGCGGCAGCAGACTGCGACCATGCAGCCGCTCGGGAATCTCCAGGCCGGCCAGATCATAAATCGTGGCCGTCAGATCGATATTCAAAACAAGACGGTCCGACACCCGGGCCTCAGTGGAGGGCCCGCAGATCGCCATCGGCACACGCATGGATTCTTCATAGGGCAGAACTTTGCTCGTCATGCCGTGCTCCCCCAGCAGCCAGCCGTTGTCGCCCATGAAGATGATCCACGTGTTTTGTTCCAGGTCGCCGTCACGCAGTGCGTTCAAAACGCGACCAACGGCCGTGTCCATCTGCTCCACACTGGCGCGATAATCACGCGTGTGCGCCTGAATCTTTTGAGGATCGTCATAGCCGTACTCCAGCCCCCGCGTGCGATTACGAGCGGACTTCAGATACTCCGGCTTGCCAGACAGATCATCGTCCCAGGACAACGGAACCTCGATGTCCTGTGCGGGATGGCGATCCAGAAATTTCTGTCGGGCCGGCCACGTGTGACGGCCGTCCATATGCGGCACCTGCGTGCACAGCCACAGCGCAAACGGCCGATCAGACTCCACCGCCTGCGCCATAAATCGCAGGGATTCCGCGGCCGCCACATCATCCACAAAGCCGGCCATCTTTTTGGACTGACCATCGATCGTGAACTTGCGGTTGTACCAGGTTCCGTTGGACCAGCACGTGGAGGCGAATTCAAACCCACACTCAGCAGGCGTGGTCTTCAGATGCCATTTGCCCGCCACACCCGTGGCGTATCCGGCCTGCTGTAGCACCTGAGCAAACGTGGTTTCGCCTTTGGCCAGCGACACCTTCCCAAAAGAGGTCACCCCGTTGGCGCTGCCATACCGCCCGGTCAGACACGCCGCGCGACTGGGAGAGCAAATGGCCAGCGTCACAAAGGCGTTGTCAAAGCGAGTGCCGCGATCTGCGATGCTGTCCAGGTGAGGCGTCTGCAGCGGGAATTTGGCGGCGGCTCCATAACTGTCCCAGCGATGATCGTCCGTCAAAATGAAGACAATGTTGGCCCGTGGGGGAGCCGCACATCGCTGCGTTGCGTTCGCTCGGCAGGCCGTGGGACTCAGTCCAGCGGCCATGGCGACAAGTGGCAGGCAAACAGCGGCCACAAGCTGCCACCCACACGTTTTCATGGGCATGGCCGGCTTAGTAGACAGGCAAAACGACGGTAACAGGAAAGGACGCATCAATCACTCCACAGGTCTGTGTGGTCAGGCACACAAAAGCAGAGCAGGAATGCCTCAGGATTGGACGTTCTTTCTGCGATCAATCGAGAGATTCGTCATTTTTCCCGGGATCGCTGCCAGTTACGCTGCAACCGCTCCGGGCCCGCCGGTCCCCCATGGCGAATCGACGCAGCAGACGATAGGCTCCGCCGCAATCGACGCGTTGATCGGCTGTCAGTCAGTGGTCGCTGCGTCATCTGCGTGCCCTTTAGTCACTTCGCAGTTGGAGCTGCCATGATCCGGATGTCTGTCGCCCACTGTCCCCTGCTCTTTGTGCTTTTGCTCATGACCTCATCCATCCCTCACTGCGTGGCAGAAGATGGCGAGACGCCGGCGCCGCCTGTGGCACAAACTCGGCCTAAGGTGCTGAGCAATCACGGCACGCAGCGAATCGATCCCTACTACTGGCTGCGGGACCGCGAAAATCAGCAGGTGATCGACTACCTGAATGCCGAGAACGCGTGGACAGACGCGGCGTTCGAAGAACAAAAGCCCCTCGAAGCGGAGCTGTTTGCCGAACTCAAAGGTCGCATCCGTCCGGACGATACGTCGGTGCCGTACACCGATCGAGGCTACGTTTACTACACCCGCTACGAGGACGGGAAGCAGTATCCGATTTACTGCCGCAAAGCAGAAACATCTGCTGCAGATGATCACAGTGCCACCGAACAGGTCATGCTGGACGTCAATAGGCTGGCAGAAGGCCAGAGCTTCTGCAGTGTGGTCGGACTGCGCGTCAGTCCGGATTCCCAGCGGCTGGCTTTTGGCGTGGACTTCACGGGGCGCCGCAAGTACCGCCTGATGTTCAAAGATCTGTCGACTGGCGAACTGCTGGACGACCAGGTCGAAAACGTGACCGGCTCCTGCGTGTGGGCGCAGGACAGCCAAACCGTGTTCTTCACCAGAAAAGATCCCCAGACACTCCGCGCCTATCTGGTGGTCCGCCATCAACTGCTGACACCGGCGGCTGATGACGTGGTCGTGTTTGAAGAAACGGACGAAGAGTTCTCCTGCGGCGTGCGGACATCACGATCTCGTGATTACATCTTCATTGTGTCCCGTCAGACGCTCACCACGGAAGTCCGCTACCTGCCCGCCAATCAGCCGACGGCCGATTTTCAAGTGTTCCTGCCACGACGCGCAGGACATGAATATTCCGTCGATCACCTGCAGGACACATTCTACATTCGCAGCAACGACCAGGCGGCCAACTTCCGACTGTTCACCGCATCCACCGACAGGCACGCTCGGGCCGACTGGACAGAACGCATTGCTCAT
>JANSXP010000107.1 GCA_024742875.1 Planctomycetaceae bacterium | reverse complement strand
GTGTGTGTGTGTGTGTGTGTGTGTGTGTGTGTGCTGCCTTACTTTGGCAGCTCGATCAGTTTTGATGTCGCCAATCATGACTTCGTGTCCGCTGGCTGCTTTTTCAACATGGAAAAAGGCCTGCGGACGGAATCTGTGAGCGAGTACAGCAACAACCATCAGAACGCTCAGGAAACAAAACTGTTTCGCAACTTCGCAGCCCTTGTGCTGTCTGGAAATATTGATTCCCACTGGCCGGAAATTACGCTCAAGACCCAGCGGGTGATGGATGCCGCACTTTCTTCGGCTCAAAACGGCGGTGAGCCCGTGATGATGGACGCCTGATCGGGATCTTTGAGGGCTTCCGTCCCGTGACGACGGCCGCTGCAATCCTGGTCGCTCTGGAACTGGAGTTTGCCCGGCGGCTTTGTACAATCTGCTAACACTTTTCCCACTGAAATTCCGCAAAGGTCACTGGCCGCCATGGACGCCGTTTACCAACTTCTGGACAGCCTGCTCAATGTTCTCACCGCCCTGCTCGATGTCGTCATGGCGGTTGTCAATATTGTGCTGCCGTGGTCGCCGCTGCTGATCTGGATGGCCTTCTGGTCGCTGGCCGTCAACTGGTCTCGTGCCTTCGACATCCTCCGCAAGGGGGGCTTTATCGGTGTGCTGCTGATGATGTTTGTTTCTGTGCTGGTGTGGGGCGCTGTGGCCCCGCCGATTGAAGGCTCTCACAGCCTGCTGGGACTGACAGTCAGCAACTACGCCGGCAAGTTTATCTATGTCACGATGCTCACATGCATTGCCCTGCTCTGTGGCTCCGCCCAGATGTCGGGGGCTTTTGGCTCTCTGGTCGACTTCTCAGACGAGCCTGCGTCCGATGATGCGGACGCGCACGCCCACCACTAAACCTCCCTCCTCATCAAAGGCTTCGTATGCGACGCTTCCTCTGTCTTGCGCTGATTGGTAGTTGTGTTTCCTCTCTGTCCGCCAGCGACTGGCCGAACTGGCGCGGCCCCCACGGCAATGGCGTAGCACAGGGAGACGCCTTTCCCACGGCATGGAGTGACTCCAATGTGGTTTGGCGATTTGAACTGGACGGCGTGGGCGCCTCAACGCCTGCTGTGTTTGATGGTCAGATTTTCGTCACCACGACACGCCGCAACACCAACCTGCTGACATGTCTGGATATGGGCGGAAAGCAGCTCTGGTCGAGTGAACTGGGGACATCGTGGGAAGGCAAACAGGGGAAAGACGGCACGGGCGCCAACCCGTCACCGGTTGTGGATGGCAGTCACGTCTTTGTGTATTTCAAGAGCGGCGACTTTGGCTGTTTCAATTTGAACGGCAAGAAGGTTTGGTCCCTCAACGTCTTCAAAGAGTTTGCCGAGGTGACGACTGAGTCGCTGTGGTGGGACCTGGGCACATCGCCTGTGCTGACGTCGGACGCCGTCGTGGTGACGATGATGCACTCCGGCCCGTCTTACCTGGCCGCCTTTGATCGTAAAACCGGTAAGCTGAAGTGGAAACACGATCGTCAGACAGACGCTCCCCGGGAAGCCGCACAGAGCTACACCACACCTGTTGTCACCCGCAATCCGTCGGGGAAAGAAGTGATCGTTGTGACGGGCGCCGATTACGTAACGGCCCACGACGCGGCGGATGGCACGGAGTTATGGCGCGTGGGCAGCCTGAACCCGGACCACAATGAGTACTTCCGTTCGATCAGCTCTTCGGTTGCCAGTGACGGAATCGTCGTCGCGCCCTACGCACGCGGTGGCACGCTGACCGCCATTCGCATGGGGGGGGCTGGAAACGTCACAGATTCCCATGTGGCCTGGACCAATCAGGACACATCGGCCGATGTGCCGACTCCCACAATTGCCAATGGCCGCGTCTTTGTGCTGCGGGATACCAAGCGAACCCGGGGCACGGTCGATTGCCTCGATCTGGCGACTGGTAAGACGATCTGGTCTGGCCAGTTGCCGCAGCATCGTTCCACCTATCGAGCGTCTCCCGTCTACGCTGGGGGCAACCTGTATCTGGCTCGTCAGGATGGCACCATTTTTGTGGTCGATGCGACCGGAGATGAGTTTAAGGTGGTTGCTGAGAACCGGGTCGTCGCAGAACATACCATCGCCACTCCAGTGCTGATCGATGGACACGTACTGGTCCGAACACAGGACTCTCTGTATCTGATTGGATCGTAGCACTCTCAGTCGACCCAGGACGCCAGCCCGGTCGGTTTGACCGGGCTTTTTTTGTGCCCAGCTTTCTCACCGTGATTGTCGCCATGCTCGAACCTGCACTGTCGGAAGATGTCAATACGCTGGTTCAGTGGGTTCGGCAGAGCGCATCCGGATGTGCCTTCACCGGAGCAGGTATCAGCACGGAAAGCGGCATTCCCGACTTTCGCTCACCTGGCGGTGTCTGGTCAAAGAATCGGACCGTTTATTTTGATGACTTCTGCCGCAGTGGTGAAGAACGCAAAGAGTACTGGCGACAAAAGTCGATTGCTCATGCGGACTTTGCCAGGGCACGTCCGAACGTGACGCATCAGACGCTGGCTCTGCTGGAGCAGCACCATGACTTTCGCGGCGTAATCACTCAGAACATTGATGGGCTGCATCAAACCGCGGGCAGCAAAAGTGTTCTGGAACTGCACGGAACCGCGCGCGAGGTCGCCTGCCTGAAATGCGAATGGCGCGAGCCGGCTGACAACTGGGTGGCCGCATTTCTGGCAACTGACGTGGTCCCGGCCTGTCCCCGATGTGGTGGCCTGATCAAGCACGCCACAATTTCTTTCGGTCAGTCGCTGGAGGAATCCACTTTGCAGCAGGCTGCCGAGTGGTCGGCGGAAGCTGATCTGTACCTGGCACTCGGATCGTCGCTTGTGGTGGAACCGGCCGCCAGCCTGCCACGACTCGCCAAATCCCGCGGTGCCCGGCTGGTCATCATCAACAGAGACGAGACGCCACTGGATCCCCTGGCCGATCTGAATATTCGGGCGCCGCTGGGTGTGGTTTTCACCGCACTGCTGGAGCAGCTGTCAGCCTGACTGACTGTTCCCCCGGGCATCCTCGCGATGAGTACCGCGGCACCTGCTGAATCTGCCGAATCGCTAACCTGCAAGGTTTTACTTACTGGCACAGCTGGCAGTATGCACACATGCGATTCGACTGTCGCGAGTGTCGCCACATAGGCCGTGCAGTCGCCAAAACACGAAGTGACCGCAATATCGGAAGCTCCGGGAATCGATGACTGACAACGAAGGTTTTGCCTCCGAAGTCAGGTTCGATCATGCTGGATTCCACTTCCTACCACCAACAGCTCTGGATTGTGGAGCGACTCTACCGGGTCTGCTCTGTTTACCGCAGCATGTCTGCAAATGAGCCCTGCCTGGAGCAGTACGAACGCCAGGTGAGCCTCATGCTGGATGAACGCGTCAGTCCGGCGGCCTCGGCGTGGATTGAGCTGATCGTGCAGAGTCTTCGCTGCGGACAGGCGTTTGACTCACGAGACTATCTGCCAGCGTGTGTGGCGCCTGACGGGACGTAAATGCGTCCGCAGGATCGAGCAATTGGTGGCGAATTCCCCATGTTTGCCGAGGTTTGACACTGTTTGCCGGGACCATGCTGGCAAACACTGTGTCTGAAGCGTTAAAGTCCGAGGCCTCCGGCGTGTCGGTCTCCGCCGCCACATCAGGTCGATTGGTTTTCGGTCCACCGCCGTACATTGCCGCCGCATGACCCCGGTTCGATCCTGCCGACCAACTCGTCCCGGTTGCACCAGGACAATTGCGGACTCAGTTCTGTCTGCATTTGCCGCCTTCCTGTGCGGCCCTGCTGATTCCTGTCATCTGAACGATGACGATTGTGACAACGCCCTGACAAACCAGTCGCCATGAAATACGTTTCGACACGAGGCGAAGCTCCCGCCCTGCCCTTTGAAGATGCCATGCTGACCGGGCTGGCGCGTGACGGCGGGCTGTATGTCCCGCAGACATGGCCCACTCTTGATGCTGACACGATCGCTTCGTTTGCCTTTGCCTCCTACGAGGAAGTGGCCTTCCATGTGATCCGCCCGTTTTTGGGGGATACCTTCACAGACGACGAATTTCGTGAGATCCTCAGCAAAGCGTATGCTTCATTTGGCCATGTCTGCCGCTGCCCTTTGGTTCAGCTGAATGCGGGCCACTTTCTGCTGGAGTTGTTCCACGGGCCGACGCTGGCGTTCAAGGACGTGGCCATGCAGCTGATTGGCCAGATGTTTCAGGTGGCTCTTGGGCGCAAAGGCGAACGATGTACCATCGTGGGGGCGACATCCGGTGACACGGGGTCGGCCGCCATTGAGGCGTTTCGTGGTCTGGACGCGGTGGATGTCTTCATCATGTACCCGGACGGTCGCGTGTCAGACGTGCAGCGAAGACAGATGACGACGCCCGCTGAGTCCAATGTGCACGCCATCGCCGTGGACGGAGACTTTGACGACTGCCAGGCCCTGCTGAAAGACATGTTCAACGACTTCGCGTTTCGCGATCGTGTGCAACTGGCGGGGGTCAACAGCATCAACTGGGCCCGCGTGGTGGCGCAGATTGTCTATTACTTCACTGCCGCTGTTGCTGTGGGGGCACCCAAACGGAACGTGTCATTCACTGTTCCCACGGGCAACTTTGGTGACATATTTGCGGGCTACGCAGCCAAACGCATGGGGCTGCCCATAGATCGTCTGGTGATCGCCACCAATCAGAATGACATTCTGCATCGCACGCTGCAGTCCGGCGATCATTCCAAATCAGGCGTGACGCCCTCCATCAGTCCCTCGATGGACATTCAGGTGAGTTCGAATTTTGAACGGCTCGTGTTTGAGCTTTACGATCGCCGTGGAACCGCCGTGCAGGCGTTGATGCAGCAGCTGAAAACGGAAGGATCGTTTGAGCTGTCCGGTGCGGCTCTGCAGCGACTGCGACAGGAGTTCGACAGTGGCCGCTGTGACGAGCGACAGACCGCTGAGACGATCGCGGAACAGTATCGACAGACCGGTGAGGTGCTGTGTCCCCACACCGCAGTGGGCGTCAAAGTCGCCAGCGACCGTTTGTCCGACAATCATTCTCCGATGATCACGCTGGCCACCGCCCACGCGGCCAAATTTCCGGCCGCCGTGGAATCTGCCTGTGGCGTCCATCCTCCCCTGCCGGAACGCATGGCCGATTTGTTTGACAGGCCGGAACGCATCACCCAGGTGCCCAATGATCTGCAGGCCGTGGAAGCTCTGGTGTTGCAGCGCACAGGGCGCGGTTGATGTTCATGACTGTTGGCTGTGGAACATCGGCTGCGTGCTGCTTCTGATTTTGCAACTGGTCGTTGTGTCTATGGGCCCAAACGAATGGTCCCCGAACGAATGGTCCCCGAACGAATGGTCCCCGAACGAATGGGCGGCCCGAAAAAAAGGGGGCGTCTGTAACTCGGCCGCCTGCAAGTAAGCGCCGTGCCGGGTTGGCCTGACTACGCATACAACAGCGCACGAAAAATGCCGCACCGACTCGACGTCAGCTGCGGCATTTTCGAAATTGTCAGACAGGATCCATTGGGCAGATCAGGATTTGGCCAGCTGACGCAGGACCGTGTGCAGGATGCCGCCATTGCGGTAGTAATCCACTTCAACCGGCGTGTCGATGCGGCACGTTGTGACAAAGTGCACTTCTTCACCGTCTGCTTTGCGGGCCGTGACTTCGACCGCCTGACGTGGTTCCAGAGAGTCATCCAGGCGAATGTCAAAGACTTCTGTGCCATCCAGTTCCAGGCTCTCGCGACTTTCGCCTTCGCGGAACTGCAGCGGCAGGACTCCCATGCCCACCAGATTACTGCGGTGAATGCGTTCAAAGCTGGTTGCGATTACGGCCTTGATCCCCAGCAGGAACGTGCCCTTGGCAGCCCAGTCACGGGAGGAACCGGTGCCGTACTCGGCTCCGGCCAGCACGACCAGCGGTGTGCCTTCTTCTTTGTACTTCATTGCCGCATCGTAAATTGATGTCTGCTCTCCGGAGGGGTGATGGATGCTCACGCTGCCCTCGGTGCCGGGGGCCAGCATGTTCTTCAGGCGAATGTTTGCAAACGTTCCCCGTGTCATGATGCGATCGTTACCGCGACGGCTGCCATAGCTGTTGAAATCTTTGACGTCCACGCCATTTTCCTGCAGGAAGCGACCGGCCGGACTGTCCGGCTTGATGGCGCCCGCGGGGCTGATGTGGTCCGTGGTTGTCGAGTCACCCACGGAGACCAGACAGCGGGCTCCCTCAATGGCTGCGATGGGCGAGGGCTCAGCGGGCATGTCCACAAAGAATGGAGGTTCCTGAACATACGTGCTGGATGCGTTCCACTCGTAGAGGTCACCGTCAGAGCTTTTGATGGCCTGCCACTCTTCGGGACCATCGGCTGCCGTCGCGTACTGCTCGGTGAACATCTCCGGAGTCATCGCTGAGGAAATGGTTTCTGAGATTTCCTGCTGGCTGGGCCAGATGTCTTTGAGGAAAACATCATTACCATCGCCGTCCTGTCCCAGCGGGTCGTTGTCCAGGTCGATGTCGACGGTGCCCACAAGAGAGTAAGCCACAACCAGCGGCGGGCTGGCCAGGTAGTTGGCTTTCACCAGCGGGTTGACGCGTCCTTCAAAGTTGCGGTTGCCCGACAAGACGGACGCGGCGACCAGATCTCCGGACGTGACGGCATCCGCCACCGGCTCCGGCAGCGGTCCACTGTTGCCGATACACGTGGTACAGCCGTAGCCGACGGTTTGAAAACCAAGTTCGTTCAGTGGCTGATCCAGGCCCGATTTCTCCAGATATTCTGTCACAACACGAGACCCGGGGGCCAGGCTGCTCTTCACCCACGGCTTGCGAGTCAGGCCTTTGGCGATCGCGTTGCGTGCCAGCAGGCCGGCACCCACCATCACGCTGGGGTTGCTGGTGTTGGTGCAGCTGGTGATGGCAGCAATGACGACTGCCCCGTCGGTGATTTCTGTCGGCGTTTCTGTGGCCACCGCGACGGGCGCTGAGGCTGTCGCTTTGCCGAACGTTTCTGGCAGGGCTTTTTTCCAGGTAGGCTGCATTTCTGACAGCAGAATGCGGTCCTGCGGACGTTTGGGGCCGGCGAGTGATGGCACCACGGTGCTCATGTCCAGTTCGACATGACTGCTGAATTGTGGCTCCGGGGCATCGTCGGTGCGGAACAGACCCTGCTCTTTGGTGTAGCGTTCCACCAGATCAACAGTTTCCTCCGAACGTCCCGTCCGCTGCAGGTAGTTCAGCGTCTCGCCGTCTACGGGGAAGAAGCCCATTGTGGCTCCGTATTCCGGCGCCATATTGGCCAGTGTGGCCCGGTCTGCCAGACCGAGTCGTGCCATGCCGGCTCCGTAGAATTCCACAAACTTACCGACGCAGCCATGGGCTCGCAGCATCTGGGTGACCGTCAGCACCAGGTCGGTTGCTGTCGCACCTTCGGGCAGCTCTCCGGTCAGTTTGAAGCCCACAACTTCAGGCGTCAGCATGTAAATGGGCTGACCCAGCATCACGGCTTCTGCCTCGATGCCGCCCACGCCCCAGCCAACGACGCCCAGACCGTTGATCATCGTGGTGTGGCTGTCAGTTCCCACAAGGCTGTCCGGGTAGGCCACCCCGTCTGTCACCATCACACCTTTGGCCAGGTACTCCAGGTTGACCTGGTGAACAATTCCGGTGGCCGGTGGAACGACGCTGAAGTTCTTGAATGCCTTCTGTCCCCAGCGGAGAAATTCGTAGCGTTCCTGATTGCGGCGAAACTCGATTTCCACATTGTTCTGCAGGGCGAAACGGCTGGCAAACTCGTCCACCTGAACACTGTGGTCGACCACGAGGTCACACTGCACCAGCGGATTGATTTTGGTGGGATCGCCGCCCATACGAACCATCGCACTGCGCAGTGCTGCAAGGTCGACAACGGCTGGAACCCCCGTGAAGTCCTGCAGGACAACACGGCCCGGCTTAAAGGGCACCTCCACCTGAGCGGGAGACCTGGCGTTCCAGTTCGCCAGGTTGGTGACGTCATCTGCGCTGACCACGAAATTGTCGACGTTTCGCAGGCAAGATTCGAGCAGGACGCGAATGGAGTACGGCAGGGTGTCAATGTTGCCGATGCCGTCATCGGAGAGTTTTTTCAGGCTGAAGTAGCTGACATCTCCGCCGGCAGTTTGCAGGGTGGATTCGGCGCCGAAAGGGTTCGTGATCATGGTCTTCCTGGGTGAAATCGATGGGCCGCGAGAGAACGAATGCGGCGATTAACGTCTTCCGAATTCATCTGGGCCGCATTGTAGAGATCTTAAACGAAGACTCAATTCGCAGGGGAATTCTGGCTCGTTTATCAGGACTGATACGATCGCCTGCCCGTTTTTCTGACGTTTGGATCGCGCCTGAGGAAATCCCCGTGTGGAAGGCTGTTTCCCCGGTGACTGCGGCCCCGGGGCGGGCAGCGCACTCGCTTTTGGGAACTGATGCACTGCGTGTGGTCCAAGGTGGAGCTTTCACGCGGTGTTGCTATCTTAAGCGGTCCCGCAGTGGAATTGTGCCCCATTCGCCCCACCTCAAAAGATTGACCATGTCCAAAAACTATCAGCCGGAAGTTCTCGAAGCATTAAAAGACGTTGATTTCGACGCCAACAGCTACCAGATCGAACTGAACACCAATCACGGACGGATCCTGCTGGATCTGCTCCCTGATGTCGCACCTGGGCACTGCGGCAACATGATTGGTCTGGCGAAGATCGGCTACTATGACGGCCTGATCTTCCATCGTATTATCAACGGGTTCATGATCCAGGGCGGTTGCCCCGAGGGTTCCGGCATGGGCGGGCCCGGCTACAATATCAATGCCGAATTCAACGATACCCCCCACGTCGAAGGTGTATTGTCGATGGCTCGGTCGGCCAGTCCCGATTCCGGTGGGTCACAGTTCTTCATCTGCCTGGGACAGCATACGCACCTGGACAATCAGTACACGGCCTTCGGAAAGACGGCCGATGCCGAAAGTATGGACGTGGTTCGCAAAATTGGCGGCCTGCCAACCGACCACAGCGATCGGCCCAGTGAGGCGGCCACGATTGAATCGGCCAAAGTGATCGTGACGGCCCGATAGTTCGGTCGCCTTCGGTTGTCGCGTTTGGTTGTTGCATTTGGTTGTGGTCTTCCGCTGCCCCTCCGGCAGCGGAGTCCTTCGGCCGTGCTTTCTCCGTGCCGCGATCCACCGCTCACTGGGCCTGCGATCCTGCACACCTTTTGCACCATTGGTTTGCAGGCAGGTCAGCTGATTCGTTGGGCGTCGCCGTCTACGAGGGACTTGTCAGCAGATCACCGAGGACGCGGTGGTTTCCAAACAGCAGTGTGTCCGACACACTTTCCAGTGTGACCGTCACAGAAGCGGCCGTCAGATCCGGAGTCGTCAGCAGCGCCAGATCCTGGTAATACTCTGACGACAGGCTGGCGATCAGCGTGCCTTCGAGTTCGGACGTACTTCCCGTGCCGATCGTCCATTCGTACAGACTGCCGTCCGACAGGATGTAGTACCAGCGGCCGATGCTGTCGATGATCCAGCGTTCGTTCCTGCCGCCCCAGTTCAGGAAGTCGCTCTGGGTTTTGCGGAAGCCGTACAGGGCGTCCAGTCGAATCGCATCAGAGTGTGCGGCGGTCACGGGAGAGGTCTGTCTCCACTGGTCGTCAGAAATTGTGCGAATTGTGTATTCGCCAGGAGACACGTCTTCAAAGACGTAGTGTCCGCGTTCGGTTTCAGCGTCAATGACGCCGTTCTCGTCCAGATCGATGCTGCGGGTTGTGGTCTCCGCAACCACCTGTCCGTTGGCATCCAGAAGTTCGACGATCCGATTGTTCAGCCACGGTTCGACCTGGTGCAGAGCCGTATCGGTGAACGGTGGGCCCTGCTGACCGCCCTCTTCGGGCGACTTGCCCCAGTAAACGGGTTCACCATCCGTGTTGATGATGTACCAGTCGTCGTTGGGTTCGTCATAGAACCACTCCTCGCCGTCCTGCAGAGCGTAATCCGGCCAGCTTTCCGGCAGGTGTGTCATACCGTCCCGCAGGCCGTTGGCGTAAAAGTCCAGCCAGACCCGACCACTGACCGTTTGACTTTGGTAGGTGCCAAAATCAACACGCATCATTAAGTCGCCGTCAGCAAAGTCGTCTTCACGAAAATTGCCGTCCGCCACAGACTCCGGATTCTGGTAGCCCGCCACACCGACTTTCGCGACAAATCGCCCCGACAGCGGAGCCGCATCGGTAATTGGTCGACTGTCCCAGCGATAAAGGTCTCCGCTGGGCAGGATGTAATGCCAGCCATTGGATTCACTGTATAACCATCGCTCATTGCGACCGCCGAAGTTTTCGTAGTAGGATCCGCGAATCGTCAGGCCCAGACCATTAACCAGATCCTCGACGCCGCTGGACAGATCCAGTTCGATTTGACCGCTTTGCTTCCAGCCTTCCGGCAGCACCTGTCGAACCGTATAGACCTGGTCGCTGGCGAGGTTCTCGAACAGATACCAGCCTCCCTCCGTTTCCGGATCAATGGAGCCGTCCCGGTCGATGTCGCGGCCGGTTGTCGTGGTGGTGGCAATCACGGACCCTTCGCTGTCCAGCAGTTCCACCGTCCTGCCGTTAAGGAATGGCTCCGGGCTCGGGACAGACTGCACGACCAGGTGAGGATTGAGATAAAATCGCTGATCCAGTGTGGTCACGATTTCGCCACTCAGCTGGCCGCCGGTACTGTCCCAGCGCGTCAAAGCACCGTCTGGCGTCAGAAAGTACCATCCCTGATCGTTGGCCGATCGGAACCAGTACTCCTGACCTCCGAACGCATCAAAATGCAGTTGCTGAAAAATCTGCAGTTGAAATTCCGTCGCCGATGGATCTTCCGGACGGCCATCCGTATTCAGGTCGTTCCAGATCCGACCTTCAACGGTTCCTTCGGGAGGCGGGGGAGGCTCATAGGTCACCTCCAGCAATGGCACCAGCCCCGCTGCCGGCGCGTCTTTGCTGACGAACGCTTTGATGGCTCCTGAGGTTTCCACCAGCCAGCCGAAGTTGGGGGCGATGCCGTCGACCCACGCCTGAACGTCACTGACCAGCCCACCGCCAATCCACTCGTACGAACCAATTTCGCCCACACGCGTGGACGTGGCAGATCCCTGCTTGTCTCCGCCGGGAGTGGTCCAGACTTCCCCATCATAGGAGGAGTAGATCCATGTCGCATCGAACTGATGGGCCTGCGTGCCCACCGTCTCGTTGCCGCCAGCGTCTGAGGCGGCTTCTCCCCAGGCAGATGTCAGCCGCTGCACACTGACGCCCACTTCAGGACCGTCGCTGTAACCGACGTGCATCGTGAGGACAACATCCAGAATGACCGAACCTTCCGGGATTGTGCCGGCATTGACGTCAAACTGCACGAGGCCATTGCTGTGATCACCGGCGACCAGAAATTCGCCCCGGCCGTTACTCAGATCCGGTTCGTTTTCGTAAATGGTCGTGTCTTTGACCGATGTGAAATGCGCAGTGACAGCACTGAGCAGCTGCCGTGCTTCGAGGCTGGCCACAGACACAGCCATCGCCCGCCCCCGAACGCCGGTTCGGCGTCGGTCCTGCTGGAAAAGCGATGTAAGTCTGCGAAAGAGCATAAGGGCCCAAAGTCCTGCGTGGCGTGGATCCAGTATCCGGACTGTTTTTGTGTTTTCAATCGTTCCCTGAGTGTTGCTGAACCGCTTTCATCCGTGATCCACGGTACACGGGGCATCATGTGTTGAAAAACGAACACGTTGCCCAACGATGCTGCAGACGTTTAGTACACGAAATCCCAACGCCCTTTTTTGAGATTTGAACAGGCGTTCACTATTCTCTGCGGATTTCGTCCCCCACGCTGATCGTTCCCTCCTGAATTACGACCGCCGTGATTCCGCCGTGAGCAATCATTGCTTCGTATCCGCCGGTTCCCAGTGTTTCTTCCATTCTTTTGCACGGAACACAGTCTCCGGTCCCCTGCAGAATGGCGTCTCCAATCACAAACCGACTCTTCCGGATCGAAGCAAGATTGATGCCGGAAACAGCCATATTTCTTCGCAGCGCCGCCGGTTCTACTTGATCCTGTCCCAGCAGGCCGGCGATCACTGGCAGGTATTCTGACTGAATCAGCGTGACTTCGCGCTTGGTGGATTTGCCGGACGTGGCGTGATATTCGCCCTCAATGCCACCGCGTGGAACGACATGCACGGATGGCATATTCTCCATGGGACCACGTTTCGTGTCTGCGATTCCAATCCAGTCGACGCGACCGTGAAAAGGACGCAGGCCAATCAGTTCTGATTTCACTGCTGACGACATTTTCCGCTTTCTGCTTGTGCCGTGTGGCAAAGTCCTTGGGAATGGCCACGGCGGAATGACCAGCGCCACGGCACCGGACGGTGTTTCTCCATTGTGTCACCGCAGAGTGCGGCAGCAAAGTCGTGCCGCCGAACTTTGCCATGCCACAACGGTGGTGGTTTCACGGGCCGGCGTGCAATCGGGGGCCGCGTGTACTAGCATCGGTGCATGACAGCATTCTACAAAAACCTGATGCAGACGGTACTCGCGGCGGCTCTTTGCTCTGCGACTGCCGCCCAGGAATTTCGTTCACCGGAAGTTCACGAAGACGGCAGCGTGACGGTGCGACTGCGATCGCGCACCGCAAAGCAGATCCGCGTTTCCATTGCGGGGCAGACACTCGATCTCGTCAAAGGAGAAGGCGACGTCTGGGCGGCGACAACAGACCCACTGTCGGCAGGGATCCATGATTACAGCTTCAACCTGGATGGTACGCGGATCATTGATCCGTCAAATCGCCGCGTGAAAAAGTGGTTCACGCTCGCCAGTATGGTCGAGATACCAGGCACGCCTCCGCTGCTCACGGAGCAGACGGATGTGCCGCACGGTGTTGTGCAGCGACTGTCGTACGCGTCTGAAAGCACGGGCAATGCACGTCCGGTGGTGGTCTACACGCCGCCGGACTATCACCAGTCCGACAGCGAGTATCCGCTCGTGCTTTTGCTGCACGGCTTTGGAGACGATGAAACGGCGTGGACAGAAGTGGGCCGAGCACATCTGATTGCTGACAACCTGATTGCTCGGCAGATGATCAGACCCTGTGTGATTGCGATGCCCTACGGTCATCCGATTCCACCGCCATTCGGAAAACGATCTGAGCGACCGGCAAACTACTTTCAGGACAACAACGAACGATATGAGGCAGATATCGTCAAAGACCTGCTGCCGTTTCTTAAGTCCAGATTCCGTGTGACGGATGACGCTCAGCAGCGCAGCATTGTGGGACTGTCGATGGGCGGTGGGCATGCGATCCATGTCGGCCTGAGGCACGTCAATTTATTCGGTGCTGTCGGAGCATTCAGCGCCGCGGCCCCACAGGGAGACACGGCGGAACTATTGAAACGATACCCATCTCTGGCGGGCGACACTCCAGCTGCCAACTCACTGCAGCACTTCTGGATACCGATCGGCAAAGATGACTTTCTGCTCAATCGCAATCGGGCATTCATCGGTGTTCTGAATGAACAGAATGTGCAGCACCGCTACATCGAGACGGACGGGGCGCACAGCTGGTATGTCTGGCGAAAATACCTGCCGGAGTTTCTGCAGATGGTTGCTCCAGCAACGTCTGCCCGGCCGTCGCCATAGCAGTCAGCGCGGTCAGCGCGGTCAGCGCAGACGAGCCGTGTCTGGCCTGTGCCTCGCGAGTGTTGAAAGCGGATGTGCGCGGCCACACGCCCATCCGCGCGCGACAACTTCTGCACTGGAAGTGCTAGAACAACTGGTCCGCAGCCGCCACGCCGTACTTTTGCAGGTAGCCTTTCAGCTTCAGTTTTTTTCGCGTGCTGTCAGAGCTCATGAATCGAATCTTGCCAAAGATTCTGCGCTCTGGTCCCCAGACCCGATCGTAGCGGCCCAGCACCCAGAAGATTCCGGAATATGAATTGGGATTCCGCCCATCCAGTGCATAGCGATTGTTAAGGTCGATCATGATTGCCAGAGCATCCCGCGGGCTCGCCGTCCACTCAAGGATCTTCTTGCCCCACAGCATTCGCAGATAGTTGTGCATGCGACCTTCACTGACGAGCTGATTCTGGGCGGCATTCCAGATGTCGTCGTGAGTTTTTGAGTCTCGCAGCTGCTCATCGGAGTACAGATACTCGCGCGTATCAGCCGCGTGATCGGCCAGAGTCTTCTGTGCGAAGTCCGGCAGTGATTCGTACTTCTCGAACAGCGGATCATGACTGGCCGCGTTGTAGCCAATTTCCCGCCAGGTGATCAGTTCGTCGAGAAACCCTTCTGACGCTGGTGACATGCCCCACCAGCCCTCTCGGCTGCCTTTCGTCTGTTTCACATCGCCCAGATCATTGACCGACCAGTGTTCGTAGTCGGCAATTGCCTGAAACACTTCGTGCGCTGAGATATGGCCAAAGTGAAGGTAAGGCGACAAACCACTGCTGGGATCAATGTCGGGCTGGTTCCGATCATCCGCATAACGATGCAGCTGATGCTCCACGAAACCGGTCAGGCGGGCGCGGGCCGCCTGTTCGCCTCCCGTTAGGGCACCTGGTCCAACGCTCTGATCGATGGGCAGCGTTTGCAGGCCGTGTTCGGTCAGCAGTTCGTCCAGTCTGGCTGTCGGCCACTGCTGGACGACGTCGTCCGGCAGGCAGGCCGATTTGTTGAGTTTGGGATCGTCGAGCGGCTGCGCCCGAGGAAACTCGGTCAGAAATGGCGTCAGGTTTTTTTGCAGATGATTACGAAAGGAGAACGCCTTCGTGAACACGCGGTCGGTGTGCTGCAGTGGGTACAGCCCGTTAGAATCGACTGCTTCCAGTGCTACGGGCAGCACACGGCTTACGGCCCGCACCATCCGCGGCAGAAAGAAGCACGGGAATTCGTCCGTCACCACGGCACACGCCTTTCCGGCCAGCTTTAACAGCAGCCCAGAACCCCGACCCCGGTCCGGTTCAACGTACGGGTAGTAACTGACGCCCGCCTCCGCACACGCCTTTTGATTGTCGACCATGCCCTCCAGGACAAAACGATGCAGTCGTACGCTGGCCCATTGGTAATCGCAGCGAAGCGCTTCCAGAATCAGCAGCGGCCGGCCCAGTTCGATGGCCAGTTCCACCGCGCGGTCGAGAGAGAAATTGTGATGGAGTCGACGATTGGCAATCATCCAGTAGAGGACGAAGTCTCCATCGGGGTTGAGATCGGCATCATTGATTCGCTGAACGCGAAGTTCGGGGACAGGCATAACGGGGCCAGGCATGAGGTCCGGAGTCGGGTGGTCGGCGGGAGAGGATTACTGCTGGATCAGGCGGCTGCAGAAAGCTCGTACGTAACATGTGACGTTGTACGCCGCATCACAGATTCGGCCAGCCGGTCGACAACGATCCAGTCGTTCCCGCGTCTCTACAATTGCGGACCAAACCCCTCGGGAATCAGGATGGCCGACATGCGACGCAAAGAGTCCTGGACTTCTGCCGGACTGTTCAGGTCGTCAGCCGCCGTGGAAAAGTAGTCATCTCCGATGCCCATGATCTGGCGCATCATGGCCGCTTTTTCGGGAGGTTCATCTACGAACGTTTCGATCAGCTCAAAGTCGCGATCCCACAGGATGCGGTCGGCCAGCAGTCTTACCAGGGCCGTCCAGAGGTCGCGGTGTCGCGAGTCCGGATTCCGGGGGAGTCGGGCCACGTCGAGCGAATCGTCTGTGGGATTTGGTTCGTTTTCCGGATTCCAGAAGCATTCTCTGGCCGCGTACAGCACGAGGGTCCTCCAGCTGTTTGATCCAGAGGACTCTGCAAAACCGATTTCCAGATCCACCTGCAATGCGATGTATTCATAAACCATCGCGATTGCTGATTCGTTGACGGCGGACAGCTGTGGACTGATACCGGATTCTGACAGCAGGTGCGTCGTCACCAGTTCCAGCACAGCCAGTCTTTGAGACCAGGTCAACTGGTCAAACACTGCAATGCTGTAGCCGTTTTCTTCCAGCTCGCCCTCTTCCTTGATGCACTGCACGAGCGCCAGCACGCCTGCCTTAAACAGGTTGGCTTCGGCTCCGTTGAGAATGCGATCGCCTTCTGATGTGTTCCACATGTGCCGCTGCTTTCCGTTGCTAACGGGCAGATCTTAAGGCAAGTTCTGGCGGAACACACGCCTGCGGTCGTTGAAAAACGTCTCGGTCCGACGAATGAACCATCCGACCGATCGCAGGCAAAGGGGGAAGATCGTATGGCATTCGCCCGGCGACACCGGGGCGGAACGATCAAAACAGGTGAGAGTGCCCTGCCGCACGGCGCCAGCCGGATAGCTGTGCAAGGTGAAAGCTGAAGTGGGTCGACAGCAGGTGCGAGACCAGATCGCCGATGGTGGCGACCGGTGAGCCATCCAGCAGTTCTACGCCGTGTGGCAGCGCGAGATGTGCGGGGTCCGCCTTTACCGCCAGTTCGATGAACCGCTCATAGGTTTCCGTGATGGCTGTGGCGAACTCCTCGACCGAGTAATCGCCGCTGGTGATCTCATCGCTGGAACCGGGGCCAAACAGCACCAGCCACCTTGGGTGGGCCAGCTCGCCACCGCACAGTTTTTCACCCAGTTCTCCGCAGATTGCCAGGTGCCCCAGGATCCAGGCGGGAGGATGGCCGCCACCGGGCGCTCGCTCGAAAATCCGGTCCTGCGGCACATCGGCCACCGTGGCATCGAACGCATTCTTGAGAAAGCGATACAGTTTGATTTCCGTCTCAAACACACCAGACTCCGTTACTGCTCATAGATCTGATCGGGAATGTGAATCAGCCAGGCACCGCCGCGACATTCAAAATGTACGGGCCGAGACGTCTGCTCATCAATCACGAGCGTTGCCGTCGCCGCATTTTCGGTGACTTCAAGATTCTCAAGCGTACCGACAGCAAAAAAATCGCCTTCATCCTGCTCCATGTCTCGCAGCAGCTGAATGGCCCGATGAATGAACACGCTGCGGTAGCGAACCGTTTCGCCAATCGACCGCATCATGCTGGCGGCGCCGTTGTCTTCCGCCGCTTTGGCGTTGCCGTCGTTCAGTCCGTGGATTTCGAACAGCTTTGCCACCTTGTCCGACTGATAATTGGCGGCGGCCGCGCTGAGGCTCAGGCGAAAGGCCATCGACCCCGCGACCGCTGTTTGTGTGGCGGGGGACATGATGTCGGCGGCGATCCGCAGCTGGTCTTCCTCCACGGCGACTACGAAAGCGTCGAACGCTTCTTCCGGCGATTTATGCAGCGCCGGAGGGGCCATGATGCTGACGTTAATGCCGATGGGATTCACACCGTCGCCGAACGGTTTGACGGCA
The DNA here is from genome assembly GCA_024742875.1 of Planctomycetaceae bacterium. Classification (GTDB taxonomy): domain Bacteria; phylum Planctomycetota; class Planctomycetia; order Planctomycetales; family Planctomycetaceae; genus Fuerstiella. The sequence goes on along the minus strand of JANSXP010000107.1, from coordinate 1,490 downwards.
TCGGTGGAGCCCGCCTCGGTTGTGGCGTCAGGTTCGGTTTTGGGCTGGGAGCAACCGCACAGAACGGTGGCAAGCACAAGTGTGAGCGAGAATTTCATCATGAGCTGACATTCCACGAACTGGCTCGAAATGAGCCGCCAGAAAGGAGAGTACGCATCACTGCTCGCCCTTGGAAATGAGCGTCGTCCTGATCGACTGATCGTTGTACGACTGCCGGGCTGACTATTTTAGTCAAATGAACCGAATTCACCAACGCTGGTGATCGTTTTGTCAGGGCTGTTGAGATCTGCCATTGAGGGCACCGGTGGGGCCTCCGTTAATAAGAGTCCTCGCGGCAGCAAATCCAACATAATTGTTAGCCAGTCGCCCAAAACAACGACCGCTTCTATCTGCGATTCGCTGCCGAAGGACGCCATGGCGTCTGCCGCAGGCGACTGACGATATCGAGACGCTGCCGGGTTTGCGCCGTCTCCGAGTGTGCCATTCCAGACCTGCCGACGTGTCGTCTTACGGAAACATCCACGATGCCTGCCGGGCACACGCTTCGGCAAACCGTTTCATCTTCATGCCGTTCGCCTGATGCCGGCGTTTGCTTTCTGAGTGCGTGAAATTCGTGGCTGCTTTTGTCCCAGCAGGTATAGATAACGCTGTCGACGCAACTTGCCCGGGCGACCCGCCCAAAGGAACCATGATGAGCAAACCAGACAAATTCCAGGCCACAGCGATTGAAGTTCTGGAGCCACTTGTGCTGATGTCGGCGGCGGCCGCCGATGTTGAGTTTGACGCTCTGGACGACGCGACCGCAGGCAGCGACCTCCTGCTGGCCACGCAGGCCGGCGCACGCGTTGACGGCGGCGGTGGCGATGATCGACTTATTGCCGCTGCTGGCTCCAATGCACTGGACGGTGGTCCGGGCAGTGATCTGCTGTACTCGCTGCGGGGTGACAACGTGCTGACCGGCGGGACGGGGGACGACACGGCCGTCTATCTGGAAGGTGGTGTGGGAGACTATGCCGTTCGTGATCTGGGGTTTGGTGGCATTGTGGAAGTGACGGCCGGCACACGGGCCGATTTGCTGTATGACGTGGAACGCATTTCCTTTCGGGATGGAACGTTCACGGTCGCGCAGCTGATTGCCGGTGTGCAGGCAGAGCCCTCGGGGCCGCTGGCATCCTCAGCCGCGGCTGACCTGGACGAAGGGCGGCTGCAGAGCGGAACAACTGGGGCCGACGTTCTGGCAGCACTGCGGGCTGGCGATGTGGTGGATGGCATCAGCGGCAGCGACCTGCTGGTCGCCGTGGCTGGAGACAATCAACTGCTGGGAGGATCCGGTGATGATGATTTCCTCACGGCACGTGGCCGCAATGTGATTGACGGAGGGGCTGGTGACGATCGCCTTTCGTACCTGGTCACTCGTGACGATGTCTTCCTCACCGATCGCGGTGATGGGGTGATACTGATTGAAGGTGACACGTTCACAGACAGTGTGC
>JANSXP010000031.1 GCA_024742875.1 Planctomycetaceae bacterium | reverse complement strand
GACCACGGCAGGTCACCCTGTTGACGCTGGACTGCTTACCCACCAAATACGGTCACCCCGAGGATCACCGAGATCGCAATCAGCGCAAGCAGAGCCAGAAAGCGGGCGGGGGCGTACTTCATATGCCGAGATTGCCGAATGATGTCCCTACTCCATTTGCATCTGGGCGGGCACCGGTACACCGGTTCGCTATGCGGCCCTTATACGCCGACTGGCAATTCACGATAGGGAATCGAGGGATTGCGATCCCGCAACTGAGTCAGCAGAGACTGCCATTGCTTCGAATCACTGCCATTCCAGCCGCCAGAACGCCCGGTCGAATCCCAAAGATCTTCTGTGACCGGATTGTACATCAGAAGGAAGCCGATGCTGTTATTGTCAAAAACGCAAATGTCGCCAGTCACAGAATCGGTGACAGAGGTGAATGATAATTGGAAGGCTGGGCGACGCACGGTCTGCTTCGCCATGATGTACGAACCAATGGCCGGTGGATTGTGATACGTCACCTGCAAAGAAAGCTTGCCTGCCGAATCGCTCGGAACCTGGCGAATCGTCAGGCGATACCGTTCGGAAAGCTGATGTTCAAATACAATCGACGATCGGTGCCAGGCAAGGAACGCTGCCACAAGAGCAACCAGGGCGACAGCGATGATGATGCTCTTTCGCATCTGAGCGACTTTCCTCTTGCCCCTTAACGCTAACGCCACGAGGCTGTTCCGTTTGGCACTAATTCGAAATCACGGGCAGACACGGCTTCCCTACGCCGCCTCGAGTCGTCACAAAAGTTGTCTGAGCGGCTCGCGCCGAACTCGACCAGGCGAGCAACTTTCTTGCGAACAACACAGAGCGGGCCACTTACCGCTTTGGTGCATAGTTTTGTCGGCTGCCAGTTATGCCCACACGATTCAGATAGTGAACGAGGCGATCCTGTGTTTCAATGAGCAGGTCCGATTCGCCGTGCCTGCACGCTCGAAATGCTCTCCAGAAACGAAAGGCACGTGTCCATCGAAATGGCGTGAAGACCAACACGATCGGATTGAACTCACGGGAGCCGCCAAAGTGCCTGAAGACGCGCACGGCAAGAGAATACCCTGACCATGTGCGTCGTTCGGACCAGTTGAGCACGATCGTGTTTTTCGGCAGCCGCGACATCAACTCAGTTTCATGTACGGCTGCCAAACGGGACTGTTTGAGTAGACAAGTAAGACGTTTCGGCCACGTCCGCACCAGACGAGCCACATCACAGCATAGAGAAGTGCCGAATAGAGGGCGTACGTGAGCAGGAGCAGTGGAAGCATCACTATGAACAAAGACGCGACGACGATCAGGCAGACACCCTGGGTCAGCTTAACGAGGCGAGCCATGACTGTTTCCTGAGAATGAGCTTTGCCGGCGAACGTGGGCAATCACCGATTGCCCTGTCCAGTGGGTCACTGATGGCAAAACGCATCGGGCTCTGGTGAATTGTGTCGATACATCTCCGCTTCAACAGCCCTCACCAGCCGGCGGGGCGATGCCGAACGGGGTCTGTGACTTTCGAATGACGGCCTGTTGGAAAATGTACTCTGGTTCGCCATCCGCAAAGTTCACATTCTCAACCAGGATGCCAGAGACGGCAAGCGGCTCACCATACAGAGTCCACGATGTGCCTTGTTCAAGCTGAACGGCGATCGCGTATTGTGTGTCCCGGCGACTCCCATCCGGCGATAAGACCATCTCGGTCACAGGCGTGCTGGACCAGGTACTCATAACGGGAAAGCCTTTGAAGCAAACCAGCCTGCCAACGTGAGCCGGCAGCAACCTGCGTTCAGAAATCTCTGCAAAGTCAAGGCGAGCGTAACCGGCTGGTGATTCTGCCTTATAGGCCACGTAGAACGTGACTGGGACATTGATAAGCAGCCACGTACAGATCCCCAAACTGCAGATCGCCAGTCGTCGGCCCGCGGCTGGATGACGACTGCCAGACCAGAGTGCCCCGACAGCACATACAAGCGAAGGCAGGGTCAGACAAAGACCAATCGGAGTGAGGAACGAAACCACTGACACAGCGGCCAGGACAATCGAAATCACGGCTGCGGTCGAGACAGGTTTGTAGTCTTCCATCGCGGTCTCCGGCAGTTGATGGCTGCTGTCACCTGGTTGTGCGAGCGATTTTCGACCGCCTGCTCTTCTTTTTCGGAATGGCCATGTTGGCTAATCCTTCAGAGTGATTATGGCAGTCATCAGTCAGGCTCCCTCAACCAAAAGTTCCGCCAAAGAAATACTGCGAAATCGAATCTGACATCAGCACAGATGCAGGGCCGCTGACGATCGCGAGCCTGTCACGGACGACTCTGGCATTCCGCTTCAAGATGACGCACAGTTCTGGTGCACCGCGATTTTAGTTATCCGAGGGTGACCTGGCATGACAGATGCCGCCTCGATCTGTTTATGAAACCCACCGAAAATAGCGACACGAAACTCGGGTTCCGGTGGTGCAGCAACTACAGCAAATGCGTCTACTTTCTCAGCAACAAGACCGCTCAACGCGTAGCCAATTCGATTGGGATTCATAGCGGCAATCGACAGTGCCAACTTTGCCCCCGCTATGGCCTTGTCGTAGGTGGGATGGGACTCGAGCGGCTCGACTTCAATCAATTGCAGCTCCTCATAAGCAAACCGCTGACGCCTCTTTGGGGGGCTAAATTCTATGCCCTCCTGAAAGAACTGAACTCCCTTTGGATTCAACGATCTTCGGGCATCGTTGATCACGTAAACCCCAGCCCCCACAACAAGCAGGGCACACACTCCCTCCGCAATACCACCATTTCTGTCACGCTGGTCGTTTGCAGCATTAAGCAGTACTGGCACCACCGCAAACGAAAGCGCGAGCCCTAAGATCACGAATCCACCACCGATCGCGAAAGCAATCGGCTTAGGTGCAGGAGGAGTCGTTGGAGATTCCCAGATTAAGCTGCCCAGAGGCTTCATCGCCGGACGTTTCGATGACGGAGTCAGCGTTTCCCATCACCACGCCGTAACAGGTCATGATTCGCTTCAAAAGCGCCGCTGGCAGGGAATCGGCCGGTCACTTTGTCCACCGGCCTCACGAGGGCAGGTTCATTACATTTCACTCTTGATCTCCTCAGATCGCTTTAATTCGTTGTTCTTTCTGGCAAATGCGGCAGCATATCGCTTATCGGCGAATTCGAAGGTGACGTAATACTTTCCCACCGTGATGTCAAATCGCGGCGGATTGAACATCTCGAGAATCAAGACCGGCAACATCATTGCAACGAGCAGAACTTTGCGACCAGGACGGCGAATAATCTCAGGAAGAATGGCCTCGATCTGTTCACCAAACAACCACAACAACACGCAAGCCAGAGCCAAATAGCCGATTCGCGTAATCCACCGCCGCAGTTTAAATGGCTTCCTGCACGCTGAGTGAATCGGCACCATGACCGTTCCCCATCCCTCGGGAATATCGGTGAAGAATGAGAACCAACCAACCGTCAGGTCACCGACGCCTGTCTCCGAGTCTGGAGATCTGCCGGAACATACGATGCAACGCTTCGGGAATTGCGGTTGAACGTTGATACTGAGTTGGACGTCGGTACTGAGTGCCATAATCAGTTCGGTTGATGTGATGTTTTGGTTGCTGCCCAGCGATTGTGACCAGCGTGTTGTGACCATTGCACAGATTTCAGATGACAACCGCAAGATGATACGCATTGCCCGTTCGTCATGGCCAAATTTTCCGACGCCAGCAAAACGAGGAATGCCCATCGCTCGACAAACGGCCGACGAAGACCAGAAAGCGGGCCGCTCACCGCTCCGGTACGTCTTTTTGTCATGCCGCTTATTGGGGCGACTTGTTGTATTGTCCAATCCATCCCGTACCTTCGGCAAGCCGTGAATTCTCAAGTGTTTGTGGATTGACGCTCCATGTGCTCGCCACCTCCATCACGTGTTCTTCGTCGGGGTAGCACAGATCACTTCGGTCCCAATAGGTATCTGACTGCGCGTCTGGGTCTTCAGGATCGAAGTAGTCGTACCCAAGTGCCGATTCGCCATCCGTTTGGTCACCGCGATTTGCCAGATACTCACCCTTTGCATCAAGGTAGGCGAAGGCGCGAACTTCACGTCCTTTCTTAAACAGCGCCCACGCGTGATAGCCAACAACGCGATGCGTAGCGAAGTACTGCGATTCACGGAACTTATCGGAAAGCGAGGCCAATAGCGGCGTCAGTTCATCCGTCCGATTTTCTTCTGGAAGCTCGGGAAGCTGTTGAGACACAATGAGTGTCCAGCCGTTGACGGGCGGCGAAATAAATACATGACCGCCATAAGCAGCGACGAATCCCGTTCGCCAATTTGCGGGCTGAATCCCCGTCACGGGCAGCAACTCGATAACGCCGGCGGAATCCTCGGTCTTCACCGCAAGCCATGACATTTTGCGACCGAAGCTCACCGGAGCGTCGGGAGTTGTGTCGATGTTGTCGAGAGGCTTCGGAGCAGGAAAGGACGGTTGCCGGGGCGTCGTCCCTGGGCGTTGACGCAACGACCAGAACACTACGGCCAATGTGACAACTGCGAGTGAGATCAACCATTTCATTGCGGCAAGACAATCCATGAGGTGCACATGAAGGATCGGATGGCAGGCCGGCGCCCGGGACACTCTTGAGCCGTCCACATCGTGCAGTCGCTCATCAACATCACACGCTGACAGGTCGCACGGATTGAGATATTCGCACTCAGTCTGAAAAGTTCAAGACAGTTGCCCGCCTCTACCAACCCAATCAACCGCACCACTGGGTTGTTTTCGCCGTGAACCAACGACTAAAAGACTGCGCAGACAGATCCAGCAGACTGATTGCGGCTGACTGTTGATTCGCGACAACTCGTAGTCGGCAGAGCCGGGAACGGATACTCAAAGGGCAGAAGATCAGTCGTAAGCTGGCACGGGGACAAAATTAGTAAGAAGAGAAACCGCTCGACACGACAATGTAGTGCATGAATGCGACGATCAGTTCTGCGAGTAAGGACAACGACCAGATGTTCTTTTCGCGAAAAAGAGTACACGCGATGAGTGGCGGCAACAGGAAAAGTGAGTAGACGGCCGGAATTGCAAAGACATAGAGCGCCGGCGAGCGAATTGCGTGCAGATCGCCACCCGCACACGACATGAAGACGGTGAGGCAGGTAACGGCAGAGACATGCACCCACAGTATTCGTCGAGTGGTAAGGAAACGAGCCTGCTTCGGAGCCGCGTGGGCTCGGCGTGTCCGGGCAGATGCTGTGTACGGGTTATCGGGCATCATGGCCTATGGCTCGTGATCGGAGATGGCCGCCACCTCTGGCGTGCCAGCCCATTAGATGCATAGACTCGTGTTTCCAGCCTATTCAATTAGCATTCGGCGCTACACTTTGACGGATTTTCCAGACCGTCTGCAGTAAAAAGGCCCATCCGAACGTGAAGGTGGCGAGGCACGCGCAGGAGATGCAGGCGTAGAGGCTGGCTTCGGCCTGCAGCTTGTCCGCGACTGCCGCCATGCCGCTTGATGAATCCATCCGGGAGTATGCGAGCCAACTCCACAAACCTGCCAGAGCTGAGCTCACGACGAACAGCCGAGCAACGATTATCGTCACATTCACAATGCCAGGCTGAGTTCGTGGCGACGACTGCAGGACCCGCTGGCGATGATTTCTCACATTCCTCATGCCGTCCTGCAACTGCTGCATCACGCTGCGGCCTGAACGCGGCACAGTGCTCGGGGGAATCCGGGGTTCTGAATGATCGTCAACGTATTCCGGCTGGGCTGCATCGTAGAGATCAGCATCATCAGCTGACATGGCCTCCAGTAACTCTGCAACAGACCCATATTCATAGTCGTCATCGGCATAACGCACTCGGTCATCAGCGGTAATGCGTTCCTGCTGCAACAGTACTCGCAGCTGCTCTTCGCTTAGCCGTCTTGACCATTGCGGCCGGTCGTGCCTGGGGTGCTGTGTCAGCACTTGAAAATAGACATCCATAATTGCTCCCTGAGGCCTGATATCTGCAGCCGCACGATTGCACGTCAGGACGGTCACTCGGCGATCGCGTCCAGATAGTCATGCTCGTGGCAGATGACGGTGGTGGCTCCCTGCTGCCTTTGCTCCATCACCTGCTCGATTTTGCGGCCGTAACAGGCGAAGGCCCAGCACTCAGAGCCGTCGGCTCCCACGACAAGGTAGTTCAGCTTTTTGCTGACCGAGGGGCGACAGATAGCGCCGCGGTCAATGGCCGCCGCTTCAAGCTTCGACCGTGTTTCGCTCGCTCGACCGGTGAAGCAAAAGGTTCGCTCCGCAAATTCTATTTGTGGGTCCAGTGCGCAGATGCCGGTGACAGTGGACTGCGTCGCCACCGAACGCTGCCCTGGTCGATTGCCAAACAGCTGAAAATGATGCAGCAGCCGTTCGTGTTCTTCCTCGTCGATGCGGCCATCTGCCATCACGTCTGCGACCAGTGACCGCGTTTCTGTGAACGGCCAGCAGTTGGCCAGATGCTCGTGATCGTCCATCCACGACTGCAGTTGCCGTAGTTCTTCGGTGGTGACGACGCCGTCCGCGATAATGCCCTGCAGCATGCCATGCAGTACCTGAACGGCCTGAGTTCCTTCATCGTAATAGCCAAATTCTGCCGCAAACGACCGACACAGAAACTGCATTTCACTGACGGTCTCCTGGTCAATCTGCCGGCCCCCGGCGAGGTTGCCAACAACTTGAAACAGGTCTTTGTACTTACCCTGCATCTTCAGATGCCTGTTGTCGTCCAGCCATTTGCGAAGAGCGACCAACTCCTCGTCACTCACATTGCCGTCACACGTGATTCCCAGCAACATGCCGTAAAGGGTGCTGACAGCCTGGTGCCGCCGACCGGGGGCGGTGAAGTGCAGGTAGTTGTCGTTGTCGTCGTTGTAGACATGGCGGACCGTCATTCAGATTCTCCCTGGTGGCGCCGCGGAGTGAATCGGTTGCACGGGGAAATTGGGGCGCCAATTTTCGCCACCGGAAGAACACTTCATGACTGGTGGCGGCAATCATACAGACGCCCCGCGGTGACTCCTGGTTCGAAGAGAATGTATGCATGAAAGGGACAGATGATGTCCCTCACATTGAAATCCGCGTCGATTGAGGGATGTTGCTAACGGGAACAACGAGCCGCCATGTATGATGCGGCCTCACGGCTGTGCGATCCCATTGTCGGCGTCTTTCGGCGAAATCTCCTGACGTATCGTATAGCCGTGTCATCGACAAATTTGATCCTGGGCGTTGGTCAACTCACGGCCACGTTGAGCCGCCTCGACAACCGCAACACTGTTTGGACTGGAATTTATGTCGTTGAATGATGACACGCTCGAAGCGTACCTCTCACAAGATTCCATCGTTCCAGTCGAACCACCCTCACACTCTTTATTCCCGCTAATGTCTGATCTGGTGTCTCGATGTGAGGTCTGGGACTTGCAAATCAGTGGTCACCCCCACCGACTATACAGCCTCAAAGATTCAAACATTTGGTGGGTCTTCGACACGCGTAACCGCACTCCTCAGCAGGCAGAAACGCTACCTCATGACGTTCTTGCTTTCGTAGATACGTTCGGCTTTCATGGCGAAAGGGCGATGGCATCCAACGTGGTCAGGGGCTTCTCACCTGTCCGTTTGGACGCTGTGCTCGGTGCACCTATTGATGACTCACTGACAGAAACGTTGCGTGAACATATGCGTGAACACACGCAGGAAGAAGAGGGGCCATGGCCCGCGCAGGTCCGACCAGAAAATCTCGTAACCTTTGCTCACTTCGGTTCTGGAGCCAGGCTTGTCGCCTCACTCGAAGACGGACAGCTTTACTGTGTTTCCGTGGCCGCAGAGGAGGAACTGCTTGGAGCCTATATTCGCCCAAGACCACTGATGTTTGGTGTCTGTGGACTTGAATCCACATTCACTGGTGTGGCCGAGCGTTCTGCCGAATGTCAACTTGAGGCGGCGGGAATCACAACTCCCTTGCCTCCTGCTCCACTCGAGGTCCGAGAACTTTCGGTTGTTACTAATCGTTTTGACCAGCAGTTCGCGTTGATACCTGGCGGTACGTTTCAGATGGGCAGTCCGCCAACTGAGCTCCATCGGTCAAGCGATGAACAGGTCACGACGCAAACGGTCGATGATTTTTGGATTGGGACCCACGAAGTGACCGTGAAACAGATGCTGCATTGGCGGAAATCAGCAGGTAAAGCGTGGAACAATTCCGTGTTTCCTCTTTATCAGTGGGACATGGAGCAGGGATTGTTGGGCGATTTTCCCTCACCGCTCTCTGGAGATGCACCAGTGATCGGGATCACTGGGCAGGGTGCCAAGGCATACTGTGAGTGGCTGACCAGTGTTTTGCCTGGTGTGTATCGTTTGCCAACGGAAACGGAATGGGAATACGCGTGTCGAGGGCGCACGGCAACAACATACTATTGGGGAGACGGTAAGGCTCCCCCTGACGCTTACGCGTGGTACTCATGGAATTGCGACATGCCCCAGCCGGTGGGGTTGAAACTTCCTAATCAGTTCGGGCTGTTTGACATGTGCGGGAATGCGGATGAATGGTGCACATCGGTGGACCCTGGCGATGGACTGATGGCGACTCGAGGCGGCTGCTACTTCAGCTACTACCGAAGTCTCCGTCCGGCTTCGACGGATTGTTCCGAGGATGATTCACCTCACGCCGGCGCTTGCGTCAGGCTCGTTTGGGAACCTCCAACGGATTAGCCCAGTGGAGTGTGTGCTGCGAAAGTCGACTGAGTCGACACGGCAACCTGCTGAGCGCTTCGCCTGCGGCTCGGTGAGTCAGTTAAACCAACCAAGTCACACCCTTACGTCTAAAGCACAGGATTGGCGGGCACTAGGGTGCCTTTTCGTTTGACTGCTGGTTTTTGTCGATGACAAGAGGCTGCAATTTGACGAACTTAGGGCACCGACGCACAGCAGAAAACACTGACTCGCCTTTGCCGATTCCACGACGGGAAAGACTGGATGACTCGAGTGGATTCAACTGCCGTTCGTCGCGAATTTCAATGGAAGCTAAAGAGCAACGAATTAATCAGATTCAGCATGAAGCGACAACCCAAACGAAGTGTGCAAATTTCTCGCTCAAGAGATCGAGTGTTAAAGTACGGCAACAAGAATCCTCTCTCAGATGGATTTCCGATCGAGGAAGGGGAACCCGTGTATGATGGACTCCATCCAAGATACTGCGGGCTGCCACTTAAGCATGTTCCAGATGACGTATTGAGAGAAGACGTCAACTACTTTGAGAACAACGAAGCCGAGCTGAATTCGTGGCCCGAGTGCACTTCACGTCAAGAACAACAGAAAAAACTCAGAGCCGAAAAACTGTTAGAGTTTTTGAAGCCTCAGTATCAACTCGTCATTATGGAGCTTCAGCGCAGAAACATGAAGGAGTAAAAGACCTGAATGCAATCCGCGTCAGCGAACATCGCCGTTTGATGCACGCCCTTCACTGCTCTGGAGCTCTCTGAAACGCCTATTTCGCAGCAAATTTCAGGGTGACTTTGTCGATGACGGGTTTGGATGAATTTTCGGTGGTGTCGGTCAGCTTTAATTCGAAGATGAACCCGTAGCCGGCGGGCAGTTGGGAGAGGTCCAGGGTGGCGGGCGTGCGGGAAACCTGCTTGGAAAATCCTTTGATGTAGTCGTAGGTTTCCTTCACCTGCGTCCACTCGGTCCACTCGTCTATCTTCTGATCGTTGTCGGTATCAACGCCCACGCGAACTGCCACGTCCTCCACCCACGGTCCCGGGCTGACAAAATCCAGCGGCTGCTGCGTGGCCAGGTAGAAGCGGCCTTCGGCAAACATGATGTCCGGATCGGGGTGGCCTTTGCCAATATTGCCACACCACGTGAAGGGCTTGTTGATGTCATCCGACGTGAACCAGCCCACGCTCATCTGCTTGCTGTCGGCGGGGTCATAATCACAGAACAGATAGTACTGACCGCCGATACAGATCGACGCCCAGTCGCCGTAAGCGTTTTGTTCCGGCTCATGCACCTGGTATTCGGCGATGTTCGTTTTGAATCGCTCCGGGTGTTCTTTGACCCAGTGCGGGTGTTTGTAAGTGGCCGTTTTTCCCGTGGGTTTGGTGCGGTGATCCACAGGCGGCGGCATCAGTTTGAAGTCCGCCATGCCGTCCGGGCTGACGGCATGCGCGGCCAGCGGCGAATCCCAGGCATGCTTCTGAGCGTTGATGGGACTCCAGTCTTCCACGATCAAATGAAACTGCCCGTCCAGACCACGAATGATGGCGCAGTCGGAACCGTGGGACGGATCATCGTAGGCCATCCCTTTGTCTTCACCTGGCCGCCCGTCAAACAGATCGGCGTCCACGTATACGTGGGGATCCTGATCGTTGGGAAAGTCGTAGTAGAAGTAGGCCTTGCCGTTGGCGGATTCGGCCGTGGTCATCCATTTGGCTTTGGCTTCTGTGATGGGGCCGTGGTGCACCCAGTGGATCATGTCGCGACTTTGCCAGGCGTGATAGCCCCCCAGACGCGGTTGCTTCGCGCCGGGTGCGTCGTACTGATTGGGAAAGGGCGTGGTCAGCAGAGGCATTTCGAAGCCTTCCAGCTTCACCTGCTCCGGCTCAAACGTCTCAGTCGGTTTGCCGCGGCGTCGACCGCCCCCGTAACGACCAAACATCCAGTAATTGTCCGGCCCCAGCTGCAGCATCACGGGCGCGTCGCCGAGGTTGCTCGGACCGATGTTTTCGATCGGCTCCCAGTTTTTCCACTCTGCCGATTGCGCTACGGTCATCGCCTCGGCCGTCTGCGGCTTGTCAAAACGTTTCAGTGTGCTGCGGAAGGTGGCCGTCTCCCGGCTGGGACTGGCCAGTCCGTCTTTCACTTCAAGACCATCCTGCGTATCTGTGCTGCGTTTCCAGTCGGCCTGGCTGTCGATCATCCACGCGTTGCTCACCTTTTTGACGGGCTGCTTTTTTGCCGGCTTCTTTGCAGGCTTCTTTTTGCGGACCGGTTTTTCGATGTTGTTGTGAGCGGGAATGGGGCTCTCGTACCCGGCATACGCTTCCGGCTTGATGCCGCGGGCGTGCCATTGATTGCCAAACGTGTTGGGCTGGAAGGGGCCGACGGGCTCGACGTTCAGATCGGCCGTGATGTTGTCTTCCAGACCGGCCGCCCAGAAGATGCCGTTGATCATCAAACGGCGGTAGCCTTCGTTGGTCAGGTCTTCCGGCGTGCCGTACAGCGATGTGAACACGCGGCCGCTCTGGCCGGATTCGCTGGTGTAGGTGCGCGTCCACTCAGACGGCATAGGAGGCTGCGTGTCCGACTGCGGAGAATCGGGCGTCATGCCGTTGAGCGGCTGGGCCATGGTCAGCACCGTGCCGCTCGTGGGTTTGCCAACATAGCCGCCGGCCTGGACCCACACGTCTTTGACGCCACGCAGAATCGGATGCTGTGACTGACCAGGGACAATGGTGATTTTCGTGCTCTGCTGATGGTTGCGGCCATAGTGTCCCACCCAGGTTTGACCGAGCACCTGATGCCCGAAGCCCAGTGGGTAGTCGTCGCCTTTGTGGCCGAACGAGTATTTGGCGTAGGTTTTGCCAGCGGGAATTTTGAAGGCATGGGTTGCCGTGCGCATGCCCACCACGGGTCCGCCACGTTTGAGATAGTCATCCAGCGGCTTCATCTGTTCGTCAGACAAATCCTGAAACCGCAGAAACACGACCGCCAGGTCAGCGGTGTCCAAAGCGTCCATACCCGGGATGTTGGAAGGCGTGCCGGCCACGATGGTGCCGGTGGCCGGATCGATGTTGAACAGCACCGTGCAGGTGAAGCCGTGGTGCTTTGCCAGCATGCGGGCCAGCATCGGCAGGGATTCTTCAGAGCGGTATTCGTGATCACCGGCAATCAGCACGATGTGTTTGCCGACACCAGGACCGGCTGTCCCTTTGTAGGAAAGCGAATCCGCCGACAAAGGCGGGCAGACAATCAGAGACAGGGTGAGCAGCAGGGCGTGTTTCATGGCAGTTCCAAAAGCGCAGCAGAAAGCAGAGGGCCAATTTTGAGCGGGGAGTGGGCGCGGGGCGAATCGTCAGGCAGCGAAAAGAAAACGGGGCCGGCTCGAAATCGAACCGGCCCCGCTGGGAAAATCTAGCGTTGTCGCACTTCCAGTACGTAACGCATCAGGTCGTCAAACTCCTGTCGATTTTTGAGCAGCCGGACCAGATTCTCCGGCATCAGCGACAGTTTGGATTCGACCACATCATCCAGGTCATCCATGGCAAACTTCAGCGGTTTGGGCTGAGCCACGTTTCGCAGCACGATTTCATCGTCCGTCTGCGACACGCGAATACCGGTAATCTGCTTGCCGGCGGCCGTCAGCACGGTCACCTGAGCATACTCTTTGTCGATCTTCTGCGACGGATGCAGCAGTGAGGCGACGAGTTCCTCCGGCGACATCTTCGTCTTCAGCTTTGCCAGATCCGGGCCGAGTTGCGGCGTGCCGGTCGGTGGATCATGACACGCATAGCAGGCCGCCTGCGATTTGTAAAAGAGTGTCTTGCCACGGGACGCTTTACCACGTTCCATGGCCTGCTGTGCCAACTGTGTGGGCGTGGCGGCCAGCAGTTCCTGCTCCAGCGCGATGTTGTTGATGGTTTCTTCCACCGCATCGCCTTTGGCCATCAGTTCCGGTTCCAGCGGATGCTGCTCAATCAGCTCGTCGGGCTTCCAGAAGACCGTGCGATCTGTGGTATCAGCACGCACCCGCGCCACAGTTTTGGCATCAATGGGTGCCGCCTTGTTGCCCCAGGTGTTGCGAACGAATGTCAGCACGGCCGCCAGTTCGTCATCCTTGAGGATGTCGCGGAAGGCCGTCATCGGCGGCACACCGCGCGCCGGATCGTAGGTTTTGCCACGCACCGTCAGCTTGCCCCACATGCCGTGCAGGGCCAGCTTAATCAGTCGTTCGTCACTGCCGGTCACCCATGGGCTGCCAACCAGCGTTGGATACACGACGCCATTGCCCTGACCATTGGTCAGGTGGCAGGTCGCACAGTGTGACTCCCGCTGGAAGATCTGCGCGCCTTTTTTGTACTGGTTGTGGAACTTCTTCTCCAGATGCCGTGGCGGTCGGTAGTTGACCGTCTTCATCTCAGGAGACGCGGCAAAACTGCTGGCCGTGCGGGCATCAAATCGTCCCCAGAAGTGCTCCACCGTTTTGGCGGCAACCGCTGCGTGAGGCACGTCCGATTCCAGCAGTCTTGTGAGCATTGCCGGATTCTTCACGTTGTGCTGCTGGTGCAGCCACAGCGCTTCGAGCAGGTGATGGGCTTCGTCTTCGTCGTTGGGATCAAAGTTGGCCGCCCATTTCTGCGTGGCTGTGATCACGGCCTGAGAATCACGGGCGCTCAGTTCCACGCGGGTACGCTGACGCACGCCGTTGACCGGGTGCTTGAGATTTTCCAGCAGGACTTCAATGGGCTCTCCGGCAATCGCCACGGGCTTTTGCAGCGGACGATCTTTGACCGTCAGTCGCAGAATTCGACCGTGCTTGTGGTCACGACTGGGGTCGCGAATGTTGTGCTGCATATGGCCAATGATCATGTTGTGCCAGTCAGCCACGTACAGCGCCCCGTCTTCGCCCACAATGGCATCACTGGGACGGAAGTTGCGGTCTTCGCCGTTGAGCAGTTCCAGTCCGGGGGTGCCCCAGACTTTGCCGTACTCGCGTTTGCCGCCATCACCGCGATCAAGGTCATACTGCTTGATGCCCAGAAAGCCGATCACATTCAGTACGAGAAAGTCGTCCTGCATGTCTGCGGGAAAGTGGGCGGATGACAGAATTTCGTTGGCAGGCACCGGTCGAAATTCTTTGGTCAACAGCGTGTGCATGCGGAAGCCGTTCTGGAACGGACGCACCTGGTACGACTTGCCGCCCGTGCCGTCGTTGGCATAGCAGTAGCCCCAGCGGTCAAAGCTGGTGCCGTGCGGGTTGGGACTGTTGGCTGCAATCGGCGTGATGGCAAACGTCCGCGGGTCAAAGCGATAAAGCCCCGAGCCACCAGTGTTGAGGTTCTGCGCCCACGGTGTTTCGTGGTTGTGAACCAGGAAGATTCCGCTCTGCCAGTAGATGCCGCCGTCCGGACCGTAGATCAGATTGTTGGCCGCATGATGCGTGTCCGAAGTGCCCAGTCCCTGAAGAATGGGATAACGAATATCGGCCTTGTCGTCGCCGTCCGTGTCTTTGAGGAACAGCAGATCGGGACCGGATGTGACCAGCACACCACCGCCCCAGAATTCGAACCCCAGTGGGTTGTGCACGTGGGCGAAGATCTTTCGTTTGTCGGCCACACCGTCATTGTCGGTGTCTTCAAAGATCATCAGGCTGTCTTTGAGTTCATCGCCCGGCTGCCATTTGGGATACGAATTCCAGCTGGCGGCCCACAGGCGACCTTTGGTGTCGACCTGCAGCTGCACGGGGTTGGCCAGATCAGGAAACATGACTTCCGAAGCAAAAATGTTCAGCTCAAAGCCATCGGGCACATTGATTTTGGCCAGACTGTCTTCCGGGCTCAGATAGTCGGTGCTGCCTTCTTTCTCTGCGCTGGAACTGCGACTGCCGCCGCCGACGTTGGTTTTGACGACCACAGGAGCCGGTACGTTGCTGTCGTCCGGTTTCATGGTCTGTCCCTGAGCGGCCGCCCAGATGACTTTGTCGCGATTGGCCGACATCAGGTCCAGCATCTTCAGCTCATGCACCAGCACATCGGCGTTGGTCTGACCATCAACAAAGCTCAGGCCGGAACGCGAACCCCAGATGTCGTTGCCGTCTGTGGCGCGATACCGATTGTGCCAGTGCCAGTTCTTGTCTTCGACGGCCTTGTAGACCTTGCTGACAGTCTCGCCGGCCGGAAACGGCTGATTGAGCATCTGCTGTGAGATGATGCCCGCCAGCTGTTTGTAACCGGCCGCATTCAGATGAATACCGTTGAGCGTGAATTGCTCGTCACTGGCAGTAAACAGCTCCATTGTGGGGGTGAACAGATCGACGAAGCTCGCCTTTGCCGCTTTGGCCGCATTGCGGGTGGCCTCGGTGTAGATTTTGAGGTTGGCATTCAGCTGTTCGCCATCCGGCAGATGCGGGCTGCCCGTGTTTTCGTAGGCGATGGGGCTAAACAGCACAAAACGTGCGTCCACGCCCGCCTCTTTTCGCAGAGCTCGATACTCGCTGATGAGTTTCACCAGCTCCCCCTCGTAGGCCGATGCGCCTTCTTTGCCGCCGTGCGACTCGTTGTAGCCGTACATTATGAAGACAACATCGGGCGCAACGTGCTGCAGGTACTCCGTATCGTTGGTGAAGCCCTTGTTGCGAGGACGGCGATTGACGATGTCGCCGGAGAAACTCATGTTACGAAAGCTGACGTTCTGACCTTTCAGATGGGTCTGCAGCGCAGCTTCCACCCAGGGATCGTGCTGACTGCGATCTGCCAGGCCGTTGCCAAAGATGGCAACAACGTCGTTTTTGCGAAATTCGAAACCCGTTTGGGCGGTGGCGGCAGGCAGGCTGCACGCAGCGGCCGCCAGCACGGCGACCGTCCAGCGGCGCAGCGCCCGGGAGCGGGCTGCTGAAACCAGAAACTTGTCATTCATAAAGGAGGGCCTCTATTGGGGTGGGATGTTCAGAGTTGACTCGGGATGGTTGCCGCTGGTGAATGCTCCCCAGCCGTCGACTGACCGGAGCCGATGAATCGATTGAGACGCACTACTGTCGCCCAACCGTGTAAATGTGACGTATTTCTTCCTCAGACAGCGCTTCGCCAAAGACGATCAGCTCGTCGATGCGTCCGTTGAGGTTGCGAATTTTTGTGGACTCATGTTTGGGCCCCGCCTGACTCCAGTTGCCGATGGTGGCACTGCCAATGGCCAGCTGTCCGGTGGCCGCCTTCCGAATGGACTCCTGTGCGGCCAGCTGCCCGTTGACATAATGACGCACCTGACGATGAGGCGCGTCAAACACGGTGGCCAGATGCACCCACTGCCCCAGTCGGGACAGGTCAAAAATGGGGTCTGTGTTGTAGTCGTGAGCTCCGCCTTTGTGACGCACGCCCAAAATCATGCGGCCGTCCTGACGGATCTGCCAGTGCGGCGCATTGGTGGGAAAGCCGTCCGTCAGGATCAGCGAATTGAATCGACGATCGAGCCCGTCCAGCCGCAGCCACGTGGAATAAGTGAGGGATTCAAACTGTCCGGGAATGGACACACGAACGCGGTCGCCTGGGCGCTTAAACTGCAGCGCAGCTTTATCAGGCCAGCGGCCTTCCGCCCATTCGCATCCCACGATGGCCCCTTCCAGCGTCTGCCCGCTGGCCGTGAAACCGGTCAGTGTGCGATCATCTCCGACCACATAATCAAACGGGAAGAAGGCCACAATGCGGTCGTCCGTGAGCAGGGAATCTCGAAAGCGTTTCCAGTCGTCCAGCTGTTCGCGACGTCGCGCGTCGGTCAGTGTGTTCAGCCGTGAGGGCGTCACAAAGTCTTCACTGCGTGGAGCAATCGACTGCGCGTGTCCATCGGGGTTGAGCGCGACAGCATCACCCGCGTTCAGTTCACGGCGGGTCTGACGATCTCGATTCGAACGGGCTTCGTACAGCTCCACTTTTCCGTCAAACACGTGCACTTCCGTGCTGCCGTTGGTGGCCACATCGATGCCGAATTCGGTTCCCAGATCGACCAGTTCCACGGTGGGTGCAAGCACCACGAATCCCCGCGCTGGTTCCGGCACATGCGCCCGCAGTCGGCCCGAACGGCAGATCACGCGAGCATCATCGAGGATTTCCAGCGAGGCGGGGCCTTCGGCAATGACGGTCGCTCCCCCATAAAATTCCAGTTGAAGCAAACCGGCCTGCCACGAGAGTTCGCCGGGGGGAATGGTGGCACCTGGAACCAAAGCGCCGATGTTGTCGCCCACCAGTCCACTGGCACGCGTAAGCACCGCCACACCGCGATCGCTGGGTTCGTCCGCGGCAGCCACGGGCCCGTCGGACGGACTGCCCAAAGGAGTCGAGGAGTCTGGTCGGTTCAGCCACACTCCGACGAGCACGATCACAGCCACAGCGGCTGCGATCCAGCCGGAAAGCCCCCGCAGGGTCGGCTGGGCTGTGGGAGACGTCACTGACTCCTGCTCCGCAACTTCAGAACGAGCCGACGAAACGACGCGGTCAATAAAGCGACGTTCATCGGCGGCAGCTTCCAGCCGCGTGGCGATTGCCGCCTGAAACCGTTCGTCACTGCGAAGTTCGTCTTCGTACTGCGACAGCTGATCGCTCATCAGCAGATGACGGGAGATCTCTGCCAGCTGCTCGGGATGATCGGTCGCCAGCGACGTGAGCTGCTGCAGCTGGTCGGCCGTGATGTCGTCGTCAAGCAGTTGCTGCAGCAGACGCTGGAATCTGGCGTCGGCATTCTCTGACGGTTCGCCGGGCAAAAGGGAATCACTCATCCATTAACCCTCCGCCCGCAGATCAACGCACGATCTGAGTTGCTGGCGAATTCGCCCCAGCGCCTGTCGCACGGCGGCCGCCGTCATCCCCAGATGATCGGCCAGGTCCGCCGCCTTCCAGCCATCGCCGTAGCGACCGGCCACCAGCTGACGACTTTTGGGTGGCAGCTGTTCCACGCAGTCACGCAGCGCGGGCATGCGACAGGCGGCCCACGACGCCGCCTGCCTGACCGGATCTGCCTCGCCTGCCTCCGCAGAATCGACCAGCAGCTGCGTCAGCCCTTCGTGCAGCAGCCGCTGCTGCCGGGCCTGTTTTCTCAACTCGTTGCGAACCAGATTGCGGGCGATGCCACGCAGCCATTTGCCCACGTCTGCCTGCTGGTCGAAACGGTCCTGTTCCCGCCAGGCCACCAGGAAAGCTTCCTGAGCGAGGTCATCCACCCAATCGGCGTCCACGCCCAGCGATCTGACGAACGATCGCAGCTGCTGATGCTGCTGAGCCACCAGCTGCGCAAATTCGTCCTGCTTCGATCGGTTTCCACTCGCCATAGGGATCCTTGTCACAAGATGGCAAAGTGTGACACACTTTTTTCGAAGATTTCGCGGCCCACTTTGCAGCAGCCTCAATCTACCGCTCTTCGGACGTGCTGTCAGCAAAATGGCAGGTCTGTCGTCCGCCAATCACGATTGCCGACCGTCCGATCGTCGGCAGGGCGGAGGGTATAGGGTGGCCAGGGAGTTGGTGTTCGTTGCATTTATTCGCCAAACTCGCAATTTTGTCAAAATCGCTGCGGACGGCAGATCGTGTTTCCCGTTTCGAATTGCTCCCTTCAGCCCTTCAGTCTATTCGGAGACCCCATCATGCGCGTTCGCACTGCCCGTTTGTTGCCGCCACCGAGTCGAAAAGGTTTTACGCTTATCGAACTGCTGGTTGTGATTTCGATCATCGCCACGCTGATGTCGCTGATCCTTCCCGCCATTCAGAACGCGCGGGAAGCCGCGCGGCGGACGCAGTGCCTGAACCGCATGAAAAACGTCGGACTGGCCGTACTGGCCAACGCCGCCAAGAACCAGGATCAGATCCCCGGCTACGCCAGGTTCATTCCGGTGCCGCCAACCTCAGGCACTGCAACGGCCGGTAACACGCAGTGCGGCAGTGTGGGTGGCACGGCTGGTGTGAACTGGGTGGTCACCTGTCTGGCCGAGATGGATCGCCAGGACATCTACGATCGTTTTGATCAGTCAGCCTCGGCGGCAGCCAGCGCTAACGTGCAGCTGGCTCGCACGTCGATCGATGTGCTGACCTGCCCCAACGACGACTCAGCCTTCGAACAGCCGGGCGGTTTAAGCTACGTCATCAACGCCGGTTTTGGGGATATGCGAATTCTCGACAGCTACAGGGCGGCTCTCGCGGGTGGCCGACTGCCGTTCCAGACAGAGGTGCACGCGCACGACATCACCCCGTTTGACTGGAATGCCAACGGCAACGTGCCCGGCATGGCTGATCCGCATTACTTTGATCCGGAAGACGCGGCCATCACTCGGGACACCGGCATGTCATGGCTGCACATCACCGATGACAACTATTCCCAAACGATGAACACCGTGTACGACGGATTCGACAACACGCTGCTGCTGGCGGAAAACATCAACGCCGGGGCATCGGGTTTCTGGTCAGACCCCGCGGTGACCAACTGCGCGTTTGTGTATGCGATCGATGGCGAAAACACGGATGGATCTGTGTTTGCGGATCCGCCACTGCTGCTGCCGATTGACGGACTGCCCAATGCCATGCGGTACAATGGAGAACGCACGCCGTTTCCGTCGTCCAATCATCCGGGCGTGGTCAACTTTGTGATGGCCAGCGGTGCGACCAGAACGCTGAGCGAAAACGTTGATCGCCGCGTCTACACCCGCCTGATGACGCCCAACGGCTCACGCCTGCGAGCGATTGGCGGGTTTCTGGCCGAAGATCCCGTGTCCTCCAGCGACTTTTAGAGGCCAGGGCAGCCGCTGCCTTCGCAATCAGTCCTGCTTGACTGGCTCGATGGCGATCAACCGATTTTTGGTGGCATAAAACAGATTGAGGCCGTCAGCCATCACGGAGGCATTCACGCTGCTCTCGCAGGTGAGTGTCTGCACGGGTTTCCCGCCGGGGGCGGCAATGCTGCGATCTGCATGGGCACGGAAGACAAGGATTTCGCCGTCTTCGGTGCCCAGGTAAATCAGGTCGCCGATGATCTGCGGCGTGGAGTATACGCCTGAGAACGTGTCATAGCCCCAATGCTGCCGGCCCGTGTTGCGGTCCAGGCAGTGCAGCACGCCTTCGATGTCGCTGACAAACAGCAGGTCATCTTTGATGGAAATCGTGCTCAGGCTGCGTGACATGCGTTCTTCGATGTCCAGCTCTCCGTCGTTGTTGACATCCTGCTGCTCGAAACTCCAGACCAGGGCCGACGCCTCGTTGGCAACGGTGAAGTCGGAGTCTTCTTTGCGGCAGGCCTGCGTGCGGCGATGAGCGATCACGCGCTTGGGGTTACTTTCGTTGTAAACCAGGTGCGAACTCACATCCCCGGCGCCGTCAATTTCCAGACACAGCACGCGGCCCTGTCCGGATCCGTGTTCCGGGTCCTGGCCGGTCGCGATGTAGAGCCGATTGTCAAACAGCGTGGGCCCGTGCAGCAGATTGTTGCGGGTTCCCTGGCCACCCAGCTTCCAGACAGACTCTTTGTGATTGCAGTCAAACTTCCACAGCAGCTGCGCCTTGCCATCGGCGGCGGCAAACGGCGAAAAGCTGTACAGCCAGCCGTCGCCACCAGGAAACACAATCTGTGTGTCGGCGCCCCGGTCAATCACCGTCGGCGAGCCCCACTGGCCGTGCAGCACATTCTGCCCGGGTGAGTTGTCACGCCACAGGACTTTGCCGCTGTGTTTGTCCAGTGCCAGAAAGCTGGGGGCGGTGGCAACTGGCGGAGCGTGTGATTCTCCCACGCCGTTGCCGGTCACGGCAAAGAGGCGATCCTGCCACACGGCAATGGTGCACGTGCTGACGTTGTGCGGACGCACGCCCAGATCCTTCATCATGTCCAGCCGCCAGATGATGTCCGCTTCCTGCAGGCCGCTGTGCGGCTCGTCAGTGACCGGCCCGTCGTTTTCTCCGTCACGAAAGCCGGCCGTATCCAGACAGACGATCTCCGCGCGATTGGTGATGTACCACAGGCGATCACCTTCCACACACGGTCGACTGGTCACGCCCATCATCGGCCAGTCGTGTTCGCGGCCCGTTCTTGTTTTGGGGTTGGAATGCTGCCACAGAAACTCGCCATCGGACTGCCGAAAGCACAGCAGCACGCCCAGGTCCACGTTTTTGGGGTACCGTTTGATGTAGGCGTTTTCGTTATTGGTGCCCACGTAGACCTGACCACCGGAAATCACGGGGGCCCGCATGGTGGTCGAGCCCAGGTGAGCCGACCACTTGATCCTCTGGTCATCGGGCAGACCTGTCACGGGAGGCTCCTGATCCTCGTCATTTTCCGCAGCGGGCACCACAGCCACCGCGGCGGCACCGTCTTCGGGGCCAGGTGTGTCTTCCGACTTTCCGGACACGCTGTTTCCGCCAAAGACAAACCAGCCGCACCAGGCCAGCAGTCCCAGCGCCGCTCCGGTGAGCAGGTTGCGTCGTTGCTCGAAATCGGTGGGCTGCGACATCTGTGGCGGAGCGATCGTGGCAGGCTGCTGCAGGTGGGCCAGCCAGCCATCGAGAAGTTCGCTCACCTCAGCGGCAGTCTGAAAACGGACATCGGGTCGTTTCTGCAGCAGCTTTGACACAATGTCCTCCAGCCAGTCCGGCACGTCCGGGTTGATACTTCGCAAAGATCTGGGCGTGTCATTGGCGATGCGGTTGAGCACGCCCATCGTCGTTTCCGCTCGAAACGGCGATCGCCCCGTCAGCATGAAGTACATCAGGCTTCCCAGGCTGAATAAATCACTGCGATGATCAATCGCATCGCCATGCGCCTGCTCTGGTGACATGTACTGCGGTGTGCCGGCAATCACGCCGCTGCGGGTCATGTGGGCATCGTCGATGGCGCGGGCCAGGCCGAAGTCGGTGATCTGCACGCGTTCCACGCCGTTTCCCAGCAGGATATTGGCCGGCTTGATGTCTCGATGCACCAGTCCCTGTTCGTGCGCAGCGGCCAGGCCACCAGCCACCTGAGCGGCAATGCGGACCGCTTCGAGGGGCGGCAGGGGACCAGACTCGCGGACCCGCACTTCCACACTGTTGCCTTCCAGAACGGGCATCACCAGATAAGGCAGGCCATTGTGTTCATCGACCGTATGAATGGCCACCACATGCGGATGCACAACGGCCGCCGCACTGCGGGCTTCGCGGGAAAACCGCTGTCGGGCCGCCGCGCTGCTGGCCAGTTCGGGCACCAGCACCTTCACCGCCGAATGGCGATTAAGCGACGTGTCATACCCACGCATCACCACGCCCATGCCACCGCGCCCTAACATCTCCATGATCTCGTAACGCGCAAACCGCCCCTGAGACTGCGGATACTCGCTGGGCTCCAGCAGGCGAGACGTGAGCCAGTCATCACGTGTATCATCCGACGGCCCGTCTTCGCAGTCGGCCAGCAGTGTGGCCACTTCATCCCACGACAGATCGCCACACGACAGCTCTTCCAGACGCGTCTGGCAACGCTCACACGTTTCCACATGCTGCAGCAGTCGCTCGTCGGCTTCCACGGACTGCCTGGTCAGCAGGGACGTGAGGGCGTCATCGTCGTAATGAGAAGTGACCATTTGACTCTCCGGAAGATCGGGCGGGAAACAGGGAAGGAAGAAAGGCGGAATTGAGCGGTATGGATGGTGGCAGAAAGGCGACGGCCGGTCAGTCCGGCTCGAAACCGCCGCTTTGCAGATCCACAACCTGACGCAGCCGCCCCAGCACACGACTGCGGGCGACACGCACAGCGCCGTTCGATTTGCCAAGTCTGGACGCCACACTGCCAATCGACTGCTGCTGCACGGCGGTCTGCCAGAAGGCCTGCCAGGTGTCGTCATGAAACTCTGCCTGGACCTGTTCAGCGGCCCGCTGGAAACACGCGCGACGATATTCCAGGCGAAACAGCGTGGCCGTGTCAGCCCGACCGGGCTGCTGGCTGATCAGCTGAGCGATGCGGCTGTCTCCACTCCCCGCGGGGTCCCGCCGACGGGTCAGATGATTGATGACCAGATTGCGGGTGATGGAATACAGCCAGCTGCGAAACGAGGCCTTTGTATTGTCATAAGAATCCAGCGAACGTCGCACAACAAGCAGCACGTCCTGGGTCAGGTCCTCCGCGTCGGCGTGCTGCAGCCCTTTGGCAGCAGCCACGCGGTAGATCAGTGGCCGGTAGATGGTGGTGAACTCTTCCCAGCCGTCGCGGCGACGTACCGACGAATCGCCACTTCCGCCAGTTTTGCTGTCGCCCCCATGGGCAGTGCCATTCAGGCTGGCCAGCAGGGATTCGCGTGTTTCCGGACCGTTCATACCGTTCTCCTGCTTTCAGTACACAGCGAGACGGAAATTGTTACAGGAAAATCGGAACGGCGACAGCAACGAGGTTGTCCCGGCAGCAGAAGGCGACCGCCGATCAGGAATCGGAGGGCGTATCATGCAGCCAGATGTTGATCTGAAAGATGGCCGGACGTTCGTCTTCAGGTGTCAGCCACAGCGATCTGTGCTGGCTGTGCGGGCGACTGTGGTGACGTGGCGGGCGTACAGGCCACCGTCAATCTGTGCAGCACAAAAAAGCCGACGGGCGCCAGGATCAGCACCAGGGCCGTGCCAAAGATCAGGCCAAAGCTGAGACTGGTCGCCATGGGAATCAGCACCTGGGCCTGACGGGACGTCTCCAGCAGAATTGGCAGCATGCCGCCAATCGTGGTCAGCGAGGTCAGCAGCACAGGGCGACACCGACGACGACCGGCATCCAGAATGGCAGCTTCCAGTGGCAGCCCGTCCGCCAGGCGTCGGTTGATAAAATCAATCAGTACGATGGAATCATTCACCACGATGCCCGACAGCGCCACCAGTCCATAAATACTGAACAGTGTGAACTGCAGTCCCTGAATCACATGGCCAAAGATGGCCCCGCAGGCACCGAATGGAATGATGGACAGCACCAGCAGCGGCTGCAGATAAGACTTGAACTCCACGGTAAACAGCAGATACATGGCCACGATCACCCCGATGAAGCCCAGCAGCATACTGTTCATGCTTTCATTGGTTTGCTCCTGCTGTCCTTCCCAGCGGATCTGCAGCTCCGGGAATTCGGCCATCAGCTCAGGGATGAAGGTCTGCTGCATGTCGGCCGTGATGCGGAACGCGTTGCCCACTTTTTCATCCACGTCGGCCGCCACTGTAATGGAACGCATCTGATCCAGACGGTGAATGGCCGAGTAACTGCGTTCAATATCGACTGCCGCCAGTTCCGTCAGCGGACGTTCGTTGCCCGCCGGATCACGGACACGGATTTCATCAAAGTCGGCCAGCGATCGACGCTGTTCCCGCGGATACCGCACCCGCAGTTCCACTTCGTGGCGTCCCCGCTGCAGTCGCATGGCTTCTTCACCAAAATAAGCCGCCCGCACGGTGCCCGACAGTTCGGCCAGTGACACGCCCAAAGCGCGGGCGTCGTCCTTGATGGTCATGCGGTATTCCCATTTGCCCGGCCGACCGCCCGCTGTGACGTCGTGCACGCCGTTGACTTCGCTCAGGTAGCCAACACACCGCTCCACGGCCTGTTCCAGCTGCGGAATGTCTTCGCTGCGGGCCAGCAGAGAAAACTCAATCGGCATGCCGGCAATGCCACGCGGCCCACTGCCAAACGAGACCAGATCAGCGCCCACAAACTGGCCGCCCGCCTGTCGCCAGCGTTTGACGATATCCTGACTGGTGATGCGCCGCTGCCCTACATCGATGAGCTGCACGGTCAGACTGCCCACGTGGCTGCCGGACGACACATCTCCGTCCGTATTGGCTCCGTAACCCACCGCGCGATGAATGGCGCTCACAACACCTTCCGGACGGTCCGTCAGGCCTTCGTCAATCGCCTGCTGGTTGACCTGGCGAATGGCGGCTTCCAGTTGTTCGGTCGCCGCGATGGTCGTTTGCTCGGGCGTGCCGTCGGGGAATGCAATGATCACCGTGCAGAAGTTGGAGTCAATCTGCGGCAGCACCACATACGGCACCACACCGGAACGCACCACACCACCGGCCAGCAGCAGAAAGCCCACCGCGCTGCAGATGATCAGCCCCGGGTACTTCATCGAAAACCGCAGTGAGGGCAGATACAGCCGCTCAATAAACGCATGCAGCAGACGCGCCACCTGACGATTCACGATGCCCACCAGCGCGCCCAGCCAGCGAAAGGGACCAAACAGCCACGCCATCAACTTCATGCCGGGACCGTCTTCGTGGGCCAGATGCGAGGGCAGCACGGTGAGGGCTTCGGCCAGAGAAAACAGCAAAATGGCAATCACGGCAAACGGCAGCACTTCCGTGAATCGCGCCAGTCGCCCCGTCATAAACAGCATAGGCAAAAAGGCGATCACGGTAGTCAGCACACTGGTGACCACCGAAGGCATCACTTCCAGCGTGCCGTCCACCGCCGCCTGGCTGAGGCTCTTGCCCATGGTGCGATGCACGTAAATGTTCTCGCCAATCACAATCGCATCATCCACCATGATGCCCAGGGCAATCAAAAAGGCGAACATCGACGTCATGTTGAGCGTCTGTCCCGTGTAAGACATCACAATGCACGCGCCGGCGATCGACAGCGGAATGCCCATCGACACCCAGATGGCCAGTCGCAGTTCCAGGAAGAGGGTCAGCAGCAAAAACACGAGCAGCAGCCCCTGCCAGCCGTTTTTCACCAGCAGCATCAGTCGCGCGAGCACGTCGTCGGTGCGATCGCGAAAATAGATCAGCCGATAGCCGGCGGGCGTTTCATAGTCGGCCACAAACTGCTGCACGGCTGTGCCGACTTCGATGATGTCTTCTGACTGGGTGGTATCAATTTGAATGGCGAGACCCGGCTGGCCGTTGATCTCGCTGATGGCCGTGTCGTCGGTGAACTCATCACGTACCGTGCCCAGATCACCGACGGTCAGCACCACGCCGTTCTCGCTGGTGACCAGAGGAATGTCGGCAATGCTTTCGCCCGATGTCTGACGATTGCTGCCCCGCAGCAGGATGTCCTGCGACGCCGTGCGGATGGTGCCTCCGGGGATCTCCACGTTTTCGGCGCGGATGATGTCGGCCACCTGCGCCAGCGTGAGGTTGTACTGCCGCAGCACGTCTTCGGAAATCTCCACGTCGATCTGATAGCGCGGCACGCCGACCACTTCGGCCTGAGAGACCTGCTCCATCAGCAGCACCTGATCGCGGACCGTTTCGGCAAAATCACGCAGGGCCAGTCGCGCGGCAGCGGAATCATCATCCGGCCCCATCACGCCAATGCTGATGGCGGTGGTCCGGGGCTGCTGGCGTTTGACGACCGGCGTTTCCGCGAGCGCCGGAAAACTGGGAATGCCGTCCACACGGGAACGGACTTCGCCCAGAATCTCCTGCACGTCCGCCTCGCTGACGTCGGCATTCAACTCCACGGACACCATGCCGGAGCCTTCCCGCGACACGGACGTTACCCGCCGCACGCCCTGAATACTGCGGATGCTTTCTTCAATCCGCTGACAGATGCCCGCTTCGATTTCTTCCGGACTGGCACCGCGGTACTCCACGCTGACCTGAATCACGTCGAGGTTGGAATACGGCCAGAACTCCCGCTGCATGCCGGTGGCACACACGGTTCCAAAAATCAGCACGGCCACCACCAGTGTGTTGGTGGCCGGCCCGTTGTTGACGGCCCAGCGAATCACCGACTTCATGATGGACCTCCCTCATCCGCGGCACGCTGGGCTCGATTGCGACCGGTGCCGCCGCTGGCCCCTTTGCCCTTGCCGCGGCCACCACCGCCGGGTTTGCCGCGTGGTTTCTCTCTGGGAGGATCGCCGTCGGAACCTTCCGCCGCTTTGCCCGGGCGGCCTGCGCCGCGTTTTTGTCCCGGCTCTCGCAGTGACACCGTCAGGCCTTCCCGGGCATGGGAGACGGGCGTGCTGATGATCTGCTGCTGCAGTAAATCGGGCAGGCTGTCGCTGTCGATCAGCGCCGTACCGTCACTGACATGAGCAATGCGAATCGGCTCAATGTGCAGCCTGCCGTCTCTCAATATCCACAAATTCTTGCCTGGACGAATGACAGACTCCGGCACTCGCACCAGCGGCTGACGGGGCGGACAATGCAGCTCCACTTCCACAAACATGCCCCGCAGCAACGTCAGTGAGGGGGCCGCACTATCATCGCAGGCGGGACGTCCGTGAGTGGGTTCGGGCACACGAATACGCACAGGCATGGTACGGGTGCGTTCATCAATGCCCAGTCCGTCCTGTCGACTGAGGCTGCCGGACCAGCAGTACAGCTGCCCCGCGTGGTCGTAGCGGACGGTGACGGGAACCTGCGGCAGTTCATAAGTGCCGCCCTGCAGAAAGGCGAGATCTTCGCGGCGGAGACTGGCCCGCACTTCAATCTGCGACGTGTCTTCAATGGTGGCCACCGGATCGCCCGCTTCGATGTAGCTGTTCTGCTCCACATGGTTGGCAATGACCACGCCGGAAAATGGCGCCCGGATGGTCGTTCGCTCCAGGTTGGTGCGGGCCTGACGCAACTGCAGTTTTGCCAGTTCCAAAGTTGTGTTCAGTGTCTGCTGTTGTGTTTCGAACGTGTTGAGCGCGTTTTGCTGCACGGTGAGCTGCTGCTGTGCGGTCAGTCGGGCCAGTTCGGCAATGTCCTGCTCTGAGAGTGAAGCCGCACTGACGTTGCGGAGCTTTTCCAGACGGCCAATCAGTCGTTTGCGAACCGCCACCACGTCTGCGCCGACATCGACCAGCTGCTGTGTGTTGGCGCGATCGATGGCCAGCCGCGTCAGCTCGTGCCCCACTTTGGCCACTTCGCTGGTCCACTGCTGCACCTGCAGGTCGTAGTCGGTGGCGTCGATGCGGACCAGCAGCTGATCCTGCTGCACCACATGACCGGGGCTGAGGGATTCGGATTTTTCCACCACCTCGCCGTCCACCCGCGCCGCCAGCACGACTTCGCGATAGGGAATGGCGACTCCACTGGTCGTCAGACTCAACGGTCCCGTATTGGCTTCCGGCCTGATCACGCTGACGGCCACGGCCGCCGGGGCGGACGCTTTTTTCTTCTGCCGTTTTTCCGGTGCGCCCAGCATCCAGACAGCCGCCACGGCGGCAGACAGCACCAGCAGCGGCGCGATCCAGCGCAACAGAAACTCCGCCAGAGAAAAGTTCGACGTGCGCTGCTGACTCATGTTTCGCTTCCCCGGTGTGTTTCGCCGGTTCACTTTCCCGGATGACGTTGGTTAGACTGGCCGACTGGCGGACTGGATCAACGGTGACAAAACGGCTGTCACCATTGATCAATGCCCCACCAGATACCCAAACCCGCCGCTGCGGCGCGATCTACAGAGAAAACGGGAGAATTGTGAAAAGCGGTCCTGACACGACAGAAGGGCGACTTCTGGCCGGCGATCGCACGCAGTTTGACGTGGCGTTTTCGCACCATCGTCCGCGGTTGTGGCAGCTTGTTCACTTTCGGCTCAGCGATCAGATCCGCGCACGCGTGGACCCTGACGACGTGGTTCAGGAAGTCTATCTGGATGCCCAGAAACGGCTCGATCACTTTCTGAAGGGCACCTTTCCCAGCTTTTTCCTGTGGCTCAGACTGGTGGCCGGACAGACGCTCAGCCACGTTCATCGCACACATCTGAGCACCGAATCCCGGTCCGTCGGACGGGAATCGGCCGCTCCCGCATGGGGCAGCACATCCCTGTGTCTGTCGCAGCGATTCATCGCCCATCTGACGTCCCCCAGTCAGGCGGCATCCCGCAAAGAACTGATTGCCGAAGTCCACCAGGCACTGCACGGCATGACCGAGACGGACCGCGAGGTACTGGCCCTGCGACATTTTGAGGAACTCACCAACCAGGAGGTAGCCGCCGAACTGCAGATCGAGCCCAAAGCGGCCAGCATCCGTTACGTGCGGGCGCTCGAAAGACTGCGACACGTGCTGGAAAAGCTGTGAGGTGTGCGCCGGTTTTGCTCATTCTTTTCAATTTGGACACTCGGGCTGTGGATTCTGACCGTGGCCCGGGTTTCCTTTGCTGTGGTGTTGTGAACACCAAACACATCTCCAGGTTCCACCGACGCGAGCACACAGATGGCAGCTCCGGACACTGCTGATTCCGACGACGCGCTGGACGACTACGCCAGCGTGGACGTGCTGGCCAGTGACTTCATCGAGCGGTTTCGCTGTGGCGATCAGCCCACCGTGGAAGAATACGCGCAGCGTCACCCGCAGCTGAGTGATTCCATTCGTCGCGTGTTTCCGCTGGCGCTGTCTGTTGAACGAGTGAAGATCGATCAGCAGACCGACGGCCACGGCCAGGCCACACTGGCGGGGAAAGTGATCGAACGTCTGGGCGATTTTCAGCTGGTGCGGGAGATTGGTCGCGGCGGCATGGGCATCGTGTTTGAAGCACGACAGGAGTCGCTCGCGCGGACCGTGGCCATCAAAGTGCTGCCACGTCAGAGCCTGCTGGATGCCGCCGCACTGGAGCGATTTCAGCGGGAGGCCCGCACGGCGGCCGCGATGCACCATTCACACATCGTGCCCATCTTTGGAACCGGCTCCGCAGACGGCGCTCACTATCTGGTGATGCAGCTGGTGGACGGCGAATCACTGGACCGGCTGATTGCCCGGCACGGTGCGATGGACGCCCACACCACCGCAGTAATTGGCCGTCAGGTGGCCGACGCGCTGGCTTATTCTCATGCCAGCGGAGTGCTGCATCGGGACATCAAGCCGGCCAACATTCTCATCGACGACGACGGCTCAGCGCAGGTGACGGATTTTGGCCTGGCCCGCAACACGGGTGATGATCCAACAATGACGCAGGCTTTGTGCGGCAGCCCTCGTTACATGGCTCCGGAACGATTTCGCGGTGTCTCTGATGCCCGCAGTGACGTGTACGGACTGGGCGTGACCCTGTACGAACTGCTGGCCGGCACGCCTGCGTTTGATCAGTCCGATCCCCATCAACTGATGGACGCGGTGCGAACTGCGAAAACGGGTCCGTTGTCGCAGCAGCAGGCTCAGGTTCCAGGTGACCTGGCCACCATTGTCGAAAAAGCGATGAGCGCCGACCCGGCGGACCGCTATCCCACGGCCGACGCCCTGCGTGATGATCTGGATCGCTTTCTGGCGGATGAGGCCATTCTCGCGCGACCAGCGACCGCCTGGCAGAAACTGGTGCGGTGGTGTCGTCGCAACCCACGGATTGCCACTGCGGTGTCAGTCGCCGCCGGCTCGCTGGTGCTGGCCACTGTGGCATCCACGCTGGGCTGGCTGGCCACCGCATCAGCCAATCGTCGCGCTCAGGCGGCTTTACAACAATCAGAGCAAACGATGGACCTGGCGCTGTCATCGCTCGACAGCGTCGTGGATCTGGTGTCCATTCCCGCCACCGCCGGAGACACGGGCATACAGAGCGCTGACGATCCGGGCTGGAACGTGAAGCCGTCGCCGTCTTCGGTGAAGGTTCTGCAGCAGTTGCAGCCACTGTACGAACGACTGGCGCACCAATCTCCCACGCGGGCCGATATTGTAGGGCAGATGATTCAGGGCACCATCCAGCTGGCCCGCATTGAAAGACAGCTGGGGCAAACAGATGCCGCCATTGCTTCACTGCAGCACGGAGCGCAGGTGCTCCGCGAACGCAGCCACCGCGCCGGCGTTTCGAGCGACGATCAGCAGCTGTGGCTGGCTCGTCTTCGCAATGAGCTGGCCGACGCCTGCGAAATGCAGCTGCAGTTTTCTGAAGCGGACGCGGCGCGGGCACAGGCGATTGAACTGACACAGGACCGCGAAGACGCAGCCGCCCGGTTTCAGCTGGCCCGCGCACACCTGGCATTGGGAGATCCACCGCCGCCAAGACGACGAGGCGCCACACATCAGATGTCAGAATCCAAACGACTGCAGCACCTGCAAATCGCCAGCGACCTGCTGGAAGGCCTGCACGAGAGCACGCCGGGCGTCAGTGAAACGGCCGTGCTGCGGGCTCAGGTGAGTCTGGCCGAATCACGTCTGCAGACCGACGCGGCGGCCCGGCAACAACGCTGGGAGCGGGCGATTCGCATTCTCCACGAACAGCGCGACCGGACACCCGGGGATCTGTCCGTTCAGTTTGCGCTGGTCCAGTCGCTGGCGGCACTGAATGTGCGCCGAGACGTCAACACGGACGCAGAACGGTCGCAGGCAGCAGCGCGGCTGGAGGAAGCGCTGACGGAACTGCGCCGCATTCGCAGCGAGTATCCCGACGCGCCGGTCTTCACGGCGTTTGAGGTCCATGTGCGGCACAAACTGTCGGTGCTGGCTCGTGGCCGTGAAGACCTGGCGTCCGCCGTGCAGCAACTGCAGCAGGCCATCGGGTTGCAGGGACGTCTGATTGAAACTTCGCCCGACAACTTCGTCCACCGCTGCTGGCGGGCCCTGCTGTTTCGCTCCCTGTCTGAGGTGTACCGCACACTGGGCGAGGAAGACGCGCGGCAGGCTGCCATCACGGCCGCCCGCGCGGATCTGGCGGACATTGCTGAGGTGTCACGCCGCCACCCCTTCGTGCTGGAAACCGGGCGATTGCTGGACGCCCTGTGATCCGGCCAGCGGTAGTCGAATTGGTCGACTCACAAATGGGTCGACTCACAGATGGGTTGACGACCAGGCGAATGACGGCCGGATCCCACGTGGCTGTCCAGCGGAAATCCCGAAAAATGGCGTGCCCCGCCTCTTTGGATCGGACAAACGATCACGAATAATGCTGGACGGGGCGCATAGGGTGCGGCAGGAGGAATCGGTGGGCTGCGAAAGCGGCGGCCGGCCAGCGAGCCGTCAGACAGTTCGAGAAAACGGCACCTGGCACGGCATCCGAAGGAGGACAGAATGGGCAGCCGATGCGCGGCAAATGCCGACAAAAGGCGGCCGGCAGGGGCCTGGGAGGCGAAGTCGTCCGCTGCTGTCGACG
The DNA here is from genome assembly GCA_024742875.1 of Planctomycetaceae bacterium. Lineage (GTDB taxonomy): Bacteria > Planctomycetota > Planctomycetia > Planctomycetales > Planctomycetaceae > Fuerstiella. The sequence goes on along the minus strand of JANSXP010000031.1, from coordinate 45,380 downwards.
CCCCGGACCGGTCGTTCGGGGAGCCGAACCGGGAGTCGGTGAATCCCGGAGATTCGCCAATTTGCGAACTGTACAAACACTCGACACCTGGGTTAAATACGCCTTTCCGGGGGAGCCGTTACGTTTGCGTGGGCCTGTTGTACTTCGGCAACATTTGATCTGTCGCAATCTGATTTTGTCGTAACGCCCGACCGGGAAACAACGTCCTACAATTGGAATTGTTCTGTTCGTTTCCACACTCTCCCGTTTGAAAAATCTCAATGCAGGCGCCCACCGTTGCCAATGAGTTTTTCCAGTTGGTCCTGAAGAGCAAGCTGCTTTCAGAGGCCCAGCTGCAGCAGGCGGTCGAGAAGTTCGATCTGGACGACGCCAAATCGGCGAAGTCCATCGCCCGCAAACTCGTTCGCGAACGCGTACTGACTCCATTTCAGGCCGAGCGCCTGCTGGAGGGCCGCTATCGCGGATTTGTGATTGACGGCTATCGCGTGCGGGAAGTGCTGGGCGTGGGCGGCATGGGGTGCGTCTACATTGCCGAAGACCGCCCCAACAATCGCAAGGTTGCGCTGAAGGTCCTCGCCAGCCAGCACAACACCGACTCGGGCATGCTGGCCCGCATGAAGCTGGAAGCGCGGGCAGGCATGATCATTGATCATCCCAACGTGATCCGCACATTCAAGATCGACAGCACTGGCGCCGTGAACTACATGGTCATGGAACTGCTGCGAGGCATCAGTCTGCACGAGTATGTGGCACTGAACGGCCCGATGAAATGGGGCATGGCGGCCGACATCTTCCGTCAGATCGCCGAAGGTCTGCAGGCGGCTCACAACAAACGCATCATCCATCGCGACATCAAACCGGCCAACATTCTGGTGGGCGCCGATGGCGAAGCCAAACTGCTGGACTTTGGTCTGGCCAAACTGGCCGATGGGGCCGGCGACGAGTTTTCCCTGGCGATGATCTTCGGACATGACTGTCTGGGAACCCCCGATTACATCGCCCCCGAACAGGCGGCAGACAGTAACGAAATCGATCAGACGGCCGACATCTACAGTCTGGGCTGCACCTTCTACGTGGCGCTGACCGGCCGTGTTCCGTTTCCCCAGAAGAAGAATTCAGAAAAACTGGCCGGGCACCGCGAAGGCAAATACCGTCCGATCAGTGATGTCCGCCGGGATGTCCCGGATGAGCTGATCGCCATCGTGGAAAAGATGATGGCACGGCGACCGGCCGATCGTTATCAGACGGCTCGGGAACTCGCTGAAGCTTTGAAGCCCTACTGTCGGCGTCGTGACGTGGAGTTTGATTTTCGGGAACTGGTCACCCTGCGTGCCAAACAGGCGCGGGAACGCGACCGGGCTCAGGAAAAGGGGCAGCGTCGTCGCACGTCGACCAATTCCTCCATCACGTCAACGGCCAGCTGGCTGAACAACTCCAGCCAGCATCTGCAGTCAGAACTGGACACCATGGCGGGAGAAGACACGCCCGCCATTCGTCAGCCGGATACGCGATCGCGTCGCACGCCGTCACAGGGCGTGCCCGCCGCCGCATCGCCGCCGCGGGCCAGCGTCACGCGCAGTGTGAACGTGCCCAGAGGCTGGTCCCTGCAACTGGTGAAGTCCGGTCGGACCATGACGCTCAATCGTGTGAAAACACGCATTGGGACTGCAGGCGAATGCGAAGTACGGATGCACGGCACAGTGGCTGACAGCCGTCAGTGCACCGTGGAATATGAAAACGGCCGCTGGGTGATGCGGCAGGAATCTCGCAAAGTGCCCACGTTCGTGAATGGCAAATCTGAGTCGTTCCGGGAACTGGTCCACGGCTCTGTCATCAGTTTCAGCGATGGCAATTCTCTGAAGCTGATCAGCAAAGACGAACTGGAGAAGGCCGAGGCCCGGCAGGCGAAACTCAAAGCGGCAGGCGTCATCGGTGGGGCCATTGTGGCGGCCGCGGTCGCCCTGTGGTGGCTGATGTTCCGCTAAGCGCCGGCGGCGGATCGGACCACCTTTCACGGCAGAGAGATCGGCCGCCGAATGTCATTGCCGCCTGGGCGACCAGCACGTTCTGCTCCACCAGCATGTTGTGGCAACACAGGACGTTGTGGCCACGCCGAACAGACAATCATGGGGCGGTTGCCCTGTTTTAAAGCTGCGTGGCTTCCTGTTCGGCGATGCGGATGATGTACCAGCGATCTCCGTTGTCGGAGTCCACCGTGTAGAAGTCACGTGGCTGATCGCTGCCTTCCACCACCGTCACGCGAATACTGCTGCCGTTGTTCTGATTGACGGCCTGATAGCTGCCAGCTGCGATGCCCGGGGGCAGGGGAACGACGTCATCCGCCGCTGTACGGACCACGTCTTCCTCGAGATTCACCGCCGCTGGTTCGGCCGGGCTTGAGGCGGCCGCCAGCGTCAGCGAGTGGGTCAGTTCCTTCGCCATGTCATCGTCTGTGACGGCCGACCACGCGGTGACAACATCGGAGGACAGCTCCATTTTGCGGGCCAGTCGAGCGTCTGCAATGCGCTGCTCACGCCGCGCCAGCGCGGCCTCCATCGCTGCCTGGTCGCCGTCCCACGCTGCCATAAACAGGCCCGTGACCAGCACTAACAGCAACAATCGAGCATTCATGACTACGCTTTCCGGATACAGAGACTAGTAAACCCTGTGAGACTCTATCGACAATGGCACCGCGTGGACTCAGGCAATTTTTGCTGTCTTCCGACGGTGGCGCTGCACCCTGGAAGATTTTGCCACCGAATCCGGTCGTGACGATTGGCTTGACCACAGGCACTACTGAATACGACGGCGAATGACGGAAACCGGCTTCATCGTGGACGTTTCGATCGTGTCCTTGCTGTCACCGTTGACCACCGGCACGAAGGTGGAAAAGTCCAGCAATGGCACCTCCAGAGATGTCTGCTCGATGACGGATTCCGGCGCGTCATCTTCCCCACCGGAGGCCGGCTGCGGTTCCGTCAGGTCAACGGCCGGCACATCGTCGACAGGAGGCGGATCGATGGGAGTTGGTTTTTCGTCGCCGCCGGCAGCCGTCTCGGGAGACGCAACCGGTGGCCCCTCATCGATCGTCGCCAGCGGCATGTCTTCGTCTGGCGGCGGGATGGGAGCCGGAGGTGGCACGGACGCCTGATCGGCCGTCAGCGGTGCGTGGAATTCCCGGCTGTTTGTGGTGTCCGTCGACTCTGTCAGATCAGCCGCCCTGTTTCCTGGAATCGCTTGTGGCTTCTCCACAGTGACCGACTGCGACACAGAAGACGTCATGATTTCGTAGTCGCTGCAGCCTTCGCCACAGACTTCAAACGGCTGCATGTTCATGGTGGGGACGGCACAGTCCGGAGAGCAGTCGTCCCAGTCGCTGGTCCAGACCTGGGACGGCACGGCACAATTGTCCATCTCAACGGCACACTGGTCATTCGGAGCCGCACAGTCGCTCTGACGACAGGTATCGCACTGACCACAGCCACAAGATCGCTTCTGTCGACACTTCTCACAGTTGCACCGCGGAGGATCTTTCACGACACCCGGATAGGGGTCTCGCTCCCATTTGGGTTTGCCCCAGGCAATGCGGTCTTTAAAGACGTCTTTGATGGTCGTACGTTTCTGCTTCACTGGTCGATAGAGGAAGGGATACACGGGCGAATAATAGTCGGGCGCGGCACAGCGATCTTTCAGCGTTCGCTGCTGTCGCACACGTCGCTGGCGAGGCGATGTGCAGGTCGGATTCGACAGCGTCATCGACACGGGCCGATAAGTGGGCGCCGGGCTGCAGGTCCACGGAGCGGGCATCATGGAGGCGACCGGAGACACCATCGTCGGGCCCATCACCGGAGCAGATAACGGCGGACAGGCCGGACCGATATTGCAGCACGGATTGGGTAAGCAGAAGCAGCCACTCAGCGACAGCGAGAACGCGGCGGCAAGCAGTGTGTGTTTGACAGACATCCGAATATCCCGGAAAGAGACCCGCGCCGAAAAGGAGAGCGCGTTATCGGGTAGTTCGTCTGGCAGGATAGGCAGACTTTAACGGTTATCCGGATTCTGAGGATTTTCTGCAGAAAAGGGGGTCGGAATGCCGACAGGGGCCCCTGCATCGTCTGGCGGGAATCCCCGTTTGGACAACAAAAACACGGGCCTTAGGCGAAGCCCACATCCTGCGTGAGTGGCCCGGATGCATTCCCCGAAGCTAATCGGCAAACGGCAGACGAGGCTGATCTTTTTCGGCGATCCCCTCTTTGAAATGGCGGCGGCACACAGACACATAGCTTTCATTGCCGCCGACCTTGATCTGCTCACCACTGCGAATGGGGTGTCCTTCAGAATCAATCCGCAGCACCATGGTGGCTTTCGCGCCGCAGTGGCAGATGGTCTTGATTTCCGACAGCACGTCGGACCACGCCAGCAGATACTGACTGCCTTCAAACAGGTTGCCCTGAAAATCGGTCCGCAGACCATAAGCCAGCACGGGAATGTTCAGCTGGTCCGCTACACAGCCCAGGTCATGCACCTGCCGGCGATTCAGAAACTGGGCTTCATCCACAAACACGCACGCCACATCGGAGATCCCATGCTCTGCCTGACAGATCTCCAGCAGTGAGTCAGAATCGGCAAAGGAAATCGCTTCTGACTTCAGACCAATGCGCGAAGCGATAAAACCGCTGCCGTCACGAAAATCCAGTTTGGGAGTCAGCAGCAGCGGACGCAGACCGCGTTCCTGATAGTTGTAGGCGGCCTGCAGCAGCGACGTCGATTTGCCCGCATTCATTGCGGAATAGTAGAAGTAGAGTTTTGCCATGATGAGCGTCGCCGTCAGTCTCTCTGTCCCTGAATCGTGACCACCAGTTTCCGTCGGCCGCCGCGATTACGATGTTCGCACAGGTAGATGCCCTGCCAGGTGCCAGTCGCCAGACGCCCGTCTGCGATGGGGATGGTTAGCGAGGAATCGGTCAGCGAGGACTTGATGTGAGCGGGCATATCATCGGGTCCTTCGCACGTGTGCACATACGGCCAGGACTCCGGGGCGAGTTTGTTCATCGCCATGTTCATATCCGTCAGCACGTCGGGATCCGCGTTTTCGTTAAGCGTCAGCGATGCCGACGTGTGACGAATAAACACGTGCAGCAGCCCCACACTGTACGAACGCAGTTCGGGCACAGCGGCCAGGACTTCGTGTGTCACCAGATGGCAGCCGCGGGGATACGCCGACAGCACCACTTCTTTCTGAAACCAGTCGGACATCATTTCTCTCTTTATGGCGGCCTCGTGCCGCAGACCGGTGGCACCCGGCAAACAGATTATTCGGCGGGTGCGTCTGTGGCGGCGTCGGCGTCTGTGCTGCCAGCCAGACGGGCGATGGCATAGCTGAGTACATCGTCGTTGTCGGCAGCGGCGGCGGCGAGTTCGTCCGTCAGGCCCGTGTCCACGCACAGTTTGGCGAACGAAAATCCGTTGGGGTCTTCCATGCGACTGACCAGCGGCGCGGCCTCTTTCAGTGACTGTTCCAGCCGTCCCACGCGCTGCGCCAGATCCAGCAGCACATACGCAATCAGCTGTCGATCCGGCTCATCAGGCTCGTCCTGCAGTCGCTTCATGAAGTAAGCCAGACCGCCATCCACGTCTTTGCCGGCCAGAGCATTCAGAAACCACAGGTGGCCTTTGTAGAAGTCGTCAAACGGCAAATCCCCGGGATACTGCAGCGGGCCGGACAGCATGCTGCCATATTCACACAGCTCCACAGCCAGGGGCAGCTCCGGATCGTCGGCTTCCAGGGCGCGGGCAAAGCCAACCGTGGAATGCAGATGCGAAACGTCAATGTGGTAGTTGCCTTCTGCAAACAGCCAGTCCCGCCCTTTGATCAGTTCGGACACACTCGCATCGGCCGACAGCACGGGCATGCGGGCTTCCACATCGCGACGAATGTTGGCCTGCAGATCGGCGTAGATGTTGTTGACCATCATGGCCGCACATGTGCGACGTTCTTCGACCGTCATCTGCTGCTGCAGCTGCCCAAACGCTGTCACTGTGTTGCAGGTGCCGTGGGTCTTCAGCAGAAACTCCAGCCCTTTGGCCACATGAGCGCCTTCGTAGAGCGCCAGGTTCATGATCTCATCAAATTTCTCATCGGGTTCCCGCGGGATGCGGATTTTCTCGATGGCGGCCCGCACCGGTTCCGGCTCACCGATGGTGCGAAAATAGGCCCACGCATCGGACAGGCCGCCGTCTTCCAGAAACAGCGTGCCCACCTGCCGGGCGGCATCCATGTAGGCTTTGCGAAAGTCGACCTCACTGTCGGCCGGCAGATTGTCCAGGCTGGTGGGCTGCGTGATCGGCAGATCGTGATTCAGCCGGTACTCAATCAACAGCGCGTCAAACAGGCGATGGAAGTCTTTTTCGTCTTTCAGCGTCTGCTGCAGCGCCTGCACTATGTCCTGGGGGGAGGCTCCCTCGGTGAGGCGATTTGTCAGCTGCGCCACACGGGAGGTGGTGTCCGTCGGTGTATTCATGCGACCAGATCGTTTCGAATGCTGTCAATGGGAACCACAAATTGTATTGCCCCCGATTGGCAATGAAAGCCGCCGCACCTTCGTTTCACTCGGAACGGCCATGGAAGCTGGCTGACTTGCAAGTTGCGAGGTGGTATCGATGATGCGTGGAAACATTGCCGAAGCCTGTCGAACAGAGCGGACCAAGCGGATGCCCATCGTGCTGAAAATGACTGACGTGACTCGTACCTTTAACGGGTCCGGCGGTCGGCTGACCATCTTAAAAGACGTCAACCTGTCACTGGCCTCCGGGGAAGCGGTGGCCCTGCAGGGGCCCTCCGGTTGCGGCAAAACCACGCTGCTGCACATCGCCGGCACGCTGGACGAACCCACGAGCGGCTCGGTAACGATTCTCAATGAGAATCCGGTCGGTTTTTCTGCCAGCCGACTGGCCGAATTTCGCAATCGCCATATTGGCTTCATCTTTCAGGAACACCAGCTGTTGCCGCAGTGCAGCGTCATGGAAAACGTGATGCTGCCTACGCTGGCCGGCTTTTCGAGCAACCGCAAAGAACTGCTGGAACGTGCCGACGAACTGCTGGAACAGGTGGGACTGAAAGACCGTCGCAGTCATCGTCCCGCGGCGCTGTCTGGCGGGGAACGTCAGCGGGTGGCCGTGTGTCGAGCTCTCATTCAGCGACCGTCGCTGCTGCTGGCCGACGAACCCACGGGCAACCTCGATCCGGCCACCGGCGAGACCGTCGGCGCGCTGCTGCTGGAGATGTCGGCCCGACACGATGCGGCCCTGCTGTGTGTCACACACAGTGATGAACTCGCGGCCCGCTTTCCGCACGTCGTCCGAGTGGAAGACGGCGTCGTCAGTTTCGGGGCCATCAGCGAGACGAACGAGTAGCGGCCGCCGAATCGGTGACACTACCGAATCGGTCACACCGTCAGTGAGTCATGCGGCCCGTCATCACGCCGCCTGTGAGAGCTGGGCGACCGTGCGTGCAGGAACGAGCCAGCGGCGTCGCAACACGTCAGTTTCGCAAACCATCACCGCGATCAGAGGGTTCCCTCAGGAGTTCCGATCGGGAGCCACATCCGTCTGGACGTCCGATTCGCTGTCCGCGTCGACATCGTCGAGCAGCGTGGGACTGCTCTGCTCGAAGTCCGTTCCATCGTCCACGTCGTAATCCAGCGGAATGAATTCGTCGATGTCATCGCCATCTTCACCGTGCAAATCGTCCTCAGCGATGATCGGATCGGGCGTTTCGTCAACATTGGTGGTCTCATCAAAATCCTCATCGTCGTCAGCAAAGTCGGAGTCACTGACTTCGTGCCGCAAAGCGATGTCGCCCAGAGCAAATTCCTCATCAGAGCGTGACTTCAGCAGTAGCCGGATGGGCACTTCCTGAAACGGGCTGACCTCCCGCAGAAAGCCCAGCAGATAACGCTTCCAGGACTCGTCAAACAGTTTGGGATCGTTGCATTTGACCACCAGCGTGGGCGGCGCCACGGCCACCTGTGACGCGTAGTAGATTTTGGGACGACGGTTTTTGCGGTACGGCGGCGGGTTCTTCTGAATGGCCATCTTGAGTGCGCGGTTCAGTTTGCCGGTGCCCATGCGGGTGCGGGACTGCTTGAAGATGCTCTGCGTCAGATTGATCAGCTGGCGAATATTGCGGCCGTCTCTGGCGGTCAGCACGGCCACCGGGGCGTGCCGCATGGTGGCAAACGTCTTGAACAGATACTCGGCCCACTTCTCAATCGTCATGCCCTCCTCTTTGGCCAGATCCCATTTATTGACCACAAACACGCACGGTTTGTGATGTTTGGTGATCTCTTCCACCAGTTGCTTGTCGACCTTCGAGATGGTGTTGACGGCGTCAAAAAACATCAACACCACATCAGCTCGGCGAATGCTCCGCTGAGCTCTGACCAGGCCATAAAACTCGATGTTGTTGGCCAGACTCTTTTTCTTGCGCACGCCGGGTGTGTCGATGGCAACCAGCGTGTGACCGTCCACATCAAAGCGGATGTCGATGCTGTCCCGCGTGGTGCCCGCCACTTCACTGACGATCACCCGTTCTTCCTGCGCCAGCTGGTTGGTGAACGTGCTCTTGCCCACGTTGCGACGGCCCACGATCGCCAGTCGCAGTTCGGGCGTCTGCAGCAGTTCCGCGCCTTCCTCAGACTCCGACTCTTCCGGTGGCGGCAGATGCGCGGCAATGGCCTGCAGCAGTTCTTTGCGATTGCGATTGCCCTTCACGCTGGTGATCACCTGATCGGTCATCGCCAGAGACAGAAAGGCGGTCGCCTCAATGTCCAGATTCTGCGAGTCGCACTTGTTCACGACCATCAGCTTGGGCTTGTTGATCTTCCGCAGACGCTCCCCCACTTCCTTGTCCAGCGGCGTGATGCCCGACTTGGCGTCCACGACAAACAGCAGCAGATCACATTCCAGCAGCCCCACGTCAATCTGCCGTTCGATGTCATCTGACAGATCGTCACTGTCGACAATGCCGATGCCGCCGGTGTCGATCAGCTCAAAATAGCGATCACCTTCGTTCACAATCCATGTCACGCGGTCGCGCGTGACGCCAGCGGTGGGATCAACCACAGACAGCAGCTTTCCGGCGACCCAGTTCAACAGCGAGCTTTTTCCCACATTGGGACGACCCACAATCGCCACTTTCGGGATACCCATGGTGTTGAATCCTTGATCAGAAACCGACTGTCAGACGGACGCCGGAAAAATGCAGTTTGAAGTCGGCCAGGCAGCTCACGTCACGCGCCGGCCGAAGGTGGAAAATCGGGCACGCCGCAGGGTACACACCGGGTGCCGGTGCGGTTAGCTGAAGTCAGAGATTCCTGCCAGATTGCCGCTATATTCGGCTCTGTCGATCCACAAAAGCCGCATAGTCTTCGGCCGTATCAATACCAACGGCCGCTGCCGGCACCACGGCCACACCGATCGCAGCTCCGGACTGCAGTGCGCGCAGCTGCTCCAGCTTTTCCACCGCTTCCAGCGTGGACACGGGCATCTGCGTCAGGTCGAGCAAAAACTGACGGCGATACGCATAAAGTCCCACATGCAGAAACCAGGGCCCGTTGGCAATCGCCTCTGCCAGGTTTCCGTCCCGCAAATACGGAATCGGGGCCCGGCTGAAATACATGGCTTCGGACTGGTCGTTGAGCACCACTTTGACGCAGTCCGCACTGGTGACAATCTCGGCATCGCGGATGGGCGCCGCGACGGTCGCCATGGGGACCTCGGAGGAACGAATGGCGTTCACCAGCGCGGCAATCGTGTCCGATTCCAGCTCCGGCTCGTCTCCCTGGAGGTTAACCACGATGTCCGTTTCCGGACAGCATCGTGCGACCACTTCGGCGATGCGATCGGTTCCACTCGGGTGATCTCCCGTGAGTTCCGCACGGCCGCCGAAGTCGCTGACGACCTGCTGAATCTCTTCGCTGTCGGTGGCCACAATCACTTCGTCGAGCGCCTCGCAGCGTGTGGCGATCTCCCAAACGTACTGAATCAGCGGCTTTCCGGTCTCGTGCAACAGGAGTTTACGCGGCAGTCGCGAAGACTGCAGTCGTGCTGGTATCACCCCGGTAATCTTCATTTCCGTTCAATTCCCGGCAAAAACATGGCAAAAAGTGATGATGTTGCGTTGATCAGGGCCAAAAAAGCCTTGCCGACCGCCTGTCGGCGATCGAAACTATACCAGTACGGCAGTTTATTCACCTACCGAAGGAATATGCCCAGCCAACGGCCCCGCAATTGACCGTGTCGCAGGATGCGATGCCACCACATCCCCTCTCAGGGAAGATCATTATGAGACATAATTTTCAGCCTGGTGACTACGTCATCTACCGAAAATCCAAGCACAGTACGCAGCCCGGGCCACGAGCCACCAACGTGCAGCCTTCGCGACGCGGGGACACGTACGTTTACAATGTGGACAAGTTCTGGATCGTGGAAGAGGTGCAGGAAGACGGCACGATTATTGCCTCCACTCGCCGTGGAAAACGCAACGCCATCAAGCCGGACGACCCGTCCCTGAAACGCGCCAACCTGCTGGAACGCATCCTGTACCGCAGTCGGTTTGCCGCTCTGGACGAACTCGAAGTGAGTGTTCCCGCCCAGAAGGTGGAAGAACTTGCCACGCACTGATGCGTTCACCGACAGCGGGAAGTCACAGGTGGTGACTCTGCTGTGCTGCGTGGAAGCCATTGATCGTGAGCTGATCAGCTGCCGTGATGAAGATCGCTGGCACTGGCAGTCCCGCCGCAATTCCGCCATGTTTCTTTTGAACCGCCTGGCCGACGCCGTCATCGGACATCGCACGTCAATTCACATTGGCCACCTTTCTGAACAGCAGCGACAGGACATCGCCAGGCGCCATTCGCTGCTTTGTCCGCTCGACCTGTCACCCTCACAGCCTTGACCCTGTTGTTGTGACAAGATCCAAATGCGGCTCTCGCGCGGTGGTCCGCCCGGGTGTTCGCCCGGGTGTTCGCCCGGAGTTTGGCCCGATTCATCGGCCCAGATTGGCGTCAGAGAGGTTGGCGCAAGAGGACCGTCTCATTCGCTGCCTGAGGCGTGCCGTCCTCCGGTACCGCCACGTAAGACCGCCACCGTAGATCGGCCGCTCTGGAAGAGCCGAGCGACATTTGCGGAGCAAAGTGCTCCGCAAATGTGAAGGGGATCGCAGCGGGGCAGCGGCCTGAAGGCCACGGGCCACTGACACATTGTCATTTCGTCAGTCGAATGAAGTCCATCGACAGTACGATGACAAACAAAGACAGCAGGAACACCAGACCCAGTCCGTGTGCCAGATTGATGATCCGAGGGCTGGGCTTGCGTCGAGCCACGGCTTCCCAGATCAGAAACACCATGTGCCCGCCGTCCAGCACGGGGATCGGCAGGAAGTTAAGCACTGCGAGGTTAACGCTAAGGAAGCCCAGGAACACAAACAAACTGGCCAGACCGCCGTCAGCTTCCTGCGTGCCCGCCTGAATGATTCCCAGCGGACCGCTGAGTGCCTTGACCGACAGGCTGCCACGAAACAGCGACACCAGCGTCATGTAAATCTTCAGACCATTGTTCCTGGTAAAGTGCAGACCCAGCGCGGCCGCTTCTCCCAGGGAAGACACTTTCCGAACCTGAGTGAGTTGCTTCCAGCCGTTGATGCCGCGGTAGGACACATACCAGTCGTCGACGGCCGCGATGTCGGTCAGCTGGATCTTCTCCGGTGTCTCGCCTTCGCTGCCGCTGGTCACATAGATAAACACGTCACGATTGGGTGCCATCTGCATGGCTGCGTGCACCGCCGCCCAGTTGGGTTTGCCGGTTTCCGCCTCGTCGGCTTCCACCGCCGCGATGTCGATGGTTTCCGTCACCTCTTTGCCCAGGGCGTCGATCACCGGGTTTTCGGCGTCCTTTTGTACAAACTCAATCTTTGTGATCTTCTGGTTGGCTTCCAGTTTGCCTGCGTAAGCGGTGGCCGCGGATTCACTGATGAACGCGATCCGTGGCTGAATGTGCACGCCGATGCCAATCGACGGAATCGGCATCGGGCCGGTCGATGTTCGCAGGGGATCCCGCAGCACTGGTATGTCCAGCGGAGTCAGACGCACTTCCTTGTCTTCCCGGCCGTCTTCGCTGGTCTGACGTTTGACCACCACCACCACTTCCTCTCCCGCTTTGGCAGAAAAGTACTCCGGCAGGGCCAGCGGATCGATTTCCCGGGAAACCTCCTGACCGTCCACGCTGACGATCTGATCACCGGGTTTAAAGTGCTCGCTGCCCACGGAACCGGGAGCGATGGCAGACACAGGCCCCATCGCCATCATGAAGCCCGGCGTGCGAATCTTTTTGGGCGGAACAGTGATCTCCAGTTTCTGCGGCGTGCCGTCTTTGACTGGCTTGCCCTCGTCATCCAGCGGCATGCGTTCCACGCTGAAGACCAGATCCTGATCGGCCTGACGGGCCGCGATTTCGGCAATTTCGTAGCGGTAAGTCACGGGCTGCCCGTTGACGGCCACGATGTCGTCGCCCCACTGAAACTCGGACGACGCTGAGGCGGCCGCCGAGCCCGGGCTCACCAGAGGAAAATCGGGGGGTGGGTTGCGGAGAAATCGGGCTTCAAACGCGGACGCCACGCCGATCATGGGCGCGATGCCACGAATGCGGGGCGAGATCGTGATGGTTTCTTTCGAACCATCGCGTCGCTCCACAACGGCGCTGATATTGCCCGAAGACAGCGCCACTCCGAGGTTCATGTCTCGCCAGTTGTTGATGGTCGAACCGTCAATTTCACGAATGATGTCGCCAGGCTGCAGTCCGGCTTCCCAGGCGGGCATGCCGGTGCCCACATTGCCCACCATCGGCACAATTTCCGTCACGCCCATGCGATAGGCGATGGCGAAGAAGAAGAACCCGGTGATCACATTCATGATCACGCCAGCCGAAATAATGGCCATCCGCTGCCACACTTTTTTGGACGTGTAGGACCTCGGATTTTCGGCGATTTCGTCGCTGGTTTGCTGGCTGGAATCCATGTCGTCCTGCCCCAGCATCTTGACGTAGCCGCCAAACGGCAGGGCGGACAGGGCGTACTCGGTTTCGCCCTTCTGCCGGCTCCAGATGATCGGACCAATGCCGATGCTGAATCGTTCCACGTGCACATCGCACCACTTGGCCACGGCAAAGTGACCCAGTTCGTGGAAGAAAATCACCAGCCCCAGTCCCAGCAGAACTGTGAATCCGTTCCACAGTTTGGCAAGGCTGAAGGCGACCAGTGTCAGGTTTTCAATGTCTGGGAATTCCACCGAAGTGCTTCCTTCCGAGCCCACCGGTCGGCCGCATGTAGCTGGTCCAGACTGGGGTGAGCGTCGAACGTGTGATTGTTGAGTATTTCCTGGGAGATCTGAGTGATCTGGTCGAAGCGGATTTCGTGATTCAGAAACCGCTCAACGGCGACCTCATTGGCCGCATTCAGAATGGCGCCCGACGTGCCTCCTGTGCGGGCCACTTCAAAACCGAGCCTCAGCGCGGGAAACGCGTCGAGGTCCGGTGGAAACAGTTCCATGGTTGCCGGCTGCGTCCAGTCCGTATCGTGGCACGGACAGTCAATGCGTTCCGGAAACGTCAAAGCATACTGTATCGGGAGTCTCATGTCGGGGGGAGACATCTGTGAAATCACTGATCCATCGCGATATTCCACGAAAGAATGGATGAATGACTGCGGGTGCACGACGACCGAAATCTGGTCAGATTCCACGTCAAACAGCCAGCGGGCTTCAATGATTTCCAGTGCTTTGTTCATCATCGTGGCCGAATCGACCGTGATTTTGGGGCCCATTTTCCACGTCGGATGCTGCAGGGCCATCTCCGGCGTGACGTCTTTCATCTGCTCTTTCGTCCAGCCGCGAAACGGTCCGCCGCTGGCTGTGAGGATAATTCGCCGCAGATCCTGTTTTCTTCCCGCCTCCAGGGCCTGAAAAATGGCGCTGTGCTCGCTGTCGACCGGAAAGATGAGGGCCCCGGTTTCCGCCCGTCGCTGCTGAATGATGGGGCCAGCCACCACCAGACTCTCCTTATTGGCAATGGCCACACGTTTGCCGGCGTCGACCGCCACCCACGTGGATTCCAGCCCGGCCGCCCCCACTACCGCCGAAACCACGGTGTCCACGTCCTCATGGCGGATCAGCGACTCCAGCGCCCCGCTGCCATGATGCAGCCGGGTTTCCGAGGGAATCGATGAGGAATCGATGGCCGTCTGCTCATCTGCCAGCATCACCCAGTCGGGACAGAACTCCAGGGCCTGCTGACACAGAGCGTCCGCACTGCGATGGGCCATCGCGCCCACCAGGCGCATGCGATCGGGGTGACTGCGGATCACATCGAGACTGCTGGTCCCGATGGATCCGGTCGATCCCAGTACGACGATGGCCTGACTGTTGTTCACGAGAGTTTGTACGGCGGCTCGGCCGGAATTCACCGGAAGAACCTGAGTGGTTTTGTGCGCGTCCTGCAGAGGGGGGAATGTTAGGTGGGCTTCGATTTCTTCTCAAGACGGGCTGCTCACGCGGACGTTTGACGCATCCTGAGTCTCCTGAACGGGTTAACGCACGACATCCGGTTGCGTTCCCCACAGTGTCGCTGTAGCCTCTTTCCCTGAGTCCCATCCGCCCCGGCCCCTGCCTGGGCATCTGTCCGTATTCTGGCTCACCCACCTCACAACCATTCCGCGACGCTCGGAGATTCTCGTAGATGTCAACAGGCGACCCCCAGGTAGAGCAGGATCGTGCCCTTCTCAAGCAGGCTCACGAAAAAGGGGTCGGCTCGACCCTGTCCGCTTTTGTCAAACTGTCGGGGCCCGGCTGGCTGCAGAGTGCCATTACCCTTGGCGGAGGCTCACTGGCGGGAGCCCTGTTTTTGGGGATTCTGGGCGGAACCAGCATGCTGTGGCTGCAGCTGGTGGCCATTGTGATGGGTGTGATCATGCTGTCGGCCATCAGCTATGTGACCCTGTCGACCGGAGAACGCCCGTTTCAGGCGATCAACAACCACATTAATCCTGTGCTGGGCTGGGGCTGGCTGATTGCCACCATGCTGGCCAACATGATTTGGTGCATGCCGCAGTTCAGCCTGAGTTTTGCGGCGCTGCAGAAAAACCTGCTGCCCGACATGCTCGACGACACCATCCAACACAAAGTGCTGGTGTCCGAACTGCTGCTGCTGGTGGCCGGAGGGGCCGTCTTCTTGAACAGCCAGAAGGGTACCGCCGCCAAAGTCTTCGACTGGTTCCTCAAAGGGCTGGTGGGGATCGTTGTGGTCTGCTTTGTCGGCGTGGTGGGTCTGCTGACTTACAAAGGAGCCATCGACTGGAACGCCACGTTTGCTGGGTTCATTCCCGATCTGGGACAATGGAGTCGCCCCGCCGGAAAACTGGCCGAACTGGTCGCCGGCATGGACGAAACCGCACAGAAATTCTGGACGGAGAAAATCGTGGCCAGTCAGCGGAGCATCATGATTGGCGCAGCCGCCACAGCCGTCGGCATCAACATGACGTTTCTGCTGCCGTACTCCATGCTGCGTCGCGGCTGGGACAGGACTTTTCGCGGTCTGGCCCGCTTTGACCTGTCGACCGGCATGGCCATTCCGTACATCGTGGTCACCAGCTGCGTGGTCATTGCGGCTTCCGCCAAATTCCACGCTCAGGTGGATGACAACTTCAAGAGCACTGATCCGGCCGTGATGCAGACCAGCAAGCTGTTCACCGGCGACGCTCAGAAAGCCCTCATCGCGCGTGTTGCTCCGGAGGGCGACGGAGAACTGACGGACGAAATCGCGGCCAAAATCGCCGCCCTGCCGGAAGCGGAAAAAATCGCGGCCGCATCCGTGCTGAAACGCAACGCCTTTGATTTGTCCGAAGCGATCGCCCCGTTACTTGGTGAAAGCAACGCCCGCCTGGCGTTTGGCCTTGGCATTCTGGGCATGGGCTTTTCCACGATCATCATTCTCATGCTGATCAACGGATTTGTGTTCTGCGAAATTGCCAACAAGCCGCTCGGTGGCATGACGCAGTTTGCCGGCTGCGTGGTGGCCGGCGTGGCGGGCATGAACTGGTGGTTCTTCTGGGATGGCCAGAGCAAAGTTTATCTGGCGATTGTCACGTCGAACTTCGGCATGATGCTGCTGCCCATTGCCTATGTGACCTTCCTGTTCATGATGAACAGCAAAAAGATTCTGGGCGATGACAAACCGACCGGGTTCCGCCTGATCGTGTGGAACACGCTGATGGTGATCTCGTGCATCGGTGCTCTGGTCGCCGCGGCATCCGCTGTGTGGAATGCCATGACCAATCCGGACACCGGCATTGTGGTGATCACCATTGGGGCCGTGTTTGTGCTGGCCGTGATCGCGGGCTTTGTGCTGAAAAAAGACGACAGCAGTTCCCCACCCGCCCAGGCCTGATCCCGCTCAGGCACTGGTCGCATGTTGCTCGCTACCAGTAGCCCCATTGCTGCGTGGTCATCACGTACACGCCCAGAATCAGGTTAGCCACCGCGTGCATGATGATGCACGCGGACAGGCTTTTGGTCCGCACGGCCACAAAGTACATGAGCAGACCAAACACAACGGCGCCCGCATAGTCGGCCGGTGAATGCACCATGACAAATGCGGCCGTCACACCCAGCAGGGCGCTGCGATCAGGCGTGCCGAAAGGCACCTGCCAGTAATCGCCGTCCATGTCTGTCAGCAGACGCATCAAAAATCCACGCCAGAAGATTTCCTCCACCAGCGGCACCGCCAGCACCAGTCTCAAAAACCGAAACGAGACGGATGCGGTGTAGGCCAGCGAGCCGGTGGCTCCGGCATCAGCAGGATGAAAGCCGTCAGTGCGGGCCGTGAATCCCAGATACTTCCACCAGCCCTCTTCCAGTTGCCATGACGCAAACAGATGTCCGGGCAGCAGCCACACAATAATTCCCAGCACACCGCAGCCCACAGCCAGCAGCCAGCCAGTGTGCGGCCCAAAGGTGATCTGCCGGCGGAAATACAGCAACACGCCCAGGCTCACCAGTGTCTGCAGCGGGTAGACCCATTGCCGAACATCACCGCCGGCAGGTTCCCCGTCTTCGGCGCTGCCCACGATGGCTGACAGCAGATCAGGCAGCAGCAGAAACAGCATGAAGGTGAGAAACGGCGCCGTGTAGGCGACCGTCTTTTGGTTCATCCGGTTTTCTTCGGACATTCGCGATACGCTTTCCCAAATGGAGACGTCCTGAAACTACCACATGACTGCCGGAGAGGCGATGGGCATTTCCGTGACGAACATCGACCAGGCCACTTCGCCCGGTGAAGGACACGCCGATATGGCCCCATCGACGTGCGGTCGTTAGGCTGATAGGTCACCGATCCTGAAGATCCCAGGAATCCCACGATGAAACATGCCGCTTTGCTCGCCGCCTTCCTGCTGCTCACCATCGCGCCCCGCTCCGCCGCCGCGCCGCCGGCAGGCTGGATCTGCGAAGACACGCCCGATGCCACGCCGTGGTATGAGATTCGTGGCGAGCAGCCCGGCCCCACCGTACTGATCACCGGCGGCGTGCACGGCAACGAACCAGCCGGCGCCCTCGCGGCCGAACAGATCCGGCACTGGAAGCTGGCACGCGGTCGATTGATCGTGGTACCGCGTATCAATCAGCTGGGACTGAAGGCTGACACCCGCTGGTATCCGCCCGAACGCAACAACCGTCCGCTGCGGGACCCCAATCGCAACTATCCCACGACCGAGCAGCAGCAGCCCCGCACAGCACTGGCCGAAGGCGTGTGGCAATTCATTCTGACCGTCCAGCCGGACCTGGTGGTGGACCTGCACGAAGGCTTCGATTTTCATGCCACCAACAGCAAGTCCGTCGGGTCCAGTGTGATCTGCAAGCCGGGCGGTGGTCGATCCACGAGCGGTGAACGCATGCTCGCTGCCGTCAACAGCACCATCAAAGAACAGGGGCGGAAATTTGAGCTGCTGGATCGTTCCGGCCCGGCCATCGGCAGCCTGGCCCGCGCGTGTGCAGAAGAGTTGAACGCAGACGCCTTCATTCTGGAAACGACATTCAAAGACCAGCCGCTGTCCCAGCGGACTCGGCAACATCGCGTGATGGTATCCACGCTGCTGACCGAGCGCGGTCTGCTGGCCGATGACCAAAGCCATGTGCTGACGGGCCACGACTCGCCCGACCACATCACGGTCGCCATCTTTGACGGACCGGGCACAGGCACTGCCGGCGTTACCAGTCTGAAGGCCATCTTTGAAGACGACGCCGAAACGCAGTTCGCCTTCGTGGGCCCGGCCGACATTCATCCCGACATTCTGAATCAGTTTGATGTGGTCATCTTTCCCGGCGGCAGCGGCAGCAAACAGGGCAAAGCGCTGGGAAAGAATCGTCGAGAACACGTGCGGCAGTATCTGGACGCGGGACACGGAGTGATTGGGATCTGTGCGGGCGGCTATCTGGTGTCATCGCACTACAACTGGTCCCTCAATGTGCTTAACACCAGTGTTTACAACAGCATGGAAGATGTGGGCGGCGGCCAGCGCAAATCGATGTGGTATCGCGGTGGCGCGGCCGACGTGAAGATGCAGTTTTCCGACGCCGGCGAACGACTGTTTGGCCACAACGGCATGCGCGAAGTTCGCTACCACAACGGCCCCATCATCAGCCCCGGTCCACGAGACGATCTGCCGGATTATGAAGTGCTGGCCACCTTCCGCAGCGAAGTATGCCGCTACGAGCCACAACAGGGCACCATGATCGATACGCCCGCCATCGTCACGGCTCCGTTTGGCAAAGGCCGCGTGCTGTCGATCAGTCCGCACCCGGAATTCACGCCCGATCTGCGACACATGATTCACGATGCCGTCCGCTGGGTGGCCCCGAATCGAGACCTGAAAGATCGGGCCCGGCTGCCAGCCTCCGCACAGCCCTAACGCAGCCCCGGGCAACCGCAAACACCGCCGCGACTTGCCAAACCGATTACGCGTTTTTACCCTTGGGTAATGACACGTCCCCTCGCTGTCCTGATGGTGATCTCAGCGGTCCACAGCGCCGCTGTTGCAGAAGACACCGTGACTGACAACGTCGCCAGCTATGCCATCGTCGTCTCGGCAAAGACGGCCGCTGACTGGCAACCGGTGGTCGCCGCGCTGCAGCAAAAGTATCCCCAGGCAACCGTGATCACGGCCGATCAGCCGTCCGCCGCGCTGCCGCAACTGCGGCGACAGCATCCGCGTTACACGTGTTTTGTGGCTCCGTCGTCTGACGTGAGTCGGCAGTATGTGGCCGACGTGCATCGTGTGACGCGCAAACTGGATGACGATCCTTACACAGACACCCGCTGGGGAATCCTCACCGGCTACGATCGGGACAACGCAGTGTCCATTGCCGAGACCTCACAGCCGCTGACAGTGCGTCGCGTGGGTTCAGGAACAGAGGTCGCGCTGGAAATGTGCGAATCCGGTCGCTGGTTCTGCGAACTCAATCAGGGTCACGCCGTTGTCAAACAGGCCGGTCAGTCAGCAGAGACGATCGCAGGGCCGTCCGACACCACCCGCGAACTGGCCAGCCTGCTGACCGAGTACAAGTCGGATCTGTTCGTGACGTCCGGTCACGCCACCGAGCGCGACTGGCAGATTGGCTTTCGTTACCGCAACGGACAGTTCAAATCAAAAGCCGGGCAACTCTTCGGGCACCCGACGGATGGCAAAAAATTCGCCATCGCCAGCGATCACCCCCGCATCTACATGCCCATCGGCAACTGCCTGATGGGCCACATTGACGGCGAGGACGCGATGGCACTGGCCTGGATGAACAGCGCGGGCGTGAAGCAGATGCTCGGCTACACGGTTCCCACATGGTTTGGCTATCAGGGCTGGGGCGTGCTGGATTACTTTGTGGAACAGCCGGGGCGATACACGTTCAACGAAGCCTTCTTCGCCAATCATCACGCACTGATTCACAAACTGAAGACAGAGCACCCGGACCTGCTGGCCGCCAATCCACCGCCGGGTCGCGCGACAAGCTACAACGAAGCGGGTGGTCTGTTGTTTGATCGGGACACCGTCGCCTTTTACGGAGATCCCGCCTGGCAGGCCCGCATGGCGGCCGCCGAGTGTGCGTGGAATCAAACGCTGGTCGAACAGGACGGCGTCTACACGTTCACGCTGACTCCCAATCGCGGCGCACAGACGTTTTCTCCGATCAACACCAATGGGGCCCAGCGAGGAGGCCGCCCGGTGGTCTGCTGGCTGCCGCACCGCATTGGCAACGTCGAAATTCTGGCGGGCGCAGACCTGAATCCCGAAATCACGGACGACTTCCTGCTGATCGCCCACGACGGCAACTTTGACACGAATCGCACCTACAAAGTGGTGTTCCGTGCCGAGCCACTCAGGTAAGGCGCTGCGGCATCGTCCATGGCTTATCGCAGGGCAATGCTGCCGTTGCGAGTCGGCAGTTTCACGGTGAAGCCGGCGGGCAGCCGCCCAGCCGCATTCTCAATTTTCAGCAGACAGCGAAATGTGTCGCTGGCGGAATTGATAATGGGCGAGACCGATTCCACCCGCGACGTCACCTGGCCGGAAATTGGCGCGGACGCATTCAGGCGTACACTCGCTCCCGTTTGCACCTGACCAAACAGCGAACTGGGCACGTGCATCTCCACTTCCAGCTGTTTCAGATTGGCCATCGTGACGACAATCTGGCTGGGATCGACGGGGCCGGCCTTCAGGTGCAGTTCGGTAATCACACCATCAAACGGCGCCGTGATGGTGTACTGATGTAACTGGGCTTCCGCCAGCTGTCGCGACGCTTCCGCCGCTTTCAGCACGTCCTGCTGCTCCGACACAGCAGCGACCGCCTGTTCGTAAGCGCCTTCGGCTTCTTCCAGTTCAAATCGGGCTCCCGCTCGCTGACTGGTCACCAGGCGGATACGTTCCAAACGGCTTTCTGCCATCTTCAGATCCACCTGAGCACGCTTAAGTGCCCCCTGCAAATTGGCTTCCACGGTTGCCGCTTCCAGTCGTGCTCGCGGCACACGATCATCCAGGCTCACCAGTGGGTCGCCTTTGCGAACCGACTGCCCTTCGGCAACGTGAACCTCGCGAATCAACCCGGGCACCAGCGAGGGCAGTTCCGCCAGCTGTGCCGGACGCACAACGCCATGCAGCTGCGTGTCTTCGCGCAACAGACCGTCCGAGGCAGCCACGACCCCCGATTGTGTGACGGTGCCGCCGGAACGTTCCATGCCGCGGGGGCGGATGGCAGGTTCCGTCGATGTCTGCGGCAGAAAGCTGGTAACGGACGCTGTGGCGGCGGCCGCCAGCAGGATGGTGATGCGAAACATGAGAAGCTCCAGAGGGTTGGAGAGTTGTGTTCAAAACTTCGGGCGACCGTTACGTCACCAGCACTTTGTGGACAAATCGCATGCACTTGCGATAGGCCCAGGCAGCGATCGATTCGTACCGACGAGGCAGTTTGACGTTAATGCGGGCGCCGTGTTCGGTCAGCGACAGTGCATCTTCCGATGGCGCGATGTCGATCTGAAAAATGGGTTCCATAGGTCTGCCGGTGGCCGGATTCACCAGAATCTCGCCGCCAGCGATGTAAGTCAGTGCCGTCTTGTCGAACACCTTTTCGGCGGCCGGCTCGATGCTGACAATCTTCCCGCTGTAAGTGGTTGTGGAGCGACCGGGAATGCGAATGCCAACTTCCGTGCCCACCGCCTGCCGAATGCTACCCATCTGATCTTCGTTCAGCCAGGTTCGCATCAGCGGGCGTCCATCCACGACCACCGCCAGCAGTGTTCCCGGCTCCAGAAAGCGGCCCTGCTGTCCGGCGTCAATGAGCCGGACCACCTTGCCGGCTTCCGGACAGGTCATGGTCAGTCGATCCACCCTGCGCTGCAGTTCGGCCACTTCTTTTTTGAGTTCAGCAATTGCCGCCTGTTCCTGCTGTGCGGCCATCAGGTCCACCTCATGCAGCACCTGCCAGCGAAGCTGGGCGTTCTGCAGACGCGCCTCAGACAACTGCAGTTCTTCCCGCAGTCGGGTGTTCTGCAACACGGCCACGGGAGAATCGGCAGCCAGCTGCTGCCCGGCCGTCACCAGCGCGGCATCAAACTCGCCGGGGGAATCGACATTCAGGAAGTGTTCGTGCTCGGCCCCCACGACCCCCTGCGTCACCACGCCAAACGGCACGGGGACCACCAGCGACAGCAGTGGCAGCCCCACAAGAACAATGCCGGCCACCAGGCGTGCGCGACCGCGCACCGGTTCTGTCTCTTTGCTTTGCAGCAGAAATCTGGTCATCTTGATGGCTCCTGACCCCACTGTGGTGATCACGTGAAAAGCGGCCAGCACCAGGCCGACCAGAGGGAACTTCATGGCGATCATCACGGCGATGCTGATGACCAGCGAAAACTTATAGATGGTGGCTGAGATGCCGTAGGCCACCAGCCAGAACTTTGTACTCAAAGACGCTTCTTCGGCCGGACGCTTCAGCCCCAGCGTGGCCCGCGTGAGCATGCGTTTGATTTGTGCGTCGGCGCGGGGACGCAGATTCTGGATGCCGATCAGTTCGCACAGAATGAAGTACCCGTCAAATTTCATCAGCGGGTTGGCGTTAAACAGCACGGTGACCAGAGAGGCCATCACCACCAGCTGATAGGCGCACGAGGACAGCATCGGGCTGCTGGCAAAAGCCCATACAAACACGCCGGGAATAAACACGAGCGACTCAAAAAACATGCCGCCGCACATCACGACCAGGCGTTTGTATTTTTCCGGAAAGCTCCAGGCGGCGGTGGCATCCACATAGGCGGCCGGTGTGCCGGCAATCAGAATGGTGCCCATTTCCGGCACATAACCACCAAACACCTTGCATGCATAGCCGTGGCCCAGTTCGTGCCAGATCTTCAGTCCCACAAAAGCGAGCCACAGAAACGGCAGGTTGTTGGTCGCCAGAATGCCGTTGAGCGGCTGCACGAGGTCATCGATACGACTGACCACAATGAAGCCGGCCGCCAGCATGCCCAACAGCCACACCACCAGAAACTGACGCGTGAAGACCCACGAAATACGTCCCACAGTGCGTGTCAGGAACTCGTCCGGACGCACCAGCGGGATCTGCAGAAACAGGGCGCCCAGCAGCTTGCCGCGACGCTTCAGCTGCTTCATCTTCGTGTGCTGCTCGAACAGCTTCTCGCCGTTGGCCACGGGCAGCACAATCAATGACAGCCGGGAAAAACTGGTGATCAGCTCGTGATACAGCGACTCTTCGTCGGCATCAAAGTCGCCTTTGGTGACGGCCGCCTGAAAATTCTCGCCGATGGTCAGATCCGGGCTGATCGACGCCAGCGTGCGATACTGAAACACGGACAGCCGGTGCGTGCGGAACGACACAGGGTCGTGTACCACATAAACGGGCGTGTTCTGGTGCAGCTGGCGGGTGGTCTTCAGGTCTGAGCGCAGCGTCACCTTCAGCTGCCGAACGGCATCCTGAGGATCGGGACTGCAAACCTGAGCGGCCGGATTCACGGCGTTTGTCTTATTTGAGGAGGGAGAAAAATGGACCTGACGCGGTGCGTTTGATCAGAACCAGAAGTTCATGCGGCCCCAGTCGACCACGCGATGCATGGCGACCCACCACACAGGTCGGGACACCGTTTCGATGCGGGCCGTGCCTTCCATGCCCGTCATCATCCACGCCGGGCGAGATTCCAGCGGGGCACGGGCGATAAACACGTTACGGTCTTCCATCGTGATCGCTGAGCCATCGACGTGCTGCACGGTGAACGCGTGTTTGTCCGCGGGAGCCGCGGCGGCGGAAAACTCGCCCACCTGATCGGCGGCCACATACGTCGCGATGTCATCGGGAATCTCGATTTCCAGCAGCCAGTCGCCTGCGGCCGCAATCTGCAGGATTTCGTCGCCGCGAGGAAACAGCTGACCGATCCGCTGCTGCAGATCAGCCACCACAACGGTGCCGTCAAACGGCGCCACAATGGAGGAATCGTCCACCTGCTTGCGCAGCGCCTGGGCCTGCGTCTTCAGGACGTTGCTGCGGGAACGAGCCAGCGCGGCCGACGCCACATCGTCGGCCGCCATGGCTTCCCGCAGTTCGAGTTCGGCCGATGCAATCTCACGCACCAGACCATTCAGTCGCAGTTCAATGTCCGAGGTATCAAACTGCACCAGCAGTTCGCCCTGTTTGACCTGCTGACCGGGGCTGACGAACACGGCCTTGAGCTGACCGTCAATAGGCGCGGCGAAGTGTCGCAGCTGTGCGGCTGTGACCCGCGTACGACAAATCGGCCGGTACGTCGTGCTGCCAAACAGAAACCACAGCAGGCCGATCGCCAGCGAGGCCAGCAGAATTTTGCGGCCTGCCGATCCGGATTTGACCGTATTGCGAGCCGTGGTGCCGACCGCGTTTTTGAGCTGATCGCCTACCGAGCGATTGGCTTTTTCCACAACCGGAATGGCGTTGCCGTACGGCGTGAGCATCTGCGTGAGGCCCGCCACCTCTTCGGCGCGGAACGGACGTTCGGCCGCCCGTCGAATGCTGATCACCCCGGAGATGTTGTCACCGTCTTTCAGCGGGATGGAAATCACGCTGGCGTGGGCCGACTCCGCTGACCACTGCGTGTGAATCGGCAGGGGCGGAAAATCGCCCTCCAGTTTTTCTGACTGGACGACAACCGGGGATGTGTGATCGACGCACTCTTCCATGCACTGACGCACAATCTGCACGCCAGGGCTGTTCGCCTTGAAGTCGGCCACACCGGAAATGGCCTCCACCACCACACGCTGTTCTTTGTGGACACCAAACGAGACCTGTTCGGCCTGCAACTGTCCCAGCAGCGAATTCACCAGTGAGTAGCCAAACTCTTTGGTGGATGCAAACTGAGACGCCCGGGCAAAGGCACTCATGTTCTGCAGCGCGGCGGCATCCGCCGAGGGCGAAGCAGCCGATGGCTGTGTCTGCGCCGTGCCAGCGGCTGCCGATGCTGCAGCAGCCGACCCAGCGGCCTGCGTTCCTGCCGGCTGCGTTTGATTGCGGGCCGTAAGAGTTTTCGAAACCAGCACGGCCGAGGCCAGTGTGGCGATGCCATCCAGACGCGGGAGCAGCACGTCAGCTGACTGCGGACCACTCAGCATCAGACTCAGCACAGCATCGCACTTGTCTTCACCAATGTTCATCACTGGAGACGAGATCAATGTCATCGTCTGCTCGCCCCGCTGGTAGCGTTTCATCTCCGCTTCTGTGCGACCGCCGCTGCGGATCTCCTGGGCAAATGGTGCCAGATACTCAGCGCTGAAACGCGCGGCGACTTCGGTCGTCATCTGCGGTCCGTGTCGCAGCTCTGCCTGGCCTGCACCGCCCACGGAATAGTCCACGCGGCCGACTGCGGCGCTGAAGTGCCCCATCGCCACTTCCAGCACCTGCTGATAAAACGCCTGTCGGGAAGGGCAGTCCAGCAGCAGCTGACGAATGTGCTGCTGCAGACTCCGAGATGCGGAGCCGGCTTCTGCCCGGGACGCAGTGTCCGTTGGAATTTGCGAAGTGGTCATGACGGCTCTGCTGGGGGCACCGAAAGGTGAAGGGGGGTTGGCGGTTCTGAGCAGAGCAGGCGTATGCACAAGGCGTCTGGGCAGACCGGTCGACTTACCTCAGTAAACAACATATTCCGCTGCGCGCGGTGGGTTTCGATTAGGCGCCCCTCAGAAGACAGGCATCCTGTGGCAAAATATGCGCGTTCTTCTGATTACGAAAAGGTGGACGCGCTGTTCACAGTGGGGCTGCCAGGAAGGTCGGGCAATTGTCCTCTGGGCAGGCTCAGGCAGTTTGTTTGGCCGTCATAAGTGATGTCCTCCTTACAATCAGAAAACTCAAGCCAGCCGTTGCGATCAGACGATGACAGCGGCGACAGCGCACCTTCCTGCGCCTGCAGAGTTTGAGACACAGCGTGAAATTACCTTCCCTCAGCAGCCTGCGTCGGCACTGGTCGACGCGAGGCGTTTTTTCCATCGGCCAGTTTCGCCGCTGGGCTTTCGCAGTGGCGCTGCTTGCCGCTGCTGTGGCGAGTTTCTGGACGGCTGATGGAGTGACTACGGGGCCGGTCACCACAAACGACACCACGACAAATCTCAATGGTCCGCCGGCGAGCTCAGATCAGGCGGCAGACCTGACTTTCGATCAGCGGCAGACAACGCCAGCGACGCCTTCCCACAGGCAATTCTCACCAGAACGAGATCCGCTGGCCCTGCCGACTTCCGGCGTGCAGCAGGCCAATTACTGGCAGGCCTCCGGGTCTCAGCCGGTCTCACGTCCGGCCGTTCCGGTTCCGGCCACCTACCCCGATGCGAGTTATCCCAATTCGAATTACCCCAATTCGAATTACGCCGATTCGAATTACGCCAATTCAAATTACACCAATTCCACGTCTCCCGGCTCTCCGGGCCGGACATCTCCGGCAGCTACCGCCAACGCCGAGGCCGCGTGGCCACGTATTTCCCCCCGCCCCCACCGTTCCGCGCCGGCGTCGCTGCCGGTTCCCGGTCATGCCGGACCGGCTGAACGCACCGCCCCGGTCGGAACACCTGCGGAAGAAATTGTGATCCGGCCGGGCCATGCACCACGGCAGCCCTCTGCCGAAAACAGCAGCGATCCGCCCATTCACGTGTACCCCAACCGGATGGGAGCAGGCTCTCTGGAGTCCGATGTCCCGGGCCAGCCGCCAGTGCACGTGTTCCCCGAGTCCCGCCCGACACAGTCAGTCTCGGAACGATCCACTGACGGGCGTCCCACGTCCATTCTTCCGCCCCACCTGCTGCCTAAGGACGGCCCCGCGGCCAACGCCCCGCGATTCGGCCTGACGTCACAGCCACGTCAGCTTGATCCCACAGACACGACGCTGATCCTGCCTCCCACACAGCAGGCGCCCACCACTGCCAGTCCGCTGCCCACCGGTCGCAGCTTTTCTTCCAACAGCAACACACCAATGTCGCCGGACGTGTTTGCTCCGCCGGCGTTTGTAGACTCTCCCGGCGTTACTTCGCTGCCCACAGCCCCGCTGCCCTCCGGAGCAATCCTGCCCGGTCCGACCTATGACCTGCCCGTGAATCCGCAGCCTGCGGAAGTGGTGGTGCCGGGGGAATCCAGTGACCTGCTGTCCTGGTGGGAACGCGATATCACGCGTCCCGTCTTTCGCAAACGCCGTCCGATGAACCTCACACTGGAGCAGGCACTGGGCCTGTCCATTTCCGAAGCCCCCGAACTGCAGGTGCTGCATTCGGACTGGTTCATTCGGCAGGTGGAAATTGCCCGCCAGGATGCGGCCTTCGACTGGACCTCGTTTGTGGACGGCATCTGGAATCGCGACAGCGTGCCAGTCAGCAGCTCGCTGGACGGAGCCACCAACAGACTCCGCAGTCGCACGTCGTCCGGACAGGCAGGGCTTCGCAAACTGCTGCGAGACGGCGGCGAACTGGAATTCTCCCAGGTGGTCGGCACAGAGAACAGCAATTCGCAGTTCATCAGCCCCAACAATCAGGGAACATCGCGGCTGCAGGTGGAATGGACCCATCGCCTTTTGCGAGGCGGCGGAGAAGCGTACAACAGCAGTCGTGTCCGCATCGCTGCCATTGAAAACGACAGTTCGTTCGACCTGTTTCAGGAAGGCGTACAGGATCATCTGCTCAATGTCTCCAGCGCCTACTGGATTCTGGTGCTGCGACGCGGGCGTTTTGTGCAGTCCGTTACCTCCTGGAATCGCGCCAAAAGCGTGGCCGACGAAATGGCGCAGCGCGTAGACGTCGACGTCACGCCCGCGATGATGGATCGGGCCCGCTCCGAAGTGGCCGACCGCCTGGCCGGCTGCATCGAAGCCCAGCATGACGTGTATCGCGCTCAGGATGCCCTGCTGCGGCTGATCTACGGTCCTCAGTTTGTGCAGTACGCCAACAACGAAATCATCACACAGACACTGCCGATGAAGCAGGCTCCGCCCGTTGCCGCGGAACCACAGATTGAGCAGGCCATTCGCAACCGCTCGGAAGTGCATCGATCCATTCGCAACATCAAAATCGCGGCCGTGCAGTACGAAGTGGCCGAAGACGAAGTTCTGCCCGTGCTGGACATGACGCTGACCGGCTACGCGGCCGGACTGCGGGGCAACAACGATATTGGCGGTTCGATTGCCAATCAGTTTACCCAGGGCGAACCGGGCGTGGGCATCGGGTTCAATTTTGAAATGCCGTATCGCAATCGTGCGGCACTGGCCGCCGCCGAGCAGGCGCGGGTGGCCATCAAACGTATGCAGGCCGAACTGGAAACCACCATCGCCAACGTCTCCGAAGACGTGCGTGATCAGGTGACACAGCGCAACAAGTACGGAGCCGTGCTGCGACAGCAGTGGGAATCGCTGGCTCGCTCACGCAGACTGCTCAAAACTACGCAGACCAGACGCCGCTATCTGGCGGACGGGGCACGCGTCGGTGATTTGTATCTGGAAAACCTGCTGCAGATGCAGGAGCGACTGGAACAGGCCGAATCCACCTACCTGCAGTCACAGATTCGCTTTGCTGTGGCGGACAATGCCCTGCTGCGAGCGGTGTCCATGCTCGACACGCTGGCTGTGCCGACCAACTCGGGCCATGGACCAGGCGCCGCTGTGCGGGAAGCGGTCGGCCGCAAGTCCTCGTCCCATATCGACGTAGCGCGTGATCCTCACCTAAGTGGCTACGATCCTGAGAATCTGGACGCCGTCTACGAACCACCGCAGCCGCCCATTGCTCGCTGATTCCCCGCTGATTTCCCACGGATCTTGCGGTGAGACGCAGTGGCGACAACTGCAGCACGACGCAGCGACTTCCCGCGGAAACCGGCCCGTGCAGCGTCACGGATCACCCCCGCACAGCCGTCGGGCCAGACCAGCTTCAACAGGCAGCCTGAAAACCGCCTATGAGGGCAGCCCTTCATTCAGTGGCTGCAGGTCGTCCGGCAAAAAGAAACCGTCTTTGCGAACCAGTTCGTCGTCAAACCAGATCTCGCCACCACCGTAATCAGCTCGCTGAATCAGCACCAGGTCCCAGTGCACCTTGCTGCGATTGCCATTGTCCGCATCGTCATAGGCGTTGCCGGGCGTGAAGTGGAACGAACCGCCAATCTTTTCGTCGAACAGCGTGTCCAGCATCGGATGCAGGACCTTGTTGTTGGTGCCCAGCGACCACTCTCCGATGTACCGGGCCCCATCATCCGTATCGAGAATTCGGTTCAGTCGTTCCGGCTCATTGGAGCAGGTGGCCGACTCAATCCGACCGTCCTTCAACTCAAAGCGGATGCCGTCGAACACCACCCCCTGATAACGAGACTTGGTGTTGAACTGAATGGTGCCGTTCACACTGTCCCGCACCGGAGCCGTAAAGCATTCGCCGTCCGGAATATTGCATTCTCCCGCACACGGAACCACGGGGATATCCTTGATGGAAAACGACAGATCCGTGCCCGGCGCCGTGATGCGTACCTGGTCAGTGGCCAGCATACGGGCCACCAGTGGCTTGAGGTTTTCGGACATGGCCGCGTAGTCGGCCGTGCACACATCAAAATAGAAGTCCTCAAACTGCGCCGTACTCTGATGAGCGGACTGCGCCATCGAGGGGGTCGGATACCGCAGCACCACCCATCGCGTTTTGGGCACGCGCACCTTAATGTGCACAGGGCTCCACCAATGCTCTGTGTACAAATCCATGCGTTCAGGCGGTACATCAGAAAACTCATCGGAGTTGGCCGTACCGCGAATGCCAATGTACGCATCTGCCGCTTCCATGGCAGCCGTTTCCAGTTCGCCCGGCCAGGCCATGCTGTCCGCCGTGGCCCCTTTGTACAGACTTCGCAGAATCGTGTTGTTTTTCCAGACGACATGCGGCGTGGCGCCCCGCGCATAGGCGGCATCCACCAGGTCACACACCAGATTAGTTTCCGGCAGGTCAAAGGCTTCAATAATCAGCTTCTGACCGGCCTGCAGCTGGCAGCTGTGTCCAACCAGTGTCTCCGCCAGTTTGGCGATACGGGGATCCTTCATGGAACTATCCTGAGCTAACGCGGGTTCAAATTCTGTTTTGTGTGACGACTACTTAGTGATCGGCGGAGCTGCCCGGAGGACATCCAGCACCTGTTTATGCAAAGCAGCGTTCGTCGAGAAGCCGTCGCCGCCGAAAATGTTTTCCTCGCCCTGCCAGTCGGTGCAGTGGCCGCCTGCTTCACGCACGATTGGAATCAGGGCGGCAATATCCCAGGCCGACATCTCCGGATCAATGGCCAGTTCCGCACGGCCTGTCGCCACCATCATGTGACCATAACAATCGCCCCAGCCCCGGGCGATGCGGACCTGCTGCAGAAACCCAGGCAGGACTTCGCTGCGTCCCACACGAACATCGTGCGTGGGCTCGGTGAACATCAGTCTCGCTCGGGAAAGTTCCGTCTCCTCAGACACCTGAGCACGCACCGGCTCGCCGTCTTTGATTTGCCACCACGCACCGCCGCCTTCCTCGGCGTAAACGACTTCGTCCTGCGCGGGAAACCGGCAGACTCCCGCGACCATTCGCCCTTCAAATTCGATGCCTACCAGCGTGCCAAACAGTGGAACTCCGTAGATAAACGGCTTGGTGCCGTCGATCGGATCCAGGATCCAGCGATAACCGCTGGCCCCGTCCACGTCATCAAACTCCTCCCCCAGAATACCATCATCCGGATAGTGTTTGGCCAGTGCCTCACGAATCAGCTGCTCGGCACCGCGGTCGGCCACCGTCACCGGAGAATCGTCCGCCTTGGACTCCACCCCCAGCGTCTGAGAACGATAATAGGACAAAATCAGCTCCGCCGCCTGTTGGCTGACATCCAGAGCAAAGTTCAGGCGGTCCTGATGAGCCGTCATGACGAGCAAATTCCGAGGGTTTTCTTCAAATGTGGGAAGTGCGGGTGCCGAATTGTGAGGAACGCAGAGGCGGAATACAACAAACGCCCGCGAATACCCATTCGTTTGCGATTGGCGGGATTTCGCGTTGAAGGACGACGGAATTATCGCAACAATGCCGCCCCTTGAGCTTCTCGCAATCTTTGTGTGGCCCTTAACGGCAGTGGAACCATGAACCCGGAACGAATCGAACGACAGCTGAAACTGGCGGAAAGTGTGCTGGCTGACTGCGTCGCCAAACTGGACGCAGACAAAGTCGCCCCCGCCGATCGACGCAAAGACGCCAAATGGCGACGTCTGGAAGCCGATGTACGGACCCTGAAACGTCGCGCCATCGCCGTCAAAGGCGTTCAGGATCGCGAAGCCGATGCTCTGGCACGCAAAGCGGGCACCGCCGAAGAAGCGGCCGCTGAATAGTTGTCACAGCCGAGTCACGCGGCACAAACAGAATCGCACCATCGATCGGTCGCCACGACCGATCGATTTTTTCTTGCGCGGCACGCCCACCCCGTCAGCACACGCCCGCCTGCGCAACCCCCACAATGCAACTCGGCGTCTCGGCTGACAGATCCTCTCCGACCCGGCTGATGCGGCAAAACGGGAAACTCGGAGATCCCCCCGCGCTGCTGTACAACCGCACCTGTCCACGCCGATGACACCATCAGGCAAGGTCCTGCGCCAACATCTCCACTGCTCTGGCTTTTACTGCGCACCAACCCTGCCACCTTCCGGGGAACAGGAATGCATCTATCAATCATCATGGCCGGGCTCCTGTCCGCGCCGCCCACAGCCACCCCACCCGTTGCCCCACTCACCGGACTGACACCCACGTCCCCGGCCAGCGACATCACCTGGAACGTGGCTCTGACCCTCTGGGATGAAGCCAAACCACAAGCAGCCCCAAGTGATGTTCCGCCGCCCCCCGACGAAGAAGCCTACCTCTTTCGCATCGAAAGCGAACTGCTGCCCATCGGCCCCATCGTCATGACCAAAGATCGCGTCATCAAAACTCTCGGCCGCCCCCCCATCGTCCGACTGCCCACCGCCGTCATGCGCAGCAGCTGGAGACAGCCACACAACGTCCACCAGCAAATCAACCTCATGACCGCCCACGCCGCCAAAACTCCCGTCGCCGATCCCCTCCCACCGGCCCCCCCCGTCACCGAACCCTAGCCGGCCGGGAAGCCCCGGCAGGCGATGGCGTAGGAAAGTCATTGCGCGTCGTGAGTCTCTGCGCCGAGGCGCTCCGCGTTGCTTCGCTACGACAACCGACCTGGCACCGCGCTTTGCCGGGAAGCCCCGGCGGGCAATGGCGTGGGAAAGTCATTGCGCGTGGTGAGTCTCTGCGCCGACTCGCTCCGCGTTGCTGCGCTACGACAACCGACGCGGCACCGCGCTTTGCCGGGAAGCCCCGGCGGGCAATGGCGTGGGAAAGTCGATGCGCGTCGTGAGTCTCCGCGCCGACTCGCTCCGCGTTGCTGCGCTACGACAACCGACGTGGCACCGCGCTTGGCCGCCAACGAGACATCTGCGAAGCACAGCGTTGGGCTAACACCTGGTCTGCAGATGGGATAAACGGGACGCCATACTTCAACGATGCTCCTGCAGCAGGCAGCCTGAGAACCACTCACATCGTGTTCACGCAGCAACACAGACACCTCGACTGAGAAACACACCGCGAAATGACGTCCCCAAGCTACCGCCTGCCGGGGCTTCGCGGTCGGGGCATCCCGGCTAAGCGCGGTGTGATGTCAGTCGTCGTAGCGCAGCAACGCGGAGCGCCTCAGCGCAGAGACTCACCACGCGCTATGACTTTCCCACGCCATCGCCCGCCGGGGCATCCCGGCATCCCGTAAAAGCGCGGTGCCACGTCGTTTGTCGTAGCACAGCAACGCGAAGCGAGCCGGCGCAGAGACTCACCACGCGCATCGACGCCACCACGCCACCGCCTGCCGGGGCATCCCGGCCAAGCGCGGTGCCACGTCGTTTGTCGTAGCGAAGCAACGCGGAGCGAGCTGGCGCAGAGACTCACCACGCGAATCGACGCCCCCACGCCACCGCCCCCCAGGGCATCCCGGCTAGGCGCGGTGCCACGTCAGTCGTCGTAGCGCAGCAACGCGGAGCGAGCCGGCGCAGGGTCTCACCACGCGCATCGACGCCCCCACGCCATTGCCCCCCGGGGCATCCCGGATAAGCGCGTTGCCATGTCAGTCGTCGTAGCGCAGCAACGCGAAGCGAGCCGGCGCAGAGACTCACCACGCGCATCGACGCCCCCACGCCACCGCCCGCCGGGGCATCCCGGCTATTCGGAGTTGGTGGTTCCGTGGGCGGTGGAGTCGGCTTTGGTGAGGGTGGCCAGATAGGCGACGAGGTCACGGATTTCGGCGCGGCTGAGATTTTTGGCCAGATCGGCGGGCATACCGCTGAGTCCTTTGGCGCGTTCTTCGATGTCGTCTTTGGCGACGGTGATGATGGCGCCCTGGGGCGACATGAGTTTGACGACGTCGTCGTTATCTTCTTTGATGATGCCGGCGTGAATCTTGCCGTTGATGTCGATGATGATTGTTGTTTCGAATCCTTTGGCGATTTTGGCGTTGGGTTCCACGATGGATTCGAGCAGGTAGGCGCGATCTTTTTCTTTGGCGATTTCGGAAAGATCGGGGCCGACTTTGGCGCCACTGCCGTTGACCATATGGCAGCGACGGCAGGAGGCGGCCGCGCGACCGAAGAAGATGGTCTTGCCGCGCTCGATGTCACCGCCGTTCAGGCAGTCACTCCATTTGTCGGTTGTCGTTTCAGCGGCCGCCTGTTTGTCGCGGAACGCTTTGACAAGCTGTTTCAGCTGGTCACTGCTGTTGACTTCTGCCGCCTGAAGCAGGTCCAGGGTGAGGCTGTCAGGTAGAGCGCCGGCGTTCAGCTGATCGAAGGTTGTGACCAAAAAATCGCGTGCCGTGTCTGAGGGGATGGTTCCCAGCAGGGTGATGGCTTTCTGGCGGGCTTTGAGGGTGCCGTTGCTCACTGTTTCGGTCAGAGCCGCGACCGCTTTTTCTGGTTCAGAGGCGGTGAGCAGTTCGAGAGCCGCAATGCGGACCGATTCGCTGCTGTCCTGCTGGCCGGTCAGCAGCAGTTGGGAGTTGTCTGATTCCAGTTGGGCCAGCGCTTTGAAGGCGGCGACACGTGACGCTTCGGCGGCGGAGGCATCGCCGAAGATTTTCTGCAGGGACGGTGTGACATCCGTAATCCCCAGTTGGGCGGCCGCTTTGATGCCGGCGTCTCGCACGGCATCGGGACCTGCCAGCATGCCGGGCAGGACGCCCGAGGTCACGTCTGCCAGACTGGAAACGTCACGCTGAGGCAGAGGCCGCCAGTGCCCGTCGACGGTGTCTGTTTGCTGGGGAGAGTTCCATGTGAGCAGCATATTGGCGGCCACTTCCCGAATGGCGTCCGGGCGATCAGGGTCTGCGGCAACACGTCCGACCATGCTGGCGTGCAGCACGGTGCCGAGGCGATAGGCGGCTTCCAGAGCGCGGCGGATCACGACAGGATCGCTGCTGCCTAACGGATCGTTTGGAGCGACGCCGGCTCGGGTTGCCAGTTGTTCCAGATCCGACCGGGAGCCGATCGCCAGAACGGTGCGAGCCGCTTCG
Organism: Planctomycetaceae bacterium; assembly: GCA_024742875.1. Taxonomy (GTDB): domain Bacteria; phylum Planctomycetota; class Planctomycetia; order Planctomycetales; family Planctomycetaceae; genus Fuerstiella. The sequence goes on along the minus strand of JANSXP010000031.1, from coordinate 10,677 downwards.
GCGACAACCACAGGATCGTCATCAGCCAGCATGAAAGCCACATTGTCGCGTTTGAGTTTTCGCGCGACGACTGCCAAACCCAGCTTTTGGGCGGGAGAGCCGCTGAGCATGTCAGGCAGCAGAGCACCGGGATCGCGCTCTGAGATGGCGGTCAGCCCCATGATGGCCTGGTGTCGCAGTACGGGATCTTCGTTGTTATTGCGATCCAGCAGTGCCAAAAGGGCATCGTCCGCTTTGTCGGGGCCGATGGCGCCCAGAGCGACGGCGGCAAAGCCGGCCCGACGTTTGTCGGTGGAGTTGACGGCTTCGAGGACGCTGTCCGCCGAGGAGACGATGGAGCGTCCGTGACGTGAGACCAGATCGGCAATGACTTTCAGAGACTGGTTGCCGTTTTCTCCTGCCCCCAGTTTGTCCAGCAGCAGCTGACTGACTTCTGTGGCTCGCGCCTGATCGGCCAGACCAAACTGCCAGCAGGCCCAGGTCAGGTGCAGTTGCTGCAGCGAATCGGTGTCGGCGTTCCAGGCGGTTCGGACTTCGTTGAAGGCGTCACGTTTGACCAGCTCGAACTGAGCCGCCTGGCGAACGCGACGGTCTTTGTGGGTCAGCAGTTCGATCAGCTGGGGCACTTCGGCCGCCGCGATGCCACCGGTCAGCAGAGACTTGACGTTGGCCCCGTGAACAGCGGAGACGTGTTCGTCGTCGGTGAAGCGGTACAGTCGCCCTTTGCCTTCGCCCACCCAGCCGTTGACCCAGTCGGTGACATACAGTCCGCCGTCGGCGGCGAAGTCAACGTCCGTGCCGAGAATGGACCAGATGAACTGATGAGAGTCGGTCAGGCGGAAGGTCGCGCCATCGGGTTCTACGCTGAAGCTGCGGATGCCACTGTTGGAGGCACCTCCGCGAAAATCGGCCATAAAGAAGTGGTTGTCATAACGGGACGACAGCCCCAGTCCGGGGTAGTAGGTGAGTCCGGACGGTCCGTCACCCAGGTTGGCAACAGGGGGAACGATAAACGCGGGCTGCACGGCCGTGGTTTCGTCGTCGGCGCGGTAGGGGTACCACATGCGTTCGCGGTTCCAGGGTCCGCGGTCTTCGAGATACTGGTAGTACATCCGCCAGCCGGTGTCGCCGTCTTTGACCACATAGACCCAGCGGGCCTTGTCTCCGCTGTCAGAGTTATTATCGCCCGTCCACAGATTGCCGTGATTGTCGAAGGCCAGTTCCTGCGGGTTGCGCAGACCATAGGCGAAGACTTCGAGATGACTGCCGTCCATGTCGCAGCGGAAGACGGCACCGGTATCGACCATCTTTAACCGCTTGCCCTCTTTGGTGATGACGTTGAAACCACGGTCACCGATGCTGAAGTACAGCCGACCATCGGGGCCAACGGTCAGACCGTGCATGTCGTGGCCACGGAAGGCCACGCGCACGCCGTAGCCGTGGTGCAGGGCCTCGGTGACGTCCGCTTTGCCGTCACCATCGGTGTCTTCCAGCATCCAGAGTTTGGGGATGCATGTGTAGTAGACTTTGCCGTCGTGTTCGATCACACCGGCGCCGGTGCCGTCAAGAATGTCGTTAAAGCCCTGTGCAAAAATGGTATCGCTGTCGTATTTGCCGTCGCCAGTGGTGTCCTGCAGCACACGGATGCGATCGTGTTCGGACGCATATTTGGAAACATCGTCACCCAGATACTGGCGGAACATTGCCAGCCGTTCTTCCACGCTTTCCAGTCGCAGGTCATTCTGCAGCCAGTTCATGTGACTGCGGTTATCTTCGACGCCCACTTCCTGGCGGAAGGTTTCGCACACGTAGACTTTGCCGTCGTGCGCCACGTAAAAAGCAACGGGATTGGCCAGGGCGGGTTCGGCGGCCATCAGCTCAACCGACAGTCCGTCCGGCCGCACGAAACCCTCCATCGCCAGCTCGGCGTCGCGGGACGCGGGGGCGATTTTGGGTTTGTAGTTTTCGTCAGCCGTGGCCAAAGCAGCCAGAACACACAAACACGCAGCAGAGAAGACAGCGGCGACGGGACGAAGAAGACGACTCATGGTGCAAACCTGGGGAGGGAGCAGATCGAAATTGCCAATCGACGTGGTCGTTACTCACGCACGTCGCGAATGTCGATCGCACGGACAAATCAATGGTGGGATGCGGCCCGACAGGTCGCAGTGACCTGTCAGAACCACGACCGGCACGGCCAGGGTCTGGCAGGCGGGCTCGAAATTGTGACGAATCAGAAACGATAAACAATCGTTTTTCCGGACCGTCCCCGGAATTCCGCCCGATGCCCACACGGGCGCTGCACGTCTTTCAGAATCGTGCTCGTGCTCAGCCTGAATACCCGACCAAACATGCGAAATTCTCATTACACGCGTAACCGCCCATCTGGAGTCGCTATGGGTTTTTTCGCGTGTTTGTGGGTCTCGCCAATTCGCTCAGGAATTGCCACGCCCGTGCAGTGACTTTGCTGTCACCCGCGGTCCCGAAACGCTGATTGATCTGTGAGTGGTTGCGATCACTGGCATCCACCACTTGCGCGTCGATGTTATGCTTTCGCAAAGCCTGCTCAAAGGCGCGGGCGTTGGTGGCCCGCTGCGGATCTTTGCGTAATCCCATCCCTTTGCTGTAGCAGATGAGAAACGGGGGAATGTCAGTGTCATCGGCGATGTGGTACTCCGGGGAGGCATCCCGCAGGACCGTCGTATCACGTCCGAAGACCTGGCTGTAATAGCGGGCGGAAGAGGACCGCATCAGACGGGCCACGTCGTACGCGTTTGTGTCCAGCGAGATGACCCCGCGGATCTGGCCGCGAGACAGTCCGGCCGATGTCAGCGCCTGGGGATGCGTGGCCACCAGTGAAGCCAGATGCGCGCCAGCCGAATGGCCCATCACAAACAATCGTTCGCGGTCGATGCCCAGTTCGGCAGCATGCTCCGCCACCCAGGCGATGGCGGCAGCCACATCGTTGACGTTGTGGGGATGCTGGCCGTCCGGCAGCAGCCGATAGTTGACGCTGACAAACACCCAGCCTTTGTCACAGAAGAACTCGGCCTTGCTGCCGACCGCTTTCTTGTCGCCCAGACGCCAGCCACCGCCGTGGACATAGACCATCACGGGAGCATTGCGAGTTTCCGCCGGGCGATAGTGATCAAGCCTTTGATGCTCGTGGGCGCCGTAGCGAACATCTTTGGTGGCACGCAAAGCAGTCTGATCGGTCGCCTCCAGTCCCACTTCCGCACGGCTGATTCGGCCGTCTTTGTCAGCGTCGTACTGGTCAAAGACGGACTGTCGCTGCAGTTCACGGTCATCAACAAAGCCATCGCCGTTTTTATCCAGCCGCTGGAAGATGCGACCGAGATTCTCAGGACGGTCCTGAGCGTTAATGCTGACAGCGCCGAGCACAACGCAGCAGGCGACACAGGCAGCGAGTTGTTTGATGAGCTTCATTTCAGGCCTCATGAGCACGTCAGCAGAATCGACGGCGTCTGTTAAGCATCCCATCAGCGACGCAGGATGGAACCGAGCTTTTCGAATTCCTTTTTGTCAACAACGCCGTCGCCGTTGGTATCCAGCCGATTGAAGATTACGCCGGACGCCTGGCGGTTTCCCGGCCTCTGTTTCACTTCAGCCCTGGTCACCTGACCGTCGCCGTTGACATCCAGTTGTGTAAACAGGCCTCCAATGATTCGCTCCGATCGTGCCCCACGACCGCCCCGCATTCCTGGGGCAGCCTCTCCCGGCTTTTCGCCGGGCACAATATACTCCACATAGCCCAGATGCATTTCTTCGTAAGTCTGCTGTCCCCATTTTGTCGTTCGGGTGGAAGAATACTCCTCGGCGAGCCCCTTCAACGCGGGGTTGCTGTCGCTGTTGTTGTATAACGCGGTGAACGTCAGAGTGTCGCCTCTGTGCAGCAGGCGTGGCTCTTCCAGTTCGTATCGCAGCTGCCAGTTAAAGTCGTACCGCGGAACATTCAGCAGTGTCGACTTCTCGCCGTTGGCCAGCAGATCGTAGCGAGCCCCCTGTCCCCGCAAATGCATATGTGGCAGCAGCGCCAGCACCTTCACATCAGTCGGCAGCCGGAGGGAGGCACGCACTTCGTGCTTCGCCCTGCCGGCGGGAATCTTCAATTGGCGTGGGCCCACGGTGACGGCCCTCACTTTCACTTCGTGCTCTACAGGCTCATCGCTGTACACCAGGCCCAGTTGTGTCTGGTCGAATGTTTCCTTGCCGTTAGGCGTGTAGTGCATCTGAAAGTTCAGCGTGGCCCCTTTGGGCAGTCGCTTGCCCAGGCCCGGTGGAAACACGACGGAGCTGTTGCCGGGAACGTAGGCAGCCCAATAGCCATCCAGTTCGCGTGCCTCTCCGCGAACACTGACGATCACATGGTGCACGACGCTGGGATCAGATGGACGAATCTCCATCGCCTGAATCCACTTATCCTCGTCGAGGTCATTCGTGATACGGATGTTCCTGTAGGGCATGATGCCGGTGGCCTTGATGCGCACGGGTTCGTCAAACTGAAAAACCTTGTCCGGCCTGCCAATGAGCCAGCCGTCCGGATAGGAGGGGGGCCGGGGAGCATCGGCCGGGTCGCCTTCTGGTGCTCCGGCAGCAATCCAGGTCTGCAGGTCCTGCAGGTCGCGTTCACTCAGAGAACGATCGTTGGCCCAGTGAATGGTGGTATCGGGATGCACGGGCTCATCCCAGGGCTGCTTCTGTAACGTGCCGTCATCAGCAAACCATGGTGGCATAACGCCCTGCTCAGTCACAAAGCGAATCATGCCCGCGTAGTCCCTGACCTGCTCGCAGGTTTCAAAGGGCATCGGGGCAATGCCGCCGGAGCGATGACACTCCCGGCAGTTGCGGTCGATGATTCGCGAAATCTGACCGTGATACGTCACGTTCTGCTGTTCCGCGATGGCGTCGTACAGCAGTTCACAGCCTGGTGACGTGGTGGCCGCAACCTCAACGCGCTGCCCCGCCAAAGCCGCATCCAGTGCGTCTTTCAGAAAGGTTTCATCCGCAGCATTGCTGGCGTAGGTAAAGCCGTATTGATCGTCGACAGCCCCGCGATACAACAGCGTTCGGGTCGAGTCGACCACAAATACTTCCGTCGTTGTTTCTGCCTGCAGTGCCCGACAGATGCGACTGTCCGCATCACTGACATAAGGCCCATCAAATCCGTACTGCGAAACGGCGTCCCGGCAGCGCTGCCCCTGTTCTGACTTGTTGGGATTCACAAACACAAACCGCACCCCCTGCCGGCGATATTTGTCTTCAATCGCAGCCAGCGTGGGCGAATATTTTTTGCACAGCGGACAGCCGGTTCCCGTCATAGCAATCACCGCCACACCGTCTTTGGCCAGTTGGCTGAGAGTTTGCGTGCGACCGTTGATATCGGTCAGCTCGAGGTCCGCAATCTGACGCCCGACACCGCAGTCTTTGCCACGACGAAGCTGCGGTCCCTGACGAACAACGTCCGTTTCTTCAGCGTGCACATGCGGTGTCCGCTGCTGGCCAATAATCAAAAGAATTGTGACGATAGCGACAGCGACGGTCAACGTGCCAAAAGTGATGCGTCTCATGAGGTGTGCTCCTGCGGCAATGGGTTCATCTTCGGGAAGACTGCGGTACGGCGGCGCCACCGCCTGCCTGTGGGGATTGTTCGGCCCCGGCGTGCGGCCCTGTGTTCGAGTTCGGTTTTGACTGGGCATCCCCGTTGACTTCGTTCTGATCCGGGCTGACGATCCAGCGCCGCGCCTGATTGCCAAAACGGTTAACGAGTGTTCGCAGGCGCGGGTCCCGGGGGGAATCTCTGGAGTACACTACGGCATCGGCACTCAGATGCCCCTCCAGCCGATAGGCGGAGGCGTCGGCGCTGCGCGCTTCCAGCAGTTCAAACGTCATGATGGACTCGCCAAACAGGGCCTTACGTCGATGCAGCACCAAACGACGGACGGCCTTCGTCTCTCGATCCACGACAATCTCCAGTCCACGAAACCAGCGTCGCTGGCGATCGTCCGGTGTCGCCGTGATTTCGTAGGTGGATTCGGTTTCGCGTTTCTCCAGTTCAAAGCCATCCAGCAGTGTCAGCAGCAACGACTCCCAGTTAACGCTGTAAAGCTCGGCGATTTCGTGCAGTGGTGGTCCGATCTCATCGGCCGCAATGGTCATGGCACGCTGAGTGTCCAGTGCCAGCCAGATGGTGCCGTCGCTTTGACGTCCCCATGACCACTTGGGGTCTTCGTTCATCTGCACCCAGAACTGATTGCCCTGCGTGAAGACGCGGACATCGTCCGGGTGCCGAAAGGCGCCACCCAGCAGACTGCGACTGCGGGTGCTGACCGAATAAACGCGTTCCACGGCTGACTCATGGGCGGCGACTGCGGCCACAATGACATCACTCGCATCAGCAAACACTTCATTGCCGCCGCGATCCATAAACGTCACCAGAAACATGGCCGCCACAACCACCGAAACCAGCCAGCCAAGAGTCCGCATCGCCCGCCCGCCGCGCACCGAGTCGCCGGACGGATCACTGGCAACCGGATCCGCGGGCCGTCTCGTTGCGGTGGGTTCCGTTTCCGTCTCCCCCAGCACGTCAACCAGCGCCGACAGCGCATCGCCGCCCAGCGCTTCATCCAGCAAAGAGTCCATCAACAAATGGTCTGTCACCAGTGCGGCATTCTGACCAGACGACTGCACCAGCTGGTTCAGTCGCTGCTGCTGCGTTTCGTCCAGCCCACCATCCAGCAGCGCAGAGAGCAGGGCGGCCAGTTCGACATCGTCGGTCTTCATGCAGGATGCTCCTGAACGTCAAGCTGTCTTTGAATGCACTCGAGCAACACGCCGCGAATTCGATACAGAGTCTGGCGAATGGATCCTTGCGGGCGCCCGATGGACTGACTGATGCGATCGATGGCCTGACCGTCTGCGTACCGCAGTTCAATCAGCTGACGCTGCGCGGACGGCAGTTTTGCCAGGCACGATTCCAGTGCCCTTCGGCGATCATCCAGCGTGCCGACCCGTTCTTCGATCACCTGCGCCATCCGGCTGATGGTCTCCTGATCAAAAATCACGCGTTCCCTGGCGTATCGACTCACCGCGTTCAGGACTTTGTAGCGAGCGATCTGCGAGGCCCACGCCCAGAAACTGGTGCCCGGCTCAAACTGCTCCGCCTTTTCCCACAGCACGGAATTCACCTCCTGCAGGACATCATCCACATCAGAAGAATGCACCAGCAGGCAGCGGACGAAGGCCCGCAAACGAGGCTGACAGGCGGCGATTTCATTCATCACCAGTTTTTGCTGCGAATGTGACACACAAGGTTCCATGGACGGGCGGCTGTTCTGGAAATGATTCGGCTGTCAGCACATTTTACAACACCGCCAAACGTCAACACGCGAATTCTGTGATTGCCGAAAATCGACGAGATTCACGGCGACACGGGCCCTCCCAGGCAGGGAGATCAGTAGCACGAGCCAATTCGTTCACTACACTGGCAGCAGGCCTCCAACGACATTGTGGTTGGCCTGTGTCATCCCCGTAATCCAGTTGAATGTCTGAAAACGGTAAGCCGAGGTGAGCGATGGTGTGGAGACGGTTGTGTGGAATGCTGCTGCTGGTGACTGTGGCAACCGAGGCGGCCGCCGCAGACGCTCCGCCGCCCAACGTGCTGCTGATTTCGATCGACGATCTGAATGACTGGACGGGCTGCCTGGGCGGTCACCCGCAGGCGATGACGCCCAACATCGATCGACTGGCCAAACGCGGCACTCTGTTTGCCAACGCGCATTGTCAGTCGCCCGTCTGCAATCCGTCCCGGGCCAGCATGATGACGGGCCGCTATCCCCACACCAGCGGCGTCTACTTTCTGAATCCCGACCTCAAACAGGCGCCCGTGCTGAAAGATCTGAAAACGCTGCCGGAAGCATTTGCCGATCAGGGCTATCTGACGATGGGTGTGGGCAAGATTTTTCACACCGGCGACAAACGTTTTTTCCAGCAGTACGGTGGCAACAACGGAGGATTTGGGCCACGCCCCGCGCAGAAGCTTTCCCAGCCGCACGGACACCCTCTGTGGGACTGGGGCGTGTATCCGGCCACCAACGAAGAAATGCCGGACTGGAAGGCGTCTGCCTGGGCAGCAGCGCGACTTGGCGAGTCGCATGACCAGCCCTTCTTTCTGGCGGTGGGCTTTTATCGTCCCCACGTCCCCATGTATGCCCCGCAGGAATGGTTTGATCGCCATCCGCGGGCTGCCATTCAACTGCCAGTTGTGAACGAGAAAGACCGTGACGACCTCAGTCAGTATGCCATCGACCTGACCAATCGAGAACACGTCTCTCCCGAGCACCAGTGGGTGCAGTCCGCCGGACAGTGGGAGCACGCCGTGCAGTCCTATCTGGCTTCTGTCACGTTTGCTGATCACTGCGTGGGACGGGTGCTCGATGCGCTGGACGCCAGCCCCTACAAAGACAACACGATCGTGGTGCTGTTTTCTGACCACGGATTTCATCTGGGCGAAAAGCAGCGCTGGGCCAAACGCTCTTTGTGGGAAGACGGCACACGAGTCCCCCTGATTGTATCGGCTCCCGGATTCGAACCTGGCGAATGTCATCGACCGGCCGAACTGATCGACGTTTATCCGACGCTGCTGGATCTGGCGAATCTGCCGACCGATGATCAGCAGCAGGGACAAAGCCTCGTGCCACTGATGAAAAATCCCGAAGCACGCTGGGGACACCCGGCCATCACCAGTTTTGGGCCAGGCAACTATTCCGTTCGGACCACCCGCTATCGCTACATTGAGTATCTCGACGGATCGCGTGAGTTCTATGATCACTCCACCGATCCGCACGAGTGGCACAATCTCATCGATGACCCCGGCGCAGCAGAAGCGGTGACGTATCACGCCCAGCGTGTGCCCCAAAAGCAGCGCGAAGTCCTGGGGCAGAATTCGACCGGACACAAAGCTTACGCGGCGGCCAACAGCAAACTCTGATCCGCTGCCGATTTCCGTTTCCCTGCCAGAGATGAGTGATCTGCTATGTCACGCTGTTTGTATCTGCTGCCCCTGTTTTTGCTGGCCCCGGTGTCTGCGGAAGTGAAAGTCGCTTCAGCGACCGGATTCCAGACGGTCACCACATGTACGATCGACGTTTCGGCCGACCTGGCCTACCAAACGCTGATTCACGATTTTTCCACCTGGTATGACGCCAGCCACTCCTATTCAGGTCAGCCGAAGAACCTGTCGCTGGATCTGGAGAAGGCGTGCATGCTCGAAAGGCTGCCTGATGGCGGCTACGTGCGACACATGGAAATCGTCTACCACCAGCCCGACAAAATGCTGCGGATGACGGGGGGCCTGGGACCACTGCAGGGCATGGGGGTGGCGGGCGCGCTGAGCTTTGCGTTTTCAGAAACGGACGGAAAGACGACCGTCACGCTGACCTACAACGTGAGTGGCGCCGACTTTCTGCAGCTGGACAAAATTGCGGCGCCGGTGGATGGCGTTCTGACCTCGCAACTGAAGCGGTTTGAAGCTCACTGCCGCAAAGTGAATCAGGCGAAGTAACCACGAAAGTCTCTGACAGCACGTCTTGTCGCGACAGGTGCGTAGGATCATCGAGGCCGACCGACGTCACACTGGGGACTTTGCCACCTTCAGTCAGCGCGGTGCGTCCCTTGAGCGACGACGGGGCATGGTTTTTTCGACTTTTTCACCGGCAGTCTTTGCCGAACGCCCGCTCCACCTGGCCTAACTGTTGCAGCAACAGGGTGTTAGAGGAAATCACTGATCTGACGGAGGCGTCAAAAACGTATTGACCCATTTTCGGGATCCTCATAAGGTCCCTGCACACACGACGGACGCACAAGCAACCGCGAGTGTTCAACACCACCAATCGCCCCCGGAAGCAACTTGAGTCCTCCGCCCCCCTGGGATTCGTTGCTTCCGGGACTTACAAGAAAGCCCCGACGTTTTGCGTCGGGGCTTTTTCTTTTTTTCTTTGCACACGGCGCTGAAACGGCAGGCCAGCATCTTCCACCAGCCAGCATCTTCCACAGTCGGAAGCGAAGTGCCTGAAGATCGGGTCACGGCTCAGTTTTGGGTGAAGGGCCGGCGATCGAGTGGTCAAATCCGGCTGTCGTCCAGGCGGCTGATTGACGGCCCACCCCGGTCCTGTGCGGTGGGCCCGCTGAACAGATGTCGATTTGGCAACTCCTGTGAGCGTGAGTAGTATGTGACACACACGGCCAGTCCTGTGGTACTCACTCATGCATTTCCGCTGCCCCAACTGTCAGCATCCCATCGATCTTGCCGGCTCCGCCACTGAGGAAACGGTCGATCGCCTGGTCTGTCCCTCCTGTCATTCCGGTTTTTCGTTTGCTGACGCCGAACAGGATGAGATTCAGGGTCGTTGCCAAGGACGTGGAGGAAAAGAAGAAGCACCTTGTCAGCAAGAAGCGTGAGTCCATGCTGTTGCAAGAGGCCAAGAGGCGTAAGACCACTCCTGTCTCGCCTTCCCAGGTCCCTGGAGTGCGGCCCCTTGCTGAAGAGGTCAAGGCTGCAGAGGACGCTGATGCGGCGATGGATGGTGCTGCCAAGGACGAGGAGGGCAAGGGCCTCACCGAGCTGGCTGAACGTGCGTTGGGGCCGGTTACCTCTGCCTT
>JANSXP010000006.1 GCA_024742875.1 Planctomycetaceae bacterium | reverse complement strand
GGCACGTCAGCCGCAGACACCACTTCAGGCGCGACTTCAACCGGCGCCTCTGTCACAGCGGGAGCAACATCAGCAGGCTCCTGCTGCATCGCGGCCAGCTGTTCGGCGATCGACTGGCTTGCGGCCCCGTCAATGGGGGCCTGAAAGGTTTCAAACAGGGAGTACGGATCGTTGTCCGGGGTCGATGGGTTGGTCATGGTTCTTCTGCTGGAAGAGCCGCTGCAGGCGCACACCGAGCACGGATCCGAACGTCCGGGGGGACTGGTCGAAAACACGCCCGATTTACGGATACGAGTGGCGAACGCAAAATGAGTCAGTGCGACGCCGCTTCGAGCACCCGTGTCGTCTGATTGCTCGTCGTGCCCATTCGTGACAACGAACAGGATCCAACTGGGACGAGTGACAGAGGGCTGATGAAGACCTGTCGCAGGCTGCCGTATACACACACACGCGGCAGCAATCGATGCCTCGGACTGTTGTGACTGGTCCTGGCTGTCGATGGCGAGGACACTACCCGAAAGCAGACACCAGTGATAGAGGGAAGTTCGTAAAAACACGACAAACACAGATTCGCTGCGTGTGGTTCCCTTCCGCCTGCTCGCCTGTGCCGCAAACGACTCAACCGCTGCGACCGACAGCAGGTCGGCGGAATTGGAAGTGGACCGCAGTGTGTTAAACTGTGCGGATGATTGTGGAAGGACTGATGACGACAACGGACGATGCGGGCCAGGTCAACGTCGCGCCGATGGGCCCCATCGTACAGGGAGACTTTGAGTCACTGCTGCTGCGCCCGTTTCAGGGGTCTACCACTTACAGAAATCTGAAGGCGACCCGCACGGGCGTGTTTCACATTGTGGATCGGGTCGGATTGATTGCCGAGGCCGCCATTCGACGGCTTACCGACTTGCCGCCTATGTGTCCGGCCGTCCATGTGAACGGCAGCGTCCTGGATGATTGCTGTCGCTGGTTTGAGGTACAGATCTCAGAGATTGATGATCGACAGCAGCGAACGGAAATGCGGGGCGAAATTGTTCACACCGGTGAACGGCGGCCTCACAGCGGATTCAATCGCGCCAAACACGCAGTGATCGAAGCCGCCATTCTGGCAACGCGGACTCACATTCTGCCCGCCCCGGAAATCGCCCAGGCGTTTGCCTGGCTCACGCCAGCGGTGGAAAAAACGGGCGGGCCTGAAGAAGTGGAGGCCTTCCGCATGCTGGCCGATCATGTGGGCGTATCCGTGATGAAGGGCGTCTGACGTGAGCACTTTCGAGGGCGATGCCGTTTTTCCGGAGATCACTGTCCGGACGGGCGCTCGGCTCCATTTTGGCCTGCTGTGTACGGCCCCCGATTCCCCGTGGCATTACGGTGGCATTGGCGTCATGCTCAATCAACCGGGCTGGGCGATTCGCTGTCAGCAGATCTCATCCCGTCGTGCTGATCTGGTAGCCGGCGGTGCTGTGGCCACACAGCGCGTGACGAAAATTCTGCAGCAGTTTCGCAGGTCTGTTGAAGTGCCTCGCGTCAGGCTGGTGATCGACCATCTGTGTCCGTTCCATGCCGGACTGGGCAGCGGGACGCAACTGACCCTGGCGGTGGCGATGGGACTGCACATGGCGATGGGCCAACTCAGACCGGCGTCTGCCAGCGAAGTGGCCGTACCACTGGGCCGAATGCGACGATCAGGCATCGGCACGTTTGGTTTTGATCGCGGCGGATTCATCATCGATCATGGGCGATCATGTGATCAGGCGGATGCCTTCACACGGCTGCGATTTCCGGAGGACTGGAAGTTTGTGCTGTTGCGCCCCGCTTATTTGCAGGGACTTCACGGCGCCGCCGAAGAGACGTTTTTTGAGCAGCCCCGGTATCTGGAATCTTCCACGATTCGCCATGTGGAGCAACTCATCAATCGGGAGTTTCGGGGGGCACTGACGGAGCATCAGTTTGCTCGATTCGCCGCGGCTCTGGCCGAGTACGGAAATCTGGTGGGCCGCTATTTCGCGCCGGCGCAGGGCGGTATTTTCAGTTGCGATCTGTTTGCTGAACTGGTGGAACGTCTGAATGCCGCCGGGTTTGTCGGTGCCGCTCAGTCTTCCTGGGGGCCGTCGATCGCAGTGCCCGCCGAGAGCGCCGCGATGGCGGCAGACATCTGTCAGGTTGTGACGGAATTTGATGTACAGCGGCAGATCCATGTGAGCGTGACGGGGGTGTCCAATATCGGTGCCACCGTGATGAGCCCTGCTCCTGCCGACTACCGCTCGTTCGGGTAAAATCGGGCCAGCCGATTGGGGGAGATGCCCAGCTGAGCGGCGGTCACCAGGGAGAGATTCCGCAGTGTCTGTCGCAGCAGTCCCCGCTTTTCCCAGCGTCTGGCGGAAACGATGATGGAGGCATCCAGCAGACGAATGCGTCCGCGACGTTTGAGCTGCTTCATCAGGAACAGGTCTTCCATGAACTGCAGATCCGGAAATCCGCCCGCCTGTTCAAACGCAACCCGACGCACACAAATCCCCTGATCTCCGTAGGCCCAGCCCAGACAGCGCACCCGCCACGCGTTACCGGCTGCGACCAGTCCGTACTTCCATGCCGAATGGTCAATGTGCTGGTGAAAGCAGCCAGCCACCACGGACTCATCGCTGCGGAACATCGTGGCCGCCTTTTCGACCGTGGTTGTGGTCAGTCGGCAGTCCGCGTGCACAAACAGAATGACGTCCCCGGTCGCCCGCCGGGCGCCGGCATTCTGCTGCGCTGCCCTGCCCCGCGGTGCCTCAATGACCTGGGCATGGTCCTGCGCCAGCATCACAGTCTGATCTGTGCTGCCGCCATCAGCCACGATAATCTCTGTCGCGCCCGCCTGCCGAACAGATCGCAGACAGGCCGCGATCTGACGTTCTTCGTTCAGAGTCGGAATGACGACCGACACGTTCACAGGCAGCTTTCGGAAAGACGGTTACGCGGGCGAAGAGTCCTGTTGCAGTTCCCGCAGTTCGTACATCAAACTGTCGGTCAGTTCCTGAATGCGATCGGGGGCTTCGACTTTCCTGCCATCTGCGTCCACCACATAAAACACGTCCACAACCTGGTCAATATTGGTGGCGATCCGGGTCAGTTCGACGGACAGGTTGTGTTCGTACAGCGTCAGAGCCAGTGTGTACAGCAGACCGGGGTTGTCCATCGCGAATACGTCCACCACTGTATAGGACTCGGAGCAGTCGTTGTCGATCGACACATGTGGCTCGATCAACTGGATGCTTTCCGACTTTTTCTTCAGGCGAAACAGGCCGCTGCGTCGGAAGATATGGTCGACCGTCTTTTCCCCCGTCAGAACTTCCTGCAGGGCTTCGCGAACCTCGTCAATACGATGGGACGGAACCGCGCCGGCAAAGTCATTGTCTGTCACCTTAACAGCGGCAATCATCACGGAGTCGTCGTTGGTGCTGGACTGAGCCGCCAGAATGTCCATTCGCAGGCCGGAGAGCACGCCGGCGATCTTGTGAAACGCCCCATTCTCATACTCTTTTGTGGCAAAGACACGATAGCTCACCGTGTCTGTTTCTTCGTCGTACTCACCTTCAATTCGTACGCTGGCCTGTTCCATTTTCTGAATCAGATCCAGATCGCGGGCCACTCGTTCCGGATCTTCCATCATCAGATAAAAGGCCGGCATGCTGTCCAGCTGACGGTCAATCCATTCCGGCCAGTCACTCCTGTGCGGGTTGTCACCGGCCGTTGGCTCGATGGGGGCAATGGACGAACGAACATGCTGTCGCATGAGTTCGAGGCGATCTCGCTCCAGATGCTTGATGGGGCGGCCGCCCAGAATCAGCATGGTGCGGTTGTAAAGATCGGCCAGCAGATCCCCCTTCCAGTCGGTCCAGACATCCGGCCCCACCGCCCGGATGTCTGCGGCTGAAAGCACGTAGAGCATGCGGAGCAGTTCAGGAGCCCCGACAAGCCGGGCAAAGTCCATCAGCAGCGCCTGATCAGAGATGTCCCTTCGAAAAGCAAGGTCGGGCATCACCAGGTGCTGACGGACAAGGAACATCATCATCCGCTTTTTGTTTTCCGGTGTTTGCAGCCGGATGGCCGTTTCTTCCGCGATGCCCTCGCCGATGATGCTGTGATCGCCATCGCGACCTTTGCCAATGTCGTGCAGTATCAGCGAAAGATGCAGTGTGGCCTTATGTCGCACGCTGTCATAGGCGGTGCCCAGTGGGCCGTTGTCGTCCAGAAATCCAACCACTTCGTCGATGGTCTTCAGAGTGTGTTCATCCACGGTGAAGCTGTGATACTGATTGAACTGCATCAGGTAGCGGACTTCAGAGAACGCGGGAACCAGCCAGTCGAGCGTTTTGGTCTCAAACATCGCCCGCAGTGTGACAGGCAGTCCGTCCCCTGATCGCAGGATATGACGAAATCGACGACACGCCTTCTGACTGGGTTCTTCCGGCAGTCTGGCGACCAGTTTGCCAATGGCCTTGCGGAGGCGTGCGGCCACCAGCACCTGTTGTTCGGCGGCCACCTCAAAGACTTCCATCAGGTTTTCCGGCTTCAGTCGCATCGCCTTCATGTACTCATCGGTGACACTCAATGTGCCATCATTGATTTCGAATCCGCGAGGGGTTCGTGAGGGCAGTATAGCGCGTTTCAGTCGCGACATGAGCGTGGGGCGCGCCTCCGTTTCTGTGACGCGGCGAGCCAGTTCTGCCACGCGGGAAGTCTGCGCGAAGTATTCCTGCATGAAGGTTTCGACGGTCTTGCGATGGTCCTCAAACTCGGCGCCGCGGGCACGGGAAATTTCCAGCTGCAGATCCCGTGTCAGCACGTCCTGCTTCTGGTTGGTGCGGCAGTGCAGTTCCAGACGCAGGGACGTCAGAAACTCATCCGCGGAAGCCAGCAGGGCCAGTTCCTGAGTGCGAATGGCGTTGTGTTCCAGCAGCGACGAGACGTGAGAATCTCCGTATCGGGCGTGTGTCACCCAGTTGATCAGATGCAGATCGCGCAGGCCCCCAGGCGATTTTTTGACGTCCGGTTCCAGCTGATTGACAGAGTCGCCCCCGGCCATCCATTCTTCGCGACGGGATGCCACACACGTGTCCACAAAGCGATCGACACTGTCACGAAACACTTTTTTCTCGACCTGGCGGTGTACCGATCGAAACAGTTTTTCGCTGCCCAGCAGATGCCGCATGTCGACCAGGGAGGTGGCAAACTGAATGTCTTCGCTGGCGAAACGAATCACATCATCGGGAGTACGCAGGCTGTGTCCCAGCTGGAATCCTGTGTCCCAGCAGTCGCGCACAAATGCCGACAGTACAGGTTCCAGTGACTGAATCTCGCGACTGGAGGCCACCAGCAGCAGGTCCACATCAGAATAGGGAGTGGGCCGTCGGCGTCCGTTGCCACCCACGCAGATGACGCAGAAGCTGTTCTCTGCCGACTGGTTCTGTTCCTGCATGGAGCGGGAGATCATATCCCGCAACAGATCATCCAGCTGATCCGAAAACCAGTTGCAGATGTCGATTCCGCTGCCTCCGGCGAAGTGTCGTTCTGAAACCTGTTGTTTGAGGTCTTCCAGACGTTCGCGGAATTGCTGAATGGCGGCAAATCCACTGGAAGACGAATTCTGACTGGTCACTGTGGCTCCTGATGCTCCCAAAAGTTGGTCCGGAATACAGATCCCGCGATGAGATCACATGGGCCTTTTTCACGGCTGTCCGGGCAGCCCAACAAAAAAGCGGCAGCCCGGGTATTCCGGACTGCCGCAGGATATCGGCTGATGCCGTCGGAACACAGTCTCCCAACGGGGAGAGCCGCTCGTGGCACCGCTTTTGTGGCTCAGCGTGCCTAAATGGCCTCGGCTCCGCTTTCGCCTGTTCGAATTCGCACGACCTGCTCGAGTGAAGAGACGAAGATCTTACCGTCGCCCACCTGTCCGGTGCGGGCGGATTCGCAAATGGCGTTGACGGCGGCTTCGACCTGGTCTTCGCCCACAACAACTTCCATCTTCACTTTCGGCATGAAGTCAACAGTGTACTCGGCACCGCGGTAGGTTTCCTTGTGACCTCGCTGACGTCCGAATCCTCGGACCTCAGAAACCGTCATCCCCTGGATGCCGGCGGTCGTCAATGCCGTCTTGACGTCCTCCAGCTTGTAATGCCGGATAATTGCCTCAAGTTTTTTCATGATCGCCTATCTTTCACTCTAAACGCACAGACCTATAACCTCGCCTGATCACACCCCGTTTACCACGGCGCGCAGGCCCATGCAACCTGAGGCAATTCACGTGCCAGTCGGCAAATTCCGCATAATTCGTTCGCTTCATGACGAAAATGCTGGTGTTTTATGCACACACTGCCTTAACCAAAGGCACCTCGAAGGTCAGCATTTTGCCCGCGAATGACCTTTTGCAGACGTAGAACAGGCGTTCGCTCACACCCATCTGCTCCGATCAACTGTCTGATGTCGTTCTACCTTTGCATTTTCCTGGCAGGTTTGGCGCTGGGCCGCCTTGCAGCGGGCTGGGCCGCTTCGATGCTGGTTGACATGAACTGTGGTGGACTGCGGTTGTGCCAAAGCTGTCGACAGCCCATGGAGCCAGTCGCCCGCTGGCTGTCCGTGCGGCCACGGTGTACGGCCTGTGGAAAACGGGCTGGCTGGTGGCCGGTCGCGTCGGCATTCGGACTGGGCCTGGTCTTTGCCGGGTACGCCTGGCTGTTAACGGACTGGCCCGCCTGCCAGGGGCTGCATGAAGTGCGGCCGGACAGCTCCCTGGTGCGATCCCGTCTGCCGTTTCATCTGTCGCTCCTGTTTCTGATGTGGGTCGCGCTGCTGACAGATTTGCTCGATTACGTCATCCCCGATGAAGTGATCTGGGCGGGGATGCTGATTGGTCCACTGGCGGCGTTTGCCAGCGGCGAACTGCAAATGATTCACATCTGGGTGAATTGGGACGAAGCGCTGGTCAGCCTGCAGGGGCCTTATCTTCCCGAATGGATGAAACACCATCAGCATTGGCACGGGCTGGCGTGGAGTCTGGCTGGCGCTGCGACTGGCGCCTCATTGACGTGGCTGCTGCGGGCACTGGCGAGCGGAATTCTGGGCTATCCGGCTCTGGGGTTCGGTGATGTCACGCTGATGGCGATGGTGGGCGCCTATCTTGGCTGGCAGCCGACTCTGTGTGTGCTGGCGTTCGCACCACTGATCGGCATCTTTGTGGGCATGCTCGTGCGTCTGATAACGGGTCGCACGTTCGTGGCCTACGGTCCTTACCTGGTTTGTTCTGCATTCTTTGTCATGTGCACGTGGCGGTGGCTTTGGGCCGATTTTCTCGAGCTGCGGATTGTCTTCAGCCACTGGCCGTCGGTTGCCGGGCTCGTCCTGGGCAGCTTTGGAGTGCTGGTGATTCTTCTGACCGGACTGCGGCTTTTCAGGATGCTGCCCGCGTCCGGCCTTCGCAGATAATCGCTGCACATCATGCAATCCTCACGATCGCTCGCGGAAAACGGGCTGTGGCAGCGGCAATTGCGTTTCCGAAAACTACCCACGCTGTACAACCGGCAAGGTTGATGACGGGGATCATCACGAAAAGTGATCGTCCCCAAAAAGCGACAACCAGTTGCCAATCGGAAACTAGGTTTTCGGCGGTCGCCTCCCTGGGGCATTTTCTCCGTCGAATTTCTCAGATTCCGCCAGCCCGCTGTGCATACTGCCACCGAATCATCGCTGCTGTCGCAAAATCAGGTGCTGCCTGAAAACGAAGCCGACGCGCGACGTCATCTGCTGACGGTCAACGTCGAGGACTATTTTCAGGTCGGCGTCTTTCAGAAGTACATCCAGTCGGACAACTGGTACCGATTCGACTCACGGTTGTCCGAAAATATTGACCGCGTGCTGGCGCTGTTGAATGAGCATCACACCACGGCCACGTTCTTTGTGCTCGGCTGGACGGCCGACAATCAGCCGGAACTGGTCGAACGCATTGCGGCCGCCGGGCATGATGTGGCCAGCCGCGGCTATCTGCACCAGAATCTGCTACGACTTCCCCGTAACGAGATTCGTCGCGATCTGGAGCGTTCGCGAGTGGCCATCGAGCGAGTGACCGGACGTCCGGTCGACGGTTTTCGGCTGTCGGATGGCTGGCTGGATCGTGACTCTCTCTGGTTTCTGGATGAAGTGGCCGCTGCCGGATTTCGCTATGACTCCAGTCTGATGCCGCGTCGCCGCGACTTTGGTGGCGCCGCACAATGGCGTTCGATTCGCACCGTTGAGACGGCCAATGGACCACTACTGGAAATTCCGCTGACGACAATTCCCACTCTCGCCGGCTGGTTGCCGATTGCTGGAGGCAACTATCAGCGTCAGCTCCCCGATTTTCTGATGCGACGACTCGTGCAGAAGTCGGTCGACAGAAATGTCAGTCCCTACGTGATGTATTTTCAGGTCTGGGAACTGGATGATGAACAGCCCGAACTAAGCGTGGCCGGATCCATCACGCGTCTGCGGCACTACAGAAAACTGGGCAAGTATCAGCGGATTCTGCCCCGCTACCTGGAGCAGTTTCGATTCACCTCGGTCCGTGATCACGCGGCCGATGTTCACAGCCCGCTGCACAGTTTGACGGAACCACGCGCTGATTATCGCACACCGCAGGATATCGTGAGGGACGCTGACGAAACGCTGGCGCAGGTTGCCGCCAGTGAAGATTTGCTGCCCGGCGAACAGATCGTGCCGGACGACCCCGCACGGCAGCGTACCGACGTCACGATCGTGATTCCCTGCTACAACGAAGAAAAGACACTGCGGTATCTGGCCAACACGCTCACCAGTGTGACGCAGCGACTTTCACAGGATTATCGTCCTCAGTTCCTGTTTGTGGATGACTGCAGCACAGACGGCACCTTCGATGTGCTGCAGCAGCAGTTTGCCGGCGACGACCGTGTGTCCGTCATTCGGCATTCAGAAAATCAGGGTGTGTCGGCCGCCATCCTCACGGGGCTTGAGCATGCTGGGACGGACGTGGTCTGCTCCATGGACTGCGACTGCAGCTATGACCCTCATGAACTGGCCCGCATGCTGCCGCTGCTGACCGACGACGTGTCGATGGTGACTGCCTCACCCTATCACCGTGACGGACACGTTCGCAATGTGCCCGGCTGGCGACTGGTCCTCTCCAAAGGACTGTCGGCCCTGTATCAGAAACTGCTGCGTCAGCCTCTGGCCACCTGGACAGCCTGCTTTCGTGTGTACCGCAAAAGTCACATTGAGGATCTGCCGCTGACGGAATCCGGATTCCTCGGAACGGCCGAACTGGCCGCTCAGCTTGTGCTGCATGGGCGAAAAATTGCCGAGCATCCGGCCACCCTCGAAGTGCGGCTGTTCGGCCTGTCCAAAATGAAAACATTCCGCGCGATTCTCAGCCATCTGAAGCTGTTGAGCCGCATCACCGGCTTACGTCTGCGTCGCGGCCTGCCCGCTGCCGCGGACGACAGCAAACAAACATCAGAGCCATCGGCTCTTCTTGATTCTTAACCTGAACTCGTCATCTGCGAAAGAACGTGTCATGAAACTGCCATCCGATCAGGATTCCTCAGGTCGTACACTGGGCGCCGAGGAACTGGAACTGCTGAAGAACGTCATTGAGTCGGGCACGCTGACCAGCACAAAAGGTCAGTATGTCAAGCAGCTGGAAGCCGAGTTCGCGCGTGTTCTGGGGGGTAAGTACGCCTATGCCTGTTCCAGTGGAACGGCCGCCATTCACTGCGCTGTTGCGGCCGTGAATCCGGAGCCAGGTGACGAGATCATCACCACGTCGATCACCGACATGGGCGGCCTGACGCCCATCATCTATCAGGGGGCGGTTCCCGTTTTCGCCGATGTTGATCCGGAAACGTACAACGTCACGGCACGCAGCATCGAAAAGGTGATCAGCGAACGCACCAAAGCCATTGTGGTCACGCACCTGTTCGGCAATCCCTGTGACATGGCTCCCATTCGCGAACTCGCCGATCGACACGGTCTGCCGATTATCGAAGACTGTGCCCAGGCGTTCCTTTCAACTTACCGCGAAGAGAACATTGGGACCATCGGTGACATTGGCTGCTTTAGCCTGCAGCAGGGCAAGCACATCACCACTGGCGAAGGTGGTCTGGTCGTGACCAACAACGAAGACTTCGCCCGCCACATGTTCCTGTACATCAACAAAGCGTGGGGCTACGGCGATAAGAATCCTGACCACTACTTTGCGGCCCTGAACTACCGCATGACAGAACTGCAGGGAGCTGTGGCACTCGCGCAGCTGAACAAGCTGCAGGACGTGGTGGCGTCACGCACACGTCTGGCCGATTCTCTGACGCTGCAGCTGAGCGATATTGCGGGCATCTCCACACCAACAATCACACCCGACAGCACACACACTTACTGGAAATACTGTCTGAACGTGGATGCCAGCGTCATCGAAGGCGGTTCACCGGCCCTGGGACAGGCGCTGCGTGACAAGGGGATCGCGTGTGCTCCCCGCTACATCCAGAAGCCTGCGTTTGAATGTCAGGTGATTCGTGACCAGGTGACCTTCGGAACGAGCCGCTGGCCTTTCAGCCTGGCTCGACCGGAAGCCGTTGACTACTCACGTGAAAAATACGAAGGCACCTACAAAGCACTCGAGCATGTGCTCGTGATTGCCTTCAACGAATGCTACACGGACGAGCACGTCGGCTTCATTGCCGATGCCGTTCGGGAAGCGGCCGCCGCTTTGAAAATCCAGCAGCAGCCCGCTTAGTTTCTTCTTCTGCAGCCCGCCGAATTCGGCGGGCTGTCTTTGTGTCGCCGCGCGACAAACCCTCTTTAGCCGGAACACACGCACCCGCTGCGTCCCCTGAAAACACTGAAGGTTGAACCATGATTACTCGTACAGAACAAACGTTTGTCCTGATCGGAGCCGGTGGCATCTCAAAAGCCTATGCGGCTGCGTTTGCCGATGGCCTGCCCTGCCAGCTGGTCGGCGTGGCGGACATTCGTCTGGAAGCCGCCGAGGAAGTGGCCGCCATCACGGGGGCTGAGGCCTTTGATGACATCGAGATTATGTGTGCCGAACTGCAGCCCACCGCCGCGATCGTATGCACGCCACCCAACACCCATGCCGCGATCTGCATTGAGCTGATGAATCTCGGCATTCATGTGTTATGCGAGAAACCACTGACGATTTGTTCGCACGATGCCCGTCGCATGATCAGCGCGGCGGAAAACAACAACGTGACGTTTTCCATGGGATCCAAATTTCGCTTTGTGGAAGACGTTCAGGAAGCTCGACGGATTATCGAATCCGGAAAACTGGGCGAGATCGTCCTGTTCGAAAATACGTTTGCAGGCTACTGCGATATGTCAGAGCGGTGGAATTCCAATCCGGAAATCAGCGGTGGGGGTGTGCTCATTGACAACGGTACGCACTCGATTGACATCATGCGTTTTCTGCTCGGCTCAGTGACCGAGCTGCAGGTGGTGGAAGGGCGTCGCATTCAGAACCTGCCCGTGGAAGACACGGCCCGATTGTTTGTCCGCAACGAAGCGGGCGCGATGGGCAGCATTGACCTGTCATGGAGCATGAACAAAGTGCAGCCGCACTTTATCAGCATCTATGGTTCCAAAGGCACGCTGCAGGTGGGCTGGAAGGAATCACGCTATCAGCTGGCCGGTGAATCGGAATGGACCGTATTCGGCGATGGCTACAACAAGATCGCTGCGTTCGGCAATCAGATCCGCAACTTCTCAGCCGCCATTAATGGTGAAGAGGAGCTGATCATTGATGCCAGTGACGCTCTGGCGTCCGTGATGACCATGGAAACCGCCTATGCGGCGTTGAAGACAAATGAGTGGCATCCGGTACAGCAGGCCGACACACAGTGGAGTCGTCCGCAGAAACACGTGGAAGTCTGATTGGCTCAAGGCGAGCGTCGGGTGTGTGTCGGGCGATCCGCCTGCCGACCGTTTTTCATCACGCTGTGACGGCCCGCGCGATCAGCGCCCAGGCCGCCCGTTTTCAGGAGTTCCCCGCTTATGTCCATTCGCATCCACCCCACCGCCATTGTGGAGCACAATGTGACGATCGGAAAGGGCACGTCCATCTGGGACGCCGCTCACGTTCGCCACGGCGCGTCCATTGGTGATGAGTGCATTGTCGGCGGCAAATCACTGATTGCCTACGACGTTGCCATCGGCAGTCGCGTGAAGATCAACTCCAACGTATACATCTGCAACGGCGTGACCATTGAAGATGGCGTGATGATCAGTGCGGGGGTGATCTTCACCAACGATCGGTTTCCCCGGGCTGCTACGCCTGATCTGCAGCAGTTGCGGGGGTCAGAGCCCGACGAACATACCCAGGAAACGCTCGTGCGTGAAGGTGCCACCATTGGTGCCGGCTGCCTTGTGGGCTGCGGTCTGACGATCGGCCGATTTGCCATGGTGGGCATGGGAGCCATCGTGACGCGAGACGTGCCTGATTTTCATCTGGTGCTGGGCAGTCCCGCTCGATCTGTTGGAGCTGTTTGTCGCTGCGGTCAGCCAATTCACCGCTTCAGTGAGGCGGACGATTTTCAGGGGGTGCTGCCAGTCACCTGCGCGTGCGGTCTGGCGTACGAAATTGAAGGGCAGCAGGTCACTGAACTGTGGCCGGCTGATCAGGAGAACTCGCCTGTACGAGCCGCTGCCGAGAATCAAGCGGTGGTCTCCTGACGCACTGCTGTTGTTTGCCTTTCTTCATAGATTGCGGGCTTGTCTGTTATGACCACCAATGCTTCCGAATGTTCAGCCGGCTGTTCCCGCGAACCTCAGTCATGGGCCGTCGTTGGTGGCGGTGTGCTGGGGATGACGATCGCTCATCGGCTGCAGCAGGAGGGCCACAAAGTCACTCTGTTTGAAGGTCGGGACCGACTTGGTGGCCTCGCTGACGCGTGGCAGGTCGGTGATGTTACCTGGGATCGCCACTATCACGTGACTCTGCTGTCGGACAGGTACGTTCGTGACCTGTGGGCAGAACTGGGCGTGGAGTCCGACATGGAGTGGGTTGAGACCAAAACCGGTTTCTACACCGACGGTCAGCTGCACTCGATGTCAAACACGCTGGAGTTTCTGAAGTTTCCCCCGCTGCGTCTGATCGACAAGCTGCGTCTGGGAGGCACCATCTTTTGGGCGTCGCGGGTGACAAACTGGAAGAAGCTTGAACAAATTTACGTGGCCGACTGGCTGTCAAAGCTGTCCGGCAGACGGACGTTCGAAAAAATGTGGCTGCCGCTGCTGCGGGCCAAGCTGGGGGAATGCTGGCGGGACACGTCGGCCGCATTTATCTGGGCCACGATTGCCCGTATGTACGCCGCGCGGCGATCGGGACTGAAAAAAGAGATGTTCGGTTACGTCCGCGGGGGGTACGCCAAAGTCCTGGCGGCGTTCGAAAGCAGCCTGCGGCAGAACGACGTGGAAGTTTGTTGCTCCACGTCTGTTTCCGGACTGTCATCCACCCACGATGGTCGTGTCGAGGTGGAAACATCACATGGGGTGTCCACATTTGATCGGGTTGTCTCCACACTGCCCTCGCCTGTGCTGACACGCATCCTGCCGGAACTGGATCAGAAGCAGAAGGCCATGCACGAGGCCATTCGTTACCACGGCATCGTGTGCGCATCGGTGGTGCTCAAAAAACCGATCTCAGAATTCTACGTCACCAACATCACCGATGATGGAGTGCCATTCACCGCTGTGATTGAAATGACGGCACTGGTCGACCCTGAGCAGCTCGGCGGCCGCCATCTGATTTACCTGCCGAAGTATGTGACTCCCGACGATCCCGCATTTGAACGCACCGACGAACAACTGCAGGAAGAGTTTGTCGGCGCTTTGGATCGCATGTATCCGCACTTCTCTCCGGATGACGTGGAGGCGTTTCGGGTGTCACGTGTGCGGCACGTGTTCGCTCTGCCTACTCCGGGGTACTCCGAGCGCGTGCCGCCGGTTGTGACCAGCGTTCCGGGGGTCTATGCGGTGAATTCCTCGCACATTGTCAATGGCACACTAAACGTCAACGAGTCCGTTAAGCTGGCCAGTGACTTTGTGACAGAGACACTGCGACAGCCATCGCCCTGGCGGCAGCAACGGCAGCCGGCGCCCGTTTGAGTCTGATTTTGCGGGGCGGTCGCTCCGCGAACTGATGGATACCGCCTTGAGGTTTCGTCGCCCTGATTTGTTCCCACATTTGTCACTGAGAGAATTATGTCCAAACCCATCGCCAGCGTGTCGCTCGATCTGGACAACAAATGGTCGTACATGAAAACGCACGGCGACGCCGGGTGGGATCAGTATCCGACGTACTTTGAAACAGTCGTGCCCCGATTTCTGAAGGTCATGCATGATCTGCGGCTGAAGATGACCGTGTTTGTTGTGGGGCAGGACGCCTCGCGGGAAGAGAATTTCGAGTCGCTGGCTTCGATTTCTGCGGCAGGCCACGAAATCGGCAATCACTCGTTCAACCATGAGCCGTGGCTGCACCTGTACTCTGAACAGGAACTGGTATCTGAACTGGCCAGAACAGAAGAGCATCTGGAACGCGTGACTGGACAGTCTCCCATTGGCTTTCGCGGCCCGGGTTTCAGTTTCACAGAACAACTGCTGCAGATACTTGTTCGTCGGGGCTACAAATACGACGGCTCCACGTTTCCCACTTTTCTGGGGCCGCTGGCGCGTCTTTACTACTTCATGTCCACGCGGCTCGACAAAGAGCAGCGTGCCGAACGCAAACAGCTGTTTGGTCAGTTTCGCGAGGGCTTTCGTCCTTTGCGCCCGTTTCAGTGGAAGTTTCCACAGGGCGACCTGACGGAAATCCCCGTCACGACGATGCCTTTCATAAAATCACCCATTCATGCCAGCTACGTGCTGTACCTGGCGCAGTATTCCACACTGGCCGCAAAGGCCTACTGGAATCTGGCACTCTCTGCCTGTCGTCTGACGGGTATCGCTCCGTCGCTGCTGCTGCATCCTCTCGACTTCATGGGCGGCGATGACGACAGCGATCTGGCGTTCTTTCCGGCCATGGGGCGTCCCGCCGAGCCGAAGATTGAACTCACGTCCTGGATGATTGCTCAGATGGCGAAGCACTATGACGTGCGACCGATGCGCGATCATGCGGCCGCTGTTAGCGGGAACCTGCCGGACAGCCACGGTGCAGATGATGTGATTGATGATACCGAGGTGATGGCACCGATGAGCGGAGCACAGCTGTGATGAACCGACCTGTCAGACTGATGTGTGTCTTTGGCACACGCCCGGAAGCCATCAAGGTGGCGCCGATCGTGATGGCGGCACGCTATCGCAGCGATGTGGAAGTGATTGCCTGTTCGACGGGGCAGCACAAGCAGATGCTTGACCAGGTCAACGACTATTTTGGGATTCGTCCAGACGTGGATCTGGCACTCATGCAGCCTGGCCAGTCACTGACCGGGCTGGCATCCCGATGCCTGTCAGGGCTGCAGCGGGCGATCGGTGATCATCAGCCGGACTGGATCCTTGGTCAGGGCGATACCACGACTGCGATGTGCGCCAGCATGGCCGCCTTTTTTGAGCAGCTGCCGTTTGTGCATGTGGAAGCTGGATTGCGGACGGACGACATCCGTTCACCGTTTCCTGAAGAATTCAATCGTCGTGTGTGCTCGCTTGCGACCACACTGCACTGCGCGCCTACGACGGCTGCTGCTCGTAATCTGCTGGCCGAAGGTTACAGACAGGACAGCGTTCACGTGACTGGAAACACGGTCATTGATGCCCTGAATCACGCCGTGGAACGCGAACGCGTCGACAGCCTGAAGTGGATCGAGAAGCACCCCGAACTGGCCGAAGGCCGAGTCGTGCTGATCACCGCCCACCGCCGCGAAAATCATGGTGACGGCATTCGCAGCCTGTGTCGCGCGATTCGAACGCTGGCCGGAAAGTTTCCGACGGTGCGGTTTGTTTACCCCGTGCATCTGAATCCTCAGATTCGCGGTCCGGTCCATGAACTGCTGTCCGAACTGCCGAATGTGCACCTGATTCCTCCCGCCGATTACCCGGAGTTTGTCTGGCTGATGGATCAGGCCACGCTGATTGTTAGTGATTCCGGTGGTGTGCAGGAAGAGGCGCCCACGCTGGGCAAGCCGGTGCTGGTCACGCGCAACAGCACCGAACGCCCCGAAGCGCTCGACGCAGGTGCCACACGGCTGATCGGCACTGACGAAACGCGCGTGGTTGAAGAAACATCGCGACTGCTGCTGGACAAAGACGCCTACGCCGCGATGCAGGTGGATGCCAATCCTTATGGCGATGGGCGGGCGTCAAAACGCATTCTGGATCTTGTGGTTGGCAGCCACGGCACCGCCCCGCTCATCCCGGAGGCGATGCCCGAAGTCAACACGCCATGATGCGTAATGGCAACACTTTCGGCCAGACCGTTGAGATTTGCCGACGCTGAGCGGATTCGAAGAATAAGCGGGATTCTCGGCAAGAAGAACGGGTGCTGCTGTGTATCTAGGGAAGAGGGCCTCTTCCTACAGGATGCATTCATGGCAACACGCAACAGCAACTTCCGAGATCCGTTCGGACTGGTCATGCGAATGATCAGATCCGGCAACCGGGCGGCTCATGCGGCTCTGCTGCGGGAAGCACTGCGCTACGCGGCGGTTCCCGTTGATGTGGTGATGTCCACTCAGGAACGTCGGGGGCCATCGACAGCTGACAGCTCACATCCGCTGCTGCTGATCGTTGGGGCGCCGCGCAGTGGCACCTCGCTCGTTTACCAGGTGCTCAGTCGCTACCTCGACGTGACGTACCCGTCCAATGCCAGCGTCATGTTCCCCCGCTCTCCCATCACAGCGACGCGAATTCAGGAGCGGTTTCGCATTCATCGTGCGCCGAAGTATCGCAGCTTCTACGGTCAGACGTGTCGGCTGACCGACACGAACGACGCGTTTGAAATCTGGAATCGCTGGCTGGGCGATGACCGCTACCATCCGGCGGCCACGCTTTCTTCCGAGCAAATCAGTGACATGCGATCGTTCTTCTCCCGCTGGACGCACACATTTCACAAGCCGCTGCTTAATAAAAACAACCGCAATTCACTGGCCATCCGCCTGCTGTCTGACGTTCTGCCGCAGGCACGATTCCTTATCGTACGACGCAACCCTGTCATGGTGGCTCAGTCACTGATTACCGCCAGAAAACGCATTCAGGGGGACGTGAGGGCACCGTGGGGGCTCGAAGCGAAAGCAGCTGGAGGCGATCCGCTCGGACATGTGGACGCCGTCTGTCAGCAGTTGACGGCAATCGAACAGGAGATGGAACGTCAGCTTCAGTTCGTGCACGCTGATCGTGTGTTCGGTATGACGTACGAAGGCTTCTGTGAACAGCCGGTGCCCATGATCCGTTCCCTCATCGATCAGTTTGACGACATCCGCGTCAACCCTTGCAGCGACCTGAATTCCTGTCAGCCGTTTCGCGTTTCCAGCCGCCAGCAGGTGAGCAACGAAGAGCTGGATCGGATTTACGCGAACTTCTCGTTGCAGCCAGCGGCCACAATTTTCAACAATTGACCAGTTGCTGGCTGCCTGTGAGGCCGCCGGGCCCGTCGACTTACGGCTGGCTGCCTGCTTTGACTTTGGCGTTTTCAATCAGAAAGTCGACCAGCGGCTGGCATTCAAAAAAGCCACGCCAGAAATTGTGACCCTGACCGCTGGCTCGCTGCAGGGTGACCAGGTCGGCCTGGCCGGCGTCGCGATAGGCGTTTTCCAGCTGCTCGCTGTTGCGTTCGATGGGCACCACTTTGTCGATAGTCCCATGGATGATGTAGATCGGGATTTCGCTGTCGGCCAGTTCGGTCATTCGCTTAACCGGGTTTAGCCGGGGCTGCTGTGCGTCCAGCTGTTCGGCCGTCAATCCGTACGCCGCAGCCGCGCGGGTCAGGCCCGGATAGGAGGTGTAGTCATAAACCGGGTAGATGCCCCCGATGGCCGCCACACGCTCCGGGTGGGCGAGCGCCCAGCTGCTGACCCACAGTCCGCCGCGAGAGCGACCCAACAGGGCGGGCGTTCGTGAATAGCCACGACGCACCATCTCCTGATACAGCGCTTCAAAGTGAGGAAAGGCGGCCGGGCTGCCATAAGCTTCGCCCACGTCAATGCCGGCGATCGACACACCAGCTTTCAGGAAACGCTCGTGCATCCACGACTCTGCTCTGTCCGGGCAGTTATGAAGTGTGGGCGCATAGAAGATCCATGGTCGGCGGGCTTCTGTGTGCTGGTCGCTGCCGTCGGCCTGCATAACAAACGCATGACGATCATTCAGCAGGAACCTTTCGGCCTGCAGCAGCACCTGTGAGCGTTTGGGAAGCGCGGCCTGCTGAGCGGCATTCATCCGCGCGCGGCCGGTCGGTCGCTGGTCGGCTGCCGGAGGCGGCAGATCGGCCGTGGCCAGTCTTCGAATCTCGTCCATCTGCTCTTGCCAGGCAATCGTGAGTGTCCGCAGACGGCTGCGTTCCGGCACGGCCAGGTCGGTCGTTTCAATACGGTCGCGACGCAGGTTGTATAGTTCCCATGGTTCGCCAATGGGGGAAACGGCCTTCCAGTCGCCTGCCCGGATGGCTCGGTGGCCATCATGAAACCACCACAGCTGCGGCTGTCGATTGGGCTGATCCGCGGCAAAGGTGCCCACCAGACTGCGGCCCGGCGCGGCTGGGGTCTGTGGGGGAAACGAAAGGCCCGCCAGTTCCATAATGGTGACCGGCAGATCGATCACGTGACCTGGACTCGATCTTTGCTGCCTGGCCTGCCGGATACCCGCCGGCCACGACATTAGCAGAGGAGTTGATGTTCCCCCTTCGTGAGTCCACGTCTTGTGTCGTCGAAAGGGCGTGTTGCAGCAGGTTGACCAGCCCGGACCCAGACACAGGTAGGTCTCTGCCGAGCCGGGCGGTTTCTCCGGATCGTGCCCGTCATCACGCACCATGATTTCGGCACTGGCGCCATTGTCTGACAGGAAGACGACGAGCGTATTGTCCCACTGTCCCATGTTGCGGATCTGCTCGAACACGCGTCCGATTTCCAGATCCATCCGATGGACCATGGCCGCATGCAGTGCCATTTTGGAGGCCTGAAACGTGCGCTGCTGGGGGGTGAGCTGATTCCACCGCAAGGGACGATTGATCTCGCCGTCCCCCAGAATCTGCAGCGCTTCCGGAAAATGGTACGGCGGTCCCAGGCTTGTTTCCGCACGCGATGGATGTGGCACGCTCCCATCGGCGAACAGCCCAAGCTGGACCTGCCGCTGCCACCGCTGCTGGCGGATGACATCCCAACCCGCCTGATACCGATCCTGATAGATGGCAATGTCTTCGGGCAGTGCGTGCAGCGGGAAGTGAGGGGCGGCAAATGCCAGATACTGAAAAAACGGCTGATCGGCATGTTCAGCGGCGTGAGATTTCAGAAACTCAATGGCGCGAGTGGCGACATGTGTGGTGGCGTAATAGTCCGTGTTTTTCGGAACCGCCGGCAGCGGACGATCATCCAGCCAGTGCCGGGTGGGATTGAAGAATCGGCCCTGGTCTTTCAGGTAGTACGAGCGATCAAATCCGGAGGCGACTGGCATTCCGTCAATGTGCCACTTGCCCGAATGATAACTGCGGTAGCCGGCAGTCTTCAGACGTTCCGGCAGCAGTTTGGCCCACGCGGGCCGCCGACCCGCATTTCCGCCGCCAGACTTCACCCCCGGAATCTTGTCCCGTCGCACCTGCTGCGCGTAGTAGCCGGTCATCAGGGCGGCGCGCGTCGGCCAGCAGCGGGCCGTGTTGTAAAACTGAGTGTACTTCAGGCCATTGTCTGCCAGTGAGTCCAGATTCGGTGTGGCAATCTCACCGCCGTAGCAACCCAGATCTGAATAGCCAAGATCGTCTGCCAAAATCAGCAGGACGTTGGGACGCGGTGGCGCCTCGTCGCTGGTGAGACCGGCACCCGTGGGGCAGGCGACATTGCGGCTGACAGTGCCTGCCGCCGCTTCTCCCGCGGCTGACGCTGCCATGACTGCCACACAGCACAGGCAGACAGTCCGCCAAAATCCGCCACGAGCGTTTGATGTGTTGCCAGCGTCCCTGATTCTCGCCATACCCGTTTTCGCCATGCCCGGCCTCCCCGACTGTCTGCCTGCCCCTCGTCGTATGTGCGACAGCGCAGTTGACCAGCGATGATAACCGTCGGCATTCACTCGGTAAATCCCTGGAGCAGCCGATCAGTCAGCCACGCTGCCGAAGTCAATCGTCCGCCGAGACACGTCCGGCACGCTCACGCTGTGCCGCAGATCCACGGGCGGGGCAGTCAATCGCGTGATGTTCTGCCAGAAACTGCGATTCAATATCGCGATGAGTGTGCCGGTGAGCGCTGTGCGAGGACTGCCGTCCCACTGATAGAAGCGGCCGTCAGGCGTGATAAAATACCAGCCGTCATCGCCAAGCACCCACCGTTCGTCGAGGCTCCCCCAGTTGCGAAAATCGCTGCGTGTCTGCCGCAGGCTGCGGGACTGGTCGAGTTCGCGGGCCCGCTGCCACAACAGCGGATCGGGGGATGTCGGCGTCCAGCCGTCCGGCAGATCTTCGCTGAGGGTGAACTGCCCGGTGGCCAGTTGCGCAAACAGAAAGTGGCCCGCTTCTGTTTCGGGATCGATCACGTCATCACCGTTCAGATCCCTGTTGGCTGTCACAGTCGTTTGCACCAGCTGTCCGTCCGCATCAAACAGCCGAATTGTCCGGCCACTAACGCCCGACTCACCGGCATCACGAACACCATTGCGGTTGGCATCATGCCACGACTGCCCGGCGATGGCTGCTGTCTCGGAATTGCCGAAACTCACGTCCGCGGTGGTCTGTCCCGCCAGCACCTGAACCGGGAGGCTTCCGGCGGGGGGCGCCGCGTGGATCAGGCGGATGTCGTCATAGTACGCAGTGTTCAGCTGGCCCACTTCACGGCCCGTCAGGTTGTCCGGCCCACTGCCATCCCATGCCAGCACGGTCCCATCGGGGACAACGAAGAACCATTGGCGATCCCTGCGCCCGAAGAACCATTTTTCCTGGCGACCACCCCAGTTCAGAAAGTCGCTGCGTGTGGCTGAGAAATCAAATTCAACATCCAGTTCTCGGGCCCGCGTGGCCACGGCGCTCGGATGGGGCGACGTCTGTCGCCAGCCAGCGCGACCCGCTTCCTGCACGGTGTACCGCCCCGCAGCGATCGCCGTCGTGTACAGCCCCCGCTCTGTGACCGGGTCGATGAGACCGTCTTCATTGAGATCGATGGACTGCGTGACCACGTTTTTGAGCAGCAGTCCATCTTCGTCCAGAATCTCCAGTGTCCAGCCATCCAGGCCCGGCTCACCAGCGTCGCGGCGACCGTTGCCATTCTGGTCGTGCCACTTCTGCCCGCTGATGTGGCCAAAATGGTCCGGGGTGATGGTGATCAGTTCGGTGAAGGCCACGTTACCGAACACATCCGTTGCCCGGCCCTGCAGGGTCGACTGCCGATCGGCTGGGAAGGGAGTCAGCTGGCTGATGAACGGGGCGCTCGAACTCGTATCCACCACCTGGCCATTCACCAGTAGTTCGGTGGATCTCAGCGGCACGTCCTCAGTGGGTTCCACGGAGATCGAGAAGATGTCGTCCCCAAACAGCTCGATTGACTCTTCAAACGGAGGGATCTGCACAGTCAGGTCGGGATGGGGCATCACGTGCAGTCGGTGTCGGGATGTCTCTCCGCGGTTTCCGGCGGCATCGACGGGCGTTGCCTCCAGTTGGAGAATCCCTCCAGCGCCTGGTTCCAGAACGGACAGCTCGTCGAGCGTCACCAGTGATTGCTCGCCACTGACAATCAACGGAGACGGCGAAAAGTCCAGCGGCTGCAAGCCGGCGTCTGTCTCCAGGTGCAACTGCAGATCGAGATCCATGCCGATGCGTTCGAAGAAAGAATCAGTCAGCGAAATAAAGCGGACTTCCACAGACACCTGCTGATCGGTCGCGCGATGGATGTCCGCCGTGACCTGCCCTTCAGGAGGCGTGCTGTCAGCCACCACTTCCGAAGTCAGATTGATCACCAGTGGTCCGCCCGGAGCATCCGTCGGGATCGTGAGCCAGCCGGACTGAGCGCCGATCTGATTGGGGTTCAGCGATATCCTGACGGCCGTGCTGGAGTTGGGCGGGACCGTGGCGGCCGGCTGTGAGATTGTATAGGGACCACTCACGGTGGCCTGGCCGAGGGTCAGTAGTTTGGGGCCGTCGTTGCGGATATGAACCGTGCGTACCGGATAGTCTCCGTCGGCAACGTGGGGCAGGCTTCCCAGAAAAACGGGATCTTCGGCAGCGAAGACGATCGGCGCTGAGTCAATGTCGTCATCGAACAGAAGTGTGACAATTTCGGCTGCAGGTCGCAGAAAGATAGCATCGGCGATGACAGGGCCCGTGGGGTTGCTGTCGAGCGTGACCGATAGTGTTTCACGCGCGTCCAGATCAAATACACCCAGCGACGTGCCTGAGGTGACTCCGTCACCGGCGTCCAGCGACTGATCCATATGCGTCACAATCGGAGCCGCGCCGGCATTGACAATGCGAAACTGCGCGTTCGTTGCTGCCCCCGACAGACCGGCCCAGTCTGCAAACAACTCATGTCGACCAGCCACAAAGCGGGGATCTGCCAGCAGATGCGACAGGTCCCAGGTGGCCACCGTGGTGGCTGGTCCCGCCGGGAAGACGCGCTGACCTCCCAGCAAACCGGGGCCATCCACCCGCTGACCGCCGGTCGTCGTGGTGTGCGGCGAGTCGTCGTCGAGCAGCCGTTTTTCGCCGGCTGGCTCAATGCGAATGGCGTCAGCCACAACGAATTCATCGGCCGTGCTGTCGGTCAGTTCGACAGTCAGATTACCACCGGAGAAGTTCGGCAGCAGGGTCAGGGTCTCCCAGTGGAAGCCGTCAGCCGTGAAATCGTCTGGTGGCTGCTCCAGATTGCGCGTAACCACGGCCAGCGCGTCACTGCCGCTGCGAATCGTCAGCGGTGCATTGCTGGCGCGATCCGGAGCGTGAGTCCAGGTCGACGCCACTTGCAGTGGGCCAGGCGGCAGGTCTGTGAACGTCCAGGTGGCCGCGTTGCCACTGCCCGCTGCACTGAACCGCACGCCGCCGTTCACGCCCTGGGCAAACTGCGGGTTGGAATCGAAGAATCCGGTGTCGGCATAACCCAAATCGGAGTTGTCGATGGTGACAGGGGCGAAGTTGACGATCGAGAAGTCTTCGAAGCTGTTCAGTCGAATCGTCGCACCGGAATCAATTACCAAGTCGCGTCCGGTCCAGTCGGCTTTGCGGCCCCCCACATCAATGTTGATGATGTCGTCACCGTCGAAGCCATCCAGCACGATCAGCAGATCGTCGGTGTCAAAGATCACAGAGTTCGGAATGCTGAGACGATCATCGAACAGTGAGCCGGTAAAATTGCGGAAACCACCCAGCAGCTGAATGGTGTTCCCATCAAGATCGACCGTCTGAATGGCGTCCAGCAGACCATCGAGGTTCAGGTCGTTGTCGAGGTCCAGCTCCAGGTCGATGCTGTGGTTGGCCAGTGAAAAATCCAGATGAGAGTCATCGCCCGCACCGATGAAGATGTCGTCGCTGCCAGGAGTGGAAATGACGTCACCGCCATCCGGACCCACATCGACAAAGTCGTCTCCCATGCCGTCCGCAATGGTATCGAAGCCCGCCTCACCGATGAGCTTGTCCTCGTCAATTCCGCCATAGAGCAGGTCATCTCCGGGGCCCCCGGCCAGAGAATCATTGCCGGACCCTCCAAAGAAGGCATCCGGTGTACCGCCGCCCTGTGCCTGATCGTGGCCCTCATGCCCCCGAAATCGAACGCCGGTGACGTCAGCGGGATCGTACGTGTAGGTGTCGAGTCCCAGACGGACTTCTGTGGTGGCCAGGTCAATTTCCGTCACTGTCAGTTGATCGTTCTGAACGCGGATCCCCGTCCGCCCGTGAGCAAAGACAGGCCCTCCTGGCAGGTGGTAGAGATTCTGAAATCGGGCCACGTTGTCGTCATTGAAGGCGTCTGCGTCGAATTCGACAAGAATATCTTCATGATCGGCCACGAACAGCAGCTGATAGTCGTCGTCGGTTTCGGCGATGCCTGCTCCAGGCAGCATGACCTGATCCGGACCACTGCCAATCTCGCGGATCAGCGAGTGCCCGCCCTGGTCGAGATCGGTGCCGGTGATGAGAATCGTGTCCAGCAGTGTGTCGGTTTCCGGATCGAACAATCCATCACGGGAGCGATAAATGCCGATCTCAAAACTCTGTGACGCTGCCTCATTTTCGATCGTGTACTGAATCTCGAGCAGATCGTAGCCATCTCCGACAACGCTCCGCATGTCGATGTCAATCGCTGCGGTGTACTCAAACAGATCCAGCGCGATGTTGGTGTCGCTGACGGCGGCATCGAGGTCGTTACCGCTGGCGAAGATGGTCCGCAGTGGTTCCGTATCGAAGGCGCTAGCGGTGAATGCCATCAGGGCTTCCACCGTGCCCGTCTCTCCCACCAGCTGCGTGACGCCCGCTTCCAGATCGCGAATATAGACGGCCGTTCCCGTGCTGCCGCCGTCCACCAAATCCGTGCCGGGACTGGTAAACACGACGTATCGTCCGTCATCACTGATGGACACCGCATTCGATCCGCCGGTGAAGGCCGACGAATTGCTCATCGCCAGACCCGACGCATTTACGCTGACGGGAATAGTGCGTGTGCTGCCAGGCTGCGTCTCGTCGAAGACGAAATCCTGATCGGCATCCCGATCCAGCACAAATACGTCGGACGTGCCGTTGGTGTCTGTGATTCCCAGAGACGCATCCAGCAGGTCCGTGGCGGTACTGCTAAAGACGATGAAGCGTCCATTGCTGCTGATTGCATAGCCGTTTTTCACATAGCCGGTGGCCCCGGGCGACATGGCATTGGCGGTAGCGGATTCGCTGTCGGGATCTCGGCTGCGGCTGACCAGTTTCACTTCGTCGAGGTCAAGATCCACCACAAACAGATCGGACACGCCGTTGTTGTCTCCCGGCACGAGATTATCAGCCTCGCTGCGAAAAACGACGTGCCGTCCATTGCGGCTGACGATCGGTTCTCTTGAGTCCCCGTTGCCCCCCTTTCCGGAATCCGACTCACTGATGCGCACGGCCGAACCTCCTGTACTGACAAACACGTCAGAGAATCCTTCGTCGTCGCCGGCCACGAGATCCACGTTGTTGCTGTCGAAGGCGATCACCTCTCCGCGGCGATCGACAGAGGGGGCCCACGCGACGCCCGCCCCCGGAGCAACGGCAGCCGCGGTGCCGGAGTCGTTGACACTCACCAGTTGTACGCCACCGCCATAGGGGGCGTCCGCGCGATACAAATCGACATCAACAAACAGGTCGGTCACACCGCCTTCCGGATCGAGCAGCCGCGTGGACGCGCTGCCGAACACAATGCTGCTGCCATCTCCGGAAATGACGGGGCGAGTGGCCCACTGATCGCCCAGCGCAGAGCCGCCTGAGTTGTTGTTGGCTGAGAACTCAGGAGCCGTGGCGTCGCGCGTGATGAGGATCGTTCGACTGCCGTCCGGCTCATCAAAAATGCCGTTGCCATCAGCGTCCCGATCGCGGAGGAACACCTGCGGCCCCCCTGCGAAGGTCGCATCGCTCACCAGGTCCGTGGCAAAGCTGGCGAAGGCCACAAACCGGCCGTCGTCGCTAATGCTGGGCTGAAACGAACCCCCATTGCCGGCCGCGCCGGATGCCGTGGCGCTGATCAGCACTGTGGTATCAGTCTCCAGATCTCGCACGAAGACGTCGCGACCTCCGTTGTCGTCGGTCCCGTTGCTGGTCACCAGGTTGTCGGCGTCACTTTGAAACGCCACAAACCGACCGTTGCCACTCAGCTGCGGGTTCATGCTGTCGTCTTCGCCGGACGCATTTTCTGCGGCCAGTGAAATCAACAGCGGCGTGAGCAACTGGCGATCCTCCAGGCGGTCGCCGCTCGACCACAGCCGACATCTGCGGCGCGACGGCTTCGAACGCCATTGTCGGATGGCCTGCAGGCAGGCAGAAACGGGAGACAGAAAACGGTGTGTCTGATCGGGCATGTGTTCGCTCCAGGCCGGTGTTCTGGTCTGGTTTCGTGCGCATGCCCGGGATCAGCCGCGAAAAATCTCGACACCGGCTGAAATACGGCGAATTACGGCGATGTATCGCTCGACGATCACTGCATAGGATGTAAGCTGTTGCTGTTCAATTGGTTACGGCTGTCGGTTGCTGACTCGGACGACAGCCGGAAGACTCAGTCGATGACCCCGTTTTTCCGCTGTGCGGCCGGAATCGCTTCAAACATTACCAGCCGTCCGTCGTAAACAGCGGCCGCGATTCGGCGTCCGTCGGGCGACCAGTCCAGCGCGTAGGCAAAGCTGCCGTTGACATTCAGTCGCAGCAGTTCTGCGTGACGGTTCACGTCCCACAGTTTGATGCTGCCGTCGGACCCTGCCGTGACCAGCCGCGTCCCCTGCGGGTGAAAGGCGGCCGCAGTCGGAGGCATTTGATGCCAGTCCCACTGCCCAATCAGTGTGCCATCACTCAATGACAGTTCCGCCGTCCGCCCCGAGTTTCCGCCCACGGCGACCGTTGCCCGCGTGGGATGCAGGGCCAGCGACGCGTAGTGATGATGGGCTTCCCGAGTGATCTCGCTGCGAACATCTCCGCTGGCCAGGTCGATCACATGCAGCTGATGCACGCCGGCCGTTACCAGAGCGTTTGTCTGCCGGGAGAGTCGCAGCGCCAGCAGAGAATCGGCGTGAGACCACTCAGAGATCTGTTTCCCGTCCTGCGTCAGATCAAAGACAAAGACATGACCGTCCATGCAGCCCACGCAGGCCAGTTGATTGTCGGATGACAGAGCCACTCCCCGGACGGCCGATTCGAGGCGGGCCACTTCCTGAATTCCGGACTGCTCGGAATGCTTACCGACCTGCCACAGCAGCACGCGACCGGACAGGTCTCCGGACAGCAGTTGTTCGCCGCTGGCTGACCAGGCCACGGTCTGCACGATATCCTCATGGCCGGCCAGCGTGGTGGTGATCTGCCCTGTGGCGACGTCAGTCAGCTGGATCAGATAATCGGCTCCACCAGTGGCGACAAGCTGCCCATCCGGACTGAACCGCACCGTCATGATGCTGGATTGATGTCGCTGAGATTCCCAGTTGCCGGTGTGCAGATTCGCTCGATAGACGTTGAGTTGGTGTCGCGACTCCGCTGCGATGATGCGCGTCGCATCGGCACTGAACAGGACGCCCGTTCCCCAGCCCACCATACCGTGAAAGACGGACTGCAGGCTGCCATCGGTCGTGCTCCACAGACGGACGCACTGATCCCGGGACGATGTGACGATGGAGTCGCCATCCGGCGAAAACGCCACACTCGCGATGGCCGCGGAGTGCTCGGCCAGTTCGGCGATTTGTCGCGGATGAGCGGGATCCGCCAGATCCCACACAAAGGCACTTGTTGTATCCGTACCGGCGACCAGCAGTCGGCCGTCATCAGAAAAGACAAGATCCGTCAGCGTATACGTGCTGCCTGGAGGCGTGGCAAATTGTGGTTCCACAGCCTGCAGCAGCTTCCCTTTCTGCACGTCCCGCAACTGCAGTTCTGACGAACCGACGGCCAGCAGCTGGCCGTCCGCTCGGATGGCAATGTGCTTTGCGGTCAGGCCCGCCCGCCGGGGACCGGCCACCGGCTGTCCGTCTGAGTCCAGCGTCTGAAACTGACCATCCCACGAACCCGCCGTGCCCGTCGCCACAAAAATTCTCCGACCGTCGGGGCTCGTGCACACGGCCGAAATCGCACTGGGCAGCTTTGCCACAGGTCTCCAGCGGAGAGCCGTTGATTCTGCATCGGAGATGCGATGGGCAGGACCCTCTGTTTCCAGCAGGGGGTACGCTCTGAGAATCCCGTCGTCACCACCCACCAGCAGGCGACCGTTCATCTGGTCCACGGCGATAGATAGGCCCGTAAAGTCAGTCGCAATCTGCTGCACGACCGTACCGGAATCGATGTCCGTGACAAACACCGTCCCCTCAGTTCCCAGACTGATAAAGTGGTGGCGATCGGGGGATCGTGTCCAGCAGGCGATGTGGTCGCCGACATTCCCAATCGGAATACACGTGTCGCAGTGATTCAGCTGCGATTTCAGGTAATCCCATTCCCAGCCACGGTAATCGGGCAGCGGACGGTTCAGATGATCTTCTGCGTCGAGTCGCCTGTGCTCCGCATGAGCGGCGTCTGCGGCGTACAGTGACGCCACGTAGGTCTGAAAGGCGGCTTCGTCGTTCTGCCTGACGGCGTTCTGCCACAGCTGAAACATGATGACCCCAAAAGCCATCATCAGGACCACAAATCCGGCCGCGAACCCGACGGGCAGTTTGTGCCTTTTCAGTCGCTGGCTGATGACGTACCAGGTGCTGTCCGATCGCGCGTCAATCGGCAGGTGTCGTTGCCAGCGTTCGATGTCGCGCAGCAGTTCCACGGCCGACTGATAGCGCCGATCCGGATCCTTCGACAGCGCTTTGAGAATGATGATCTCCAGATCGACATTGACCTGTGGGTTGCGTTCGGACGGACGAGCGGGCGGTTGTTCCGCAATGCGGCGGATGAACTCGGCCGGACTGACTCCATCGGGAATCGGTCGTTGTCCGGTCACCAGTTCATAGAGGATGGCGCCCAGCGAATACACGTCGCTGCGGACGTCAGCCACAGGCGTGGTCGCGGTGGCCTGCTCCGGGGCGGCGTACGCGAGGGTGCCAACGAAATCGCCGGTCGACGTCAGGTCGGAATCTGTGATTCGTGCGGCGTTCAGCGACTTGGCCAGTCCAAAGTCAACAAGGACTGGCTGCCCGTCTTTGCTGACCATGACATTGCCAGGCTTCAGATCCCGATGAATCAGCCCGCGCTGATGGCAGTAAGCCACGGCCGCTGTCAGGGACGTGAAAAAGCAGATCGCTGATTTAAGGTGCTGCGTGGCCTGCCGTGAATCTGTTTCACTGGTAAATCGCAAAGGCCCGAAATGATGCAGGGGGACGCCGTCCACAAACTCCATGGCATAGAACAGCTGGTTGCCCAGGACGCCCGAATCATGCAGGGTGACGACGTGCGGATGATTCAATCCCGCCAGCAGATCGACCTCCCGCTCAAATCGATGCCGATGACCGGGCGTGCTGTATTCGCCGTTCAAGAGCACTTTCAGTGCCACGCGTCGGCCCGTGGTCAGTTGAATGGCTTCATAAACAATGCCCTGGCCGCCACGGCGGATCTCCCGGATAACCTCATAGCGGTTGTTGTCCGGCAGCGGTCGCTCGCTGGCTGTCTCAGCGGTCTGTTTTCGTCGAATCGCCCGCAGCTCCGCGAGCAGCCTGTCATCATCCGGTGCGATATCTTCTCCCCCAGATGGGAGGGGGTCAGTTGACGAAAACGAATCTGAGCTCATGGCGGAGGTGCCTGCCCAACAAACGGTGGTTACGAATCGGTGGCTGTATCCGGGTCCAGATACTTCATCTTGTCGCGAATCAACGCCAGCACCCGGCTGCGTGCCTTGTAAGCCTGATTTCGTGAAATCTGCAGCCGCTGACAGAGTTCGTCAACGGACTCCCGTTCGTCGACGAGTGACTCGAAGATTTCCCAGGTCGCTGCAGAGACCAGTGGCTTGACCTGACTCATGCAGTGCTGCAAATGATTCTCCCGCCACATGCGTTCCCAGAGTTCGTCGGGGCGGTCGGATGCATCGGGGACGGTTTCCGGAGATTCCAGCCCGGTGACTGGCCGCCCTCTTCGCCGAAACTGATCGATGACGCGACGGACGACGATCGTCCGCAACCACGATCGAAACGTGCCGCGGCGGCGTTCGTACCGAAAGGCGGAGATTTGCCGGGCCATCGTCATCAGGCACTCGGACCGCACTTCCTCTGCATCGGCCGGCTGCAGGCCGCGACTGACGGCGTACTCGTACATGAGTGGCGAATACAGATCGTGGAACTGTTCCCAGGCCGTCTCATCAGACGGATCGCGCACCCGCCGCAGCAGGCTGCTTCGGGTTTGGTCGTTCGAGGCATCCGGGTTCATAGGATCGAGCATAAACAGTCAAACGGCAGATTTCACGTGATCGCCTGGGGGGGGGGACGCACTGATGCCCCTTGCGCCGCTCAGTTGCTGGTGTTGTGACGGTCCGCTTCAGGCCGCTAACATGCCGGTCTGGCATCGGATGCTCTCGACCTGCACTCGGCCACGAAACCGTCAATCATGAACCGACAACGAATAGGCTCTGGCGTACTGTGTGTGGCCAGCGCGTTGCTTTTGCTGGCCTACGCTGGCTACCGATCCCGTCTTCCTGCGTGGTGGGCAGCGAACGGCGGTGGAATTCCTTACGTCGTATTCTGGATGACTTTTGCGTTCGCAATCTGGCCGCGCCAGGAGTCGGTAAATCGCATTGCCATTTTGGTGCTGCTTGCCACCTGCGTGATTGAAATTGGCCAATTGTGGAATCCGGAACCACTCGCCAGCTTCCGGGCCACGCGACTGGGCGCAGGGCTGCTGGGGACTTCGTTCCACTGGGATGACTTTCCGCCCTACTTTCTTGGCGCCGCAGTGGTGTGGGGGCTGCTGCGGTGGATCGGCAGGGG
The DNA here is from genome assembly GCA_024742875.1 of Planctomycetaceae bacterium. Taxonomy (GTDB): domain Bacteria; phylum Planctomycetota; class Planctomycetia; order Planctomycetales; family Planctomycetaceae; genus Fuerstiella. Next base: position 181,265 of record JANSXP010000006.1, on the reverse strand, counting down.
GCAAAACAGCGCTGAACACTGCGGGCAGGATTGAGCGGGAACCGCAGGAGCGCGCCAGTCCTTGAACGCAAAAAAAAAAGCGAGTCTCGCGGGGAGACTCGCTTCGTAATATTCAGAGCTTGCGATTGCGACTAGTTGGCGTCCCACCACCAGCGACCGTCCTGCTGTCCCCGTGGGGTGGCTTTGGAGCTTTGCTGATCCAGCTCTGCGCTGATGGCCACTTTGCCACGACCATTCACGTATTCGTCCAGATCGACGCGAACACCACCTGCGACCTGGATCACAATGCTGCCTCCCGGATAAACGCGGTGTGCTGCGGCGGTCATCAGTTCGGCGGGAACATCCAGCTCACGTGTGGGGAAGCTGTTGCGGCTGACAAATGTTTCAGGCGTCCAGCCCACCTGTCCGGCCAGTCCGTGAGCGTTGACCAGAGCGGCCACCATGGACAGGTCGAAGATGTTCTCCAGGTCGGCAAAGACGACGTCCTGTTTTGCCAGATCCGGCAGGAAACGGGTGAACAGGTCCGCAAACTTTGCGTTGGCACGCGTGGCTTTGCCCGTGCCGGTTCGCTGGCCACCAGGGCCAACTACCTGATCTTCACTCAGACACTGAACGGGGTTGCCGGCAAATTCGAAGACGTGACCAGACTGCGACATGTTAACCGCGTCATAGCCAACGGCCATCCACCAGCGAAGGGCGTCCATCGATCCGGAGCCACGCTGCTCAGAGCGAGTCAGCAGGTCAAAGTAACTCTTCATGCCTTCCGGGCCTTTGCGTTTGCCAATGCCGATTTCCTTCATGCGGTAGTCGGCTTCAACAATCACAGAGGCGACGCGAGAATTTTGGGGAATGCCCTTCACGAACACGTTCTGCAGACCCAGACCCTGTTCGACCTGGCGTGTGAATTCATCCGCATTGCGGCGATTGAGTTTGGCCACATGCTTGTTGACATATTCCTGAACGGTCGCGACCTGATCCTGTTTGGGATCGATGGTGCACATAAAGAAACCAGCGCCCGTGTCGCTGAATGCTCGTGACAGAGTCACCAGGTCGTCCAGCTGCAGAGTGGGGCGTCCGTCTAGGCTGACCGTGCGGCCAGAGGCGTCTGTGTTCCAGTCAGCGGCAGGGCCGGCGATCACAATGTCACCAGTTTCCGGATAGACCAGCAGGTACTCGATACGCGTCAGCCCGGCCAGGTTGGCGACGTCCGCGGGGATTTCCTGGCCGGCGGCCAGCAGTTCTTTGACGTGCTGTTCCAGTCGGACCAAAGACACCATTCGCAGTTTGGAAGCTTTGCGAACGTCTTTGTTGTGGTTGGCATTGCGAACAAATTTCACAGCGTCCTGCAGGTGGCTGTCGTCCTTGATCTGAGACAGTGCCTTCAGCACAGCAGGAGCCGCGACAAACACACCCTGTGAGTTGGGCGTGATGGTTCCGCCTTCGCCGTCCACATCAATCCACATGGCGGGCGGGCTGGTTTGTGACTGAATCAGGTTGATCAGCTCGGTGGGATCCCAGAACTGACTGCCGCCCTGAATTTGGGGCTTCAGCTTGCGGGCCCGATCGGCCGTGGCACGATCACCCTGCAGCCGAGCAGCCTGCTCAATGTCCTGCAGCGCTGTGGTGAAGTCGCCCTGCTCGGCGGCCACTCGGGCCTGCATTCGCAGAGCGGAAGCCTTCACGCCCGCCTCGACTTCATCTGCTGTGGCTCGAACGGCCATCGTCGATGTCATCGCGGCAATAAGGAGCAGCTGAAACGGTGAACGCAGCATAAGAATGCCCTTGATCTGATTTCCTGAAGGTGTGAATTCGATTCACTGGGCTCTGGTGAGCAGACGAGTGGGCAAACCGGGAATCCGGAGGCGCGCACTCGTCATTTGGCGGCCTGAAAACCTAGTTCCAAGCATCGTCGTGGGAGTTACCGTGGTCAAGAATAATCCACGATTTCCAGCACATCCTGCACGTTTGACGCCGGCAAATACGGGCGACCGCCCCTGCCCCACGGATGCTTCAGCTCGCACGCATTCCCAATTATGCTTTCAGCCTGCCCAGTACGAAAATTCGAAAAAATACAAACGAGACGCAGACGATGCCGGAATTACCGGAAGTTGAAACGATGGTGCGGGGATTGCGGCCCGAACTGGAAGGTCGCACGATCCTCGATCTGGAATTCTGCCCCTGCACGCGACGTCCGATACAGGTAACGCCGTCGTCGCGGAGCTTCCGGCAAAAAGTCCGAAATACGACGATTTTGCGGGTGACCAGATTCGCGAAACGGGTGATTGTTGAACTGGAGACAGGCGACGCGATCGTCGTGGAGCCCCGCATGACGGGCCTGATGCTGGTCGCCGATCCCCCCACGTCGGAGCATCGCCGACTGTGCTGGCATCTGAAGCCAAAGCGGGGTCGGCGCAGTTCTTTTGAGTTTTGGGATCGTCGCGGACTGGGAACCGTCAGTCTGCTGGACCCTGAAGGGATGTCTGCTCTGAGGGACAAGCTGGGACCCGATGCCCTCGAGATGACGCCGGCCGTGTGGAAAGCTCAGCTGCAGCGGACGAAACGGCCGGTAAAAGTCGCGCTTCTTGACCAGAAGCTGGTGGCTGGCATTGGCAATCTCTACGCCAGTGAGATCCTGCATCGTGCCGGCATTTCCCCCAATCGCGGGGCGCACCGACTTACAAGCGGCCAGATCGCCAAACTGCACGAGGCGACGCTGTCAGTCCTCGAGAAGGCGATTGAGTACGAAGGCTCCACTCTGGGTGACGGGACGTACCGCAACGCTCTGAATAAGGATGGTTCTTACCAGAACGCCCACGTGGTCTATCAGAAGGCTGGCGAGGCGTGTGATAAGTGCGCTGACACCAAAATCAAACGAATCGTGCAGGCACAGCGATCTACCTTTTACTGTCCCTCGTGTCAGAAGTAGCGGCGGCGGACCGCATCGTCTGACGTCACGGCGAAAGCGATACGTTAGCCGAGCGCTTCCTGACGACGGGCGACCACCCGTCGTGAGGCTGTCCGCGCTGGTCGGAATGACTTCCACACAGGAGCCATGAATGTGTCGCCGCAATAGTGACATCGCAGGCAGCGGCCCAGAAACAGGCGAAATAGCAGACGATCCTTACTTTCACTGATTCGAATGTACTTGGATTCGCCGCAACGTGAACACTTCATGACGGCCCTTTCGTGAGTGTGGTTCCGGGTGCGGGTTTGACCTCGGGAGGTTAGTGAAAGCCCTCATCTCACTGAAAGGCAATCCTGCACTTTTGAGCGCTTCCCCTCAGACTCCAAAAACTCACTCAGAGTTAGTGAGCTGATTCTGCCGGAAGCCGGTGTCGCTGGCAAAAATCTGCGCGGTGGAGATCTGATGACGGGCCGTCTGTGGCGTGATGGCTGGACACGCGAGCCCCTGCTGACACGGCGCTGTCGTGACTGCTCCACCGGATGGAGGCGGGACGCAACTGGCGGTAACCAGAATGCTGACGACTCTGTCAGTTGGTCGGCACAGAAGCAATGGGGCCGGGCGAACCAATGTCCGTGGAGCCTGGTGTTCCGAGCACCTGACGGACGGCTGCCAGGGCCGCCTGAGCGGCCAGAGCATTTCCCGCTCTGTCAACATGGACGATGTCATTGGGAATGTACGTGTCCACGGACCAGGGGTGCCGCTGAAACGAAGCGACAACATCAGCGACAGCCAGGCGACGTTCCGCCGCGATCTGCCCCAGAACCTCATGGTACTCTTCACGCGGACTGCCCTGCCCGGACGCCAGAGGCTGGTCGGGCCATTTCACGAAGATGCACGCAGCCTGATGTTCTCCGCAAAGATCTGCCATGGCGGAAAGGTTGTTTCGAAAGTCGTCCAGCGGCACACGTCGTGTCCATTGCGGAATCGGACTCACGTAATTGACTGTTGCCGTCTGCGCCCAGCGCTTGTTGGGTGAGGGCGACTGCAGCGCTTCCGCCCCCGGCTGCCGAAGTTGCGACAGCAGATCGTCAAACAGACAGGCCACGCGACTGCGCAGCAGCACACTGCGCAAGGTGGACTGCCGAAACCGCTCGGCATGAGCCCTGTCCGTGGCGTCGTCCCAGTGCCAGAAGTCATTATTCGCGTAGGAGGCCAGCACAATGTCCGGCTGCAGTCGACCAATCTCCTGCCGCATATGCTGCAGCCCCTGCCACGATGAGTAGCCTGGGACGCCCGCATTGATCACTTCAATCTGTGAGAAGTCTGCCGAACAGTCGGTCGAACGTAACTGCGTTTCCAGCTGAGCGGGCCACGTCTCTGCCATGCGGTTGCCAATGCCGAAAGTGCTGCTGTCGCCAAAGCAGACGATACGCAGCGAACCCTCTTTGCGTGCGATTTCAAATTCCGGGTTGCGAAATCCGAGCGAATTCGACACGCGTCCTTTCCAGAAGTCGTTGCGGGAATCTTCAATCCGCACGCCTGGCTTCAGTTTCCAGAAGCGCTCCGGATCGGCGTCCAGCATCAGGTCGGATTCGTGAGTGCCCAGAAACAGAACAATCTGATTAATCTGCTGGAATCGTCGACTGCCAGGGTCTGCCGTCAACGCGCGCACCGACAGTTCCAGCGAGACCAGAACGGCCGCCGCCACGATCAGCCCGGCACCGCAGCGAAACGCGCGTGATCGCCGTCGCTTTGGGCGTGAAGTCCTGATCCTGGTCTGCCGATCCGACGCGGGTTCCGTCATGTTGCTGCCTCCTGCAGAGATGGGGCCTCGTGCCGGGCGGTTGTAACATCCCGCGAAATCCCGGGCAATATGACCCCGGAAGTGGTGGAGTTCTTTGACCGCTCGGGGGTGTCAGGAAACGGCCTTCACTGATTAAGATGCCGATCTTCAGTCGTTCAAATGCGGTTCCCGTCATGACAACAGCCAATTCCTGCTCGTCGCCCCATTTCGTTCGCCAGTTGATGCTGGCAGTCTTTCTGCTGCTGACAGTGGTCTCACTCGATGGGCGGGGACAAAGCGCCTCCCGCGCGGGAAATCGGGAGGCCCCCATTTCCTCCGCGGAAATCGCTCAGGCGCAGCAACTGAGCCAGTCACTCGGCGTGGCCGACTGGCTGGGCCCTCTGGCTCCCGTCGCATTGTCGCCGTTTTTCGGCATCGCCTGTTTGTCGGGACTGGCACTGTACGGCCAGGGCTTTGTGGCGCCGGACAATGCATTTCTGGGGGAAGCCTCTCCGCTGCACAACGAAACCGTGTTTGTCGTGTTTCTCATTCTCACTGTGCTCACGTCGGTGCCCCGCTTTACCAAAGTCAGCAAGCCGTTTGCCCAGGCCGTGGATCAGGTGGAAGCGTGGGCGGGGATTATCACGATGCTGGTGTTGAAGTTTCTGGTGCAGCAGACCGCCGGGCTGGACGCTGAGACGGCCGGGCAGCCCGCTCTGCTGCCGGATCAGACTGTCGTTTTGATGTCCCCGCTGAGTTTCACCATCAGCACGCTGCTGGCCATCGCCGCCATTATCAATGTGTTCGTGATCAACACGGTTAAGTTCTTCTTCGAAGTGCTGATCTGGATCACCCCGATTCCCACCGTGGACGCCATCTTCGAAATTGCCAACAAGGCAGCATGCGCTTTTCTGATGGCGGTTTACGGCTACAGTCCGACACTGGCGACCGTGATCAATCTCGCCCTGTTTCTGGCGGCCGCGATCGTGTTTCGGTGGGTGTATCGGCGAGAAGTCTTCTTCCGAACGATGTTGATGGACGCCTGCTGGGCCATGCTGGCACCGCCGCAGCAGGCGAAATCCGAAATCAGCGTGTTTCCCGTCAGTGAATTTGGTCCGTTTGCCGCCCGCACCCGTTGTCGCCTGCAGCGACTTGACTCGGGCTGGCGACTCGTACAGCCCGGGCTGATTGCCGCAGACACGGTGCTGGAAATCAGTCAGCAGGCCAGTCAACTGGAACTGGAGACGGGCTATTTTACGAATGTGCTCCGTGTAACGGGCGAGGTATCAGGGGAGCTGACGTTCAGTCGTTACTACAACAGTCAACTGCCGCAACTGGCAGAGTGCCTGGGGGCGTCGCTGAATGTGCAGGACCCCCAGACGCCGGCAGCCAGCCGATTGACGGGACTGAAAACAGAACTCAGCTGACAGGCCAGAGTATGAAGCATCGTGTGGTCGAAGAACTGGATGGCGTCGCCACTCTGCTGGGATTGATCTGGATTGTGTTTGGCGTGGACTGGCTGCTGCCCGCCGATCTGACGCAGTATGGGCTGGTGCCCCGCACCACCTCTGGTCTGGCTGGAATTTTAACGATGCCATTTCTGCATGCGGATTTCGGCCATCTGTTTGGTAACACGGTGCCGCTCATCATTCTGCTGGGACTGCTCGCTGGTTCCCGCGCCAATTCCTATGCCGTTGTCCCGCAGCTGATCGTTGGTGGAGGACTGCTTCTGTGGTGTTTTGGCCGCACGTCGCGACACGTGGGAGCCAGCGGTTTGGTGTACGCGCTGATTGCGTTTCTGATAATCAGCGGGGTGCGTGAACGACGGCCGGCCGCGCTGATCATTTCGATCTTTGTTGGTCTGACGTATGGTGCGACCCTGCTGACCGGCGTGCTGCCCACGGTAGGCGAAGGTATCTCGTGGGACGGGCACCTCGCTGGTGCGGTGGCCGGCGCGGTCATCGCGTGGTTTGGCAGCCACGACGATCCGTCGGCCGAGACGACCGCGTTTTCGAGGGAGATCGCTTAGCTGTCGGCAGACAGGGCCGCCCGGCTGCTCCGCAGTCCAGCCAGAAATCGGGGCGTATAGAACGTCTGAGGATTGACCGGCTCGTCGGCCTGAAAATCGGCCAGGGCGAACACGTGTGCGGAGAAGTCACGTGGTGAAAAAGCCCAGCCTTCCACCTCAGCAGAGCCGCAGACCACCGTGATGGTGGTTGCCGTTTTCTCGCAGCCGAGCCACCGCGTGTATTCGTCAGAGAAATCAAACGGCAGATAAAAGATCTTCCGCTCAGGCGCTGACTCGATGGCCTCGATCCATGCGTCAATCAGCGCTTGCAGGCCTTCCTGGGCCGTGCAGTCGTGGTCGTCCTGTTTGGGATCGATGCCCAGGTAGTAGAGCTCGCCGGCGCGAACCTCAGTGCCAACCTGAACCTGAAACTGCTCTTCGCTGCTGATGGAAAGTCGAATGGTGGACGTACTAACCGACATGATGTCTCGCTGCTGGCTGCCGAACGGGCCGTTGGGAACTTCCTGTCGTATTAGACTCGTTCCCTGCGGCGATCGCCACCATCGCCCTGCCGTGACAGACAACAGTGACCGCTTCTTTACCCGGCCATTTTCCTGGGTGCCGCCGCTGCCGTGACGGCGGCAACAGCGTCGATGACATCCTCGACATCCTGGTCACTCATGCGGGGCGACAGCGGGAGACTGAGCATGCGGCCGTAGTTGCTTAGGGCCACCGGGAAATCGTCTGGTTGCCAGCCGTACTTCCGGGCGTAGTAAGAGTGGATGTGAATGGGAATAAAGTGCACCGATGTGCCAATGTTGCGGCCGTTGATTTCCTCGATGAACTGGTTGCGGTCGATGGTCAGTTCCCCCTCATTCAGGCGAATGACGTACAGGTGCCAGGCGTGCGTCACGTGATCACGCGTCACGGGTGTTTGCAGGGCCGCATTGCCACCAAACGCCAACTGATAGCGAGCCACGATATCAGCGCGACGCTGCTGCATGGACTCGAAACGATTCAACTGCTGAATGCCCAGAGCCGCCTGGATGTCGGTCATGTTGTATTTGAAACCAGGGGCGACAATGTCATACGCCCATTTGCCTCCCGCCGCATATCGACTCCACGCCTCACGACTCATGCCGTGCAGACTCAGTTGTCGGGCTCGTTCCAGCAGCGCGTCATCGCCGGTGAGCATTCCCCCTTCGCCTGTGGTCAGGTTCTTGGTGGCATAGAAACTGAAACAGGCCGGATTGGATCCACTGCCCACAGGCTCACCTTTGTAACTGGCGCCGATGGCGTGAGCCGCGTCTTCGATCAAATGCACGTTGTGGTCCGCAGCAATTTTTCGCAGCGCATCCAGTTCCACCGGGTGCCCCGCATAGTGGACGGCAATGATGGCTTTGGTCGCTGGCGTGATGGCCGCTTCCACAGCCACCGGATCGATGTTCAGCGTATCCGCCTCGACATCGACCAGCACGGGTTTCGCGCCCGCATGCTCGATCACGTTGACCGAGGCAGCAAACGTGAGCGGTGTGGTGATCACTTCATCGCCGGGCCCGATTTCCAGTGCAACCAGGGACAGATGCAGGGCGGCCGTGCAGGAACTGACCGTCAGGGCGCCGGGAGCCTGAGTGTATGTGGCGAATTGCTCAGCAAATTTGCGTGTTTTGGGGCCGGTGGTCAGCCAGCCAGATTTGAGCGTATCGACGACTTCGTTGATTTCTTCTTCGCCGATCAGCGGGGGGGCGAAGGGCAAAAATGTGTCTCGCACGGGGTGCCTCCTTGCACAGCGGTTAGCGGGGCCGACAGATTTAGTGATTTCCTCCGATGACAGCCAGATCAAACTGACATGAGACGTCCGTTGAGGCCCTGTTTTGACGAAAATGGGCGTGTTTTTGGCGTGTTCGTCACATGGTCTGGTCTCAGGCAGCCACTCGTGTTCTGCGTGCTGTGCCGTGCGTGTGATCAATCTGACGGGAGGCGTGGCGTCAGAATCGACAGAGTTTGACAGGCTTCGGCAGATATCGCTGATTCTGCCGTTTCTCTGTTCCGGATGACTGACACGACAGGTGGACGAACCCCAGGTCAGAGGACATCCATCCTTGCCTGGTGCGGCTGGTGACCAATCATAGAGTCGTTCGTGATCCGCAGGAGGCGCCTGACGAACCGGTTTTTCTGGAATTTGGCAGCGCGGCGATCGGGATGATGGCCACCGCAGCCGGTCAATTCGAACAGATCCATGAAACTGCCCTCCCTCCACCAATCCCTCCCCGTTCGGCGTCCGCCGATTTCTGTTTCTCGTCGTCTCGTTGTGGGTCTGCTTGTCGGGCTGGTCACAACTGGATCAACATCCGCGAACCCCGATCAGTCGGCGGAACACGAAGAGAAAGTTCGCAAGACCACGGCCGTCGCGCTCAATTACTGTCGCGCCGCGCTGCATCGCATTCGGCGGTCGCCGCAAAAGCCCGTCTTCTACGAAGAGCAAACCCGGATTCTCAACAATCTGGATTTGAATCAGATTGAAGATCCGGAAGTCATCGCGCTCTATAAGTCGATTCTCGATGAGATCAGCCAGGTCGAAATCAGCGAGCGGGAACGCACGGTGATTTCCGAGCAGTTCCGTCGCAATGTGCACCGTCAGCTGGGGACCAGCTTTTTTGTCATCGGCGCTCAGATGGCCACCGGTCAGCTGGGGTCCGCCATTCAAAGCGGGGCGAACAGCTGGTGGGACTATCGCACGCAGGAGCATCGCCGCGATGCGGACCAGTGGAAGGTGGAGAAATCAGAGTTCTCCAGTCTGATGTCCCGCAGCAGTACGTTTCTGGACAGTTTCTGGCGCCTGTCGCAAAAGAACAACATCCCCGATCGGTGGCTGATTCGCGATCAGGATCTGGATCAGCTGGCCCGCGTGCTGCAGGAGACCGACGGTGAGCGTCAGCTGCGGATGCTGAAGCGAATGGAACGCTTCATGGAATGCTATCCGCCGTACTGGTACTACAAGGCCCGCACGCAGCAGCATCTGGGACACACGGAAGAAGCACTGGAAACCTATCAGCGGCTGACAGAAATCGGCAGCGGACATTTTCGCCAGGACGACATGCTGGCCAGCAGCACGGCCAACATGGCGCTGTTGCAGGAGCACATGGGGCATCCGGATGCCGCCCGCACGGCCGCCCGTGTTCTGGATTATTCCACCCGCAACTGGGAGTCCAACCTGATCTGCGCCTGGGTGCTGGGCCGACATCGTCAGTATGCGGATGCGGAGGATTTGATTCTGTGCAACCTGGATGAAGGGCAGGAGCCACAGCAAAGCCGCATCGCTTTGGTGTCGCTGTATTATCACTCTGGCGATGCCACCAAACTGGCCAGCCTGCTTGACGATGAACGGGTGGTCCGTGACGTGCCCATCCCGGGACTGCTGCTAAGCGCACAACTGCTGGGTGCTGATCGTATGCCCCAGGTCGCTCGCACCTACCTTGCTTCCACGCTGACGGCCTCGCTGCGGCAGACAGCGCGCGGGGATGCCATTGTGCTGGCCGCTTCACCAGGCTGGAAGCTGAATGACGCCCGCCCGGAAGTCGTTCGCGGCAATCGGACGTTTCATTCGGTGGGCTATCGTCCTTTGCAACAGGGCGTCAGCGCCGAGTTTGTGGCCGCCGGTCCCGGCGAAGTGGCTGACGGCGGCATGGTCCGAGTGGTGCTGAATTACCCGTCCACGCCCCCCATTCATGTCACGCTGAACCGTTCGACGCCCCCTGCCCCGGCGGCAGCGTCCCCTCAGCAGGGATTTCTGGGCGGCCGCGCTTTGCGGTCCGGTTTTCCCGGCCTGGCCAGCCGCCCTCAGGCACCCGCGTCACGGTTTGAAATTGCCGAAATCGAACTGCCAGGTCTGCGATTATCGTTCCACGAAGAAGTGATCAACAGCGATTCCCGATCCGATGAAGCCGGCAGCGATGTGTCCACCAGTGGCGCTCCGCGCGTGCGTTCCTAGTGCCCGGCAGAATCTGACTGGCCGCGCACAGGTGCGGGCAGCGCTGCTCAGCTGATCGCTGGCGTGTGACTTCGCAAATCCTCAATCATCTGCTGTGTGGCGGCGACAACGGCGTCTCGCCACCGGGCCTCTCCAAACTCTGTCGCAAAGGGCTCTTTGCGATGGGCAAAGTTGATGCCGCGGGAACTGTTGATCACCCCCCCCAGGCCGCTGCCGTCAAATGCGCCAGCGACGTCAGCGGCCGTGCCGCCCTGACTGCCGTAACCTGGCACCAGCAGCGGCGTGTGGGGCATGCGTTGCCGCAGTTGCTGCAGTTCTTCCGGCCATGTGGCTCCGACCACCGCGCCGACACTGCCATAGTCAGCGTCCGGCCAGTTTTCTGTGTTCAGCGCTTCAACGACATCAGCCACACCTTCGAACAGCTTTTGACTGTCAGTGACCCGATCCTGAAAAGCCGCCGCACCCGGGTTGCTGGTGCGCACCAGAATATAAAGTCCCGCCTTCCGCTCGCAGGCGGCCTGGACAAACGGCGCGAGCGTGTCCGTCCCCAGATACGCATTGACCGTCAGCGCATCGGCAGCAAACGGCGCGCGGTCCGGATCTTCACCGGCCAGCCAGGCGTCAGCATAGGCTTCTGCCGTGGATCCGATGTCACCCCGTTTGGCGTCCGCGATCACAATCAGTCCCTGCCTGCGGGCGTATCGAATCACATGCTGCACGGCGAGGATGCCAGCCGGGCCAAGTTGTTCAAAGAAAGCCACCTGCGGTTTTACGCAGCTGACCACTGGCGCGACGATGTCAATCAGCTCACAGCAGAACGACTGGAACGCCCGGGCGTGGATTTCGGATGTTGTCCCGCCGGCCGCCTCGGCGGCGGCTCGGATTTCGTCAGGCAGCAGATTCCAGCGGGGATCAAGGCCCACCAGAGCAGACGTTTGTCGGGCACGGATTTGCTCGTGCAGTCGATCAGTGTAGGAAGCCATAGTTGTGTAACACGCAAGGTCGGGAATTCGGGCTTCGCACTGTATTAAGATCCGCCGGGGTTACCAGTTAACGACCATCCGACCCGCATCGTTGGGAGCGAATTGTCAGGCGACAGCCGATGAATTGTCTGGGGTTTTGCCCGTAAACGGTCGTTGATTCCACGGGCTGTGCGGATTGTAGGGCCGTCAGAATGGTGGTCGCCCGTCAATTCGGCCGTCCATCGACCCGCAAATTTGCCGACCAGGCCTGGCGACCTAGCTTCTAACATCCAGGCAGCAGACTCGAAACACCCAGACGCGGCAGAATCAATGAGCAGATTGAAGTCATTTCTACGCAATGAAGACGGCACCACCGCAGTCGAATACTGTGTGATGCTGGCCATGATCTTACTGGTCCTCATCGTTGGGCTGTTGTCTGCCGGTGGCGGTGTGGCCAACTGGTGGACCAGTATCGATACCGAACTGGATACCAACGGCTTCTAGTACGGCCAGCCGGCCATGCGAATCGTGTTCTGCTGCCCCGCCTGCGAATTGACGATCGCCGTCCACGTTGTCAGAGTCTGCTCCTGAAAGGACGACGACGTGAACCGCTGCTGTATCGCTCTGGGGGCCAACCTGGACAATCCTGAGCGCGCATTTGACCTGGCCTGTGAACGACTCGAGCAGTCGGGGGTCACCCTGCTGCAACGCAGTTCTCTACTGCGAACGGCCCCCATGGGGACTGATGCCGGACCCGAATTCCTGAACGCCGCGGCGCTTGTGCAGACCGATCTTTCGGCTGCCGCCCTGCTGAGCCTGCTGCACCAAATCGAGGATCAGGCGGGGCGAACGCGGACGACGGTCTGGGGGCCACGTCCGCTCGATCTGGATCTGCTGCTGTTTGATGATCTCGTGGTCGAGTCGCCCCAGCTTACCGTGCCCCATCCGCTGATGTGGTTTCGACGCTTTGTGCTGGAGCCACTAAATGAAGTCGCGCCGCACTGGCCGCACCCTCTCCTTCAGGAAACGACGGCCGAACTGCTTGCGCGACTCAGTGCCAGGCCAATCATCCTGCACGTCCCGGGATTCTCTGAACAACAGGCGCAAAGCCTGCAACGCGAGCTGGAGCAGTCACTGTCAGCACACCAGCCCACGCCGTTTGCCGTGCAGACACATCAAAAAACTCCATCGCTGCCGACATTCGCTGCGGTGGATCTGTCTGCGTGCGCGTCCGTCGGTCGACAGCCGCCGCAGCAGCGAGGGCGAATTCTGCGACCATTTCAGGCATCTTTGCCGCCTGATGAATTGCTGCCGCGGCTGGCCGCCTTTCTGCATGACGTGTTGACGGCCGTGCTTCCGACCGTCTCCTGAAGGGGCGTACATCAGTGCCGGACCGTGTCTACTCCTCCACCGGGACCAGTTCACTGCGTCGAATGGAGATCGCCGTTGCAGCGTCTGTGGGGCTGGTGGCCAGTGCCTGATTCAGAGCCGCCCGCGCCCGTTCCTGTGCCACTTCGACTGCAGCACCCACCGACAGTGCCCGGTTGATCTGCTGTCCTCCCGAGCCCAGCGCGCTGAACATGGTGGTCACCTGCTGCACGCGGGAGTCCTGCTCAATGCGTTTCTTCTGCTCTGGTGTGATGTCTGCCCCGCTGGCTCTTCCGACAACCGACGTCGCCAGCCGGTAATCGTCTTCAGGGGCACCGCGATGGTACATTGAGATTCGTACGACGGCTGAACCGGCCGTGGGGTTTAAGTTCATTTCTGAGACCTCTACCACATCGGCATTCTCGGCAGCGGCGATCGCAGCCGCTTTGGCGGGAAGCGACCCGGGAACCGCGCCGGTATTGTCAGCGCCCGTGTTGGAAAGTTCGCCACCCAGTCCGCCCGGCAGCCCACTCCCTTCATTGAGCAGATCCTGGAGCTGCGACTGGACCTGATTCATCATCATTTTGGTGGTGAGCATTTGAATTTGGGCTGCAGACCCGCGCTCTGAAACGTAGTCGCCGTTCAGCAGAATCAGCTTCGCCGTTGTTCCGAAGGCTCGGTCCGTGACCACCAGCAACTGGCGAAACTGCTGTTCCGCCTGCCGTTCAGACGATGTCTGCTGTTCCTGCTGAGGGAGGCGCGTCAGCAATTGTCCCTGAGGAATCTGTCGCAGTTCCTTCAGGACTTCCGTGCGACTGCGATTCTCAACATCGTCGATCCCATTGAGGATCGCTGCTGTGGACAGTCCCGGTCCGCCGCCGGTCTGCTGCAGTCGCTGGCGTACCTGACGGGGGGGGATATGGATAAGCACGAACTCTGCCAGATTGCCGCCGGCAGGAACCGCCTGCAGATTGGTCAGTCGCTCCTGCAGGTAGCCAATGCGTTCCAAACTGCCTTTGGGGGTGCCTTCAATTTGCTCGATGTACTGCTGCACGAGCGCAGCGACCGGGTTGGCCGCATTGTCAGCTTCGTTCTGGTCGTCCTCCAGGCGTGCGACAACATCCGGTGCGTTGTCCGACAGCCACTGCTGTCGGACAAGCAGGTCCGTGCCATTGCGGCGGTCGTCGCTGACAATGGCTCCCAGCAGGCGTGTCCCGTCCTTCAGGATGATCAGGTCCACCGCGCGACGACGAATGGGCACTTCAGCGGTTGCCGCCGGGGTCGGGATGAACAGGAGCAACATCAGCGGCAAAAGGAAAACGCGCGTCATCAGGCTGGGGCCTTCCGGCAGAGGATGTGTTCAGACGGCTTTACAAATTGTTCAGCAGATCGCTTACAAGTTAAAACGTTTCTTTTCCGGGACGATCCGTATCAAACCGATTTTCCGGCAAACACTGGGAAATCCCACGTTGGCTCATTAGTTGCACGCGTGCTGGCAGCAAATGGTACCAATTGTCTATGCAGTGCGACCTGTGGGCACAACGGGTCGACCAAACCGGAATGATAACATGACAGGCGTGGTCGATTCAGACCCGCAGCCCCCCGGGTGGCTGCGATGGCTGGGAAATGACGTAGCGAAAATTATCAGCGGCAGTCGACAGGACTCGGCGCCCGTCGGCTGTCATTTTTTCCAAGATGCGGTCGAAAACGTCTGGGAAATGACGCTGTTCGTGATGGCCACCGAAGTTGTGGGCGGACCAGCGGATGGCAGTCACCTGCCCTCGTATTTTCAGATCGATCTGAACGCTGTTGTCTCGTTGTTTGACTCCACGCCGCAGTTGAGGTGGCAGGCCAGCTCGTTTGCCGATGACGATCAACTTGGATGCCACGTTTCGCTGGAAGGCCTGGCGCGCGGACGCGAAGTGTGGTTGCGCATTCTGCAGGTTCCGCCGGAAGAGTTTGATCCTGGCCGGCTGTACTTTGCCGACACAGGGGCCTTCGAGAATCTGTCGTCGTAACCTTCGCCACGATCCTCAGTGCGTCGCTGATGTTGCTCGCGTTGTGAGTGTGCACTCCCCCGGGTAAGCTGGGTGCTGACCGTGCCAGCCTTTGATGGGATCGTGTGATGAGGCGACAGACCCGCGTGCCGTGCAAAAGAATGTTCGTCGTCTTGCTGTGCTCGGGGCTGACGGGGGGGCTGGCCGCAGACTGTGAGGCTGTCGGTCACTCTGACGGTGCCGTGGCTGCCACCGCGAAATCCGAACCCCGCGCACGCCCCCGCTACTCGCCATCGCCTGACGTGATTATGGTGATCGTGGACGACCTGAATGACTGGATTTCGCTGCTTGATCCGCAGGGCCCTGTTCGCACGCCTCATCTGCGCCGTCTGGCTCGTCGCGGCGTCCTGTTTCGTCGGGCGTACTGCGTGTCTCCAGCCTGCAATCCGTCACGCGTTGCCACGCTCACCGGGCTGCGTCCAGCGACCTCCGGCGTATACGGCAACGCCAGTGACTGGCGACGGGCCCTGCCCGATCGTCTCACCATCACACAGCAGTTTCGTAATGCTGGCTATTACGTGGCAGGTGCGGGCAAAGTCTTTCATCATCATCTGAACGGCGCCTTTCACGATCCGGCTTCTTTTGTTCACTTCACGCCCATGACGCCCCAGCAGTATCCGGCCTCCAAGCTCAATCGGGCGCCTGAATACGGCTCACGCAATACCGACTGGGGGCCGTGGCCACCTGGCGACGAGCAGACGATTGACTACCAGACGGTCACCCGCTGTATCGAAGTGCTTGAAGATCATGATGCTGACCAGCCCCTGTTTCTCACCTGTGGGCTGTTCAAACCACATTCTCCGTTTTTCGCGCCACCCCAATGGCACCGGCCAATCGACGCCCTGCCGCAGCGACTTGCTGATGATCGAGGCGATCTGCCGGCCGGCGCCCATCAGCTGATGAAGCGGAAAGACTGGTTCTGGCAGGGAATGCAGGCGGTGGAGCAGCGGCAGCCGGGGGCGTGGCAAGATTTCATTGGCAGCTATGTCGCGTGTGCGGAGTTTGTCGACGCGCAGCTCGGGCGATTGCTGGACGCGGTGGATCGCAGTGATCGTTATCGAAATGCGGTGATGTTGCTGTGGTCGGACCACGGCTTTCATCTGGGTGAGAAGGACCACATTGAGAAATTCGCGCTTTGGGAAAAGACGACCCACATCCCGTTTGTGATCGTTGCACCGGGAGTCGCGCGGGCGAATACGGTTTGTGATCGTCCGCTTGACCTGAGCGTCCTGTATCCCACGCTGCTGGAACTGGCGGGTTTGCCGCCGGATGAGTCGGCCGATGGCCGCAGTGTGGTGCCATTGCTGCGTGATCCGACACGGCCCTGGAGTGAGCCGGCCGTGATGACATACCAGCGCGGAAACCATGCCGTACGAAGTCAGCGCTGGCGGTATATCCGTTATCGGGATGGTTCAGAAGAACTGTACGACCACACGACCGATCCCCACGAATGGCACAACCTCGCGGAGCCGAAGCATGGGAAAGTCCGCGACGAGTATCGCCAGGTCATGAACGAACATCGCCGGTGGCTCCCTGACAGCGAGGCGGCCCCCGTGCCGGATCTAAAGAAACACTGATGGATCCGAGTCCGGCAGCGTCCTTGCGCATCGCGTCGGACGATCGTCAGCGCCGGATGCTATGGGGTGGCTTCCAGCCAGCTAAGGTCGAAGGTCGCCAGCGTGATCGACTTGTAGCCGTCTTTTTCAAACAGCACGCCCACCTGATCGTCTGGCAGTCGAATCAGATTGGAATAGGCCGAGCCGCCTTCGTAAATCTGGCGGCTGACCGGCCACGTTTTTCCCTCGTCCTGACTGAGCCAGACAGTGAGACCGGTGCGTGCCTTTCCGCGGGGGCTGGAGAACAGAATGCGGCTGCCGCCTTCATCGGCCCACGAGTAGCGGATTGCGCTGGCCTGACAGACGGGCGTATCGAGGGCCTCGTCCAGATACACGCCGCCAAACGTCTGTCCACCGTCTCCACTCACTGCCATCGCCCGTCGATTGTTGCCGTGATAGGAACGCATCACGTGCAGCACGCCATCATCCGGAAGCTCCACCACGGCCGATTCGTTGGTCTTGTCTTCCTGGACGGCTCCCAGCTGCCAGGTGGTTCCGTGGTCGTCGGACCAGAACACGTGGCTGCGATAAGGGTGTTTTGTGCTGTCCTGGTGGTCCGAATGGTTGGCGGGGATCAGCAGACGCCCCTTGTGGGCGCCACGCTGCAGTTGAATGGCGTTGCCTGGACCGGTGGCATACCACCTCCAGTGTTCTTTCCGTGTGCTGCCGCTGATTTCTTTCGGCTCGGCCCACGTCAATCCGTCGTCGGAGGAGTGTGTCATGAACACCCGCCGGGGAAACTGGCTGGTGCCATCTTTGATCTTTTTTTCGCGGTCTTTGCCACGGTTCCAGGTCATCGGCAGCCAGATGGTGCCTGTCGTCTGATCGACCACCGGGGCTGGGTTGCCGCACGTGTTGTCGGCATCGTCCCACACGATCGCCGGGCTGCTCCAGGATTTCCCTGCGTCTGTGGATCGGCTGACGACTAAATCTATATCGCCCGCATCACTGCGACTGTCTTTGCGTCCTTCACAAAACGCCAGCAGGGTTCCCGCTTTGGTTGAGACAATGGCGGGAATGCGAAAAGAGTGATAACCGTGCTGTCCACTGACGAACACGTCCCCAAAACGAATGTCCTGTGCGGCTGATGAAGGCAGGCTGACAGACGATGCGGTGAGGGCGATCAGAAGGCAGAATTTGTGCATGCGAGGCTCCGGGCAGGGTGGGACGGAATCGGCAGGATGCGTTTGGAATCGTGAGGCAGAATCCGGGCGCCGATTGAGTGTAGCCGGCCGTCCGCCAAATGTCGTGTCGTCCCGTGGTCACGAGTGTCCCGTCGCCTGGCGTCTACCCGGATGTGGCCAGGCCCAGGTCCTCGTAGATGGCTTCGTTAATGGCGCGATTGCGTCGCTGATGCTGCCCCTCCCCGCAAAACGCGTTGGTCGCCCATGCGACCACGAGCTGACGATCAGGATCGCAAAAGCCGATGGAGCACTGTGCCCCGCCGTGGCCAAAACTGCGGGGACTGCAGTAGCGGCTGAAGCCATAGGGGACGGTGTCGCGACCATGGTGGCCAGAATCGATGATCACTCCCAGCCCGAAGTCAATCACATGCTGCAGGACTTCGTCGAAGCGATCCGTGCGATGTCGCTGCGTCATCTGCTGCACGGTGGCTGGCTGCAGCAACTGACGGCCATCGGTACCGGCCCCGTTTTGAAGCAGCACTTCGTAGAATCGTCCCAACTGAGAAACGGGACCGCGGAGATTTCCGCCCGGTGACGCCGTGGTCAGCCAGCGTCCGCCGCCATACGGACTGGCGACCAGCGTCCCTTTTTCCCGCTCGTAGTAGTCAGGCAGACGATGCTGCAGGGCGCTGGCAGTCGCTTCCGGAAGACCACACCAGACATCCTCCATGCCAAACGGAGCAAGAACGGTCTGTCGCAGTGCCGTGTCAAAACTGTCGACATTGAGCTGACGACGGAGCACCTCTCCGAGCAGAAACCAGGTGCTCTGTGGCTGATAGGCGGCGATCGTCTGATCAAGCGGAGCTGCCGCCAGAATTCTCGCAAGTGAGTCCGACCACTCACTCTGCGGCCAGCCCGTGTTGAGCAGCGGCAATCCGGATGTATGCGTGAGCAGGTCTTGCAGGGTCAACTGACCGACGGGGCCCGCAGCCTCCGGCAAACACTGTTGCAGGGGGGAATCCAGGCTTAGCTCACCTCGTTCGACCAGCGTCATGATGGCGACAGCAGTGACCGGTTTTCCGGCGGATCGCCACAGCATGATGGAGTCCGCTGCGATCGGACGTGCGTCGAGCGACGCGCCAAACCCCTGATCGAGCAGAATGTCTCCCTCCAGGGACACATAGACCTGCACGGCGGTGTGCAGACGTTTTTCCACACCCTGTTCAATGGCAGCCGCCAGACGGGGAAATTCGACGGACATGGCTGGGATTCCTCAGTGAGGGCGGGCTGGGCCATCGTGTGTTCGCACAGCAGGATCACAGGCGGCCAATGGTTTGAGCAGACTCCGCGGGCTGACTACGTGGGCAGCCCGCGCTCGGTCCGAATCCGACGGACCTCCGCGAGCACCGACTCGACCACCTGTGAGTTTTTGGAGATGGCGACATACTGCGAGAAGTTGGTCAGCATGTTGACCACCGCGGTCGTCACGGCGATGGCAAAATGAATGGTGGCTCCGGACAGCCCCAGAAATCCGTCCAGGGAAATCTGTGTGGCCGGATCCGCCACGGCGCCAAATGCCCCCGTGGCGATAAGCAGACCGACGCAGACGGTCAGTCCTGGCAGTGTCCCGTATTTGATCTTCTGGCTGCGGTTGTAGAGTTCTTCGCCCAGTCCGTAGGCGTTGCTCGTTTCTTCAATCCACCGCCCGGTTCCCATGAAGTAGGTCAGGCTGATGGCGTGGACCAGAATGCCAAATGTCAGCGCTCCCATGCCAATCAGCATATGCTGGCTGATTGGCCCCTGAGCCTCCGCAGACGTGGCGTCACCGATGTTCAGGCCCAGCACGACAGTGAGAATCAGCAGCGCAGCGGCGCAGATGGCGAGAGTGACGAAAATGCGTTTCACGGGCCGGATCCAGCGGGAAGAGCGAATGACACTGCATCATACGCCCGGGCCGCCATGCAGACAAAAAGCGGGCCACCGTTCTTCTCATTGAGAATCAACGGTGGCCCGACAGATAAATCATTCCTGTGAGCGATACGAATCGGGCTAATCGGTGCTCGCGACCTGTTTCGCCCGCGACCAACGGTCGCCCGAAGAGCCGTTATTGAGCCAGCGTCATGGCGGTAGTCTGTTTGATCGTTTGCTCAATGGCCTGTCCACCCGGGGCGCTAATTTTCATCGCCAGCGTCAGGTCCAGACGGGACTTCAGAACGCGGCCGGATGCGATGTTGAATGTGACCTGACCGCGGCCTTCGGAACTGGTCAGTGTCATGGACACGGGCGCTCCTTCGCGGGGGGCCACCGTGATCTGCGGCTGAATGTCGATGATGGCATTGCCCTGCGCATCTTTTTGCAGGTATGTCATTTTCGAGTTGACGTTCATTGTTCCGAACGGCAGCTGAATTGCCTCCGTACTGGTCCATGTGCTGTTGGGGCCCACCGCTTCACTCGGGAGCGTGACGGCAGACTGCTTCATCATCTGCTTGAGCGTGTTGTCGTCCAGAGCGGCCGCATTTCCGGCGGCATTCTGCTGGATGGCAGCCAGCAGTCCTTCCGGCACTTTGACGTCGGCAATCCTGCCGGTGGATTTCATGGTCACCTGAAACGGCTGGTTGACGATTTTTTCGAACGTCTGCCCCATCCGGGCGATGGCCGGGTTGTCCGGACGGTCGGTGGATTGAGTGTCGAATTCAATCACGCCGGCAGGGCCATTGTCCATCTTCATTCGAATGCGGCGGACGATCTGGTTCATGACCGTGTCACCAGCCGCCGATGCGCCCAGAACCTGCCAGGACATCTCCATCGCCTGGTTCATGACGGCATTGCGTGTCTGATCCCCCACTTTCTGCACCGTGGTCATGTTCTGTACCACGTTGTACTTCAGCGTCTCTTTGGCGCGAAACTTCCACTGCAGCGTGTCCTGAGCCGTAACAGACAGCGAGGTGCTGACAAGGCACGTGCAGGCGAGGATACGGACAACTGATGATCGCATGGATGACTCCCAGGCAGTTCTGAGGTAGGGGGTGGTGGGCAAAGAAAGAGGGCAGCCAGTGAACACTGGCTGCCCTCGAAGTGTACAGCATGGCCGCCTGTTGGCTCAAAGCTATTTTTCCAGACCACCAGTCGGTGCAGGACGTCTGCGGTGCAGGACGTCTGCGGTCAGATGGCAGCGGCCGATCGTTATTCGCCCGCCTGACGAACACCAACGGTCAGCAGCAGGTTTGCCCAAAGTGCCTGGTCGCCCGTTTGTATCGTCAGCACGTGATCCCTGGAGGCCACCGCATCGTAGAAATCCCAGCGTTCAATGGGCTGCAGTTCGATGGACGCTTCGGCGTCTTTCAGAATGGAACGATATTCGTTCCAGACGGGGGGATCTTCGGGAAGTTTGAACGGGTCGTCTTCCGGCATTCCCATGGTGTTCACCGCTTCGATGGGAATGGCCGTCAGCAGCACCTGAAATACCTGAGCCACGGTCGGCATCCCTGGTGCCAGATTCAGGCTCACCAGCTCGGCTCCCGGGCCAATGGCGGAAGACGCTGGGTAGTTGCCGTCAGCGATCAAAATTTTGGAACTGTGTCCCGCCCGCGCAATGATGGCGGAAATGTCCGGGTGAATCAGTTGTGATTTGAGCATGAGTTGATTTTCGGGGTGGTTGCGTTGGAGCTTCGCTGTAAACGAACGGCAGCTGGCTGTCGATGCTTTCGCGGAAATCGTCAGCCGGCGGCCTCAGCCAGCGACGTGACTAGGAACGAAAAACGGCTTTGAAGGTTTCGATTGTCTGACGGGCGGCTTCCACCGAGTCTGGAATCGGGAACGCCTCTGCACACGCATAGCCGTCATAGCCGATCTCTTTCAATGCCACCGCGATCGGCGCGTAGTCCATGTGACCGCGGCCGGCCGCCTGTCGATTGGAATCCACAAAGTGCACGTGGCCAATATGCCTGCCGCCATCCCGCAGACCGTCGGCAATCGACGATTCTTCGATGTTCATGTGAAACAGATCCGCCAGCAGCACCACGTTGTCGGTCGTCAGCGGAGCAATCAGTTCGACACCTTCGGCCATGGTGGTGGCCAGGTTGGTTTCGTAACGGTTCAGGGGTTCGTATATCAGCGGGAGGCCATGCCCTTTGGCGTGTTCACCCAGCACATTCAGACTGTCCCGCAGATAACCCAGTGCCGTGGGTTTGTCTGTGACGGCATCCCACTTGCCCTGCATGGAGCCAATGATGGCGGGTGCACCGTGAGGAGCCCCGGCATCAATGATGCCGCGAATGAAGTCACACGCTTTACCGCGGCGGCTTTCGTCCGGGTCACACAGATGCAGACCGTGCTTCACCATGCCGGCACCAGTGCCAACGGCCGCCAGACTCAGACCGTGTTCCTGCAGCAGATCCGCCAGCGGAAGAGCGGTGATGGCTTCGGGAGCGGGGGCAAACAGTTCCACGGCGTCGAAGCCCAGCTCGGCGGCTTTGGCACAGCCGGCGGCCACGTCGCCATGAAAGACAAACGGGCCCTTTTTGGCTTCTTCCACAATACTAATCGTTACAGCAGACTTGATCATCGTTTCGCTTTGGTGACAAAGGATAGTAGAAGCAGACGCCCAATCAGCGTCCTGATGAGGGAACGTCAGGCAGCGCCCCGCGTGGTCGGCGGATCGATGCGGTTGGTTGCCACACCTGCTGAACATGGCGCGCCCTGTTGTTCGCTGGAGGCCATGCCTCACGTTTGCTGGCGAATCTGAATTCGTGGTGGCCGCACGTGTGAGAACATATCTCAGTCGTTTGGCTGGTCACCAATTCTCCCGGTGAAGATCACGCCCTGCAGGTCGCAACTATAGCTGAGCGGTGGTTGGGATTCTATTGATCACCATCAGTGAGTCGGACATCAACGCTGGCACTGTGGGCTGTGAGCCCCTCTTTGGCGGCCAGCAATCTTACGCGATCGGCTTCCCCAGAGAGCGCCGCCTGGTCGTATCCAATGACCGAGCTGCGTTTCAGAAAATCGGTGGATGCCAGGCCGTTGGCAAAACGCGCGGTGCCTCCCGTGGGCAGCACGTGCGAAGGACCGGCCGCGTAATCGCCCAGCGCCACAGGTGTGTAGTGTCCCATGAAAATTGCTCCCGCGTTCTGAATGCGGGCCAGCATCGACTCAGCGTCGTCCATGGAAATATGCAGGTGCTCGGGCGCCAGCAGATCCGTGTATTCCGCCGCTTCCTCAGCGCTGCGGACAAGAATCAACGCGCCGTAATCTTCCAGGCTCTGGCGGGCCAGACCTCCTCGATCCAGTTGGGCCAGCTGGGCTGTCAGGGCGGCGCGCACCTGTTCGATGAGCGGTTCGTGCCACGTGATCAGGACTCCGGACCCGGGACTGTGTTCGGCCTGCGAGATCAGATCCGCCGCAACAAATTCGGCTCTGGCCGTTTCATCTGCCAGGACCACCACTTCACTGGGGCCGGCGATGCTGTCGATATCCACATCGCCAAACACCCGCTGCTTGGCGAGCGCCACGAACAGGTTGCCGGGGCCAACAATCTTGTCAACACGGGGGATGCCTTCGACGCCATAAGCCAGTGCGGCCACTGCCTGAGCGCCCCCCACACGGTAGACTTCGGTCACGCCGATCTCATGACACGTCGCCAGCATGTCGGTGTTGTAGCCACCGAAGTCGGTGGGCGGAACCACGATGGCAATCTGCGGAACGCCGGCTGTCATCGCGGGGACTGCCGTCATCAGTACCGTCGACGGATAAGCGGCCGCGCCACCAGGCACGCAAATGCCGATGCGTTTCATCGGCAGGTGTCGCTGCCGCAATGTCACCGTGCCGCCGTTCAGTGCGCGTTCGACGCGGGTGTCTTCCGGCAGAATGGCAGACTGGAATTCGACAATGTTGTCACGGATTTCGCGCACAGCCTGCAGCAACTGTGGACTCGCCGCGTCCGCTGCTGCCTGCAGCTCCTGGGGCGCGACGCGGATGGTGTCCGCTGTGAGCTGTTTGCGGTCCAGTCGCGCCGTGTAATCCAGCAGCGCGTCCACTCCCTTAGTTCTCACATCTTCGCAAATGCGCTGCACCACTGCACGGGGACTCAGTGCCTCTCCAAACAGCTCGATGGTTCGCTGTCGGCCAGCCTCCGATACCACATCGCCGCGCGGACTCAGTTTGTTGCGCAGCTCGCTGAACAGTGGCAGCGCGTTTTCGTGTCGGCAGTCGATGGTGGTAATGTTGATGGCGTCGTCGGTCATAGCGATGGTTTCGGTAGGTCACAGGACGAAACACAAATGCCGGCCTCTGCTGGCGACAGAACGTTTTTCGGCAGTTGGTGTCGTTTTGAGTGTCGTCTCTCGTCCCCGAATTACAGAGGGGCTCAGTCGATTTTCCACGCGATTTCCACGTTTCCCACCCTGCCCTGCCACTTTCTCCCATCACTGAGTATTCTGTTCGGCCCGCGAACCCTGTTCAGGCGCAAAGCCTGTAGAGATCGGAACCAGAATGATCGATTTGAGAAGCGATACAGTAACCCGTCCAGTGGCCGCCATGAAGCAGGCCATGATGGACGCCGAAGTTGGCGATGACGTGATGGGCGAAGATCCCACAGTCAGGCATCTGGAGTCAATGGTCGCCGACCTGCTTGGGAAAGAGGGGGCCGTTTTTGCCTGCAGCGGAACACAGTCCAATCAGATGGGACTGCGGGCGCATTGTGTCCCCGGCGATGAACTGCTGATTAACGCCACCGGTCACATTGGAATTTTCGAGTGCGGCGGTCCGGCAGCCCTCAGTGGCATTACCGTGCGGCAGATCGAAGCGCCCAAAGGGATGCTGAGTGTCGCCGATCTGGAAGACAAGCCCCGCGTGGATGACCAGCACTACTGTCGCACGCGACTGGTCTGCCTGGAAAACACAACCAACATCGCGGGCGGCTTTGTGTACTCGCTGGGGCAGTTGCAGGATGTCTCTGGCTGGGCGTGGTCTCAGGGGTTGAAAATGCATCTGGATGGTGCTCGCTTTTTTAATGCGACGGTGGCCGGTGGCTACACTCCCGCGGAACTGGCCGCCTGCTTTGACACAATCAGTATTTGTTTCAGTAAGGGGCTGGGCTGTCCCATGGGCTCGATACTCGCGGGCTCGCAGGAAGAAGTGCGCCTGGCGCGAAGAGCCCGCAAAATGTTCGGCGGAGCCATGCGGCAGTCCGGAATGATGGCGGCGGCGGCCGTTTACGCGCTGGAAAATCATGTGGACCGAATGCAGCAGGATCACGATAATGCCCAGCGGCTGGCCACATTGCTGGCGCAGATCGATGGCGTCGCTGCGGATCCCGCGGCCACGGAGTCCAACCTTGTGTTTTTTGAAATTGATCCGGAACTGGGCACGGCCGTGCAGCTGTCGGCCGCGCTGCGTGAGCGGGGCGTCCTGATTGGACCGATGGGTGGCCAAAAGCTGCGTGCCGCCACGCATCTGGATGTGGCCGAATCAGACATTTCCGTAGTGGCCGAGGCGGTTGCGGACTGTGTCACCAGTGGATTTGCCGAACAGGCGCTGGTGGGATCGGGACCGTACTCAAAGTAAACAGCCTCACCGACAGTTGACCAATCGGCTCGCGAAAGGAATCACGATGTCCGCACTCTGGCTTCTCACAGCCGTTGGCTGCTGCCTGCCCCTGTCTCCCGTTCAGGCCCCGGGATCGGGGCCACCGGCCGCAGGTCAGGCCGTTCGGTCCGTCGCCACAGCTGACGAACAGGAGCGGCCATTTACTCACGAAGCGACGCAGTTCGTCAAGGGCATGGTTCTGCTGCTGCTGCCTCAGACCTACACCGACGATGATGACTGGGGACGGCAGAAGAAAGTGCAGTCCGGGCTGAACGTGGATCTGGACGGATTGAAGGTCAAAACATCTCGCCGCTGGAAGGACGTGAATCACGGCACATGGCAGCGGGTGGATGCCACACTGGTGGACCCGCAGGAGCACTTCGATCTGAAGATCGTCATACTGCCGAAGCAGGAACGGGGTATCTCCCGCTATCGCATCACGGCCAGCGTTCGCGTTCGAGCCACAGTGAGGCAGCAGCAGTGGAGCTATGGCGCCAAACTCTACAGTGTGAGTGCTGATGCCGTGGCTGACGTTCGCGTGGTCGCAGAACTGCAGTTCCGCAGTCAGCTCATTAAGACTGAGCGAGACAGCAAACTAAGAGTCCTGCCGTTTATTGAAACACTCCACGCTCGGCTGGACTCTTTCAGTCTTCGCCGCGTCAGTCACGCCAAGGGCGCCCTGGTCCGCGAATTCGGCCAGGCGGTGAAGGGACTGCTGCAGCGGGGCATCGAACGTAAGAATGCCAAACTCGCGCAGAAGACGAACGGTCGGATCCAGAAAAAGCCGGAACGCTTTGAAGTGCCGGCCGGCATTCTGGGGGTTTTTGGGGCGACCACCGAAGCCGAATCGGATTGACGCCCAGGAATCCTCTGTGTTTTCCCGCAGATCATGTGTCTCTCTGACGAGTTCTGCAACTGGCTTGTGGTTTCAAGTGGACCGCGCCCGGCCCCGCTCCTAGTATTTGCGACCTGGCGACCTTCTGCCGATTCCCGTCCCGTCCGTTCGCGACGTCCCATGTCTTCTCACTCTGATCGCTTCCCCTCGCCTGCGGGACCGTCGCCGGACGATGATTCCGGTGCCACGCCATCTGCCGATCAGTCACCTGACGCGGGTGAGCGAGTCCTGTCCGAAGCCGAACAGCGCCAGCTGCGACTGGATGCGATCAAGCGGGCCATTGATGAAGGTGTCTACGACCACGACGACCTGTTTGATCGTGCGCTGCGTCGCATGATCGATCACGACGATCTGGCCGATGATTCCGGGGAGTCTGCGGGCGAAATGTGACGGTCCAGTCGGGTGCAGATTCCCATGCCGGCCGACCACTGTCGTTCTGCCGCTCACTCTGTTTTCGCCTGAAGTGAAACGCGGCGAATCTCTGAGTCGTTTCGGATAATGACGTGTCCGTTTGCATAAGCGGGGTGGACCCAGTTCACCAGATCATTGGCAAATCGCCGCGGGCCATAGCCGCATTCAGTGTCCGGTTTGATTAACGGTGTGCGGTCGATGACCTCCGGACCTTCCGGGGTGAATCGCATGATCAGTAACTCGCCCAGATCGTTGTTCACAAAATAGCGATCGCCATTCCTGACCCAGAACATCGAGCCCCAGCGGCCCTGTCGCGTCAGAGTTTTGTCTTCCCACACTCGTTCACCGTCCGCCAGTCTCAGCCCCCGCAGTTCTCCGTAACTGCACGTGCCGTAGTAATGCTCACCTTCCACGATGGGCGTGGTCATCACGGCGTGCAGGCTGGCTGTCTGGTGAGGACGTTCGCCGGAACCACCATTCTTCCAAACCAGTTCGGCCGAATCGGGCCCCACTTCGATGAGCGCCGAGCCATCATAAAAACCGCTGACGAGAATCTGATTGCCAACCTGCACGGGCCGACCAATGGCCATGTTGGCTTTCACAGAGAACGGCACAGACCACAGTTCTGCGCCAGTGTTCGGATCAAACCCTTTGACAGAGTCCTTTGACCACTGCACCAGTTGTGGTCGGCCGGCCAGCGTGAAGATTTCGGGGGAAGAATACGGCAGGTCATGAATGGCAGGCAGCGCCTTCCAAATGGTCTCTCCCGTTTTTCGATCCAGTGCACGCAGCAGGCCGTCGCTGCCGCCGCAGGGAAAAATGATTGTGTCTTTCCAGACCACGGGACCAGCGGACACACCAAACACAGGTACCTTCGCTGCGAAAGCTTCCAGCGCGTCGTGTTCCCAGACGACATCTCCATTGACGGCGTTCAGGCAGAAAACGCGACCTGTGGCGCCAATCAAATACACAAGGCCTTCGTGCACCAGAGGTGCGGCACGGGGGCCGGTGGCATACGACTGCATTTGCCGCCGGTAGTGTGTTTCCCATTCGTGGTCCCACAGTTGCGCGCCCGTCTTTTCGTCCAGACACAGCAGTCGTTCGACGGCTTCCAGCGTTCTTGTGTTTTGTTTGGGGCGATAGTCGACGACAAAAACACGTCCCTCGGCCACGACTGGAGCCGCATAGCCACTGCCGACAGGAACCGTCCACACGGGCTTCAAACCACCCGCAGGAAACTCGGTCAATACGCCTGATTCTGTCCAGCGGCCGTCGCGCGTGTTGCCCGACCACTGCGTCCAGTCGTCTGCGGTGACCACCGAAGTGGCCGTGAGCAGGATGATTGCTGGGATGACGTTTTTCACGTTCGTGATCTTTCTGTTGCCGGCAACCTTCCGGCTGCCTTATTTTTTGGGCGGGGACTTTTTCCGGCTGACTGGTTGCGGGTAGCCGTCGAGCACTTTCTTCAGTCGTGCGACTACGTCCGGGGATTCGGTCGCCAGATTGCGCGTTTCCAGCGGGTCTTTTTCATAGTCGTAGAGCTCATATTCGGCGTCTGCCTTCGCGGCGTCAAACGATCGCCACTCGACCAGACGATAACGGGGTGTGCGAATCGCCCGCCCCAGTTTCTTTTTGGGGTAAGCGTGGAACGCGTGCCGGCGCACCCAGGCCGTCGGGTCTTTCAGGACGGGGACCAGGCTCAATCCATCAATCGGTTGTGGACCCGCTGGCCGCGGGAGCCCGGCCAGTTCGCTGATCGTGGGAAACAGGTCCACCGTTTCGATGGGCTGGCTGCAGTGCGATCCGGGCAGCGTGACTCCGGGGGCGATAATGGCAATGGGAATATGAGTGGCCTGCTCGTAGTTGGTGTGTTTGGTCCAGATGCCCAGATCGCCCAGATGAAAACCGTGATCGCCCCACAGCACAACGATGGTATTGTCCGCCAGTCCGCTGGCGTCCAGACCGTCCAGCACTCGGCCAATCTGCGCGTCCACGTAGCTGACACTGGCGTAGTACCCATGAATCAGTTGTCGTTTCAGCGTTGTTGAAAACGGGCCCTGGACGGGCACTGGCTTGTAGGCGGCAATTTCTCCTCCGCGTTTGCCGGCGACGGCGGGCGCCCCTTCCGGAAGAATTTCATGTTCCGGCAACGGCAGCTTTTCACGGTCGTACAGATCCCAGTATCGCTGCGGGGCGCTGAACGGCAGATGCGGTCGCACAAAGCCGGCCGCGATAAAAAAGGGCGTGCCGTCCTGCTCGCGTTTCCGGGCGGCCGCGTGCAGTCGTTTGATGGTTTCTGTGGCCACACGTCCGTCAGCGTAGTCATCGTCGTCGGCGACGGGAGATTCAAATGCAGCGCCTCGTGGGAGTGAGCGGATCTGTCCCAGTTTCTGATTGGTAAACAGCGCCTCCTCGCGAGTCAGTTGGCCACCATCGGTGCTGGCAGGATCAAGGTACTCAATGACTTTGTCCTTAAAGTGAGGCGCCGCGAACGATTGTGGGTCTCCTTCGTTCCCGTGGCCCACATGGAAGATCTTTCCCAGGGATTCTGTGTGATAGCCGTGCTCCGCAAAGTGTTGCGGAAAGGTCACCGCGCTGGGGAGTGTCTGCCGCAGTCGACTTCCCAGACCGTACAGTCCCGTCGACGTGGAGTGAGATCCGAGCATCAGCGTAAATCGCGAGGGGGCACACACGGCCTGATTGCAGTAGGCCGCATCGAATCGCATTCCGCGTCCGATGAGCCGATCCAGATGGGGGGTGATCGCGTGCGTGTCCCCGTAACAGCTGATGGCCGGCTTCAGGTCATCGACCAGAATCAACAGCACGTTTGGCTTTTCGGTTGCTGCTGTGTGCTGCAAACTGAGCAGATGCAGGACGATTGTCAGGCACAAAGAATACGCTGGCTGGGTCATATTAGGCGAGCCGAATAAAGTTGAGTGTCTTTCTTATTCTAAGCTATGTTGTCATTTTGTTTTTGGTGGAATGGAAACTATCTGCTGAGAATGGCAGTCTTTTTGGGGGGCGTGATTGGTGGCTTTGATGAATGTTGTCAATTTGGAGGCCTGTTTCGGCCAGTTTTCAGAACACTGGACGCCTCACATCGTGGCTGAGCTGAACGGACAGCACGTTAAGGTGGCGCGACTGCTCGGAGAGTTTGACTGGCACAATCACGAGCAGGAGGACGAACTGTTTTGGGTGATCAGCGGGACACTGCAGATTGAACTGCGAGATCGCACCGTCACACTGACTCCCGGCGAACTGTTTGTTGTGCCACGCGGTGTGGAGCATCGGCCTGTTTGTGACAGCGAGGTTCAGGTGGTCCTGTTTGAGCCCGCCTCCACGCTGAACACAGGCAACGTGAAGACGGAACGAACCGTGGAGAATCCTGATCGCATCACTTGAGGTGCCAGTCAGCGCCGTCCTGCATGATGCTGTGGTTGATCTGCAGCAGCTTTTGCTTCAGCCTTGCGACCAGCTCCGGGTGGACGCCTGCGATGTTGCGCGTCTGACGGGGATCGGACTGCAGATCGAACAGTTGATAATTGCGGTAGCCGCCTGACTTGATGGCGGGAATCCATGCTTCCTGAAACATGTTGCTGGTCGACAGTTCGTAGTCGGGCTCAGCGACGAGGCTGTAGCGTCCGTCCCGCATGGCCACAATCGGGCGAGACTTCTGCAGGTGCCAGAAGAGCGGCTGATGTCGCGTGAACTGTCCGGAGTGGCCGGTCAGAACGGTTGTCAGATCCGAGCCGTCCAGGTGCACTCCGTTCGGCTGCGGGATCTGCAGCAGGCCGCAGACTGTTGGTACGATGTCCACAATTCCTGCTGGCTCAGATGACACAGCGTTCGCCTCAATTCTGCCGGGCCAGTGGAAAATACCCGGCACACGAATGCCGCCGTCCCAGTTCACCCCTTTGCGGCCCCGCAGGCCTCCCGTGCGATCGTCGCGGTAGCTGCCGTTATCTGACGCGTAAATGATCAGTGTGTCTTCTGCAGGAGCGATGGCATGCAGCTTTTTCAGCAGTCGGCCGATCGCCCGGTCGGTGTTGTCGATCGTTCCTGAATAGACGGCCGCTTTGTCTTTGGCTTTGCCATAACCGGTGACGATTTCCGACGGGGCGGCGATCGGCGCATGGGGTTCATGAAACCACACGTTCAGAAAAAATGGCTGTTCTCGGGACTGAGCATCCAGCCAGCGAATGGCCTCCTCGACCACCAGCTGACACGAATAGCCTTCCTGCTGGCCCACGTGCGTGCCGTTGCGGATGAAGTTGCGAGGGTTGCGATGGCTCGGTTCTGCGTTGTTCCAGGTCGCAAACCAGTGGTCAAAACCATGTTCGTCCGGCGTGGGCTTGTTGCGCTGTTCTGTCGGCAGGCCCAGATGCCATTTCCCAATATGGGCCGTTGCGTAGCCCTGCTCTTTCAGGATTTCTGCCAAAGTGACCTCGCGACGCAGCAGGTGAGAATTCTGGCTGGCGTCATGGATCCAGCTGTAGACGCCCGCGCGAATATGGTGGCGTCCGGTCAGCAGCGAAGCCCGCGATGGAGAACAAACGGCGCAGCCTGAATAGAAGTCTGTGAATCGGGTGCCGCCAGCTGCCAGCGCGTCGATGTTCGGAGTTTTCACAGGGCCGTCGTAACAGCCCACATCCTGAAAGCCCAGATCATCGGCCAGCAGCATCACAACATTGGGCGGTTGTTGATGGGCGACCAGCTGATTCTGACCGTCAGGTGCGGCGGCGGCTACCGCCCCGGTGAGCAACAGCAGTGTCATCAGTCGCATGAATGTCTCCTGTGGAATGTTGTCGGATCAATCTAGTGCACAGCTGTCCTGCACAACAGCCAGCTCACTTTTGCAATGGCGGCAGTGTGAACATGACAGTGTCATCCTGTCTGGCTTTGGGCACCGAAGCGTACAGACTCATGGCGGGTACGTTGTCGCGTTCGGTCAGCACCCAGACCTCACCGCAATGCAGCCTGGCAGCGAGCCGCTGAACCTCTGTCAGCAGGCGGAGGGCGATACCCTGACGACGCCATGCGGCTGCCACACCCACTTCATTGATCCACAATTCCGCCGCGGCTTTATCGGGGTGCACGTAGTGCACGGCTGAAAGGAAACCAACAATGCGGCCTGCCGCGATGGCGGCAATGAGATGATGTCGATCATCGTTGAGAAATTCTGCAGCGCGTAGCGGCGCAACGGCGTTATCAAAGATATCGGGGGCACAGCCACACAGCAGGTCTTCGTCGTCAAAGGTGAGTTGCCGAATTTCCACGCGGCTCGCTTTCGGAGTTTGCGTTTATGGGATGATGACTGGCGGCCATGTCACCAATCATAAGTCGGATCGCGACAATCGAGCAGGTTAGTTGCCGTGTTTCTCTTTCAGCGTTAACACTCACAGGAAGTGATGGCAAAAACACGGTACCAGCCGAGCAGATTCTCCGCTGTTTACGGGGATGGGCGTGTCAGGCGTGTCTGGATTCGACCGTCGTGCGGCGATTTCTGTCGCGTGAGCGGGTCACGCCTGTTTGACACGGCTTACCGATGCCCAGGTGGGATATTTCCATTGGATCTGGCCCCGATTTTCTCCGATTGGCTGAACGAACTCTGCCTTTTCGTCACTGGATGTTTGTTGCACAGTCAACGTCGGTTGATGTGAGCTTGTTTGTCAAAGGATCAGAAGATGGCATCCATCATTCGTGTTTTCGTCAATCTGCTGCTGATGCTGCTCGCCGTGATCGCGCTGACTGGAGTGGCGATCGGAGACATTGCTCCACCGCGGCCGCAGATCCCCCTGACGCAGATTGCCGTGCCGGACCCGGTTGCCGTGCTGGCAGGCGGTGGGCTAATCGCAGCGGCCATGTGGTGGGGAGCCGTCATTGCCCGGCGCAACGGAGCACAAACGGGTGCTCGTTTGGTGCGGGCGATTAGTGTGGTCCTTGCCGGGCTGACCATCGTCAGTTCAGGGTACGCGGCCGTTGAGCACATCATGTATGCCAACACGCTCCAGAGGCAAAGACGCGAACGCGTCTGGGAGCCACCGCCGCAGTATTCGCGTTCGTCTGTCGATGAAACTGCTGATCAGATCGGGGCGTCCGAGGAATCAATAGCGGAATCGGCGGCTGAACCAGTGGCCGAACCGGGCCCGAGCGATAATCGCGCCAATGACGAATCAACGGACATCTCGTCACCGCGTGAAGACTAGACGGTCACTCTCCTGCGTCATCCCCTGGCTTGCTCCCACGTGAAGAGCCGTTTTATGTCACTGGTCGCCCTGCCGAAACAAACAGACGGCAGCCGAAAACCGGCGTGTGCCGCAGCCCTGCTGCTGATCCTGCTGGCTGTGCTGTCTTCTGCGCTGCCGCTGTCGGTTTGCCTGGGGATGGTGTTTCTGTTCGCCGGTCCGCACAACTACGTGGAATCACGCTACTTTCTTACGCGGCTGCCTGCGCGGATGGGCCAGCTGCGTGCGTTCTTTCTGGTGTCGGCTGCTGGCGTTGTGGGGCTGAGCGTGACGCTGCCGCTCGCCTTTCATGTTCCTGCCTGGCTCGGTGGGCCGCCGCGTGCTGTTATCTGGTCAATCATCTGCTGGAACACTGCGCTGATTCTGTGGTGCTCGTGGCTGGTCAACAAACGCAGCACTCAGCCGCCACGAAAAAACTGGCCGTTCGCGTGGCCCTGTGGTTTAGCGCTCATTGGACTGTCTTTGCTGCAGCCGTTTGCTCTGCCCGTGCTGCTGGTCTTTGCGCATCCGCTGGTTGGGCTGTGGATTCTGGATGTTGAAATTCGCAGATCGCGGCCGGCGTGGCATGTTGCCTGGCGGCGCGTGCTTTGGCTGATTCCCGTACTGGCGATTGGCCTGTGGGTCAGGCCATTGTCTTTGCTGGCTGTCAGTGAATCGCAGTTCGTGTCACCACAATTGCAACAATTGATGGCAGAGCATGTGGGTGGCTGGTATCTGACGCAAATTGATCTGAACCGTCTGGTGGCCACACACGCATTTTTGGAACTGGTGCACTATGCCGTGTGGCTGGTGGCCATTCCTCTGGCCAGCGGACGTGTGTTCCGATCGGCGTTTGCCCAGATCCCTTTAATGAAGCGATCGCCATCTATGAAGCAATTGATCACGCTTATGCTGGCGGTCGCCGGCGTGGTGGTCGTCGCGCTCTGGCTGGCCTTCGCGGTGGACTACACGACGACGCGCAGCGTCTATTTTGCGATCGCCACGTTGCATGTGCTGGCCGAGTTTCCATTCTTGTTGCGGATCCTGTGAGGGGATGCTTATGTCGCCCACGGTCGCGTTTCTGATTTTCGGCTATCTGGCCACCGTCGCCATCGAAACACCCGTGTTGTGTGTGGGGATGGATCAACAGACACCCGTGCGTCTGCGTCTGGAGGCCGGCTTACTGCTGACGGCGTTCACTTATCCGGTGGTCGTGATCCTGCTGCCATTCGTCATGTCAGGTGTGTTCAGCCGTCCCGTTTATCTGCTGGTGGCGGAGGTCTTCGCGCCAGCGGCTGAGATCCTCTTTTTTCGTTTCATCACGGCACGCAAACTCACTGCTGCCTTTGATCGCAACGACGTGGTCATCATTGTTGCCAACCTGCTCTCTTTCACCGCAGGCCATTTTCTGCTGGCCCAGCCTCTGGCGTCGCTGACTGGCTACTGAAACCGTTGATCGGCCGTTACTGCCAGTGAACGCCCGATCAGTTTGGTGACGCCAAACCGCAAAGTGCGCCATCAGGGTGACTCGGCTGTGTCGAAGTGAGTACACAGCTTTCTTAGGCTGGCTCTCCGGAGAATTATTCTAAGTGCTTTTGGGCGATATGTTTAGGGCAAGTCATCTGGCGCTCACGCGAATTGGCATCGTCTGTGCCAATGAATCTTCCGTCAACTCAATCAATCGCCCAGGCCGGGCGACCCCAACTTCACGACGGAAGGAAAGAACAATGACACGCCTGACCTGTGCTCTGCTGCTGACTGTCTCCTCTGTATTTTCAACCAGTGCCGTCGCCGCTGATTTCAGTGGAGTGACCTCGGGGCTGCTGCTGGGCGTTTATGCCAGCCCCGGTCAGGGCGGCATGCGTGTCAATAGTACGATTCCCGGCTACAGCGCTCAGGGGCGGCTGTTCCCCGGTGATGTCCTCCTGCGAGCCACGATGGACGGCTGGACGATGTACAACCTGCGATCTCATCACGAAATGGAAAACGCAAAGATGGCCATTGGCCCCGGACGCGAGGCGGCTGTGGAAATCTGGCGACCCGGCCATGGCATGATCTACGCCTGGGTTGAGTTCACGCCTCTGTACAGTGCTCCCGCCATTGCTTACAGCTCAGCACCCGGTGTCCCTCAGCCACGAATGCAAAACAAAGCCCGCGGTAAAGCCAGCTTCCGTATGGAAACTGAAAAGCCGGGCGCACGACAGCTGTTTCTGAAGAAACCGTCAGCTCCCCAGGGGCACACACTAAAGACACCTTCGCAGAAGACTCCCTTTCAGAAGAACCCCATTCTCCGCAAACCTGTGCCGCCGCGAGTTCCGACACCCGGCACACTGAAGCCCACTCCGATGCCAAAGTTCCCCGTGCGTCCGAAGACAGGCTCAAACCGAAGTGCAGCAAATCTTTTCAACCGTTAAACGCTCGGCAACTTCGAATGAGCTGGCCGCGACGATTTTCG
Organism: Planctomycetaceae bacterium; assembly: GCA_024742875.1. Lineage (GTDB taxonomy): Bacteria > Planctomycetota > Planctomycetia > Planctomycetales > Planctomycetaceae > Fuerstiella. Next base: position 145,882 of record JANSXP010000006.1, on the reverse strand, counting down.
TCGCGGTCTTTTTTTGTGCGCCCATTGACCGGATGGAAAATCAGATGGTCGCTCCGTGGCTTCACTAATGCGCTTGCAGCCAGTTTTCTCCCGTGCCCAGTTCCACCACGACCGGCACGCTCATGGGCAGCGCTTCTTTCATGGCCTGTTCGATGACGGGCTTCACGCGATCCTCTTCGGACTTGAGCATGTCAAATACGATTTCATCGTGGACCGTCAGCAGCATTTTCGTTTGGAATCCGCCCGCGGTGAGCGCCGCGTGCACTTTGATCATGGCCAGCTTCAGCATGTCGGCTGCTGTCCCCTGCACGGGCGTATTCTGCGCCAGCCGTTTGGCGGCATTTGCCAGTGACGCACTGCGGGAATTGATGTCTCGCAAATAGCGTCGACGTCCTGTTTGCGTCTGCACGTATCCGTCGGTTTTGGCCTGCTCGATCGTGGCGTCAATCCACTTCTGCACTCCCGGGTACTTGTCAAAGTAGCCGTCAATCAGCTCGTTGGCTTCGGCACGAGGGATATTCAGACGCTGCTGCAGACCAAAGGCGGAGATACCATAAATGATACCGAAGTTGACCATCTTGGCTTTGTCCCGCATCTCGCGGGTCACCTCACTAAAGTCGACTCCGTACACCTTTGATGCCGTGACGGAGTGAATGTCTGTGCCTTCAATAAATGCCTGCTTCATGGCCTCGTCGCCGCTGAGTTCGGCCATGATGCGCAGTTCAATCTGGGAGTAGTCGGCCGCCAGCAGCAGGTGGTCTTCATCTCGCGGAACAAACGCCGCGCGGATTTCACGGCCTCGTTCTTTTCGCACGGGGATGGTCTGCAGGTTCGGATTGTTGCTCTGCATGCGGCCGGTCGCCGTCCATGTCTGACTGTAATGAGTATGCAGGCGGCCCGTCTGTTCATTCACGTAGGACGGCAGCTGATCCACATAGACAGACTTCAGTTTGACGGCGTTACGATAATCCAGCACGTCGGCCACAATCTGATGTTTGCCGGCCAGTCGCTGCAGTTCGGTTTCCCGCGTGGACCACTGTCCGGTGGCCGTCTTCTTGGGCTTTTCCACCAGCTTCAGTTCTTCATACAGCACCACGCCCAGTTGCTTGGGAGAATCAATGTTGAACGTGTGGCCGGCGGCCGTGTAGATCTGTTCCTCCAGCGCATTGATGTCGGCTTCCAGCTGTCCTGAGATTTTCTCCAATGCGGCGGTGTCCAGGCGGATGCCCTCAAACTCCATATCCACCAGAACGGGAATCAGCGGACACTCCACCTCGTAGCACACCGAACTGACGCCCTGCTTTTCGATGTCGGGCTCAATGACGGTGGCGACCTGCAGCGTGATGTCCGCATCTTCGGCCGCATATTCGGCAACCTGCTCGATGGGAACTTCACTCATGTTCTTCTGCTCGTCGCCCCGCTCGCCTATCAGAGCACTTGTCGGAATGGGCTTGTAAGCCAGATAGAGCTCCGACAGATAATCCAGGCCGTGCTTCATTTCCGGCTCTTTCATGGAATGAGCCAGCATGGTGTCAAACAATTCGCCGCGGGTCTCGATACCGTGCCACTTCAGCAGTGTCACGTCGTACTTCAGGTTGTGTCCCACTTTGCGAATGGATTCATCCTCAAAAACGGGCCGCAATTCTTCCAGTACGTCCAGTGGTGTGGCGGCGCCTTCTGCGTTTTCACACAGTACATACCACGCTTCATGCGGCTGATAGCTGAAGGCGACTCCCAGTGGCAAAGCGCTGCGCGGATCCAGCCCGGTGGTTTCCGTATCGAAACAGACGGCCTTCTGTTTCTTCAGTTCTGTGATCAGCTTTTTGCGTTCAGCTGCTGTGCGAATGGTGTGATAGGTGTGCCTGACATCCTGAATGGACTTCACCGATACCTCATCGGCATCGTCAAACAGCGTGGCCTGAATTTGTGCTTCCCGCTTTTCCCGAATGCGGGCCGCGCGGCTGGCTGAGGATGAAAAATCCTTCCCAAACATCTTGCGGCCAATGGCATCAAACTCGAGTTCCTCGAACAGCGCCTTCAGGTCATCGTCGTTGCGATCCACGACCGCCAGCGAATCAAGATTGACCCCATGCGGTACATCCAGCTGAATGGTGACCAGCTTTTTGGACAGCAGGGCCATCTCGGCGTTTTCCTCAACGCGTTCTTTCTGTTTGCCTTTCAGTTCGTCTGTGTGGTTCAGCAGGTTTTCGATGCTGCCGTATTTGGCAATTAGTTTCTGCGCCGTCTTGGGACCGACTCCTGGCACGCCGGGGATGTTATCGCTGGAATCGCCCATCAAGCCCAGGATGTCGATGACCTGATCCACACGCTCGATCTGCCACTGTTCCAGCACTTCCGGAATGCCCAGAGTTTCGTAAGCCGCCCCCTTGCGGCCGGGGCGAAAGATGACCACGTCTTCGGTCACGAGTTGATGGTAGTCCTTATCGGGTGTCACCATCAGCGTCTGGTAGCCCTGGGCGGCTGCTTCGTGAGCCATGGTGCCGATGATGTCATCCGCTTCGTAACCGGGGCGGCGGATGACCGTGATGTTGAACGCGGCCAGAAGTTTATCGATGTAAGGCAGTGCCGCGCCGATGTCTTCAGGCAGCGCATCGCGTTGCGCCTTGTATTCGGGAAAGATCTCGTGTCGTTCGGTGGGATCTGACGTGTCGAACGCGGCCGCAATATGTGTAGGATTTTCCTTTTTGAGGATGTCCAGCAGGGTATTCGCGAAGCCAAACACTCCGGATGTGCACAGTCCACCGGACGTATAACGCGGACTGCGTATTAGGGCAAAGTGCGCGCGGTAGACGAGCGCCATTCCATCCAGCAGGACCAGTTTTTTGTCGTCAGGGAACAGTTCTTGTTTTGCCATCGGTGCAGCCGTCAGAGATTGCGAACAAAGTCGGGCCGATCATAGCGAGCCTGCTGTGTGTCGCACGCGTGCGGGCAACGGCCACTGCGCAAAAACAGGGCGGAACACAGGAAAACCCGTGTTCCGCCCCGTCAGATGTCTGCCGGCCGTTCTGCAGCGCGTGGTGACCCGTTGTATCACACCTCGCGTATTGACGACGTTCGTCGCTCTTTTGCCAGGCCGAGTGCCCTATTTGCCTTCAATTTCTTTCAGCGTCTTCATCAGTTGCTCGGCCGTAGCACGCGTTCGCAGGGAACCGTCCACAACCGCTTTAATCGTGCCGTCTTTGCTGACGACATAATTGTCGAACGTCATGCGTTTGGAGCTGTAGGCATTGCTCGATTTCTTGTCGAAATCGACTGCGAGTGTAAATGTGGTCTTCGTTTTGCTTTTGATCTTTTTCAGGCCGTCCACGCCCTGTTGTTCTTCACGGAAAACAAAGATCAGCTCTGTGTTCAATGCCTTGAATTCGTCCGCCTGCTGTTGCAACTGACCCAGTTGCCTCATGCAGAATGGTCACCAGCTGGCGCGGCTGAAGATTAGGACAACATTCTTTTTGCCGGACTTGAGTTTGTCTTTCAGTGTGAATGTTTCACCGTCGATTCCGGTCGCGGTGAAGTTGGGAGCCGGCTTGCCGATTTCCGCTTTGGCGGTTTTGGCCTCGTCGGCACAGACCGCCGAACAGACCAGCAGGCACAGTCCCAGTGCGATGCGTTTTGTCATGAGAGAAGTTCCGTAAAAAGGGTATGGACGTTTCTGCGAGTATTACGCGGCCGACTTCTTACGTCTATTCCTTCTCTTTTTCAGTTGATATTCGATCGCGTTTCCCTGCTTGCCGCACATCTCAATGTGCCCCATTTCACGAAAACAGTACGCCGCCTTCTGTGCCAGCCAGCGGGGCATCGCTCCTTCCCGCGCCAAATCCGCCGTCGTAAACACTTTAGGCACGTCGGCTTCGAGGCTGTTCCAAAGATCCTTGACGGTCGACAGTGAGACGGTCTGCTGCACTTCCACCAGTCGACGGTCCTGCACCGAATGCCTGCGTCGCCATGTTTTGCGTTTGGCGGGCACCCGTACTTCCTCCTGCTCGGTCAGCAGAATGTCGAGCTGCAGATTCGGATGAGGAAACGCCTTGGTGAAATGAACCAACTCCTGAAAGATCCACGGCAGTGACTGTCGCGCCGGGCTGTAGCGACTGCTGACCACCTTGCCGTTGCGGCGTTCTTTTTTCAGCAGCTTCTTCCTTGCCGCCAGTGGTTTGACGACCACCACTTTGTGCTTTTTGGTCAGCTTGCGGATTTTGTCCCGGATGGCCAAAAGCGAAGCACACTGCACTTCAATCAGCCGATCCTGTTCGTCGATGGCATCAATGCGATAGCCGTCCAGATCAATCTCGTGCTGTGACTCGTCGGCGACATAATGAAGTTTCAGCTGCTGGTGAAGTGAGGTCGCCATGCTTCTGCATCCTGGCCGAAGAGGTGAGTCTGGTTATGACCGAGAGATTCCAGTCTCTCGCCGGTCCGGGGCGATCTTAGTGGAATTTTGCCCGCTGTGACCAGACGGACGCTCAGGACGTGGCCCCATGCGGCCATTTCCCAATTCAGCCGCCCATTCCCGGCGGTTCATTCTCCTGATACGGCCGTCACGCTTCGACGGGTGGCCGACTTTGCGCTCGTGACTGCACGATATACAGAATACAGGTCAGCAGAGCCGCGACCACAAAGACGCCGATCGCCAGATCACGCACCGGATTCTGCGTGCACATCCAGCCGGCAAGGCTGGCAACGCTCAGAATCAGGCACACGCGGCGGGCCAGTGAGGCCATGCCGTGGCTGGCTCCCTGCAGGATGATGATCAGCAGAATCAGGCAGACCACGATCCAGATCAGGCCCTGCAGGCGGTTGACGCTATCCTGCGGCTGTACCCGCAGCGCCAGGCTGGCATTGCCACCGGAACGCACAAAATCATATCGCAGTCCGTCTTCCGGAATGTCGAATTCCAGCGACAGCAGGCCTGTGCCCGCCACGCCAGTCCACCACCCGTCCGCATTCCCAGCGATCCGGCCCGACTGCGGCACCTGTCCCACGGCCACTTCACCCGCCTGCAGTGTGCTGAACGGGTCGTCGGCGGGGGCAGCGCTCTGATTCGCCGGTGCCGCATATTCCGGCTGGACGAGGGGGCTCACAACGCCGCCATCAGACAGGATTGTGATTCCATTTTGACCGACGCCTCCGGTCGCATTTCCGCCAATGATCAGTGTGGCGTCCTCATCAGCCAGTGGCTGTCCGGGAAACATGAGCTGTCGACTGCCAAAGGCCGGAACGCTGTTGGATTGCGGCGCCTGCAGCTGCCCCGCTTTGCGAGGCATATTTTGCAGTTTGAGCTGTTCGGACTGGGATTTTCGATTGGAGTCGCGTCGGTTCAGCAGTTGCGACGCGTTGTTGTCGACGGGCGCCATGACTTTCGGAGCGGCTTTGCCATTCTCCCGTTTGCCACCAAATTCCCGTCCGGAACGGGATTCCGACTGTGGTTCTGTGGGCAGTACAAAGTTGAACAGCGCCGGTTCTTCGATGTCCACCTGAACGCCCTGCGCCGAATTACCAAACAGCAGATTCAAAGAGTTTCTCTGGTTGTATCCGTTTTGCTGCAGGGCCTGCTGGTCCAGGAAACTGTTGACCCCCGCGCCCTCACTTTGCCACTGCTGAATGGCGTCGATCTGATCTTTGTTGTCTCGGTTCAGCTGCTCAAACAGGACCTCCGCTTCATTGAGGATTTCCGTTCGCTGCTGGGCAACAGAAATGTCGTTACACCGCAGTGATTCGAGCAGCAGACTTTGTCGTTCGATTTCCTGAACCAGATTGATGTTGTCGACCTGTCCCTGAGAACTGGCTGCGTTGAGAATGGACTTCAGATTCTCCATGCCCGAGAGCATGATGGTGTCCTCCAGCACTTCCTGGTTGGCCCGTGCCATGTTGGTCTGGCGGGGATTGTCCAGCACGCTCGTGTGCCAGGATTGTGGCACATAGACCTGCCACGTGTTTCTGGAAATGGTCACACCGAACTCCGGAAACTCACGGAATGTGGGAATGTGCGGGCAGGGAATGCTCAAGTCCGAACCTGCGGCACGCAGATTGCGAAGCGCCGTGGTGCCGGCAATCGCAAATTCCACATTAATGGGGCGAGACACTTCACCCGATTGCGGGATCGGAATCAGAAACAGCTCCTGCTCGCCGAGGGTTCGCGACACCATGCGCACAGGGCGACCCTCAACGCGGGAATACAAAAGACGACTGTCGTCCGGCATCTGCACGGTGAGAAACTGTCGTGACTCATTGCGAACCTGCAGGCGATGTCGCGAACGCCACGTGCCGTCTTCGGCAATAACCGTGGTGTGGGCCGCCAAAGCCACAATGGCAGGCGCCACCTGCTGACGTTCGGGGAACGACAGCAGCCATGGCGTCTGTGGCTGATTCGACTTGAGCCGCCTGATGGCGACCGCCTGTTCCAGCAGTTCGGGTGGCATATTCGTGCGAATTTCATCCGGCTTCACCTGGTCGCCATCCTGACCGGCGTCAACCGGCTGCAGCAGCCCGGGAGACTGATTGACAATCACCCAGAAATGCGACTGCGTCGACACGCGATCGGATGTTGTCTCGGGAACCACGAATTCCGGCTGCTCCGGAGAAATTTCCCGGGAGTCCGGCAGCGGCAGTGTGCCGATTCCCAGCACAAACAGGCTTTCACCTGCCGGCTGCTGCAGATGGACGGTGACGGTCGTGACGTCGCCTTCGGTGGATTTTTGCAACCGTCGCAGCCCGGGCACCTGAAAGTCGTAAACGTCGGACAGGGCTGCGGGAATCTGAAAGGCGACCGTGCGGGTGGCTGCGCCGGAGATTTTCCAGTTCAGCCCCAGCGTCAGCTCGACAGAAGTGTCCGTGACGGTGGAAATCGTCACGGATTCTGCGGCCAGTGATGACTCGGCCTGTCGCAGTTCCAGGGCGATATCTGATTCGGTGGCCGCTGTTGTCTGGAACGAAATGTCAGGAGAATCGGACTGCAGTTTGAGGATGCGTGGATCGAGGCTCACCTCGCGGCCCACACGATTCCACTCTCCGGAATTCACTGAGGCAATTTCTGAGGCGGCATCCAGCCAGACACTGATCGTGGCTTTGACGCTGGTGGCACCGCGGACGATCAGCGGTTTCAATTGCGCCGTCAGTTCGTTCTGTGCGCGGCCCGTCTGCCCCTGGATCACGGCGTTGACCACACCGGATCTTGCCTGCTGCAGCTGAATGTTCAGCAGTCGGGTGCCCGGTTTTGTGCCGTCTGTGTAGTACCAGTCCGCCAGCCCGTTGGCCGTCACGTCCAGTGCCAGAAAATCGTCCGGCACTTCCACTTCAATCCGCCGTCTCGGGGCGCCGGAGATATTGGCGCTGACCAGTGTGGTCCACAGCTGACGCTGGGCTTCCAGCTGCACACCGGACAGCGTGTTGATGTTCAGCCTGTCAGCATCCCGAAAAACGCGAACGCCAATGGACACCGGGTGGCGCGTGTAGCGCCAGGCGAGGATTCTGGGCAGGTTCTGCTGCGTGCCGTCCGGTGCGGGAACATCGGCCGCGTTGATCTGACTGACGGCAGACAGGGAATCAACACGTACCTCCAGCTCGCTGCCTGCACAGACCGAGATCATGCCCACGTCTCGCGTTGAACCAGGGACGACGGGCACGGGCACATTAAGGCGGGATTCATCCTGACCAAAAACGGCTCGCCGAAACAGCGTCAGGCGGATGATCGCTTCTTTGGTGACAGGCTGTTTAAACAGCAGTCGCAGCGAGCCGGGAGAATCGGCCGGTGTTTCCCAACCGGCGATTTCCGTACCGTCAACACTTCTGACGGAGTAGTCGGTCGGCAGGACAATGTCCAATTCGGAGAGCTCTCCCTGCCGGCAGCTGATGCGCAGTGCGGATTCCAGAGTCAGGCCCTGATCACTGATGCTCAGTGCGGAGTTCACGTAGCTGTGGTACGTGGTGTCTGCCGCGTTTTTCTTCTCGGCCGGCCGCCACGCAATGGTGATGTCTTTGGCCTGGCCTGTAGGCAGGATGAGCGTCCGGCCGTCGCGACGATAGGCGCTGGTTCGTCCGTTGATGGTGGCGTCCAGATCATCCGCCGGCAGCGTGAATGTCAATGTCCCCATGCCGGCGCTTCGCAGCGGCAGGCTGAGCTTACCGACGGCCCCCTCGACATCAGCGGCCACATCAAATTCCACGTCCAATAGGTGCAGTCCCGGAGTTGTCACGCTGACCTGGTAGGCTGATGCGGCCGGGCCGGGCGCGGCGATCTTTGCTGATTGCACCTGCTGTGTTTTCGCCTGCGTCTGCAGTCGCTGCTGCGTCTGCTGGGGCATCTGACCGGCGTCCGACTGTCCGGCGGCGGGCACCTTTCGGGGTGTCATTGCGACAGGCTGACCGTCGATGACCGCGGACTTGATGGCGACAGACCCCAGAGGAATGTCCACAGTGGGCTGAGCCTCACTGGCGATTTGAATGACGAATCGGGCTTTGATGGTTTGTGTCCACGTGGAGCCCGCCACCTGATTCAGATCGGTGGACGTGTAATAGGCGGCGATCACCTGTCCGGGGAGCGGGAGCGTTTCCGTTTTGAGTCGATCCGGGTAAGCCGCCCGATACAGTTTGAGAAACTGTGACTGCGGCAAAAACACCTTGTCAGCCAGCAGTTCCGGTTGATCGGGGTCATAGGGCAGAATGATGTCCTCCGACGCGGCGGTTTCGGTCGGAGGCTGCGCGACCACGGTGGAGCCACCACACAACAGGGCCAGCAAAAGGAGTTTGGCCGTTGTTCCCAGTGTCATATTTTTGGGGCGGAACAGCCCCCTGCAACAAGACATCAGGCAGCCGCACACAGCGAACGCCAGCCAGATGACCAGGCCAAGGCCTGCGCCAATCAAAACGCCGTCCACCGCACTTTGCCATTCGTTGGGAGCCACGGGGACAGCGGCGATCGCCGCGATGGTAATGATCACCAAAAATGCGACCTTGCTGACGGCCGGTGCGCGGTTGATCAGCAGGCAGACAAGCGCCACGAATGCGGCGGCGATGATACGCAGCGCCGTCACACGCGCCCGCGGCTGGATGGTAATCTGCAGACGGCCAGCATCGGCCGTGGCGCCGATGCTGCGAAACTGCATCGATCGAAAATCGCCAGGGGCGGCGATGCTGGCTTTGACCGACAACCTGGCGGCACCTTTACGCATCTGAAAATCGGGGGCTGGCAGGCCCGCCATCTGGCCCGAAAAATCATCCCGTGGAGCACTCATCTGCGAAGCCGATCCTCCAGATCCATTGGCCGTGCTGTCACCGGCAAAACCGTCCCCACCATCTGCGTCCCCACCTCCGGAGGCCCGCTGTGGAGTGGCCGTGGATCGTTCCAAACCCGCGGCATTTCGCGCAAAATCCATTTCCCCGTCCACATCCATGCCCTCCATGGGGGCCATCTCTGCACCAGCGATGCCGCCAAACCCAGCCATGCCGCCTGCGGTATCGCTGGGGGCCAGCTCTTGCAGGTTCCTGCCACCGCTCATCATGCCGTAGTCTTCCTCGTACTCTGCTGTTTCCTCGCTCGGACTCGCCGGAGCGATTGACTTCTCTGCCTGGTATTGACGGCTGTTGAACACGCGTGGAAGCGTGAGCACGAATGCAAAAATGGCGACAGCGGCCAGCGTCTTCCAGCGGCGTTTGACAATCAGTGCCGTGGCGACAAAGAAAATGGCCAGCAGCACAACGGCGGGCCGCGCCCGTTCAAGGAAGGTACTGCGGGTGGGAAGGCTAAGCAGGTCCGGCAGTGTCTGCAGCCACCCGGCCTGGTCCACCGCGCGCAGGGGCCGGAATCCAGCCCCATGGTTAAGCAGCATGGCCGACGGCGGGTACCGCACATCCCACTGCTGCTGCAGCACATCGACCGGCGTGACGCGTCCATCTTCGGTGTCAATTTTCAGCTGCACAGAATCCTGTGCGGATTCTCCCAGAAAAGAGGACGACACGCTGGGAGACTCGAACAGAACTTCCAGCACGTAGTCTGTCGCCGGAGAACCGGGGGGAATGGCGACCAGGTAGTCGGACTCATCTTTGCGCACTTCGATGGGCTCGCCGTTCAGAACTGTGGACCACAGATACGACTGCTCGGCATGGGGCAGCACAAATCGCATCGTCTGCACGCCCGAACAGCGAAAGTGAATGCGACTTTGCCGCTGCTGCATCTCACCTTCGCTGACGACGCTCGTATTTTCAATCAGAGGAACAACGGCCGACGGCACCGCGTTGGTGGCGAACGTGGTTTCTGTCAGTTCCAGCTGATAGTCTGGCTGAATAAATCGGTACACCAGCGCCACACGACGCCCGGTGCTGGCCGGCGGTGCGGGAATCAGACCCGCATCGGCGATAGACAGTCCGCTGCCCGTCAGATCCTGCGGTGTGTCGATCTGCTGATCGGACTGAGCTTCAAAGGCGATGAGTCCATGCTGACGAACGGCCCCTTCCACTTTGATGAACGGGGCCGCCAGTTTGGTGTCGGCCTCTCGTTCCTGCTGCACGAACGTCCGCAGCGTGACGGCACCAACAAATCGTCGATCAAACGTCAGCCGATACACTCGCTGTCCGTCGACTGGCTCGTCGGCCGATTGTTCCGTGAGCTTCAGACTTCCGGGTATCATCTGGTCGGAGTGGCCGGGCACCTGGGTGATCGACTGCAAAGAAAAACGCAGGTCACTGCCCAGAGATTCGGGCACCGCCAGATCCAGTGTGCGGGTGGTGCCGTTCAGGACATCCACGGTTAGCAGCAGCTCGACCGATTTTTGACGTTCATCAAGCCACGTGCGAATCACAGCGCGACTGGCCAGTCGTGACGGCTTGCGCACGACACTCACCCGACCGGAATAAGACGTCCCCTGCGTTTCAAACAGAGTCTGTCCGTTTTCATCCGCGATTGGCGCGAGACCATTGATCTGTAGCGGAGAGACCGTTAGGTCTGTTGCCCCCGCAATACTGTAGGTGCCGCCCACCAGCAGAGCGTTGCTGGCGGACACAATGGGAATGTCAATGACCTGTTCCTGCGTGGGGCTGTCGATGGTCCGCGTCAGCACGAGGCGAAAACCCAGCAGGCCACCGGCCGCCACGGGCGTCTGCGGCTGCAGCACAATCACGGATTCGTCTGACGTTTTGCGGTAACTCGGCGCGGGGTTGTTGAGGCCGGTCAGCTCCGCGACCTGCCAGCCTGAGGGGACCGTGACGGGCAGCTCAAACAGTGGTGCGTTGAGTGATTCGATGGTGGTGCGTGCTTCCAGCGTCACCTGAGAATCATCAAACCGCAGCCAGGAGTTGACTTCCGCAAACAGTTCCCGGTCCCTTGGTCGAACAGTCAGTCCCAGATCAAAGTCCTGCAGCCAGAAGTCAAAGGCCTCTCCCTGGGCCTGTCCCAGTGAGACCTGACGAATGCCGTTCTGTGCGTCCGCCAGCAAACGCAGATTGTCCTGATGCTGCACGAGCAGGCGTCCGGTGTGTGATGTCAGCTGGCGAAACTGCAGGTTGGGTACCTGCCACTGTTCCGAGCCGACGGCCGTCATAACGGCTGAGATTTTGAGCATCCGATCCTGCGTGAAGGGCTGGCGGTAACTCAGCACCAGTCGCGTGTCTCCCGCGGAGTCCGGGTCGTCTTCAAGCTTCCAGGATTCCAGGCCGGCTGAGTCCACGGCCGTGATTTCCAGTTCCGCCGGAACACTGGCCATGATCTGGTTAATGGCACTGCCAAAGACAGAAAGCCGGCTGTCCGAATTCCAGCGGAGATTGTCAGCAGACAGGCTCAGACGGGCGTTTGTTTTCGCGAAGACCAGCGATTGTGAGTCAGACTGCTGACGTTCGGTTGTCCATTTCAGCCGCACCTGGTCAAAGCTGCCCGCCGGGATGGTGTAGTCGGTCCGCTCAGTGATGTCGGCCGGCCGGCGAATCTTCAGATCGTTGAAATTCAGAATCTTTCCAGCCGGGCAGTTCACGCTCAGTGTCGTGGGGATGTCCCCCGAGGTACGGAAAGCGGCCACGCGATCGCTGCCCACAACGCCCAGTGGTGTCGACAGTTCAAGTTTGATGGCAAACGTGCCTGCCCCGTTGTGGGCGATGGCAATGTGATCTGTGCCATCCACGCGGGCAACATGCGCCGCCCTGTTATCAATCGTGGCTGATTCCAGACTGAGGTTGCCCAGGGGAAATCGGGCGATGGCCCAGTCATCCAGAAACTGTCGGACGTTGATGGTCAGCTCGACGATCGCGTGATTGTCATTCTGGCTGACCTTGTAGCTGGCGGACTCAATCACGACAGGTTCCGGCGAGTTTGCACTCGCGCGCTTTGCGGCGCTCGCTTTGCTGACAAGCGCGAGGTATTCCTCCCGCGGCAGGAATACGCCCTGTGGTGTCTTGTCAAAGACGTCCGCCAACTGGTCGGCCGGCACGAAACGCGCACGACCGGACGGCTCATCTGACCGGGCCGCAGAGACCGCGATCAGGCTGACCAGCAAACTGCACAGCAGCACAGTCTGTGATCGTCGCCGCGAGGGATGATGGGAGTGATGATTCATCATTTGCCTCCCATCAGATCGTTCATCCACTTGCTCACTTCCGGTGACGGACTGATGGCTGTTCGGTCTGACTCGTCCGCCGAAGTGTTGCTCTGCGGTTTCGAATCGGGAATGGGGGACGGAGCGACGGGCGCTGGTTCCGGAGGTGTTTGTGGCCCCGCCTCGGCTCCCGGTTCAGACGGTGGCGGCGACGGAATCTCCGCGGTTCGGTCGGGGCCAAGCAGCAGTCCGACAATCCAGATGCCAGCCACAGCAATCAGTCCCAGAGAGCCGGCTGACAGAAACTGCAGCGTTTCGGAACTGTCTTTGATGGACCACAGGGCGACCGCCAGTGTGCCCAGAATCACGAGAGTCAGACGGTTTTCCCAGGAGGTGCGTCGCAGAATGAAACCGGCAAACACCAGAGCGCCACAGATGACGGCCACCAGGAATGGGCGATTCCACCACACAATATTCACTGTGGCCTGGCGTCCGAGAGACTGATACACGGTGACATTGCCCTGCTGAGCAAAGTCGCCCCCGCCGGAGCTGTCGCCGATCCAGTCATTGAGCTCCGCCGCCGCCCGTACGGAAACGGGGGACACCATGGGGTTCCACGGAGTCCAGCTCAGTCCTCCGCTGAGTTTCCAGTTGCGTGGTTCACCCACAAAGGAAATGCTCTCCGGGCTCCAGACCGCTGTGCGGACTTCCTGCACAACCGTCGCGCCGGAATCGTCACCGATCATGGGCAACCGCAGAATCTGCTTACTGCCCTGCCCTTCATAGGGAAACTCGCTGGCCGCCGTGATGGGGCAGCGGAACTGAAATGCCAGCAAAAACTCCTGGTCCGATGTGCCTTCGCGGCTGATGTTCACGTAGTACGCGTCCCACTGAGCGATCTCGGCGGCGTCTTCCGCCGCTTCGAACGTGGTGCGACGATTATTCAGCAGGGGAGTCTGCAGGTCGGCACCCACTGGCAGGTAGACGAGCAGACGCTGTCGCTCGCTGGTGGTGACTCGCAGTCGGCAGCGATAGCTGGCCAGAGGCTGCTGATCTGTGACCACCTCAAAGGCGGCCCGCGACACGACGGTTGCCACCACCTCATGGATTTCGTGACGGCGAACATCGATGCTGATCGTGACGGGCTGACTGAAATAGCGATAGCCGACATAGCCTTCCTGAGGCAGCAGTTCCAGTTCCCGCACGTCCACACGTTCCAGCGTTTCTCCGTCTCCTTCGCTGGTGATCGACAGCGATTCGTGTCGCAGCAGCCGAATTTCCCCTCTCGTCTGAGACAAAGTCACTCGGCGTTTGTCGGCCGCGTCATCATCATAAGGGGACAATATCTGTACCGGCTGCAGCATCAGCTCCAGCCCTTCCTGTTCTGACTGAGCGGTATCCAGCGGCACTTCCCAGTCTGCCGTAATGGCGACGGTGCCCGTCACTTCGTTCTGCAGCACAAGCGTCCAGGTGACCCAGCCGTCCACCGCATCGCCGCGATCACGCTGCTGAATGACGTGGGCCGAACTGGCCGACTGAAAGCGCACTTCATCGGCGATGGCTTCCGGCACGGCGATGCGGTAGGTGTCAATTCCGGCGTTCTGCACAGTAAACGTGGCAACACTGGAGACTTTCGCCACATCGGGCTCAACTTCAACCGTTGTGCCCACACTGCCGGCCAGCTGTGCCGGGCGCGGCGACGTGCGAACGCTGACAGCCACAGGCCGCTGTGTGTATTTCCACGACGAAACACGCACGGCAGAACCCACCGCTGCCCCGCCCGCTTCCTCGTTGGGGAACAGGTTCACAACGCTGTCATTGAGTGTGGTCACATCCAGAAAGCGGGGAGCGTACAGATCGAGCGTGCCACTCTCCCGTTCCACACCCTCGGGCGTGATGGTGGGGACCACGGTTTCCAGTCCTTCAGCGGCCGCATCAAATGGCTGACGCGCGACAACATCCACGACGATCTGGCCCAGTCGCTTCTGTGTCAGCGACAGCGTAAGCTTTCCGCTGTTCTTATCCACATTGAACTCACTCATGCCGTCGGCCCGGACCGTGTCAATTGTCAGAGTCTCCGGATAGGACAGTGACAGCTGGAAGACGCCCGCCCGTTCGACCGTGTAGATCAGACGGGATGTCAGCTTTAGTTCATCGTTTCCGAAAATGACGCGCGAAGACTGCGCCACGAGCAGCCGAGGTTCGACAGGTTTGACCCGCACCACCAATGCGCCCGTTGTGCCACTGAATTCCCACGCCTGCGCGGCTGGGTTGCCCCCTTTGCTGATTGCTGCCTCAATGCGTTTCACTCCGCTTTGTGATTCAACCACTGTCGTCAGGGAAGAATCTGTGCTCAGCGTCAGCCGACCGGACTCTCGCACCACACCTTCCGCGTGAATCCCCCGCAGCAGTCCGTCTTCCGTTTTGCCAATCAGCTGCACCGTGTCGCCATCGGGCGTGCGTTCGGTCTGAATTTCGATCCCAAGGCTTTCTGTGACAGCTGTGAGCAGTTCGATTTTCAGCAGCTGGTGGGTTGTGCCAACAGCCTCGGCACTCCACGTGCGAATGCGACCGGATGTCGAAACCACGTCAATGATGCTGGCGTCTGCCGGCACGGCCACGGCGACTTCTGTCAGTTCCCCACGCAGGACTTCGTAGTTCAGCTGAGTGGTGGTCTGGATGAGCCCCTGCTCGATGCGAACGTTCGTGCTGTTGGACACACTGGTGAGCAGATCCATGATTGGCTGAGACCCGGCTTCCGGATTCCAGCGGGCTTCAAAATAGCTGGCTGAGCCGAGGCTGGCTTTGATTTTTGTCGTGCCATCGGCCGCGTCGTCCACCGGCTGCAGCACCTGCAGAGGAAACAGCCGTACGGCCTGATCGGCTTCCGGAATGGTGAGCGTCAGGTCGCTGATGCCCACGGCCGGACAGGTGATTCGGAACGACCGATGTTCGGGTGACGTCTTGATGGCGGCCAGCAGCGAAATGGTGACCGTATGCTGTCCCTTACCTTTGAGCAGCAGCTCATACTTTCCGTCGGACACACCCCGAAGCAGCGTGTCGTCCGGCCTGTCGGTCTTTAGCCTGCCGACGGCCGACTGTCCAAACGTGAGTGGAAGCCGCGCCCAGCCGTCTTCTCGCAGGACCTCAATCTGCAGTTCAGCTTCAATCCTCGCCACATCGTCTTCCACCGATCCCGAATAATGCGATTCGGTGATCACGGCATCGGGGGAATTGTCGGCTGCTCCCGTGTTCTTCATGTAGGCGTCGAGCAGTTTCATGTACTCGGCGTAAGGCACGACGGCCGAGGCCTCCTGGTTGTCGAGCACTTTGCGCAACTGAGCGAACGGGATGTAGATCAGTCGTTCCAGCTGATCAATGCTCGCCTCCTCCGAGTCTGCTTCCGCGGTCGCGGGTGCCTCTTCGTCCTGGGCGCGGCATTCGGCAGGCCAAAGTGAGACGGTGAACCCAAACAGCAGAAAAAGGGCCGCTTTTTGCATGCCTTTGACCAATCAACTCAGAAGGAATCAAAACGACGACACGAATTCGCCGTTGTGGGGAACTTTTCAACCGTGCCGGAGACCCGGAGTGCACCTGTCGTTGCCGACGTGAACCTCCGAATCTGCTTTATTTTGGGCAGTCGCCCCAGCATGAATCGATGCCCAAAGTCTACCATTTGCGCCGAATTTACATATTCTCAGCGGGCAATTTCGGGAACACGGGGGGCGCTGGAGAATTTTGAGGCCACAACAAATACAGTGCGGCGGGTGGAGAATTGGTTCCCCCAATTATCGAAGTGCCACCAAATACGAGCCGCCGTTTCTGTTTGTCACGGTTCTGACCTGAGAGACCATCCACTTCCCGTTCACCATGACGTACGTACCCCAGCCTGCTAACTTTGATGACGTGCCGGTGCCAGCAGCACCCGACATTGGTGACGGCCATCACATCGGTGCTATGGCCGAGCGTTTGGTGCAGCTGATCCGTTCGCTGGGATCTGTCGCCGTCGCATTCTCCGGAGGAGTTGACAGCGCCGTCGTGGCCCGCGCCAGTGTCGAAGCGATCGGCGATCGCGCTGTGGCTGTGACGGCCGTGAGCCCCAGCCTGGCGACGGTGGAGCGGCAGCAGGCCGCCGCTTTAGCAAAGTCCATGGGCATCCGGCATGTGGAGATTGCCACCAACGAATTTGAGAACGCCGACTATCGTGCGAACGCTGGCAACCGCTGCTTTTTCTGTAAAGAAACTCTGTATCGGCTCAGCGGCGAACAGCAAACGGAACTGGGCGTGGCGTTTTTCGTCAATGGCACCAATGTGGACGACCTCGGCGATCATCGCCCCGGTCTGCAGGCGGCCAAGGCCCATCAGGTTCGCAGTCCGCTGGTTGAGATCGGCTGTCGAAAGTCTGATGTTCGGCACCTGGCGAGGCACTGGCATATGGCGGTGGCCGATAAGCCCGCGTCTCCCTGCCTGAGCAGCCGAGTTGCCTACGGTATTGAGGTTACGGCGGAACGTGTGCGGCGTATCGAACGGGCCGAGGCCTTTGTGCGACAATGGGTGCCGGATGGAAATCTGCGGGTTCGCTGTGAGTCCGAAGAGGCGGCTCGGATTGAAGTGGATCCGTCCCGCATCGCGGACCTGCAGCGCGAAGATCGACAATCGGCCGTTTTTGCCGAACTGCGTCGTCTGGGTTTTCGTTCGGTCTCCATTGACCCGGCCGGCTTTCGCTCCGGCAATTTGAACCAGTCGCTGACCATGGTTCCGCTAAATACGCCTGAATAGCGGTTGCGGCGGAGCGTGCGGATTCTGTTTCGTGAGCCCGATCGCACTCCGCCGTGCAGATTCTCAAAGAATGCCGCCAAGTGTCCTGGCAGTGGTTGCCGAAGTTCCTCGTTGGGGCCAGCTCGACGCCAGGGATCCCGACCCGCGTCGTGTCGTTTTCGCAACCTGGAGGGACACGGGATGCTTTCGCTGTTCACCATCCTGCGCAAGCGACTGTACAGCGCGGGACTGAAGCCAGGAGATGTTTTCCTGACGTTTGATGACGGCCCCAACCTTGTCGACAACGTGACCGTCTCGCTGCTGAATGTGCTCCACCGTCACGACGTCAAAGCAGGCTTTTGTCTGGTGGGCAAACTGATTGATTCGCACCCGCAGGTGGTACGGCGGATGTATCACAGCGGACACCTGCTCATCAACCACACCTATCGCCATCGACACCCCATGCGCCAGTCGTATCGTGTGCTCGATGGGGAAGTCGCCGCCTGTGATGAAGCGCTGAGCCGAGCGCTGGGCATTCCGGGATATCGATCGCTCTACTTTCGTGCCCCGTACGGCATTGTGACGCCCGCTGTGCGGCGCGTGACACGGCGACGGAAAATGCAGCAGGTGCTGCTCACGCACTATGGCTGGGACACCCGTGTGGGGCCCGGCAACTGCAAGCCGGTTGTCGACATGATGCTCAGCAGTGCGCGGGAAAAACGGGGGGGGCTGTTTGTCTTTCACGATGGCAGTCTGGTGCCGTCGCTGATGCCGGAGACTACGTGGGCGGAGTCTCCGGAAAATCGCGTCTGGGTGCCCGAAGCCGTGGATCGCATCATCACAGAACTGAAGGCTGAGGGCATGCGGTTTGTGATCCCGCAGGCCTCACATCAGGCAGCGATGGAAACTCAGGGCGCAGCAAAACGGGCCGCCTGATACTCGTCAGACGGCCCGCGGTGATTCTGATCAGCCGAATTGCTGCGCGGCGGGTTACCGACGCTGCCTAAGCGATGCCGGGAACAGGGAAGTCTCGGGCAAATTCGGCGATCTCACCGCGAATTCGCTCCAGTTCGCTGTCGCTGTCTGCGTTTTTCAGCACTTCCAGAATCCAGCCGCCCACGCGTTTCATTTCATCCGTTTTCATGCCGCGGGTGGTCAGCGCAGCGGTGCCGATGCGAACACCGCTGGGGTCCATGGGCTTACGCTGATCAAACGGAATCATGTTCTTGTTAACCGTGATGCCCGCTTTGTCCAGAGCGACCTCAGCGACGCTGCCCGACAGGTCGATCGCGGTGACGTCGCACAGCATCAGGTGGTTGTCTGTGCCGCCGGACGCCAGCCTCAGTCCACCGGCGACCAGCACCTCGGCGAGGGTGCGGGCATTGTCCACAATCTGCTGCGCGTACTGCTGGAATTCCGGTTTGAGGGCTTCACCAAAACAGACCGCTTTTGCAGCCACCACGTGCATGAGGGGACCACCCTGCATGCCGGGGAACACTGAGCGGTCGATGTTTTTGGCGTAGTCTTTGCGGCACATGATCAGCCCCGACCGCGGTCCGCGGAGCGTCTTGTGGGTCGTGGTTGTCACAAAGTCGGCCACCGGGACGGGGCTGTTGTGAACGCCACCGGCAACAAGACCCGCATAATGGGCCATGTCGACCATCAGCACGGCGCCGTGCTCTTTGGCGATGTCCGCAAACTTTGCATGATCGATCTCGCGTGGGTAAGCGCTCGCTCCGGCGATGATCATTTTGGGTTTGTGCTCTTTGGCCAGCGCGGCCACCTGATCAAAGTCGATGCGATGATCGTCTTCCCGCACACCGTAATGGGCCGTGTTGTAAAGCTGACCGCTGAAGTTCAGTCGCATTCCGTGCGTCAGGTGGCCGCCGTGTGACAGGTCCATCGCAAGAACCGTGTCACCGGGTTTCATAACCGTCAGATAGACGGCCATGTTGGCCTGCGAGCCGGCATGCGGCTGCACATTGGCGTGTTCTGCGCCAAACAATTCGCACGCTCGCTGCCGAGCGATGTCCTCGACTGTGTCGACGTGTTCACAGCCGCCATAGTAGCGACGGCCGGGGTAGCCTTCCGCGTACTTGTTCGTCAGTACAGAGCCCGCCGCTTCCATGATGGCTTCGCTCGTGTAGTTTTCGGAGGCAATCAACTCCAGGCCCTCGGCCTGACGAGTGCGTTCTTCGGCGATCGCGCCCCAGACGGCGGGGTCGAGATTTTCAATCACTGACATGACGTTTCCTGCGCGGTTTTGAGTTCTCCGGCGGCCATCCTGCGTCTTGCCGCCAGGTCCGGATTTGGCCGACTTTTCCGGCGAAATCGGCGAATCTCCGGTCTTATAACAGTAGTCGGTCCGAATGCTACCGTTCCCCGTTTGGCGACGGTATGTTCATCGCAAACAGTCACGGATTTCGAACGGAATCCATAAAGTAAGACGCCAGTCAGAATGATACCGTGGCCGAATCGACGGACTTAACCAGTGATTCTCCCCCAGGGGAAATCAGCAGCAGCCGAGCACTGGAAGGCGAATGCGTGGCCTTCACTGGTGTGCTGGCATCCATGGTGCATCGTGATGCGGCGGCGCTGGTCGAAACACACGGCGGTCGTGCTGTTCATTCTGTCTCCCGAGCCGTCTCTTTGCTCGTTGTTGGCGAAGAAGGCTGGCCACTGGAAGAAGACGGGGCCGCTTCGCAGAAGCTCATTCAGGCCACTCAACTGGTGGCTGACGGTGCTGAGATTCGCATCCTGCAGGAGTCTGAGTGGCTGCACCTGATCGGGCTGAATGAGCAGCGCGATGAAATCCAGCGTTCCTATACGCCCGCCATGCTGTCGCGGCTGCTGGATGTTCCTGTCGGACTCATTCGTCGCTGGGCGCGAATCGGTCTGATTCGTCCCGTGCGTCGCGTTTGTCGGCTGCCCTATTTTGAGTACCGGGAAGTGGCCAGCGCACAGCGACTGGCGCGGCTGCTGGATGACGGCGTGAAGCCGGAACTGCTTGAGACCAGTCTCACACAGCTAAGCGCAGCGCTGTCGGGCAGTGATCGCAGTCTGGCACAGCTCAACCTGCTGGTGCAGGATGAGAAAGTGGTGCTGCGGGATTCGTTCGGCGTGATGAATCCGCGGACCGGACAGAGACTGCTGGATTTTGAAATCCGCCCTGATCTGCAGGTAATGGCAGCGACCGAGGATCCACCTCCGCAGCCCCAGCCACATCCACTGTCCATCGTGCCGGAAGAAGAAACTGATTCCGACGACCCTCCCGTTTCCATCTCATTTCTGGAAGCCCGTCTCAAACTGGACGATCGGGAAATGGGTGACTGGTCGGCAGACGACTGGTTTCACGAGGGCTGTCGGCTGTCCGAGGAAAACGCGTTTGAATCTGCCGTGAATGCGTATCGCAACTGCCTGAGTTTGCTGGCCTCCGATCACGGCCTGATGCGCAACGCCGTGCACCTGGCGGCTGATCCTCCGGCGACCGACCCGGCGGACGTCCACTTTCATCTGGCGGATGCACTCTACCGGTCAGGTGAAACTGGTGCGGCGATTGAACGCTACCACTGCGCGATTGAATTTGCTCCCGATTTCATTGAGGCATGGACACAACTGGGCTGCCTGTTTGCCGAACAGCAAAAATGGGGGGCGGCCGAAGACGCTCTGCGCACAGCCATCGCCATTCACGATGCCAATCCTGACGCGCTGCTGCATCTGGCACAACTGCTCGATCAGACGGACCGAGCGGCGGAAGCACGCCACTGCTGGGAAGAGTATCTGCGGCACGATTCTCGCGGTCCCTGGGCCGACCATGCGCGAGAGCGACTAACGGCGGAAATGGAAACCACCAAAGCGTAGGTGATGGGCGAACACCGCTTTGCACGGCTGGACGCGCTCCGCCATGTCGCTGCCGTTCCAGTGGGTTGGGCGGCCTTCCAGGAGTACGTGCGGCGTGGTGAAGGCGTGCGGCCGTTTTGGACCCCGCTTTTTGAAGCCCCGCTTTTTGAAGCCCCGCTTTTTGAAGCCCGCGTTTTGAGGACCGCAACTGGCGGCCGTGCCCATCACGGGAAACGTCGGATTTGTGTTTCCGCCGCTGGCTGGCGGGCTCTAGTGATCGGCAGCTTCTGTTGTTGCTTCCTCGGCCGGTACATTCTGAGCGTACGTCCAGTAACCGACGAAGGACATGACCAGCACGGTATACAGAAACAGAATCGACAGCATTTTGCCGATGGCAGATCCGGCGACAACGTCATCTGCTTCGAATTGTTCCAGTTCCACTGGTGTGAAGAGCGGATCGTCTGATGAGGCGGCTGTATCGGTCATGGTTTTACTGCAGGATAAAAGTTCGGTCAGGAGGTCTGGCAGGAGGTCGAACAGATGGCCGTTGGTCTGCGGTAGGATAGCCTGAAAGCTGGAGGCGGTCGAATACCGGTTCCTGCTCTGTCAGGAATTTTCAAACTCCAGAACAGGACCGCCCCGTCAGGCAGACTTCAGCACGGCAGACAGCAGATCATCGGTGGGGTGTGGGTGGCCCTTGTACTGGCGAAACCCTTCGCCATAGTCGAATCCGCCCGATTCTCCCCGCTGTCGGCTGGTCTCCCGGCAGGCATCCAGATATTCGTCAACACTGTGCTGGCGCCGCAGCCAGTCTCGCTGACTGGCGTGACAGGCCAGAGCGGCCAGCTTTTCTTCGATCAGGTCGGAAATATCCACGGTAAAATCGACCGGATGTCGGAGCCCATAGTGATCCTTGCCCTCCAGTGCGTCCACATAGTAAAGGTGCGGGATTTTTGTCGTCAGCGGCGCCGGATCCCATTGACGGGTCAAATAATTGGGGACGGACGCGTTGAAGCAGGCGTCACGCACCAGGGCACTGGTGATTTCGTGGTCGTGCATGTAGTCCACTGGTGGCGCGGTGAGGATCAGGTCCGGCTGGCAACGTCTGAGAAACTCGGTCGTTCGACGCCGGCTGTCGTTGTCAAAGACAATGTGCAGATCACGAAACTCCAGACAGTGGTAGTCCGCGCCTAAGAGCGTGGCCGCCTCCGCCGCTTCCCGCCGGCGAATCGCGGCAATTTCTGTCGGCCCCAGTTCAGCACTGCCCCCATCGCCGGGAGTCATCGTGGCAATGGAGAGGCGGCAGCCCGCCTGTTTGAGGCGAATCAGCGTTCCCCAGCACTGAATTTCCACGTCATCGGGGTGGGCGTGGATGGCGAGAACGTGAACGTTTGAGGGGGCAACCGTCATCTTTGAGGATCCGTCAAAAAACTTTTCCGACACTCTAACCTTGGAAAAAGTCAGGCGAAAGTGATCGAAATACGGGTATCCTTGTAGTCCGGAACAATTGTTCACGATTCGGTGGCGGGCTCGTTCACCAAAACTCGATTTTCCCCTGGCCGGACTCAATCATCACATTCCAAAAAGTGACCTTGGATCCACCGGTTGTAGTGTACAATTGAATATTGCATGGGGCTTTGGCGAGTTCCTCCAATTTCCTCACCTTCCTCTGGTGACTCCTCCGTTACGTGAGCCGAAGGCTGGCAAACTATGGCGATGTTGATGAAAGAAAAACGAACAACTCTCACGAAGCGTCAGCAGGAAATCTACGACTTCCTCAAAGACCGAATCCAAAACCGCGGCTATGGTCCGACGGTGCGGGAAATCGGTGACAATTTCGGAATCAAATCTCCGAATGGCGTGATGTGTCATTTGAAGGCGCTGGAAAAGAAGGGCCTGATTACGCGCGAGTCCAACATGTCCCGCGCGATTTGCCTGTCCGAATCGAAGCCTCAGAATCATTCTCTGCCGTTGATTGGTACGGCCATTTCCGGCAGCCCCATTCGCCCGGCTGTCTCTTCTGACGAACGGGTTGAGTTTGAAGCGCTGTTTTCCGGAGGAGACAAAGCGTGCCTGCAGGTCCGCGGCCATGCGTTTGCCTCGCTGGGAATTGCCGATGGCGATCAGTTGATCATCAGTCGTGACAGTGTGGTGGAAATGGATGACCTGGTGGTCGCTCTGGATGACCGCCACTGCGTGACGATCTGCCGCATCGAGGGAGAAGGTCGGCAACCGGTCCCCGCCATTCCTGGGGCCTTCCCCACAACCACCCGTCAGATTCTGGGCACGCTGGTTGGCACGGTCAGAAGGTACTCGGCCAGTCAGCGTTAGTCTGGGGCGATCCAACGGGCGGCAGGGGCGATCGGGGGGGCGCCTGCGACCACTGCCTTCAGTCAGGTGGCCGCAACCAGGAACTTCCGCTTACGGAACGCTGGGGTCCCATGACAGAGCCATAAAAAGACGGCGACATCGACAACAGCAGGGTTGTCGGAGTCGCCGTCTTTTTTTTCATGACACAAGACAGACGAAGTGATGGTCGAGCGTGGTTGAAATCAGCCGGCTTCCTTCCGCGCTTCCAGTTGATTCAGCCGGTTGTACAGCGTCTTTAGAGCGATGCCCAGCTCTTTGGCGGCACTCGGCTTGTCGCCTTCGTGCTTGTCCAGCACGTGCAGGATCATCTGGTCTTCCATTTCCCGCAGCGTCCGAGGTTCAGCGTCAAACATAGCGACTGCTTTGTTGCTGCCTCCCGCTGGAGTGCGACCGGTCAGATTCTGCGGGAGGTCATCGGGCGTGATCGTTTCGCCGTCGGAAAGAATGACGGCGTGCTCCATCACGTTTGCCAGCTGGCGTACGTTGCCCGTCCATTCGAGCGACTTTAGAACGTCAACGGTTTCCGGCGACAGGATGTCGGCCGGAACGCTGTCCCGCTTCAAATGTCGGGCCACCAGGTGCAAAGCGAGTTGGGGGATGTCGTCCGCCCGTTCACGAAGCGGCGGCAGGTGAATTTCAAACGTGTTCACACGGAACACGAGATCCTCACGAAAGGTACCGGCATCCACCATCTCCTGCAGATCGCGGTTGGTGGCGCACACAATTCGCACGTCGACCTGAAACGGTTCGTTCTCTCCGACACGCCGGACTTCGCCGCTTTCCAGAAATCGCAGCAGTTTGACCTGCATCGATTTGTCGAGCTCCCCCAATTCGTCCAGAAACAGGGTGCCTCCGTTCGCAACTTCGAACAGACCTGTGCGGGCCGTATCAGCACCCGTGAAGGCACCTTTGCGATGACCGAAGAATTCACTTTCCACGAGGTTCTCCGGAATGGCACCGCAGTTAACGGCTACAAACGGAGCGGCGGACCGCGTGGACTGTTCGTGAACACGGCGGGCCACCATCTCCTTGCCCGTACCCGTTTCTCCAAGAATCAGGACTGCAGAATCCGTGGGAGCCAGCTTTTCCACCAGCTTCTTCACACGCGACATGCCGACCGAATCCCCGATCAGATCAGAGCGGCCCTCGACCTGCTGCAGCCGGCTGGTCAGCGCTTTGTTCTTGTTGGTCAGCGCCTTCTTCTCTCCGATCCGCTGCAGCACGGCCGAAATTTCGAACAGCGACACGGGTTTGGGCAGAAAGTCGTACGCCCCCATCCGTATCGCGCGAATGGCGTCGTCCATGCTGCCGTGACCGGTGCTGATTACGTACTCGGTGTCTGGCGATTCATCGCGAAGTTTCTCGATGATGTCCCACCCGCTGCCCCCCGGCATGCGCAGATCGATGATGGCCGCGTCAAACGAGTTGCTGGCCACGGCGTCAGCCGCTTCCGACGGCGAACGGCAGACCGTGGCGTCGTGGCCCATCCGGGGCAGTTCAGATTCCAGCAGTCCGGCAATGGATTCGTCGTCGTCGACGAACAGGACTCGCAGTTTGTGTTTGTTTGATTGAGACACTGCCAACTCCATGGCAAACCGCCCCGAGTTCCGTTCGAGGCTGAGACTAACTGCTTCGCCGAGAGTGCGAAGGTGCGAGAGAGGTCGCTGTTTGGAGTGATACCAGAATCGGCAGGATCCGACAATCCGTGTTTCGCACGGTCGAATCCTGCCGCAGTCGATTTCCCCCGTTCTAAGTCTATGCCCAGAAAGGGTTTGCGATTCTGGTGGTGAGTCGGCTCACGGACGACTGATTTCCTCCGACACCGTCTTTATGAATCCGAACTCGCTGCGTATCAGGCTGCATCACCGGGGGCGTGCTCAGAGGTGTCCTTCAGGCAGCGCACATAGGGCCGCCCGGCAGGCACACACTTGAGAACCCGCGTGTTGACAGAGCTCGGTTAGTCTTCGTCCTCTCGAAGTTTGGCCAGCACCGAAAAGTCTTCCAGCGTGGTTGTGTCCTGAGTGGATTCGCGGCCAGCCGCAATATCACGCAGCAGCCGCCGCATGATCTTGCCACTGCGTGTCTTTGGCAAAGAAGCGCCAAAACGAATCTGGTCGGGCGTGGCCAGTGCGCCAATCTGCTGTCGGACGTGCCGTGTCAGTTCCGCCTTCAGATCATCAGTGCCGTCATCGTCCTTCAGCGTCACAAAGCAGCAGATGCCTTCTCCCTTGATTTCATGCGGGAAGCCGACGACCGCTGCCTCGGCCACTTTCTCGTGAGCCACCAGCGAGCTTTCCACTTCCATCGTGCTCAGTCGGTGACCGGAGACGTTGATGACATCATCCACACGTCCCATGACCCAGATGTAGCCGTCCTCGTCACGCCGGGCGCCATCGCCGGCGAAGTAGCAGTCTTCGATGGTCGAAAAGTAAGTTTCGATGAACCGATCATGGTCGCCGTACAGGGTACGCAGCATGTGGGGCCATGGCTGCTTCATCACCAGCAGCCCGCCCTGGTTCACGTCCAGGCTGACTCCGGCCTCTGACACAATGTCAGGCACCACACCAGGCAGTGGCTTGGCGCAGCTGCCCGGCTTGGTGGGCGTGACGCCAGGCAGCGGGCTGATCATGATGCCACCTGTCTCTGTCTGCCACCACGTATCCACAATGGGACACCGCTGCTGTCCAATCACCTCGTGGTACCACATCCACGCTTCCGGATTGATGGGTTCACCAACGGTACCCAGCAGACGCAGGCTGGAAAGATCGTACTTCTCCGGCCACTGATTGCCCCATTTGATAAACGCGCGGATTGCCGTGGGCGCTGTGTAAAAGATACTCACCTGGTACTTTTCCACGATCTCCCAGAAGCGACCTTCGTCTGGCCAGTTTGGTGCGCCTTCGTACATGACCACGCTCGCCCCGTTGGACAGCGGGCCGTAGCAGATGTAACTGTGGCCCGTGATCCAGCCGATGTCCGCCGTGCACCAGTACGTGTCCTCTTCTTTCAGGTCGAACACCCATTTGGATGTCATTGTGGTGCCGAGCAGGTAACCGGCACTGGTGTGCAGCACGCCCTTGGGTTTGCCCGTGCTGCCTGAGGTGTAGAGAATGAACAGCGGGTGCTCACTGTCGAGCTGCACCGCATCGCAATCGGCTGAAGCACCATCCATCAGGTCGTGCCACCAGAAGTCGCGATCGGGCACCATGTCCACATCGCCACCGGTGCGCCGCACAACGACCACTTTTTCGACCGTGGGTGACTTGTCGAGGCTGGCATCTACGGCCGCCTTGAGTGGAATTTCTTTGCCGCGCCTCCAGCCGCCGTCCGCGGTCACGACCACGCGAGCCTGAGCGTCGTTATTACGATCGGCCACAGCTTCGGCACTGAACCCGCCGAAGATGATCGAGTGGATGGCACCAATACGCGCACAGGCCAGCATGGCGATTGTCAACTCGGGAATCATCGGCATGTAGAGCGTGACCCGGTCACCAGTCTCCACGCCCATGTCTTTCAGGACGTTGGCAAAGCGGCAGACTTCCCGATGCAGGTCCTGATACCGCAGGACGCGTGTGTCGCCAGGCTCCCCTTCCCAGATCAAAGCCGCTTTGTTGCGGCGGTCTGTTTCCAGGTGGCGATCCAGACAGTTGTAGCTGACATTGATCTTTCCGCCCGTGAACCATTTGGTGTTGGGCATCTCGCCATCCATGATGGACTCCGGCCGCTGGAACCATGTCAGGTTCTCGGCCATCTCTCCCCAAAAGCCCGCGGGATCATCCTTGGCGTGCTGCCACAGTTGCTGATACTGCTCTTCACTACTGATGTTGGCGGCTTCAGAAAACGTGGCCGGAGGTGCGAAGCTGCGGTTTTCGTTAAGCACACTTTCAATATTGTTTTCGGCCGACATTCCAGACTTGCCTTTCAGCTGTCAGTGTCGCACAGGCGACAAGGTGTTAACTTTAGGGATGACGTTGCACGCCACATCAGTCGTTCAGATTAGTGACATCCCCGATGTCTGACAACCTGCGGCGAACTGAATCACAACGCCTGAGAGTTACGCTGACGATGAGGTAAACCGGGGGCCTGTGATAACCTCTGGTTGCCGATATCAGGCAACCGCGCATAAAAAAAGCCCCCCGCACAGCGAGGAGCCTCGTCTTGTCTGTTACCTGTCAGGCTTAGCCTGCTGGCAGAGCGCCAGCTTCCGGCAGACCTTCTTTGGTTGGTCCCTCGGCAGGCGCCTCAGTTGGTGAGGTTGGAACAACGGGATCGTTGCTGCCACCGCATCCAGTTACGCAGATCGCAAGTGAAAACAGCATCAGGAGTGAGAGAGTTCGTGCCATGATCAGAATTGTCTTCTCAATTGGAGTGAAACAAAAAGTCCCGTAGACCACATTAGTCTACGGGACTGTCAATTTTCAAGCGGTGCGAGTTGCGGCTTAGAATTCGCCTACAACGTTGCCTTCCGCCATGCCGGTGATGCTGTGCAGGACACCATTGATCCACGCATCATCGATGTTTTCTGAGACGAAGCGGACGGAGCCGTCGCCCATCAGACACTGAACACCACCTGTGTGAGCACTGTTCAGGTTGTTGAAGCCTTCACCAAAGCCCCAGGCTGTTGGGAATGCACCGTTGTCGATCCAGAAGTAAGCGTAAGCGTCGCCGCCGTTGACTTCCCAGAAAGCAACCGTGTTGCTGGTACCGTCGAGGATGTCACGGAATCGAGTGTTGATACCAGAACCGAAGATACCCTTGAATCGAGCGAAACCGTTTTCTACGTGACCACCGATTGGACCACCGGCAGGCAGGTAGTTGGTCTGACCCAGTTCAGGAACGTTACCGAACCACCAGTTGGTACCCCATGTGCCAGAACCGCCGTTACAGGTCAGGTTCGTACACCAGGCGTGCAGGCCTGGCAGCTGGCCAGATGTGTGCAGACCGGGGTCAGATGGGCACAGGAACATTGGGAACTTGATCTGAGCGTTCGCCCAGTCAGTGTCAAACCAGCGACGCTTCTTTGTCGCGAAGTCAGGCAGTGCTGGATCCAGTGCCTGGTAGCCCAGCCAGCCGTTCAGCTGGTTGTACAGGTTCTGCTGTTCCATGTAGGGCAGCAGGTTGGCGTGAGCACTGAACGCCTGGTTGTTGTTGGTGATGGTCAGGTCCCATGAGCTGAACATTGAGGGAACCATGCCGCCGCTGCCGTCGTTTTCCGTGTAGGCGATTTTCGCCGGTGGAAAATGGTTGTACACGTCGTGGTGGTTGTGCAGAGCCAGCCCGATTTGCTTCAGGTTGTTCTTACACTGAGTTCGACGTGCCGCTTCTCGAGCTTGCTGAACTGCAGGCAGCAGCAGAGCAATCAGGATTGCGATGATCGCAATGACCACGAGCAGCTCGATGAGCGTGAACCCGCGTTTGGTGGCACCAGATGGTGCGCGAAAACCAGAGAACTTTTTCACGTTGCAGGACCTTCCGTAAGGGGTGGTGAAAAAAGAAAAAAACCAGAATTAGAGGAACAGTATGAGAAATCCCGGACGCCACATGATCCACTAAGTCAACAAGGAATTCAACCAATCTTCACAGGCGATTGAAGGAATACCCTTATTTTTTCCGGGATTGTTCAACAATCGTTCAATAATGCCCGGCACCGAGCGAAGGGGACTAAAACCCCTAGGTCAAGGGCCTCTCGGTAGTTCAGTCGGGTGTCTGCGGATGAAGCAAAAGGTGTACCGAACAGTTCGCAACAGTGTTTTTCCCCACCGAATGAGGCCTGTTTACAGTGTTTGTACAGTGTTGTTCGTCAGGAACATGTGTGCAGTCCGTCTTAACACCGTACAAACACAACACTGAGCTTGCGTATGTGCGTCTTTTTCAGGCACGTTCAGGGACTTTTTTGCCCGATCCTGTCGCACGCAGCTGGGGAAACCTGACCCCAACAAATAGTCTCGACTGATCGAACTGCAGCTCGCTCGTGAAATCGCGCAATCGTTCACCACTTGGCACACGCGGTGTGACGCGCCGTTATGCCCGGAGCCTTCGCAACACTCAGTCAGTGATGTGTTGCAAAATCAACCAACAGGTAAATTTCACACAAGCCCACGTGTTGAAACTTGGCGCATCAAAAAACGGTCTGACCGGGGCCAGACCGTCGCGTGTTCGTACTACATCAACTGTGGAAGAAATACCACAGCCACCATCGCCTAGAATTCGCCGACCACATTGCCGTCACTCATGGCGCTCAGGTTCTGAAGAACTCCGTCAGGCCACGCATCGTCGATGTTCGGAGAAATCATCCGCACCGAACCATCCGCCAGGACACACTGGACGCCCCCACCACTGTGGTAGCTGCTCAAAGTGGCGAAATCGAAATACTCACTTTCGGCATGTCGCGCCTCGTTGTAGAAGCCAAAGGCTGTCTGCATGGGGCCGTTATCAATCCACGTGAAGGAATAGTCCTTGCGTCCGGTGACTTCCCAGAAAGCCACTGTGTTGCTCGTTCCATCTGTGATGTCGCCGAATCGGGTGACGCGCCCATTCGAGAATACACCTGAGAAGTCCGCCGTATGACCGCCTCGAGGTCCTCCGGACGGGAGATAGTTGGTTTGTCCCAGCCCTGTCGACACTTCGAAGAAGCCGACCGGTCCCCAGAAGAACCCGGCTGCCCCGGTGCAGCCGTCACCGTCATCCGCGTCGCCGCAATAACCATGCAGTCCAGCCAGGAGTCGGTCACCCTGCTGAGGGTCTGAGGGGCAAAGAAACATGGGCAGCTTGACTTGAGCGTCTTCCCAGTCCACGTCAGTCCATCGGACGTAGCGGCTGGGGGTCTGCGTGTCCGGAGTGGGCAGTTCGTCGAGGCCCAGCCAGCCTTCCAACTGGTCATAAAGATTGCCCTGCTCCAGAAACGGCAACAACAATGCGTGCGCGCTGAAGCCGGGGAAGTCGCCATGTCGGGCGCTCGAGAACAACTGTGCGGGCGTGTAAGCCGCCGGGCGATTGACCATTGAGACGCGTGCCGGAGGAAAGCACAGATGGACGTCGTGGTGATTGTGCAGCGCGAGTCCAATCTGTTTCAGATTGTTCTTGCACTGGGTGCGCCGGGCGGCTTCTCGCGCCTGCTGCACGGCTGGCAGCAGCAGTGCGATCAGGATGGCGATGATGGCAATCACCACCAGCAACTCGATCAGTGTAAAGCCACCAGGATGCGTTCCGAAGGAACGCTGGTGATCGGAGCGGGAACGATTCATAAGGGAGCCTGTCATGAAATTACAGAAAACAACATGCTGAAACAGCATCAGCATCAAATTTGCGCCGGGGTGACCGGCGAACGAGCAATCGCGGAAGCGTCCGCGGTAGATGACTCAACTGGCCCACAGGTCTGGCCCGGCGATCTCTGTCCGCAGCGGCGGAGTGAGACGTTCCGATTCACCTGGCATGGTCTCTGTGACGTTTCGTGGCTCGCTCTCTGTAACTTTCTATTGGCGCTGGTTGGCAGTCTGCCCTCTCGGTGGTGATGCCACCGACAGTCCCTGGCTCCAGGTTTGATTGCAGCTGAGGTTCAGCTCAGGTTGCCTCGCGTGACCGATCGGTGCCGGTCACTGGTCGTTTCGCTTCCGTTTCCGGATGTCGAACGATCACCATTTTGCGATCGGACCATGTGGCAAACGCTGCGCCCTTGAGAAGGGCGGAGTTACCTCAGTGGGGGTAGCCTGAAAAACGTGTGTCCGAACAGACGTTAGCTCTCCACAGCGCATCGGAGTGCGGCAGAAACGTACATTCAGCGACTCGCACGCCCGTTCGCTAAACGTTCCTGCCGACGATCAGGCGCCATTGCCGAGTGGAACGGGCAGGAAAGAGGCAGGAACTGCCAATTCACATGCAACTCTTGCCGCTTGCGGTGTCGCCGGCCAGGCGGAGTGTCAGACTACGCAGTTTCTAACGATTATTCCGAAAAATCCGGAAAGTTCCCCTGCTATCGTTTTAGTGATCCTGCGGGTCGTGACGAAGACACTGCAGGAATGGTCCCGCAATGACTGCGGTCATTTCTTGGGTTGGCGCATTTGACAATCAAAAGGAAATACAAAGATGCGAACGCACACACTGTCAGCAAGGATTCTCAGTGTCGCATTGTGCTGTGGAATTCTGCTGTCCGGACCTGCCATGGCCGGCAGTAAAGGAATCATCAAGGACATCGAACTGTCGAAGACCGGCACTCTCTACGGTCAGGTCTATACGCCCGATGGAACGACCGTCTCCAACGCCGTCGTTCAGCTGCGGTACCAGGGTAAGACGGTTGCCGCGGCTCGCAGCAACACCGAAGGTCAGTTCGCCATTGGCAACGTCCGCAGTGGTGCTCATGAAGTTGTTGTGGGCACCGTGAGCAGTCCCGTGCGACTGTGGTCTCAGGGCGCTGCTCCTGCGAAGTCCGCGAAGGGTTTGGTTGTTCGCGCAGACCAGACGATCGTTCGAGGTCAGGACGAATTCGTGACAACGTCAGGTTTTGGCCTGCTGGATGTGATCACTCTGACCACCATGGGGTCTGCCGTTGGGGCTTTGGTTTACGGCATCCACAACGATCAGCACCTGGACGACATTGAAGATCGTCTGGACGCGATTGCCAGCCCATAACGCAATGGCTTGACGGACATACGCCAGCCCGGCAGGAATTGAGTCCACACCGCACCTGCGGTGTGGTTTTTTTATGCGCTGCGCTGTGCGACAGCCTCGTTTGCCACCGGCGGAGAAACCTGCGGTTCGAGCGATTTCTGCAGCGGGATTGACCTTGAGCCGCGGAATGGTCGAAGAAAACGATAGCACCGATTGTGGTGGAATTGATGACGTTGCATCCGGGGAAAGACACATGGCTGCCAAACGAATTCACTGGGGACTCGTGAGCCGCCCTGCTCTGGCGATCATGGTGATGTTCAGTCAGGCCAGCGCGCAGGACGGATTTCGTTTTGCCGATGTTCAGCTCACGCAGTCCGGAGTGCTGCAGGGTGCCGTAGCGTCAGCAGAAGGTCAGCCGCTGGCCAGCGCGGTTGTTGAAGTGCGATACCAGGGGAAAACCATCGCAGTGGCCACCAGTGGAGCGAACGGCCAGTTTGCCGTCTCCCAGGTGCGTCCGGGGGTCCATGAAGTGGTTGTCGGCAGTCACGCACAGCCGGTGAGAATCTGGGCCAGTGGTGCTGCCCCGCCGCAGTCTCAAAGTGTCTGTCGTGTCTGTGTCCGGCCCGCCTCACAGCAAATGACTGGGCCTTTGATCTCGCAGTCTGGGCAGGCGCCCCAAACACAGCCAGTCATCGACGGGCAGTTTAGTCAATTCAGTCAGCCCGGATTCTCTCCGCAGGCATCGGCAGTCGGCTGTGAGACGGGATGCCCGCCCACACTGCCATGTGGCTCTGAAGGGTGCGTCCAGCCTGTCTGCGAACCTGTGCAGCCCTGGGGCGCTCGCTTTCTGCCAGTGCTGGTTGCCGGGACTTCAGCCGCCGCCCTCGTTTTGGCGATTGACGCCAAGGATGCGGCGGATGATGCCCTGGCCGCTGCGGTCGCCAGTCCCTGACGCTCCGCACAATCACAGATCGGCTGCGCGTCACGTATCGGACCATCGAACGGTCTGCCGTCTGATGGGCTTAAAGTGCACCTTCGCCAGTGATCACGACTCGTACGGTACGCATCAGAATCTTCAGATCGTTGGTGAAGCAGCAGTTCTGAAGATACAGCAGATCGTACTGCACTTTGCGTTTGAAGCCGCTAATGTCGTTGTCGTAGCCGTTGACGACCTGAGCAATTCCGGTGAGACCTGGTTTCAGTCCCAGTCGATCCAGAT
Organism: Planctomycetaceae bacterium; assembly: GCA_024742875.1. Taxonomy (GTDB): domain Bacteria; phylum Planctomycetota; class Planctomycetia; order Planctomycetales; family Planctomycetaceae; genus Fuerstiella. The sequence goes on along the minus strand of JANSXP010000006.1, from coordinate 112,558 downwards.
AGTTGGGGATCTTCTCAGAGAAGTCTTCCATGAAATCCGGGCGTTCCGGGCGTGGTCCCACCAGGGACATGTCACCTTTGAGAATGTTCCACAGTTGCGGCAGTTCGTCGATGCGCGTGCGGCGCAGAAATCGGCCAATGGTGGTGACTCGTGGATCAGATTTCTGCGCGAACGTCGCGCCGCCCTTTTCCGCGTCCGATCGCATGCTGCGAAACTTGTAGATCGTAAATGGCCGGCCGTAGTTGGTCTGTGCGCGTCGATCGATGCCTGTGCCTCGACGTTCTTCCAGTCCGGGTGGTAGTTTGGCAGGATCCTGACGCCGGTCACGCTGAAGTGATTTCCGCAGATTCAGTCCCACGCGTGTCTGTCGATAGATGATTCCACCTGGAGACGTGATCAGCACCAGCAAGGCAGAGCAAAGCATCACGGGCGCACACAGGACCAGCAGGGTCAGTGCGCCAATGATGTCCACCGCACGTTTGGACACTCGGGTGGACAGCGGCAGGCAGGTCAGGCGTTCTCTGGGCGCTAGCAGGTCCAGCCGCGTCAGCCACTCCGTTTTGGGCAGAGGGGCGGAATAGGCGCGGACAATGTCTGACAGACTTTCCTTAAGCGGAGGCTGGACTTCGGTTTCTTCCACCAAAAGGTTCGTAGTCATTGCGAACGATGTGCCTTAGAGATATGCGTATTCAACCCGCGAAACTGAGGCAACTATAGGTTGCATTTTGGGCGGGTGATCAACTACCTCTCCCTGCCCGCCATTGCGGCATTAATTCAACGACGGTTTGCAGGTGTCGTCGGCGCGTGGCAGACGCACAACGTGACCGCTCGGCATCAGGCAACAGATCGGTGCAATCGATACATCCGGATTACCGCGCAATGGTGATGTGAGCCTGCAGACATCAGCACGTCAGCCGGCACCCGCTTTGGTGCGGTGGCCGTGATTTTGCACGAGGTAACCGGCGGAAAGCCGCCCTTCACTCTGCCAGCAGGCCCATCACTTCATGAGCGGCCGCAACCGTCTGGTCGATGTCGTCGGTTGTGTGAGCGGCGGAAATGAACATCGCTTCAAACTGGCTGCATGGAAGATAGACCCCTCGGTCGAGCATGCCGTGGAACCACCTTGAAAACCGTTCGGTGTCTGACGCGGTGGCTGTGGCCAGGTCTGTCACGGGCTGTTCGGTGAAGAACAGCGTCAGCATGCTGCCCACACGATTGGTCTGTGCGGGGATGCCGGCCTGCTGTGCAGCGCTGAGAAATCCGGCTTCGAGGCGAGCCGTCAGTTCCTCCAGCAGGGGATAGGGATTGGAGTCACGCAGTTGAGTCAGTGTGGCAAGCCCACTGGCCATCGCCACGGGATTGCCGGACAGTGTGCCCGCCTGATAAACGCTGCCCACGGGAGAGACGGCATCCATGATGTCCGCACGACCTCCGTAAGCGCCCACCGGCATGCCTCCACCGATGATCTTGCCCAGTGTGGTCATGTCGGGCGCGACGCCCAGTCGCTGTTGAGCGCAGTTCAAACTCACGCGAAATCCCGTCATGACCTCATCAAAGATCAGCACGGTGCCATTGTCTGTACACAGTTGACGCAGTGTCTGCAGGAAGGCGTCGGTGGGAATGACGCAGCCCATGTTGCCGCACACCGGCTCCATAATGACGGCCGCCAGTCGATCGGCGTACTCGGCAAATGCGGCCTGCACGGCTTCCGGATTGTTGTACGGCAGGACCAGCGTGTCCGAAGTGCAGCCGACAGGCACTCCCGGGCTGGATGGCGAACCAAGCGTCAAAGCAGCGCTGCCGGCATTGACCAGCAGACTGTCCACATGGCCGTGGTAGCAGCCGGCAAATTTGATCAGCATGTCGCGGCCGGTGAAGCCACGGGCCACGCGGATGGCAGACATTGTGGCTTCGGTTCCGGAATTGACCATCCGCACCTTCTCGACGCTGTCGACCAGATCAATCACCACTTCCGCCAGCTGAGATTCTGCTTCGGTGGGTGCTCCAAAACTGGTACCGATGGCCAGGGCTGATTCAATCGCGGCAATCACGGCTGGGGGTCGGTGGCCGAGGATATGCGGGCCCCAAGAGCCGATGTAATCGACATACTGATGCCCGTCGATGTCAAACAGGTAAGCTCCCTGTCCTCGCTGCATGAAAACGGGCGTGCCGCCCACCGCTCCAAAGGCGCGGGCAGGGCTGTTAACGCCGCCGGGAATCAAACCCTGTGCCCGCTGAAACTGCCGTTCGCTGTTGGGCCGTGAAGAGGTGTTGGGCATCTTGGTACGTTTGTGTCAGTAAAAGGCGATGTGGTCAGACAGTCTGCCCGCAGGGACGAGTCGCAGCCGAATCACGGAAACCGTGACTGGCAGGTCTGATCCGTCCGCTGGGTGACAGACGTTGCAGGGGGGACAGCCGTGGCAACAGTTTGGCCACTCGGTGACTCCGGGTAGCGAGTTTGTGCCGAACGCGTGCCGCGTCGATGGGCGACCTGTTGCTAATTTTCTTCTTCCAGAACGGTCAGCCCATCTTTTTCCGCCAGCGTATCGATGACGTCGAATCCGATGCTCGTGTTGGCCACGTTCAGTTTTGCCAGCCTGGGCAGTTCGGCCAGTTGAGAAAATCCATCATCGGATAGCTGGGTACCCGCAAGATTCAGCGTCTTTAACGCTTTCATTTTCAGCAGAACGGGAACCGAATCATCAAAGATCTGGCACGCCTTGAGATTCAGTTCTTCAACGTTCACCAGGTTTCCAAATTCCGCAAAGGCTTCGTCGTTCAATTTGGTTTCCCAGAAGCCGAGGTACTTCAGGCCAGTGAGTTTGCCGATGTTTTTCATGCCCATCGGACTGACAATGCGGCATTCACTGATGTCGAGGTAGTTGACCGCCGGCAGACTGCAAATGATTTCGAGCCCTTTGTCATCCAGTGATGTGTCTCGCAACTCCAGCCGCTGCAGGCTGGCCAGCCCGGCAATGTGCTGAAATCCTTCACCAGTGACATCCGTACCGCGGATTCGCAGCCGCTTCAATTTACTCAGACCTGCTACGTGCACCATGCCTTCGTCAGTCAGCTTGGTATAGTCCATCTGGATGCTCTCCAGACCCTTCATCGTCCCCAGCACGTCCATCGATTTGTTGGTAATGGACGTGCAGTAATTGAGGTTGATGGATTTGAGAGACAGGCCCTTCAGGTGAGCCACGCCGTCATCGGTGACTTTTGACTTTTCCAGCTGCAGATCGGCCAGCGTCTTCAGGCCGGAAAAATGGGCCACACCGGCATCTGTGGTGTTGCTGTTGCGCAGATCGATGGCTCGGATCTTCGGCAGCTTGCTAATGGCCGCGAAGCCTTCGTCCGTCACGCCCGTGCGTCGCAGCCCCAGCACTTCCAGTTTTTCCAGCTGTCCTACGGCTTTCAGTGTTTCATCGCCGATGGCCGCTTCGCTGAGGTCCAGTCGCTTAAGGTTTGGCAGTGCGGTGAGATTTTCAAGGCCGGCATCCGAAATGCCCGGCCCGGAAATGCTGGCGACGGTCGTGTTGGGCACACCCTTCAGGTGAGCGAATGCCATTGAAATATCGCTATCACTGTTGACGGACAGTTCCATCACGTTGCCATCTGTGCCTTTGACCAACAGGAACCCAGCCTCTTCCAGTGCCTGGACATCCTCAGGGGTGTCGGGCGTAACGGTCACGACTGGCTCGGACGGTGCGGGGTCAGTGCCGTCCGTGGAGTCGACGCTGTCGGTGGAGTTGCTGCAGCCGACAGCAAACAGAAACGGCACAAGCAGAAGAATGCACAGGTCAGTGATTTTCATGGGGCAACTCGGGGAGATGAGTGTATCTACAGGCGGTAACGGCGAACGCCGGCGGGGTGGGATCACCTATGGTGACGGACCGGGCAGACTACGCAGGAATGCCTCCGTTCGCAACGTGTCCACCTGGTCGAATTCCTCAAACTGCAGGGTTTGATTGCTGTTTCGGAATCTGTTGTTATCGTAGGAATGGAAAAAAAGGGGGAATCCCCCCTCGTCATTTGGTCTCACTCCTCAAACCGTTCGCCGGAACGTCTCCTGCCCGTCAGGAGGTTCCCGGGAACCCTTCCGAAGGCTTTGTTTATGTCGTCCGAATCTTCCCGCCGTACTTTTCTGGGGCAGTCCGCTGCCATCGGAGCCGCCTGCTGGGTTGGTGGAGCACCCAAACTACACGCCAATACGTCCGCTCTGCAGTCTTTGAGCGCTGCCTGCATTGGTGTGGGTGGCAAGGGCGGCAGCGACACCAGCCACATTGCCGAACAGGGCGTGGCAATCGCCGGCCTGTGTGATGTTGACGGCGGCACGCTCAAGAAGAAAGGCCGCGAATTTCCCGATGCCAGGCAGTTCACGGACTACCGCGAAATGCTCGACAGTCTCGGTGACAAAGTCGACATTGTTACCGTCAGTACTCCGGACCATAACCATGCGGCCGCCGCCATCAAAGCGATGCGGATGAAGAAGCATATCTACTGCCAGAAACCGCTGACCTGGTCGATCCGTGAAGCTCGCATGATGCGTGAAGTGGCCGAAGAAACGGGCGTCATCACTCAGATGGGCAATCAGGGCACGTCAGAAAACGGTCTGCGTGAAGCCGTCGAAGTGATCCGCTCAGGCGCGATCGGCGAAGTGACCGAAGTGCACATCTGGTCGAATCGTCCAGTCTGGCCACAGGGCATCGGTCGTCCGGCGGGTGAAGATCCGATTCCGGAAGACCTCAATTGGGACGCGTGGATCGGCCCTGCTCCGATGCGACCATTTAAGAAGGGCGTGTACCACGGCTTCAACTGGCGCGGCTGGGCCGACTTTGGCACAGGCGCTTTGGGCGATATGGCGTGTCATACCACCAACATGCCCGTGATGGCACTGAAACTGTGGGACCCCGTGGCCGTGACGGCCGTGAAGAACCCAGGGTTGTTCGAAGGCGAAACCTTCCCTGCCAGTTCCAGCCTGATGTTTGAGTTTCCCGAACGCGAAGGCCTGCCCGCCTGTCGCTTTTACTGGTACGACGGCGGCGAACTGCCACCGGAATCCATCATCACGCAGTTGCCCGAGTCCTTCCAGAAACGCGTCGCCAAGCAGCGTAACGAAGGTGGCCGCAAGACCAGTGGTGCAGTCGTGGTTGGCAGCAAAGGCCTGCTGTTCTCTCCGGATGACTATGGTGCCAAGTACTATCTGCTGCCGGAAGATCAGTTCACCGACTTCTCGCCGCCGGAACAGACACTGCCACGAATCCCGTACAAAGCGGGTGGTGACCAGCGACAGAAATGGGAATTCGTACAGACCTGCAAAGGCGAGTACGGCGGCACGATGTCCAACTTCGGCTACGCCGGTCGTCTGACGGAGACCATCCTCGTTGGTAACCTGGCGATTCGCTCCAAAGAGGGCAGCCGCATTGAATGGGATGCGGAGAATCTCAAGAGCACCAACATGCCTGAAGTGAACCAGTTTGTGCAGCGTGAATATCGCGACGGCTGGTCACTGTAAGTTGCGAACTGCTGACCGCCTGCTGAGTAAAACTGCGAAGTTTACGATGGCAGAATTGGTCGCTCATTAGCCCGCAGAAGCTGCCGAACGGATGTTTCGTTCGGCAGCTTTCTTTTTGCGCCGGTGACCGTCCTGTGCAGCCGTTGAGTTCGCCCAGTCGCAAGCTGAACGCCTGCCGGAGTTTGCGCTGAACTGGCAGGATCCGGATATCCGAAAGCATCCGTACAACCCTCATATTTTAACTCAACCCATCGGGTGTTGTCTTCCGATCGAAAGAGTAACCGATAGTGCCGGAATAACCGGTGCAGTCTGCCTTTTCGGATCGATCGGAACCACCGATGAAAACGAGACGTAAACTAGCTTCCATGTGCCTGGCCCTTAGCTGCGGTGCATTGTTTACCGCCGCCAACGTATCTGTTGGTGACCAGCCGGGCGTGATACGCATGACTTCCGGCCAGGAGCCGCTTCAGCCCCCCGCTGTGCCTCCGGCAGGCGGCGAAACGCCTGTGCCCGACGCCGGTGTGACCACACCGCAGGACAGCACCGGTGATGCGGGTACCGTCTTTCTGGACGCACCCCCTGCCACACAGCAGGCACCGCAGTTCACGCCACAGGTGGACTTCCAGCAAATGGTCCAGCGAAGTGCGGGGGTGACGGAAGCACCCGTGCTGGGACGACGGCCCTTTGACAACGCCCCCTTCGGTCCGCTGGTCGAGTTTGCGACCAACACGGACGACGGGCTCGGCTTTGATCAGTCGTTCCATACGGCCAACGTGCGGATCCCTTATCACGTCGTTCCCGGTAACACGGTGCTGCTGGCCGATCTGGCGGCGTCGATCACCAACAATGGGCAGGGTGTCTACAACTTTGGTGCCGTCTACCGCAACTACGACGAACTGCGTAACCGCATCTTCGGCTGGAACGCCTACTTCGACATGGACGACGGCCGCGGCAATGAACAGTGGCAGCGAGTCGGCTTCGGTTTCGAATCCCTGGGCAAGTACGTGGATTTTCGAGCCAACGGCTATTACATCGCGGGGGATGAGACTGTCCTGCTGCAGGACCAGTTGGTCGGTGATCTGGGACTGATGGGCAGTGGGGTGTTCCGCATTCGCAATCAGGTCCGTGACAACGCCTATGGCGGAGCTGACTTTGAAGTCGGTGGTCCTCTGCCGGTGCTGGGACGACGTGGCCTGAATCTGTACGGCGGTGGATACTATCTGGACAGCGATTACGGCAACGAGACCGTTGGTTTCCAGGCTCGCTTTGAAGCTCTCATCACTGAGTCACTGACCGTCAACGTCAATCTGACCAACGACGACACCTTTGGCACAAACAGCTGGGTGAGCATCGCCTATACGATCCCCAGCTATCGCGAACGAGCCATCCTGCAGCCACGACGTGTGCGTGATCGCCTGCAGGATCCTGTCATCCGTAGTCGTCGCGTGCACAGCAATCTGGATCGCATCGATCTGCCGGAATTCCTGGTCAACACAACCAAAGGACGGCAGTATCGCTTCATCCATGTGGACCCCAATGCCACAACGACATCGAACGGCGGACTGGGGCTGGGAACAGTGGAAGATCCGTTCACCAATCTGCAGGCTGCTGTGGCGGCCAACGATCCTGCGGTTGACGTGATCCGCATCATCCCGCGTGCTGACGATACGGGCACCAATCTGACGGTTCCCGGCGGCATCACGCTGCATGACTGCCAGGCCCTGATTGCTTCCACAAAAGACTTCACGCTGTTCACCGAAAACGGCATGGACTTCAACATCCCCGCTGTGCCCACTGCCACCAACCTGGGACCACTGGTTCAGGATCCCAATATGCTGGCGGGTGGTAGTGTGATTCGCATTGCTAATGAAAATCAAATTCTGGGACTGCGAATCGACGCTTCCAACGCGGGCGGCACGGTTTTCGGCACGGGTATCTCCAACCCACTGCCCTTCACCGACACGTCGATCGTGATGAATACGTTCACCAACTACACCAACGCCATCGACCTGCAGAATGGCTCGGGAACCATCGTCATCGATCAGAACATGATGAATGGCACCAGCGGCACTTCTCAGTCAGGCCTGCTGCTGACCACTGCCAACGGATCCACCACGGATTTGCTGCTGCGTGGCAACCAGGTGGACACCAACGGGAATGTGGGTCTGAGTGTCACGACCGGCCTGAACAGCACGCTGAATGCTGACAACATCGCCGGTGTTGGTGGTCCAACGACCGGTATTCTGGACAATGTGGTTGACGGCAACGGCACCACGACCGTAGGCAGCACGCCGGCGGATGGCATCGTGGTGACCGCTCAGGCCGGCTCGCGAGCCAATGTGGCCGCCGAAAACAACACATCCAGCAACAACACGGGCAGCGGCTTTGTGGCCCGGGCGGACGGCGGCATCTTCAACCTTGTCAGTCTGCGAAACAACACGTTTGACTCAAATACAGAGAACGGTGCGTTTCTGCATTACCTCAACGGTGGACGTTTCTTTGCCGTGTCAGAAGACATCAATGAAGACCTAAACTTCAACGGTGTGCTTGACCCAGGCGAAGACCTCAACGGTGACGGAGTGCTGCAGGCCGCCAACGGTATTCTGGATCTGGGTGAGGACCTGAATGGTAACGGGATTCTCGATCAGGGAATTGTCTCCAACACTTTCAGTAACAATACGATCGCCGGCCTGTGCATCTTCGGTGAGGACGGTGGCGAAGGTATTTTCGATATCGGCGGCCCGGCAACTGGCCTCGGCAACACGATGATTGGAAACCTTGGAGCTGGAATCGCTGTTGACCTTCAGGATACCGCCACGGCTCGACTTGATACCCTGAACAACTTTATCTCCTCAGATCCCAACTCGTTTATCAGTCGCCCACCGTCTTTGACATTCGTGCTGGACTTCTGGGAGGCGTCGCAGGGAGCATTCACCGATGCACTCGGTGGTTTCCCGATCGATCCATTCGACGTGACGGCATTCGGATTTGCAGCAACAGACTTCGATCTGGTCACAAGCAACGTTCTGCAGACGATCGAAAATCAGTTCTACGGCATTCCGACGATCAGCCAGGACCCACGCAGTCCCATGCCTGACGGGCAGCAGCTCGATATTGACTTCGTGATTGGCAACCTTGGTGAGGCCCCCTCTAACGGAGCAACCGAGTTTTACACGATCGTCATTGGCGATACGACAGGTGCAACGAACGGTACAGCTGGCCTCGGATTCCTTGGCATTGTGCGTGACGCACTCGGCAACGGACCGAACTTTGGAGCAGCCAACGGTGACAATGTCGCGTCTGTCTATACGTCGGAAATCAGCCAGATTCCTGGTGCCAACGTGGGCGATATTCTCACGACCCGAAACGCCATTGCCAACGTGACTTCTCACGAAATTGGCCACACGTTGTCTCTGGAGCATCTGAACGTAAACGGCTCTGTGACACCAGACGGTGGCCCACCTGTGATGTTCACAGGTGCAATCGACGCAACTGTGGCAGATTTCCTCACGGAAGCCGAGTTCGCCTATAGCGGTCAGAATGCTGAGAACGGCAACGCGGCACAGTTCCATGTGGCTCAGCTGATCAGTGCTGTTGGTACGCGAACCGCTGCGACGGCCGGTGTCTCTGGTGATGGTATCTCCATCAACGCCATTGGCAGTGCCCGACTGTTGCCTTCCACATTTATCAATAACACGATTCAGCGTAATGATGGCACGGGCATTGAGATCGCCATGAACGAAAACGCCCGAGCAGAAGGCGTGACGATTCAGGGCAACACAATCGGTGCCAACTCGTCACGAGGTATTGATCTGGTCGCCAATGGGCCCAATGCATTCATCGATGCGGACGGGACCATTGGAGGGACTGGAATGAACATTCTTGGTGGTACCAGCTTCAATCAGGGCAACATCATCACAGGCAACATGAGTGATGGTATTCGTGCCCTGGCCAGCAACGGGGGTGTCATTCACGGAAATGCTCTGAACAATGAAATTACGGCCAACACGGGCAACGGGATTTCGCTCCACGTGGACGGCAGTGGATTCATTGACTTCGGCACTCCAGCCAGCAACCGCCTGATTAGTGGCAACACGATCACCGGGAACGGCGGGGTGGGAATCGACATCGTGAGTCGTGCTACGGCCATGGGCAACAGCCAGGTCAATGCGGTCATTCGCAACAATATTATTGATGGCAACGTAGGCGGTGGTATCTCCTCTCAGATGTTCGGTCAGAACATGGGGGGCGTCACCAACAACCTCGTGAACCTGACAGTCGGTGGAAATGCGGATCAGGCCAATTCACTCACAGGAAACAGCAACTTCGGAATTCGGTTCGACGTGGCTGGCAACAGCAAGGGGATTTTCGACTTCTCCAACTCTACCATTTCCGGAACACTGGATGGAGCTGATCCGTTTACCAGTGGTGATGGATTGGTGCTGACTCGCTCAGATGCTTCTTTGCTGATGGCGACGATCAACAACGTGACGTCCACCAACAACGCTGGAAACGGTATGTTGGTGGATGTGCAGGGTAACGATCGCTTTGATATCAACCAGCCAATGTCGGGAACGGCCAACACGATCGTCTGGAACAACAACACCTTTGCAGATAACGGCATCAACGGTGCATTGTTCCGCACACGAGGCGACTCCATGCTGCTGGCTGATGGTGTTGGAAACATCCTTTCCAATAACACCGCGAACGGAGCTTTGGTCGAATCCTCTGAGTTTAGTTCCTTCGGGGACGCGACCCAGGGACTGCCACCGGGGCGCCGAACCCTTTGGGACGGATTCATCGCGGATTCCAACGGAATTGATGGTATCGGAATCGTCGCGACGGAAGGCTCTCGGGTCCTGCTGGAAATCACCAGTAACCGACTGGCTGGATCTTCGAATGCTCATGCCGGCCTGAACACGAATGGTGACACAGGCATCTCCAACAACGGAAATGACGGTATTGGAATCGTGACGACTGGTGGCACATCGGACATCCTGATTACCTCCGGAACCGGCCAAACAACGATCTCCGGAAACGGTATTGCGGGTGGTGGTAACGGTATTCGCTGGGATGCCAGTGGAAACTCTGACGGCACCGTTCGAGCGGACTCCCTGATCATCACCGGCAGCATCGCAGGAAGCTCCGAAGTGGCAGCCAACCTGAACAATGGCATCCTTGATCCCGGTGAGGACATTAACGGCAACGGAATCCTGGATCAGGGTGAAGATACGGACAACAACCAGGACCTCGACACCGAAAATGGTGATGGCATCCAGGCCAACTTTGCTGATAACTCGGTGGCGACACTGCAGATCGGTGGTGTTGGAGCAGGGAACGTTATCCAAAACAACGAGGATGACGGAATTGCCATCACGGCGACAGGAACGGGAGCCCTGCTCTCCAGCACTGCCGCCGGGGAGTCGGTTCCGCGACCGATCATCTCGATGCAGGAGAACCTCGTTGGTGGTGAGGACAACGGCGTGGCTGCTGGAAACGGCGGCGACGGATTCAGCCTCAACGTTTTGGGTGATATCGCCAGCAACGCTCAGTTCCTGAGTGATCCGGCGAACGTTCAGACGGACTTCACCAACGCGGCCTTCCCAAGCAACACGGATGGTGTTCAGCAGTCTGGCCCGATTGTTCAGGTCACTGCTGACAACAACCAGTTCACTCGAAACGGTCGTATTGGTGTGAATCTGCGACTCAACGGTGCCGCTGGTGAGCGTGACCGTGAGAACGGCAACTCAAACTTTGATCCTGTACGACTGACGTTCACGAACAACACGATTTCCTCGAACACGCTGGAAGGTGTTTATGTGCGAGCAGACTCTGACATGAATCAGGGACGGTTCACTTACCTGCCGAACTTCCCATTCCCGAACCCGCCGTTCAACCCGGCTGATCAGCGGCCTCAGTTCTTCGGCTTCTACTCGCCGCTGCAGGCAGAATTCAATGCTCAGAACATTGGTTCGGTCAACGGCAACACGGCCTTCCTGCCAACCGCTTCGGATGGTGCTCCTGGCTTCCTGAACCTGCGAACCGTACAGAACTCATTCCTGACCCTGACTGGCAACACCATTCAGAACAACGGAACGGGAACTGTGACAGGAGAAGGTCTGGTGCTGGAAGTCGGTACTGGTGCTTATCTGGCGGCCGATGTGCGTAACAACGAGTTTGGTGGAAACCTGGAAGAAGACGTCCGCACGGCCTCCTTCCTGTCAGCGGGCAACACGTTTGCCAGTGTTGATGTGACGGGTGCCACGACATTCGATGTTGTCTACCATGACGACACGGCTCAGCTGGATATGCGGTTCACCAACAACGCTGGTAATCAGATTGCCATCAACAGTGCCGGGGCAACCTACACAGATGCTGATGCTCTGAAAGCCATCGTGCTGGGGCTGGGAGTGACCAGTCGTTCGGCCGACCTGTTCCAGGTGGACGACGGCGGAAACCTGGATAATCCCAACAATCGATTCGTCAACTTCAACATCACTCAGGACATTGACGGAGCCTTTGCCACAGGTGGCTTCAACCTGCGAGCGGGTGCCGACCCAATGTTCCCGAACATCGGATTCGCTCCGTTCCTGCCATAAGGCAACGCGGGCAACCTGAAATGAGAAAGGCCGGGACGTTTGTCCCGGCCTTTCTTCGTTTCGCGTGGTCGCTGAACTCTAAAACGCTTCCAGCTCAGGAATCTCGGGCAGTGTCGTGGACTGTGAAATGGTGGTCGCGGGAACCCCCTGACTTTCGGCGAAGGCCGGGTCGGGCGCCGGCAATGGGCCACCGGAAGATGGTGTGGAAACGGGCACTGAATTGCTCGGTGGCGAAAACGGAGTGCCTGTGCCACTGGAAATGTCTCCCGCGACGGGAACGCCCGACACCATCGGCATGCCACCATCCATTGGCAATGGTCCCGGGATCGGCAAAGAACCCTGCTCGAATCCGCCACTCCAGGGCTGGCCACTCACAACCGGATGCTGCGTGGCAAAGTCGTTGGTGGGAAAGGACTGTTCGGCCATCATGGTAGGAGGAATCATGGGAGGCTGAGCGGCCGCAAAACTGTTCATCGGCTGCCCCTGCCAGGCCATCTGACCGGACGGCTTGCCGAACAGTTCCGGCTGCCGCGCCAGGCTGTGGGGATGAACACCGCGGGACATGGCCATTTCCCCCATGGGGTGGTTGGGACCTGCCTGCTGGGCGGCGACCGCAATTTGTGTGTGGACTTCCGGCTGACTCCAGTCGGCCTGTAGTGATCGCTGGTACATCGCGATCGCCTGGTCCGGCTGACCGTTGCTCTGGTAATACTGACCCAGGTGAGCCAGTGCGGTGGAATGACTGGGATTGACCTGCAGGGCGCGTCGCAGTGAGCCGGCGGCCGCGTGATTCTGGCCCAGCTCATTCTGCAGCCACGCCAGTTCGACGTGCGATTCTGCTACATAGGGCTGAGTGGCAGACCATGACGTCAGCAGTTGTGTGGCTTCGTCCGGGCGTCCACTGGCCAGCATCAATTCAGCAAGCCCGTGGTAGGACGGCTGGTGCGACGGATCTGTCGACAATGCCTGGCGGAACAGCCGCTCGGCTGAACGCGGGTCGCCCATTTTCTGGCGCGACTTGGCCAGGTTGGCCATGTAGTCAGGATTGTACGGGTTGCTTTGCAGGGCTGACTCAAACTCTCGAGCGGCCATCGCGTAGTTGCCCTGCTCGTAGTAGCCGTGTCCGGATGCGTTCATCATGTAGCCGTTCATATTATAACAGCCGGACGTCAGCAGCGCAGAACCACAAAGCAGAAGGCGAGTGAACGTCGAGGGGAGTATGCGACGCATGGGGGTGCCTTTCCTGAGAGACGGAGATGGCATGAGGTGAGAGATCAGAGGGGAGGACCTGCCAGCTGCGAAGCATTGCACTTCGAAACTTGAGCCAATCCTGAGAGTTCGAGAAAAAAGAGAGGGGCCGCAGAATATGAGGCTGCGGAAACTGCTGCAACACGGATTTGCCCGCAATCGTTGCAGCCACGGCAGCGAAAAATTGCTTTCGGCATATTCTGCCGACCGTTCCTGCTCCGGGTTTTTGAGCGCACCACGAAGCGGGCACGACCGGTTTGCCCCCGTCAGAAACCCGATGCGCAGCAGTCAACAGATGGAAATAGTGTCAGATCTGTGCCGCTGCGGCCGCGGTAAAACGCGTTGGAAGGGTGCGGGGCGATGCCGGTGACTCGCCCGGCGCATCAACCTTCAGCGACGTTGACGTAGACTTTCAGGGCATCCCGGTCTTCGACCAGCAGCCGCATCATTTCGGCGAACCCTTCCAGGCCGTCCACAGGATTGGTGAGGATCTTCTCCAGTACGCCTGGGTAGGTAACTTCTCCCAGGGCCAGATCGCTGATACCCGATTCAAAGTGGCGGAAGTTGGCGTTCACGGATCCCACGAGCAACTTGTTGCCCAGCACCCAGTTGAGGTTGACCGCGTCACTGGGGACGTCGATTTTTCGCTCGCCACCGGTGATGCTCGTCCACACGATGCAGCCATTGTGGCCAAGAACTTCCATGCACTCAAAGGCCACCGCGCTGCTGCCGGTGGCTTCGATGATCAGATCCGGTTTGCCACATTCTGCTGCCAGTTCCTGCAGTGACGTTTCGGCCGTGCTGACGTATTTTGATCCCATGCCTTCGGCGATCTCCGCCTTGAGGTTGGGCTTTTTACCACGGGCCAGCGTCCATACTTCAATGCCTCGCAGTCGCAGTATCAGCGTTGACAGCAAACCGATCTGGCCGCTGCCTGTGACCCACGCGCGTTTGGGTTCCCAGACCTGCAGCCGCTGCTGCGCCAGCATCGCCTGCTCCACCGCCTTGGCCGCACAACTCATCGGTTCCGCCAGCACGTGCAGGTGTTTCAGCCCCACCGGCATCCGCACGATGAACTCTTCATCGTCTACAAAATATTCCGTCAGGTAGCCGTGACGCAGATTGATACCACGTTCGTAGTATTCTTCTTCGGACGTAATGTCAGAGCGACCAATCTTGTCGAAAATGGAGCCACCGGGACGTCGGACGGTGCACGTCACGTAGTCACCAGGCTTAACCTTTTTGACAGCCGAGCCAACTTCTTCCACGATACCGAAGCACTCGTGCCCGATGACCAGAAAGTCGTAGCCTTCCGGAGCGTTGCCGTACAGGGCGTCGTTGATTTCCCGGTCGGTCGCATCTACGCCGACTTTCAGGACCTTAACCAGCACACCGCGGCCATCAGGAACGTCCTGGACCGAGGGTTTCTCCAGTTCTGCGAGATGAACACTGTTGGGGGTTCCCGGGCGGACGGCGATGGCTTTCATGGGACGGCGATTTCTTCGTGCAGCTGAGGAAGGCTGGTAAGGCAAAAAGAACACTGGGCGGGGAAAGACGGGGATTCTAAGGGCTGTCTGCGACAGGTTTCAAAGCGCGATCAGCCCTGTTTGCAGATTCCCAGCGATGAAACTCGCGCTGCACGATGGCTGGTTGATGGTCCCAGGTCGCCGGATTCCGCCAACTCCAGGAGCCGGATCACGCGTGGCAGCTATTTGCCAAATGCACCGGTGTCGACCAGTTGCTGAAAGAACTCAACAATCGACTCGTCGTGGGGACGGTAAGTGATTCCCAGTTCCTGCACACTTTTGCTGTTGTCACCAACAAACGGGTGCCCCACATTGCGGCTGACGGATGTGCGTGTCAGCGTGCTGTCCAGCAACGGTCCGAACAGCCAGACCAGTGGTTTGGGTGAAGTGAACAGCGGAAATGGAAACCTGCGGCCGAACGCCTTTCGCAGCGGTCGCGCCATTTCAGGAAAGCTCGAGTTGTGTCCGGATGTCAGATAGCGTCCGCTGGCTGTGGGAGTGAATCCCGCCTTGATATGAGCTGCTGCGACATCTCGGACATCAACGAGTCCCACGCCGTAGTCCGGAACTCCGAAGCGCATCCTGCCGTTCCCGAAATTCTTCATCAGGTTGAAGGATTCCGATGTGGCGTGTGGGTTGATGCCCGGCCCGATCACAAGCCCTGGATTGATCGTCACCAGATCCCACTGCTGCTGCGCGTCGGCAATTTTCCACGCTTCTTTTTCGGCCTGCACCTTGGAAAAGGAGTACGGGTTGTGCTCCAGCGTGGATGTTGTGTTCCAGTCCTGCTCCGTGAACTTTCCTGTGGCCGAATTCTGCAGGTCAATATTGTCGCCATAGATCGCCACCACGCTGCTGGTGACCACCACACGTTTGACCGACGGTGTCTGGCTGGCCTGTTCCAGCACGTTTTGCGTGCCCTTCACCGCCGGGTCAACCAAATCTCGCTGCGGGTCCTGCACGCTCATCGTGAACGGGGAGGCTGTGTGGTAGACCAGCTCGCAGTCCTGCATGGCCGCAGCGTACGACCCCGGCTGAAGCAGGTCAGAGGCGAAGTATTTGATTTGCCCGGGGGAGTCTGCGGCGATCGCATTCAGGTACTTCAGCTTCTCAGCGTTGTCCGGGTCCCGGACGGCAGCGTGGACCGTCAGCCCGTCTTCCAGCA
Source organism: Planctomycetaceae bacterium (assembly GCA_024742875.1). Taxonomy (GTDB): domain Bacteria; phylum Planctomycetota; class Planctomycetia; order Planctomycetales; family Planctomycetaceae; genus Fuerstiella. The sequence continues at coordinate 96,505 of JANSXP010000006.1, read as the reverse complement.
GACGTTTCACCAGCCAGCCGGCCACATAGCCGGTGGCCCCTGTCACCAGAACGGGTTTTGTGCGGTCAATTTGCGTCATCCTGCCTCTCCAGAGAATCGAATGGCGGCATCATACCCATTTGCGTCGGGCGGCCTGGAACGCACGTCCGTTTTTGCCAAAGCGGTCAGAACTTTTTTCGCTCCGGTCAGCTCCGTCACGATCCGGTCGGAATCCGCAGGACATTCGGGTGGGGCTTCGTATAATTGGCCGACGCGAAATCCGGAAAGCCGCCCATGTCACAGCCCGATCAGTCCTCACGCCCTCAGCCCCGACATCCGCATGCGGGCGGCATCGTCCACACTTACCAGAAGTTCGATCCGGCGCGATTTCCGTCGCCATCGGAACCTCCGCCCGACCTGGTGTCGCCCGTCTTCGACCATATGCTGCAGCATGGTTCGATGCGGCAGTTTTCTGAAGAGGAGATCGCTAACGCTATCCGGCTGGATCCCGGTCAGTTTGCCGGACTTGGTCCATCGCTGGATGCGCTCATCGCGCAGCTGGAGGAACGCAGACGTCAGATCCTCGAGAAGTACGAGACCGACTCTGTTCAGAAGAAAGCCGATCGACGATTCCAGAAAGAAGCCAGCGCCGCCCGTCCGTCGGGCAAGCACGGGAAGTTCTTCAAACAGGCAGTCCGCAACGAACAGATCTATCAGCTGGAGCACATTTGGTATCAGGCGGAGCGGTCCGACCCACGATTTGCCTCGCAGGTATTGCGGGTGATGGAGACGCTGGGCGAAAAGTATCAGGTCGATCACCTCGCCACCAACTGGGAGTTCACTGGTCGCGAAGGTATGAGCATTCCCGAGGCACTGGAAATTCTCGAAGAGCTCAAGCAGATCGACGAGCTGCTCAAACAGCTGGAAGACGCCAAAGAGAATGCGCAACTGGCCATTATTGATCTGGAGGACCTGCAGGACTTTGCTGACCAGGAGGCGATTGATCGACTGGCCGATTTTCAAAAGCAGGTGCAGGAATATCTGAAGGACGTTATGGCCGCGCAGGGGCTGACTGATCAGGACGGCAAAGTCCATCTGTCGCCCAAAGCGTATCGCGTATTTCAGGGCAAGCTGCTGGAACGCATCTTCAGTGATCTGGAAGCATCCAAATCGGGCCGCCATCAGCAGGCGGTTGATGGCGAGGGGGCCGTGGAAACGCAGCGCACCAAGCCGTATGAGTTTGGTGACTCAGTCTCACAAATGGACATACCGCAGACCATGATCAACGCCATGCTGCGGCAGCCCGACAGCCGTCCTCTGCGTTTGCATCAGGACGACATCGAAATCCACAGGACGCGCAACAACCCCAAGTGTGCGACGGTGGTACTCATGGACATGAGTGGCTCCATGCGATACGACGGGCAGTACATTAATGTGAAGAAGATGGGGCTGGCGCTGAATGGGCTGATCACGGGCGAATTCCCCGGCGACTACCTGCGGTTCATTGAGCTGGCCACGTTTGCCAAAGTGGTTCCCCCGGGAGATCTGATTGGGCTGATGCCGAAGATTCCCACCATCACCAATCCGGTGGTACGGCTTAAAGCCGACATGAGCCAGGACGACATCAGCGAATCCCATGTGCCGCCTCATTTCACCAACATTCAGCATGGCCTGCAGATGGCGCGTCAGTTTCTGTCACTGCAGGATACGCCCAATCGCCAGGTAATTCTGATCACCGACGGACTTCCGACGGCCCATTTTGAGGCCAGCGATCTTTACATGCTGTATCCGCCGGATCCCCAGACCGAACAGGCGACCATGCGGGAAGGTCTGCTGTGTCAGCGGGAGGACATCACCATCAACATCTTCCTGCTGCCCAGCTGGTCGCAGTCGTCTGAAGACATTCAGTTTGCGCATCGACTGGCCGAGAGCACGGGAGGACGTGTGTTCTTTACGGCCGGCAACGATCTGGATCGCTATGTCGTGTGGGACTACGTCAACCAGCGGCGAGAAATCATCGGCTAGCAACGGGCCCTGACCGTCACGGCTAAGTCACGACTGCTCCGTACGCCGAACTTCGAAGCGGCTACCACGGCCAGTCATAGCCGATGTCGAGTGCAGGGGCTGAGTGCGTCAGGCCGCCTATGCTGATGCGGTCCACGCCGGTGCCCGCGATACATCCAACGGTTTCTGTATTCACGCCGCCAGAGGCTTCAAGCAGCGTGTCGGGTGAATGCTCATCCCTCAGCCGAATGGCCTGCTGCAATTCTGTCGTCTTCATATTGTCCAGCAATACGATCTCGGGATTTGCCGCCAGGGCGTCTTTGAGCTGGGCCAGTGTGTCGACTTCCACTTCCACCGGCAGACCGGGGGCGTGTTGGCTCAGGAAATCCCGGGCAGACTGCACGGCGTCTGCCACCGCCTGATTGCCACGGGCTGCCAGATGGTTGTCTTTGATCAGCATGCCGTCATACAGCCCCATCCGGTGATTGGTGCCTCCCCCGCACAGCACCGCGTATTTGTGCAGGTGTCGATAGGCGGGCAGCGTCTTGCGAGTGTCCAGAATGACGGCGTTGCTGCCTTCCACTAATCGGACGAATTCGGCCGTGCGTGTGGCAATGCCGCTTAAATGAATCAGAAAATTCAGTGCCGTGCGTTCCCCGGTCAGCAGCGCGCGGATCGGTCCGCTGACACTGGCGATGACATCTCCGCTGCTAAGCAGGCTGCCGTCCGGAATGTTGACACGGACTTCCACCGACGTTTCCTGTCTGTTCCGGTGATCCAGCGCACTGTAAACCTGCTCAATCAGTACACCGCCGGCCAGTCGACCCGCGTCGCGGGCGACAATGTTCACGGTCGCTGAGACGTCTGCCGGAACCGTGGCCAGGCTGGTCAGATCACCGGCGTCCGACAGGTCTTCGGCCAGAGCCATCTGAATCAGCGCCTGGGCGGAATCACTGGCAGCCGCACTGAATACGGGAGGTGTCATGAATGGACGCTTTCATTGAGAAACTAACCGGGACGGGACTATACACAATGGCAGACATTTCTTCCTGACACAACGTTCGCGGTTCGCTCGAATCTGGCGGTGATTGCTTTCGGGACGCCCAGGGGTGTTGTACATTGCCGCCTGGTGAGGATCTGACTTGACCGAATTCAAAGGGCTCATCGCCCACAGGACTACAACATGTTTGAACATGTGATGACGCTGCTGATGCTCACGCTGCTGCAGGCCGTCCTTGGTTTTGACAATCTGCTGTACATCTCCATCGAATCCAAACGCGTGGAGCAGGAGCAGCAGTCCATGGTTCGCAAATGGGGCATTGGCCTGGCGATTGCGCTGCGTATTGTCCTGCTGATCGTCATTACGGCGGCCATCAAATACATGGGCAAGCCGTTCGTGGGGATGCACAACGATCTGGTCGAGTTTGATATGAACGTCCACTCGCTCATCGTGCTGGCCGGCGGTGCGTTTGTGATTTACACGGCCATTAAAGAGATCGCCCACATGCTGTCGGATCACGATCTGACAACCGGGGACACGGAAAAACGTTCCGTGGGCTCCGCGATTTTCTGGATCATCATTATGAACCTGGTGTTCAGCTTCGACTCCATTCTCAGCGCGATCGCACTGGCATCGACCACGGATCCGGAAACCAAGGTGCGGACCATCAGCACGGCCAATATGGTGGTGATGTCTCTGGCCATTATTTTCAGCGGGCTGCTGATGATTTATCTGGCTGATCGCGTGAGTGAGTTCCTGAAAAAGAACCGCCTCTATGAAGTGCTGGGGCTGTTCATTCTGTTCATTGTGGGCATCATGCTGGTCTCAGAAGGCGGTCACCTGGCTCACCTCAAACTGATGGGCCACCCGGTGGAACCCATGGCCAAAAGCACGTTCTACTTTGTGCTGGTGGTGCTGGTGGTGGTGGACATCGTTCAGGGCCGCTACCAGAAAAAGCTGCTCGCCCAGGCGCATCAGGCGTCTGGTGCGGCTGCCGCCAGTTCCGAAAACTGATCAGGAGTTGCCATGTTCTTCCGTTTCTGTCTGACGGCTGTCGTTTGTCTTATCGCCCTGGAATGCCGGGCTGATGAGGCCACTCCCCGATTTGCCATCGTGATTCATGGTGGGGCCGGCCGCATCTCCAGTGACCCCGCCCATCGTAAAGCCCGTGGTGAGGTGCTGGACCGGGTGCTTCATGATGCCAAACAGCGTCTGGCCGATGGCGCTGCAGCGCTGGATGTGGTCGAGCGAGTGATCAATACGCTGGAAGATGCGCCCCAGTTCAATGCCGGACGAGGGGCCGTGTTCAATGCGGCCGGCGCTCACGAACTGGATGCCTCCATTATGGATGGGCGTGATCGTTCGTGCGGAGCCGTGGCCGGCGTTCGTACCGTCCGGCACCCCATCACACTCGCACGACGCGTGATGACCGACACACGTCACGTGCTGCTGTCGTCTGACGGCGCCGAGAAATTTGCCGACGAAGTGGGGGCCGACATCGAACGCGTGAACAACGACTGGTTTTCCACAAAGCCGCAGAAGGCCCGATTGAAACAGATTCAGGCCATGAAGCGGCCGGCTGCCGAACACCTGATGGGGACAGTGGGCTGCGTAGTGCTGGATACCCACGGCGACATTGCGGCCGGAACGTCGACTGGCGGCATGACCAACAAGAAGTTTGGTCGCGTGGGCGATTCTCCGATCGTGGGAGCAGGAACATTTGCAGACAATGCCACGTGCGGAGTGAGCTGCACGGGGGTCGGTGAAGACTTTATTCGCAATGCCATTGCGTATCAGATCAGCGCACAAATGGAGTATGCGGCCAAGTCGCTGGAAGATTCCGTCCACCACATGCTGCATCATCCCCGGCATCAGATCAGCGGCGGGATCATCGCCATCTCGGCCGCCGGTGATATCACCATGCAGTTCAACACAGACGGGATGTCCCGCGCGGCGGCCGACTCTTCGGGACGCCACGAAGTCCACGTGGCCGAGTGACGTGGCGGGGAATATCCAATTGCCAATGAAGAAGGGCACTGTGGCGATCACCACAGTGGCCCTGCTGCGTTTTTAGCGGCCACCAAATTTACATGCGGTAGGCCGGGTTGTCTCGGCTGAAGTCCTGAGCCACCAGGTCCGTTTCGACTTCCAGCTCTGTGAATGAGTAGTCTTCGATCAGGGTCTCTGCATCCAGTTCGGCGTCAGCCAGGTTTCCGTCAGCGGACCACGTGAAGTTTCGCACCATGACAGGCAGATGTCGTTCGGCGTCGATCAACATGATCGTCTTGCGGTATGTCTTGTTGATGTCCTGGCTGTCGTACTTCATCAGGAAACAGTAGCAGTTGCGGCCGTCAAACTCTTTGTCAGCCAGACGTACACAGCTCAGGCCGCCGTTGCGTTTGATGTCCGCTTCGCGGTGCGTCAGGATCTGTTTGATCATGCCCGCCATGCCGGCTTCTGTGACAGGGTAGCGGGTTTCTGCCATGGCCACGCTGGACGAAGGATCGATTCGCAGGGCCGGCAGCAGTCGACGGAAGCCGCCAAACTTCACCACCATGCAGCCGTCGTCGTACTCGTCGCTGTACAGAACCTGCTGACCTTTTTCACCGGTGAGCCATTTCATGTAGACCGCAAAGTGAGGGCCGTGCTGGACCTTCATGTCGATGCTCTGCTGAGACTTCATGTCACCGTCAATGCGTTCTTCGCGGTGAAATGTGACCGTGTAAGTGTTGTAGCTTTCGATGAAACGCAGTCCGTCTTTCAGGAGCAGCGTGCAGAATCGAACAGATTCCATATCACTGAGTGTCTCACCGGCCACGGCACGACGACGAATACCTTCATCCGATGTGTCCACTTCGGCAACGACTGTGTCCGCCTCGGTGGCGATCTCCAGATCAGGTTCGATGGGTGTCGGCACCGACGACTCATCGAAGTCCGGGATCACGGGCGCTGTTCGGGTGAGTGTGTCTTCACCGGCAGGGACAGGATCGAAGCTGGAGTACAGCACCCCAACACTGACGACGGTTATGAAGGCGGCCACCAGATTGCGACGGCCACTGGAATTCCGAGACTGGGTTTTCGGCATCTACTCATCACCTCGTGTGCTGGGTTCGACGGCGGCAGAGAAAGGAAAGGGAATCGATCGCCGGTCGAACTGTGAATCAGGATACTGGAACCGCAAGAGCTCTTCCGTTGTGGTTCCTGGCATGCCGGACTCCTTCCCGGAATGGGGTTTGAACTGAACGCGCAGCTGGTGCGGAGATGCTGGCTGTCCGCACGCCGGGAAAACTATGCTGGGATGCTTCATCCGCACATTTTCCACACTGCAGCAGGGTTGTGATCGTCAGAAAATCCGGGGCGGTCAATGATGTATGGCAGAGTCTGCCGAACTTTCACAAGACCCATTCGGCGGACCACAGATAACTACACCAGCCAATTTCCGGACCATGACAGCCACAGTTTTCCGAGACCGCAAAGTCGACCCAATCAGCGGCAGCGTTATCTGGCAGCGGCCGGATTTGCCGCTCGTCACGGGACCGCAGGTCACAGAAACCCGCTGCGCTTCGCAGGTTGCTCGTTCTGTGGGTGGGCTGTCCCGCGTGCGGCTTCCCACCAGGCAGATGGCCGGCAAGGAGGCCGTCAGGATTCGGCATGGCTCACGACACGCCGCGAATCACGACTCGTAATCCGGCGGCAGCACCTGTTCCTGAATGCTGACAAGTGTCGGCAGGAGGGCATCGGGAACGGGGATGGAGTGCTCCCGCAGCTCCTCGTGAAAGTCAACCAGCTGCTTTTGGCAGATGTCTTCATAGGTGGATTCGTCGTTGTCGCTTCGCGCCACCCACGCCTGACCGATCAACGCCAGCATTTCCAGCTCGCGGTTATTGAGTGACGAATCTCGTGCTTTTTCGAACCACTCGCGTGCCTGCTGGAAGTCTTTGCGTCGCTGGGCAAACAGCACGCCCAGCTGGATCCGGGCCCAGACGGCTTCTTCAGATTTGGCGTAGTAACGTGTGACGGCAATCCAGGCTTCCGGGTTGGAAGAGTCCAGAATGGCTTTGCCGAACTGGCTGGTTGCGTCCTGGTACTCCGGATACTCGACGTCTTTGTACTGCAATCGCGGGGGTGTCTGCATATTGCGCCCAGCCGCTAGTCCCACGAATGTCGAGACCACCAGTCCCAGCAGCCCGAATCGCACGGATGGCAGTGAACGCTGAATCCACTCCCACGTGTCGCTCGGGGGGGCCAATGAGGTATTGACCGGTGCGTTACGCAGGCCGTCCAGTGCCTGCAGCAGCTCGTCAGGTGTGCCAAAGCGGTCATCGGGGCTTTTGGACATCATGCGATGGATGACGTCGCACAATTCCCCGGGCAGATCCTGACGGTGTTCCCGCAGCGGCCGAGCGTCTTCCTTCAGATGTTTGACGGCTACACTCACGCTGTTCTTGCCCGGGAACGGCGGCTGGCCGGCAAACATGTGATAACACGTGACGCCAAAGGAGTACTGATCGCAGCGGTGGTCCAGCTTTTCTCCCTGAATCTGCTCCGGACTCATGTACCACGGTGTCCCCATGGTGGTGCCCTGCTGCGTGAGATTCAGTTTTTCGTTGCTTTCGTTCAGCTGTGCCAGTCCAAAGTCTGTGACCTTGGCGTCTCCGGCACGCGTGAGCATGATGTTTTCCGGCTTAATATCTCGGTGGACCACTCCGGCCGCCGAGGCGGCCTTCAGCGCGGAGGCCACCTGTCGCATCCACTTCAGGCCGTTGAGGAAGTCGGGGCATCCGTGCTTGCGAAACCACTGGCTGAGGTTCAGCCCCTGCACGTACTCCTGCACGATGTAGTGCGTGTCGTCCTCGTGGCCGATCATAAAGACCTGCACGATGTTCGGGTCACTCAGTCCCCCGGCTGCACGCGCTTCCTGCTCGAATCGCTTCAGCAGTGTGTCATTTTTTCCGCTGACGGCGTCCTGCTGCAGGATCTTCACCGCCACCATGCGGCCCAGGGAGATCTGCTCGGCAAGATACACTTCGGCCATGCCGCCGGAACCCAACTGTCGCAGCAGCCGAAAATCGCCCAGCCGGCGATCCAGAGACGGAGTTCTGTTCACAGAAACGCTGTCGTCAGTGGGGGAGTCGGTGCCGTGGGAGGCGCCGGTTGAGGCGCCCTCCGTCGATTGCGACGCGGAGGCGGTCTGCCGCGGCGGAGGGGGGGCGGAACTGCTGTCTGACGATTCGCTGGCCATGGCCGATTGTACGCAAGCGACGGAAAATACAAAACCACGATCGGTAAAACGCCGACCGTCGTGCTGCGTCGACTACTCCAGCACGGATTCTTCAGAAAACGGCGAATCTTCTTCCCAGACAGCGGACTGCAGCGGCGGCAGTTCGAGTTCCCACACAGATTCCACCGCGCTGGGAGGCTCTTCCACCGGATGATCGGCCGGTGCGAAGACGGGCTGTTCGCTGTCGTCCGACGGACTGTCAGCCGTGACTTCCGTGCTGCGATTGACCAGCAGAATGCCGGGACACTGCACCGTTCGCCCCTTCACAGTGACCGCCAGCTGCGGCCATGTTGTGGACTGGCTGAGCATCTCGTTGGAGTCTGCGCGACACAGCAGCGTGTCCCCCAGCATGGCCGGGCCCACCGAAGGATGCCAGAAGATCGGAGCGGGCGTGGGAATCGTGTAACCAGAATCCGGCGTCACGCGGCCCTCGCTCTGTCCGTAGCCGATGACATCGGCCTGATCGGCACGCTGCCATTCAAACGGGATCTCAAACTTCTCGTAGATACGCTGCACTTTTTTCCACACGTCATCCAGCCGTTCACCACTGCGTGAAAAGAACAGTCCGGTGGCATGAATCAGAACCGCCTGACGGTAAGCGCGTTTGAGTTCGTCCGAGACCTGGCCCAGGCAAACGGTGCGGGTGACGCCAACATGCAGGCCCCAGCGCCGTGCGGTGCAGGAAATGACGGCATAGTTCTCGATGGGGTGCTCGCTGAATGTCCAGTGACGGTAGCGATCGTTGCGCCCATCAGCGCAGACCTGAATGCGGGCCGGAGCCACCGTTCTTTTCAGCAGGCGATGGCTGACCTCACCGGCGACCTCAGATTCTGTCATGCCTTTGCGGACATGGTGAGCGGACGCTTCCACCGCATGCACGGCCACTCGACTGAGGGTCTTCAGTCGCTCAGTCTCCAGTTCTGTCAGTGGCAGGCGACACGCCTGAATTTTGTTGCGGGCCATCCGTGTTCCCTGCGGGCCACGGTCACTGATCACTTTGCGGCCGCGGCACAGATCACCAATGAGTTCTTCCGGCGGCAAATACCATTCACGCTGTTTCAGCTGAAAGCCCAGGCCAAAGACTTCCCGTTCGAAGATCTGCGCGGAGTCGACAGAGTTGGTCGCGAACAGCCGCGCTTCCGGTGTGACAAAGACGCTCGTGAGGGAGTTTTCCGAACCGAATCGAAACAGGTCAGCGCCGGCGGTGAACCACGCGATGTTGGCCGGGTCCTGCAGCAGCAGTGCATCGGCTCCGGATTCTTCCAGCAGTTCCCGTACTCGCTGATGTTTGGCTTCCACGTCATTCAGCCGGGCCTCATCCTGAACCAGCAGGCGACGTGGCTGATGATCTTCCCTGAATTCGTTGGTCATAAGCGGCTCCGAGTGGCTCGGCAGAATCGAGATGGGCGATCCGGGGAATACGCGGACCATTCCAAATAGTAACGCGAAAAAAGCAAGGTTGCGGACCTCATTAGTTCGCCATCACTCCCTTTTTGCCAGGCGGACGTTTTGTCCCGCGTTTTTCCCGTTCCGCACTTGCTTAAATCCGACTCAAACTTACGGTTACGCCGGATTTGACGACAACCGCACACGGTGAACCGCGATGGCCCGTCACGAACACGACAAGGAAGATCTGATTGCCGATGCCACGGTACTGGTAGATCGGGCCGAGTATCGGTTGCCTCGCGGCATTCTGGACGGCTGTTTGGTGACGGTGGGATTCCGGGACAGCGATCAGTTGAGCGTGTACTTCGAACAGGATCCGTTCTACCAGTACGACGCCGACGGCCGGCTGCGGCGCGGTCTGGAAGACGGTTACCTGTACCGCAGTCAGACGCAGACGCTGGCACGGATGCATCGTGAACGCGACCGGAATCAGACCATGCTGATTCGCCACGACCTGACGACTGATGAGCTGGCCGCGTTTCGACAGCGGATGCGGACGCGTATTACCGGTTTGGCCGATGTCCTGGCGTCTGCCAGTGTGACCCGCGGTCGGCATGTGCTGGTCAGTGACGACTTTGAAGAGCGACTGCAGCAGCGTCTGGTCACGATCATGGAGCTGGGCGAGGATTTTCTTTCTGCTCAAATCAACCAAAGATAGCGATCCATGAAAACGCTGATTCTGATGCGGCACTCTCAGGCCGTATCGAATAACCCGGCCTATGCGGATCACGAGCGCCCCCTCACTGATGCGGGTCGGCAGTTGGTGGAATCCACCGCCGCGGCACTGGAGCCCTGGCCAGTCGATCAGGTGATCTGTTCTTCCGCAGTGCGGACCTGCGAAACGGCACAGCTGCTGGCAGCTAGCAATGTCCCTCGTTTGGAACCTCTGGTCACGAAGGACCTTTATCTCGCACCGCCGGACGCTTACTCTCGCGTTGCGGCCGAGCTGGCAGATTCCGACACGGATGTGTTGCTGATGATTGGCCACAACCCGGGGATTGCCTCGCTGATCTGGTCTCTGAGCCAGGAAGCGGTGCCGATCTCACCTGGGACAGCGGCCGTGTTTCAGGTACGCATTGACGACTGGTCAGAACTGTCGCGCTCGTCCGTCGGTTCGGGATCTTTGCTCGAGCTGTTTGACCTGATCGCTCTGGTGTCCAGCGGAGCGAGAATTCGCTAGCCGTTGAACGCCCCTCGATGAGCATCCTATGTCCCGGCCTCCGCACCGTGAAATCGCCCCAGCCTCTGATCCTGTGGCCGGCAGCATTCCTGTTTCCGAAAGTCACGACCAACGTGACCTCATTGACTGTCTGACTCTCTCGCTGACGACCGGCGTCGGGCCGCTGCTGCAGGCCAATCTGCTGCAACAGTTTGGTTCTGCGACCGCCGTCCTGCAGCAAACGGTCTCGGATCTGTTATCGGTCAAAGGTGTGGGGCCGCAGGTGGCCAGCCAACTTGTCAGCCGGCAGTCGCATGATCGTGCAGCACAGACACTGCAGGATTGTCAAAAGCTGGGCGTATCGCTGCGACGAAAATCGACGGGCGAATATCCCGCCTCACTGCAGGAAGTTGCTGATGCACCGAGTGTCCTGTACGTCCGCGGCGAGTACCTTGCGGGCGATGAACTGGCGATTGGCATTGTGGGCTCACGTCGCTGTACGGCGTATGGCAGAAAGCAGGCGCAGCGACTCGCCGCCGGTCTGGCCCGCGCGGGATTCTGCGTGATCAGCGGACTGGCGCGGGGCATCGATGCGGTCGCCCATCGCGCTGCGCTGGATGCTGGTGGCAGAACGATTGCCGTGATGGCGACAGGGGTCCGCCAGATCTACCCGCCGGAACATGCGGAGCTGGCGATGGACATTGTCGAACAGGGTGCCGTTGTCAGCGAGTTTCCGCTGGATCAGCGTCCGTCTCCCGGACTGTTTCCACAGCGAAACCGTATTATTAGCGGATTGAGTCTGGGTGTGGTGGTGATTGAAGCCACCCGCAACTCGGGGGCCCTGTATACGGCCAGACACGCCATGGAACAGGGCCGCGAAGTGTTTGCTGTGCCAGGCCATGTCGACAGCCTGGGCAGCGAAGGCTGTCACGATCTGATTCGTGATGGCGTCACGCTGGTGCGCGGTGTGGATGATATTCTGGAAGAACTTGGCCCTTTATCAAAACCGACCGTAACCTCTGATCAGACCGTGGTCCACGATCCCCGCGAGATGACGCTCAATCCCAGAGAGAAAGAGATTCTGGCGCTCATCGGTACCTCTGCAACGGCGATTGACGACATCATTCGCACGTCGCAGCTGGAGATGTCGCGGGTGCTGTCCACAATTACCGTGCTGGAGATGAAACGATTCGTGCGCCGCGTTTCAGGGACGTCGGTCATTCGCAGCAATTGATCGAGGAGAATTCCGGCGGCACACCCTGACGAGGGCGACTTCGTTCTCGCAAAGTTGACGTGGCTGTGGCATACTTGCGGACCCTCCCCTGCTGTCCCTCCCCCTGCCCTCCCGGAACTGACTGCATGTGTGCCCGCCCGCTGCCCATCGTCCGCCCTGCCCTGCCGACTTTCTTTGTCATGTTGTCGACGGTGCTGACACCTGTGCGTGCTCAGCCCACCGAAGAACTGATCGCCACGCAGAACGAACGTGCATCGCTGGTGGAACCTGCTGACGTTGCCGTTGTGGACGGACATTTGCAGCAGGTCTGGGAAGCCGAGGGCATTTTGCCGGCAGCTGAGTGCGATGATGCGACGTTCGCGCGTCGCGTCTATCTTGATCTGGCCGGACGCATTCCTTCCGTGGCCGAACAGCGCGCGTTTGAGGCGGATACTCGTGCCGACAAACATCAGCAGCTCATCGACCTGCTGCTGCACGGCGAGGACTATGTGCAGCACTTTACGGACGTGTTTGATACGTTACTGATGGGGCGAGGCACGCCAGAAAAGTATGCACAGCGGCACAGCAGTCAGTGGCGTGTTTACCTGGAGCGTGTGTTTCGCGAGAATCGCCCGTGGGACCAGGTCACGCGGGAAATTCTGCTGGCGCGTCCCGATCAAAAGCAGGATCGCGGACTCGTGTGGTTCCTGTACGAACGCAACAACAAGCCACAGGAAATCGCCGAAGCGGTGGCGCCTGCGTTTTTTGGTATTCGTATCGAATGTGCGCAGTGTCATGATCACATGATCGCCGACGAAATCGAACAGGCGCACTACTGGGGGCTGGTGGCATTCTTCAATCGGGGCACCAATGCGAAATCAAAGTGGGGCCCGTCGGTGAAGGAGTCGGCAATCGGCGGCTTCTCAGAGTTTGCCTCGCTTGATGGCAGCAGCTACCCCAATCACCTGACGTTCTTTCGGGCAAAAACGATTGACGAGCCGCGACCGAAGGCGGGAACCAAACAGGAAGACAAAGACGAATTTTATCGCCCTGCGGAACACGCCAACGGAAATCGCGTGCCCCTGTTTTCGCGGCGAGAGAAATTCGTCGATGAGGTTGTCGCCGATCATCCGCTGATCGCCCGCGCGTTTGTGAATCGCGTGTGGGCGGTCATGATGGGCCGCGGGCTGGTTCATCCGTTTGATGAAATGGACAGTGTGCACGAGCCATCTCACCCGGAACTTCTCGACTGGCTGGCCGAGGAGTTTCGCCAAAGCCACTATGACATTCGCCGACTGGTGGGCCTGATTGCCTGCAATCGGGCCTACCGTCTGCAGTCGCGCCAGCCAGCGGGTGTGGATGATCGGGCCACTTTTGCGTGGTATCTGGATCGCCCGCTGACGGCCGAACAGTATGTGCGGTCTGTGCAGCAGGCCGTCTCAGGGGAATTTCGTAACGACCATCAACTTCTGGTGGAAGTTCGGGATCGGCTGACGGACGTGCTGCCGGATGAAAGTGTCACGACCGTCAAAGAGGCCCTGTTTTTGACCAATAATGCGGCCGTGAATGACTATCTGAATGATGCGGCTGTGACAGGACTGCTGGACGAACTGACGGCAGACGTCGATGTCCGGCGACAAACGGAACTTGTGACGCGCCGTTTGTTTGGTCGTGCGGCGACCGAGTCGGAGCATTCGCAGCTGGCCGCGTTTTTGCATGAGGGAGATGCTGCCGCCGTGCGTCATCGCTGGAAGATGGCCCTGTGGGCCATGCTGACCAGCTCAGAATTTCGCTTCAATCACTGATCGGCATTTTCGCCACCGACAATTGCTGACTTCTTCTTTTTGTACTGGTTAGAGCTGTCCTGTGCAGCCATTCAGGTCTTTGTGCTATGTCTGAACACAAACGCTCACCGTCTTCCGGTTGCGGCAGTCCCGAGCACACGGTTCATCGTCGCCTGTTTCTGCAGGGGGCTCTTGGCGCATCGACCGCTTCGGTGGCCAGCTACAATGGACTGTTTGGCATTCCGGCCCTGGCGGATGGCGTCAGGCAGCATGGCAAAAAGTGCATTCTGCTGTGGCTGTGCGGCGCGCCTTCTCAGTTTGAGATGTGGGATCCCAAGCCTGGCGCCGCAACCAGCGGCCCCTTTTCGGCCATCTCCACCTGCCTGCCGGGCGTGCAGGTCAGTTCTCTGATGCCACGATGTGCCACCATCATGGACAAGCTGGCCGTCGTCCGTTCGATGAGCACTGAGCCGAGTGAGCACTTTCAGGGGATTGACGTGCTGACCCGCGGAGACAAGCCGCGGCCTCCGTTTGTGCGTCCCATTCTGGGTTCCGTCATCGCTGAGCAACTGGGACACCTGGACAGCCCGGTCCCGCAGTTTGTGCTGCTGGATCCCTGCCCGGAAGGCAACGAGTTCAAGGGATTCAAAGCGGGCAACTGGGCGGGCTGGCTGGGGGCCGAATACGGCCCGGTCCGCGCGGGAGGCAAATACTCCATCCCTGATCTGCAGCGGCCGGAAAACCTCACCGACGCGGATCATGCGGACCGCGAAGCGCTGCGGAAATTCTTCAGCCGCAAGTTTGAAAATGAACAGCAAAGCGCGGCGGCCGCGTCTTACAACGCGGCCTTTGAGCGAGTGCGCGGGCTGATGAGCTGCGCTCCCCTGTTCGATCTGGACACACTTCCGGCGGAAGACCGCGAGCGCTATGGCCCGGGCGCTTTCGCGCAGCACGCTCTGCAGGCGCGGCATCTGATTGAGAACGGCTCCACGTTTGTGATGGTGGCCAACGGCATGCCCTGGGACAATCACGTCTTCCAGCATGAAATGCATCAGATGCTGGTTCCGGAACTGGACAATGTGCTTTACCAGCTGGTGACCGATCTGCATCTGCGCGGGTTGCTGGATGACACGCTCGTGATCGCCATGGGCGAATTCGGTCGCACGCCCACGATTAACGAGGCGCGGGGAAGAGACCATTACCCCAAAGCGTGGAGTCTGGCCATGGCGGGCGGCGGCATTCGCGGTGGCGTGGTGCACGGAGCCACAGACGCCGTCGGCGCCGAAGTGATTGACGGGAAGGTCGACAATCGGAATTTGTTTGCCACCATTTTTCGGGCTCTGGGAATTGATCCGGACGAGGAATATGACCTGCCCGGCCTGCCCACCTTTCGACGGGTGGAGGATGACGCGGCCCCCATTGATTCGCTGCTGGTCTAGAACCTCATGTTCTGCAGCCGCCTATGACCCCGTAACGCCGCAGAGCCATATCTCACGAAGACACAGTGAGGCAGTCACTGCACCACCAAAACAAACCAACGACACAACGGTGAATCTGACAGATGAAGTTGCTCGTCGAACGAAAAACAGATTTCAAACTGCCCACCGGCATTCTTGATGCTTCGCTCCTGGCAGACGGCAGAACCCTGGTGGCCGGCTGCATGGATGGCGTCTATCGTGCTGACCTGGAGCAGCGCACGTTCCACCTGCTGGACGTGCATTCCAGCTACGTCAGTTCTGTGCAGCGCCTGGATGACCACACGGCCATTTCGTCCGGATATGATGGCAATCTTCACTGGATCGATGTGCGTTCAGGAGAGCGGCAGCGGCAGGTGGATGTCCACAACTTCTGGTCGTGGGACATGGCCATCTCCAGCGATCGCCGGTTGGTGGCGTCGGTCACCGGTCAGTATCTCGCGGGCGGCTATCGTTATGAGCCGGCAGCGGAAACAGAACCAGGCGTGCGGGTGCTGTCGACCGAAACCGGCGAACTGCTGCACAGTCTGCCCCACGTTCCTTCGGTCCAGGCAGTGGGATTCAGTCCGGACAGTCAGTTTGTCGCGGCCGGCAATCTGATGGGAGAAGTCCGCGTGTGGAACACGTCCAGCGGTGAGCAGGTGGCCGGCTGGACAACCGATGCATTCACCAGCTGGGGCATCATCAAAAGTCACTGCTATCTGGGTGGCGTGTTCTCACTGCAGTTCACTCCGGACGGACGCCAGATTCTGCTGGCCGGAATGGGGCCCATGCGAGATCCCATGGCGGGCAATGGAATACAGCTGTGGCAGAAATGGGACTGGCAGAAGGAACCTCGACTCGCCGACCAGACCCACAAGGGCGACAATGGCGAAGGGCTGATGGAAACGCTGGCCATTCATCCTGAACACGATCTGTTTGTTATGGGGGGGCGACTGCGGGGCGGTGACTGGAATGCTGCTTTTTTTGAGCTGTCGACCGGCGACCGTCTGGCGACACTCAAGACGGGCTACCGCATCACGCATGCTGAATTCACGCCCGACGGAACTCGGCTGCTGCTGGTCGGCGCTCAGGGGCAGCCCAAAGTGAAGTCCGACGGATCCGCGGCGAATTTTGGCCGTGTGGAACTGTACTCCATCAAAATCGCGTAACCGAGCCCCGGTCCGCTCCTGAACCGTCGTGATGCTGCTGGGGCGGCGTCCGCGAGCAAATTTCCGCACGAAGTGACTTCCGGCACGGATGAAGGATGCGTCGAGGACGTTGGATTCCGTCCACAGCAGGGCGCAGTGGACGCCTGGTTGGCAGCCGCTAATCGGCAAAGTTAGACTTTCGGACAGGAAATTCGAAGAAACACCGGTCCGCGCTGACCGTGTGGCTGCTCTCTCTGTTGAGCACGAAAGGAGTCGCTATGGATTTCAACACTTCGTCAGATGCTTCGTTGTGGCAGCTGGCTGTCGTGGGGCGTAACGAAGACGCCTGCCGGGAACTGGTGGGACGGCATCATCCCCTTGTTCGCGGCGTCTGCAACCAGCTGCTGCTGTGTGCCGACGACGTGGAAGAAGCCTGTCAGGTCACCTTTTTGACCCTGCTGGAAAACGGTGACAGCATTCGCAATGACGACTTCAGCGCATGGCTGTACCGCGTCGCGTGGCGTGCGTCACAGCGAGTGCGTTCTGATGCCCGCCGCACGACTCCACAAAGCCGTGGCGAGATCACGGAGGCTGCAGCGGCCGATGCGTTTGCCCGGATTGAAGAGTCCGAACGCGGGCATCAGGTGTCATCCGCCGTGGACCGTTTGCCGCAGCGGTATCGCGATGTGCTGATTCTGCACTATGTGAAGGGGCTCGCTCGTGAGCAGGTGGCCCGGCGGCTGCAGATTTCCGTGCAGGCTGTCAAAGGGCGACTGGCTCGTGGTCGGGATCTGCTGCGATCGCGCCTGCTCAAAAAAGGAATTTCCCTGGCGGCTGTCGCGGCGGTGTTTGCCTCGCAGTCAGAAGCCAGCATCGCTGATCATCAGGACCAGCTGCTGTGGGACAATCTTCGTCAGTGGTTTGATGGAACTCCCGTGAGCATCGCTCGCATTCAGTTAACGGATTTGACCAGAAAGGATTTTGGCATGTACACACAAAACGGACTGATCTCCAAATTGACCGCGACCGGCCTGCTGCTGGCCGCACTCAGCATTGCGTTTGTGGTGGGACGGATGTCGCCGGTCGGAGGCGTCCAGCAGACCAGTGCCGGACTCGACACGCGGGTTCCCGATGCTGCGGCGGCAACGGCCCCCATGGGCAGCCTTGTGGATCTGCCGGCCGACGAACGGCTGGAACCTCCCATTTTGCTGGTGTCGGCACAGGAAACTCCCCGCGCCATCCCACAGTCCACCGTGCCAACGGCGCTGTCGCAACTGACCAGTTTGCCGCCGAGCAGTCCGCAGCCAACCACACCGCAACCGGCCGTTCAGGAGCAGACGGAACGGCAGCCAGTCGTGCAGCGTCAGTGGAGTCCACAGACCGCCCCCGCTCAGCCCTCGCCGGTGGCCGCCGCAACGCCGCAGATGACACCGCCTGCCCTGCCAGCGACGGCGATTACTCAGGTGTCCGCCAGCCGAGTGCAGCCGGTGCAGTCTTCCAGGGGCGGGCTGCCGGAAGGCACGTGGGTTCGTAACTCACCTTTGGGTTCTGTGACCAGCGTGGTCAATGGCCGTATGATCACTCTGAACGTCAGCGTCGCCAGCATGCCAGGCCTGAAATTTCAGGTAAAAGCGGAGCACTCGGTGGCATCCGACGGCACGATCTACGGGATCGTTCACGGTGTGGACGTTGACACGCCGGCTCCGACTGAGGAACTCGCTGAACTGGCGATGCTGAGCATGATGGGGGACATGCCGTTTCTGCTGCGGGTGCACACAGACGCAGACACGGTGACCATCAAGGGCGTCAACGTGGGTCCGCCCAGCGGCGCGGGAACCGAAAATGCGAACTTCGATGTGCTGCAGGTGGCGCGCATGGTCTTTGCCGGAACATTCCACAAAGAGAAATAGCCTCCCTGCGCTCACCACCGCGGTTTCTGCAGGACGAAGTCACCATTGGCTTCGTCCTGTCTGCGTTAATCGTCGTCGTCAAACCGAGCGATGCTCTGGCGTTCCCGATTGACCAACAGCTGAGTCACATCCGGGCGGGAATAGTGGCCGGACGGGTCAAAATTCTGGCGTTCCTTTCTGACGATGCGATGATCGATCGTCGCCACCTGCACGGTTTCGACATCAGCAATCGGCTCGATCAGCCACGAGCCGTCGGGAGCCGCGATGCATGAGCCGCCGTTCGACAGCATCTCTCCGCAGTTTGCCAGAATGCGATCCACGTGTGGCGTATCGCCTGGGAAGTCCGAAGAACGCATCAGTCCGGATACTGAGATCACATACGACCGTGATTCCACAGCCATAAACCGGGTGATGTCGATTGTGTTGCGAACGGCGCCGGGCCAGACGGCCACGTGCAGATCTTCGCCCTGAGCATACAGCGCGGCGCGGGGCAGCGGCATCCAGTTTTCCCAGCAGTTCAGTCCGCCCACGGTGAACGCGCCCAGCGAATGGGTTCGCAGGCCGTGACCGTCACCCGGTGACCAAGTCAATCGCTCTTCATAGGTCGGCATCAGCTTGCGGTGCGTCGAACAGATCTGCCCGGATTGGTCGATGTAGACCAGCGTGCAGTACAGGCTGTGGCCGCCGCGATCCGACGGACGTTCGATGCAGCCCAGGTACACGGCGATCGACTTTTCCCGACACAGATTCTGCAGCGAGTCCAGATGTCCGGCTTCCACCTGCACGGCGTTGTGCATGTAGTGCGCGTGGATTTCCTTTTGCACGTCGGAGTTGAATTTCGCACCGCCGGTCGGATCCAGCCAGAACGGATAGCCGGGCAGCAGCGCTTCTCCAAAGACCACCAGGTCTGCCTGCTGAGCGGCCGCATCGCTGGTCGCCTGCAGAATCTTCTCCAGGGTCGCATCGCGATTGAGCCAGACCGGTGCCAACTGGGCGAGGGCCACGCTTAACTGATCAGACATTGTGTGATTCCGTATCTCAGTTCTTGGTGCTGAAGTTAGTTGGCGTCCGGCTGCAGAACTTCCTGGCCGTTCTGTTTAAAGACGGTCCCGTTTTTCATGACGAAGTCGACGGACCGCATCAAAGAGATGTCGTCGAGCGGGTCGCCTTTGACAGCCACGACATCCGCGAAATAGCCAGGGGCAAGGTGTCCCAGTTCTTTATCCACCCGCAGCAGCAGTGACGCTTCATGGGTGGCCGCCAGAATGCTGTCCAGTTCTGACATTCCCCCTTCGACCATCAGCAGAAACTCGTCGGCGTTATCCCCGTGTGCCGATACGCCGGAATCTGTTCCGAACGCAATCTTCACTTTGGCCTTCACAGCCCGGGCAAACGTACTGCGCATCACAGGACCGATGGCCGCCGCCTTCGGACGCACCACAGGTGGAAAGTAATCAGGCTCTTCGGCTTTGCGGGTGACCCAGGCTCCGGCCATTAGCGTGGGCACCAGCCAGGTGCCCTGACGATTCATCAGATCCATGACTTCGTCTGTCATGTAGGTCCCGTGCTCGATGGAATCGACGCCTGCCAGAACGGCCCGCTTCATGCCCTCGGTGCCGTGCGCGTGGACGGCCACGCTCATGCCGTAGTCTTTGGCCGTGGAGACAATCGCTTCAAGTTCTTCGTCGGTGAATTGCGGATTCTGTCCGTTTTTGGCCAGGCTGAGTACGCCGCCGGTGGCCGTCAGTTTGATCAGATCGGCCCCGTCTTTGTAGCGCTGACGCACGGCCTTGCGGGCTTCATCGGCTCCGTTGATCACGCCATCAACGGGCCCCGCCTGTTTGCGAAAATCGCCCGACAGTCCGTTGGTGGGGTCCGCATGTCCGCCGGTGGTCGCCAGCGATTTTCCGGCTGTGTAAATTCTGGGGCCCACCACCCAGCCCTGATTGATGGCCTTGCGCAGTGCGACTCCGTTGGTGCCGTCATCGCCGACTTCGCGCACGGTGGTGAATCCGGCCAGCAGCGTGCGTTTTGCGTAGACCGTCGAACGCAGTGCGTACTCCGGTTTGCTCATGAAAAACTTTTCGGAATACGATTTGGCCGAGTGCTGGCTCATCAGATGGGTGTGCATGTCCATCAGACCCGGCATCACCGTGTGCTGCGTCAGAGAAATCAGCGTGTCGCCTTTTTCCGGTGCCGTATAACCCTCGTCAATCTGTTGAATACGACCGTCGACAATGATGAGCGAACATTCTGACCGGACATTGGTGGTCCCGTCGATCAGCCGCCCCGCGTGAATAATGGTGTCGGCCTGTGTGCTGCTGCCTGTCATGAACAGAACGAACAGCAGCAGAAGTTGTGATGCCTGCCGCATGGATGCTGCCTGTTTGAAAGTTTGGATGTCGCCAGTGGCTGTTACCGTAACACCAATCGGTCGCTGCGAAAAATGGGGGGGCCACTGCGCGGAGGAATCCGGAAAATCACTTCTGAATGGCCTGTGTGCTGGTTCACGGAAAACGGCCTCGCTGCTCAGGAGGCGGCCGGTACAATACAGCCATGATGTTTGGCCGATGTTCAATTCTGTTTTCCGGACTGCTGCTGCTTGTGGGCGGTGACGCGGCCGCTCTGCCTGAGCCCGCACGAGTTGTCGAAGGTGTCACTCCGCCTAAGTCTGATGCGCTGACTTTCGTTCGCATTCGTTATCGCAGCACGGGGGGTTACGGAGAGTCGTGGTATCGACACGAGGGACGCGACTGGCAGCGCTGGGAGACCGACTATCCGCGGGCGGAGAAGAATCTGATTCTGCGTCTGACGCAGCTGACCTCGATGCGGGTCAATCCGGATCCCATCGTGCTCGATCTGACGGACCCGGAGATTTATGAGCACCCACTGATCTTCATGAGCGATGTGGGCTGGCAACTACTCTCCGGCGAAGAACGCCAGGCGCTGCGGCTGTACCTTGACACCGGCGGCTTTCTGTGGATCGACGATTTCTGGGGGCAGGCCGAGTGGGAGAATATGAACCGCAATGTGGGTGGGCTGGATCCCACGTGGCAGTGGAAGCCCATCGACAACGATCACCCGATCCTGAAGATCGTCTATCGGCTGAAGGAATGTCCGCAGGTGCCGGCGCGGATCTTTTATGATGCGACGGGCCTTGATTTCGATCCCCCGGACGTCCACCGATACCCGGCCGGTGGTCTGGCGGGTGTTTCCACAGTAAATCTCATGGGACTGTTCGATGCTCGTGGCCGTCTGCTGGCGGTCGCCACGCATAACACGGACATCGCCGATGGCTGGGAACGGGAGGGGGAGTCGAAGGAATTTTTTGACCGCTTCTCTGTGAAGTCCTATGCCATGACCATCAACATCATCACGTATGCGATGACTCACTGAGATATCCGGCCGGCTGACCTGCGTTTGTTGCCTGTCCACCGCCACCGCGTGTCGGCCGTCGCTGCTCCGGCCTGCGGAGAAATCGTGCGGGCGCTGTCAGGCTCCATTCGGCAATTTCCACCCGAGTGACCAGACTGACCCAGACGGCGACAGCGACCGTCACGCCCACCGTCAGTCGCGGCGGTATCTCCAGGCCGTAGCCTGGCACCAAAACTGCCATGGAACTGAGCGCCAGCCAAAGTATCGGAGCGAAGGCGCGGTCATAACCCGGAATCCGCAGTTGTTTTCTGGACCAACGCGCTGCCAGCCCCAAATGCGGGGCGCACACTTCCAGATGAACGCCGGCAAAGAACAGTCCGTACAGCGAAACGAACAGCGGCAGCACGATCAAGGTGTCTCGCTGCCATGCCGGCACGGCAAACAGTGTTCCCGCCACGACACTCAGCAGCAGGCTGACACCGGACATTCGATCCAGCAGCCAGGTGCCGAACGTTTCAGGAACGCCAGGACACAGTTGTCGGTTCGCGTGCGACAGCCGGCCACTGCGGTCACTGCTGGGAACGGCAGTGGGCACCAGAGGAATCTGTGACAGCTGCGATTTCATCCGCCGGTACACGGCAATGCTGCCAGCGATCGCGGTCAGGGCCGCCAGCGGGATGACGGCCAGAGCACCGATTTCCCGCCCGACATGCAGCAGCATTCCCAGCGTCAGCGCCGGGATGAGAATCGAATGCCGCCAGCCAATGGCCACCCTCACATAGCCACAAACAGCCCACGACAGCACGAACACAACGAATGGCAGCAGAAACGTTGCGGTTATCACTGCAGGCAGAAACAGGGGCTGCGCGGAGATGATGAAGTCTGGCGTGTTCAGCCACAGAAAAAGTCCCAGGTGCGAGGCGGCCAGCAGTCCCAGCACTCCCAGGATCCCTACGTCTTTGCGAACGGGGTGCCACGGGCCAAACGGCGTGGCGGCCGCCTCTGTCCACGGACTGCCGGCAAGGAATCCGGCATATTCTGATCCGCCTGCCGGGTAGCGCTCGGCGCGACACACAGCCAGCAGTGGGGCAGAAAGGGTGCTGAGGATACCCGAGATCGCAATCAGAAAGTCGGTGCCAACGCGAGCGGCTTCGGCCCCCCAGGCAATGCGGATGCTCAGCCACACGGCCGCCACCACAACATCGATGCCAATGATCAGCAGCAGAAATGCCAGTTGAACGCGACGACTGGGCAGACTGCGACGATACCAGTCGCTCATGATCGCATCTCCTGCTCAAAATAGTGCCGCAGCTCATCCTGTGTTTCCGGAAAGATCAACTGTCGCAGCGCTTCATCCAGGGAAACGGCTCCGGTCTTGTCCTTCAGCTCGCTGACGGGCGCGTGTTCGACAATCTCTCCCGATTGCAGAATCAGCACTTCGTCGGCCACCTCTTCCACCAGTTCCGGAACGGGGCTCGTCAGCACCACCGTGCGATCTTCCTGAGATGTCAGATGCTGCAGAATCTGCTTCAGGGCCGTGATGCCGGCCGGGTCCAGCCCGCCGGAAAACGGCTCATCAAGCAGCAGAATTGGACACTCGCTGATCAGCGCTGAACACAGCGATAACTTCTTGCGCTGCCCGGTCGAATAGCCGGTGATGTCAGAGTCGGCGATGTCTCCCAGCTGAAATACGGTCAGCAGACGCTCAATGTGTTCAAAGCAGCGGCGGATAGAAATCTGCCAGCACTCGCCGGTCGCCATGAGCATCTGGCGACCGGTGATGTTGCGTGGAAACCAGGAACTGGCGGGCAGGAAAAACGTCTGTCGCCGGATGGCCAGCTCGTCGTCGACTGTGGATCGTCGCTCGATGCCGTTCAGGGTGACCTGCCCTTCGGCGGGAGAGGCCAGGCCCGCCAGCAGTTCCATCAGCGTGGTCTTGCCGGATCCGTTGGGGCCAACGATCGCGAGCGTCCGACCGGCCTCCACATTGAACGAGACGTCGTCCAGCGTCGGACGAAGACCGTAGTGATGACAAACGCGTGTGACTGAAATCATAGGACTCTCCTGAGGGGCGGAAGCGTCAACGTCCGGCCATCGCCTCAGGATCACTGATTCCGACGGGAATCCTGCGATTCGCCAGCCTGTGCAGGCGCCGACCCTCGTGGCCCTCAAACGCAGTCCGCCGGCTGCCGTCCGGCTGCAGTCATTGGGCTGCGGACCGTAAGGCATGAGGACCGGGCCGCTGTTTTGCCCCGTGTTTTTACTGGCGGATCCACCAAATTCCGGGATTGGCACAGCGTTTGAATAGTCGATCGCTCGCACAACTTTCCTCGTCGCAGTCGGAGGACTCAGGTCATGTCAGACGCTCCTTTTTTTCCATCAGAAACGCCCGGTGGTGGCTCTGTGCCAGTGGAATCACAAAGCACAGAACCACCCCGTCGATCGTTTCTGGAATCGTTTATCAGCAGTTTCTTTCACGATCAAAACATCAAGTGGATGTTGATTGTTGGAGCTGCCATTGTGTTTGGTTCGTCGCTGATGCTGGTGACGAAAAACTGGGCGATGTGGGGTAACACTCTGAAGTATTGCTCTATCTTCGGATACACGGTGGCCCTGTTTACGGCGGCGGAAGTCAGTCGTAAGCGGCTGGGGCTAACGTCCACCTACAAAGTGCTGCACTCACTGACGCTGCTGCTTATGCCAATTCTGTTTCTGGCTCTGCGGTGGCTGAGTGCCGGAACGGCCGCTCAAGTGTGGGATGCTGTGGAGTTGGCAGGTTTGATGCTGCCGGCGGTCGGCTTTCTGTGGCTGGCCAGCACAAGGATTCTGGATCATCAGTTACGCGAACGACAAACCACGTTTGTCGTGAGTTTCTGTGCGCTGTGTCTGGCCGGCGCCCTGCCCCCTTTTCAAACGCCTCTGTTTGCCTTTGCATTTCTGCTGATCTGCTGGACCGTGATGACGGTCGGCGTGATGAAGGTGAATCGACACGTCTTCTGGCTCACCGAGGAGCATCGTCTGCCGCGCATCTTTGGCTTTGTCCCCATCGCCATGCTGGGCCTGCTGTTCTGCGTTCTGATTGGCACGAAGGCCCTGCCCGCGATTCCCATGCAGTGGCTGGGACTGGGCGTGGTGATGCTGGCTGCCACGATTCTGCTGACCGCCCGAACCGTGGCGTCCGTGTTTCGCCAGCGGACGGGAGATCTGGTGCGTCCACTGCCATGGTGCATTGGCGTGCCTTTGTTTGTTTCGCTGGTGCTCACGGTTGTGGCCGTCACACTGTCGTTTTCCGGTTTCTCTTACACGGGGCCGACAACATATGCCGTGATTCCCACAGCGGCAGTGGCCGCGGTTCTCATGTTTGTGGCTGCAGCTGACACGCGTCATACGGGTTTCGTGTGGGTGGGCCTGATCTTTTCTGTGATCGCCTACCAGACGTGCCCGGTCCTCTTTGCTGATGTAGTGCAGATGCTCAAAAGCAATACGGCGGCGGCCATTAACCGGGACCGCGTACCTTTGTCGCTGTACGGCGTGACTTACCTGCCGCTGCTGGGAACACTGGCTTTGATCTCGCGTCGTTTCCGTGAGCGTCATCTGCAGGCCGTTCAGCGCAGCATCAAGCAGTTCGTCACCATACTGGCCGTCGTTCTGCTGGCCTTCTCCGCGACAGACATTGTGTCATTGTTCTGGGTGGCGGCGGCCAATTCCGCTGCCTTCGTATTGTATGCGGTTGCCTTTCGTGACCGTCGCTACGCGCTGGTCTCCCTGCTGTCTGTGATCGTCATGACGGCTGTGGCGGTTCCCGCCCTGAATGACATGGCGGTCTGTCATCTGCCGGTTGTCTGGGCGGCCACAGCACTGGCTGGACTGTCGCTGCTGATGACGTCCGTGCGACTGCCGGACCGCCTGCTGGGGCGAATCCCTCTGGAGTCCCGCTCACTGCTGGTACACCGATCTGAAGATGGTCAGCTGAACGAGTATTCGTGGCTGCTTCAGAAGCCGACCGGCGAAAACCGCGAAATCATTCGCTACGTCGGACTGGTCCTTGCTGTATTACTGGCTGGACACTGGGTGGTGATGGCACTGCTGCAGATGCATCAGCCGCTGGCGACAGCCGCGATGTGGCAGTACGGTCTGTTGATGACGGCCTTCGTCGGCTACACGGCTCGCAGCCCCGGCTACTTTTCCGGGCTCTTCTTCTGGGGCATGGCCGCCTTTGCCACCGTACGCTGGGCAGTGGGACTGCAGGTTGATGGCCGCACGATTGTGGACGCTGCCAGTATCGCGGCGGCTGGCATCTCGCTGATGTGTTACCTGCTGCTGATTCTCACACGACAGCTCTCCTGGTCGGTCCCCCTGAATGAACTGAGAAATCGCCTGGGCTTTGATGCGACGCAGCTGCGGCTGACTGACCATCACCCTGCGGAATCGGAGAACGGCTGGACACGCCTGCTGCAGGCGTCCGTTGTGCCACTTTGTGACCTGAGTCTTGTGGTCCTGGCGTGTCTGGCTGCTCCGTTTCATCTGCTGCAGGTGATGTCCATCCACGGCGATGCTCTGGCCGGTGATTCCGTGGCCGGTCAGCTGAGTCTGGCCACGACTGTAATCGCCGGCTGGCTCGCAGCGGCGACGATGGTCTTCCGCAGTCGTGTGACGGCCATCGCCATGGCGGTGGTCCTGCCTCTTGTGACTTCCGCCGCGCTGTTGTCGTCCGGTCTGCCTCTGCCACCTGCGTGGTGGAGTGTGGTCTGGGTGATTGTGGAAAGTGGTCTGTTGATCCTGGTGGCCGGACGCACGACAGAGAAGACTGGCGGTGTGCGACCGGCGGTTGGCCGAGTTGCGGAAGTCTGGCTGATGGGACTGCTGCTGTTCAGCTGCCTGTTCTTCCAGTTGCCCGCACGGGCAGCGGCCATGCTGTGCCTGCTCACGTTCTTCATCGTTGATCGACGTCGGTGGACGCCCTCTCAGCGAACCTTTCAGGCCATCTGCGCCAACCTCCAGCTGTTGCTGCTGGCTGGCTGGATGGGCGGTTTTCGCGGACTGATTTCCAGCGCTCTGAATAATCCTGTCGGCTACGAAGCCCTGCCCTGGCTGCTCGGTGGCATCGCCGTCAGTATTTCGCTGTTCGATATTCGCTGGAAGAGCCTCGATCAGATTACCAGCGATACCTGGACGGGTGTGCTGCGGGCTGCCGCAGCCGCTTTGATCTGTCTGCTGTTCGCAATGGGGCCAGTGACCGGCATTTCGCTGGTGGTCGTGGTCAGTAGTCTGGCTGCCCTGGCGGTCGGCGAACTGATTCAGGCGATCCGTCGCAGTCGTGAAGCACACGTGTGGTGTGGATACACAGTGATCGCCGCCTGTGTGGCTTTTCTGATGGCTCAGGGGGTGCTCAGTTTTGGCACCGGCCTGGGGCAGTTTGTGATTCTGGGGACCGCCATTCTGGCCCTGACACTGGCGGGATCGGCGCAGCGCTACCCACGATTCGCCGTGCTGGGCAAACCTTCACAGACCGTGGGCCGCGTGCTGCCGGGAATCACGGCAGGAATCGGTGTGCTGCGATTTCTGGATGCCGGAGCGTTCGTCAGTCCGGCCATCAACTCACTGTCGATGATGCTGGCTTCCGGCATCTACGCTTACCAGGCCATCCTGCATCGCAGCCGGGGTTTTGCCTTGCTGTCTGGCGTAATCATGAACACGGGCCTGATGCTGCTGTGGCGCAGTTTTGATCTGCACGCACTGGAGCTGTACCTGGTGCCGGTTGGCGTTTCGATTCTGCTGTTTGTTGAGATTCTCAAACGGGAACTGCCGCGCGTCTCTCACGATCCGCTGCGATACATCGGTGCTTTGACGATCCTGGTATCACCGCTGTTTGAAGTTCTGGATGGCAGCTGGACGCACATGCTGATTCTGATGGTCCTGAGCACGCTGCTGGTGCTGCTCGCGATGGGCCTGCGAATTCGTGTGCTGATGTACGCCGGCTCTGCGTTTCTGTTTGCCGATCTTCTGGCGATGGTGGTTCGCTCTACCATCGATCATCCCAGCCTGCTGTGGGCCTTTGGTATCGCCTTTGGCATTGGTGTGATCGCTCTGGCGGCATTCTGTGAGAACCACCGCGAAAAACTGCTGGCCAGGATTCGCCTGATCAGCGCCGAGCTGGCGACCTGGCAGTAGCCGGCTGTCCGAATCGATCGTGTCCGCGGACCAAGATGTGGTGGTTCGCGGCATGATCAGGCAAAGTCCGGAGCGGACTTTGCTCTTCCCTTATCAACCTTCTCTGACAGGAGAGATCTCATGAAGTGGCTGACAAATTTCAGTTTGATTATGCGTTCCAACATCACCACCCTGCGGGAGAAGGTGGAAGACCCGGAGCGAATGCTGCACCAGCTGATCATCGATATGGATGAAGAGCTGGATCGCATTCGCGGCAGTGTGGCCGAAGCCGTGGCGGACGAAATTCAGATGCGCAAACGTCTGGAGCGGGAACGTGGAGAGTCCGAGCAGTGGCAGCAAAGAGCTGCCTCCGCGCTGCAGCGTGGCGACGACAGTTCGGCCAAAGCCGCGCTTGATCAGAAACTGGCGGCCGGAGAGCGTGCGGATCGCTACGAAGCGGAGCATTCCCGTCAACAGGCAGAGGTGGAAAAACTGCGGCGATCCGTGTCGGATCTGGAAGACAAGATCCGACAGGCGCGTCAAAAGAAAACGCTTCTGACCGCCCGGATTGCGCGGGCCACGTCCGCGCAGAAGATCAACTCAGCGCTGGAGCGAA
Source organism: Planctomycetaceae bacterium (assembly GCA_024742875.1). Lineage (GTDB taxonomy): Bacteria > Planctomycetota > Planctomycetia > Planctomycetales > Planctomycetaceae > Fuerstiella. The sequence goes on along the minus strand of JANSXP010000006.1, from coordinate 67,983 downwards.
CCACATCAAAATCAGCATTCGCTCAGTTTCGGAAGCTGGAGGACAGGGTCGATCGGGAAGAAGCTCTGAGCGAAGCGTGGGATCGCATGGATGGTCGTGATCCGGACGCTGACGAATTGAAGTATCAGTTCGAACAGGAAGAACGCGACCGCCGGCTCGAAGAAGAACTGGCACAGTTGCGAGCGAACATCAGCGAGTGAGACTGGCCGACCGCTCCGCCCGCGGCATCGGCAGCGGGCGGAGTCGGTTCGCGGCAGCAGGAGTTAACGATGAAACGTGTGATGAGAAAGCTGCTGGATGCCGTGCGGGCATGGTACCGCATCGATCAGGTGCGGATCGCCCCCTCGGATGGTCGTTTGCTGCAGCTGGATGTCGGAGATCAGTTTGTGCTGTTTGACGATCTGTTTGTCGTGCAGCAGCGGTCGCTGAAGTCTTCTGAAGCCTGCTGTGAGGTGGACCTGACTCTGGCTGGAGAGCACACCACGGCCATTTTGCATGTGCAGCGGCGGCATCTGACGGAACCCATTTGTGCCCGGCTTTGCTGCAGGGACTCATCACGGGCCGTGTTTGACGGTGACGTGCTGCTGCTGCCCGGTGAAGGTTGTTCGTCGTCGACGGTTCACAGTAGACGGTCTGCAGGCCGCGCGTGTGATGAGGCGTCCTCCGGTGCGTCATCACAGTTCAGCGCCTCATTCCCGAGCGTGGACAACCCCCTTCCCGCGTTCAGGGTTTCCTGAGAGTCTGCGAACACCGGTCAACGGAGAGTGTCCTTTGAGCGTTCACTCTTTTGTTTCCGGAGCATTCAATGACGACAAAGAAGGTAGTCATCGTGGGAGGTGGGTTCGCTGGTCTGGCTGCAGCGAAGGGACTTTCTTCGTCGTCGGACGTTAAGATCACTCTGATCGACAAACGCAACCACCACCTGTTTCAGCCCCTGCTGTATCAGGTGGCCATGGCGGGGCTCAGTCCGGCCGATATCGCGGCCCCCATTCGCAGCATGCTGTCCGGGCAGGACAATGCGTGTGTGGTCCAGGGCGAGGTGCAGAGCGTAAACTTTGACGCCCAAACAGTTTCCGTACTGCCCATCGAGGCAGATGCCAGCTCGGCTGACGCGGACGACACAGCGATCGCGGAGACGACGGCGGACAACGTCGCGTGGGACTATCTGATTTTGGCCTGCGGCGCCGGGCACAGCTATTTTGGCCACGATGAATGGGAGCCATTTGCGCCCGGTCTGAAGACGCTTGAGCAGGCCACTGAGATTCGTCGTCGCGTGCTGACCGCTTTCGAGCGGGCGGAACGCGAGACGGATCCGGAACGTCGCAAAAAGCAGATGACGTTTGTGGTGGTCGGAGGTGGACCGACGGGCGTCGAACTGGCGGGCGCGATCGGTGAAATGAGCCGGCACACGCTGGCCCGTGATTTTCGCAACGTGGACGCACGACTGGCTCGCGTGATTCTGGTGGAAGGTGGCAGCCGTATACTGCCGATGTTTGATCAGCAACTGTCCAGTCGCGCGACACGTGATCTGGAAAAACTGGGAGTGCAGGTGTGGAACAGCAGTCTGGTGACCGATGTGTCGGCTGACGGTGTTCGCATCGGCGAAGAGTACATTGAAGCAGCGACTGTCCTGTGGGCGGCCGGTGTGAAGGCTTCACCGCTGGGAGAGCGACTGGGACTGTCGACAGATCACGTCGGTCGGGTCTGTGTCAATGCGGACCTGAGCGTGGGCGATCATGCCCGCGTGTTTGTTGCCGGGGATCAGGCCTGTTGTAAGACCGACGGCAAGCCGCTGGCAGGAGTGGCGCCCGTCGCCATGCAGCAGGGACGCTATCTGGCAAAAACGATTCTCCGTGACCTGCAGGGGCAGCCGAGAGAGGCGTTCTGCTATCACGATAAGGGCAGCATGGCCACGATTGGTCGCAGTCGTGCCATCGTGCAGTCGGGTGACAGACGCATTACCGGATTCTTTGCGTGGTGGATGTGGCTGGTTGTGCACATCTACTATCTGACCGGATTTCGCAATCGACTATTCGTCGTGATGAGTTGGGCGTGGTCCTACCTCACGTGGCGGCGAGGCGCCCGCTTGATTGTTGGGAAACCGCCAGAGAGCCGGCCGTCTTAGACAGGTCCTGGACGAGGCTGGGCTCTGCAAGTGTGGACCCGATCGCGCGAATCCTCAACACACTACGGTGAGTCCAGCGCGTCCAGATCGCGTGATCGTCGGCCGGGGTACAAGACCACTGCCATGCCGCCCAGGTAAATGCTGGCGACGACGCTCAGAAAGATGACGTCGCCGGCCGTCATGCCCCGCCGAAACGGGATGATCATCAGCAGAGAGTCCATCATCACCAGAAACAGCACCATCAGGATCAGCAGTGACTTCTGAACTGTCCGCATCCATGGGCCGCAGAAATTTGATGAGATATGCTTCAGTCCCACGCCCAGGCGAATAAATAGCGCAGCAATGACCAGCAGAACCACCGTCATGTCACGCGCGGGCAAATTGCCGGGCCACATCCAGCGGAGAAATTCGGGAGCAAAGATCAGGGCCACGGGAAACAGTCCGTCCCATGTGATCAGCAGGCCCAGCCAGCGACCAAAGTTGATGGGCTCTTTGATGTTTTCCGTAAACAGTGGATCGTGGTCCGTCATGGTTGGTCGGTCGAGACAGGTGCGGACGGATGAGGCTGGTCGATGCCACGTGCGTGAAGTTCGAACACGGGATGCGGCGTGATGATCCCACCTCTTCAACCGGCGGTGGCCGCCCGTGTGATCTTCTCGCCAATCATCACAAGCTTGTGATCACGCAGGCGTTTTTCATTCAGCCAGTAAGGACTGGTGATCTCTTTAAACGCATAAATGGCCGCCTGAATGCCTTCCGCCCAGGCGACGGTCACCAGTTTAATATCCCCATGGACATCGCCTACGGCAAAAATGCCGGGTCGACTGGTCTCAAAATAGGGATCAATGGCAATGCTGCCGTCATCGTTCAGGCGAATGGCCAGACGCTCAAACGTCTCTTTGGCGGACAGGAATCCAATCTGCACGATCGCCAGTTCCGACGAAAGTTGTGTGTCGTCTGTCAGGCACGTCTGAATGTGACCTTCCTGCAGATCGGCGGACTTCACCTCGATTCCCGTGCGAATGGTCCCGCCCAGTTCGCGAATGCGTCCGACGCTGTCCGCTTTTCCGATGGGTGTTTCTTCCCGGACGATGACGTCGACTCGCGCGTTTCGCTGCAGCGCCATGACGGCCGCATCCAGAGCGCTGTCGCCACCACCCACAATCAGCACATGGTCGTCGTGGTAGTCGTTGATCCGCGGCACCTTGTAGTGCACTTTTTTGTAGTTGAGCGCATCCAGCACGGGCAGTCGGCGGGGATAATGCAGCAGGCCGCACGCCAGAATCACCTTGCGACACAGATACTCTCCGTGCGAGGTGACGACCTTCTTCAATCGCTCGTCGTTGCCCGTCTCTTCGGTGTCCAGAATCTCAGTGAGCTCTTCGTTGAATCGGAACTGCACCAGCGCGTCAACCGCCTGGCGGAACGTCCGTTCAGACAGTTCGTGCCCCGTGATGCCATCCGGAAAACCGGGGATATCGACGATCTTCTTGTCGGCGTAGAGAAACTGGGGCTGACCACCGGGTTCTGATTTGGCTTCAACTACGAGTGTGGTCAATCCTCGGTGAGCGGTCGTGAGGCTGGCCGCCAGACCGCCAGGGCCGGCTCCAATAATGACGACATCCCAGTATGTGAGGTTGTCGAAATCTGTGTTGGGATCCAGTTCCGTTACCTTGAAGTCTGCCATGTGCCTGCCCCATTTGCGGAAATGTGTCTGCCTTTGTGACGTATCATTCGGTTGTGCAGATCAAATCTATGCGCACAAAAGCGGGAAGTGTTCTGTCACTTTGAAGTTCGGGGCAAACGGAAAATGGGTTCTCGTGGCTGAAACTGGCATGGCAGTTCTGCCGCGTTCGTTGAGACAGAGACTCAGGCTGGCTTGTGGACGCCGGCGACTGCTGGTGGGCGTGCAAGAAAGACGGTCGTGCCGTATCATCGGCGATTCCAGGTTTCCGGAGATCCGCTGATGAGTCAAACGCTGTTTTTACACCACGAAATTGTGCTGCTGGCCCTGAACGACAAAAAGGGGACCTTCACGCACGGCATGTATCTGTACTCCATTGCGGGTGGCTTACTGAGTGAACTGCTGCTGCAGGACCGCATTAAGGCGGCGGATGACGGCAAAGGCGACGTGACAGTGCCCGATCAGGATCTGCCCGACGATGAGATTCTTTGTGAAGTCATCCAGTTGATCAAGGCGTGTGATAAGCCCCGCAATCTCTCGCACTGGGTGTCGAAGGCGGCACAGATCAGGGATCTGCCACATCGAGTCGCCGGTCAGCTGGCCGAAAAAGGCATTGTGACGGCCGATGAGAAAAAGGTGCTCTGGGTCTTCTCCCGTCGCATCTATCCGGAACTGGACGGCACGTTCGAAGACGAAATTCGGCAGCGGATGGCGGCTTTGATGTTCCGCGATGCGGCGGCCGATGCCCGCACGACGGTGCTGGTTGCACTGGCCCGGCACGCCGGCCTGCTGAAGGAGAATTTTGCGCCTGCGGAACTGGAACAGCATCAGGAACGCATCGTGAATCTGGCCAGCGGAAACATTCTGGCAGAAGGCGCCACACAGGAAACCATCAAGGCCATTCAGACGGCCATTATCGTGGCCGCCATTGTCCCTTCCATTGTCGCTTCCACGGTGGCGACAGGTCGGTAACAATGTCGCCCCGCTGAACACTGTCAACTGATCCACGCAAACAGATTCCTGCTGAAACGAACCACATGGCCGACGAGCGTCCCCACATCATCTTCATCATCACCGACCAGCAGCGGTTTGACACCATCGCAGAACTGGGCTTTGACTACATGGACACGCCGAACCTCGATCGGCTCGTCCGCGAAGGCACCACGTTTACCAATTGCCACATCTCGGCTCCCAGTTGCGCGCCGTCACGTGCCAGTCTGTTCACGGGCTACTACCCGCACACGACAGGCATTTTGAAAAACGCCGATCAGTGGAATCACGGCTGGATCGAGTCACTGTCGGAAAGTGGCTACCGCTGCATCAACATTGGCAAGATGCACACGTATCCCTACCACACACCGATGGGGTTTGATGAGCGGTATGTGGTCGAGAACAAAGACCGCTACATGGAAGAACGTTACTACTACGACGAGTGGGATAAGGCGCTGCATGCCCGCGGGCTGGTGAAGCAGCAGCGGGAACTCTATCGCCAGCGCGAGGACTACAAAGACGCGCTGGGGGCGTTTCTGTGGGAACTGGATGCCGACATGCAGTCGGATAATTTTGTGGGCAATATGGCTACCTGGTGGATCGACACCAAGCCCAAAACCGAACAGCCTCTGTTCCTGCAGATTGGATTCCCCGGGCCGCATCCGCCGTACGATCCGACGCCCGAAGAGGCCGAGAAGTACATGAGCAAAGACCTGCCGCTGATGGAGGTCACCGATGAGGAAAAAGAAAATCAGCCGCGCGCATTCAAGGTGCTGCGGCAGCACAACTTCGATATTGACCATGACAGCGTGGTGCACAAAGACAATCCCACGCAGGAAGAGCGGCATCGACAGCGAGCCTACTATCTGGCCAACGTGACGATGATCGATACAAAGATCGGCGAGATCCTCGATTCACTCGAAAACAAGGGCTACCTGGACAATGCCGTCGTGATCTTCACCAGTGATCATGGCGATTGCCTGACGGACCACGGTCACAGCCAGAAGTGGACGATGTACGACATCATCACGAAGATGCCGCTAATCGTGTGGAGCCCCGGGCGTTTTGAAGCCAACAGGCGGATCGACGGTTTGTGTCAGCAAATGGACATCGGCCCCGCCATTCTGGAACTGGCCGGCATTGAACCACCGGAAACCATGGCGGCCAAATCGCTGCTGCCGGCACTGGAAGGTCGTGACTGGGACCCGCGTGATTTTGTCTACGCGGAACACGGCAAGGATCACATTCTGGATGGCACGGACTTCATGTCGATGGTCCGCAGTGATCGATGGAAACTGGTGCATTTCATCGATGAAGATGAGGGTCAGCTGTTTGACCTGGTCAACGACCCTGACGAAGTCACCAACTTGTGGAACAGCGAAGAGCATTCAACCATGAAGCAGGAACTGCTGGCCGAGTTGCGGGAATGGCGGATGCGCAGTCTGGTGCATACGGCTCCGTGGGCGGGGTCCTTCCGATAGCCGAACGTTCGGCACCGATTTCGTCCCGGCAGATGTGAGCCTGGCGAGCTCGTCGCGGGCCAGGCCTGTTGCAGCACCGCTTTTGAGATTGCCAGAGTGTGGTGCCCGGACGGGGTTGCTGCTGCGAGGCGTGTGCGGTTGGTGAATGATGAAACTGTTCCACACTGATCTGTTTGTGCTGCCACTGCCCGAGGGGCACCGTTTCCCCATGCAGCGGTATCGTCTGCTGCGGGAACGGCTGGAACAGTCCGGCCTGTTTGCGCCAGAGCAAATGTGCGTGCCGCCAGCGGCTACGGACGAACAGCTCGGCTACGTGCACACCGAAGACTGGATTGGCCGAGTGACCCGGGGCGAACTGACGCCCGATGAAACGCGCCGCATTGGCTTTCCCTGGAGCCAGCAGATGGCCGAACGCAGTCGCCGCTCGACGGGGGCCACCATCGCGGCCGCGCGGTGCGCCCTGACCGATGGCTTCTCGGCCAACCTGGCGGGTGGGACGCATCATGCCTTCGAGGATCGGGGAGCCGGCTACTGTGTTTTCAACGACGTGGCCGTGGCTGCCCGCACGATGCAGCAGGAAGGACGTATCCGCACCGCCATGGTCATCGACGGGGACGTGCATCAGGGCGATGGCACAGCGGCGATCTTCCAGGAAGATCCCACGGTGACCACGTTTTCGCTGCACGCTCGGAAAGCATTTCCCGCCCGCAAGCAGAACAGTGACCTCGATATTCTCCTGGAACCGGGATGCTCCACAGAAACCTATCTGGAACAGCTGGATGTGGGACTTTACTGGTGCGCTCGGCAACCTCCTCCCGACATCGTCTTCTTTTTGGCCGGCGCCGATCCGTACGAAGGCGACACGCTGGGTGGGTTGTCCGTTTCGCGGGAAGGGCTGCAGCAACGGGACGCCCGTGTGCTGGAATTCTGTCGTCAGCGTTCACTGCCCCTGGTGATCACACTGGCTGGAGGCTATGCCGAGGAGATCACCGACATCGTCGACATTCAGTTCTCCACCATCACCGCAGCGCTGGCGGCGAGCCAGTCCGGCTGATGCTGGGAGATGGATCGGCTCGTCGGTCGCCCCGACATTTTTCGGATTTCTGTCGCATGGTTGAATTCCGGTCGCCGTCTCTATCCACTACACCCCAGGGGGCGGAAGCAGGCGAGGCTGTTTTGGGATCTCATCTAATAAGCCGGGTCCGGCGACGAACGGCATTCACGTGTGAGTGGCGCACGCGACTGTTTGCGTGTGGGTGACACACACACGGCCTGTTTTCTGCACTCACCTCTCGTCACGGATAATCACCACAGACACTGTCGCAGCATCTCGCACCCTTTCTGCAGGCTCCATGACACCGCTGATTGAATTGAAAAACCTGACCAAGGACTACGGCAGTTTCCGTGCTCTGGATGATGTGAACCTGGAAATTGGCCCAGGCATCACAGGGCTGCTGGGTCCCAACGGGGCCGGAAAAAGCACGCTGATCAAAGTTCTGCTGGGACTTGTCCGCACCACCTCGGGCGAAGGCAGCGTGCTGGGCCACAGTATTCACACAGAGTCCGGCGCTATCCGCAGCAAGGTGGGCTTTATGCCGGAGGATGACTGTTACATGTACGGTCAGTCCGGTATCGAATCGGTGCAGGTGGCCGGGCGGCTTTCGCAGCTGCCCAGTAAAGAAGCGCTGCGACGCGGTCACGAAATCCTCGATTTTTGCGGCATGGGCCAGGAACGCTATCGCAATGTGGAAACGTACTCCACGGGCATGCGACAGAAGCTTCGCTTTGCCATGGCCATTGTGCATGACCCGGAACTGCTGATTCTGGATGAGCCGACTTCAGGGCTGGATCCGGAAGAACGCGAAACGATGCTCAACCGCATCAGCATTCTGAACCGCAAGTTTGGCAAGGCCATCATTCTGTGTACGCACATTCTGCCCGATGTGAAGGTGGTGTGCGATGCGGTCACGATTGTGGCCAGCGGTAAGGTGCGTCTCACAGCGCCACTGGATGAACTGCTGCGTTCGCCCAATCCGGAAGTGACCATTGCCCTGGGATCGGATGCGTCGGCGTTCCAGTCTGCCCTGCAGGCAGACGGTTTGGATTGTCAGCTGTCCGGCAAGTCGGCCGTTCGGGTGCCGGGAATCGCTGAAGATGTGGCCCACCGTATCTGGAGGGTGGCAGAAAGCTGCGAGGCCGTCATTCAGAATCTCACACCGTCGCAGTCCTCACTGGAAGAAGTGTTTCTTAACGTGGTCCGGGAGTCACAAAGTGCCGATTCATAACCTCGGATATCGCGAATGGGAAGGTGAACGGGAGTCGGGCAGCAGCCGCTGGGCCGTGATTTCCGGGATCGGGATTCGTCGTGCCTGGCAAAGTCAGTGGCTGCGGCGGATTGCGTTCGTCGTTTGGGCTCCGCCTTTGGTCTACGGCATCTTCATTTTTCTGTTTGAGCAATTCCTCAAACCGAACAGTGGCATGGATGCTCGCGGGTTTCTTCCCGCTCTGGCTTTTGTTCTGCCCCGTGAGCTGGGCCCACAGATTCAGGCCCTGATGCTCAGTCTGCCGAATCTGACGCCTGAGCAGATGCTCAGCGAGGTCAGGCCCCTGTTCTGGAAGTCCGTGATGCTGCAGCTGCAGCGCTCACAATCCATCGCGCTGGTGATGGTAGTGGGGCTGTGTGCTCCGTCGCTGATATCGCATGACGTTCGCTCGCGAGCCTTCCTGCTGTATTTCTCCAGGCCCCTCACGCGGGCTCAGTATATTCTGGGCAAATTCGGCACGGTGGCCTTCTTTCTGATGATCACCTGCACATTGCCGCAGTTGATTTTGTATCTGTTTGCCGTGCTGCTCTCTCCCGATATTTCAGTGCTGGCGTACACGTGGGACATTCCGCTGCGGGTCCTGCTGGCCTCCGCCACCATGATTATTCCGACGTCACTTTTGGCGCTGATGTTTTCGTCTTTGACCACGGAAAGTCGGTTCGCGACGTTCGGCTGGTTCTTTATCTGGATCTTTGGGCTGGCGGCGTTCACGATGATGGTCAACATGAATGGTGATGCGTCCGAGACGGTGCTGCGACTGTCATTTCTGTTTTTGCTGTTTAATGACCTGTCGGCTGCGATCCTGGGATTGACGTCAATGACCGGGCAGCTGCAGACGCAGTTTGTCTTTGTCATCGCGCTGTCCGCGATTTGTGCCACCATCATCTTTCGCAAGGTGTCGGCGCCGCTGCGTGCGTGATGTTCCCTTTGCTGCGTTGTTCGATCGGTTTCTTGCCTCCCTGTTTTTCCGCTGACTTGCGATGTCCGAGTATTTACTGGAACTGGATCAGGTTACCAAGCTGTATGGCACGGTGATCGGCGTCAATGACTTCAGTATGCAGCTGAAGCCGGGAGCGTATGGACTGCTGGGACCCAACGGGGCTGGCAAAAGCACGCTGCTGAATCTGCTGATTGGCCAGCTGGTGCCCACTCGTGGAACCGTGCGAGTCCTCGGTGAGAATCCCCGCAACAACATGCGGCTGCTGAAAAAACTGGGCTTCTGTCCCGGGTTTGAAGGACTCTATTCCTCCACCACCGGTCTCGACTGGGTGCGTCTGCTGCTGCAGCTGCACGGTGTCGCCCATTCGCCCGCCACGGAGCGGGCGGTGGAATGCCTCAAGCTGGTGGGAATGGAACATGCCATGAACCGTCCCATTGCCTCCTATTCGCGCGGTATGCGGCAGCGTACTAAACTGGCCCAGGCCATTGCCCATCGCCCGGAACTGCTGGTCCTGGATGAACCCTTCAGCGGTCTGGATCCTGTCGGTCGAGCGGAGATGACGGACGTGCTTCGTGACTGGATCGGCCAGGGGCACAGTCTGATCATTGCCAGTCATGTGCTGCATGAAATTGAAGCGCTGACCGATTCGTTTTTGCTGATCTGTGGAGGTCGGCTGCTGGCGTCCGGGACCGCTTCGGAAGTCAACGAGCTGCTGTTTGACACGCCATCAGAAATCGAAATTGACTGCTCGCAGCCCCACCAGCTGGCCGGCGCGCTGATGCAGGAAGAACTGGCCACCTCGGTGGTTGTGGAAAAACAGCTTACCGGCGGAGAACGACTGCATGTCAGGACACTGCGCGCCGGGACTCTGTGTTCTCGGCTGCCGCAGATATCCACGGCAGTGGGGGTTAGCATCACGAGAATGGTTTCTGCCGATGATTCGCTGCAGGCGCTGTTCAACTCTCTGCTGAAGATTCATCGAGGTGAGCTGTGAACAGTCTGATTGCGATTTACAAATTTGAACTGAAGCGAATCCTCACCCCTGGGCGTTCTTTCTGGTGGTTAATTGTGGCCGCTTTTCCGGTCGTCATCACAGCGATGATGACGCAGTACATGAACTTTTCCCGCAGTGGGCTGGCGCCAGACGAAATCGGGTTCTTTTTTACGATCGCGATTTACTTTCTTGCGCCCAGTATTGCCTGCATGCTGGGAGTACTGCTGACGGCCGCTCCCACCGTCGCCACGGAACTGGAACAACACAGCTGGATCTACCTGGCGACTCGGCCGAACGGACTGTTCTATCTGCTGGTTGGCAAGTATCTGGTGGCCGTGACGTGGGCCTCGTCTGCCACCATTCTGGGGATCTGTGTGGCGGTGCCGCTGTCACGGGTCTACCACAAGTTTGACACCATGATCGCGCTTTGTGGACTGAGCGTCTGTTCGGCGTTCGCGTATGCCGCACTGTACATGATGATTGGCACCCTGTTTCATGCCCGGGCGATGGTCTTTTGTGTGGTCTACACGGGAGCCGTGGAGCTGTTTCTGGCCATGTTTCCGGCGGTCGTCAATCGCATGACGATTCAGTTTCGGCTCAGATCGCTGCTGGCAAACTGGATCAGTATTCCAGAGCAGTTTGACCGACCCGAGCTGTATATGTACATCGCCTCTGATGAGAGTGCGGTTCTGCAGTTGATGTGGCTGCTGGCGTTGACCGCCGTTTTTCTGAGCGTTAGCTTTGCGAGCGTGCAGGTCCGCGAATTCACGACGGCTGCCGAAAGTGAACTTTAGGGCGCACCATCGGGGGCTTCTGCGGAACCGTCGACTGACCGCCAGGTAAGGTGGAACGATGACTTCCGAATCCCCGGCCACAGACAATTCGACGGGCGGCGTCTCTTATCTGTATATGGCGGCCGCCTTTGTGATTGTGGTCGCCGGTATGCGGGCCGCGGAACCCGTGCTGAATCCGCTGCTGCTGGCCGTATTTCTGTCGATCATCAGCGCTCCGGCCTATTTTCGTCTGCTCGCCCGGGGAATGTCTGAGTGGCTGTCGCTGCTGGTGGTGATTGGCGTGTTGTCCATCGTGTTGTTTGGTGTCGTCTTTTTCGTGACCAGCTCGATCGCCGGCTTCACCTCTCAGCAGGAATACTACATCGAGAAGCTGGGCGAAAAAGAAGAGGCGCTCAAGAGCCTCGCGGAGAGCTGGATGCCCGAGTGGGGCGCAGATGCAGACGCAGATTCAGATGCGGAGGTGGGCGTCGCTGACGGCGAAGGGGGCAATGATGGCGTCGCTGATGAGCCCGCCGCGGGAACTTCCGATGTCGATGAAGGCCCCTCAGCACCCACCGGTGCCTCGGGTGATATCGGGGCGAATGCGGACCTGACAGAAGACAGTTCGCTCAGCGTCGCAACGGACAGTCCGTCCAGTAACCTGACTGGCGGACCTTCAGCGGCAGCGGACACCGCCGACTCGGATCGCGAAACAACGACCGAGAGTGCACAGCCAGGCGATGACGAACAGGACTCTGATCAGAGCGACATCACGCCCTCCGAAGAGACGACGAATCGTTCCGCCACACCGGCTGATGTGATTCGACTGCAGCGGCCCTCGGGGTCCACCCTGTGGAAGGTGTCGGAGCAGCCGATGCCCGACACGGAACAAAGCTGGACGGACGAGGTTTTTGGTCAGTTTGATCCCAGTACACTCATTCGTCTGGCGACCACAGTGGTGCAAAGTCTTGGCCTGCTGCTGAGCAAGACGATGCTGGTGCTGCTGATGGTTGTCTTTATTCTGCTGGAAGCGCCGCGATTCACCCGCAAAATTAACGAGGCATTTGTCCGTACTGAAGAGGCAACCGAACGAGCCACGCAGATTGTCAAAAGTGTCCAGCACTATATCGTCATCAAGACGTGGATCAGCCTCATCACCGGTGTGGTGATTGCTGTCTGGCTGCACTTCATTGGCATCTCGCATGCGCCTTTGTGGGGGCTGATTGCCTTTCTGTTCAACTACATCCCCAATGTCGGATCGTTCATCGCTGCCATTCCTGCTGTGCTGATTGGCTGGCTGGAACTGGGCGGTCTGCCAGCATTTGCGTGTGTGTTTGGCTATGTGGCGGTCAACGGCATCCTCGGCAACTTCGTCGAGCCACGAATGATGGGCAAGAGCCTGGGCATCTCGCCGCTGGTGGTCTTTTGCTGCATGCTCTTTTGGGGATGGGTGCTGGGACCAGTGGGCATGCTGCTGTCCGTGCCTTTGACGATGACCGCTCGCATTGCCATGGATGGATTTGAAGATACCCGCTGGCTGGCCACGCTGATGGGCAACACAGAGTGACATCCGGCTGCTGACAACCTTCCATGCAGGGCCGTTGACCGTTGTGAAGTCGCCGCGCGACGGCCGATCTTCTAATCCGCTGCGGTGTCCACGAGTGCGAGTTGAGAGTACGTGCAACGCACGCCCTGTCCGGTTAGACTTCGGAACAGGCAGTGTGCACTTTGTCCCTTGCCCTGTTGGCCTTTCGATTTCGGTTTCTTCGTTTCCGTTTTCTCTGTTCTGCTGAGTGACTCCCTATGCGACCGGTTGCCCTGACACTGTTTGTCTCTCTGATTGGAATCCTGTCTGGCTCGGCGGCGGCCGAAGTTCCTGTGAATGGACTCACGCCGGCGGAAAAACTGGGCGGCTGGGAACTGCTGTTTGATGGCCGGTCTATGGAAGGCTGGCGGAACTATCAGAAGCAGGAGATGGGAGATGGCTGGGCTGTCAGCGAAGGGGCCATCCACTGGAAGAAGAAGAAGGCGGGCGACATCATCACAAAAGAGCAGTTCGAAAACTTCGAGCTGTCTCTCGAGTACCGCATTTCCAAAGGCGGCAACAGTGGATTGATGTTCCACGTGCTGGAGACCGAAGCCCGTCCGTGGCAGACCGGACCGGAGGTTCAGATTCAGGACAACGTGGACGGTCACGATCCCCAGAAGGCCGGCTGGCTGTATCAGCTTTACAAACCGGTGAAGCCACGCTGGGCGGCTCGCGCGGAACAGCAGGCGGGCATTGATCTGCCGGACATAGACGATGCCACCCGCCCAGCCGGAGAGTGGAATCAGCTGTACCTGCGCATCTCTCCCCGCCTGTGTCAGGTGGCCGTGAACGGCGTTGCGTACTACACGTTCCGCAAGGGCGATGCGGAGTGGGACAAGCGCGTGGCGGCCAGCAAGTTTGCGAAGTTTGCCGCCTTCGGCAAAGCCACAAAGGGGCACATTTGCCTGCAGGATCACGGCAATCCAGTCTCGTTTCGAAACATCAAGGTCCGCCGCCTCGCGGCCGACGGCAGTGTGCCGTCAACGGGTGAGCAGACGCTCGACATTGCCAGCGAAGAAGCATTTCCACAGCTCAAATGGGAGGGCTTTGAAGGTGTGGATGAGCAGGGACGGATTCGCAACATTCGCCCCATGGCTTTGACACATGCGGGCGATGGCAGCAATCGGATTTTCGCCGGCACTCAGCGCGGCGCTATCTACGTCTTCAAGAATCGACGCGACGTTGAGCAAGCCACGTTCTTTCTGGATCTGCGTGGTCAGGTGGCGGACTGGAAGAAGAACAACGAAGAAGGATTTTTGGGACTGGCCTTCCATCCGGAATACGCCAGCAATGGATCCTTTTACGTCTACTACACGTCCGCTGACGAGCCGCGAACATCGATTGTGTCGCGATTTCAGGTGTCTGCGGACGATCCGAATAAGGCTGATCCGGACAGCGAGCAGGTGGTGATGAAGATCGATCAGCCATTTTCCAACCACAATGGTGGCAGCATCGCATTTGGCAAAGACGGGTATCTGTACATCGGGCTGGGCGATGGAGGCGGTCGCAATGATCCGTTGCGGAACGGTCAAAACCTGCAAACACTGATGGGCTCCATTCTGCGGATTGACGTCAACCGTCAGGAGTCAGGAAAGGGCTATGCCATCCCTGCTGACAACCCGTTCGTCGGACAGGAAAACGTGAGACCGGAAATCTACGCTTACGGGTTTCGCAATGTCTGGCGAATGACGGTCGATCGCATGACGGGAGATCTGTGGGCCGCAGACGTGGGGCAGGATTTCTGGGAAGAGATAAATATCGTCAAAGCCGGCGGCAACTACGGCTGGAGCGTGCGGGAAGCCTCCTATCCGTTCAACAACATTGCGCTGCCGGAGAATCAGTCGGTGGTGGAACCCGTGTGGGAGTATGATCATCAGACGGGCAAGTCCATTACCGGAGGGTTCGTCTATCGCGGCAGTCGCATTCCGGAACTGCAGGGCATGTATCTCTACGCGGACTACATCAGCGGTCGCATCTGGGCACTCAAGTACGACGCCGAAAGCGGAAAAGTGGTGCAGAACGCCATCATCGCCAAAGCGGGCTTCCCGGTGCTGGCTTTTGGTGAAGATGAGCAGGGAGAGGTGTACTACACCATTGAGACGGTCAATGGACGCAGCGTCTTTCATTTTGGAAAGACTCAGTAGCGAGCGGCCGACGAGCTCATCGTGACCCGCTACGTCCAGGGCCACTCGGGCACTTGGACGGTGATGGCCGTCTAGCTGCCTGACGCGCGATGGCTGTCGATGGCCTGCTGACGATTTTCCATGCGCACCAGCTGTCCACATGCGGCTTCAATGTCGCTGCCCAGTGAGTAGCGAATGGTGGTCTTGCGACCAGCATCGCGTAGCACCCTGGCAAACGCTTCAATCTGAGGCCGCCCTGTCGCCTGCAGATGTGGACTCTCCTCAACAGCGTTGTAGGGGATCAGATTCACGTGGACCGAGAGATCGGTCAGCCAGTCCAGCAGCCGTTCGGCGTCGGCCACAGAGTCATTGATGTCCTGCAGCATCAGGTACTCAATCATCAGCTCGCGTCCACTGATCTGCTGAACCTGGCGAACGGCGTTGTGCAGTGACTTCAGTGGGTACGTCCTGGCAAGGGGAATGATCGACTCGCGTTTTTTCTGATCAGCTGAGTGCAGGCTGAGCGCCAGATTGACATTTGGGAAAGCCCTGGCAAAGCGGACCATCTCGTCCGGCAGTCCCACTGTGGACACCAGAATGTTGCCACCGGAGCGGTCAAACAGCCGCGGGTCAGTGAGCTGCTGCACAGCCTCATACAGGGCGACCGTGTTATGAAACGGTTCTCCCATGCCCATGAAGACAATGTTGTTCAGTCGTCGCGATTCTGTGGCCAGCAGCTGCCCGGCCTGCAGCACCTGGTCGAGAATTTCGGCGGCCGTCAGATTCCGCGCGATGCCCATTTTTCCAGTGGCGCAAAAATCACACGCCGCCGCACAGCCCACCTGGCTGGAGACGCACAGTGTCGTACGACCGGTCGCGATGCGCAGAATTACGGATTCGAGCAGCAACTGATCGGCGTTGCGAAACAGCAGTTTGGTGGCGCCGTCTGTTTGCGAATTCAGCTGTCGATACAGCTTCAGGGAATGGACGGACAGATCCTCGTCCGCGGGAAGGCCCGTCAGGCATTCGTCGGTAGGCCGGAATTTCTTGAGCAGATCGTTGCGCAGCTGCCGAATTACCTGAGGATCCAGGCGTGCGCGGCGACGCAGCTGCTCAACTTCGTCGGCATCGAAAAAATGAACCGGGGAACTCATGGGCGACCAGAATCGGGCGGTGTGTGGTGAGTGAAAAATAGCGGTTGCCCGGGCGTGTTGTCGGGTGACAATCGCCGACAGCTGAAAAAACGAGTCAAAATCGCCCTGCTCTGGCGATCGAGTGGTCACCATCGCGTTCGAAAAAGCGTATTGAGGCAAATCGGTCGAGTGAGGTACCATCCCGGCCGCTTGCGAGCGGCCTGTGATCGAACCGGCGGCGTTTGATCGGGATTCTGTCAGCCGCCTTTCGGGTCATGACATGGACGCTCATTACCACGCCGAGTTTCTCGAGCGAATTGGACACACCGTCAGAGAGTACCAGGGACTGTATTGGTATGACGTGTTTTCCCGCGCCTGGACGGCGACTCCCTACGATCGGCTGATTGATCCGGAGCACTTTGATCCCCGGGAGGTGCTTGGGCCTTCCGGCGTGATGGCCCGCTATTCGTGCGATGTGGACAGTGGCGTCCCCAGCTATCAGCACGTCGTGACTGATAAAGATTATGGCATGCGGACGCTGATCAGTCGCGCCCGCAACAAAACTCGCCAGGGACTGCGATTCTGCGAAGCCGGCCCCATGGATGCGAAGGACCTGGGAGAAGCGGGCATCCGGCTGCATGCCGAAACTCTCATTCGCCAGGGGCGGAGTCTGCCGCACGATTTTGAGACTTACTGGAAAAACTATTTTCACGCCGTTTCAGAAAGTCCCTGTGCGACAACCTGGGCCGCGTGGCATGAAGGAGAACTGGGCGCGTTTCTGATCTCGTTCCGCGTGGAAGCAACGGAGTATGTCTGCATCGTGCGGTCGAGTCAGGAAAAGCTGAAGTTCAAGCCAAACAACGCCATGCTGTACACCTTTTTGGAACACACGATGGCGCGGGAGGAGATTCAGGAAGTGTCCATCGGGCTGCAGTCACTGCAGCCAGGCGGAGAATCGCTGGATCTGTTCAAGCGAGGCATGGGGTTTGTGGAACGACCGATTGGCCAGCGAATCGAACTGCGGCGTGGACTGACGGCCGCCATTCCCCGGCCGTTTGCCTCACTCGCCGCGAAGACTCTGCAGCTGATACCCGGCGGCGAAAAACAGGCGCGTCTGAGTGGTGCGCTGAACTGGTATGCCAGTCAGCCCCGCATCAGTAAAGCGGCTTAGTCATCGCTGCCGGAATTGCCCGGCGTGGCGTCCCGGCGTGACTGTCGAAGCTGGTCCACCCAGACCTGAAACTCGGATTCACGGCCCCGATTCACGGGATGGTAGTACTGCTTCTCTACGCCAAGGTAGTCCTGCTCAACAAAACCGCGTTCATCGTTATGGGCGTAGAGATAGCCCTTGCCATGCCCGAGGCGTTCGGCCCCTTTGTAGTGCCCGTCCCTCAGGTGCATGGGAACCGGCAGCACACTCTGTGTCCGGATATCCTGAAGGGCCGCATCAATGGCCGTGTACGAGGCGTTCGATTTGGGCGCGCAGGCCAGATAGGTGGTGGCCTGAGCCAGGTTGATGCGGACTTCCGGCATGCCAATTGTCTCCGTGGCCTGAAAGGCGGCTGTTGCGATCAGGAGGCCCTGAGGGTCGGCATTACCGATGTCTTCCGAAGCAGAAATCACCAGACGTCGCGCAATAAAACGGGGGTCCTCTCCGGACTCCAGCATTCGGGCCAGCCAGTACAGTGCGGCATCCGGATCGCTGCCACGAATACTTTTGATGAATGCGCTGGCCACGTCGTAGTGATCGTCTCCACCGGGATCGAAACGGACCACACGCTTTTGAAGTGACTCTCTGGCGACTTCCACGTCCACATGGCGCGAAGAGTCTGCGACAGACAGCACGGCGATTTCCAGCGATGTCAGACTGCGGCGCGCGTCTCCATCGGACAGTTCCGCAATCATCGCCAGGGCGTCGGCGTCCACTTCAACACCGTGCTGCCCAAACCCTCGTTCCGGGTCCGTGAGAGCGCGACGCAAAAGTCCAGTGATGTCATCGGTCGTCAGTTCCTGAAATTCGAAGATCTGACTGCGACTGATGAGCGGCGCCACGAGAGAAAAGAACGGATTGGCCGTGGTCGCACCAATCAGCGAAATCGTGCCCGCTTCCACGTCAGGCAGCAGGATGTCCTGCTGAGAGCGGCTGAATCGATGCAGTTCGTCGATGAAGACCACCGTTTGCACACCCTGCGTGGACAGTCGCTTGTCGGCTTCCGCCAGCAGTTCGCGGACATCCTTGACGCCCGCCATGGTCGCATTGAGTTTGCGGAACCTTCGCCTGGTGTGTTTGGCGATCAGTTCAGCCAGCGACGTTTTGCCAACCCCGGGCGGGCCGTAAAAGATCATGGAGCCAATTTTGTCGGCATCCAGCATCCTTCGCAGGAGTTTGCCCGCGCCCAGAATGTGCGACTGCCCCGTAAATTCTTCCAGCGACTGGGGTCGCATGCGGGCAGCGAGCGGGCGAGCCTGATCGCGGTTTCGGGATTCTTCAGCGGCAAACAGATTCATGAACGCAGTTCCTGATGGATCAGTCGGCGACAGCAGCGGGATGGGCTGCCGCAGATCCGATTATTAGCGTTCTTCCGCTGGAAGTTGAACGGGCGGCCGTTTCGAGGCTCAAGTTTCATCTGATTCTGTCGGAACGATTAGAGCGATTCCGATGATTTCGATGACCGGTCTCACATTTCACTGGCCGAGCCGGCAGGGGGCCTGCAGAATTTCAGCCCCGGACGTCTTGTTCCCTTCTTGCTTTCGTTGAAATCTCATCAACCACGATCACCAATCTTGAGCAGGCTCGACAACTATGGTCGCCGTCCTTCAGCCCTTGAAGCAGGGAAAAGTCATTCCGATTGACCGCGCGGTGGTCATGGTGGGACGTGGATCCGACTGCGACGCGATTATCACCAACAGTCAGAAGATCTCGCGTCGCCACTGCTGTCTGGTGCAGGTGGACAATGCCTACTTCATCCGTGATCTGGGCAGCATGAACGGGATCTGGGTCAACGGAAAACGTGTCTCTCGTGTGAGCCCCATGCAGCTGGGAGACAAGGTGCAGATTGGGGACGTGGAATTTCAGTTTCACCCCAACGCCCGTATCGAATCCAAACGCACGGTGGTCAGTGATGCGCCCGCCGCCGACAAACCGACGTCAAACGGTCACCAGGCGAGTGGAATCGCCGCCGCGCCGGTTGCCGATCCTGTAGCCGAGGTGGTACCGGAGCCTGGTGCCGACGCAGAGCTGATGAAGTCGGATCAGATCAAGCTGGTGGATCCTGAGCCCGACGTTGTGGATGATGTGAAGCCCATCAGCGAAGAGGAATTTGAGATAATCGATGATGTCGTGCCTCTGGAGCAGGACGACGCCTTCCTGCTGGAGACGAACGAGGTCGAGGTCATTGATGAGCCAATCATCGATGATGTTCCGGCGGATGCCGACGATCAGATCATTGCCGCTGAACTGGTTGACGACGATCTTCTGGAAGAGGTGGAGATCCTGGAGGCGGAGGCTGTTCCGGACGACGAAGTGCCTGACGCAGAGATTCTGGACGCAGAGATTCTGGACGCGGAGATTCTGGACGCTGAAATTATCGAGGGGACGACTGACGACGATGATGAGGACGAGATCATCATTTTTGAAGACTGACGTGCTGCGGCCACGCCAATACCACCACGGCCCTCACGCAATGCCCGCCCGCGACCGGGGACGTCGTCTGCTGACATCTCCGACGACAGTTTTTTCTCTTAGTGCAATTCTCGTTTTCTTTCGGGCTGCTGCGATTGCCGTTCTGCGGAATTGTTTGCCCCTGTTCTTACGAAATCTGTGTTCATGAATGTGGCTGTCACCGGCGCGACGGGATTTATTGGACGATACATCGTCCGCAAACTGCTGGCGGAAGGGAACAGCTGCCGCTGCTGGTACCGCAACCCGAATCGCTGCTTCTCCATCGATGAAGGGGCCGGCTCGCTGAGTTGGCAGCCGGGCGAGCTGGGAAGCCGTCAGGCGTGTGAAGATCTGGTGGCCGGCTGTGATGCCGTTGTTCATTCCGGGCTGCACCGCCACGGGGAGTCCTTTCGCGGTGGCGAAGGGGATATCGCCGAATTCGTACAAAAGAATGTGGTTGGCTCGATCCAGCTGATGGAGGTGGCTCGCGCCGCGGGCGTTCGAAAGTTTGTCTTCCTGTCCACCTGCGCGGTGCATGAAAAGATCCTGGAGGATCGTCCGCTGGATGAGACGCACCCGCTCTGGATGACCACACACTATGGAGCTTACAAAGCGGCCGTCGAGCAGTTTGTGCACAGCTATGGCTTCGGCGTGGGCTTTCCTGTTGTCGCGCTGCGTCCAACGGGAGTCTACGGGCTCCATCATGACCCGCCGCGGAGCAAATGGTTCGATCTGATTGCCCGTATCAGCAGGGGCGAGGATGTCGAATGTCGGCGCGGTGGCAAGGAAGTGCACGCGTCCGACGTGGCGGACGCTGTGGATCTTCTGCTGCACACGCATGACAACGCCGGAGAAGTCTACAGCTGTTATGATCGCTATGTGTCACAACTGGAGATCGCCGAAATGGCGAAGCGGCTGACTGGTTCCACGTCTACGATCACAGGCCAGCCGATTGCCCCGAGGCATCAAATCGTGAGCGACAAGATCAAGGCTCTCGGAATGTCATTTGGCGGAGAGCCACTGCTGGAAGCGACCGTGAAAACTCTGCTGGAACATGCCGGTTAGCGACGGCCGTTTAATGACGAAGCGAGCAGCCCTAGTCGTCTTCAAAGAGTCTCTCGTCAGCCGATCGGTCGTCGGCCGACTGTTGTCCGGACTTCCGGCTGGACGGTTTCTTACGCCCTGCCACACCCTCTTCCACATCGTCCTTAAATCGATTCGCCAGTGTGAGTCCCAGCTTGCCCCGCACCAGGAAAACGACGCCGTCCAGAAGCGATAGTTGACGCAGAGTTTCCGGCAGGTTGGTCTTTGGTCTCTTTTCGGCAATTTCGGTCGCGTCGACCCGCTCTGCTTTCTTGAGCACGAAGCGGAGAATGGCGCCGCATTCCCGCACGTTGATCGCGCGAACATCGTGCACCCGTTTGGTCAGATACCACGCAGTCCAGAACATTCGCGGTACCAGCATCAGAAACGCAAAAATGCGCTCCAGAATACTCAGTGCGGAATCCCGGCTGCCCATTGCATAGGTCCATGCGTTTGAGAGCGACGGGGCAATGGGAATGCGGACGGTGCCATCGACCAGTTCCACCTCGTGCACCTCATCCTTCAGCGTCTTCGGGCCGGTCAGCCAGGTGAAGTAGCCCATGCCGCCAAACAGCCCCAGCAACACAACAATGGCGGCCACCCGACTGTAGGCTGCCGAAAAAATGGCGTACAGCAGACCACCCTGAATGAGAAACCCAAGCAGCCCGATTCCACACATGGCGACGATCGCGCCCATGAGGAGTTTCGACTGAGTCTGTGTTCGTTCTGCCAGCCAGCTGTTGAAGTCGTCTTTGTTCATTGTCAAACCGTCTGCAGGTGGCGGCCGATCGCCATGTTCTGCCCTGATCCTGGGTTCCTCACTCCACAAATCTGATGCATACCGGACGAGCCATGTTCACGGGAGGTCCGTGAGGCTGCAGTGTGCCGTTAGTGAGCACCCGAAAGATCTGAATACTGTCGCTGTTCTGGTTTTCTGCGAGCAGCCATTTGCCGTCTGCGGTGAGTCGGAAGTTTCTAGGTTCGCGTCCCCCGGAACTGACGATTTCCAGGCGGGTGAGCCGACCGGACGACTCATCAATGGAATAAACGGCAATGCTCTCGTGTCCTCGGTTGGAAACATAGAGGAATTTCCCGGAAGGATGGACAAGGCATTCGGCCGTGCTTTTGCGACCGTCAAAGTCGTTCGGCAGCGTCGAAAAATGGCCGATCACTGACAGTCGACCCGATTGTGGATCTCTCTGGAAGGAGGTGATCTGGCAGGTGAGCTCGTTATTGGTAAAGGCCAGTTTGCCACTCGGATGCAGGGCGAAATGCCGCGGGCCCCCGCCCGGGACGGTCGCTGTGGCCGGGACTGCGGAGGGAACCAGTCGCCCGTTCCGGGAATCGAACCGGTAGGTCATGATGCGGTCGATGCCCAGATCGGCCACGTAGGCAAAGCGATTGTCGGCCGACAGATTGACCGAATGTGCGTGTGGAGCCTCCTGGCGGCTTTTGTTGGGGCCGCTGCCGATGTGGTTGATCGTGCATGAAGCGGAGCCAAGGTGACCGTCTTCTCCGATGGGAAAGACGGCCGTATTTCCACCGAGGTAGTTGGCGACCAGCAGAAAACGACCGGTCGCATCGATATTGCAGTGACACGGCGCCCCACCGCCGCTGGGCTGCATGTTCAGCAGCGTCAGCTGTCCGTTTTCGCTACGCTGGTAAGCTGCCACCGCGCCCGTTGGCTGATCCTCGTAATCGTTGGTTTCAATGCACGCGAACAGCAGTGGCCGCGTCGGATGGATGGCCAGAAACGACGGGTTGTCGGCTTTCGCCGCCAGAGCGGTTCCAGACAGTTGTCCCGTCTGATCGTCAAAGATGGCCGTGTAGATTCCCTCACTCTGACTGTCGCCGCGGGTGTAGGTCCCAACGTACAGACGGTGTTCTTCTGCCCTGGCAATGCCGTCAGACAGCAGCAGAAACGTTAGCAGCAAGAACGGCGGAAGTCGTCGCATGAAATGGCTCGCCAATAGAGTGCGGAATGGTATGACAAAGATACCAAACACGGCGTCAGATGCTATCGGTGCGAGGCTGCGCGAACGGTGCCAGCAGGTTCACAACGGCGTCAGCGTTCCGTGCCGAACAGCTGCGTCCAGTAGTGGTTGTAATTCAGACCGCCCGTGTCGCTGGCGAGGAACGTGTAACCGATGCCGATTTCGCGAAAGGCGGGGTTCAGGATGTTCTCTCGATGTGAGGCACTGTCGTACCAGGCCTGGACAACTTCTGCCGGTGTCAGCTGACCGGCAGCAATGTTCTCACCGATGGTCTGATAATCGTAGCCAGCCTCCAGCGCGCGGTCCCACGGTTGCTGTCCCTCGAGATTCACGTGACCGAAGAAGTCCCGAAACGCCATGTCAGCCGAATGGTCACTGGCGGCAGACTGCAGTTCCGCATCCAGCGTTACGGGGGGCAGCCCATTCTCTGCCCGAATAACGTTTGTCAGACGCACGACCTCTGTGACAAAATCGTCAGGGGCAGAGATGGACGCTGGTTCCGGCTCCGGCTGAGGATCTGCGATGAACGGTTCTGAAATCGCTGGCTGGTCGCCGGCAGATGCCGGTGCGGGTGCGGGTGCGGGTTGGAATTCGGATTCAGCTGCAAACGTCTCGGCAGCCTCATTGATTCCGTTCGGGTCAACTACGGCGTCATTAAACGCAATGGCCTCCACATTGCGGAGCGTGTTCACCTGCGAAACTCCGTTGAGCCCGCGTCCGGAAACTTCCACTTCACCGGTGGACAGCTGCCGGATGGTCCAGTCAGCACGGCTGCCCTGATAGATGACGAACGTGTCAAAACCGCTGCCACCATCGATCTGATTGTTGCCCAGTGGCGCATGAATGGTGTCATCACCGTCGCCGGCATTGATCGCATCGTTGCCTGCGGTCCCGGAAATCCACTCTCCGGCAGCGGAGCCTGTCTCTGCTGCGGGTGCGGTGGGGGAAGCCTGCGACGATGGGGGTTGGACGGTCTGCGCGGCAGTATCCAGAATGACCTGCTGATCGTTGAAGCTGATGCGTTCCACATTGGTCAGCCGCGCGGACATCTGCTGACCGTTCAGTCCGGGCCCGGACAGTTCCCAGGAACCGTCGCTTAGCTGATTGAGGGCATAGCTGCCGCGGTTGCCCTCGTAGACGTGCAGCACGTCCGTCCCGCTGCCGCCATCAATCGTGTTGTCGCCGATGGGGGCGTGGATTTCGTCGTTGCCGCCGCCGGCCAGAATGATGTTGTCAGCGTCTGTGCCTGATAGCCATTCGCCGGCACTGGTGCCTTCAGTGGTGGTCGCAGACATCAGCTGCATCGCTTCCAGCGAAATCAGCCGCGCGGTTCGAGAGGTTTGTTGCATCGTCACTACCAAATGTGAGGGGAGAACACTGGCGGTAGTCAGGTTAACGAGCAGCAGGTTGCGAACGTGAAGCGGAAACGTTGCCTATTCGCCACTGGTTGAATGTATGGGGCAATTGCGCGTGTCGTGCCGACATGTTGCCAAAAGGCAACACGGCCAGTGAGAGCCGCCTGTCATCTGCCACACCGGATCTCTAAAGCTCTGTGCCAAACAGCTGTGTCCAGTAGTGTTGATAGTTGATGTTGCCTGTGTCCTCGCCAAGGAAGTCGTACCCCACTCCAATTTCCGTGAAGGCGTCATTCATCAGGTTGGCCAGATGGGGCGGGCTGTTGATCCACGCCTGCACGACCTGCTGCGGCGTGAGCTGTCCGGCAGCGATATTCTCACCAATCGTCTGGTAGTTGTAGCCTTCGTCAAACGCTCGATCCCATGGCTGGCGACCATCCAGACCGGTGTGGCTGAAGTAGTCTGAGACAGCCAGATCGCGGGAATGGCTTTGGGCCGCCTGCTGCAGTTCGTAACTGATGCTCAGCAGATTCAGGCCGTTGCGGGCCCGGAACTCATTGGTGAGATCGACAACCTCCTGCACGAATTCAGGCACCGGTGAGACCAGCGGATTATCGCTTGGTGGTTCATCGGGTACGGCTGGCGGAGGCTCGATGGCCGGCTGACTGTCTGCTGTGTTTTCATCAGACGGAGTCTGCGACGCTGGAGTATCACCAGAATCGGGCATTTCCGGGGCTGAATCCAGGCCACCGGACGCTGCATCTGGCGACGCCGGAGGTGGCGAAGACGGCACGGGCCCTGTTGGTTCCGGGGGTTCGGTCGAAGATTCCGCAGGAGACGGCGCGTCATCAGTCGCTGGTGCGGCATCTGCAGGAGGGATATCCGGCGCCGGCACGTCAGTTGACGGTTCATCAGCCGCCCACCCATCGGCCGCCTGTTGCCGACCTGCATCCTGTTGGTCAGACGCTGGCGAAGGAGCGGATGCGTCGGTTTCAGGGGCCGCAGACGGCTGGTCCACTGCCAGTTCCCGCAGGTCCAGAAGCCTGTCGTTGAACAAAATGCGTTCGACATTCACCAGTAGATTGTCAATCTGCTCGCCATTGAGCCCAGGTCCCTGAATTCGGACTCCATCGTCTTCCACAGTGACGTCGTAGTCCGCCAGGCGGCCCTCGTAGACGATGAGTGTGTCCAGCCCGGCTCCGCCATCGATGGTCTGTACGTTGAACGGCGCATAAATCGCGTCATCGCCGGCAAACGCCTGAATCAGATCGGTGAACTCCGATCCGGACAGAAAGTCGTTTTGCCGGGTGCCATTGAGTGTCCGTTCGGCATTGTCGCCCACCCAGACCATGCCATCTCGAAAGCTGATTCGCTCGACGCTGGTCAGCGTGTTGCTGACCCATTCATTGTTCAGCCCGACGCCCTCCAGCAGGACGCTGCCGTCGGGACGCTTCTGCAGAATGAAGTCCGATTGTTTTCCTTCATACACATACAGAATGTCGTTGCCCGCCCCGCCATCAATTTGATTGGTGCCTGTTGGCGCGCAAATCTGATCATCGCCTCCATGTGCGTTGATGACAGCGTCCTGTCCGCAGACCGTGAGCCAGTCGGCGTGATCGGTTCCTTCGATGGCGGTGGCGGAGAGCAGGAGCAACTGTTCGAACGAACGGATCTGTGCGCGTTTTGGACTGGGCATGTGGGGCGGAATCTCGTAGCTGAAACTGAAGAATATCAGCAACCGTACGTCAGCCGTTCAGCAATGTGTGCCTGTCTGCGTTGTCGCAGGCTGTTTGCAGGAACAGCCGTGCAGCCATGTCGAATATGTGCAAAGACAACACGGGCCGCCTCAGATGATGCCAACCACACCGAAGAGTCCGACATCCTGCGGTGCACGTGTGGTTCTTAAACCACGCCTGTGGGGCTGTGTTGCGGCGCGGCATCATGGCACAGGGATCGTGTGTGCCATTTCGATGCACCTACCGTTTGGCGGGTGAGCTGGATGACTGCGGGAGCGAAAAGAACCCACCGCCAAAGCCGCCACCGCCCAGACCTCCGCCACCCAGACCAGACTTCAGGGAGGCATCACCGTTCTGGATTCGTCCCAGAATGTCCTCAATCTCCAGGTGCACCCTGCGTTTTTGCACAATCACCAGCACGCTGTGATCGACGTTGCTGCTGGCAATTCCCGCTTTCACATTCCCACCGATCGACCGTTTTCCAGCGGGAAGAATGCCCCGGATTTCACCAACCGCCTTTTCATTGGCGATTCGCCAGGAATCCGGTGCGACTGTTTTGACCAGGAACTGCATCAGTTCGACGTTCGCCACATCCGACTGCATCCGATAGTAGCGGGTGAGGACATCCTCATCCGGATCGTGCCGCTTGCGCTGTTTGGACGACGCAAGAGCTCCGCGATAGGCTTCCAGCAGCGACAGCAGCCGCTCATGAATGCGGCCTGTTTGACGAACGACCATCACGCCGGCCAATGGAAACTGAATGGCCCCCCCTTCTCCGTCCACGTCTTCCCACATGCTGTCGGACTGACGCATTATGGCGTTGGCCAGACCTTCGGACTCATCGAAACTGCGACAAAGATCCCGCACATCGTAAACGGCCGTGAGCTGCCGCTGTTCGGCGTAGTCTGTGCTGGTAACCAGCAGCACTCCATCCTTCAAAATCCACGTGAGTTTCAGCTGCGCGAGCATCACGTCGAGTACTGTCTGCAGTTTTCGCTCTGCCAGGCGAATGGACACCGGCTGCCTCAAACGAATCCGGTACTTTGCCAAAGCACGATAATCCAGTCGGATGGCAATGCGCGTCTGCTGAGCCAGATCGTTTAACGCTTCAATCAGAGGACTGTCATCAAAATCGACAGAAACGTTCTGCTGCAGTTTGCTTCGCAGGGCTTCATGCTCCGGAGGTGCCAGAATGAACGTGCGTCGGGAGTGCTTCTCCAGCGCCTTCAGCAGCCCCCGCAGTTCAAGATGTCGTTCGTGATTCTGCATGGCAAACAGCACATCGCCCAGGAAGTCGACGCTGCCGCCCTCACCGTCGAGATCGTACCAGGGGCCTTCAATGCAGTTCAGGATGACGTCTGTCAGCCGTTCCACTTCGTAGCCGGCATCCAGCAGTTTGGAGACACTGTAGGGGATGGTCACCTTTCGTTCCTCCGCCTCCTGCTGAGACGTGATTCTCAGGATGCTGCCCTGGACGTACCACGCCACATCAATCACGGACAGTCGATTCAGCAGCAGGTACAGCGGTTCGTCAGCGAGCTGATCTGTCACTGGTTCACTGAGGCTGATGTTTTCCAGTTCCAGCGCCTTGCGATCGATCAGGACCGGAATGCCGGCGTTGTTTTCAATCCACTCTCCGACTTCCGACAGTGCGGCTTCACGAAAAACGACCGTGACTTTTTCGGCGAGTTTCGAATTCACGAGCGTGGCCGGATCAATCGACGCTGGTTCGTCGGCGATTTCAGGAAGCTCCACCGGTTTTTGTTCAGCGGGGCTCTCTCCCGAAGTTTTCGTCGGTCCTTCGGGCTGCTCAGTCGTCTGTTGCGCGTCGATCGGCGAGTCCAGGAACGTGACGAATACGAGTACAGACAGCAGGCACAGGCGTTGCAGCGGCATAACGCACCTTTTCGAACTGGTTGATGGAGACCGAGCTGTTTCGACGGCTCAGGATCAGCCTGTGAAACGCTCGATGCCAGCCGGAATCCGCCTGCCGACGTCGATTTGTCCTGATTTTCTTCGTGAAAGATGGGACGCCCGGAATGCCGGGTCTACAGATCGTTGCTTAGTCGCTCCACCAGCTTTTGGTCGTCAGAGGACAGGCTGGTCCTGGGCACACGCACGGTCCGCTTGTTCTCATCCTTGAGCACGACCGTGTTGCCTTCGACTCTGACGAATTCCGCCTTCAGCGTGAACTTTCCTGAGCCGGTGCTCCATGTGCGCATGCCTTTGCCATCGTCGCCTGGCTGTTCCACCACAAACGGGTTCTGTTCTTCCATTTTCGAATCGCTGACCGCCGCGGCGACGGCCGCCTTCTGCTCTTCGGTGGCCAGTTCTTCAAATCGGCCCTTCCATTTGGCCCACA
Organism: Planctomycetaceae bacterium; assembly: GCA_024742875.1. Lineage (GTDB taxonomy): Bacteria > Planctomycetota > Planctomycetia > Planctomycetales > Planctomycetaceae > Fuerstiella. The sequence continues at coordinate 39,637 of JANSXP010000006.1, read as the reverse complement.
CTTTTTCGGCAGACGCACGCACTTTTTCATGACTGTGGCCGCGGAGGATGCCAACCTGCATGGCCATATCCATGTCTTCTTTAACAACCGGCGTCGGACCAATCCGGTTGAGTGCTTCCAGCTTACCCCAGACGGCTGTCCAGTGTTTGTGAGTCAGCTGTCGCATGGCGTTCTTCTTACGAAACGAGTCGATCGGTTTTGGCCCGGCCGCTTTGCGAGCGGCCGCCTGTTTGGCCAGTCGCTCTTTGAGCTCCGCCTCGCGTTTTGCCACGGCTTGTTTGTGCGCCGTGAATTCCTCGTCGGACATCCGATGCCACGATATGGTCAGCGGCATTTTTGTGGTCTGATTGTTGCGGTTGATTTCCATATTCAACTTATGATCACCGCTTTCGGACACTCCTATCTTCTGGTTGAAGACCCATGTTCCTTCACCGCTCATTTTGTAGGAGGACTCTTTACCCGAAGCCGGCGGTGAAGTCAGAGAATAGGTCCGTTTGATGCTGACCAGTTTCCTGGTGGTCTCTGTCACCTGGTAATCCACTCGTTCGCCTCCGCCTGTCACGGTTTCGTCGTTGCTACCTGAGAATGGGCCAAATCGTGGTCCGAAAGCGGGAGACGATTTGGAAGTGATGCTGATGCCGCTACCGTCCTGCCAGGACTGCTGGCCATCGGCCGGCAGTGGTTCGAAAAAGAAGAGCGACAGATTGCCCAGCAGATAGGGCAATTGAGAGTTGCCTTTCATGCTGGTGATCTGACCGGATCGAGAGATCACCAGTGTGTTGCTGGTGTTGGAATACAGTCCAGGAAAGTCAGGCTGGTCAAACGGGGAACGGATCCCTGAGGGACCACCGCGGCGGGGAGGTCCGCCAAACCGTGGCGGTCCAAAGCCGCGGCGGGCTTTGGTCTTTTCAGACTTTGTCAATCCGCCTTTAAACTGCAGGGTGAGAGAATCCTCGGAGGCCGCCTTCCCAGTCACGGTGACCACGCCCGCCATAGTGACAGTCGAATCCGGAGCATCAACCGTGACCTTGACGGTGTAGGGAATCGTCTGGCCTGGCGGGATATCGTATTGCAGGTCCGCTGCGACGGCAGACATCGAGGTGCTCAGGACGGTCACCAGGGGCAGTATCAGCGATTGTGCACTTTTCATCATTTCTATCCTTCGGGGACTGTGTGCTGAGGCCCATCGTGACACGTGCGTTTGCAAATCTCAACCTCTGCTGAGCCCCTGTCGCTGAAGAGGATGTGATCATGCGGAAAACAAAGACAGCCCGGCCTGAATTCAGACCGGGCTGTGCAGATGTCACGCAATGACGTGAGCCTGACTGGTGCGACGATATCCAAGCAGTTCCATGCGGAAACTGCCCTGCCCCTGCGTGAGTGAACGCAGCTGCGTGGCATAGTCGAACAGCTGTGACAGTGGGGCTTCGGCGACGAGTGAACAAACACCGCCCACTGTCGTCGAAGACGTCACCATACCGAGACTGCTGATCAGGTGTCCCGTGACCCGCCCCTGAAACTCCTCGGGGAGTTCCAGTTGCAGTCGCATGAACGGCTCCAGCACAACAACGCCGGCATGAGGCAGGATCTGCGTCCGCATCGCGTCTCGCGCACAGTCACGAAAGGCTTTGTCGGACGAGTCCTGCTCGTGGAAGGTGCCGTCTGTCAGGACAACCTTCACTCCCACAACCTCAAAGTCACCCGCTGGTCCTGAATGGAGTGCGTCTTCGAAGCCTTTGCGGATGGCCGGGATGTACTCCCGGGGAATCCGTCCGCCCTTAACTTCGTCAACAAACTCAAATCGCTGGTCCGTATCCTCAGACAATGGTTCCATATGCCCAATGATGTGACCAAACTGACCAGGACCGCCCGACTGTTTGCTCAACCGATGGTTGAATTCCACCGACACAGTCGGCCGCTGTCGCCAAGCCACCCGGGGAGCCCCGGTCTCACACAAACAGTCAAATTCGTCTCGCAGGCGTTCCACATACAAGTCCAGATGGAGTTGTCCCATTCCGGAAATCAGTGTCTCGCCCGTGAGTGAATCTGCTGTGACGCGAAACGTGGGGTCCTGTCGCCGAAACCGGTCCAGTGCCTTTGCCAGTGTGGATGCGCTTTGCGGGTCAATCGGAGTGATTGACAGCTCCACGACTGGATCCGGCACGAAGATGTTTTCCAGCGAACAGGAAATCTGCGGGCTGTGAAACGTGTCTCCCGATGCACAGTCGACACCCATGACTCCCACAATGTCCCCGGCGACCGCACAGGCGATCTCCTCACGCTGACCCGCATGGAGACGGACCAGGCGTCGAAATCGAACAGACCGCCCCGTTCTGGCGTTCGTCAGAGAATCGCCCTTGCGAATGGTCCCCTGATAAACGCGCAGATACGTCAGCTGCCCAAACGATTCCACAACGGTCTTGAAGGCCATGGCGACGACAGGATCGTCCGCATGACTTGTCAGTTTCCGCTGCAGCTGAGCCGATTCCGATGCCGTATTGTCATTGGCATAAACCTCTCTTTCTTCAGGAGACGGCAGACAGAATGTCACCGCATCGAGCAGTTCCTGAACCCCCTGATTGTGATAGGCAGAGCCCATCACAACGGGCGTGACCTGCAGCCCTAATGTGGCATTGCGAATTACCTGCTGCAACTGCTCCGCAGACGGAGTTTCGTCCTGAAGCAGTTGTCGCATAATCTCGTCGTCAAACAGACTCAGGGTGTCCAGCATCCGCTGCCGGGCGGTTTCAGCCGCCGCAGACAGCTCGTCAGGTATGGCGGATCGCATCACGCGTTCCCCATGTTCTCCCTGAAACTGCACCCACTGCATGGTCAGAAGGTCAATGACCCCATTGAAGTCACCCCCGGTTCCCACCGGGTACTGCAGGACAACAGGCGTCGTCTGCAGCTTGTCAGCCAGTTCCTGCACCACACGATCCGGGTCCGCGCCGCTGCGATCCATCTTGTTGATGAAGGCAACGCGAGGCACCTGATAGCGTTTCATTTGTCGGTCGACGGTCAGCGACTGACTCTGAACGCCACCAACAGCACACAGCACCAGTACAGCGCCATCGAGCACACGCAGGCTGCGTTCCACCTCGACAGTGAAGTCCACGTGGCCAGGAGTGTCAATGATGTTCAGGGTGTGGTCCTTCCACGTGACCTGAGTCACGGCCGAAGAAATGGTAATTCCATGCGCGGCCTCCAGTGAATCGTGATCCATGGTGGCTCCCGATGCGCTGTGGACCTCACCCATCTGATGGATGCGGCCGGTGTAATAGAGGATGCGTTCCGTCAAAGTGGTTTTGCCCGCGTCGACGTGGGCCGAGATGCCAATATTGCGTCGTTTGGTCGTCATGAGAGTCATTCCGAAAAATGGCCTGCGCGCAGCGAAACCACAGCGTCATCGACAGGATGTGCGAAGGAGTCCAAAACGCAGCGTGCAGCCTGTGCCATACCGCGCTTCTGCGCGGGAAAAGAAGAAGGGACGACACCCAGTGGTGTCGCACTGGCAGTTCAGAGCGCTGCTGTTGGCGCACAAAAAAAGCCCGGCGTACATCAACACCGGGCCGAGTGCCTTGAGGGTGTCACATACGCAACAGCAGCGCCTGCAGCGATGGTCGATCACCTGCAAATCGGCTGTGGCAAAGGTTGGGCAAAAATCGTGTGACAGACATCAGGATTCCTCGGCTAAGCCCGGAAAATCATCGGGCACTGGCAGCGACCCCCCGTCCAGTCTGAAGGTTCGGTCGAATTTCCGCGTTTCTTACGTTCGTCCGCCAGTCGGCAGGGGGAACTGCAGATTCCCAACAGCGATCGGATTGCGTCGCCCTGATCAGTGATCTAACTTCCCGGTCGTAAGCCGTACGAAACGGGCGAGATCCAGAGGCAACGCCATGGGAGAGCAGGTGGAATCCACAAATCCAAAGCCAAACACACTGTTTATCGAAGTCTCCGGCGCCGGCATCCCGGAGGTCGACGGGTTGTTTGTGCCGTCGACGGCCCCTGCGGCCAAATCCGAGTCCGGAACCGTCTCATCTGTTGGCTACTGGAACGGCAAATTTGCCTGGGACCGGGCGGACGGCAACTGTGAACGCAGTCCGACTTTGTCGTATTCCAACAGTTATCAGTCGTGGCGGATCGCGAGACAGGACGGTCATCTGGCTTATCACATCACGTGCGAAGATGATCTGCCTCCCACCGATCAACCCTGGGAGGTGTACCACAAGGGGGTCGCACCCGCCCCACAGCTGACCATTCATCACTGCGATCCGCGGGAAGCCTGCCCGGAACCGAACATTGTCTTCGTGCTGGGGGGGCCGGGGGCCGGCAAGGGCACGATGTGTGAACTGGCTGAATCACAGCTGGACTGGGTGCACCTGTCCACCGGAGAGCTGCTTCGGGCGGAGCAGGAAAAGGAAGGGCCCCTCGCGGCGTCCATCAGAGAGCTGCTGGCCGGAGGAAACTTCATCTCCGACGACATCGTGGTGCGCCTGCTGCGCAGCACGATGGAAACCATCACTCGCAGCACGGGCAAACGCAACTTTCTGCTGGATGGGTTTCCGCGTTCGATGGGCAACCTGGAAGAATGGCAGCGGGTGGTCGGTGCCGATGTGAAGCTTCCGAAAATGCTCTACATGGAGTGTCCGCTGGACGTGCTGAAGCAGCGTGTGCTCGGACGCGCCAAATACACGGGGCGTTCCGATGACAATGTGGAAGCACTCGAAGAACGATTCCGCCGATTCAAAGAACAGACACTTCCGACCGTCGACTACTTTCGAGCGGCCGGACTGTGCGTGGAAATCGATACCAGCTTTGACCGGCAGACCGTTTATCAGTCGGTGATTGAGTGCCTGTCCGATTTCACAGACGTCGAAGCGGCCGCACGCCCGCTGACTGAACGCGCCGAGATGCTGCTCGGCCTGCGACCGTTTCCTCCCAAAAACTGAAACAGCACGGGAGGATTCCGACACGTTTTCGGAATCCTCCCGCTGTCTTTGTGAGGTCCGTCAGGCGCAGCCGAACGTCAGGATGTACCGCATTTCCGTCAGCGTGACGCCGCCATCCGGGTGCAGGACCTTTGCCAGACGAGACAAATTGCGAATCTGCCGGCCGTTGATCTTTGTCTCAGCCAGTTCTTCGAAACTGCCGCCCGTTAGACTCAGGCCAGCTGCGGCAAACATCGTTTTCCAGATCTGCCGACGTGAGGCCAGATCCAGATCCGGGTATTCCAGTTTCAGCATTACTCGACTGCGTACCGCGTGATCCAGCACGTCGGGCCGATTAGTCGTCAGAAACAGGATCCCCGCATAGTAGTCCAGTAGTCGCAGGAAGATGCCCACAATCGCCGAACGATTCAGGTCGTCGCCGCGCTCGGTCAGAAAGATCTCGCACTCGTCAAACTGCAGGACGGCATTCCAGCGAGAGACACGCGTGAACACGCGCCCCAGGTTCTCTTCCACCTGCTCCACGTTCGTTCCCAGCTCTCCCAGCTCCAGGACATAGAGCGGTCGCTCTGTCTGCTCCGCGTAGACTTCGGCCGTGAGTGTTTTGCCCACGCCAGGACTGCCGCTGGCCAGGACGACCACACCGCCATGCTTGCCGGCAATCACGTCACCAAACAGCCGGTCCAGCGGTGTGCCAAATACCTTTGACAGAACCGACAGCAGACGATCAGGAAGATGCAGCCGACTCATGGCATCCTTCGCAAACTCGTATTCTGCGATGTCGTCCACGTCGGCAAACACATAGCGTTTCAGATCGAGACTAAACACGCGTACAAACGGCAGACGACTGGCAGATCGGTCGTCATTGCCATAAGCGGAGTAGTAGCTGCGATGGTTTTCGCTGACTTCCAGTTCGGGTTCCACCACAACGCGACGTGGTGATTCCAATGTGCCCAGAGCGCGCGTCTCCAGCTGGCTCCACCAGCGGTCATCCGAGAACTCCAGCACGGCAGCAGACACTGTCACCACTTTGCCCTGATCACGTGCCAGTCGTTCTGCCCGCACCAGCTTGAGGTTGAAGTCGCCCGCCGAGGTCTGCAGGGGCCGCAGTCCCAGGCGGTTCAGCACTTCCTGAACGGAACGTTCGCACACTTCCCCGGCATCATCCAGAAACAACTCACTGTAAATGTGATGCCGTATACTGTACGTGATTTCGCAAATCGACAGGTGGGCATGCAGGACAACACTGCGCGTCAAATCGTCCTGCCCTTTCACGAAATCGACATGCATGATCACCGGGTACCAGCGGTTGTTGTAGAAGACTTCGCAGTTGGGCGCGCGATGGCCGAGCATCAGGAATGTGGATCCAAAGTCCGTGGGGTCCTGGCAGCGTTGATCGTAAACGGCCTCTTTGCCAGCGCCCGCATTCGGCATGCCATGCAGTTGCAGCGCAATGGCGGCGCGTTGATTGGCCCCCAGACGGGAATCGTCCAGCAGTGACCAGACGAATGGCGTGGGTACCTGTGTCAGATCAAGCGAGGCTGACCCTTTCTTGGCGCCGTCTCCAATCATCCGCGTGAGACGTTCCTTCTCGTCCACACTCAGCACGCTGCGTTCAATGGCGGCATTCAGCACGTTGCGCGATATCTTGACTTTGGCCATTTCACTCTCCCTCAACTGGTGGAATTGCAGGAGACACACAACGGCTGCCAAAGTTCGGTGCGGTGGGTCGACAGGCGATACCGCCAACGCAAAGTTGCCTGCAGGTGCGAGCCCTGCTTTCGTTTCCACCCTCGCAAAAAAAAATGGCCGAGGCAATATGCCTCGGCCATTCATCATCGTTTGCACAGCATTCAGGTGGAGGCTTTTGGCAGCTTCCACGTTCCCGTGCCGTTTTAGCCAGCTTCGACGGCTGCCTGAGCGGCCGCCAGTCGAGCGATCGGAATACGACGTGGTGAGCAGCTCACGTAGTTCAGGCCGATTTCGTGGCAGAAGTACACTGACTTCGGATCACCGCCGTGCTCACCGCAGATGCCGATTTTCAGATCGCTGCGGGTTTCGCGGCCATCGTTGACGCCGATTTTCATCAGTCGGCCGATGCCCACCTGATCGATCGTCTGGAACGGATCGGCAGGCACGATGTCGTTTTCCGTGTAGTAGCCAATGAAGCCTTTGTAGTCGTCTCGGCTGATTCCCAGGCCGGTCTGAGTCAGGTCGTTGGTACCAAAGCTGAAGAACTCAGCCGTTTCCGCAATCTCACCAGCCGTCAGTGCGGCGCGTGGGATTTCGATCATGGTGCCCGTCATGTAGTCGACTTCCACACCCTGCTCTGCAAAGACTTTGGCGGCAGTTTCCTTGATCACGGCCGTCTGGTTGTCGACTTCGGTCTTGAAGCCAGCCAGAGGAATCATGATTTCCGGATGCACTTCGACGCCTTCCTTCTTCAGAGCACAAGCCGCTTCGAGGATCGCTCGAGCCTGCATGGCTGTGATTTCCGGATACACGATGCCCAGACGACAGCCACGGTGACCCAGCATTGGGTTGCTTTCCACCAGCTCAGCCACGCGTCGTTTGACATCGTCTTCGGTCACGCCAAAGGTGGACGCCAGTTTGCCGGCCAGAGTCGGATCATCGTGCATGTGGTGTTCCGACAGGAACTCATGCAGCGGTGGGTCCAGCAGGCGAATGGTCACGGCTTTGCCGGCCATCACTTTGAACAGGTGCGTGAAGTCGTCACGCTGGAAGTTGATCAGTTTGGCGAGTGCCTTTTCGCGATCTTCCTGCGTGGAGGAGAAAATCATCTCACGCATTTCGTCCAGGTGATCGAAGAACATGTGCTCCGTACGACACAGTCCCACGCCTTCAGCACCCAACTGAAGGCTGACTTCGGCGTCGTGAGACTCCGTGTTGGCTCGCACGTTGAGGGTGCGATGTTCGTCGGCCCACGTCATCAGCTGTGCGTAACGCTGGAAGACTTCGCTCTCTTCCGGCTTCTTGTTGCCGGTCAGCACTTCCATCACCTCGGAGGGGCTGGTTTCAATCTTGCCTTCAAAGACTTCACCACTGAAGCCGTCGATGGAGATCCAGTCGCCTTCTTTCAGCACCGTGTCGCCAACCGTGACGGTACCGGCTTCGTAATCGATGTTCAGCGCGTCGCAGCCACAAACGCACGTCTTACCCATCTGACGGGAGACCAGAGCAGCGTGAGAGGAGGCACCACCGAAGGCCGTCAGGATGCCCTTGGCCACCTTCATACCACGCAGGTCTTCCGGGCTGGTTTCTTTACGCACCAGAACCAGCTGCAGGTCGTTGTCGGCATTCCATTTTTCTTCGGCGTCAGAAGCGTGGAATACGATCTGGCCAGTGGCCGCACCCGGACCTGCGTTGATGCCTTTGGCCAGCAGGCGATTTTCGCTTTCCGCCTTGGTCTTGTCAGCTGGATTGAAAATCGGCTGCAGCAGCTGGTTCAGGTCGTCGGCCGGAATACGTCGTTTTTCCAGAGCCGTTTTGGCGTCGATCAGGCCTTCATTGACCAGGTCCACGGCAATGCGAACGGCCGCGAAACCGGTTCGCTTGGCGTTGCGTGTCTGCAGCATCCAGACTTTGCCGTTCTCGACAGTGAACTCGATGTCCTGAACGTCTTTGTAGTGCTGCTCGAGAGTCTTGCCGATGTTAGTCAGCTGCTCGAATGCTTCCGGCTTATCCTGTGACAGCGTTTCTTCAACGCGTTTTGGTGTGCGGGTACCGGCCACCACGTCTTCGCCCTGAGCGTTGATCAGGTAGTCACCGCAGAAACCGGGCGTGCCGTCCGAGCAGTTGCGGGTCAGCCCCACACCGGTGGCACATTCATCGCCCAGGTTACCGAAGACCATCGCCTGCACGTTGGTGGCCGTGCCCCATTCGTGTGGGATGCCGTACTGACGACGGTAAACCATGGCGCGGTCATTCATCCAGCTGCCGAAGACGGCGCCGATGCAGCCCCACAGCTGTTCCATGGGATCTTCCGGGAAGTCGATGCCGGCTTCCTTTTTGATAACCTCTTTGAAGTCCACCACGATCTGGCGAATGGCTTCAACGCTCAGGTCTTTTTCGTGCTCGGCGCCCTCTTTTTCCCGCGCGGTTTCGAGGATGTCTTCAAAGTGGTCGGGGTCGTTCTTGGATTCCGGCTTCAGCCCCAGAACCACGTCACCGTACATCTGAATCAGGCGGCGGTAGCTGTCCCAGGCGAAGTGCTCGTTGCCGGACTGCTTGATCAGCGCCTGCACGACCTGCTCGTTGATACCAATGTTCAGTACCGTGTCCATCATGCCGGGCATGGATTCACGAGCACCAGAGCGGCAGCTCAGCAGCAGAGGGTTTTCCGGATCGCCGTATTTTTTGCCCATGCAGGCTTCGGCAGCGGCAATGGCCTCGGTGACCTGGTCTTTCAGTTCTGGTGGATAAGTGCGGTCGTTGGCGTAGTAGTAGGTGCAGACTTCGGTGGTGATTGTGAAGCCCGCGGGCACAGGCAGCCCAATGCGGCTCATTTCCGCCAGGTTAGCACCCTTACCGCCCAGGAGTTCTTTCTGCGTGGAGTTTCCGTCTGCTTTGCCGTCACCAAAAGTGTAAACGTACTTGTCTGCCATGTTGAGTTAGACCTCATGCTGCCACCGACGGTGGCGAAATGCGGCGTCAGGGTGACGCTCTGGATGTTCCAGACTCAGTCTCACAGCTGTGACAGTTGACTGAGAATGCTGAGAATGGCGTCGAAACGACGTGGAATCGACACGAAATAATCGTCATTGGGTAGGCCCTTCGTCCGCGCGTACTCCATGCGGCACCGAATGGCGTTTTCAACGAGCGAGAACGGTAACAGCAGCCTGTGGAAACTTCAAGCACCGCAATAACTGGCCAGAAACGAGACAATTGCTTAGTGCCAGCGAGATTTTTGAGCCCAGATGCAATCGTCTCTTGCCAGCACACACGATCCTCTCAGAATGTAGCGCGACCGCGCGCAGGCCAGTTTCTGTCATCTGCCGCACATCGTTTTCAGGTTGCTGGGCGTACTCTGGACCAGCCCTACTGGCAATGCAGGAGCGTAATTCAATGGCTGTACGTGGGATTCGGGGAGCAATTTCCGTCGAAGCTGACGACCCGGACCAGATTCGAGAAGCCACTGCTGAGCTGATTCAGGGCATTCTGACACGCAACGAGATATCGGACTTCGACGACATCATCTCGGCCGTGTTCACCACCACGGCCGATCTGACGGCCTGTTTTCCGGCCGAGGCGGCTCGTAAGCTGGGAATGACAACCGTGCCCTTGCTGTGTGCTCTGGAAATTCCGGTGCCCGGAGCCATGTCCCGCTGCATCCGCATCCTGCTGCATGTGAATTCGGACCGGAAGCCGTCGGAAATTGAGCATGTCTACCTGCGTGAAGCCGCACAGCTGCGTCCGGACATGAAAAGCGCCCAGTAGCCTCTCGGACCGCTCTTCGGCCAGGCCCGGCCGCTTGTTGGCACAATGCCCACGGTTAAAATGAAAATCCGTTTACACGCAGCACCGTAGCGACGCTGACGAGCAGCTGCAGCGCCAGGATCGTCTGCCAGGCTTGTGTGCAAAGGGTTTTCAACGTGCCGGCACCAATCACCAGTATCCACGGAGCCATGAAGCACCACAGACGGGCAGCTTCTCCCTGATTTTTGCCCGACAGCCACAGCAGAAGTATGACGCCACACAGGCCGATGATCATCGGCGACGGATGGGTTTGGGCGGGAGGATGCGAGAGGGGCTGCTGATCGGTCTGCTTCTGTTCCCTTGGGGCCTGCCGAAGCGCCGTCCAGATACCCAGCACGGCGGAGGCTGCCACGGGTGCTCCCACGGCAAGGCACAGTTCCACGGGATTGACAAGCAGCCACTTCCAGTAAGTCCTCGTGTATTGCTCGTAGAACCCGGCGTGGTTGGAGAGATTCCACTGCCAGACACGCAGCAGATTGCAGCTGGTCGCCAGTGACCACGCGACGCTGCACGCCAGAACGGTACCGAGCACGAGTGCTCCGGTGATCACATCGCCGCGAATGACCTGCCGATCGCCACGTGTCTGCCACCAGCGTGTCAGCGTCATCAGGACCAGTACGGCAATTGTCGGCAGGTGCGCCAGGCTAAGCAGAAGCCCCAGCCAAAGCATGATGCCGGCGGGAATCGCCAGCAGGCGCCGTCCGCCCTGCCCGTTCAATGCAGCAAACGTGAGTGCCAGAACACTCAGGGACGTCAGCGGAAACAGGAGGTCGGACTTGGGAAAAAAGATTGCCAGACAGGGCAGCGTGGCCCACAAACAGCCGCATCGCCATGCGGCCTCCCGCCCCGCGATTGCCCCGACCAGCAGCATCAGTGGCAGGAGCGTGAGCGGAATGGACAGTTGCGTGATCAGACACAGCAGTTGCAGTCCGCGCATTTCCTGTTCCGACAGCGGTCGGGACAGTCGCGCCTCTCGGGCAAGTTCCGAAAATGCGTCGGCCGAATCCGTGCTGGCGAGTTTGTCGACCAACGCGCTGACGGTCGTGTTGCCGCACGCCTGGATGCAGCCGCGACTGAGCAGAAACAAACCGGGCGGATGGGTGCCCACATGCAGCACGTCTCCCTCCTGCATGCGCGCTTCGTAGGTCTGCAGAAATTCGGTCGTGGATGGCATGGCGACGGCGGCTTCCAGAAAATAACCGGAAGCGGATGGGCTGTAGAGAACCCACAGCGGCTTGAGGTCTTTGTGAGTTAACGGGGCCGCAGTCTGCACGGCCTGCCACCAGCAGCAGGCAGCGATCAGCAACGCAATGTGCCGAGAGCAGGAGCCTGCCAGCGAAGCTCCGTTCGCGGGCGGGGCCCAGCGACTGACGGCCAGCAGCAGCGCTGCGGCAACACACGGCCAGAGCAAACGCAGAGTCGATTCCCCGGCGGTCGCTGGCAGGTTGTGTCGCTGCCAGGTCCACTCTCCGGGAACGCCCAGGGGGAGATTGGGCCACATCACCATGCCCACGGATGCGACAGATAAGAGGCCGATGATGATCAGCTGCCGCTTGCTCAACTGAGAAATCCGCGTGACGGTGTGGCGAACGGGTACGAAAAAAGCCCTTCGAGAAGCTTAGCTCTCGAAGGGCTTACGTCAAATCAGGGCTTTGCGTGAACGCCGTTTACTCAACGCTCTACTTTTCCTGAGGCTGACCGAACAGTAGCAGACTACCCAACCCGCCGCCGCCACCGCTGGAAGGGTTCAGGATGTAGTCGGCATCCAGAGCCTTTTCAATACGGGTTTTGGCCTGCGACAGATGAGCGGCCGTGTAGGCGTCGTGCTTGTCAGCACCGGCCGCAATACACGCCTCGATCTTCTTGTGAACATCTCGCAGAGTTTCCGACGCCAGCATGGAGATCGTTCGAGAGGCCGCGCTGGAACCGCCGCCCGGCAGTGTCAGGTCGATCAGTCGTTCCAGGTGCTCCCGCTGCAGATTGCGACGCAGGCTGGAAATCATCGGCTTGCGATCGGAGTACTTGCCTTTCGATTTGCCGTCCAGTTCTGACCAGACAGCCGTCGTGACGTCTGACAGCATTTCGGGCAGTGTCAGCGTGTCCTGATCGGCAGGTACGCGGAACTCGTTGTCATACACTCGCTTCAGCGTTGTGGGATTCATCAGCATCGTCAAAGCTGACGACTGAATGCCCATGATGCGGTCATGGATGGGCCATGTCGCATCCGTCCCGAAGGAATTGCTGTCTGACCATTTGTCCAGACCCATCGCCGTGGTGAGTTCAGGAGTCAGACCGAAGGCTTCGTCCGTGAACGTATTTTCCACAACAAAGGCGATGGCTTTACGCTGCTGTTCAGCGGGCACGACTTCGATCGGCTTTTTGCCGTTGGGATCACCCTTTTTGTGACGGTACACAAACGCGCCACCAACCCAGTTGGCCATCATCGAAACCACACGCGTCTGCATCGACAGTGTCAGTTCGTAGCCGTAGCGAATGCGATCCCAGCTGTCGCCGTCCTTGATGAAGTCTGACAGCAGACGACCACGATGATGCTTCGCCAGTCGCACCTGGTTTTCGGCAAAGTCCAGTGGGTCTTTGCTGAAGTCATAGCGGCGGGCATACGGGTCAGGTCCGGATGTGTCTTCATCCGTTCCAAAATCCAGATCCGGATCCGTGCATTTAGCGAGAACCTTTTTCAGGTCGCCGAATCCATAACCGTATTCGATGGCCCACATGTCGTAAGGACCAATGCTCGTCATGCACCAGTCGCCCTGAACGTCGCCGCTGCCCATGTTGATGTTGGCCGCGATGTAGTCCATGACGGTGGTCGACAGCTGCTCTTTGCCCTTGACCTTTTCGCTGTTGACTTCAGCCATGCTGTATCGGCTGGAGCCCTTGAAGTTGTGACGCAGTCCCAGGGTGTGCCCCACTTCGTGAGCCACGAGGTGTGCCACCAGAGGACCAACGAAAGACTCGGGCATGCCGTCCAGCATCGGGCCGGTCGGTTTGACGGGCTTTTTGGCTTCCTCTTTTTTGTCGTCCTTTTCGCCATCCTTGTCTTCGTCCTTCTCACCCGTGTCAGACGCTTTCTCTTCGTCATCCAGCAGGGCCAGAGTCATTTTCATCATGGCCAGGTTGAAGGACATGCCTTCGGACGCCAGGCACATGCCGTTCATCTGACTGGTGCGGCCTGTCAGACCGTCAAATTCGTCGTCGCCATACAGAGTGGGGTCCGCATTGGCGATGGGATGACCGGCCATCGGTTTCATAGCGTCCAGCGCGATCTGCTGGGCGATCATGCGGCGATTCGATGGTGTGGCCAGTCGCAGGCGTGGGTCCCACTGAGGGTGATCGGCCAGCCACGACAGAGTTTCGGGGCCAAAACCTTCCATCGCCACTTTGGGAAGCAGTTCATTGAATTGCTTCTGGTAGTGACGAATCCAGCCGTCCGTCAGCACGACATCCGCGTCCAGAATCTGACCGGTCAGCGGGTGCACACGACTTGGGCCAATGGCCGTACCAATATCGTTGTTCAGCCAGCGAACGAAGTTGTAGGTGACATCTTCCGGATCTTTGTCCATATGAGCACCGGACGTGGCATCCTGATAGTAAACCTCGATGGCATCGGAAATCCCGATGGCTTCAAAGGCTTTGTTCCAGGAGAGAATGCCTTCCCGTACCCAGCGTCGGTAGCGGACAGGAGTCGTGTGCTCAATGTAAAAGACGATTGGTTTTTTGGGCGGACTGATCTCCAGTTTGGGATCAGCCTTTTCGATGTGCCAGCGATTGATGTAACGCACGCGGGTTTCACGATCGTTGTACTTGGCCAGGTCCGAATAGGCCGTCGTGAAAAATCCAACACGCTGATCGGCCACGCGTGGCTGGTAGCCGGTGCTGGCTGGGATTTCGCTGATGGAATAGTGCAGTTTCTTCAGGGCACCACTGGGGCCAGGGACTTCGAAGCAGACTTCAATGTTGCTTTTGAAGGCCTTGGCCGTAGCCACAGAGAAAATGCCGTAGCGAGTCTGTGGTCCAACAGACCCCTGACCGCCAAAAAAGCGTGTCGCGTTGGTGACCAGCAGAGCGTCGAGGTCGATGACCGGACCACCACCAGGTCCCATGCACACGATGGGCACATCCAGAATCATGCGGTCGGTGAACAGACGCTTCACAGAAGAAGCCGCCTCTTTGTCCCCATTGGCTCGAATGTCAATCTGGGGCATCATCAGCGCCAGACGCTTGTCGTACCGCCGCCAGTAGACGTACATGTCGTTGCCCTGCAGGCCGGCGTAGGTGTCGCCACTGGCCAGCGTCATGGCGATGTAATACTTCTTGGTGGCATAGGTGCGCGGCAGTTCCGCGTAGACATTGCCATCTTTTTTCCGGGTGTACAGCGAGTACATCGGAGTGATGTTCGCCTTGCTGACGACTTTGGTGAAGCCGTCCAGCACTTTGGCGTGCGGCGGGAAGTCACTGGGGGACTGACCCAAAGCGACCGGTCCGGACGCGGCCGTGACCATACCGGTCAACAGCAGCACGGCTGTCGACATCTTGAGACGTTGCATTCTGTTCTCCTGCATTCGGGCTGTGTGATGCTTTGTTGCGCCAGTCGGAAGGAGTCTGCCCAGACTGATGTGTCCCATTTGCTGACAAATGGGAGAAACAAGGTGACGGCGCAGGAATGAGTCGGAACCCTAAGTTAACCAGTCTACCCCCGCCTCCACTAAAGAGAAGTTGGGTGAACCAGAAAGCCAGGGCGGTGTGGAAAGATTCCCAAGTCTGTCTGAGCCATTCGCCTAGTCTCCGATCTCGTCGAATCGGGAAATGCCAGGTTGTCCCGAATCGCTTTCGCAGCGGCAAAAGGCCGTAAACCGAGGAAGTGTTCCGTGATCCTCCGAATCCGCGGCGAGTAAACGGTCCGTCAGCCCGTTTTGGCAAAACGGCTTGACCAGTCGCGTTTCGTAGGAACTAAGGCGCAGGCGCCGGAACATAAAAAAAGCCGACAGCAAAATTCGCTGTCGGCGGAAAGTTTTTCTCATTCGCCTGATCGGTCTATCAGGCAGCGATTACACGGCTAGTTGAGCGTGTCCTCGCCCTTCTTCCAGTTGCAGGGACACAGCTTGTCTGTCTGCAGGGCATCCAGGACTCGCAGCACTTCGTCCACGTTGCGGCCGACACCCAGATCGTGAACGGCCAGCCAGCGGAGGTCACCATTAGGGTCGATCAGGTAGACGCCGCGGAACGCAATGCCTTTGCCTTCATCGAGCACATCGTACGCAGCGGACAGCTCGTGATTTACATCACCAATCATCAGGTACTTCAGCTTGGCAAGATCTTCGTGGGAGTCGCACCAGCCTTTGTGCGAGTACACGCTGTCCGTGCTGGCTGTCAGCACAACCGTTTCTCGGTCTTCAAACTCGCCCAGGGCATCGTTGAAGGCCACCAGTTCGGTGGGACAAACAAAGGTGAAGTCCAGTGGGTAGAAGAACAGGCAAACCCACTTACCTTTGTAATCTGCCAGTTTCAGATCCTGAAACTGATCATCCGCATTGTCTTTGGTGCGGTCGTAAGCCTGCAGTGCGAGGTCGAGCCCAGGGGCTGGCTGTCCAACTTTGACAGTCATCGAAGAGTCCTTATTAGTCGTTACTGGTCCTGCCGAATTCAGTGATTCCGGCTGGAGGTGTCTGCTGCTTCGAGAAAAAGAAAAGCGGAAGCGATGGCGAATGATCCGAAGGTCCGTCCCGGTCGCCAGTCGCCACATCCGTACCGCGAGTATAGAACTGGCCTGGGGCAGTTCAAGGCAACTCATGTTCGCTGTTTTACTTTACGATCTGTGAGACATTGGGCGAGAAGAGGTCCGTGAACAGTTGCCGGACTGTTGGCGAGCAGAACACCGCGCGACGTCCCCTTGAGTGCTGGTGGCGGAATCGACAAACTGGACCAGCCCATTACTATCCCTGCATAACACGATGTCCACCACGACCTCAAGTTGCACGGGTGGCCATCAATGAATTCCCGTACAACGAGCTCACTTATGCCACAACATTCGTTCCGCTGCCTGCCCGCTGTGGACCTTGTGGTTCGCGATCCAGGGCTGCAGGCCATCGCAGGTCTGCTGCCGCGGCAGCAGGTCCTGGGCTGGATCCGCGCCGGAATCGACGAGTGTCGCCAGCAAATCGTCGCCGGGAGAGAGTTCACGAATGAAGCGGCCGTGAGTTACGTGGTGAAGCACACGCTCGATGCGAGTCATTTCGAAATGGGGCGACGTCAGCAGTCGGTCATCAACGCGACCGGCATCCTGCTGCATACCAATCTGGGACGGGCCTGCCTGGCAGAGGCCGCCGTCGAACGGATGAACGCTGCTGTCGCCTATTCCAATGTGGAAATGAACATGTGGACCGGTCGCCGCAACAAACGTGGCGAACGCGTGTGCGAACTGTTGTGCGAACTGACGGGCGCTGAAGACGCAGTGATCGTCAACAACTGCGCGGCGGCCACCATGCTGACGCTGCAAACCGTGGCGGCCGGCCGGGAAGTGGTCATCTCACGTGGCCAACTGGTGGAAATCGGCGGCGGTTATCGGCTTCCGGAAGTATTCGCAGCTTCTGGAGCCGTGATGCGTGAAGTGGGGACGACCAACCGGACCTACGTTCATGACTACGAAGGTGTCATCACAGACCGCACGGCCGCACTGATCCGCGTACATCGCAGCAATTTTTATCAGGGTGGTTTTGTGACCGAGCCGGACACCGCAGAACTGGTGCAGCTGGGAGCAGCGCATAATCTGCCCGTCATCGACGACATTGGCAGCGGCTGCATGCACAGTCTGGAGTCACTCGGGCTGGCGGAGCCGACAATCCCCGAGAGCGTGGCCACAGGCGCTGAGCTGACTTTGTTCAGCGGCGACAAACTGTTTGGCGGGCCGCAGGCGGGAATCATCGTGGGAAAGAAGGAGCGGATCGCGCAGTTGCGATCCAGTCCGATGGCGCGGGCCCTGCGGATCGACAAAGTCACACTGGCCGCTTTGGAGGCGACGGTCGAAATTCACTTAAGCGGTGCCGCCCGCGAACATCTGCCCCTGCTGCGGATGATGTACGAATCCGTCGACAGCATTCGTGCTCGCTGCGAACAGGTTGTGGCCGGTCTGAAATGCGACGATCGGACATCCGTGGAAATCGTGGAATGTGTATCGGAAATCGGCGGAGGATCGGTTCCAGGGTCTCAGGTCACCAGCTGCGGACTGGCTGTAACAGCACCCGACCCGGTTCGGTTTGCCCGTGATTTGCGGACAGCAGACAGTCCCGTACAGGCCGTCATTCGTGACGGGGCCGTGCGACTGGATCTGCGCACCGTTCTGCCAGGTGAATTGCAGCCGCTGGTTGAGAGCCTCAATGCCGCACTGCAGGCGGCGCAGTCTTCAGGAATGACATCATGAAGTCCTCCGAACCGCCGCTGCCGTCGCGGCAGGTTGTTCTGCTGGGTGTGGGGCATACTAACGCCCACATTGTCCGAATGTGGAAGATGCAGCCGTTTGTGGATGCGGCACTCACGTGCATTTCGGACCGCACTGTTGCCACGTATTCCGGCATGCTGCCAGCAGTTCTGGCGCAGCAAAACACGCCTTCAGACATGCAGATTGATCTGGTGCGACTGTGTGCATCTGTAGGCGCGCGGTTGATTGTTGATGACGTCACGAGCATTGATCAGCAGCAGCGATTGATTCACCTGGCCGATCGTCCGCCCGTTCCGTTTGACGTGCTTTCCATTGGTGTGGGCTCCGTGCCCACAACGGCGGGCACGGAGATGGCAACTTCCAGGGTGCTGAAAATCAAACCCATGCAGACGTTTCTGCCACGGCTGGAGGAAGCGGTGACAGCCGCTCTGCAGCGACGCGGCGATCAGCCGCTGAGGGTGGTGGTGGCTGGAAGCGGTGTGGCGGGCACGGAAATTGCCTTCTGCCTGCGAGGCTTTCTGGATCTGTTCGGGCATCCTTACCAGATTCAAATGGTGACGCGCAGCCGCGAAATCCTCAGCGGCGCGATTCCCTCATTTCGCCGGCGTGCCGAAGAGCAGCTGGACGCTGCCGGCATTGCCGTGACGACCGGCAAGCCCGTGATCCGTGTAGACGATGACGGTCTTCATTTGAACGATGGCCAGCTGGTTCCTGCTGATCTTGTGATCTGGGCGACCGGTGCCACACCACCCCCACTGTTGAAGAAACTGGGACTGCCACTGACCGACCGTGGCTTTCTGGCCACTGACAGCACATTGCGCGTCACGTCGGCGGCTCCGATCTTTGCTGTCGGAGACACGGGCACGATCGTGACGGAAAAATTGCCCAAGGCCGGCGTTTACGCCGTTCGTCAGGGGCCGGTACTGTGGCAGAATCTGGAGCGCGAGCTGAATCGGCAGCGGCTGCTGGCCTATGAGCCGCAGCGATCGTTTCTCAAACTGCTGAACACCGGGGATGGCAGTGCGATCGGTGAACTGCGGGGCTTCAGTTTTTCCGGCACCTGGGTAAAACGCTGGAAGGACTTCGTCGATGGCCGCTTCATGAAGATGTATCAGACTTTTGAGGCCATGGACGATGACGAGCCCATGCAGTGCCGCGGCTGTGGCTGCAAACTGGGCGGTGATGTGCTGTCGTCTGTGGTTTCCGCCGTCGCCGCTGGCAGCGAAGGACCGGCGCTGGATGATGCGGCCGTTCTGCCACTTCAATCCGGTGGCACAGTGGTTGCTTCGACCGACTTTTTCACCAGTCCTTTTCGGGACGCGTGGCTGAGTGGTCGCGTGGCGGCCCTGCACTCAGCCAGTGATCTTGTGGCTATGGGGGCCAGCGTCAATGCCGCTCTGGCGAATGTCGTGCTGCCGGAAGGTCCCACCCACAGCCAGCAGCAGGTGTTTGCCGATCTGATGGCGGGCGCACGCCGCGAGTTCGAAGCCATGGGAGCCACTGTAGCTGGCGGGCACACCATAGTGGGGCCGCGACTGGAGATCGGCTTCACGGTGTTTGGCGAACCGCAGTCTTCTGTAAACGCTCTGCTGTGCAAAGCCAATCTGCGTGCGGGGGATCGGCTGTATCTGACCAAACCTCTGGGGATCGGCGTGTTGCTGGCGGCCCACATGCGTCAGGAATGCCGCGCCGCGGATTTTGAAGTTTTGGTGGCCACCATGCTGGAACATCAGTCTCAGTACGCGGCGGCCGCGTCGCAGTTCGACATCCGGGCAGCCACCGATGTGACGGGCTTCGGACTGGCCGGACATCTGCTGGAAATGCTGGACGCCAGTGAAATGTCTGCGCATTTGAAGCTGGCAAGTGTCCCGTTGCTGCCAGGGGCTGCCGCAGCGCTGGATGCGGGCATTGAGAGTACACTGGCTCCTGGCAATCGGCATGTTCAAAACCGAATCGTACGCGCTGCCGATCTGAAGGTGGGGGCCGAGTATCCGGCCCTGTTTGACCCGCAAACCTGTGGCGGTCTGTTGCTGGCTGTGCCCCCGGCTGGTGTGACGGCTTTCGAGCAGAAGTTTGCCGACGCCACCTGTCCCCCAGTCTTTATTGGGAAGGTCACACCATGTGACACAAATGAGCCGCAGCTGCACCTTGGCTGATGTCGTCTCGTGAAAACATCGTTCACCGGCTAATCTGGCTGCAAAAAGAAGGGGACGGTCCGCCGGTCGTCAGTTCTGGTCTGCGTCACGCTGGGTGGCCTTGCCGGGCACCCACGTGTTGGCGCTGTTGATTTGAATCTGATGCGCCTCTTCCGCCGTGATCGGCTTGTTGCCGCCCGCCGGCGACTCGGATCGTCGGTCTTTGATTTTTACGGGACGATACTGGGCGGCCGCGTTTTCGTCACATGGATTGCGCTGGATCGCGTTGAAGATGCTCAGCCGGGCGCCCCGGCTTTTGCCGTAGCGAAGACGGATGAGCTGCACGACGGCAATCACGGAAACAATCGAAATCCCCAGCTGCAGCTGAAAGGCATTCGCGGAGACAGCGATGAACCAGCACAGCCCGCAGCCACCCACGATGACGATGATCGTGGCCAGCATGCTGCCGCCGTCGTCTCGGCGATATTTCCAGTGTCGTCCCATGGATCCGGTTCCGCGGTTGCTGTGACACAACTTTACGAAAACAGGAGGCGGAATCCAATTCGGATTTGTTCAGGCAATTCTGCAGTTTCTCGAGCGACCGTCAGATCAGCGATGTTTGTCCCGCGCGAATACGCTTCTGACTGGTCGCCTACTGGTTTTTTAGATCCCGGATGATTTTGCGAACTACATCCAGCACGACATCTTCAGTGTCCAGGCGGATGAACTGACTCTGTTCCGCTTTCTGACGGACCCACAGGTCGAGCTTCCGCGGCGAACGCTCCAGCGCGGCGGCGACGATGTACTTAAACAGCAGGCGCTCCTGTCGATTGCGGTCGAACAGCTTTTCGTCCACGATCCGGGTAATATCCCGAGGCGTGGGGCCGTCATCAGCAAACCCGTCATCGGCGTCTGCGTCACCGACCTGCGAGGCCGCATGCTGCGATTTGACCGTCCGACCAAACAGGACGTCCATCACGGAGTTCCATTCGGTACCCATGATCTCAATGCTGTTGCGACCTTCCCGATAATCACGTCGCAGCATATTGATATGCCGAATTAGCCGCGACACGGTTTTTTCGCGGCCGTCACTGAACGACGCCCCGTTCAGGTAACCGAGGATCTGATTCGTCTGTTTTTCCCAGCGTGGCTGGCTGCGGGTGTACTTCAGCAGCGTTGCGGCCGTATCACGTCGCAGACGCGTGGAGTAACCATTGGCGCCCGAATTCTTGACGATCTGCTGCTCGATGAACCGCCGCTGATGTTGGGCGGGGGGAGTCAGCTCCGAAAACTCCCGGACTGTCATCACGATGTCACCGACTTCCACGGTCAGCCGGGGAGTGGGGTTCAGAACACAAAACGTGGGGTAGGTTTCGTTCACCGTCACCACACCGATCGGCACGTAGTGATCTTTTTCGCGGCGAATGACGGCCAGGCGTTCAGCTCGACGGACGGTATGTGCGTCCCCCAGGTCGACCAGGCCCGCGCGATTGATCACCTGACGCACCTGACCGATGACGTACACGATGCCGTCCCGATCCAGGTCGATGTTACTGTCCTGCCCCATGGCAGCAGGACGCGGCGACACCAGCAGAATCGTCGCCAGCAGGGCAATGCGAGTGAAATTTGTCGGAAGGTTGTGAACTGGCATGAGCACGGCCCAACGAGCAGGGAATCAGACGGATTGCAGGCAGACGCCCGCAGCCGGCAGACGGGGCCATCGGGAAACTGTCCCGACAGTCCACGGCGATCTGCTTCCGCCAGTCTAAACGGCCTGCGCGAGCCTGCCAAAACAATTCAACGAATACCGCTGTCCTCCGCCAACAAACAGGCGCGCGATCGTTGGGCTTTTCTCAATCGGAGCAGCCAGGTTGCTGTCGTCGGAAAAACTGATACGACTGGCAGTCTGCGAAGGCAGTCCGCATTTGCGGCCGCACGGATTTATCAGGCGGCCACCCGCAGGGCGAGTTCTTCGGCGTTGACGGCGACAATCGCAATGCCCAGCTTGTTGGCGAGGCTGACGACTTCATCGCCGTCAAGCAGAATCGTCATGCCGGCTTCAATAGCCAGAATCCGTCCGCCTGCTTCGTGCATGGTCTTGATGGTGTCCACGCCGACGGTGGGAACGTCAAACCGCATGTCCTGCTGTGGCTTGGCCACCTTCACGACCGTGAATCCTCCGCGGCGACACAACTCGCCCGCACGACGAATGCAGCGGTCAGTGCCTTCGATGGCTTCCACCGCAATCACGGCCGTGTCGTTCACGCAGACCGTCTGTCCCACATCCAGGCGACCCATTTCCCTGGCCAGATCCCAGCCAAACTGAATGTCCCGCCATTGACTGACGGATGGTTTTTTCCTGGTCAGAAATCCGTGTTTCACGAGAAGCTCCGGAGCGTAAGTGAGCGCGGAATCGAAATGAAAGCCATCGCGTTCAAATTCGCGGATGATGGCCAGCAGGATCGTATCGTCTTTTTTGTTTTCGCGGGCGTACCGCAGCCACATGTGAATGGTTCGCCAGTCGGGCAGCAGACGCAGCCAGCGGAACGGATGAAACAGCACCGTCTTTTCAATTTTGCCCGCCATGACGATATTCGTCACGTGCCCTTTTTTGAACAGGCGGATCGCTTTGCCAATACGAGCGAGCGGGTAGAAGCGAAACTCGTCGCAGTAGTCAGCCAGTTCCGCGGACGCCATTCCGGCGACACCCAGTCCAAACACCGAATGACCGGCCGCCCGCGCGGCCTCGGCAAACTCGATGGGGAATGTGCCGGCGCCCGCCAGCAGTCCGATGCGAGTCGGTTGGACGTTCACGTTGGCACACCGGTCTCGTGGAAAGGGAATAATGTCAGGATGGGAGTGATCGTTCATGAGTCCACTGGTTCTATGCAGCTTCCCGGGCTGCCTGGTCGCCGAGTGAATCGATGGCCTGTGCGAGTTCGGACTGCAGTGTGGCCACCTGTTGCTGGAGTTCCTTGATGGTCTTGCGCAGCTGCGGCAGGCGTCGCAGAGAAGTGACAATTTTCGCCTGCTCGGCTGCTTCCGTGGCGGGGCTGCCCAGATAGGTTTTTCCACCGGGCATGTCACGATGCACGCCCGATTTGGCCCCCACAATGGCGCCATCGCCAAGATGGACATGATCGGCAATGCCGGCCTGCCCGGCGAGCACGACATAGGCGCCTGTTGAGCAGGATCCGGCAAGCCCCACCTGAGACACGATCAGGTTGTGCTTGCCGATCTGGCAGTTGTGTCCCACCATCACCTGGTTATCGATCCGTGTTCCACTGCCAATCACCGTCGCGCCCATCTTGGCGCGGTCGACCGTCGTGCAGGCGCCAATTTCCACATCATCTTCGATGACCACATGGCCGACGTGTGGCAAACGACGATGCTGGCCATTGACCGTGCTGTAGCCAAAGCCTTCTGCCCCAAGCACCGTGCCGGCGTTGATGGTGACATCGCTGCCAACCTGAGTGCCGGCATACAGCACGGCCTGAGCGTCAATGCGTGTGTTGTCACCAATGTGACAATCACTGCCGATCACCGCGCCCGGGCCGATGTGACAGTCTTCGCCAATGCTGACGTGCTCACCAATGACGGCAAAAGGACAGACGGTCGTGTTACGACCTATCTTTGCTGTCGCGGCGATGGAGGCCTGTGGCGATACCCCTGTCCAGCTTTCGGGGCGCGTTGGACAGATCTTCTGGGCGACGGTCAGGAATGCGTCTTCCGGTCGTTCCGTAAGGATGTAGGTTCGTTCAGGGTCGTCCTGGGCGGCCGTCTTCAGGTCCGGCGGAGCAATGATCACCACGGCCGCCGTGTCTTCGATTCGAGAAGCGTTTTTGCTGCAGCCGACGAAAGCCAGCTCGGTTGCACTGGCTCGCTCGATGAAATTCGTGCCGGAGACGATGGCGTCGCCCGATCCGATCAGCTCGGCGTCCAGCAGTGACGCGATTTCGCCAGCTGTGAGTGCGTGAATTGACTGTGCTGCCACTCTGGCCTCCCTGCCGAACCGTGACGAATCTGTGGTGTTTTGAGTCTCCCCCAAGGGGCGTCCCTCGCAGTTTAGGCCAATCGCCGTGATTCCAGCAATACGAAGTTCGTGGTGCGATGACGGCCACCGGGTGGCACAATGGCGTGATTCCCCCGTTTTTCCGGTCTTCCGGCGTGGTTGCCGGGGCAATTGCTGTGGCAATCGCACTATCCTGATCACAGACCGATGGTTCGATCTGTTGTGTGCGGCGGTCGACATCGCACGTTCGAGGTAAGTTAGGCAGTCTGGACTTTGTTTCCTCAAGGGCTACGGAAGTTGCCGTGTTGGAGCGCTGGCCCGAACC
This sequence comes from Planctomycetaceae bacterium, assembly GCA_024742875.1. Lineage (GTDB taxonomy): Bacteria > Planctomycetota > Planctomycetia > Planctomycetales > Planctomycetaceae > Fuerstiella. The sequence goes on along the minus strand of JANSXP010000006.1, from coordinate 15,270 downwards.
AGGTACGCACAGGACCGTCCATCCGCTAGTCCGGATGGCCAGTGATTTTGGCGAACAGGAAGCTTTCAACCGTATCCATGGCTGAAGTGAGATCCCCATCCGTATTCCCGGCAGACAGCGTTGGGCTGGTCCAGACGCAGTATGCGTCCCTGTTCAGTGAAGAACGCCCACTGACATTTCAGTCTGGCGCCCAGCTGACCTCTGTCGATGTGGCCTACGAGACGTACGGACGGCTGAATGATCGCCGCGATAACGCCGTGTTTATCTGCCACGCGCTCACCGGAGACGCGCATGCGGCGGGTCGCCACCACGAAGACGACGACAAGCCCGGCTGGTGGGACGGACTGATTGGGCCTGGCAAAGCTCTGGATACGTCGCAGTATTTCGTCATCTGCGCCAACGTTCTCGGCGGTTGTCAGGGAACGACGGGACCGGGCAGCGTGGATCCGCAGACAGGCGAGCGTTTCTGCCTGGACTTTCCCTTTCTCACGGTGGCCGACATTGTTCAGGTGCACGCGGAACTGGTGAAACATCTGGGCATTGATCGCCTGCTGGCAATTGTGGGCGGCAGTCTGGGGGGCATGCAGGTGCTCGAATGGGCCGTGCGTTTTCCTGATCAGGTGCGTGCGGCCGTCTGTCTGGCATCGGCCCCCAAACTGGCCGCTCAGGGCATCGCTTTCAACGCAGTCGGACGGCGGGCAATCTACGCCGATCAGGGGTTTGGGAACGGACGCTACTACGACAAGGATGGTCCGCGTTACGGCCTGGCTCTGGCCCGCATGGTGGCGCACATTACGTACTTGTCGGAAGACTCGATTGAGTTGAAGTTTGGTCGACGCCTGCAGGATCAGGGTGGTTTTGCCTTTGAAATGCAGAAGGAAACCGAGTTTCAGATCGAAAGTTACCTGCACTATCAGGGCAAACGCTTTGTGCAGCGGTTTGATGCCAACAGCTATCTGTATCTGACTCGCGCGATGGACTATTTCGATCTGTCCGGCGATGACCGAACCCTGTCGGAAGCCGTCCGGGATGTGCAGGCCCGATTCCTGGTGGCGTCCTATGACACGGACTGGCTGTTTCCGACCAGTCAGAGTCGGGAACTCACCTCGGCGCTGCTGCAGGAAGGCAAGCACGTGACGTTTGTCGAGCTGGAGTGTCCGTACGGTCACGACTCGTTTCTGATTGATCTGGGGCCACTGACCAGTTTAATTTCCCCGTTTCTGGAGCAAACACTGCAGGCCGCTCGCGCCTGACGTTCCCTCTCCGTTTGCGCCTTGTGAATGACACGTTCGACGCCCCGCTATGGCCTATCGCTACCAGCTTCCTGACCCGTCTGTTCAGCTCGTGGACGACCTGATCATTCGGCACATTGACCCCGGCAGTCGGGTGATTGACCTGGGCTGCGGTGACGGGCGACTGATGAAACGGCTGCAGGATGAACTCGGCTGCAATGTCGCGGGAGTCGACGTTGAACTGAGCAATGTGGAAGCTGTCGTCCGCCGCGGGCTGCCCGTGGTGGCGGCCGACCTGAACAAGGGGCTGGCCGACATCCCGTCGGACACCTTCGATTTCGCCGTGCTCAGTCAGACGCTGCAGCAGGTGCAGCGTCCCCGGCAGGTGCTCAAGGAAATGCTGCGAGTCGCCTCTCGCGGGCTGGTGGTGGTGCCCAATTTCGGCCACTGGCGAGTGCGGTACGAGGTTCTCCGCCGCGGGCGAACGCCGGTGACAGAGGCCCTGCCCCACAAGTGGTACGAGACACCGAACGTTCATTTCATGAGTATGCGGGACTTTCGCGAATTGATGCAGAGTATCGGCCTGCGCATCGTGAAGGAACGCCCCATCATACGCGGACGGGCGGTGGACCGCGCCTGGGCTGCCAATCTGCGCGCCGACAGTGCGTTTTATCTGCTGGAACGTACCAGCGGGTAATTCACGTGGCGATCATCTGCTGAATGCGTGATTTCCCGGCCTCGTGAGAGAGGGCTGGCGAATTCTGCCGAACTGTGGCCCGCATCGCACATCGCCAGCCAGCTTGTCGCGGGCTCCCCCTTCAGGGCGGGTCAAGACGTATTGACCCGTTTCGGCGGTGAGGGCTATTTTTCCCGTGATATCGATGATTTCTCACGCGAGCTGGTCACAGCTCTGGCCCCATGCGCTTTCTCTTTCCATTGATTGCTTCGCTGCAGTTGATCTGCCTGACTCTGCGGGCAGATGAACTGGCGCTTCGCACACAGCCGAAGTCAGACCAGTTGCTGGTCCTGCGCTCCGGTCGCGTGATTCGCGGTGCCCTGACGCCGCGGCAGCAGGGGTACGATATCGTGCAGCCAGGAGGCCGTATCTTTGTCGGCAGTGAGCAGGTGCATTTCCTGGCAGATGACATTGAGCAGGCGTGGCAGAAGCTGCGGGACTCCAAACAGGAGCTGACTCCGGACACGCATCTGGAACTGGCGCGTTGGTGTCTGGAGCAGAAGCTGTACGGAAAAGCCAAGCAGGAAATCCTCGATGCTCTGCACCTGGATCCCTATCGCGGTGATGCAAAACGAATGCTGGCCGGTTTGGTGCAGCTGGAGAACTCGGCCGGGCAGCCGCGCATGACTCAGGCACAGAAGGTGGCCGAGCGTCTGCGGGAAGTCCGGGAGCATGGAGCCCTCGCGCCCCAGCGGCGTTCTCTGGGTGGCCTGCCGGAAGATCTGGCTCTGGAGTTTACTCGCACTATTCAGCCGCTGCTGTCCAACAAGTGCGGCAACGCCCGCTGTCATGGTCCTGGTCAGAATGACTTCGTGGTTCTGAACATTCGCCGTGGGGTCACCCCGGTCCGCTCGGAGCAAAATCTCGCCGCGCTGATCGGACAGATGGATTTCGAGCACCCGGAACAAAGCCCGGTTTTGAAAGCCACCTATGGCCTGCACGGTGGTTCGCGGGCCCTCCTGTTTCCCGGTCAGTCGGGCGGTCGACTGCGACAGAAACTGAAGGACTGGGTGCAGGCGGCAGCCGTTCAGATGGACCCCGCACTGCCAGAACCACTGTCAGCGACCACAGATGGTCCGAAGTCCCGTGGTCCCCAGCACAGTCGTTCTCTCGATGTGCCGTCGGCAGGTCGGAAGACGGTGTCCGCCGAATCGACGGCGGATGGTATCGATCGGGCGCTGGCCAGGGGGACTTTGACTCAGGCGAGCTACCGACGTGAGCAAAGCGAAAAGTTTGTACACGAAGCCAACGTTGCCTCTCGGCACGATGACTTCAATCCGGATGAATTCAATCAAATGGTTCACGGCCGAACACGCAGCGAAGCACGCGGCGTGACGCAGGGTGCGGGGCACTTTGCTGAACCTCAGACCTACCTGAACCAGGCGTTCTCGGAAGAGACGTCGCGAAAGGCATCGCGATGAAGAGCTTGACCACCTGCACACTGCTCATCGTGCTGAGCTGTTCGCTGACCGGCTGTTCCCGGTTTCGCCAGCTGACCCGACGTGATTACGCAAGCATGGAAGACCCGTTTGCGGAGCCTATGTCGGAAGATCCACGGTTTCAGCCAGAGGCCAGCCCCACGATGACGGCATCACATTCTCGTGATGCTGATTCTGCCGGGCAACTCGATCGATTGCGTGTCAGCGGTGCAACACTGACCAGCGAAGTGGGCGCAGCGGCCGATGATTTCCTCCAGCGCAGCGAGGCTGCCGGCACCGCTGCCGTGCAGGACGCGGGCGCCTTTGCGCAGCAGCAGTTTGAGGAAGTGGAAAATCAGACATTGCAGGAGATGTCACAGTTTCTGGGTGATCAGGCCACGGCCAGCGGTCTGACGGAAACGGCTCAGGCCCTCGACGAAGACTTTGCGGCCTGGGCTGCAGAGCAAAAGCAGGAATGGCACCGCGATGCGCAGCAGGCAGCCACACCCGTGGCGGCCGCTGCACAGACTGCCGCAGACGCCATCCCGGATTTCGTGGATCACGCTGCGGCAGACGCTTCGCGGTTCGCGATCGAGCCACTTGAAGACGACATCGCCACTCCTTTCATCCAGCGGACGGCTGCGGAAAGGGCGAGCGGCGCGGCGGGCAGCGTGGTGCCGGCCGCTGAACGTCCCCTGGGAGATGAGAATCCATTTGCTCGCTACAACGCTCAGACAGCGGGTCGTGTCACACTGGGAGAAGCGCGCGGCGCGGCCGCTTCGGCTGTCCCGGAAACTCCCGCCGCCGTTGCGGAGCCACAGTGGCAGCGCTCTGCAGCGCCGGCAGCGGCGACCCCCGAGCTGGTCGAAGATCCGTTCGTTGATTTCGACAGACAACCGGCTGTCCCTGCGGACACGACTCCGACGCTGACGCCCCCCACGACGACCGGTGCTCCTGCCGGAAGTTCGTCGCTGGATTCCCGGTTCAATTTTGACACCGGCTGGAAGCCTTCATCCGTGCAGCGGCCATAGCCGTCGTCTGGACGCTGTCATCCGCCCCTGGGTCATCCCGCCAGAGGAAGCCGCTGCGGCTTAGCTGCCGTCGACGCAGTACTTCTCTATGAGTTGACGGTACAGTTGCTCTCCACGCTGCAACTGCTCGATGCTGATCCACTCATCGTCACGGTGCGCCTGCTCTATGGAGCCGGGACCCAGCACGGCCAGGTCTTCCAGATCCGTAAACCACGAGCCATCAGTGCCGTACGAAACCGTGGCAGAGGCTGCGGTGTCTGTTTCGGCCACCAGTTCCTGGATGAAGAGGGCGTCAGGGCGCGTGAACATCGGCTCGCCGGCAAACATCGTCTCCAGTTCCAGTTCATGTTTTTCGGCGGTCCCGGTGATTTCTGCAACGAGAGCGTCCGCATCGATATTCGGCATGGTGCGAAAGTAGATCGTGCAGACAGACTGCGGCGGCGTGATGTTCACCGCGTGCGTGTGGTCATTGATACCCAGATTTAAACTGATCGTTGGCGGTTCAAAACGGTCGTCCATCCACTGGCTGTCTCCTTCGATGCGAGCGCACAGCTGATGTATCTCGTGCAGGAACGGGATCATGGCGAAGTTGGCGTTGACCCCATCGCTGGTGCTGGAATGCGCGGCGATTCCCCGGGCCGTGATTCGCAGGCCACGCCCCCCCTTGTGAGCATGCACGACAGTGAGCAGTGTGGGTTCTCCGATAATGCCGCGGCTCTGACGCACGGTCAGATCCCTGTAGATTGATGAGGCTTCCGCCACGTGCCGCGCCCCCGCCATTCCGACCTCTTCATCGGCCGTGCAAACGATTGTCAAAGGGGCCGTCAGACGATCCGTGGAGACTGCCTCGGCGGCTGCCAGCATGGCGGCCAGACTACCTTTCATGTCACAGCTGCCGCGGCCATAGAGTCGATCGTCCCGTTCGTGAAGCGTCCATGCATCACTGTGCGGAAAACTCCAGGAGTCCGCCGGCACGACATCCGTGTGGCAGAAATAGGCCAGGCCACGACCCTGATCGGGCCCCGCCTGCCCGATCACACAGGCCTTCTCGATGCCCGCTGCGTCGGTGTACTCAAGCCATTCTGTGCGGAATCCCAGTTGCCGCAGCTGTCCCTCGACCCAGCGTGACACGGCCACGTTGGAAGTGGAACTGACCGAAGGAAAATCAACGAGCTGACGGAGCAAAGACGTGCTGTGCATGGGGAACTGGGGAATTGGGCTGGTGGAGGTGAAAGCGAGCGTTCCGCGGGTGATGGGGGCTGGAGTCGGAATTCCATCGTACACCGACGGGCGTGTCATGGAACCGCCGATGCCCGGCGGCTAAGATTCTGTCTGAAGATCGCCCGGGTTTTCGGTGAGACACACGACAATGGAAAAAGTTCCTCGTCGCTTATCACCGGCCGCCGGTCTTCGTGGGACGCACGACTGGACGGACGCTGGCCCTTGCCGCACGTCTTCCGGTGTGCTGTCTCCACCTTCACGGCATGCCACCAGAACCAGGACCTGATTGAATATGTCACAGCAGTTGACGCAGGACATTCTCACCGAGCTCGAAGCCCTTCGGCTCATTGATCCCCACACGCACATCAACCCTCACTCGGCCGCCTCACAGACTCTGGCTGACATCATGGGGTACCACTACTACACCGAACTGGCGCATTCGGCTGGCCTTGCCAAAGGGCAGATTGAAGAGCCGGGCCTGGATCCCAAAGAGAAGGTGGCCCGACTGATTCCGTGGCTGGCAACGATTGAAAACACGGCGCAATACAGCTGGCTGCTGGAAATGTGTCAGACCTTTTTTGACTTCCAGGGGGATCGCCTCGATGAGTCCAACTGGGAAGCCGTTTATGACACATCGCTGCAGAAAATGTCGGCACCCGACTGGGAACAGAGCGTGCTGGACACCAGCGGGCTGGACGGTGTTTTTCTGACCAACGATTTTGATGATCCGCTGACCGGATTCGATACGAAGTTTTACATCCCCTGCCTGCGCACGGATGATCTGGTGTTTCACCTCGGGCAGTCCGCGGTGCGTGACCGACTGCAGACGTCGACCGGTGTGTCGCCCGGCTCTGCGGCGGAACTGAAAAACGCGCTTGGTGTGCTGTTTGAACGCTTCAAGTCCGGCAACGCCAGGGCGTGTGCCATCTCTCTGCCTCCTGACTTCAGTCCACAGCCCGTTTCCGAGGCAGTGGCTGATCCGCTGGTGGCCAAAGTGTTTTCCGGTGAACAGCTTTCTGCGGATGAAATGACGTCTCTGAGTTGTTTTGTTTTCTGGAGTCTTGCCGAACACTGTGTGGAACATCGGTTTCCGTTTGACCTGATGATTGGCGTGAACCGCCGCGTGTTTGAAGCGGGCGTCTTTCAGGGGCAGGACCTGTACGACAAACGGGTTTCGCTGATTCAGTACAAGTCACTGCTGAACGCCTTTCCGCAGGTCATCTTCCCGATTTCTGTGCTGTCAGAAACGAGCAATCAGGAACTGGTGAGCTACGCGTGGATTTTTCCAAACGTGGTGACAGACGGTCACTGGTGGTATTCGAACATTCCCGTCTTCATCGAACGTGACACCCGCGCTCGACTGCAGGCTGTGCCGCAGACCAAGCAGATTGGCTACTACAGCGATATGTACAAGCTTGAGTTTGCTCTGCCGAAGTTCGCCATGTATCGCCGAATTCTGGCGCGGGTGCTGGCGACCGACTTTGTCGCTGACCGTGGCTGGTCTGTGGAAAAGGCCATTTTGCTGGGCAAACGTGTACTGCGCGGAAACGTCGAGTCCATTTTTGGCGGTGTGGATTGATTCGCCAAACGCAGCGTTTTTGAACTAGACTAAAGCCATCACACCGAGCCGTCGCTGTCTCCTGCCTGGTCGACAGCCGAATTCGAACCCTCCGATCTCAGCCGGATGTCCCCATGCCCCGCATTGTGTTACTCAAAGATGGTCAGGCAGTTCCTCATGAACTGACGGCGTACCCGGTGCAGCTGGGACGCCATCCGGACTGCACGCTGCAGCTGGACTCCAATATGGTGTCCCGCTTTCATGCTCAGCTGATCAGTCAGGGCGACGACGTGATGCTGGAAGATCTGGGCAGCGGCAACGGTTCGTTCCTGAATGGCAAGCAGCTGACACCCAACACGCCGGCCCCGTTGAAGAACGGTGATCGGATCAAGCTGGGCCCCATCAAATTCCGCTATGAAGATGATTCCGGAGATCCCGAAGAATCGTCGGCATTCGGACGACCGCTGGGAATTGAAGTCAACGAAGAAGCCAGCAGCACAATCATGGGGTCTGCGGCGGCCGGTGGATACGGCCTGCTGGATGTGCGGCCGGAAGACAAGCTGAAGGGGATTTTGAAAATCAATAAGGCCCTCGCGGGTACTGTTGAAATTGAAAACATCAGTCCGCGTATCCTGGACGCCCTGTTCGACATTTTTCCTCAGGCGGACCGCGGTTCGATTCTGATGCAGCGGACAGAGACTGGCACCCTGGTGCCAGTGGCGCAAAAGCATCGCAGCACCAATACGGACGAAACGGTTCGGCTCAGTCGCACGATTCTCGATACCGTGCTGGAAGAGAAATCGGGAATTCTGTCAGCCGACGCGGCCAGTGACTCCCGCTTCAGTGCCAGTGAGTCCATTTCCAGTCTGACCATTCACTCCATGATGTGTGTGCCGCTGCTGGACCTGGAAGACCGGCCGTTTGGCGTGATCAATCTGGACACGCAAAACCCAATGAAACGGTTTACTGACGACGATTTGCAGCTGCTGCTGGCGGTTGCCAGTCAGGCGGCCACCGCCTATGAAAATGCCCGGCTGCTGGTGACGTTTCTGGACAAACAGAAGCAGGATAAGGAGATGATGATCGCTGCCAATGTGCAGCGGGCCCTGCTGCCGGACAAACTCCCCGAAGTGGACGGCTATCAGTTTTACGCCTCCTATGATGCGGCGCAGGCAGTGGGGGGAGACTACTTTGACTGCTTCATGATCGGCGAAGACAAGGTGTGCGTCAGTTTTGGGGATGTGGCCGGAAAAGGAGTACCCGGAGCGCTCATCATGTCACGCATGGCCAGCGTGGTGCAGGCCACCATGAGCTTCACCGATGATGTTTCCGTCGCCATACAGCGGATCAACGATCACATGTGTCACAACATGGTCGAAGGCCGTTTCGTGACGTACATTCTGGGCGTCATTGACCTGCAGAAGAACAGTATCACGCTCACCAACGCGGGCCATATGTCGCCCGTGATTCGCAAGGCCGACGGCAGTATCGAGGAAATTGGTGACGACATCATTGGGATTCCCATCGGCATCATGGATGGATATGAGTATCCCGTCATCACGCGCGATATTGAGGCCGGTGACATTTTCACGCTGATCACTGACGGCGTGGATGAAGCGATGGACCCCGACAGCAACCTGTACGGCAAAGACCGTGTGATTGACTTCATTCGTGAAGGCTCAAAAGACCCCGCTCAGCTGGGGAAAGATCTGCTGTCTGACGTGCGCTCTCATGCCAATGGCCGCCCACAGAATGATGACATCACGATCATGGTGTTTGGCCGTCCAGGCGTTTGATGCATTCCCCGCAGCAGTCGTCCGGCTGTGGAAAACCACCGCGCATAAAAAAAGGGCAGTTGCCTGCCCTCGATGTTTGATGTGCGAATGAATGGTTGAACGAATCGATGCGGTATGCTTCCCTGCCCGCTGTGTTTCGATTAGTCGCCCGAACTTCGCCACACCATTTCTGATGGCTCCGCCACTTTGCGATAGCCGAGGCTGATCAGCACCTCGAGCACTTCGCTCCACGTGGGAAACGGGCGACCGCTCTTGCGTTTGTAGTCGTCCATGGCTCGCATGAATTCGACTTCACAGCCGGAGTAATCTCGTTCACAGGTCGTGGGATCAATCTGTCGTCGACGATCCTGTTTGCGACGATCAACAACTTCCGGTTCAGGTTGATCCTCACGAAGCTCTTCCTGACTTCGCAAAGTTCCGGCAGCCCGTCGGCTGCGTCGGCGTCGATCTGTGACCAACAAATCGGTATCGGATTCCATCATGTCTTCAGCACTTTCTCGCGTTTGAGGGAAACGGAGGAAGCCTGTGACGCCAGCGCTTCGTGCGGAGAAAGCGTGTCACAGGCCCCAGTCGCTGAGCTCGGCTCAACTTTAGTACTCTTCCACAAAAAATGACGGATGCGTCAAATAAGCAGAAGAATGCGTGCTGATAACGGAAGTGAACATGAGCGGTCGCGTAAAACAACCGGTCGTATCGATTGTAGGACTACTTATGGTAGCCCAGTGACACCATCACATCGTACAGCTCTTCAAACGTGATAAAGCGACGATGGTGAGTGATCTTGTACTGATCAATCGCCTCTGCGAATTCGGCAACTTCCGGGCGGGAAGAGCGATTGCCGTCACGAAACTGACGTCGTTCAAAGCCGTCGGACGTTTTTTCCTGCTTGCGGCGTTCCACGAAGTCAGGACTCTTGGCTGCTGGCGTCTGGAGATCCATGACCCCTACCTCTCGATCTGTATGCAGTCATTATTTGCTTGAGATGACACGCTGGAGTCTGGTTCGGGAATGCCGGACGAGCAAATTTTCACGGCCAGGCAAAGCCATTTCGATGCCTGTCATATACCGGTCAGACCGAATACATTAACGCTGTTGATTCTGCACGTAGGTGGATCCGATGCCTCAGCATGAACGAGGTACAGCAAAAAGGCGGGGTATGACTGACAAAAATGTGTGTGTGCTGGGCGGAGGAGCCATGGGCACCGCCTGTGCCAAGGTGCTCGCTCAGCAAACGGCCGCCAGTGTCACACTGTGGGTTCGCAACGCCACTTTCGCGTCGCATATCGCCGAAACACGCGTCAATTCCCGATTGCTGCCGGGAGTCGAACTGGAACCGTCCATTCATGTCACGTCCGATGTTGGTGTGATTGAGCGGGCCCACATCGTGGTGGTCTGCATTCCCACCCGCTCGCTGCGCGACGCGATGAACGAACACGCATCGCGTATTTCGGCAGATGCCCTGATGGTCAGCGCCATCAAAGGCATTGAAGTGGAAACGCTCACGCGCCCCAGCGAGGTGATTCAGGACATCCTGGGAGACCGCCCTGTGGTGGCATTTGGCGGTCCCTGTCATGCCGAAGAGGTGGCGTGTGCCAAGCCAGCCAGCGTTGTCGCGGCCAGCGATCACCTGCCGGCTGCAGAAATCATTCAGTCCGTGTTCTCCAACCAGCATTTGCGGGTGTATTCGAACACCGATCTTCTGGGCGTGGAACTGGGGGGCGCGCTGAAGAATGTGATCGCCATCGCCGCTGGCATCAGTGATGGGCTGGAATTCGGCGACAACGCCAAGTCGGCACTGATTACCCGGGGACTGGCCGAGATGGTGCGTTTTGGGTCGGCGCTGGGCGCATCGCCCGACACTTTTTACGGACTGGCCGGCATCGGGGATCTGATTGCAACCTGCGGCAGTCGGCACAGTCGCAATCGACATGTAGGAGAACTGCTCGGACGCGGGCACACGCTGGCCGAAATTCGAGACGGTATGCAGGCGGTTGCCGAAGGAGTCTTCACCGCCCAGAGCATTGTGCAGATTGCCGAAGAACGTGGCATTGATATGCCGATCGCCCGGGAGGTCTATCGTGTGCTGTTTGAGGACAAATCGCCGCGCGAAGCGACGATAGCGCTGATGAAGCGTCCGCTGCGGGGCGAATAGCCGGCGTCATGGTCTGGGCGACGGGGCGTGCGGGCCTCGACAGACGAACTGTTGATCGGCCGTTGATCAGCGGGTGATTTCCGGAAACGGCAGCGGCTCGCTGTTGGACTCTGTCGACACCCCATTCAGTCCGTCGGTGATGGCCTTCAGTCGTGCTTCAATTTCCGCAGCCTGTTCGTTTTCGCCGTCTTTGCGCAACTGGTCCGCGTAACTGCGGTAGGCGGTGGCGATCTTTTCGTCAAACCGCTGCGCCGCCTCATAATCGCTGACCGCCTGCGCGAAGTTTTCCAGACCCATCCAGGCGTCGGCTCGCACGGAGTAGGCTTCGACCGTTTCCTGTGACACCAGTGATTCGTCGCAGTCCGCGATGGCCTTCTGAAATTCTCCGATGTTCAGCAGCGCGAAGGCTCGTCCGTTGAGCGCTTCAGTGTTTCCCGGCGACACAGCCAGGGCGCGGCTGTAGTCCTGTACGGCGGCCCCAAATTCTGACCCTTTGACAAGGTACCTGGCACGACGGATCCAGTTTTCGGCCTTCTCAGAATGCTGCATCGACTCACGAGTCAGCACATCCAGATTGGCCAGCCAGCGGATGCGTTCTGCATCAGCGGCGGCGGCTTCAAACTTTTCGAGCTTCAGCAATGCCGCTCGGCGGTGGCCCAGCCAGCGAGAGTCCATGGGGGCCAGGCGAACGGTCTGGTCAAACGCCTTGATGGCGGCTTCGTAATTCTGCTGTGCCATGTGGACCAGACCGATATTGTTCCACGCACTGGCGTAGTCCCCGTTCAGCTTCACTGCCTGGTTCAGGTCGGTCAGCGCCGTCTTGTATTTCTGCTGTTTGAATCTCACGAAACCGCGATTGTTCAGGGCATCCACATAGTCGGTGTCGTTGTCCAGCGCTTTGGTGAAGCGCTGTTCGGCGGTCTTGAATTCTTTGCGCGCCAGTGACACCAGCCCCATGTTGTTCCAGGCCGTGCTCATTGCCGGATCCAGCTGCGTTGCCTGTTCGAAATCTGCCAGGGCTTCATCTGTCAGACCATGACTCATCAGAAAGTAGCCGCGCACGTTTCGCAGATTCGCGTTCTTTGGTTCGAGCCGGATGGCCAGAGAGAAGTCCACCTTGGCGTTGGCGTCCTGTCCCAAAAGCGCGTAGACGTCACCACGCAGGCGGAACAGTCGAGCTTCATCGGGCGAAAGCCCAATGGCCTGGCTGAGCGCTTCCACGGCCACAACAGGCTGTCCCAGGACAACGGCCGCTCGTGCTTTCTTCACCAGCGTTTCCACGCCTGGATTGCCCACCGCAGCCGCCTGCTCTTTGGTGGGTTTGGGAGCGGCTTCGGTCTTCTCTTTTGCCGCTTCGGGGCTTTTGATCGACAGTGGGATGCCGGCTTTCGCCCCGGTCTCAGATTTCGAGCCGCATCCGGCGAGTGTCAGGATCAGCAGGCAGCAGAGAATTCGCATAGGTTCGCTCCATCGAACGGTGTCGCAGCCTCGGCAGAACCGAGTGCGATCAAAAGTCATTCCGACGGAAGGCTTCTCCTGGATTTCGCAAATAGTGTCAATCTCGCTTTGGCAGTCTGGGCGGTCGGGGCATTTGCGGCGGGCGTTCCGGAAGACCGAGGGCTTTCGGGATGTCAGGAATCGAAGACATTGCCGCTCACTGTGAATCCCGGCCGATCCGCTGGCAGATCGGCCTTTCGTCCGGACAGGCGATTGTTGCTGATCAGATTTCCTGTCCCTCCACGGCATTCGATGGCCCGCCGCATTTTCCGTTCGGACCGCTGATCGAGAATCGAGCACCCGGACACCAGGCTGTTGGAACAGTTTTCCAGCCGCAGCCCGACCGGAGTTCCGTCGAGAATCTGGCAGCCGGAAATGTTGAACGACTGGCCATCGATGATTTCCACAAGAGCATCCCGCTGCAGTGCCACTGCACCCGAGACGGTGTGCTGTCCCAGCGGTGCGTCCTGAATGAGTACGCCCGTCAGGTTGCAGTTGCGGCAGTTCACAAACCGCAGGCCGGTGGCCAGAGCCTTGTTGCCGTAATCTGCATTGTGGCCGAAGGAATTGGAACCAACGACGATATTGCGTGAGTCTTCCACCAGCAGGTTGCGGTGATGCCCGCTGTAAATGTAGTTGCCCGTGATATTGACGCCGTACGCACGCGTCAAATGGATGTTGTTGCTCTGGCTGCCAATCAGATTTCCTGTGATGGTCCACATCCCAGCTTTTTCGTGGCCCGTCTCTCCGCTGCCCAGAAACCGAATATTGGCACCACCGGGGCTGTAGGTTGCCTGAATGGTGTTGCTGGCAATGGTTCCTTCACGGACGCTGCCCGTTGAGACATCGATATAGATCTCCGCCGTGGGTTCTCCGGCGGCGTCCGGAAACTGACGTTTGTGAGCACGGTAATTGTTGTATTCAATGTCGTTGCCGGTGATCTGCAGATTGCGAATCTCGCTGTCCTCAATGCGGATTCCGCCCAGTCGACAGTAGCTGATATGCGAATCCGCGATGATGACCTGATGCAGATTCAATTGAGCCAGGTGGATGCCCACTCCCGAGTTTTCGTAGAAGTGACATCCGTTGACGATCACGTTCCGTGCCCGCCCCGTCACTTTTAAGGCAGTCCGCACGCGGCGAATCAGCACACGGGTCAGTGTTGGCTGCACGACACCCCGCAGGAGAATTCCGTCGGCCTCCTTGTGTCGGCCTTCGATTTCGATGCCGTCGACCGTGGGCATGCGTTCCTGTTGCCACTGCTGTTCGCGGAAACTTGCCGGATCGGCGGTGCCCGTATGCGTAGCCTCAATCGCGAGGCAGGCGCCGGGGCCATCCATGATGAGTTTGGCCACACCGCCAGATCCCGAGAGGGACGTGCGACCGAATTTTTGCAAAGGCACGTGCAGTGTGCGGGTGACACGGTAATTTCCCCGCGGAAAAACCACTTCGCCGTCGCCATCTGCCAGAGCGTGCTGAATGGCCTGCGTATCGTCGGCTGTGCCGTCACCGGTCGCGCCAAAATCCCGTACGTTGCTCATCATGTTTCCTCACTTGCCTGCTGAATCGCCACATGACACCAGGAATGCGGTGCCAGGAGAAGTCCAGCACGGCTGCGGGCGAATTCCGGCGCTGTTTTTGGTGACAAATGGTCTCAGGGCTTGAGAATCAGTCCCGATTCCCACACTATCTCAGACCAACCGGGGGGAATGCGGCGACGCGGTCAGACGGCCGGCCGATCAGGCGTTTCCTCAATGAATTAATGAGGCAGTGAGCAATGAGTGAAGTGTGTCGATGGGGAATTCTGAGTACCGCTGGAATCGCGATGAAGAATTGGCATTCTATCGCAGCGTCCGGCAACGGTCGGGTGATGGCAGTCGCCAGCCGGTCGACCGAGAAGGCTCAGCAGTTTATCGACAACTGTCAGGCGTCTGTGCCTGTGTCACACGACGTTGACGCCGTCGGCAGCTACGACGAATTGCTGGGACGCAGCGATATCGACGCCGTCTACGTTCCACTGCCCACAGGGATCCGCACGGACTGGGTGGTGAAAGCCGCGCAGTCCGGAAAGCACGTGATGGTTGAAAAACCGTGTGGCGTATCGGCGGCCGACGTGGAGCGCATGATCGCCGCCTGTCAGGAGCATAACGTGCAGTTTATGGACGGCGTGATGTATATGCACAGCGATCGGATGCCCGCCATACGCCGCGTCCTGGACGACGGTGAAAGTGTGGGCACGATTCGCCGCATTGCCAGTCAGTTTAGTTTCAACGCGGACGAGGAGTGGATCGCCAGTAACATTCGCGCCAGCAGCGATATGGAACCGGCTGGCTGCCTTGGAGATCTGGGCTGGTATACGATTCGCGCCACGCTGTGGGCGCTAAATTATGAGATGCCTGTGGAGGTCCGCGGCCGTATTCTGCACGGCGTGAAGCGGCCGGACAGCTCGGATGAAGTCCCCATGGAGTTTCAGGGGGAACTGCACTTTGCCAGTGGTGTCTCAGCGACGTTCTACAACTCGTTCCGAGGCAATCATCAGCAGTGGGTGAACGTAAGTGGCACGAAAGGCTACGTGGAGTGGAAAGATTTCGTGCTGCCTTACTTTGGCAGCTCGATCAGTTTTGATGTC